>NZ_PDUS01000014.1:0-117571 GCF_002723455.1 Pseudoalteromonas sp. 3D05 | reverse complement strand
ACCTAGAACCTAGAGCCTAGCCAATCTTTTTATACTTAATACGTTTAGGTTGCGCTGCTGCTGCACCCAGTGTCTTTTTAAGCCACTCTTCATACTCTGTGTAGTTACCATCAAAGAAGTTAATTTGACCTTCATCACGGTAATCAAGAATATGCGTTGCAATACGGTCTAAGAACCAACGGTCATGCGAGATACACATAACATTACCCGGGAACTCTAAAATTGCATTTTCAAGCGCACGTAATGTTTCAACGTCCAAGTCATTGGTTGGCTCATCCAGTAAGATGACATTGCCGCCTGCTTTTAATAGCTTGGCTAGGTGTAAACGGTTACGCTCACCACCTGATAGGTCCTTAACAAACTTTTGTTGGTCATTACCTTTAAAGTTAAAGCGGCCTACGTAAGCACGGCTTGGGAATTCAAAGTTGCCAATTTTAAGCACATCTTGGCCATCAGCGATTTCTTGGAAAACCGTATTGCTGTCGTCCATGTTGCCACGGAACTGATCAACGGTTGCAAGCTCAACTGTTTCACCAATGGTGATATCGCCGCTATCTGGCTTTTCTTCACCGCTTAGCATTTTAAACAGGGTTGATTTACCCGCACCATTGGCACCGATAATGCCAACAATGGCACCTTTTGGCATGGTGAAGTTTAAGTCATCGATTAATACGCGATCGCCAAAGCTCTTCTTCAAGTTTTTAACTTCAATTACTTGGTCGCCTAAACGCGGGCCAGGTGGAATGAATAGCTCGTTGGTTTCGTTACGCTTTTGGTAGTCAGAGTGTTGTAACTCGCTAAACTGCGCCATACGCGCTTTAGACTTAGCTTGACGACCTTTCGGGTTTGAACGTACCCACTCAAGCTCTTGAGCAATTGATTTTTGGCGGGCTTTTTCAGATTTTTGCTCTTGCTGCAGGCGCGCATCTTTTTGTTCAAGCCAAGAAGAGTAGTTACCTTCCCACGGAATACCTTCACCACGGTCTAGCTCTAAAATCCAACCTGCTACGTTATCTAGGAAGTAACGGTCATGGGTTACAGCCACAACGGTGCCTTCGTAATCATGTAAGAAGCGCTCAAGCCAGGCAACTGATTCAGCATCTAAGTGGTTAGTTGGCTCATCGAGAATAAGCATATCTGGCTTTTCAAGTAATAAACGACAAATCGCGATACGACGACGCTCACCACCTGATAACACTTCAACTTTAGCATCCCAAGGCGGCAAACGTAGCGCATCAGCGGCGCGCTCTAATACGTTGTCAATATTGTGGCCGTCATGGGCTTGAATAATGGCTTCTAGTTGGCCTTGCTCTTTGGCTAGCGCGTCGAAGTCAGCGTCTTCCATCGCGTATTCGTTATACACTTCATCAAGACGACTTAATGCGTTTTTAACTTCACTGACCGCTTCTTCAACGGTTTCGCGCACGGTTTTGCTTTCATCGAGTACCGGCTCTTGCGGTAAGTAACCAATTTTAATACCTGGCTGAGGGTGTGCTTCACCTTCAAACTCTTGATCAACGCCAGCCATAATGCGCAGCAAGCTTGATTTACCTGAGCCGTTTAAGCCAAGTACACCAATTTTTGCGCCAGGGAAAAAATGCAATGATATATCTTTTAAGATAGTGCGCTTTGGTGGCACAACCTTAGATACTCGACTCATCGAGAAAATAAACTTATCAGGTAAAACCATGGAGGAAAGCCTTCAAATAATAATAAAAATTTCAATGTTGTATTGTAGTTGTTGAGGGGTGAAACAGTCAACGAATGGGGCGTTGAATATATGTTTATCGTTTTATCTTGTTAAATGTATAGTTTTATCTGCGTGTGCTAACGTATTTAAACCACAACAAAATAAGAAAAAATATGACAATACACACACTAATCGTAACGGTCGCTTTATTTATATTGAGCGTAATAACCCCTAATGCGCAGGCAGTTGATTCACCTTGGCCTGAAATAAGAAAACAACGTATAAATCAACTGCTTCCAAATGCCTTAAAAGCGGCTGATGTAGATGCTTGGCTTATCGTATGTAGAGAGAATAATAATGATCCACTGGCGGATCATATAGGTTGTGAAAACGCGGGTTCACCAGCAGCTTATTTATTCTATTTTGATAAAGGAGAGTTTCATTCTGTTGCTTACTCTCCTTCAAGCGAAGCAAAGGCACTTGATGAGCTTGATATACACGAAAAGGTTATATCGGTACCTCGCAGTGTGTCCGCATTAAAATACGCCGCTGAGTTTATAAACACGCAATTATTTCGTCGAATTGCAATAAATGTATCCGATCTTAATGCACAGGCCGATGGGCTATCGCACTCGCAATATAAGCAACTAACTAGTTTATTAAGTGCTGAGCAGGCTGAGAAGTTAATATCATCTGAAGAGGTGGTTTATCAATGGTTATCAATCAAGTTACCGGCTGAAGTTGAAATAATGAAAGAAGCTGCGATGCTTTCAGCAAAGTGGCAACTAGAAGCATATAGCATTATTGTTCCTGGTAAAACGACCGATGCAGAAGTGGCTAAATTTTTAAAAATGAAAATGAAAGCTCATGGGGTCACGGATGCTTGGGCTGCAGACCAAAACCCGAATGTAAATTCAGGCCCTGACCGAGGCCACTCTCATTCTACCGATAAAGTGATTATGCCTGGTGATGTCATACAAATTGATTTTGGTATAAAGCTTCACAATAAATGGGTAAGCGATATCCAACGTTTTGCATACGTACTTAGGGAAAGCGAAACGGCTGCGCCCGCCAATATTCAACAATACTGGGTGAACGCACGAGACAGTGGTTTTGCTGCTTTTAACGCAATGAAACCAGGTGTAAAGGGAATTGAGGTCGATGATGCGCAAACCGTATTAATGAATAAATACAATTCAGAACCAGTGCCTTGGAGTACAGGTCATCCTGTAGGATATGTTGCACATGACACGGGCCCTAACTTGGGGGGATCTCGAAGTGCACAAGTAAGGCCTGCATCTCAGCGTAAGCTTAAAGAGGGAATGGTGTTTGCCTTTGATGGTTTTTTCAGCTGGCGTTTAAGTAGCGATACTTTTAAAACCATCTCCGTTGAGGAAATGGCAGTCATCACTGCAAACGGTGCTGACTACTTAATACCGCCCCAGCAAAACTTAATTTTAGTGGGTAAAAGCCAATAAGCCGCTAGAAGTGTAACTTTGTTCATGAAGGTCACGGTATACCTTAATAGTAGTTTAACGTGACCTATTACTCAGGGTAAAACCGACTTAAATAAAATTCATTTAGACATCTATACATCTAGAGGTTGAAATTTACTGCTAACCGTTCATAATTAGCCATTGGTTAAAATGATGCGTGGAGTGAATGAATGCCTATTACAGTAAAGGATGAATTGCCTGCCATTGCAAAGCTACGTCAAGAAAACGTCTTTGTAATGCCAAAAACCCGTGCGAAAACGCAAGAAATTCGCCCGATGCGACTGGCTATCTTAAACTTAATGCCGAATAAAGTAGAAACTGAAGTTCAGTTTATTCGCTTACTGGCAAATTCCCCTTTGCAAGTGAATGTTGAGCTTTTACGTTTAGACACTCACCGAAGTAGTAGTAACTCTGAGCAACATTTAGACACCTTTTACCGCTACTTTTCTGAAGTAAAGGACAACAACTACGATGCTATGTTGGTAACCGGCGCACCGCTGGCACATTTAGAATACGACGACGTTGCCTATTGGGATGAACTTAAAGTGATTCTCGATTGGGCTGAGCAACATGTTACATCAACTTTGTTTTCGTGTTGGGCGGCGCATGCAGGGTTATTTCATCACTACGGGTTAAAACGCGAGTTAAAACCGAATAAACTCAGCGGTGTATTTACTCACCATTGTTACTTTGAACACGCCGCGCTTACTCGTGGTTTTGATGATACTTTTGTAGTGCCACATTCTCGTTTTGGCCATATTGATATTGAAAAGATAAATGCTTGTGATGATTTAGTTGTGCTGGCGGGTTCGGAGCGAGTCGGTGCTTACTTACTTAAGAATAAGTCAGGCAGCCAAGTATACATAACCGGCCACCCAGAATACGATGCCGACACATTAAAAGGTGAATACCAACGCGACCTTGCAAAAGGGCCTGACGCGGTAATTCCTGAGAACTACTTTCCAGATAACAATCCAGATAACGAGCCGTCGAAAACGTGGCAAAGCCATGCCTTTTTGCTTTTTTCGAATTGGTTAAATTATTATGTGTATCAAACCACACCCTATGATATTAATCTCGTTAGCCAAGCAGTAAGGACTAACAACTATGCCGAGTAATACAGTGAATAAACATGCAGAACTAACCGAGGCGCTAAAACAGCGAATTTTAATCCTCGACGGCGCTATGGGCACCATGATCCAAGAGCATAAATTAGAAGAGCAAGATTACCGTGGTGAACGTTTTAAAGACTGGCATGTATTAATCAAAGGCAATAATGACTTGTTAAGCCTGACTCAGCCTAAAATAATTGCTGATATTCACCGTGGCTTTTTAAATGCCGGTGCCGATATTGTCGAAACTAACACCTTTAACTCGACCACTATCTCTATGGAAGATTACGACATGGCAAGCATTAGCCGTGAAGTAAACTTAGAGTCTGCCAAGTTAGCACGCAGCATTTGTGATGAGTTCACCGCTAAAAACCCTGAAAAACCACGTTATGTGGCAGGAGTGCTAGGGCCAACGTCTAAAACTTGTTCAATTTCGCCTGATGTAAATGACCCGGGTTATCGCAACGTGACGTTTGATAAATTAGTCACCGCGTATGTTGAATCGACCCTTGCGTTAATGGAAGGCGGCGCTGATTTAATTTTAATTGAGACTATTTTTGATACCTTAAACGCTAAAGCGGCGTCGTTCGCGGTAGAAGAAGCGTTTGAGCAGGCAGGGCGCAAGTTACCAGTAATGATCTCAGGCACGATAACTGATGCATCAGGCCGTACACTTTCAGGGCAAACCACCGAAGCGTTTTATAACTCAATCCGCCATATTAAGCCTATTTCAATTGGTTTAAATTGTGCTCTTGGCCCAGATTTATTGCGCCAATATGTGGAAGAATTATCACGGGTTTGCGAAACTTTTGTCTCTGTTCACCCTAACGCAGGCTTACCTAATGAGTTTGGTGAATACGACTTAGAAGCACCTGAAATGGCAGAAGAAATCATTGATTGGGGTAAGTCAGGCTTTATAAATATTGTTGGCGGTTGCTGCGGCACAACGCCTGCTCATATTAAAGCGTTTGCTAAAGGTCTTGAAGCGGTTAAGCCTCGCCAATTACCTGAGCTTGAAGTGCGCATGCGCTTATCTGGCCTTGAAGCGTGTAATTTAAATTAGGAAACCGACATGACACAACAAATAGCAGTATTTACTAACGTCGGTGAGCGTACCAATGTAACCGGCTCAGCCATGTTCAAGCGTTTGATCATGGAAGAAGATTATGAAACCGCCCTTAATGTTGCCCGTGAACAAGTTGAAAATGGCGCGCAAGTAATTGATATCAACATGGACGAAGCCATGTTGGACTCAAAAGCCGCAATGGTAAAGTTTTTAAACTTAATTGCCTCAGAGCCTGATATTTCGAAAGTACCTATTATGGTTGATTCCTCTAAGTGGGAAGTGATCGAAGCGGGCTTAAAGTGTATTCAAGGCAAGGCGATTGTTAACTCAATCTCACTAAAAGAAGGCGAAGAGCCATTTATTCGCCAAGCTAAAATTATTAAGCGCTTTGGTGCTGCTGCCGTGGTAATGGCATTTGATACCGATGGCCAGGCCGACACCGCAGATCGCAAGTATGAAATTTGCGAGCGCAGCTACCGAATTTTGGTCGACGAAATAGGCTTTCCGCCAGAAGACATTATTTTTGACCCAAATATTTTTGCCGTTGCAACGGGTATTGAAGAGCATGATAACTACGCGGTCGAGTTTATTGAAGGTACGCGTCGCATCAAGCAAAACTTACCCCATTGTAAAGTGTCGGGTGGGGTATCAAACGTATCGTTCTCGTTCCGTGGTAACAACCCAGTGCGTGAAGCAATTCACTCGGTGTTTTTGTACCATGCCATAAAAGCAGGCATGGATATGGGTATTGTAAACGCAGGGCAATTAGCTGTTTATGACGATATTCCAGAAGAGCTACGTAAAGCCGTTGAAGACGTTATCTTAAATACCGACTCAGGTGCGGGTGAGCGCTTAGTAGAGCTTGCACCTAAGTTTTCAGGTATGGCGCAAGCTGAGCGTGTTGAAGATTTAGAGTGGCGTACGTGGCCTGTTGAAAAACGCCTTGAACATGCGCTTGTGAAAGGTATTACAGAATACATAGACGAAGATACCGAAGAATGTCGCGCGGGTGCTGATAAACCCATTCACGTCATTGAAGGGCCATTAATGGATGGCATGAACGTGGTAGGTGACTTATTTGGCGCAGGTAAAATGTTTTTACCCCAAGTGGTTAAATCAGCCCGTGTAATGAAGCGTGCCGTGGCCTACCTTGACCCATTCATTGAAGCTGAAAAAGAAGAAGGCGCCACTAACGGTAAAGTCGTAATGGCCACTGTTAAAGGTGACGTACACGATATTGGTAAAAACATTGTTGGTGTGGTGCTGCAATGTAATAACTATGAAGTAATTGATTTAGGTGTAATGGTACCGGCTGAGAAAATACTGCAAACAGCCATTGATGAAAAAGCCGATATTATTGGTCTATCAGGCCTAATTACGCCGTCACTTGATGAAATGGTACATGTTGCTAAAGAAATGACACGCCGCGGTTTTGAACTGCCGTTATTGATTGGTGGCGCAACCACATCAAAAGCCCATACAGCGGTTAAAATTGAGCCACAATACGACAAAGGCGTAGTGTACGTAAATAACGCCAGCCGCGCCGTGGGTGTGGTTTCAAACTTATTATCAAAAGAGTTAAAACCTGCTTTTTTAGAAAAAACCAAAGCTGAATATGTAAAAGTACGCGAGCAACAAGCGCGCAAAAAGCCGCGCTCAAAACCGGTGACTATACAACGCGCTCGTGATAACGCAGCCCAACTTGATTGGGATACCTACACGCCACCGGTGCCGAAAAAACTCGGTGTGACTGAGTTTAAAGATGTATCAATCGCGACATTACGCAAATACATCGACTGGACGCCATACTTTATGACGTGGTCAATCGCGGGGAAATACCCACGGATAATGACTGATGAAGTCGTCGGTGAGCAAGCGCAAAGCTTATTTAAAGACGCCAACGAGATGCTCGACGAGCTTGAGCAATCAGGCACTTTGCAGCCGCTTGGTGTAATTGGTTTATTCCCAGCAAACCGTGTGGGTGACGATATTGAAATATACACCGACGAAACTCGTTCTGAACTATTAACCACGTCGTGCCATTTACGTCAACAAACCGAAAAAACTGACTTTGCGAATTATTGCTTAGCGGATTACATCGCGCCAAAAGGCACACCTGACTACTTTGGTGCGTTTGCGGTTACTGGTGGACTTGAAGAGGACGACCTTGCTGAAGCATTTGATGCTAAACAAGATGACTATAATAAAATTATGGTCAAAGCGGTAGCCGATAGACTCGCTGAAGCGTTTGCAGAATATTTGCACGAACAGGTACGTAAAGAGTATTGGGGTTTTGCACCGGATGAAAACTTATCAAACGATGAGCTTATTCGTGAAAACTACCAAGGTATTCGCCCTGCACCTGGTTACCCAGCGTGCCCTGAGCACACAGAGAAAAAGAAAATCTGGCAGTTACTCGATACCGAAAAGCGCATTGGCATGCAGCTCACCAGCTCATACGCCATGTGGCCAGGTGCCGCAGTATCAGGTTGGTACTTCTCTCATCCAGAGGCTAAATACTACGCGGTAGCGGCAGTACAAAAAGATCAGGTTGAAGACTACGCCAAACGAACCAATATGACGCTTGAAGAAGCCGAACGTTGGCTATCACCTAACTTGGGGTATGAACCGGAGTAAGTGAAGCTGTAGGCTTTAAGTGATAAGTTGTAAGTAAAAAACGAGCCAAATTAGGCTCGTTTTTTATGGGTAAGGCTATTTTATTGTTGAGTTAAATTAAGGGGGGTAGGGTAAGGTAGTTGTTTCAATGTGATAAATTCGGTTTAATAGAAACAAAGGATATTGCTTAAAAGTGTTTACCACAGATTAGTTATCCTAATGGATTTGATCGGGTTTAATTATAAAAGTTATAAAAAGTAAATCTTCACGCCTTAAATATGAAAGTTTTGCATGTAAAAGGAGTTAAATTAGATGCTTGATATTTTCCAGAAAAACTCAGTAAAAAAAATTGCAAGGGTTCTACCACCTGCTTTAGTCAAAGCCTTTGAAAAGAAAAGTTATTATTCTATTGAAGAGGTAAAAAGTGTTTTTGCAGGCGCGTTAAAGACGAATCATAATATAGAGTATGCCTTTGCTATGTTTTGCCTGCAATCTGAATTTGAAGATCTAGAGTTTGAATCAACTTATGATGACTTACGCGCTATTGTTTCTAAAAAGTGCTTTGGTGGTTGGCTTCATTTTAATTTCGATTCACTCCTAGATTACTCTAAACGCTCAAAAACTTGGAGTGAGGGTGGTTTTTTTGGAGGTGACGGAAGTTGTGGCGATGGAGGTTGCGGTGGCGGTGAATAGTTACTTAGCTTTTAAACTTTCAGCTAACATTTTTTGTTCTTTATTGGTATTCAACTTAATGACTTTAATTAAAGGACCACACATGAAGCTCCCTCATTATATTATCTTGAGCTTGGCCTTTTTATTCAATGCGAATAGTTTTGCGCTTGAGCAGCAATATCATCAAAATATTTCCCCTATTATTACAGCGTTTAAAGCTGATAATAGAGCGGCTATTGCAGCGCTTATACGTTACCCGCTAAAAAGACGATACCCACTGCCTGCTATTAAAAATGAAGCTGAGTTGATAGAGCGTTTTGATGAAGTGTTTGATGAGACGCTCATTAAACAGGTTGCCAAGTCAAATATCGATACTGATTGGGATAAAGTGGGCTGGCGAGGCATTATGCTAAATAGTGGTATCGTTTGGGTTGATACCGACGGTAAAATTATCGGGATAAATCATCAAACAGCGAAAGAGCAGTCGCTAGCAGAGAATTTAATAACAGCCGATAAACAAGCGCTGCACCCAAGTGTTAGTACTTTTACAAAGCCAATATTAGATTGGCAAACGGCTAAATATCGTGTTCGTGTTGATAATTTAGGTGATGGAAACTACCGTTATGCGTCATGGAGTAAAGGTAAAAAAACCAGTGATAAGCCAGATATAGTCTTACTAAAAGGTGAGCTTGAATTTGAAGGCAGTGGCGGTAATCATAGCTACACATTTAAAAACGGCCGCTATAGCTACGTATTGCAAGTCACGGTAATTGGTTGTGATACCTCACCACCCGGTTGGCTTGAAGTATACAAAGACGAGAAGTTGTTATTGTCTGACGCTGTGATCAGTGCAGTTAATAAGGCTAATTAAGTATCTAGTGAAGAGCAGCTATTTTTTAATTTGCTGTTAAGCGCAAACTGTAATTAAAAGTGGTAACTAGCGATGAAAACAATCGGCATGCTCGGAGGCATGAGCTGGGAGTCAACAACCAGCTATTATAAGGCCTTAAATGAAGGCGTTAAAAATTCGTTGGGTGGGCTGCACAGTGCAAAAATTTGTATGGTTAGCGTTGATTTTGCTGAAATTGAAAAATTACAGCATCAAGGGAATTTGGCCGAGACTGCGAATATACTTACCCAAGCTGCAAAGTCAGTAGAGGCTGGTGGTGCCGATTTTTTGCTAATTTGTACCAACACAATGCACAAAGTGGCCGATGAGATTGCCAGTAATATTAGCATTCCAATTTTGCACATTGCCGATGCCACGGCTGAGCAACTAAAACGCGATAACATTTCGCGAGTAGGGTTGTTGGGGACGCAATTTACCATGGAGCAAGACTTCTATAAAAAGCGTTTAGTCGATAAACATAATATTGAAGTAATTACTCCAGAGTTAGCAGAGCAAAAAGTTATTCATGATGTTATTTATTCGGAGCTTTGCTTAGGTAAGATAAACGATGGTTCGAGAACGCAATACCTACACGTTATACAGCGTCTTTTTGATCAAGGTGCTCAGGCTGTCATTTTAGGGTGTACAGAAATAGCGTTGTTGGTAAAGCCGCAACACACGAATGTGCCTCTATATGATACTGCTAAAATACATGCGCAAGAGGCAGTGAAATTAGCGTTATCTAAATGATTTTAGGTTGAATAACCATTATTTAGTGGATAATAAAAAACCGCCAAACGGCGGTTTTTTGCTGCTAAGCATTTATGAATTAATGGCTTTTTTCAAAGTCGTTAACTTCGCGCTCAGCTTCTTCTTTAGATTTACCGTATTTCTGTTGGATTTTACCAACCAGCTCTGTACGGCTACCTTCGATTTTGTCTAAATCGTCGTTGGTAAGGTCGCCCCACTTTTGTTGCGCTTTACCCTTAAGTTCTTTCCAATTACCTTCGATACGATCACTGTTCATAATTAGCTCCTTATATTGGTTAATGAATTTACTTTCATTAGTAAATAAGCAAGCTCCACACCAGATTTTAAGTTGTATAAAAATCAGAGTCTTACAAGTTCCGCTCAAAAAATTCATTTTGTTAGATTTAAAATTACATCGTTCTTACAAGGTGCTCTGTAATTATTTCAGACACATAACTTTACCGAAATAAGCTTTTATAAAATAAATAGTTGTTAAAGCTAAATTTATTACTACATTTTATAGAGCGTCATAAAAGTGTAATAACAAAGGACTGGGGTGGATGAAAAGTATTAAAGCAAAGCTAATGTTAACTATTGTAAGTGCATTTTTCTTTATTTTAGTAGGTGCATTGTTTGCTCTTTACGTTGTTCAAGGTGTTGCAAAAGATTTAGATAGCCTCATAAATCAAGAGTTACATTCTCGCCAGCAAGTGAGCCTTGTTTTAAATCAGTTTAAATCCCAAGTACAAGAGTGGAAAAATATTCTTATTCGTGGGGAAAACCCTCAACAGTATGAGAAGTACTTGGCGAGTTTTAAAGAAAAAGAACAAGCAGTCGTAAAAATTACCAACGAGCTTATTAAATCATCTTATTTACCCCCTAGCATGCTTAAACAGGTAAAAGAGTTTAAGGTTGAACATGAAAAACTAGGGCAGCTTTACCGTGAGGGGTTAATAGCTTTTAAAGCCGCTAACTATAATACGCAAGCTGGAGATAGAGCAGTAAAAGGCATTGATAGAGCTGCGGTGTCTTTGTTGGCAGATCTCAATAGCAGTATTGATAACTTGGTTAACACCAAAACTAACAGCCTGATCGCAAAAAAAGAAACATTTATAACACAAAGTACGGTTGTGCTGGTGGTCTTAGCCTTTATTGTAATATTGTTGCTCACTTTTTATGTGCAAAAGCTGATCATTAAACCTGTTTTAGCAGCCTCTAAAATTGCTGACCAAATAGCAAAAGGAAATCTTGCAAATGAGATCAGAGTACATAGCAAGGATGAAATAGGTAAGTTGCTGTTAAATTTAGATGCAATGCAAGACAACTTAAATAAAATGCAAGATGACCTGACCCAAAAAATGGAGTATCAACGAACACAAGCACAAGAAAACGGCAGGATAAAGCAAGCGCTTGATAATGCAACGTCTCCCGTTATGCTTGCAAACCAAGATGGCGTTATTATTTACGCTAACCAACAATGTCAGGCATTATTTTCCCAGTATCAGGGAGCTATTGGTCATACGCGAGAGTTAATGTCGCTAGAAATAAAGCAATTATTTGCAGGCCATGAGCAATTGCCAACTATACAAAAAGGTGAGTCACAACAAGTTAACTGTGAAGCCGAATTTGAACATGTCATATTAAATATAATTGCCAACCCTGTACTTGATGACGCTGGACAGTCAAATGGAGTGGTATATGAACTGACAGATTTAACACAGCAGCGTCAAGCTGAGTCACAAATAGAGACAATCATCCAAGCCGCTGTAGCGGGTAAGTTAGCGTCGAGATTAAGCACTCAAGGCTACAGTGGATTTATGCTGGTTTTATCTTCAGGCATCAATAGAATGCTCGATGCTATAGTTAGTCCAATAGATCAAACCCGTGATTACTTAAATCATATAGCAAAAGGTAATATACCAACATCGATTGATGGAAGTTACCAAGGTGATTTTTTAGAAATTAAGCAAAGCCTTGAAACATCAACTAACGCGATTAAAGAATTAATAAATGACACTAATTATTTAGTGGATGCTGCCTCACAAGGGTTATTGTCAAAGCGGGCTGATGAAGAAAAACATCAAGGTGACTTTAAAAAGATAATCCAAGGCATAAACTCAACATTAGATTCGATCATTGAGCCGGTACAGCTCACATCCCATTATTTAGACGATATTGCCGTCGGAAAGTTACCTCAAGCTTTGAGTGATAAGTATCAAGGTGATTTTTTACAAATTAAAACAAGTTTAGAAACCAGTATTTTAGCTATTCAGAATATGGTGCAAGACAGTGCTCGTTTAGCCAGTGCTGCAAGCCAAGGGGATATACAGGCCAGAGCAAATGAACAAAATCATAATGGTGAATTTTTATCGATTGTTAAAGGGATAAACAGCACACTTGATGCCATATCAGCTCCCTTGGGTGAATGCATTACTGTAATGCACTCACTCTCAGAGGGCAACTTGAGTCAACAAATTCAAGGTAATTACGAAGGCCAATTTAACGAGTTAAAACGTTCTGTAAATACAAGTGTAAGTAACCTTTCAAACATGGTGTCTGAAATTACGTCAACAACCCTAACAATTACAGGCTCCTCTCATAATATTCGCGCAGGGATGAATGATTTAAATACACGCACAGAGTCACAGGCCGCATCAATTGAAGAAACAACAGCATCGATGGGGGAAATGACAGAAACCGTAAAAGTAAACTCTACCAATGCGCATAAGGCAAATGAGCTTGCAATAGTGACAGATCAGCAGGCGCAAGAAGGAGGGGAGTTAGTTAATAATACAGTTAAAGCAATGAAGGAAATAAGTAATAGCTCTACTGAAATTTCAAATATTATAGAAGTAATAAACGAAATTGCTTTTCAAACAAATTTGTTAGCATTGAATGCAGCTGTTGAAGCTGCCCGAGCGGGTGAAAAAGGCCGTGGTTTTGCCGTTGTTGCAGCAGAGGTCAGAAACTTGGCACAGCGCAGTGGTAATGCATCAAAAAGTATTGCTGGGCTATTAAATGATAGTTCAGAAAAAGTGCAACACGGAATGGAGTTAGCTGCAAAGTCAGGAAAGACGTTAAGTGATATAGTTTCAAGCATTAAAAATTTAGCATCACTTATGCAAGATATTGCCAGTGCTAGCAGCGAGCAATCATCAGGTATTGCGCAAATTAATAGCGCGGTAAAAGAGATGGATAGGATCATTCAGATGAATGGCGAGCTTGTTGAAAATACTAATTCTTCTAGCAACAGCTTATCAAAAGATGCAGAAGCGTTGAAGAGCTTAATGGATCAGTTTACTGTTTAGCCTACGGTTAAACAGTAAACTGATTTGATAGAGCAAATAATTTTTGCAGCACGGGTTTTATTTAGTTTGATACACTAGCTAAAAAGCCAACTTAGGTGAGTAAAGCGTGCTGCCCGTTCAGGATATCTATCAACAACTTGTCAATACATTAAAAACAAACCCGATGACCTTACTGCAAGCCCCCCCTGGTGCAGGTAAGTCAACTTGGTTGCCGCTAAACTTAATGCGTGACGGGCACTTTAAACGCATTGTTATGCTGGAGCCACGACGTTTAGCTGCGCGTAATATTGCAAATTATTTGGCTAGTTGCCAAGGTGAGCCTGTCGGCCAAAGTGTAGGCTTGCGGGTGCGCGGTGAAAGCAAAGTAAGCGCTCATACCCGCCTTGAGATTGTGACCGAGGGCATGCTCACGCGCATGCTGCAAAATGACCCTGAGCTAAGTGATGTTGATTTACTGATATTTGATGAATTCCATGAACGCTCCATTGCAGCTGATACGTCCTTGGCTTTTGCACTTGAGAGCCAAGCTGCGTTGCGCGAAGATTTAACTATTTTGCTTATGTCGGCAACACTTGATACTGAGCGATATGTGGCTTTTTTTGACTGCCCTGTAGTTCAATCGCAAGGGCGAAGCTTCCCAATTGACGAAGTGTATATTCCGCTAAAAGATGAAAGCCGCTGGCTTGAAGAAATACCCGCCATAATTAAGCAAGCACTGAGCGAGCAAGGGGGCAGTGTATTAGTGTTTTTACCAGGGCAACGCGAAATAGTGCGTGTTCAACAAGCGCTTAATGATTTACCTGCTGATTGTGAGGTATTTACCCTGTTTGGTGAGCAAGATAAAAGCCAGCAACAAGCTGCTATTGCACCAGTCGTTCAGGGCAAACGAAAAATAGTACTGACAACGAATGTCGCTGAAACCAGTTTGACCATTGAAGGCATCCGCATTGTTGTTGATAGCGGTAAACGCCGCGCTGCCAGTTTTAATTTAAAAACCGGGGTAACAGAGCTTACTACGCAAAGTATTTCGCGTTCATCAGCAGTGCAACGTGCAGGACGTGCTGGACGTATAGAGCCTGGCGTGGTTTACAGATTGGGCTCAAAGCAAACATTTGAACGGCGCAATAGCCATGATAGCCCAGAGATTCTCACCTCAGATATTAGCCAGCTTATGCTCGAAGCCAAGCTGTGGGGCGCTGATATTAATGAGCTAACATTGCTGGATAAACCAACTGAGCAGCAAGCTAAACAAGGGTTGAGCTTACTACAGATGTTAGAAGCGTTAGATGATAAGGGTAAGCTGACTGAGCTTGGCAGTAAAATGCTAACATTTGGTGCTGATATTCGCTTGGCACACATGTTATTAAAAGCGCAGCAGTTAGATCAACAATGCGAAGGCATATATCAGTTAGCTATTTATTTGGTCGCCTTATTAGAAAGCCGCATTAATTGCGCTGCTGAGCTTAATGTTGCCCTGCACAGTATGCAACAACGGCCTCATCCAGTATTTAAACAGCAGCTTAAGTATTGGCATAGCCGTTTAAAAGTAAACGATAAAAAAAGCGAACTAAAGAGTGAATACCTTAGCGTACTAGTCGCACTTGCTTACCCAGATCGCATAGCCAAAAAGCGCGGTAATGGATACTTACTTGCTAATGGCGCTGGCGCTGAACTTAATAGCGACTATTGGCACAACGACGAATATCTAGCAATAGCAACTATGGGCGGCCATAAAGGTGGGCGGATATTTGCAGCAACAGCGTTAAGCCCATTTGAGCTTGAGGAGTATTTGCCGCACTTATTCACTGAGCAAACTCGCTGTGAGTTTGACGAAAAAGCAGCGCGCTTTATTCATCAAGATGAAGTTAAGCTCGGTGCTATAACTCTTAGCAGTCAACCCAGTAAACAAAAGCTTGATAAAAATGAGCGTGCCAAAGCATGGCTTAGCTTATTTAGAAAGCACGGTTTTGCAATTTTTAACGAGCAACCCGATGCCCAGCAATTACTTATTCGCATGAGTTTAGCTTATAAACTTTTACCTGAGCAGTTTCCACCAATTACAGAGCAATCGCTTATTGAGCAAGCTGATACTTGGCTCGGCGTATACCTGCAAGATATAAAAACCCTGGATCAACTTAAAAAGTTTAACTATTTTGAAGCACTGCAAAACGGTTTTGATTGGCAACAACAAACGGCATTGAAAGCATTATTACCACTGCGCTTAGCTGTGCCAAGCGGTTCAAATATTAAAATAAGCTATCAACTTGATGGCCCTGCAAAGCTTAGCGTGCGTATGCAAGAAGTGTACGGTATGACAAGCTCTCCTCTACTTGCCCAAGGTAAATTGCCATTACTGATGGAGTTATTATCGCCAGGTAAACGTTCATTGCAACTAACTCAAGATTTAGCTCACTTTTGGGCAACCAGTTATCGCGAAGTACAAAAAGAAATGAAAGGCCGTTACCCCAAACATTTTTGGCCCGATGACCCAGCTAATAGTGTTGCCACCAACAAAGTGAAAAGTAAGATGTGAGCAGAATGAAATTGACACTGTTTGATAAACAATACTTTAAAAATTAAGCGCTCTTTAGTAGGCTGAAACGACAATTTTTAACAAGGAGTTTTGATGAAAAAGCAATGTGTTTTATTGGTCTTTATGGTTTTTGCTACATTTAATCTGCAAGCCAATGAAGAGCAAACAGCCGCTACACAGTGGTTAGCTTTAGTAGATAGTGGTGACTACTCGTTGAGTTGGCAGCATAGTGGTACATTTTTTAAAGAAAATGTAAGCCAAGACCTTTGGGTATCAAAACTAGGGGAGGTTCGTAACCCGCTAGGTGATGTTAAATCCCGTCAGCAACTAAACCGTAAAACGTTTGATTCATTGCCACAGCTACCTAAAGGTGAGTATGTATTACTGCAATTTAATACTGATTTTGCTAATAGATCTGAGTCGACAGAAACGGTTACTTTAAAAAAGTCGGATCAAAAATGGTTAGTTATCGGTTATTTTATTCAATAGTTAATTGGCTATTTAATCAGCCTAGGAGCCAATGTGTCTAATCATATTACCCTTGCTCAATATGTAAAAAAGCGTACTGGTGTGCCTTTAGGCGCGAAGGGCTCAATGAGCAACATGCTTAAACGCTCTTTAGGGGCGTCTTCATTTTATTTATTTTGGCGCTATTGGAATCCCATTTGGAGTTACTACTTGTCACGCTATGTGATGAAGCCGGTATCATCATTTTTGCCTCAATGGTGTGCTGTGATAGTAACATTTGCAATCAGTGGGGCGTTGCACGACTTAGCCGTCATGCTAATAAAATGGAAGCTATTATGCTTTTTTACCCCTTGGTTTAGTTTAATGGGGGTGTGTGTGCTGCTGAGCCTCAAACTAAACTTATCGTTTTCTCAATTTTCAATGCCTGTAAGAGCCTTCATTAATTTTCTCTATATTTGTGGTAGTTTTTACCTTACTGATCTGCTTTTTTAAATGAATCATTAAAATATAACGCTATACATTTCATTTGTTTATTGTTTATATAATGTCTGTAATTTAATCAATGGAATGCATGATGAAAAAGATAAAAATTATATTTTCTGTGGTTTTAATATGTGCGTCGCTCAGTGTTACGGCTGCGAACAAAGAGCTAGAGACACTTGCTCAACAATACTTTTCAACAATGGTAGCCACTCAAGCACCAAACGCAACACATAAAGAGCTAGAAGCTTTTTTGGCGTTATTAAGTGATGATGTAGGCAATCAACATATTCCATTTCAGCGTGATGATACACGAGCACCTGACGGTAAAGAAAGTATGCGCAAAGGCATGACATTTTATCTAGCTGCTCACACCGAGTATGAAGCAAAATTGCTCGACACATTTATTTTTAATAACTCAGGTTTTGCAATTCGCTATAGTCATCATGCTAAAGGTATTCACCCGCAAAACCAGCAGCCTATAGAATATAACCGGACTATTATGGATGTTATTGAAGTCGAAGATGGAAAAATAGTGATGATACGCAAATACCATCAGTAGTTATATTTTTAACAACTAAAAAGGAGTTTGTAATGCCACATTTTGTGATTGATTGTGCCAGTTCTATTTTAGACGACCATGATGAAATGACGATTAATAAAGCAATACACAAGGTTGCTCATAGCACCGACTTATTTATTGAAAGTGATATAAAGGTAAGAGTTAATCCCTTTGATAGCTATTTAGTCGGAAATAAGCAAGAGCCATTTATTCATGTATTCACGCACATAATGCAAGGGCGCATTACAGAACAAAAAGCGGCACTATCTAAAGCGGTTGTCACTAAGTTAAATGAGATGTTTCCTGATATTAAAAATATCGCTATGAATATAAATGACTTTGAAAAAGCGACGTATTGTAACAAAAACCAGCTTTAAGCTTTTACCGAAAAAAGAATACCATGCTACGTTTAAGAGATTTTAAACCAGAAGATAAAACATTACTCGTCGACCACTTAAATAACCCCGATGTAAAGCGATTTTTATCCCCAAAAATACCGTCGCCATATACAATGGATGATGCCCGCTGGTGGGTTGAAATTGGCAGTAAGGCAGGCGAAATTTTTGCAATTGAGAAAGGCGGCATATTTATTGGTTGCGTCAGCGCAATCAAAGGTGAGCTTGAATATTGTAAATCAGCAGAGGTTGGTTATTGGCTAGCAAAAGAGTATTGGGGACAAGGAATAGTCACTGAAGCCCTAGCGTTATTGATAGAACAAGTTGAATCAACAACTGATATTGCTCGGTTGCATGCAATTGTTTTTGATGGAAATACAGGCTCAGATAAAGTATTACTTAAATCAGGTTTTAAGCATGAGGCTTTACTAGAAAAAGCGATTTATAAAGAGGGAACTTTTTATAATGCAAATCTATACGGCAAGTTAATATAAAGTTTGCCTTGTGAGTTTTTGACTCACAAGGCTTTGAGCATTAATTTTTACCAGTTAGCTCTTCAACGATTGCATTCATTTCAAGTGGCATTTGCGCCAAAATAGAATCATGATCATTTGCTAATACAAGGTCTTTTTCAATATAAGAAACAACTTCTAAGTTTTTAACATTGATAATGCCACCAAAAGCAGTAACACGTCTTACGCCAGGTACTGGAATACCGCCGCTGCTGTCTACGTGTAAAACAATCACATTTTCAAAAGAGAAGTTCTTGTCATTAATTGCGCCAGAGCTTTTCAATGCTTTGGTTAATTTATCCATAGAATACTGTAAATCAGTCGCAATTTTCTGACCATAGGTATTGATTTTATAATCACCTTTATTGGCACCACGGCGAATGCTTTCACCTAAGGTCCAAGATAGGTTACCAACAGTACTATAAAGTTGTTGTGCAGATATTACCGAAGCGCCATATTTGCCAGCTACGCCAGCAGTAATTGCTAAGCCTACTTCCGTTTTATTTCCTGGTACGCCATGTAATGACACAGGGAAAATCATTGCAGGGTTAGAAGTAGAAAATTCAACAGGTAGTTCGTACTTATCATTTGTCTTAAGTTCTGTAGATACACAGCCTGTTAGAGCGAGTGATGCAGCAAGTGATAAAGTGGCGATCGTTTTCTTTAGATAAGCATTCATAATAGTTCCTTTTTAATGGTGTGGTGCTTCCTGGCCGGTGATTATACAAATGGTTTTAACTTACGCAATGTATAAAAGTGGGCAGATATTGATATGTTTTGTTTTATTTTTATTAGTGCAATTAAAATAGAGCAGAGCTTCGTAATGTAAGGTCTTTTGAGACAGTTTATTGTTGTTAAAGGGACTGTATGTAAACGTGAAAAAAATTCATCTTTAGTGTTTTGTTATATTGTAACATGTTGTTTTTGCTACTTAAATTGTATTTAGTAAGTATAGCTGCCTCAGTATTGCTCATTTTTGTTATAGAAATTAAGTATTGACGGAGTGTTTACCTACATTACTATAAAAGTTGCGAGGTTTTGTTGTTTTGAATTTGTTGTAGGTAGTGTGTTTTTTATAACGAAGTAATAGAAAGTGTTCCCCAAGAATGCGGTACTCGGTATTAGTCCTGAAACCATAAGGTCTCAGGGCGGGAATCTGCGGTTTACCGTAGGCTTCTCGGTACATGCCGAGCTTGCACAATAGTAGACGAACAGAAACCCTAACATAAAATTTATCGGCTCAGGGACTTAACCAAGCTCCAGCACCTCAGGGAACAACTTCAGTATATAAGACATAATCCAATCCTTAAACCCAAAATCAAAATAAATCTACTGTTTGCACGGTTTTCCATCACTGGTAACCAAGTATTTACTTTTAGGTTCGCATTTTGACCACTAAGCTTAGCGTTAAACAAGTAGCTTGATCCTAATCATACATTTTATTGGAGTTGCTATTTATCGAGTGGTAGCATTAGCTTAACTAACACAGTGAAGAGTCCATCATGAGCGAACTACCTGATTACCAACAAGCCCAATTATTACTTGAAAAAAACGAGATATTTGTTGCCCCAGCTGAAGCCCACGGCGTGATCAGTGGTTTACTTGCATGTGGATTGAGCATAGAGGCAAAAGAATACCTAGCCTTATTGAGTGACGTGTTCAATGATGGTCAATCATTTAGTAATGATCTAAAAACCTTTTTTGCCACTATTTATAAGCAAGTCGTCGATAGTTTTAGCGATGAAGAGTTTCAGTTTGACCTCTTTTTACCAAGTGAAGATGAAACCCTGATTGATCAAGCAAATGGCTTAGTGTCGTGGATTGCTGGTTTTATGTTGGGCTTTGGCTTAAAGCAAAAAGACTATGGCAAGCTATCAGCTGATGTTAAAGAGGTTATTAGCGATTTTAGTGAAATTACTCGCCTAGACACTATGTTTGATGAAACAGAAGAGGACGCTCAAGCACTTCACGAAGTGATTGAGTACGTGCGAGTGTCAGCATTGTTATGTTTTGCTGAACTTGGTAAAGAGCAAGTGACGGACACGAAAAAAACACTTCACTAAACAGTAAAACAGGGATAACTATGCCAACAGTGTGTATTGATAAAGCTGAGTTTAAAGCTCGTCGCGAGAGTTTACTCGCGATGATGGAACCAAACAGTGTGGCGATTATTCCTGCCGCCAGTGAGGTCACACGAAGCCGAGATACTGACTATGCTTTTCGCCAAGATAGCGACTTTTTCTATTTAACAGGGTTTAATGAACCTGATGCTGTTTTGGTACTTAACCCTGGCAGTGAAACGCCCTGTACACTGTTTTGTTTAAACAAAGATAAGCTCGCAGAAATATGGCATGGCCGCCGTATTGGCTTTGAAAAAGCGAAAGCAGAATATTTATTCGACCAAACATGTGCACTCAGTGAGCTAACTGAACAATTATTGAATTTGGTGAACGGCCAGCAGATTTTATTTTATGCACAAGGCACTTACCCTCGCTTCGATGACAAAGTATGGTCATTATTAGGCACACTGCGAAGTAACCGTTCATTTAAAGCACCCACAACGATCAAAGATATCAGTGCTTTGATCCATGAAATGCGTTTGTTTAAATCCCACGCTGAAATCAATATTATGCGCAGTGCATGTGAAATTAGTGCCGCCGGTCATATTCGCGCTATGCAGTTTGCTAAACCAGGCGTTACTGAATATCAACTTGAAGCTGAGCTACATCACCATTACGCGATGAATGGTGCGCGCCATCCAGCGTACGGTACTATTGTTGGTAGTGGCGATAATGCCAACATTTTACACTACACCGATAACAGCGATGTAATTAACGATGGTGACTTAGTGCTTATTGATTCGGGTTGTGAGCTACAAGGCTACGCCGCTGATATAACACGAACGTTCCCTGTAAGTGGTCAATTCAGTGAGCCTCAGGCCCAGCTTTATAATATCGTATTAGCTGCCCAAAAAGCTGCATTTACCGAGGTTAAACCGGGTGGTTGCCTTTCAAAAGCAAATAAATGCGCAATGACCGTACTTACTCAAGGCTTAATTGATTTAGGTATTCTGCAAGGTGAGTTACAAGAGCTTTTGGCAAGCCAAGCGTGCAAGGCATTTTATATGCATGGTCTTGGTCATTGGCTTGGTTTAGATGTTCACGATGTGGGTGATTACAAGCAAGATGAGAAAGAGCGCTTATTTGAGCCAGGCATGGTTCTGACTATTGAACCTGGGCTTTATATTAGCCTTGATGCTAAAGCACCAGAGCAATTTAAAGGCATTGGTATTCGTATTGAAGATAACCTGTTAGTTACAGAGCATGGCTATGAAAACTTAACTGTTAATGTACCTAAGACTATCAGTGAAATTGAAGCGTTTATGAGCCCGAAGGCTAACTAAGTGCTAGGAGTAAAGCGTGGCAGAACAGTTTGATGTTGTAATTATCGGTGGCGGCTTAGCAGGGGCAAGTTGTGCGTTAAGCCTTGCAAGTTATGCACCCGATTTAACCATCGCGGTTATTGAAGCCAATCAACCCAGTGGTGACTATCACCCTAGTTTTGATGATCGCAGTATTGCACTTGCCCAGCAGTCGGTGCAATTTTTACAAACTGCCAATATATTTGACCCACAAGCTTCGTTTGCAGCTGCAATTAAACAAGTTAGTGTGTCAGATCGCGGCCATTTTGGAAAAACGCATATTGATTGCAATGAATTTGCACAAAATGCTTTAGGTTATGTGGTTGAGGTTAATCCATTTGGGCGCTCTTTACATAGTCAATTAATGAATACCCCAGTTAAAGTGTTTTGTCCCGATACCGTTGCAAGCTTAAATTATCAAGTAGACTCAGCACAGTTAATACTCGAGTCCGGAGCTGAGCTAAACGCAAAACTTGTGATCATTGCAGACGGTGCACAGTCACCAACACGTCAGTTAGCCAATATAAACTTTAACACTAAAGCATATTCACAAGGTGCGATCATTGCGAACATTGAGGTGGCTGGTGGTCACCACAATCACGCGTTTGAACGCTTCACTGAGCACGGACCTATGGCATTACTGCCGATGAGTAATAACCGTTACTCGTTAGTCTGGTGTATGGAACCTGAGCAAATAAAGCAACACATGGTGCTTGATGACGATGCATTTATTAGTGCGCTGCAAAATGATTTTGGCTATCGCGCAGGGCAATTTACTAAAGTTGGCGTGCGTGCTAGTTACCCACTAGTTTATGGACGTGCAGATTCTCTTTTTAGCCATCGTACAGTATTAATTGGCAATGCAGGACACGCCATTCACCCAATAGCAGGGCAGGGCTTTAATTTAGGACTGCGGGATGTACAGCTATTATGTGAACTTGCCAGTAGCGAGCATGCAATGGGCAGTTACGCATTTGTGAGTGAGTATGCCAAGCAACGCAGCCACGATATTAATACCGTCATGACGCTTACAGACGGGTTGGTCAGGTTATTTTCAAATAAATCTCGAATTCTTGCATTTGGCCGAAGTTGTGGCTTATTCACCATGGATTTATGTTCATCATTAAAAACACCACTAGCAAAGCAGTTAATGGGACAAGTAACACAAGGTAAACGACTATGAAGCAAGCACAAGTGTGCATAGTGGGTGGTGGTTGCGTAGGATTGACGCTGGCACTGGGTTTAGCTAAAGCGAATATTAGCGTTGTTGTTGTTGATGCAGCAGCTAAACAGGCCCTTCCTGGTGAAGACTTTGGGTTACGCGTAAGTGCACTTAGCCTTGCAAGTCAGGCATTATTTGAATCCCTTAATGTGTGGCCAGAAATTGTTGCTCAACGCGCGCGAGCGTATACACACATGGATGTTCGCGACCAAGATAGCTTTGGTAAAATCGCATTTAATAGCGACGAGCTTGATTTACCTCAACTAGGCCATATCGTTGAAAATGACATTATCCGTTATGCTTTAATTAATGAGTTAGAACAGCAAAGCCAAGCAACATTATTATTTGATACGCGGTACCAGCAAATTCACCAAAGTGATAACGATGTATTTGTTACTCTTGAATCAGGTGAACCCATAATCGCTAAGCTTTTAGTGGCAGCTGATGGCGCAAATTCAGCTATTCGTAAACAGTTTAATTTACCAATCACGTTTAAAGACTATGATCATAATGCGCTTGTTGCCACGGTGAAAACGGCACAGCCACATGACAATACCGCACGCCAAGTGTTTTTACCTACTGGGCCATTGGCCTTTTTACCTTTACCAGAGGCCAACACTCACTCTATTGTATGGTCAACCAGCCCTGCACATTGCGACACATTGTTAACTTTATCTGATAATGACTTTAATAAAGCAGTGATGGCTGCGCTCGATGGACAATGCGGTTTATGTGAAGTGCAAAGCCAGCGAGTCGCATTTCCACTTAAAATGCGTTACGCACAGCAGTGGGTTACAGGCAAAGTGGTATTGATTGGTGATGCTGCCCATACGATACACCCATTAGCAGGCCTAGGCATGAACTTAGGCCTTAAAGATGCTGCTTATTTAATTGAGTTGTTAAGCAATGAGTCTAATGGGTTTGCCGATGAGCGCACATTGCGTGATTATGAGCGCACCCGTAAGCTTGATGCACAAAAGCACATTGCCATGATGCAAGGTTTAAAAGAACTGTTTGAAGGGACGCACCCGTTGAAAAAATTAGTTCGAGGGCTCGGGTTAAGTATGGTTGATAACTTAGGACCAATAAAACATCTTTTCGCGAAACAAGCGATCGGGAAATAGCTAATCGCTCTATAATATACTGATTTATATAACTAAACCCTTTAAGGGTTTAGTTTTACATCAGACTGGTAAATTCGTAGGTCAATAAGAGGCAGGGCACAATCTTCACGGCTTGTACTCACCCCCTTATCGAGATCTGTAGAATTATCATAATTGAACAACTCTTTAAAATACACTTTCGTGAACTGTCTGCTTAATACCTGTGCTTTGTAATTGTATATATGTGTGGAATAACTATAAGCAATAGACTCTGCATGCTTAACAGCTACGGGTCTAACCTCAAAAGATGAACGAATACTGAGATAAAGTTGACAGGGTAAATAAAGTTCACTGGTGGTCATACTAACGATTTTTTTCTTAGTCGTTTTCTGTACTCACTCGGTGTTGCGTCTTTTAGCATTAAAAAACGCCGATTAAAGTTTGAAATGTTTTTAAACCCACATTGATCGCTAATTGCAGTGATTGACCGGTTAGTATTGATTAATTCTTTACATGCATGGCCAATTCTTAATTGGTTAATAAACTCGGTTAATGTGCGTTCCATTCGCTTTTTAAAAAAGCGATGAAAGTGGTTGGTGCTCATATGCGCCATAATAGCCAACTGCTCGGCGCTTAATGCGTCAGTATAATGTTGGTAAATATAATCTATTACTTTATCAAATTTATCATGGGCTTGATGGGTAATTGTTGACACACTAAATGTTGAACTCGATAACATTCTTGTTGTGCGTTCTTTGCTCATTTCTCTTAATAATGCAAGTAACCCTAAATATTGTTCAAAAGGTTCACTGGCCTCTATTTTTTCAAAATATTGCTTGGCAATAACCGCTGTTTGCCTTGAGAATTTTACTCCTCTTTGCGAGGCAATCAATAGTGCTTCTAAAACAGCTAATTCAGGGTGGTTAGTAACATGTTGGCTAAGCCACTTTTTTGGTATTTGTGCCACATGTACAATTTGAACACTGTTATCTGAGTTGGGGGATGATTGCCAAGTATGCGGTAAATCAGGACCTAAAATGACTAAATCAAGGTCACCATAAGGCGCAATATAATCACCGATATGGCAAACGCCTTGGCTATTAAGAGTTAAACATATTTCAAACTCAGGATGGTAGTGCCAATTAAAAGGGATGTAATCTAAAGTATACTTACAATATCGCCATGATGAGTTGTTGTTTGGAATGACTTTTTCACACATTGCCCGCATAACTTACTTCCTTGGGTTATTACTTAGCCTCTATTTGAACAACTTATACTATTAGAAGTGATACTAAACTATTCACATTTAGTATTAACCTATCATTATGCCTTTTGGTTTATAGCTTTTTAGTGTGATTTTTCAACATCCCTGCAAATTATCCGATCGAAAAGTATCATAATTGATGAGAATTGTACCTTTTAGTGCGTAATTTGCGCGGTAATCTAAGTGCGCTATTAAAACAATAAATAGGGGACTAGGAATGAAAAGTATAAACAACAATGCACCACTCAAATTGTCAACATTGGCGATATGTATCTCAGCACTATATGTAAGTCCAATGGCACTCGCCTCGGGTCAAAGTCAAGTCGACACTGATATAGAAACCATTGAAGTACGAGGTATTCGTCGCTCACTTGAGGCATCTATGAATACTAAACGCTTTGCTGATGGCGTTGTCGATGCTATTACCGCAGAAGACATTGGTAAGTTTCCAGATAAAAATATTGGTGATGCGCTGCAGCGGATCTCAGGGGTAACAGTTGACCGCCAATACGGTGAAGTAAACGGTGTAACTATTCGTGGTACAGCACCAGAGCAATCAAGGGTGTTACTAAATGGGCAAACGGTTGCTAGTACTTCATGGTATGACTTAGGCCCAGCAACACGTACTTTTAACATGGAGTTGTTATCTGCTGAGCAAGTCTCGGGTGTCGAAGTATATAAAACGCCGGAGGCAAATATTGAAGAAGGCGCACTTGGTGGCACGGTTAATTTAACTACACGTAAGCCATTGGACCTCGACGCCAATACTTTTATGGTATCAGCAGAGCTGGCACAAAGCTCGCTCTATGACGAAACCGATCCGGGTGCATCTTTTCTTGCTAGTTGGAAAGATGAAAACGAAAAGTTTGGTATTTTAGCTGCTTACTCGTATGAACAATTAACATCTGGACGTCATGTACTTGAGTCGATAGGTGGCTACTATGAATATTTTGCGGAAGATCAAGCTACAGGACAAGAGTCGACAGTAGGCGCATGGAGTATCGGCTCACAAGCATTTAAATCGGAGCGTGAACGTACCAGTGCACAGTTAACCGCACAGTTTGCTCCTACAGATAACACCGAGTTCGTACTTGATTACTTTCGTTTCGAATTTGATAACCCCCATGTAAACCATAACTTTCTAACCGTTGGCGCTCGCGGTGCAGGCTCAACCAATGTAACTAATAATGCTTTAGGTGGTACAGAGCAAGCTACAATCACGCCTGCTTATGCCTCGATTATTTACAACCCTGTGGTACGTAATGCAGTAAATATGAAAGCTGATGTACTCAACTTATCGGGTAAATACCAGGGTGATGGTTTTGAATTAAGTGGTGTGGTTGGTAAGTCAACCTCTGATGGTGGTACGCAATTTGGTGCATCTTCATGGTGGATCCCTGCTTCTGATGACGGTGGTAAAATCGGCGACCCGGCATTTCCTAACGGCCAAAGCAGTACCGATGGCGGTTTTACTTACGATGCTACAGGCCCTTACCAAGTGTGGTTAACATCACTTGATGCTACCGATGCAACACAGTTTAAACATGCTCAAGAAGCGAATTTTGATACCACAGTGCAAGAGCATAATGTGAGCTATGCACAAGTAGATTTAAAGTTTGACCTTGACGGTGATATTTTTACTGCGATTGAAACAGGCGTTAAATTTAATAGTAGTGAGTTCTCTCGTGTTGCTTTTAATCGTAACCCGGATGAAATTCTTGGTTTTGTGCCAGATGGTAATTTATCAAACTGGAGTGATGGCGTGCTAAGCGGCCTGCATTCGCAAAGCTCTGGTCATACGCTTGATGCATATGCCTCACTTGATACAGATAAATGGTGGGATTTTATCAGTGGTAAATATGCTGCGGGCGAACTAACCGAAGTGGCAAACTTAGGTAATACATTTTCGGTAGATGAAGATATTATTGCCATTTACGCTAAAGCTGACTTTAGTGGTGAAAACTACCGCGGTAATGTTGGCCTGCGCTATGTAGAAACCGAGCAAACCTCGAGTGGTTATGCCGACGGTGCAGTTTATAACGAGACTGTTGATTACAATAATTTATTGCCAAGCATTAACTTTGCGTATGATTTATCGGATGACATAATTTTACGTGCCGCAGCATCGCAAGTGATGTCGCGTGCAAATTACAGTGATTTAAAACCAGGTTTAGCAATTAACGCAAATTTTGGCAGTGCTACAGGGGGGAATCCGGATCTTAAGCCATACGAAGCGAATCAGGCTGACCTTGGCATTGAGTACTATTTCACAAGCGCATCTATGGCATCAGCAGCTATTTTCACGAAACAAATTGACAACGTTGTCTTTTCGACTGAAGCGGTTGAATTTGTTGATGGCTGTGGGGCAAGTCCGGATTTGTATGAACAATGCCGTGTTACGCGTCCGCGCAGTAATGGCGAAGGGTCGGTAAATGGTCTTGAGTTGCAACTACAACATACCTTTGATAATGGCTTTGGCGTGGTCACAAACTACACTTATGTAGACAGTGAAACAACAACATCAGATGGCGCAAAAGAAATGGTGCCAGGTGTTTCTGAAAACAGTTTTAATGCTTCACTGTTCTTCGAGAACGATATTTTCAGTACTCGATTAGCTTATAACTGGCGTAGTGAATGGATTGGTGTGGGAGCAGCGCAAGCAGTTAAAAACGATGATTACCAGCAAATAGATGCCTCAATTATTTGGCATGCGATGGAAAATCTAGATGTTAGCCTCGAAGGCGTCAACTTAACTAACGAAGTCGTGCAATCGTATGATACTAACTTTGCCCTGACGCAAAATACCATTGAGTTTGGCTCACGTTATTACCTTGGCGTTAGCTATAAATTTTGATGGAGATAGGCCGCCAAATGGCGGCCTTTTTTAGTTATGGCTAATATAAATAAAGTAGTAATTTTAGGCGGTGGTAGTGCGGGTTGGATGTGCGCAGCCTACCTATCTAAACATCACCCTGAATTGGCAATTAGTTTAATCGAATCAAGCAAAATTGGCAGTATCGGTGTGGGTGAAGGCTCAACGCCACATTTAAAAGTTTTTATGGATTCACTTGGCATTAGTGAGCAGCAATGGATGCCCTTATGCGATGCAAGTTACAAAGCGGGAATTTATTTTAATAATTGGAATGGTGATAAGCGCGGATACTTTCACCCATTTTATAGCGAAATGGACGAAAAAACGGCTGAGGTGTATTTTGTTAATGCCAACGCCCGAAGGCGCGGTAATGGTGATTGGCAAGCCCCTGATGAGTATTTTTTAACTGGTCATATAGCAAAACGCAATCTAAGCCCTAAAGTACATACAGCGATGCTTAAAGAGCAAACTTATGGATATCATTTTGATGCCTTAAAGTTAGCGGGTGTGTTGAAAGTCTATGCACAAAAAAAAGCTGTTAAACACATCGATGGTGAGTTTAGCCAAGCACAGTTAGATAAAAGTGGCAGTATTACCGAGATAGCGCTTATTGATGGTCGACGCGTTAGCGGCGATTTCTTTATAGATGCCAGTGGCTTTAATGCATTATTAATTGAACAAACCTTAAAAACCCCATTTCACTCATTTTCGAGTGAACTACTTAACGACAGTGCAGTCGCTGTAGCAACACCAATCTGCACAGGTGGAGTGCTTCCATGTGCAACTCAATCAACCGCTCTAAGTGCCGGATGGTATTGGCAAATACCATTAACAAGTCGTACTGGTAACGGCTATGTATATAGTGCAAAGCATATCAGCCCAGAGCAGGCCCAACTTGAACTTGCCGAGCAGTTAAAGATAAATCCACAAACAAGCTCATTTAAACATTTAACGATGAAAGTGGGTTGTATGCAGTCTGCATGGCAAAAAAATGTCATGGCAATAGGATTGGCACAGAGCTTTATAGAACCATTGGAGGCTACATCTTTAATGGTTACTCAGCATAGCATAAAGTTATTTAGCCAAGCTTTAATAAAGCTACAAAACAACGAGCAGTCATTAAAAGTAGCCCAAGATGTTAACCAACAACTTCATGAACTGGTGTATGGAATTAAAGATTATGTGGTTGCGCACTATGCAACAAGCTTACGTACAGATACTGAATATTGGCTTAGCGCAAAGCAATTACCTTACAGCTCCCACCCTTTAAAGCCTTTATTGCAGGCGTGGCTCAATGGCGATGATTTTGATGCGTACTTGTCAAAGTATTCTCAAAAACAGGTTTATTTTAGGCCCAGTTGGTATTGCTTGCTCGGTGGTATGGACTACAAAAGCTCGCAGTGCCAGCAGGTATTTGAGCCCGCCTCTGAGGCAATTTGTTACGGCGCAAGAATGTATTTAAATGAACTATGTAATAAGCATTGTGAGCCACATTCTGAGCAACTTAGTGCGATGAAAGCTGCTATGAAGTGAGTTGAAAAGTATCAGCAAGGCATAGAAGAGTGCCGCATATCTCATTTTATAGTGGCAGACTTAGCTAATTAAGAGTGGTGATTAATAATCCCTTGAATCATTTTGTTTGTATGCCCACGAACAGATGGTAATCACCACTCTTCTTATTTTTAGAACAAGACTTTCAGGTAGAACAATGATGAAAAAAAATTATTTGATAGTGTTATTAGTACTGGTTACCTTTTTTGTTATTTCATTTATAACGAACTTATTAGCGCCGATATTCCCGGCTCTGATCCAAAGCTATAATATTGGCTTAACCCTTGCCGGTTTTTTCCCGTTTGCATTTTTTATTGCCTATGGAGTGATGTCGATTCCGGCGGGGTTATTAGTGCAAAGCTTAGGTGAAAAAAAGGTTATGCTTATCGCGTTCTCACTGGCGTTATTTGGCAGTGTATTATTTGTTAGCCTACCCACCTTTGCTGTTGCAATGTCAGCATTATTTTTAATCGGTACCGCGATGGCGCTGCTGCAGGTGGCAATTAACCCGTTACTTAGAGCCAGTGGTGGCTCTAAACATTTTGCGGTTTTTTCTGTCGCAGCGCAGTTAATGTTTGGTGGTGCTGCGACCTTATCACCGCTGGTATATAGCGCGATTGTTAAAGCTGATTCACAAGCACAGAGTCAAAATTGGTTATTTCAATGGGTACCCGCCGATATGACTTGGCTAAATATGTACTTATTATTTGCTATTTTATGCACCGTGATGCTGGTCGTTATTAGCGTATTACCCATAAAGCACAATGCGCAAACAGAAAAATCGCAACAAGGCAGTATCAAGCAAAGCTTGCAATTATTTAAAGAGCCCATTGTGATCAAGTTCTTTTTTGCCATCGTGGCTTATGTGGCACTTGAGCAAGGAGTGGCTAATTCAATCTCAGTATTTTTACAAACTTATCATCAACTTGACCCAAATACAGTCGGAGCCCAAGTAGTCAGTCGATTTTGGCTATCTCTGACACTAGGCTGCCTATTAGGCATTGTGCTGTTAAAACTGTTTGATGCTAAACATGTGTTACTTACATTCAGCGTGGGTGCAATTGTAAGTCTGTTCACCGCCTTATTTGCGCACACTGAGCTGGCATTATGGGCGTTTCCTGCGGTTGGGTTTTTCTTGTCAATTATGTGGTCGGTAATATTTTCGTTAGCATTAAACTCGATTGTAAAAGGGCATGGCGCTGTTTCTGGCATTTTATGCACGGGGATTGTTGGCGGCGCATTTGCCTCGCCCATTATTGGTGCGATGAGTGAGCTTACAGGTAGCCTACAGCTGTCACTTTTACTGCTGTTAATACCGCTTGGTTATATTTTTAGTGTTGGGATTTGGGCTAACCCACTAATCGCTAATCACACGCTTAAAAGTAACCTGCAAACAGCAAAGCTTGCCCAAAGTAACTAATGAAAAAAGAGGATGTAATGTCACAAACTTTATTATGTGTTGATCTTGGTGGCACCAAAGCCTTGGTAGCAAAAGTCACCGCAAATGGTGTAATAGAAAAGCGCTACTTTGATGTAGATGGCTCTGCAAGTAAGCAACAAACAAACGACTTTTTATGTCAAATTATCACGCAAGTGGTTGATGATAGTTGTATTGGTATCGTCGTAGGTGTACCAAGTATGGTGCTGATGGAAACTGGCGAAGTAATCGAAACGGTCAATATCCCTAACTGGAAGAATGTGCAGTTAAAGCAGCTATTAAGTACACACTTTAATTTGCCCGTAAGGGTACATAACGATGCCAATTGTTTTGCTATGGGAGAATTTACTCAAGGTAATTTCAAATCAGATACGAATCTAATTGGTATTTGCTTAGGTACGGGACTTGGCGCAGGGTTGGTGTTAAATGGTCAGCTATACACCGGCAAACATTCTGCCGCTGGCGAGTTTGGTAGTTTTAGCTGTCAACAAGGTATTATTGAACACTTTACCTCTGGGCAGTTTTTCATTAATAAAGGCACAACAGGCAAACAAACTTACCAAGACGCTCTTGATAGTGATGTAGATGCGTTGCAGCTATTCAATGAATTTGGTGTGCACTTAGCTAATGCAATAAGCCATGTAGTTTTGGCGTTTGACCCAGATGTTATTGTACTGGGTGGTTCGGTTGCTCAATCATCGACTTTCTTTTTGCCAAGTTTACATGCCCAGCTAACTAAATTAGTTAATCCCGTTATTTTACAATCTTTAGATATTCGAATTAGTGAGCTCGGTGACGACGCGCCATTATTTGGCAGTCATGCGTTATTTATAAACGACATGGCTTATGAACAATCATTGGGAGCTAATTATGCCTAGAACTATATTATTGCTGCTAGCTATGTGCTCTGCTACAGCTTTTGCTAAACCACCCTCGCAGGTTGAGTTAGATACTCTAGCGCAGCATTTATCGGTAAAATATGAGTTACTTTCGGCAAAGCCCAAGGCTTGCCCTGCACCGCATCAAACACAGTGTTACTTATCGCGTTTAACTTTTAACACACCTTTTGATGTAGATAGTCGTCAATGGTCAATTTATTTTAGTCAGCTAATGCCAATTTATAACGCTGACTCTTCGCAGTTTACTATTACGCATATCAATGGTGATTTACATCAAGTTAATCCCACAGTGGCTTTTACAGGCTTTAAAGCAAATACGCCACTAAGTATTGAGTTTTACACCCAAGAATCGCAAATTACTCGCTCAGAATTTATGCCTAATTACATGTTGGCAAGTAAAGGTTTAACAAGCCGAATTATTAGCAGTACTAAAACGACAATTGACGCTGAGACTAAGCTTGAGCTACAACCTTATTTAGCGCCATTTTTAACACTCGAACAATTACACACGAGTAAAGATGATGCGACCCCATGGATGGGAGCTGAGTATTTGTATAAAAATGAGACTCGCCCCACCTTTAATAAGGCACCGCTGAGTTTGATCCCAAAACCGGTAGATTTAACTTTATTATCGGGTGAGATGGTCGATTTAAGTCAAGGCTTAAACTTACAGCTAGATGATACTAATCGTGCACAGCTAAGCTCGGTGCTTGCAAGGCTAGCAAGTTTTGGTATTGAGCAGCATAGTCAAGGGATTGCAACTACGATTAAGTTAGATTTAGATGCTGATAACCCAGAAGCCTACACCTTAAAAGTGCAGCATGATCAAATAACGATCAACGCAAAGACCATGGCAGGGGGATTCTATGCGTTACAAAGCATTGCAGGATTAGTCAGCCTTGATAATTTAACCATACCAGCGCTCAACATTACCGATGCGCCGCGCTATGCATTTAGAGGAATGCACATTGATGTAGCCCGCAACTTTCGTTCTAAAGAATTTATTTTAAATACCATTGAGCAAATGGCTGCCTACAAACTTAATAAGCTGCATCTGCATTTAGCGGATGACGAAGGTTGGCGATTAGCTATAAAGGATTTACCCGAGCTCACAGATATTGGCGCTAAGCGTTGTTTAGATTTAACTGAGCAAACGTGTTTATTACCGCAACTAGGTGCAGGGCTGGATAGCTCATCGATGGTAAATGGCTATTACAGCCAAGCTGATTACATTGATATTTTAAAATATGCCCAAGCACACTTTATTGAAGTGATCCCATCACTTGATATGCCAGGGCATTCACGCGCGGCAATTGTCGCAATGGAAGCGAGATTTAACCGTTTAATGGCACAAGATAAACATACTGAGGCACTCCAATACCGTTTAGTTGAACCCGCTGATAAGACTCAGTACAGCTCAATCCAGCATTATAGCGATAACACTTTAAATGTGTGTTTAGACTCTACTTATGAATTTATAGATAAAGTACTTGATGAAGTAAATGCATTACATATTAAAGCAGGCGTGCCGTTTAAAACCTACCACATTGGCGCAGATGAAACGGCCGGAGCTTGGGTTGATTCGCCTAGCTGTAAAGCGTTAAAAGCCCAACAGCCAGCTCTGCACTCATTTAATGGCTACTTCATTGAAAAAGTGAGTAGCCTAGTTGCCAGTAAAGGTTTAAAAGTAGCTGGTTGGAGTGATGGCATGAGCGATGTGAACATTGCGAAGATGCCTAACAATGTTCAATCGAATGCGTGGGCAACGCTAAGCGAAGGCGGCCATGAGGTTGCGCATCGTCATGCTAATCAAGGTTGGGATGTGGTGCTATCAAGCCCAGATGTTACTTACTTTGATTTTCCGTATCAGTCGCATCCACAAGAGCGGGGTAACCACTGGGCGAGTCGCGCGATTGATAGTAAAAAAGTGTTTGAGTTTATGCCGGATAACTTGCCTGCGCATGCTGAAATATGGCAGTCAGTAAAATCACAGAACTACAGTGCTGATGATCGTCAAAGTATGCGAACTAAATCATTTTATGGCTTACAAGGACATTTATGGTCAGAGCTACTGCGCAGTGATACACAGACAGAATACATGTTATATCCGCGCTTATTAGCATTGGCAGAGCGAGCATGGCACAAAGCACCATGGGAGCTTGAATATAATAAAAAGGGTGTTAAGTATGATCAAAATAGCGAGCATTTTAATACAAACCTTAAACAACAAGCAGAAGCCGATTGGCAGCGTTTTGCGGCGTTGGTTGGCTTTAAAGAGTTTGCAAAATTAGAGCAAGCAGGGCGATTTTATCGTTTACCTAGCGTAGCGGCTCGTTATATTAATAATAGTGTCGATGCATTTACACCCTATCCTGGGCTGGCTATTGAGTATCAAGATAGTGATGGTAAGTGGCTTAAGTATGAATTCGATAGCAAGCCAGTATCAGCGCAGCAGATACGTGTCATATCAATTAATGGTGAGCGTAAAGGACGAGCATTAGAGTTATAATAAAAATGCTTTTAGTACTTTTATTTTGGGCATTTAAATATTTGAAGTATAAGGCTCTAAAGTAATGCTTGTGGGCTTGGTGGTATTAATTTTTACGCAACACTCAATATTTATTTTAGACTTAGAATTTATGAGCTATGGTCCATATTATTGAAATTATATTACTGGCCTTGTTTAAGTATCATTGCGAAGCTATTTAACACAAACAAAAAAACCGTGTTTGAATTAACAAACACGGTTTTTATAATTTTTAGCCTTTAGCCTTTAGCCTTTAGCCTTTAGCCTTTAGCCTTTAGCCTAGAAAGCGTAGCTGTAACCTAGTTGTAGGGTACGAGGTTTACCAGGTTGAATACCGCCATTTGCGCGGTTAGCAACGTAGGTTTTATCAAACAGGTTATCCACTGTTAGGTATACTTTTTGATTGTCATCAATTAAGTATTTAGCGGCTAAATCCCACACTACGCGACTGTCGATAGCATTAAGGCCATCTGTAGATAAGTCAGCGTGAGCATCTGATACGTAACGCACTTGCGTGTCAAACACAAAACTTGAAAGCTGCGCACCCATAGATAAGGCAAGTTGGTTTTCAGGAACGTAAGGCATAGCGTCGCCTTTACTTACAGACCCCCAAATGTCTGACTCAAATTCATTTTTAAATTGAGAGTCAGTGTATGTGTAAGTCAAACGCACTGGGAATGACGCACTGTTAGTAGCGAAAACGCGACCAGCAGAGAATTCAAAACCTGATACTTCTACTTCACCGTAGTTGTATTGATCGCCAATGTTATCATCGTTACAACCCACAGACGCCGTACAGTTGCCGTGCATGTTGTCGTAATCAGAGAAGAACGCAATAACTTCACCGTCAAAGCCCGCGACGTTATAACGACCACCAAACTCAATATTTAAGCTTTCTTCTTCTTCTTGATCGGCATTACCAGGGGCTGCAGGTGCATAACCTTGTTGAATACCGGCAAGTAGCGTTAGGCTATCGTTTACAGTATAAGTTGCACCGAGTGACGGGATTAAGATTTGCGTATCGTTAGAGATGTCTTTTTTAAGAGCACCCTCACGCTTTGGATCTGTTTTTTCCCATTCTTGGCGGTTAATAGTGATATCTTCATAGCGAAGGCCTGCACTAACCATTAATGCATCCATAGTCCATTCGTCATGAACAAATAACGTTGTTGCTTCAGCGCTATCAATACGGTTGCTGTTAGAACCTGGTAAGCCTTTGCTTGTCAGGGTCATAGATAGATCTTGGTTAAGCGTGTACTTGTCTTCCCATTGGAAACGGTCCATTTCGTCTTCATGGTAGCGTACACCAACCGTTAGGTAGTGGTTGCCAGCTGGAATGTGCAGCTCAGACTGAATGCCTTTTGCTTTGTAGTCGCGGTTATTGGCTTTAATACCAATGCCTTCAATACCTTCGCTTGTTGGGTTTGCTTCAAACTCGCTGTACTGTTGTAAGTAGCTTTCGCTTACTTTACTTGCTTTGTACCAGTTACGATGAAAGTCGTTTAAATATGCTGTTGCAAGAAACTCATAGCCATCACCAAAACGGTATGCATAGTTTAATTGATATGCGTTGTGCTGTGTGTTCATTACATCATTTTGCGAAGCCGCATAACGACGATATGGAGATTCATCGTAATCAGCTTGTGTTAAACCCATGTAAGTTTCATCAGATGTTTCGTCTGAGTATTTAACTTTCATTTCAAGGTTATGTGCTTCGTTTTCACCAAAGTCAAAACCAAACTTTACTAAAAAGTCGTTTTTTTCAAAACCAGTATTGTCGCTGCCTACAGGTAAATCTTTAAAGCCATCAGCGCCGTAAGTAAATACTTCAACCAAACCTGCGGCATTGTTTTTCTTTTTACCAAAGTAAGCGTGGCCTTTATAAAAACCGTCTGAACCAAGTTCAGCATTAACTAAGCCTGTTGAGCCTTCAGTGGGTAAGCTACGCGATACTAAGTTTAATACACCACCTGTTGTACGTGGGCCATACTTAACCGATGCCGCGCCTTTTAAAATTTCAACTGATTCCATACGACCCATTGTTGGGAAGTAGTATGCCGAAGGTGCTGAGTAAGGAGCTGGCGCTGCAAGTACACCATCTTCCATTACTGAGATTTTATCATTACGACCAGTACCTGTACCGCGCATACCAATATTAGGGCGAAGGCCATAGCCATCTTCTTCTTGGACATACACACCCGGTACAGAACTTAATACACGTGAAATATCTGTGTATTCAAATTTCTCTAGTTCTTCGTCACTAATAAAAGTAGCTGAGCCAGGAATGTCATTAATGGCCGCTTGTGAGCCAATTACGGTAATTTGCTCAAAGTTTTTTTCTTCATTAGTTGCATCTTTTGCAAACGCATTGGCACTTAATGATAAAGCGATAGCCGTCGAAAGTGTTGAAACAATAAACTTAGGTGTCATTGTGCTTCCTATTTGGGTTCGATTTTGATTCTAATTTAAACTGGCGCAATTTAAACATGTAAAATAATACGAATCAATCCTATTTGTGATAATGATAGCGTTAACTGGTTGTTTATTGTACATGACGCTCAAGAAACGCCCGTTTGGATAATGGAAACAAATGATTTGAGTGTATGTAAGGCGAGTAAATAACCCTAAGTTAAACGTAGTGCAATAAACTCGGCGAGTTTATCGGCCGCGTTATCAGGCTGATCAGCGCGTTTAATTAAGCTAATACCAATTTGCCCAAGTTCAGGTAGGTGTTTTGTTTGTAATTGATAGTTAAGCTCATTTGGTACAGTACTTTTTGCCAGTACGGTAATGCCAAGCCCTTCTTTTAATGCCGCTGTTAGGCCTGTTAAATCGGCATTACTGTAGGCAATTCGGTAATTTATACCAGCTTGTTTTAAGGCTTCAATGGCGCGGCGGCGATAGATACAGCCTTCTGGCGCGGTTACTAATGTCACTACTTCGTTTTGCACTAATGATAAATCGCCAACCCACACAAGTTGGTCTTGCATAAAAACGGGGAACTTTTCAGAGTTTAAATCTTCATTTAATGCCAACACTAAATCAAATTGATCCTCTCGCGACACGGAAAGTAAATGTTTACTTAAACGTGATTTAACCTCTAACGATACATCGGGATATAGCGCTATAAAATCGCCAATGATAGAGGGCAATATACGCGCAGCAAATTCGCTGGGAATACCTAATCTGACTTTGCCAGTAACGTTTTCTTTGGTAAACAACTGTAAGATACTGTCGTTTTGCAATAGCATGTGTTTTGCCATCGGCAATAATAGTTCACCATACTGGTTAAGCACTTGGCGTTGACCTTGCTTTTTAAATAGCTTATGGCCGAGCATGTCCTCGAGGCGTTTAATTTGTAAGCTCACAGCGGGTTGAGAAAGCCCTAATAATTCGCCCGCTTTGGCGAATCCACCTACTTCGACCACGGTAATTAAAGTGCGTAATCCATCTGTTGAAATATTCTTCATATAAAAAAATTCAATTTATAAGGTTAAATACATAATTATTATTTATCAATTGATAAGAAATTACAATTTGTTGTTCACCAGCTCCCACAATATACTTTCTAAACTATAGATTGATAGGTGTCTACAATGACTTTTACTCCAATAATGTTTGCTCGTCACAGCCAACTCGAAGCGCCGCAGAGCAATATGCTACAGGCCGATAGTAATAGTGTGGTCATTGATTTTAGCGGCACTGAAGCAATCCCATTTTTAACGGCTATTTTAGGGTTAGATTTAAATAAACTAACTGCCAGCGGCTTGGGCCTAAAAGGTACGTTAGACGGTGACTTAAATAGCACCTATAGTTTTGCTTTGTATTACTTTAGTGAGACCGCCTTTAGATTTGTTTTGCATAGCGATGCCAGCGCGCAACTTCAGTCGCTTATTTGTGAGCAACAGCTACGTTACGATATTGAATTTGTTGTACGCAGTGATTTAGCTGTATTAACCCTATGCGGTGAGCAAGCGTTTGATACATTGATTGACGCTTTTAAGCTTACCCCTGGTTTACGCTTATCTAACGCGACAAGCTGTTATGGGGCACAAAGTGGCGAGGTATTTATTACCGCCATCGATAAACAATCTCAGCAATATTTTCAGCTGGTGGCTAAAACCCCAGCGCTTGCAAAATGGCAAGCAACACTACAGCAACGCGGGTTTGATTTAACTCTGCCTGAGGTTGCTTAACTAGTTTTTAAAACCCGGTTTTTGAGCCGTGTTTGTAGTAACAAATCGCAATTTGGGTGTCAGTGCAGTACAACTTATGTATAATCGCCGCCCATGTTATTCCCCCTCATTAAATTGAGGCCACGCCCAACATTGGGTTAATTATAAAGTGAAGGAATATTATGACTTCTAAAACAGTTTTACATGCAAAGCACCTTGAAGCTAACGCTAAAATGGTTGATTTCCACGGCTGGGAAATGCCAATCAACTATGGTTCACAAATCGAAGAGCACAACGCAGTGCGCACCGATGCTGGCATGTTTGACGTATCGCACATGACGATTGTGGATGTTAAAGGCGAGCAAGCACAAGCATTCTTACGCAAACTAGTTGCTAACGACGTGGCTAAGTTAACTGTTCCAGGTAAAGCTTTATACACAGGTATGCTTAACGAACAAGGCGGCGTAATCGACGACCTTATCATCTACTTCTTCTCTGAAACGCAATACCGTTTAGTTGTTAACTCAGCAACTCGCGAAAAAGATTTAGCACATATGGCTAAAGTATCAGCCGATTTTGCCGTTGAAGTGACTGAGCGCCCTGAGTTTGCAATGATTGCAGTACAAGGCCCTAATGCTAAAGCAAAAACAGCCACACTTTTAACTGCTGAACAACAAGCTGCTGTTGAAGGTATGAAGCCATTCTTTGGTGTTCAAGTTGGTGATTTATTTATTGCGACAACAGGCTATACTGGCGAAGACGGTTATGAAATTGTAGTACCGAACGATCAAGCTGCTGATCTTTGGCAACAACTGCTAGATGCAGGTGTTAAACCAGCAGGCCTTGGCGCACGTGACACACTACGTTTAGAAGCAGGTATGAACCTTTACGGCCTAGATATGGACGAAAGCGTTTCACCACTTGCAGCAAACATGGCGTGGACCATTGCGTGGGAGCCTGAAGATCGTGACTTTATCGGTCGTGATGTATTAGTTAAGCAACGCGCAGAAAAAAGCACAGACAAACTAGTTGGCCTAGTGCTTGAAGAAAAAGGCGTGTTGCGTAGCGGTTCAAAAGTAATCGTTGAAGGTGGCGAAGGCGTTATTACCTCTGGTACTTTCTCACCTACTCTTGGCTTTAGTGTTGCCCTTGCACGTGTACCACGTTCAACTGGCGAGACAGCTCAAGTAGAAATGCGTAAAAAATTAGTAAACGTAAAAGTAGTTAAACCAAGCTTTGTACGTAACGGTAAGTCTGTACTTTAAAGTATTAATTAAAATTTGGTGTTATCACCCAATATAGAACCAAAGGAACAAACACATGAGCAATATCCCTAGCGAGTTAAAGTATGCCTCTTCACACGAGTGGGTTCGCAACGAAGGTGACGGTACTTTCACTGTAGGTATTTCTGAGCATGCACAAGAGCTTCTTGGCGACATGGTATTTGTTGAATTACCAGAAGTAGGCGACGAAGTAGACGCTGGCGAAGATTGTGCAGTTGCAGAGTCTGTTAAAGCAGCATCAGACATCTACGCACCAATCGGTGGCGAAATCATTGCAATCAATGAAGATCTTGAAGATGCACCAGAAACTGTAAACAACGACGCTTACGGCGACGGTTGGTTATTCCGCATTAAAGCATCTGATGAGTCTGAGCTTGAAAACTTGCTTGACGCTGAAGGCTATGCAAACACTATCGACGAAGACTAATCATTAGTTTTCGCCGTACTAAAAGCCCCGTCATACACAGTACTAACGGGGCTTTTATGATTTTACCGCTTACCTTTCCATACATTGTAAGTCACTAAATCAAAAAGCTTTTAAGTTATTGCTAGTTACCCATTAGTGATAACCATTTATTTTTTGGATCATAGGAATCTGGACAAATGTCAAACGCCAAATCTCTTGAACAATTAGAGCAAACGCAAGATTTTATTCGCCGCCATATTGGGCCAAGCCCAGCACAAGTAAGCGATATGCTAAGTGCTCTTGGAGTATCGAGTGTTGAAGAGCTGATCGGTCAAACTGTACCTGCAAGCATCCGCTTAGAAGAAGGCCTAACAATCGGCGAAAGCCGCACTGAAGTTGAAACACTAAGCTACTTAAAATCAGTAGCCAGCAAAAATAAAGTGTTCAAATCTTATATTGGTCAAGGCTACCACCCAACTCATGTACCACACGTAATTTTACGTAACGTACTTGAGAACCCAGGCTGGTACACAGCGTACACTCCATACCAACCAGAGATTGCTCAAGGGCGTTTAGAGTCATTACTAAACTTCCAAACTATGACCTTAGACCTTACAGGTCTTGATTTAGCAAGTGCATCATTACTTGATGAATCAACCGCTGCTGCAGAGGCAATGGGCCTTGCAAAGCGTGTATCTAAAGCTAAAAAAGCGAATATTTTCTTTATTGCAGATGACGTACACACACAAACAATTGACGTAGTTGCAACACGTGCTGACCAATTTGGTTTTGAAGTTGTTGTAGGTCCTGCGGCTGATGCAGTGAATCACGAGATTTTTGGTGCGTTATTCCAATACCCGTCAACATCAGGTGAAGTGGTCGACATCACTGATTTAATTGCTGGCGTACAAAGCAAAAAAGCGATTGCCTGTGTTGCAGCCGACATCATGAGCTTATTACTATTAAAAGCACCGGGCAAACTAGGCGCAGACGTCGTACTTGGTTCTGCTCAGCGCTTTGGTGTACCAATGGGTTACGGTGGTCCTCACGCTGCATTCTTTGCAACACGTGATTCGTACAAGCGCTCATTACCAGGTCGTATCATTGGTGTATCTAAAGACCGTTTAGGTAACGACGCATTACGTATGGCAATGCAAACGCGCGAGCAACACATTCGCCGCGACAAAGCCAACTCAAACATTTGTACAGCGCAAGTATTACTTGCCAATATGGCAGCGTTTTACGCGGTGTACCATGGCCCACAAGGCTTAAAAACAATCGCACAGCGTATTCATCGCTTTGCTGATATTTTAGCTGCTGGCCTACAAGCTAAAGGCGTAAACCTGAAGCACAGCACATGGTTTGATACCCTAACTGTAGTTAGCGACAACAAAGACGACGTAGTAGCACGTGCAATTGCAAATGGCGTTAACTTTGCAACTAACCATGACGGCGAATACTCAATTGCAGTATCAGAAACCACAACCCGCGCAGATGTAGCTGAACTATTCGACATCGTATTAGGCGAAGGCCATGGTTTAAGTGTTGATGCAATTGCCGCTGACATTGAAGCAAACGGTAGCGAGTCTATTCCTGCAAGCCTAGTACGTGATGACGAAGTGCTAACGCACCCGAACTTCAACTCGTACCACAGCGAAACTGAGATGCTGCGTTATATCAAGCGTCTTGAAAACAAAGATTTAGCGCTTAACCACTCAATGATTTCGTTAGGTTCATGTACGATGAAACTAAACGCGACAGCTGAGATGATCCCAATCACGTGGCCTGAGTTTGCTAACCTTCACCCATTCTGCCCGCTAGACCAAGCAGAAGGTTACCAAATCATGATTAACGAACTACATGATTGGTTGGTTAACATTACCGGTTACGACGCCGTATCACTACAGCCAAACTCTGGCGCACAAGGTGAATACGCAGGCTTAATCGCAATTCGTAAATACCACGAGTCACGTGGCGATGCACACCGTAACATTTGTTTGATCCCAAGTTCAGCGCACGGTACTAACCCGGCATCAGCACAAATGGCGAGCATGAAAATCGTAGTTGTTGATTGTGACAAAAACGGTAACGTTGATATGGCTGACCTTAAAGCGAAAGCTGAAGAAGTATCAGAAAACCTATCATGCATCATGATCACATACCCGTCTACGCACGGTGTATACGAAGAAACAATCCGCGAAATTTGCGACATCGTGCACGAGCACGGCGGCCAAGTTTACATGGACGGCGCGAACATGAACGCCCAAGTAGGTGTAACTAGCCCGGGTTCTATCGGCTCAGACGTATCGCACTTAAACCTGCATAAAACGTTCTGTATTCCACACGGTGGCGGTGGCCCAGGTGTTGGTCCAATCGGTGTTAAATCACACCTTGCGCCATTTATGCCTAACCACAGCGTAATTAACGTACCTGGCACTAATGAAGGCAACGGCGCGGTATCAGCAGCACCATACGGCTCAGCAGCTATTCTACCAATCTCATGGGCTTATATTGCCATGATGGGTAGCGAAGGCCTTAAACAAGCCACTGAAATGGCGATTGTGAATGCCAACTACTTAACGCACGAGTTAAGCCAGCACTTCCCAATTTTATACCGTGGTCGCAACAACCGTGTTGCTCACGAATGTATTGTTGACTTGCGCCCACTTAAAGAAGCGTCAGGCATTACTGAAATGGACGTGGCTAAGCGCTTACAAGATTACGGTTTCCACTCACCAACTATGTCGTTCCCAGTAGCGGGCACATTAATGGTTGAGCCAACTGAGTCTGAGTCTAAAGTTGAGATCGACCGTTTCATCGAAGCGATGGTGTCAATCAAAGGCGAAATCGAAAAAGTAACGTCAGGCGAATGGTCTATCGAAAACAACCCGCTAGTGTTTGCACCGCATACACAAGCTGACGTACTAGGTAATGAGTGGGACAGAGCATACGACCGCTTCTACGCAGCATTCCCAGTACCGAGCGTAGCAAAAGACAAGTTCTGGCCTACAGTAACGCGTATCGATGACGTATACGGCGACCGTAACCTAGTTTGCTCATGCCCAGCGGTAGAGACATACCGCGATTAATAATTTTTAGAATTTCCATTTAAAAGTTGGGAATTTGTAAAATTTAAAAGCCGTTGCAGCAATGCAACGGCTTTTTTGTGCATGGTGATAAGTCATAAATTATATGAACGTAGGTTGGGTTGAGTGCAACGAAACCCAACGATTCTCCAATATCATTACCATCTCCCAAGCACGTAAATATGTATTGTTTGTAGGTCGCTCTTTAGGGCGGTAAGTGAATTGCACCACAGAGATCACAGAGGCGGTCCGTTGCACCGAGGTTAAATATTGTTGTAGGAGTCGGCTTTAGCCACGAATGGTTTACACCAATGTTAGAGTTAACCACCGTAGGTGCTAAGCTTGCTGGCGCGTGTGATTTGTTGGTTGGGCTTAAGCCCAAAAAGTTTTATTACCTTGGCTGGTGGTTTTTACTGCTAACTTGTATCGGGATAAATCCGCGACCTACATTAGAAACCTTATTCAAGGTTTAGCTTGCTGGCGGCAACCAAGGGGCGATCGGTTTTCAAATTGATTCTGCTGCAAGCAATTCATCCCTGACGCTGGGTTCCTGTCAGCATCCATGCTTCCACTTCCTCGCGCTGCGAAACTTCGTTTCGGTCACTCGTCACCCATGGCCTAGTTTCTCCTTATCGCGCATCCATGCGCGTATTACTCATCAATTGCTTATTTTCAGGGCGTGATGACGGGGGGAGGGTGTTAAACGTGAGATTGGTACTTGGTCTTGGCATATTAAAGCTAGTGACAAAGCATATTTAAACTTACACAGATTTCATAGTTAATTTTTCTTGACTATGAGATGTAAATTATTGACTCTAATATAAAATAAAAATAAGGAAGTTTCGGTTTAATGGACAATAAAATCTTTTTAGATAGGCCTATATTTGTTTGGATTATAACGATATTAATATTGTACTCTGTTTTTTGTTTTTCTTTGGAAACACTACCTAATCTAAGCGCCGATACAAGACTGTTTTTAAAATATTCAGAAATAGTCGTTGTAGTAATTTTTACCTGCGAATACTTCATACGCATTTTATTATCCCCGAAGCGCCTAAGGTTTATTTTCAGTTTTTATGGTCTTGTCGATTTAATCGCTATCCTGCCTTTCTATTTAGCTTTTGCTATTGATTTACGCAGCTTTAGGCTAATCCGCTTATTGCGTTTGATTAGAGTATTAAAAGTTGCACGATATAACTCAGCATTACAACGCTTTAGCAAAGCTCTATTTTTAGCTAAAGAGGAGTTGGCTATTTTTACAGGTTTGAGTTTGATCTTGCTCTACCTTTCTGCGGTGGGCATCTATCATTTTGAGCATGTAGCTCAACCAGAAGTATTTAAATCTATTTTTGATAGTCTTTGGTGGTCAGTTGCTACATTAACTACAGTCGGATATGGTGATATCTACCCTATAACAATAGGTGGACGCTTTTTTACTTTCATTATTTTAATGATTGGATTAGGTCTAGTTGCGGTTCCAACAGGTATTGTTGCGTCTGCACTTTCGGCCGCGAGAAGGCAGTCAGAATCGAACTAGTATAACCTTATTCAAGGTTTTGTCGCGCTGGCGACCGCAGCCAAAGAGGGGCTGCCGCTGACCCCTCTCTGGACTCTCCCAGCGCACCCGAGCATCACGCAATTTCCTTCAAAACACAATTAATGTGAACGTAAGCGCCGTGTAATCGCCATCCATGGCGAAGTCACGGCTTTCATTTCATCCATGAAATGATTTACTCATCAATTGCTTATTTTCAGTGCGTGATGACGGGGGAGAGTGTTAAACGTGAGATTGGTGTTTGGTCTTGGCAAGACGCAAGACCTGACCCTCCGCATTCGGACATTGGTGTAAAACTAAAGGGGTCAAATCTTGACTTCGGACATTGGTGGGCTAAATTTATAATTTACTACTTATTGAATAGATTACTATGTCTAGGCCGCTGCGAATAGAATATGAGAATGCGTTTTATCATGTGATGAATCGTGGAAGAGGGCGTGAAAATACCTTTTTGAGTGATGACGACTTTAAGTATTTTTTATATTGCATTGAGCAAGCAAGCCTTCGCTTTAATATTGAAGTGCATTCATATTGTTTAATGAGCAATCACTACCACCTACTCATCAAAACCCCCGACGCTAATTTAGGTCGAGGCATGAAGCATATTAATGGCCTTTATACTCAATACTTTAATCGAACACATAACACAGACGGTGCGCTGTTTAGAGGGCGATATAAAGCGGTTTTGGTGGATGCTGATAACTACTTGTTGCATGTTAGTCGGTATATTCATCGTAATCCAATTGAAACGAGCACCCCGATGGTAGATGACCTTGCTAAGTATCAATGGTCTAGCTATTCCGCTTTTATTAAAAGGGTAGCGGTGCCTAAATGGCTTGTTCGAGATTTTATATTTTCGCTGCAAGGCAAAAAGCATAAATATGCAGCTTATAAGCAGTTTGTGGAGTTTGAAAACAGTGAAGAAATAAGCGCTTTTTATAATGCTAAAAAGTTATTGTCGGTTCTGGGCTGTGAGGACTTTATTGAAAACATAAAAGACCATATCGCATCACCAAATAGTGAAAGTAAGCTTGTTGTTAAAAAGTACTCAGCAGATGATGTAATCTCCTACATAGCTCAATACTTTGGTGTTGAGGTAGATGATATAGTAATTGTTAAAAAGGGGCGAAAAGAGAAAAATTTACCCCGTTGGTTTGCTATTAAATTATGCCAAGATTTAACGGGATTAAATTTGCAGGCGTTAGCAGATATATTTAATGTTAAACACTATTCGGCTATATCAAAAACTGTCGGTAGATTAAATGTATTAATGATTGAAGATAATATGGTTGAATTACAATTGGAAAAGCTACGAGATTGTTTGATATCTGAAGTCAAGATTTGACCCTTTCCTTTTAAATAGTCAATCTGAATGTATTCCTGATAACGGTTTAATTCAAGAAAAGCTCAGAGTTGAACTGTTGCTATTAGAGTAATGGAAGAAGGTTTTCTGGAGTTGTTACGAAAACAGGATAAATGTATTGATGTTTTACGAGGTAATGAGCTGTTCGGAAGTTTACGTCTTTCTGTAATAGAGTAGTGTCACCAATTAAATCCAAAGCCTCACACTCGCGAGGCTTTTTGTTGTTTTCAATAAAGTCGGAACGGGCTTTATTTTTGGCTGCTTTTGAAGCCAAAGGGATTGAAAAGCAGCTTCGCAATCGGTGTTGGCTAAATGAATATCTGGTGCAAGGCTTTATTTTGGTTTAGGTAGTTCGATTGTTCCGTTTAGCTTTATGGCATTAGTGTTTTCAGCAGGTTTACTTGAGCTTGAATTACTCGTCACTACTGCAATTGAAATATTTGATGAATTGAAATCTAATGGTACAAGATTCAAGCCTGAATTATAGGGTAAGTGTTTAGTTAAGTTGTATTGATAGCTCTTTTTGCTGATTGAAATAGTCAATATTGGTGTTGGAATTGGTGACTTTGGTTTGGTGTTAGATTTATTTGTATTGGTTAAGGCTGGTAAATAATCCCCTAACTTAAATTTCTTGAGTAATATCTCGTTTAATGGAATTACTTCAGCTAATTTTGTAGTATCTACAGTACTAGTTCCAGTTGTAAGTGTTCCATCAGCTGCTAATGTAACACTACCTGTGGTTGTACCGAAAGGTGGTACAATAGTGTTGAAGTAATATACTTTGCTGTAATCAACTATCGATTCATAAGCAGCCTTATTACTAATAAATTCTTGATGAACATTTAAAGGTGTTCGAGTTTTAGAACTAAGATCATCTGACTTATCTGATGGCGAAATTGAACAGTTTATGGCTGAAGTTGAACACCCTTTATCTAGTTCTGTCTTAAATATTCCGAATGCTGTAGCGAAACCACTATCAACTTGCTTTTGTGCTTCAGCAAAAGCGCTTAGTAACTCTATTGAATCGTAACTTCCCATTTTTATATCGAATTTGGCACTATTTTTACTACCTGTAAGTGCTTTTCCATCGGCTTTTATTTTTGAATACTCAATAGTCACTTCTAACCAAGATCTTGAGTAAGCAGTTGTTTGTTTGACTGCACCTTTTTTTACGTAATATGGAATTCCTTTTACAGACTCTCCATTATTATCATAAATATCAAAAGATGAACAAGCTGTGACGGTTAAGCTAGCTAAGATTGCAAACGAGAAATTTTTCATTAGTCTTCCTTGAAAATAATCATTGGATTGGTTAAATAATATACACATGGGAGGGTTGTATGACAACTAAGTAAATTTATTGATGTAGTAAATCATAGGGGTCACCCATTAGAAAGTTCCGGTCAAGCAGGTAACTGTGTTTGCTTGATCTTTTAATTCAAAAACCAAGTGCTCTTATTTTTTAAACTCAATTTAAATATGACTATGCATCCAGTAATGACGTTGATTGGTGCAACCAAAGGGGTCCAACCAAAGGGGGCACCCATTAGATCTCAGACCCTATAGATCTCAAATGACCACAATGATGTTGCTCTTGGGGTTGTTTGATTGAGTGAACCCTCATGTTTGAAAGGGCCGGTTTATTACTAACCGGCCTTCATTGTATGTGCTTAAAAGTTTAACGTAATCCCGATTGAAGGCAGCGGCATATCAGGAAATTGATAGTCTTTTTCAAAATCACTGTAATCTATGTTGTACTCAAGTTCTTGCACCGTTTTTGAGCCGTAAACGTTAAGCACTTCGATATAAATAGTCGATTCGAGACCAAATACTTGGGTTTGATAGTCTGCGCGAAGATCAAGCCTGTGATAGTTCCCCCATTGCTCAGCATTAAACTCGCCGTATTGAGGTATATAAAAGAGTGGTTGATTATTAATTTCAGTATAGGGAGTAGCTGATTGCACTTGTGTATAACGTCGCCCGCTTTGAAAACGCCATTTCGCGCCAATTTGCCAATTTTCGTTCCATTTATAATCCAGCACGAGGTTTGCAACCCAAGGTAAATCAAACTCAGAGTTAAATTGCTGATTGGTTAATGGGTTGTCGCGCTCTGTTTTACTGTAGGCAATGCTTGCCCAGCCATACCAATCCTCTGATAACTGCTTATTTAGCAGCAGCTCTATACCGTACGATTCACCACTGGCGACATCATCAAATGTTGGCTCGCCAGCCACATGCTGTGTTAAACGTCGCTTTTGTGCATCAGGGTTCGCAACGATTAAGTTATCTAGCTCTTTGTAAAATAGTTCTGTTTTTAACCCGAGTCCTTGACCAAGGTTTGAATCTAGGCTCAACGTGTAATGAGTCGATTCACTGGCTTCAAGTGTGGATTCGCCATATTGAGGAATCAAATATTGGTAGTCATCAACCAGTGCGTGGTGTACACCGTAGCTAATGTTGAGTTTATGCTTATCGGTCACATCAAAGCCTATACGTGCGCGAGGCTCTAAATAACGTTGTGAATTGCTATCCGTTGCGAGGTACGCCAAACCAATGTTGTAATCCCAGCGAGGCGAAATGTCCCCCATAAGTGATGCATAGGCATGATAATCTCTTACCGTAAGTGAGCCTTGCTGCGAAAATGTGGGGCTAAAATAGCTGGGTGGGCACACTTCAAATTCTGTGTTGCATGGCAATAACCGACCACTGCTTAGGTAATCAATATCACTTTGTTTGAGTTGAATACCAAAATCGAGGGTGAATGAATCAGCAATATATTGGTTATCTGATTTTACAATTATTTTTGTGATATCAGCATCCCAGCGAAAAATGTCACCTTCTCGCTCTTGTTGGTTTTGTGTTAACACATTGACACTGCTGATTGACTCGAGGTTGTCACCAGTGTATTGCCAACTGATTGCTTGGCTATGAAAATAACTTTGGTATCGCTGGCCAGAAGCCAAATCAGGGTTTTTACCAATGTCGCGGCCGTCTGCATCAAATTCAATTTCAATGTAATCTTTTGCGCCACTGGCGGTTGCACGTAACACATTATTGTTATCTATATCCCAAATTAGTTTTGCTTGGTAATCCCGGTTACGCGGTGGCACTGAAAATGAAAAGTCCTCGTCTTCGATAAAGTTATCAACGTAGGTGTGCACTAAACTCTCTCTAAATGAAACGTAGAACGCGGCATCTGGCGAAATCGCTTGTTCATATAAAAAGCCACTGCGAAAAAAGCTTAAATCAATTACATTGGTTGGTGTGTCAGGGCTTGGATCTCTTAATTGCGTTAATATGACCCCGCCATTTGCATTGGCATAGTTGCTTGCCCAAGCGCCTGTTTTTAACTCAAAGCTTTCAATAAGCAGTGGGTTATAAATACTCAAACCATCGTTGTGAAAAATATACCCCATCTCTAATCCATCTGTTAGATAAAGGTTGTCGTTAGTGGAGCTGCCACGAATAGCCGGTTGTGCTACTGGGCCACCAGTATTCGGGGTTGCTAAAACAACACCAGGGAGTGCTTCTAAACCTTTGAGTGGATCGTTGCCCGTACCGGGTAGCGTTACTAATTTGTTCGAACTAATTTTAATGCCGTCTGGTTGAGGAGCCACCACGGTAATGCTTTCAATCTCGCTTTGACTGTTGTCTGTTTGAGCCCAAGCGTGTGTACATATTATGCTCACTAATACTGCGATTGATGATTTAGTAAATGTCATTTTTGCGTCCTTTGTATGCGTTATTTAATAACAATAATTTACGCCTTAAATGATTTCTGGTTTAATTAACATATTGATTTTTGTATGAATGGGCAGTTTATTGTATGAATGGGCAGTTTCAGATTGGTGCGATAAGCCCATGGCGCTATTTTCTGTGTGTTGGCTTTGTTTTAGCGTGTATTTTAAGCGTCTCAGATGACGACAATATACTGCCTTTTTGGTTAAATTTTATTGTTTGGCAAGGACAGGTTTTTTTAGCGTTAGGTTTTTTTATCGCCACACATACATTAATGAGAGGTGTGCTTAGTAAACAAAATAACTTTGTTAAGCTGATTGTTAGCGCATTAATTGCGGCGACACTTTATGTGCCGATCTCACTACTTTTTGATGTGTATATAGAGCAAGAAACAGCTTACAGCGTGGGTGCTTTAATCGAAGAGTGGCAAAATATGGTTCCCCCCGCGCTGATATCATGGATTGCGATTAATTTGCCTTGGGTCCTCGGATTTAAAATTGAGTCCACCCATAAACAAGTACCTGAAATTCAACAACCAAACACGCCAAATATGGCCTCCAAGACCAAGCAAACTGAGAGGGTGTGTTCACAGCAAGGTAGCTACGGTGACACTGGTGGGGCATTAACACAACCACTGACCTCTGAGACAGTCAGTAACAATGCCGTTGAACTTTCAACAAATGAAGAGACTCAAGGCCGTGCGCAACAATTTTTGCAATTGGCAAACATCAACGCTATTTCAGAGCTTATATACCTAAAAGCTGAGTTACATTATTTAAATGTTGTGCTTGAGTCTGGAAGTCATTTAATTTTATACAATCTCAAAGATGCCATAGACGATATTAGTTCACTGTCGCCAGAGCTTGCAGTTGGACAAACTCACAGAAGCTATTGGGTTAATACAGCCCATATTCACTCATTAGAAAAAAAGAACCGAGAAGGAGCATTGAAAATGTCAAACCAAACCTGTGTGCCAGTGAGTCGCACACACATGAGTAAGGTTAAGTCTTGGCTTAAAAAGTAACACAAGCGAAAGAAGCACTAATGAGTTTCTCTATTCTTTGCCATCTAATTTTAAGTTTATCACTGCTGCGCACTTTAAAGCTCACCATTAACCCATGCCGATTAATATAAAAATCTAATAAGTTGTACTTAAAAAACGCACAAAAGTTAAATAAATGTAAATTAAAACTTGCGTTTGACCCTGTGTAGTCTATTTTCTGATCGGAGGTCACACCTCTAACCTGATAACTATAATCAACAGGAATACACATGAAAATAAAAACATGCTTATTAATGCCTGCTCTAACACTCGTAGCTGGCTTAAGCCACGGCGCATTTGCCGAAGAAGGGGTTGCATTTGTTCATGGTACAGGCGAACAAACCGATGCATACAATGATTATTGGACGGGCAGCTTTGTTAATACAGTTCGCCAAGGTTTACCAAACAGTAGTAATTACACGGTCATTAATTGTGACTTTGATCAGTATATGTGGGCAGATGCGGCGTCTGGCTGTTTAGCTGGGCAGCTCACTACATTTATCAATAATAAAAACATCACTGATTTAACCCTGATCACTCATTCTAATGGCGGCAATGTGGTGCGTTGGATTTTATCTAACCCAACGTTTGATAGCCGTTATCCAAATATCATTAGTAAAGTCACGCACACCATTGCGCTTGCTCCTTCAAGTGGTGGAACACCTTTGGCTGATGCGGTTGTTGCGGGTAATTCTTTTGAGCAAAGCTTGGGTTGGTTATTGGGTTATGGCAGCGATGCGGTAAAGCAACAACAAGTGTCTTGGATGGCATCGTATAACGCGCAGTGGTTGTATGGCACACCGAATCGTCCAAGTTTACCGTCTCGATTCGAAGCTGTGGTGGGGAGTGATGTTGAGTCAGCTGTATGGGATAGCGACAGCTATTGCGGCGGTTACCAAAATCAAGTAGGCCTTGAAGTGACGCAAAACTGGTTAGATAGCTGCTCAGATGGCTTTTTAAATTGCAGTTCTCAGTCGTTAGCTGGTGAAGTGTGGTTTATTGATAAATCACGAACCCAAGGTGGTGAACCTTTGAGTCATCAGCAAAGTCGACGTAATTGTTTTGGCTTGCCAAACATGCTTAAAAATCGAATTTAGGAGCCCGTTATGATTAATAAATTAACCACACTCGCAGCTGTAATGGTACTTGTAAGCACAGCAGCCCAAGCGAATGAGCAAACGGTTTATCAGTTTCCTCAAGTTCAACCAGCATCGAACGCTCAGCTACAAACGCTTGAAAAAGACAGTGTTGAGTATTGGCAGAAGGTTTCGGGCAAAGAGCTTAAGCGCGGCGTGCCGGTATTTGTAAACCAAGCAGATAACTTTATTCGTATTGCGCCAAAAGCGCGTTTTGATAGCGGTGAAGTATTTAAGCCCCATGGCTTACAGCTTGATAAGCTGTCGGTGCGTGATGACAATTTTAGGCAAATGCCAATGCAAGCCATGGTTGCACAAGAGAAAATGAAAAATGCAGGGTTTCGCGATGGCAGCGTTGGGCTAAAGCTTGGTCAGGTAAATGGCAAAGCAATGTTAAGAACAAGCCAAGCGCTTAACGACAAAGACACCTACTTGCTGCATGTGATTGAAAAAGGTTCGAGCAATTCTTTGCATGCTAAATCGCAGTTTAAAGTAAAAAATCAGCAACAACGTGTCGCAATGCAGCTGAGTATGGGTAAAAAGCGGTTTAAAGATAGTGATGTGAAGCTCACACTTTCAAGCCCTGATGGCGAAAAGCTTGATGTACGTTACGAAAATGGTGAAGCCGTATTTAATTACCCCCTAGAAACCTTAGGTGCTGCAAGTGGCTACTATGAGCTTGAGGCAAGTGTAGATACTAAAGTACAGGGTCAAACGGTAAAACGTTCTATAAAAATGCCGTTTGTACACAGCTCACAAACCATCAGTATGGATAAAGCTAAAGTAACAGCGCTTGGTAATAATAAGTACCAAGCTAAAGTGCCTGTGCAAGTGACTGACTCAGGTCGCTACGCTATTCGTGCTACGTTAACTGGCAAAGGAGATAAAGGTGAGCGTATAAAACTGGCAACGGTTGAAGTAGCAAAACAAATTGATAGTAATGATAATTTCACGATGCCTTTCGCGATAGCTAAAGCTGCCAAAGGCCCGTTCAAGCTGGTTGATATTGAGCTTACCGATCAAACGCGAATGTTAAAGTTTGCGGGAGAATAAAGGGAAAAAGTAAAGCAGGTTGAAGCTATATAAACTTGAAGTAAATGTGCGCGCCTGAAATTCGAAAAGGTCAGGCGCGCATTTGAGCTATGAGCCGTCAGCTATCAGGTATGGCACGCACTAGTTTGCAAGTTATGAGTTTTAGGAGGCGCTTTATCGCCGAACTGTTGGTTGTGGGTTTACCCTGAGCTCTTATTTTTTATTATTCCTAGCACGCAACTTCTCTGTTTCTCTTTAAAAATTTTATCGGTGACCTCTTTGCTAGCCCTTACTTTCTTACTAGAGTGGCTCAATTGGATGGCAACAATCCTATAATAAGGAAAAGTTTAATCTGTATGAAACTTAAACATTTTTGTTAGTTTCTGACATCTAACGTTGATTAAATTGGTTTATTTTTTATCCCTCCATAATTCATCCATTATTGTGATATAGCCTTTGAAATATGTGTTTTTTGTACCCTAAAAGTACTATCTAGGTATAAATCACGGCGTTTAAAATTAAACTCTGTATGTTTTGCTATATTCCTAGGTAGTTAAATTTACGTACTTATTGTGTGGTGTCGTTACACATAAAGTGCTTGTTGGGTTCAAGGTACATAATTGATGGTTACTGGTCCAAGTAATAGCAAATTTACACTAAAAAGTTTAGCTGGTGAGCCCACTCTGACTAAACAAATAAGTGAAAGTACGCGCTGTTATTTACTTATCAAAGACCAAAGTAGAGATATTTTTAATGATAAATAAACGGCCTAAATTCAGCCATAAATTAAGTTGTGTTTAAGCTTAACCGCCATTGAAAATGAATCTATCAGAATTTAAATAAAAGCATGGGTTTTGTTAATTAATAAGTAGTTCTCAAAATGACAATCAATAACTTAGGAATCGCAATATGAATCAGTCCAAAAGGGTTAGCGCTGTGTTGGCTTTATCTCTAACTTTAATAGTTGGGTGTTCGGATAATGAACCCACCGAACAAGAAGTTGTTGCTAATGTCGCTTTGAAATCTATGAGCTCTGTAGACAATGAGGTTTACCAACCAGGGCAAGAAATTACTGTAGATTTCAGTACAGAAACAACATTATTAACGAATGAGCATGTCGGTGTTTCTTTTATTTTAATTGAAAGAAGCAAAGTGAGTGAGCTTGAAACTGAAGAAGAGCCAGATGGTTATGATTTGGGTGAGTTTTATATTGAGCAGTTACAAGAAGGGGAGCAAAATCATAGTGCAAAACTGATCCTTCCAAACGAAGACCTCAGTACCGGTGAGTTTGTTATTGCCGCTTTTGTTGACACCAGCGGTGTAATATCAAATGAAGCTGATGTGACAGATAATAAATCGCGCGGGATTGAATCAGGCGACGAAACAACTTACAGCTCGATTGCCATCAAAGATGGTCGATACCATGATTTTGTTTTACAAAAAGTTAAAGTTGGAGACGGCTTTGCTATTTTTCCAGGTCCTGGTAAAAGAGATACCAGCGGTGGTGGTCAACCAACGCATAAAGTACCTGATTTAATCGGTTTTGTTAATGCCAAAAAATTTGGCGATTCCGTCAAAGAGGCTGACATCAGTGCAACGATAACCATCGGCGATAATACTTATGATGCTCATTTATGGAATGAACTTGAGCAAGCTTATGGGGATACAATGAAAATCGTATTTCCTGATCACGAGCAATCTCATTACTTTCCTTGGGATGTTGCTGTAAATGGTGAACTGCTTAAAGCGATACACGATAACTTTGATCGCGAAAGTGACAAAAATAGTTTCAGCATGACATTTACTTTTCAGGATGACTCGGCTGAAATTGAAGATGATAAAGAAAATAACAATATTACCGTTGAAGTTCCTTATGTGCTTTACCATGACGAAGTTAAAACAGCAGAATCGGCAGAGTTAAGCAGTAAAAAAACAACACTCACTTCAGCGCCAGCTTCACAGACTAACGCTTCAGCGGCAACATCGTTGGCCAAAGTTGGGAGTTGGAGTGGCACTTATGGTGACAGTGATGCAGTGGCAATCAGCCCTTCTTTTTATAGTTATATGAATGTTACGTCTAGTAATGGTGGTTCAGCAGAGGCGTTAGTAGAAGCCGATCTCGATCTTTACCTATTTGATAAATCAGCGAGCTTAGTGAGCGCCAGTGCCGAAGCAAGCGCGAATGTAAGCGATGGTGAAATAACGTATGCGGCAAGTTTTAGTGTGCTTGGTGATACTTTGATTGACGAGGGCGATACGTTAACGGCGTTAGATAAATCTTTAGGATACAGTTGGAGCGAAGAGCAAAAAGTAGTGGAAACAACGTTCACCATTGTTATTGTTCCGGTTACTGTTGAGGCGGGTGTTAGCGGAAGCTTAGATTTAGGGATTGGTTTAGCCTATGGTAATAGCCGTATTGACTTAGGGGGAGATATTGTCTCTGCCAGCATGGATGCTTACGCCAGTGCTGAAATCAATTTGGGCGTTGCAAGCGGCGGTGTTGGTATCGATTTCTTGATTATTGCAGATACATTCAATGCCACACTTTATGCGGATTTAGCTAAAGCAATTACTGATTCTAAAATAACTTTAGGGATTGATGTAACGAATGATATTGAAGCAATTTCTGGTGAGTTTTATGTTTATGTTAAGTACCCTAAATATAAGTGGTGCTGTAAAATTAAAACCAAAACAAAAACTCAAACTATCTACGATACAGGCACCTTGTATGACAAAAGCTGGACAATTCTAGAAGAATCAGCAACCTTAAATTATTAGTAAAAAGGCCAAAGTGTGATGCGTTTAATTAAAATAAGTTTATTAATTTGCACTCTATTAGGTTATGTTTCAGCCGCTTATGCAGTGCCGCGTTGCACTGTTTGGGCTGAACTTCAATCAAAAGCTGATACTAATATCACTTCGATGAACAGCCCTGCTAAAAGTCAGTTTGACTTGCACGGGCGGTTAATTTATCGACCATTGTTGGTTGAAGAGAAATCCTATTGGTTGGGGTTTGAGTTGTACCAAGCCACAGCAAAGCTAAATAAAATATTGAGTACAAGCAATGAATACTCTGTGCCATTTGCTGTGAAAATCAGCAATAGCACGGGGGAAATTCTAGATTATCGATTCAATGCTAAATTAAAAAAAGCCGATCAACAAAAGTTGATCGCTTTATATCGCGCCTTTCACCGTGCTAAGCAACCTGAAAATTTACAGGGTGACACGTACTGGGTTAAAGAGCGTGATGACATTGGTCAATATAAATCACTCTACACGGTTTTAGCTGACAATAAACTAATGCGAAATAAACTTAGTTATATAGAACCTACTGACACTAGGCGAAGCACTAATGCTGCCAAAAATCTAATGCAACTAGACACGGCTAACATTATTAGAGATGAGTTTACCTTTGAAAATGATAAATGCTGGCTAACAAGTACCCTCGGAAATAGTCATATTAAAGTCAACAGTAGCGATGACAATATGGTGATTGAGGTAATGCAAACGCTTAGCTTAGTCCGCAAAAAACAATCTATACCGGATGATGCTAGGTTACTGCATTTACCTGAAGACCCTAAACAATGGAAATATTTGAGCGCTGATTGGGTTTATCCTAAAGCGCCGCCTCAACCTTTAAAAAATGTTGAAGCGTTTATAACTACTTTAAAAGGTATGGATTGGCTTGAGGGTGATCGAAAGGAGTTACTGCAATTTCTTTATAACAATGATCAATACTTGGGAAGTTTAAAAGCGCTTATTTCAACAAAAGCAATTGCTGATCCGTTAGAAAGTAAATTGTTTATGTATTTAGGTAAACATGATTCAGTTAATTCTAAGCAGTTACTGACAGAGGTATTTGTTGAGCAAGATTTGTTTTCTCCTAATCAGCGTTTTCGAAGTTTAATGGCACTAAAATACAGTGAAAAGCCATTAACGGACATACAGGTAGAGGCTATTTTTGAGTATTCCATGTCATATGGTCTCAATGAAGAAAACTCAAAGTTGGCTCATAGTGCTTTAATGGTTATGGGGGCCATTGCAAAAAACCAGCGGGGCAGTGAGTTTTCAACTCAGTTAACCCAAAAATTAGCAGATACATTGAGCACCAGTGCAACGCAAGAGAAAGCATCAGCCTTAATTACCGCTTTAGGTAATAGTGGGGATAATGCTCATCAACAACTTATTGGAGACTATCTCACTGTTGATAGCCCAAGGTTGCGCTTAAATGCGGCAGAAGCCCTGGCAAAAATGCCAAGTAGAGAAAGTTTGAATTACCTGAGTAATCAACTAGAACAGGAAACCGATAGTAAAGCACAAGGCGCGATTATAAAGGCAATGGGTAACAATGAGTTAGATGCCGAACAAGTCGCTAGTATTTATGCCTTTGCTGACTCTAATTATTCTAGAGACATTCGAAGCGCTGCGATATCGGCGTTAAGCCAACAAGCAAAATCGCAACCCAAAGTAAAAAAACGTTTAAAAGCATTGATCAAGACGGAGAAGAACCAAAAAAATCTACGCCAATTGATGAAAGCTCTATACGGTTCTTAACAAGTAAAGGGTTATTTTAAAGCAATATCTAAAAGCACGCTAAATGCTCACCCATTTATCGTGCTTTTTTATATAAAGTAACCAGAACCCTGAATAATAAATCTATCTTCAGCGGCGACTTTCAACGCTACCTGCTTCTTAAGCATCCTACATACCACATACCGATAATTTTACTTAGAATTAGAAAGGCATATTTTAATGAGGTGAAATTACAAGTTACTTTTCTTATTGAAAAAGTGAACAGCTCTATAATAGTGCTCTTTAAGCAAAACGATGTTTTTAATGGTTGTTAACCCACCTGCTTGATATGCACATACTATAAATTTAGGTTTTTAAATGTGATTGAGTGGTCTCTAAAAGCTATCACACGGGTACAGACTCGCGTGATTTTTTACTATATGATTGTAAATTAACCATTCTTAATTGGCTTGTGGGCTAATGCGAATAGACCAAATTACTAAATGAGCCATTATAATAAAAACAATGCGTTATATATTTGATACTTTTGAGTTTGATAGTACGAGTTTGGTACTTAAAAATAATGGTCAGGACTTGGCTATTCGACACAACGAAGCCAAAGTACTTACACTACTTTTGCAACATACAGATACTGTATTTAGTAAAGACGATATTTTATCGCAGGTGTGGCAAGACAAGGTTGTGTCTGAGCAGGCTGTTTTTCAAAGCATTAGTAATTTAAGAGGGCTTTTTGGTGGCCATGCAATTAAAACCTTTTCAAAACGAGGTTATCAATGGCAACTCAAAATTGATGCAACTCACAGTGATAACGAAACAGCGTTAAGTGCTTTAAATTTAAATAAAGCAGAGCAGGTAACAGCGGCTTTATCACTCTCGCAACAGCGAAAAAAATGGCTAGCTATGGCGTTTACGGCGCTAACCCTTTTTGCTATTGCGTTGATGTATTTAATCGCCAATCCATCCGAAGATGTTGATAGCGCTGTTATTAATATTGCGTATATCCCATTTAGTACCCAGTCAAACCAAAATCGTGTCAATTTTAGTGATGATGAGCACTTTGATTTCACTGAGATAGCTCATTTAGATACTGCTTATTTTCAAGTCTCAGCCGATTATGAATATCCTCAATTAGCCAGTGAGTATCCGTTGATTTTGTCAGGCTCGATGCGCACATTTAAGCAAAAAACATATATTGATTTTATTCTAAAGGGCCCGTTTGCTGATTGGCGTGGCCATGTATTGGGGGCCGATCAACGCGATGCGACAAAACAGCTCTTAAAGCACTTAAATAACCCCGTTATCTATAATCTACTTAATGAAGCGCAAGCGCCCCCAGTTAAGCAAGCAAACTTAACAATTGCCCATCAGCAAGCTCCTAACGATCTGATTATTCTTAGTCATCTTACAAATAGTTATTTAAGAATGGGTGAGCGTGAAAAAGCGATGGTGATGGCAACAAAACTTGAAAAAGCGGCTATTTTACAAAAAAACACGCATTATGTGGGGAATGCTTTGCTCATGCAAAGTGAGGTATTAACTCAAAAAGAGTTATTTAACTTAAGCACCACAAAGCTAACTGATGCGATAGGTCAATTTAAAAAGATTAATGATTTACCTCGACAAGCCGACGCGTTGATTGCGCAGTCGTGGATAGATCATAATCAAGCTGATTATAGCGCTATCAAGCATAGCCTGCTTACTTCAGCCAAGTTAGCCTTCGAGGCTCGCGACAAACAACGTGAGTTAGATGCTTTGACTTACTTATCAGTGTTGGCGCATAAAAATAAACAAGAGGATGATAAGTACCACTATTTAAGAGAAGCCGAGCACAAAATGAAGGCTTATCAATTTCCTAGTTATCACTTGGCTATAGTACCGTTTCATTATGCTATTTTTGCCAAAAGCCGTGAGGATAAAGAACCTCACTTAAAACAAGTAGTGAAACTTGCAACCTTGACGCCTGAATTTTGGGCTGCACGAACTAGTCGCAAGCAGTTAATGGAATTTTATATTAGTAAAAACCGCCTTACAGATGCTCAAGCACTTATGGCAGGTATTACATTTGATAGCGCAGATAACTCTTACTTGAAAACGCTGCTAGCCGATGCACAAAACGATACTGAAGCATTTATTGCCCATGCAGAACGTACTTTTGAGCAAGCACAATTGGCGGGTAATCTTTCTCTTAGCTTAGATGTCGCGCTATTGATCTGCGGCACTGAAAACCCGCAAGTAAATTATGATTTTTATTCTCAATATATCAACGAAAAAGGCAGTGACTATTGGCGGCGCATAAATGAAAAGAAGCTAAACTCTTTGAGCTTATGAATTGCATTAAGCGCCTATTTAACAGCGTAAAGGCAACGATGGTAGGGCCTTTACGCTTTATTAAACTCGCTAATTCTGTTTGAAGTTAACCCAGTTTAGTTTCCAGCCTTTATCATGTGATTGTATCGTTAATTTATTCTTACCTTGGTTTAGGTATACGGTAGCGCCTGTTTGGGTTTGCCATTGATGGTAGCCCCCAGTGCTTGTGACTTTTTCTGTAGTGAGCTCTTTGTCATTGACTAGTATTGCAAAGCCTCTAGTGTCATTAGGAGCCGCTACTCGGTAACTTAGTGAATAAAGCCCTGATTTTGTGACCTCCAACTGATAGTTCATTAGTGCCTTGTCACTTATGCCACCGGGGCCTGTTAAATTAAATTTACCATCAAGGTCCGAAGTTCTTGTCACTGAGGAACCAGTGATTTCAGTTGCTGATTCTGCTTCCAACCTTCCTGGTATTTTTACCCAAGGGGCTCGTGTTTTAACCGTATTACTATAATCACTTTGCTGGTGATGCCTGACTGCGACGACTGTGTATTCATATTGGTGGTTATCAATATTGGCATCTTTAAATGTTGTTTCTACAATGTTTAATGCTAACAGTTTAAACGTGCTACCAGCAGCAGGGTTTCTGTAAACACGGTAACTTTCAATGTCTGCTTGTTCGCTTTTGTCCCAGTTTAAAGTAACAAGGTCGTGCTGTTGTTCTATGGTCAAATTAGTGACTTTGTCTGGGTAGGGCAAAACCGCATCACGCCTTAGTTGTTCACTGTGTTGTGCTATTTTTAGCGCTTTTTTAAACTGCTTTGTGTTGCCTTCCATTGGTGGGGCTGCACCGTCCAGCGCAACTCTTAATCCTTCGACTGCGCCGATAAAATTCAAACCCATGACGCCTCTTTCACTAACCGCAAATGTATTCCAATGCCAACTGCCGCCTCGTGCTACGTGGGTTTTGCAATCATCCTTTGTCCAAGGCTGACCATTGGTAGGGGCATTCTCGTAGTTATTTTTGTAGCAGTCAGCAATAAACTCAACTACATTACTCACCATGTCATGCAGGCCAAACGGGTTTGGTTTATACATGCCGACAATACTTGCATAAGCTGAGTGATCAACACAGTTTGACTTACCATTAAAAAAATTAACATAGCTGGTGTTAGCATCGCGTTGTAGTATATTTTCGCCGGTTAAATCAGCTGTATTCTCGTACTCACAAACAAGGGTTTGACTGGGGTCGTCACCAAAATAATATGTGCTATTTGTGCCAGCTCTTGCCGCGTATTCCCACTCAGCTTCACTGGGGAGGCGATAAGGGCGACCTGTTTTTTCAGCTAACCATTTAACGTACGCATTAGCTGCTTTCCAACCAATGCAATTAACGGGTTGAAAGTCACTGGTGTTGAGCGAGTTATTCTCCCAAGTGCCTGCTGTTGCTCCATAATTAAACCAGCCATTTAATTGGTGAATGCATTGAGTTGGCATGTCATAGCCAGACTCATTAACAAAGTGACGAAACTCTCTGACGGTTACTTCATATTTGCCTAAGCTAAACTCGGGTAGCGTTACTTTACGGATCGGCTGAGCATCTTCTTTATTGATATCACCCATCTGAAAAGTACCTGCTGGAATCGTAACCATGATGGGTTCAATCAAACCACTGTTACTTTCATTTGCATAAAGCGTAGAGCTATTAACTGATAGCAAAATAGGGATTATTAACGTGTTTAATTTCATTTAGTTTTCCTTTTTAATGAGGGAGTAATAGTGGAAAACTAAGTAATAAAAATCTTATAAAAAATCTAAAATCCCCTAAAAATAGAAAAAACCTAACTATTATTTTTACTTTGAAGTTCAAGTGGTTGTGAAATTTAGTCGTTTTCTTCATTGGTGTTCAGTCTGCATCGTGATTTGTAGTGTGAAAATGAATGAGCAGGCTTTAATGACATGATATTAGATGGCGTTTGGCGATATTGCTCTGAGGGCTTCTAAATCGGTTATAAGGTTTATAAATTCCAGCAAAATATGAACCGAAAAGAAAACTACCGAGACAGCGCCCTCAGTGAGTTTTTTATTAAAAGTCGAAGCTATTCGTATATATGTCTTAGTTGTTAGATTTACATTGTAAGTGCTTCAACTTTACAAGGATGTGGAGGACTTTTTTAATGTTAAAAACTAACTTAATGAATAAATTATGTTTTTTCTAGGTTTTTATTGCGGAATAACTTTTGCTGCATAAAGCGTTCGCAGTAAAAATAAATTGATAGAAAGGAGATACTATGAATCGCACTTTAATTATTGGCGCCAGTGGACAAATTGGTAAACAGCTCACTCAAAACATGCTTAATGAGGGACAGCATGTTGTGGCGCTTGTTCGAGATGAGCAAAAGCTATCAGATATTAAAAGCGAAAATATGACAATTGTAGAGGCTGATCTGACTGATGATTTTAGCCATGCATTTAAAGGATGCTCAACAGTTGTGTTTGTTGCCGGTTCAGGTGGTAATACAGGGGCGGATAAAACTATATTAATTGACCTTTGGGCTGCGTGTCGCGCTGCAGATTACGCAAAGCAGCATGACATAAAGCACTTCATTATGGTCAGCTCGATCGGGGCTGATGCACCTGCAGAGGGGCCTGAAGAAATGCAACCGTATTTAGTAGCAAAACACATGGCTGATGAGCACTTGATGCACAGTGGTCTGCGTTACTCTATTATCAGGCCAGGTACATTAACTAATAATAAAGCGCATAATGGCTTTACAACACAGCGACCTAGCAATAAGGATGAGGCAATTATAACCCGAGCAGATGTGGCTAAAGCGCTTTCGTATTGCGTTGCACATCAAGCTAAAAGTAATACGGTAAAAGAGCTATTTAATGGCGCTAAACATTTAGATGAAGTAATGAGCTAGCCTTGTTCCATACCCTGTGATAGCAAATTCCATTACATCAGGTTAATTAAATATAGGTTGGCGGGTAACCCGTCATTTATAATTTTACTCGCCTTTAGGTGTTTCAAGGGGTTTTATCACAGGGGATTGCGTGAGAATATCAGCACAAAACCCAGGCCAATATAAAACCTATTAATTGTTAGAGGCATGGTGATTTACGCGATTTGGGTCGCGTAGTCACTTATGCTCTGTGGCGTTTTAATCGGCTTGTGTTTCAACTGCTAAAACCTCATCAATATAAGCGAGTTCTTCGCTAAAAATACCATTAAATAAAGCACTCTGTTCAACGATAACAGCATCACTGTGTTGCGCTGTGTATTCTTGTTGGCACCTTATCAGTTCGCAGGTTAACCATTGACACTCATCAGTTGCGACAGCAATCGCTGTTTTTAAAAAACAGGGCCACTTTGTTTTACCTAAATTACAACAAAACAACATAACAGCGATAAGGCTATACGCATCCTGTCTATGAGTTGATAGGCTGGTAGGTGTTACTTTAATATTACAGGGGAGAAGCTCGCTACTATAAAGCGCTTGTTGCAGTGCAACTTGCTCTGATTCATTTAAAAAGGTGCTTGTCATAATTTGCTGGCGGCCTCTATGCACTAATTTTAGTTATATACGCATTTAAAATAGTGATGGCAAAGAAAGATGTCATAACTTATCCAGCACCAAATGCAGCCACAGTGATAGCAAAAACGGCCTGACTCGTTACTGAATTAGTAAAATACAATTGTAATCGAGTTACTTGAGCTTGCTTTACTACAAGTTGGCGCCGTGGTTAACTGGGCGACAATGTTGTTTTTAATTGTTTTGCTATGACGCATCACTGTTAAAAATAATTGTGAGTAGGTACTTAATAAACCAGCAAGTAATTGCTTTGGCTAAGTGCTTTATTTTAAGAGGTTTATAAAGGGTTTTTTATTGTGAAAAGCAATGTTGTTTTACTTTTAAGCTTATTGGTTTTGAGTGGCTGCGCAATGCAAAACGTGGTTGAATTTCCCTCGGTGGAGAACAATGTTGCTTACACTAAAGTCGCTTCGCTGGAATATGCCTTGCCCAATGATAATGTAACTTACGGCCTAGATAAATCTCAATACGCGTTACTTTGGCGTGCCAAGAAAAATGAAAAAAATACCGCTAGACCCCTAGTTATATTACTGCATGGTGGTTGTTGGCTTAGTGCTTATGATATTAAACATACCTATGCATTGAGCACCGGCTTGGCACAAGCAGGTTTCAATGTATGGTCAGTTGAGTATCGACGGACAGGCGACAGTGGTGGCGGTTGGCCCATTACCTTTGATGATATAAAAGCAGGCATTCAAGCCTCAAGCACTTACAATAGTGGTGAGTTTAATTTAAATAATGCCGTTGTTGTGGGACATTCGGCTGGTGGCCATTTAGCGTTGCTTGCCGGTGGTCAAATAAGTGAACTTAAAGGGGTCATTGGCCTTGCGCCGATCACTGATATAAAAGCTTATGCTCATGGTAATAACAGTTGTCAAAAGGTGACAAAAGACTTTATGCAGGGAATGCCGAGTGATAAACCTGATGCCTATACACAGGCAAATCCGAGTGAACAAGCGTTGCATTTAAATAGTGTTATCTTGCAAGGCGGCAAAGATACCATTGTTCCGGCCTATAACTTAAAAGCACTTAATCGCCCAGTGGTTATGTTAGAAGATGCAGGGCACTTTGATTGGATACACCCAGGTTCTCACGCGTTTAAAACTTTGCTTGAAAAATTAAATGGAATCGATAAATGAATTTTGATGATATAACTGCGCTAGATAAAGCCGATCCACTCGCTCATAAACGCAATGAATTTGCGTTGCCCGCTAATACCATATATTTAGATGGCAATTCATTAGGTGCTTTACCAAAAGTGGTTCAATCTCGTGTGGCTGAGGTAGTCAGTCAGCAATGGGGAGAACATTTAATTCGAAGCTGGAACGACCACCAGTGGATTGATTTACCTACTCAAGTTGGCGAAAAAATAGCACCTATTATTGGTGCTGCAGCTGGCCAAGTAATTTGTTGTGATTCTATATCGATTAATTTATTTAAATTATTAAGCAGTGCCTTATCGTTAAATTCTGGCCGTAATGTTGTGCTGTCCACTGAAGATAACTTTCCAACTGATTTGTATATGGTGCAGGGGTTGAGCGATCTATTAGGCGAAGACTTATGCCAACTTAAACTTGTTAGCGAGCATCAAATAGCGCAAAGCTTAACTGAAGACGTGGCTGTGTTGCTATTAACTCAAGTAAACTTTAGAACAGGGCAGCTATTAGATATGCAAGCGCTTACTAAGCTTGCCCATGAAAAAGGCATTTTAGTTATTTGGGACTTAGCCCATAGCGCAGGTGCAACCGTTGTTGAGCTTGATAAATGTAACGCCGACTTTGCTGTAGGGTGCGGATACAAATATTTAAATGGGGGGCCAGGGTCGCCGGCATTTCTATATGTGGCTAAGCGCCATCAAACTGCTGTTAAACAGCCACTAAGTGGTTGGATGGGGCACGTAAAACCGTTTGCATTTGATGCCCAGTATCAGGGAGCAGAAGGTATAAATCAGTATTTATGCGGTACTCCTAGTGTACTTGCAATGAGCGCATTAGATGCCGCGCTTGATGTATGGGAAGGTGTGAGCATCTTGCAAGTGAGAAAAAAGTCTATCGCCTTGGCTAGTATATTTACTCAACTTATACAGTCGCAGTCATGTTTAGCTGATTTACGTTTACGTTCAACGAATGATTCACAACAACGTGGCAGCCAATTGGCATTTGCTCACGATAATGCTTTTGCTATTTGCCAAGCACTCATTGAAAAAGGGGTGATTGCTGATTTTAGGGCGCCAAATATTTTACGCTTTGGATTTACCCCTCTTTATAACTCATTTGAAGATATATGGAACGCGGTCACTATTTTAGCCGAGGTTGTGCAAACACACTTGTATAAAGAACCACGTTTTAACAAAGCGGGAAAAGTGACTTAATCTCTTTTTAAAGTATATTGAGGGAGGTGATTTTCCCCTCAATGTACTGCTCGTATTTAGATAGGCATACATGTGTGTTTTTAGTTATCACTCTCAGTGGTAAACCTGTATATGTTGTAGAGTCATTTGGATTTCTTCGAGTTAACCACTCAAAAAGCCCTTTAATTGTAAAATAATCGAAAAAATACGTTCAAATAGGCCCATTTGGGCGAATTGGACCTGCTTTAGTGCGCATAATTTGGCATATCGCAGATCTAGAGAGATTATTATGAACGCTACAAAGCGCGAAGAATTTAACACGCAGTACAATATAAATACGTTAAACCCACTTTCAAGCAAAACGCCATTAAGTAACTTGGCCGATAAATCGTTAAAATACACGAGCGTATTTTGGTTTGTCACAGTGCTTATTGGGCAGTGGTTTTTCTTTTATTATATTATGTCGTTTTATGGGTTTTCGGTAATTAACGATAACATGCAGATTTGGAATCGTTGGGAGCCCATGGGCAGTACGCCTTATCATGCTGGGGACTTTTCAGGCAATTTGGCCTTTGCCGCTCATGCAATTGGTGCGGGCATTGTTGCCTTTGGTGGGGCGCTACAATTAATACCTAAAGTTCGTAATAAATATCCACGATTTCATAAAATAAACGGTTATGTATTTTTATCTACAGTGCTTTGTTTAGCAATATCTGGGTTTTATTTAGTGTGGATCCGTGACACAAAACCGCTCACTCTCTCTGGTGTCGGCACCACTATAAATGGCTTTTTGATTATTGCCTTTGCTTATTTTACGGTTCGTTATGCTATCAATAAAAAGATAGCGAATCATCGAGAGTGGGCATTGCGGTTATTTTTAGTATCCAATGCACAGTGGATTTTAAGAGTAGGTGTCTTTAGTTATATGGTTTCAGGCAGTATTCTTGGCATGAATCCAGCCTTTGGTGATGTTTTTTTCCCGCTTTGGACATTTGGTTGTTTTGTAATGCCCTTAGCTATGTTGCAGTTGTATTTTTATGCCAAAAGAAAAACAAGCACTCGACTAAAGTTTATGGCTAGTGGGGTGTTGTGTGTGCTTACTCTCTTTATGATTATTGGCATGATAGGTTTTACACCTTTTTTATTGTTAGTAATGTCAGGCGAACCAATCAGCTTTTAAGCAGAATTAGGCCGTTAATATGAATGAATTCGATATTTTGGGTTCAGTAGATTCATAGAGTAATTAACTTTATACTTTGCGCGTCTTTGTGTTTTGTTTGGTATTTACATGGTGAACCTTTTTCCAACAATTATTTACTCCTGCATGATGGGCATGACACTGTTTGCTTTGTTAGATGTGTTTAATCGACCCAAAGCAAGGCAAAACTTGTTTTTAAAAGGTTTATTGTTGTTGTTAGCTACTCACATAGCGGGTGAGTTATTTATATATTCAGGTGCATACGTATATGCGCCGGCGCTTGCTGGGGCTCAATTCCCGTTTAGAGTGCTACTTGGACCTGCGCTTTATTTTTATGCTCATGCGACTATGTCGTCAGATAAAGAGATCAATAAACGTCATATTATGCTGGCATTATCAGGCCCTATTTTAGTGGTGCTGGTAATGCTGCCATTTATATTCATGCTGAGTCCTTCTGAAAAGCTGGCTCTTGCAACACCAGCCACCAGAGATCCAGAACATTGGCAAATTGCCATTGCAACTTGCATCGCGGCGACCTTTATCTTTATCGCCTTTACAGCTTTGTTTTTGGGGATGGCATTCAAGCTGCACCATACTCACCTTAGGCAACTTAAAGAGCGTTACTCTGAAATTGAACAACGTTCATTAGCATGGTTTAACACGGTGCTGATTATTTGGGGTGCGACATGGTTAATGTATGCTATTGAATTCTCATTGGGGGCGCTTGGCTGGCCATGGTTTGGTAGCGGGGTTGTGCTGCCTATTTTGGAAACCATTGCCCTAACACTGTTTATACATAAAGCACTTAGTCAAAAAGTGTTATCTGCATCTGAAAAAGGAGTACCTCGCAAAAATCAAGCGCGGGTAGCACTGTTGAGTGACGAAAAAATGCAGACTATTGCCGTCAAACTTAAACGTATAATGGTCGAGGATAAGTTGTATTTGCAAGATAGTTTATCATTAAACAAACTATCAGCAGCGACTTCAGTAACTGAAAACCATATCTCAGAAACGCTTTCTCAATATCTAAAAACGAACTTTTTTCAATTTGTTAATAGCTTTCGAATCGAAGAAGCAAAAATGGCCTTACGAGACAAAAATAAATTAATAACGACTATCGCGTTGGATGCTGGGTTTAGTTCTAAGTCCACGTTTAATGCGGCATTTAAGAAAATAGTTGGGCAAAGCCCATCAGCTTATCGTAATCACTTACTTGAAGAAGAGCCTGTTGAATAACAGGCTAAAGTTGAAAAAGTATTCTACATACTACTGAAACTTAAAGTTTTTCATTGTGCGCTGTAATGTCTTAGTGTTGAGCTTCATCTCGTTGAATACATGTTCTAGTTTTAAAGCTGCATCTACCTCATGATTTGCATATTCAAGCACATTTGCCGCATCAACCGCTATATTTGACGCGACGGCAGATTGTTCTTCAGATGCGGAAGAGACATTCATAGCTAAGCTTTCAAGTATTTTACTTTGCTGATTAACTTGTTCTGATACGATTCTTGCTTGTTCAAATCTATCTAGCGTTGCCTTCGATAGATTTGAACTGGCTACAATTGAGCTAACCACTTGTTCGCTAATTGCTTGTAGCCCACTGAGTAATGTCGATATTTTTTCAGATGATTCCTTACTGTTTCCAGCAAGACTTCTTACCTCGTCTGCCACAACAGCAAACCCTCTTCCATGCTCACCCGCTCTAGCGGCCTCAATTGCAGCGTTAAGTGCCAGTAAATTAGTTTGTTCTGCAATGCTGCTTATTGAATCAAGTATGGATGATATACTGCCAACTTGTTGATCCATTTGCGCTGCAAGCTCTTCAACGCCCGACATGCTGTTGGCAAGCTCATGTATTGATTTTTGGCTGAGCTTATTATCTTCGATGAGTAAGTTAGCTTGCTTGTTTAACTCATCGCTTGAGCTAAGTGTCGTTGAGGCTGCACTTGCTATTTCGCGGCTAGTTGCTGCCATTTCTTCGATAGCTGTTGCTATATTGGTAGCCATTGCTAAGGTTTTGTTTGAATCATCCAGTACGGCTTGTGTTGCGTGGCTCATATTATTACTAAGCTCATTGCCTGAATTAATTGAGTTATCTAAGCCGAGCATTAAATCTTTAAAAGCATAAACAGTATTATGAATAGCATTCGATATTTCACCTAACTCATCTTTACTTTTTAGACGGATATCAATGGTCAGGTCGCCTTTTTCAGCTTTAAGTAATAACGAGGTAAGTTGATTTAACTCTGTTCTAAGGGTGGTCAATAAATGTATATTGAGCACGATGATCACCACCAGTGTAATTAAAAACGATACGATGGTAACAACAAGAGAAAAATCAGCCGCTTGTTTTAATTCTTCGCCTTCTCTATTAATTGTAATCCATTGGCTATCAAGCAAAGTTTTAATGTGTGATATTTGTTGTGTCGCCATTGGAAACCACGCCGATGCTGACGGTAAAGCGTTAAAATCGGGTGAGTTACTGTTAAGCAATGAATTGGTTATGGTTTCAATTTTTCTCGACTCGGCGCTTTGCAATTTCGAGCTAAAGTTTTCAAGCTGCTCACCGTCTAAATTGGCGATTAGGTATTGGTTGAGTAAACTTATTTCTGCATTGTAAGAAGCAATATCTTGTTTTGTTAAGCTAGATAATTGTTTTTTCGCAAGCGTGCCGTTTATTTTCCCTCGGTTTTGACCTAATCGCTCCTTATATTGAGCAAATAGAAATGCGATATTGAGATCTTTAGACAACACAGGGTGTTTAATTTGATTACTAAGGTTTGAGGCAACATCAAGCGCGATTTTATTAAGTGTGCTGTAAAATTGAAACGCAGCCGGTGCAGTTTGGTTATCGACCTGCCTGCGTAATGCTGCTTTTCCTGCATCATGAGCTAATAAAATATCTAAATTTTGAGATGTTCTCGGTGAGCTATTATTTAATTGAGCACTAAGTGTTTTTAAATGCTGTATTGAGGTGTCTGCTTTTTCACGTTGGGCGATTACCTTACTTCTTGCTGCTTCAGAACCACTGCCTAAAAAGCCCGCAGTTAAACCACGCTCTACGGCATGGCTATGAGCAACCTTTTCTAATGCATCAAGCAAACTAATTAACACTATATCTTGCTCGAGGGTTTTTGACTCTTCCCATTTATTTGCCGTGTTCTGTATGAGCAGTACACATATAAAAATCATTAAAATACTTAATGTGAGCAGGGAGAGCTGGATAATGGAAAGTCGTCCAAGAAGGCGGTTCATAAATACAGTCCTATTTTGTATTATTTACGTATTTTTCGACTTACAAAGTCGAGCACGAGCTTATAAATTAACCATTTGTTTCATTCTCAATAAAGCGTAGTCTAAATTTAGAGAAGTTCACTGTAACACTGTGATTAAATTGAATACGTACATAGTCACTTATTGTATAAGGTCTCTATTTTGCAGATACTGACAACAACCTGTAATCAACATTCAAAAGTAAGGGGCTGATATCTACTTTACAAAAAATTGTGTGTGTCAGTTAATGACTTTTGTCATTGAGTATTGATGACAAATGCCCCTCAATAATCTGTTTGCTTTCATCAATAATTATCGTGTCACTTAAACGGAGAAACGACATGAAAACAATGATGAAAGTATGCAGTGTAGCGTTAACAATTTTAGCCAGTGCACATACCTTTGCTGGTCAGTATGAAATTGATCAAATAGAGCGTGCAGCAGGTAAGTTAGATGTAAGTGAATTGAAAATTATTGCTGAGCAAGTTCAAGGGTACGATCAAGCTTTGGCTTATTATCGCTTGGCATTAAGCTCAAATTTATTGGGTGAATCTGACCCTGCAATCAAGTGGAATGATAAAGCTATTTCGCTGCTTGAAGCCCTTGAAAAGGCTCAACCAAACGATGCTGAAGTCAAAACATTATTAGCACAGGTTTACGGCTATAAAATTGCACTACAGCCAATGAAAGGCATGTTTTATGGCTCAAAATCAAACGCGATGTTAGCAGATGCAAAGGCGCTGTCGCCTAATAATCCGCGTACGTACTTAGTACAAGGGATTTCAAAGTTAAACACACCAGCTATTTTTGGCGGTAGTCTTACTGAGGCAACAGAGGCGTTTAATAACGCACTAACTGCCTATGAATTAGACGCAAATTCAAATTATCATTGGGGGTATGCAGAAACCTATACTTGGCGTGGCCTAGTTAAGATGCAGTCTGGAGATTTAACGAAAGCAAAACAAGATTGGCAACTTGCACTGAACATCAACCCTGATTACGGTTGGGCGAAAACATTACTTAGTGAGCATTAATGGCTTTTTGCGCGCCACTAACTATAAGTGGCGCTTTTGTGTCAATAATTCAAAACGCCTAGGTATAAAGATCGTAAATGAATATCAAACAGTAGAATGTTAGGATATAAAAAATTCGCGAAGGAGATCTTTTTGGATTCACTGACACAAATCGTTTTAGGCAGTGGTGTTGCTTACGCGACGCTGGGTAATAAACTCGGCCGAAAGTCGTTACTCGTTGGAGCGGTATTTGGCACTGTGCCTGATTTGGATGTGCTGATCAACTTTGGTGGTGACATTGAGAACTTTGTATATCACCGCAGTTTTAGCCATTCGTTTTTCATACAGTTGTTGGTAAGTCCACTCTTTGCGTGGCTACTATTGAAAATGAGTTGGGCACGGTGTGTGCCGATGAAACGCTGGACAGTGGCTTTATTCTTAGTACTAAGTACTCACTCACTACTTGATAGTTTTACTATTTATGGCACTCAGTTGTTATGGCCGCTTTCGACCCACCCGTTTGGAATATCAAGTATTTTTATTATTGATCCCCTGTATACACTGCCGCTTTTATTATCCTTTATTCTATTGTGCTTCTTGCACGAAAAGCCGTTTGCTCAGCGAATAAATACAAGTGCACTGATACTTAGTTCAATTTACTTAGCTTGGGGGATGGTAGCTAAATGGCATGTAGATAATAAAATCCATCATGCGCTGGGCAATAAAAAAATTGAGTTTACCCATTATGAAAGCACGCCTACAGCTTTAAATACGCTACTTTGGCGGGCTGTCGCTGTAACTGATCGAGGTCATTATGAGATTTATGCATCGGTATTTGATACAACAGAAAAGGTTGATATAGATTTTTACTCTAGTGATAACGCATTACTCTCTGAGCTTAATAAAGCCAAGCCCATCACGTTACTGCAAAATTTTACTAAGGGACTTTATGGTGTTTATACACAAGATGGGCGCGTAATTCTTAGTGATTTACGAATGGGCCAAGAGGGCTATTACGTATTCTCGTTTGTGGTTGCACAGAAAAACAACCAACAATGGGAGGCTGGGGGCTTTCAAAAACTGAATAACCGACTTCCGCTAGATAAGCTCGAACTAATTTTTTCGCGCATTACAGATCCTAGTGTTGATTTATCAGCTAAAGCCACTGATTAAAAACGTGGCTTTTGATTGGACGTTAATCAGAAAAGTCCCCCTTTTAAATAGCGGGTAGTATGTCTATAAGTTAACTATCGTCGGGAACCAATTGGCTAATACGACCCCAAATAAACCCACTAGAAAAATAATGGCTATCATCACCATTAAGCTTGCGGTGGCGATTGTAATAACTTTATTCGTTGTACCTTCAGCGTACCTTACCAGCTCAGCAATAAGTAAAGGGAGCACATAAGAGCAAATGCTTACAGCTAACACAGCTGGGCCGGTAAACGTGGTGGGATCGACTCCCAAAGTTCCAAATAATAAGAACCAAGCAAAAATCATCAAGCGAAAAAATAAAACCCCATTTGCTGCAAGGTATAAGCGTATTGCCCATCTTTTATGAAGACCAATATTACGTTTTCTGGCAGCTATTACAGCTAATATACTTGATAAAATGACCACGCAACCGCCAAATATCGTTAACCCATGCATCAAGGTGTTGCCAACAGTTCCTCTGGCTAGCATCAGGTATATGCCGGCCAATGAAATGGTACAGGCAAGCAACACAAAAATACGACCGTTATAACGATGAAAGCGAGGGTGTTTTTTTCGCATAGCGGGGATTAATTGTAAGCTGCCGCCTATAATCATTACGATGGCTAATAATACATGTGCCGCATACATGAAGTTTCCTGTTTCATCGTTAGCAACATAAGCCGTGCTATTTAGGCGATTCCAATCAGATATTCCGCTAGTGGCGCCCGTGAGCCCGTACCCTAATGTGAGGTATATAACAAAGCAGGTCTGTGCCATGAGCAGGCAGGTAAACCATATTTTTTTACTGCTATTAAGCAGTGAATTTGGGTTAAGTTTGATTTTATACATGTGTATTTTCTTTTTTCTTCATAAAACGAATAACGTAAATATAAAGGGCTTGCAGGGCGGTTTCTTATCAAATTTGAAATTTGAGTAATGATACATGCATTAATTAACTTCTATAGACACATTCTCTAACAAAGTCTTTTTGCTAACTGAAAAGTTACTTTGTACTATGTGAACTAGGCAAGTTTATATGTCAGGTTAAAAGCGCACTGTAATGCAAAATACGTCTCCTTATTTTCTGCTAATTTTTGTTTGTATGAGCTTAATGCTTTTAAATGCACTTAAAAAAGATAAGCAGCTAGTTCACTATTTATTTGTCATATTTTGTGGCTCGCTGTGTATGGTAGGGGCGCAAAAAATTAGTGCTCCAAGCTTGGGGGAGTATCAGTACTTTATTGGCCTGTTTACTTGCGCAACGTGTAATGTTTCGTGGTTAATTTCACGAGCATTATTTCGTGAGCATAACCCTATTTCACGCAGGCATGTGGCAGTTGCTGGTGGCATTGCTGTTTTGCTCATGTTTAATCAAACATGGCATTATTTGGTTAGTCTTGACCCGCAGCCACTCTCTGCTAGCCATATAATGTGGCGATTAAAACAAGGCATAAATGAAATAACAGGTTTACTTTCATCGTGCATTTTAGTGCTTTCTTTTTGGGAATCGCTGAGAGGTTTCAATAGTAAAACACACGCTCAAAAAGTGCAGTCAGTGATTTTTGCTAGTGCGTACTTTTTAGCGGTTGTTAATGCCAGTATATTACCTGTATTTATATTTAGCCCTGCGGAAATTGCGCTATATAATCCGCTAATTACCACCTCTTCTGCGCTGTTAATTGTATTTGCAATGCACACGGTCATGACTCTTCAAACAAGCAACTCAATCAAGCAAACGCCACTTCAAAATGATGAGAATGAGGTTGGTTTTGATAGTGATGAAGTAAAGGCCCCCAGTGATAGTAATCAACAAGAGCAAATCCCCCCCGAGTTGGTAGCAGGCATTTCTAAACTTATGAACGAGCAGCAGTTATTCTTACAAACAAATCTTAAAATTGCAGATTTTGCACAAGCACTTCATATGCCTGAGTATAAAATTAGCCGGGCTATCCGATATCATTATAAGGTAGCTAACTTTAATTTGTTTGTTAACCAATACCGTGTGAACTATGCAAAGGCATTATTAGTTAGTGAGCAAGCTAAGGAGTGGAGTATTTTGAGTATTGCACTTGAGAGCGGTTTTTCTTCACTCGCTACGTTTAATCGGGTGTTTAAAAGCATTGTGGGCGGTATCCCTAATGAATATCGAAAACAAAATAGTAACTATCAAAGCCATACCCTGACAGGATTGGTTGAGTAGATGCTTTTTTATTCTTCGTGGCATACATTAAAGTATAATATGTGTTGAATTAACTGTTTTGAGAGTGCCTTGAATTATTTAGCTCACCTGTATCTAGCAAAGCCGACTGCCGACTCACATTTTGGGAATTTACTGGGAGATTTTGGTGGCCAACGGCAATTAACACAGATACCCGCAACTGTTAAAAATGCGCTAGATAACCATTATTTAGTCGACAAATTCACTGATTCGCACTCACTTGTAAAAGAGGCTAAACAATATTTTTCACCACATCGCAAGCGTTTTGCTGGGGTAGCGGTTGATGTGTTGTTTGACCACTTTTTAATTAAGCATTGGCATAGCTTTAATCATCAACCACTCACTGACTTTAAGCAAACCAGTTATGGACTTTTGGGTAAACGTATACAAGTTATGCCAGCGCGAATGCAGCGCGTAGTAACTAGCATAATAGAAAACGATTGGTTTAAAGAGTACGAAACTATCGATGGGGTGGGCTTAGCGCTTGATAATATTGCTGCGCGAATTCGTTTTACTAATCAGTTTACTGGTGCGGTAGAGGACATAGCACGTTATTACACGCAATTAGACGCCGTTTTTCTGGCATTTTTTCCCGAGTTGATTGAGCATGTAAATCAACGAGCTCTTGAAGAGCTATAAGCTTTCAGCCGTTACGAGAGCTGAGGGGCGAGGCGCAAATTTCGAAGCTCGTATCCTGTTTCTCGTTGCTTAATAAATTAATCATCAGGCCCTTTGAGGGTAAATACCAAATGCTTGCGCATGTCTTTTAAAATTACGCCTTTTTTTAACATGGCGCCACTTAAACGTTTTTGCCATTTTAGAAGGTCAGGCTCAGCGGCAGCTAGTGCCTGTTCATCTTCAAACTGGAAACACATAAGTAACGAACCAGGAAATAAGTGGTACTCAACATCAAACCAGCATTGCAGCATACCCGGTATATCAGCACGCCCTTGTGCTTCTATTTTATCAGCAACATCAAGTACAAGTGCTTGTTGTTTTAATTGTACTTTCGATAGTTTTTTCATGGTGGTGTTCCAAATTAGGTAAGCTAAATACGCTTGCAGTGGTGTATTATACTCAAGCTTTTAAGCAAGCAACAACCATACATATTCAATAACCCAGCATTTCCCACTTTAGGTTAATGAACACAACGAAGATGAAGGCATCGATAGATTGGTGACGTCTCACTGTTTGTTTTTATACCAGCCAAACCAGATTCTTTATAAAAGCGCTTAATATTTTAGGCATGCCTACTGTAGACTAAGTTTAAGAAGCCACTGAAGATGTATTTATTAACGGACTAAGTTAAATGACTGAAATAAAACGCCTCATTTCTATAGAAAGTTTTACTGCGATTATTGCGTGGGCTGTGGTGAGCGGTTCAGCGGTATGGTTGATGGTCAAGTCAAAAGATTATCCTGCACCTGACTTAATAATAGTAACTCTGTGTTTTTTAGTCTTTATCGGCTGCTTTTTGATTGCTAACGCGAACTATAAGACCCGCTTAAATGAAGGACTCAAGCAAGGGCTTTTAACAATTCAATATGGTGTACTGTTGATAGTAGCGACGGTTGTACCCTATACCTACATTGCAATATTGAGCACCATATGGTGTGCTCAACTGCCTTACTTTATGCGTTTGAGATACGCTGTATGCTTATCGTTATTATGTTTAGTGCCGCTTTTTCTTATTTTTACCTTTTACTGGGGCAAAGACGATAGCCTGTTGACCGGTTTGTTATTTTGGACGTTTAATTTATTTGCATTAGTGGTCATGAATACCACACGAAACGAAAGTCTAGCTCGTGAGAAGTCTGAGGCATTAAACCGAGAGTTAATTGCCACACAAACGCTGTTAAGTGAAGCCACCAAGCAAGCTGAGCGAATTCGCATTGCCCGTAATATTCATGACTTATTAGGGCATCACTTAACCGCTTTGACGATTAATTTACAAGTAGCGCAACGAACGTCAGAAGGAGCTGTGCATGAAAATATTAAGCAATGTCATAGTTTGGCTAAGCTGTTATTGAGCGATGTGAGAGAGGCCGTTTCAGAGATTCGAGACAGATCAGCGATAGAAATTAAACAAGCCTTACAGGCACTTATTAAAAATGTACCGCAGTTAAAAGTTAAACTTAATATTGTGGATGAAGCCGTTATTAATGATGTTAGGGTTGCTGACGCCTTGCTTCGCTGTACGCAAGAGAGCATCACTAACACACTAAAACATAGTCATGCTACTGAGCTGACAATAGATATAACACATGCAGAGCATGTTATTCATTTAACGATTGTTGATAATGCTCACTCTAAAACCATCGAGCCGCTGCAAAAAGGACACGGCCTCAAAGGTATTGAAGAGCGTGTTAACGATTTAGGTGGCTGTGTGCAGTTTCAACATACTAAAACTGGTTTTGTAACACAGATCACGCTGGTGGAGCCACAATGAAAATTAAAGTAATGATTGTTGATGATCAAATGTTGGTTCGCTCAGGGATCAAAAGTTTATTAATGCTCTCTGAAGCCGTTGATGTGGTCGCTGAAGCGTCTGATGGTGAGCAAGCAATATGGTTAATTCAAGAAAAACAACCTGACGTTGTACTGATGGATATACGCATGCCTGCCATGTCGGGAATTGATACGTTGCAAGCGTTAAATCAAACGGTGCTTGATAAACCGCAGCCGCCAGTGATTATGTTAACAACGTTTAATGACCATGAGCTCGTTGTTAGCGCGCTGCAAGCAGGCGCAAAGGGTTATTTACTTAAAGATGTGTCATTAGAGACCTTGGTAGATGCGATAGAGTGTGTTCATAAGGGCGAAACGTTAATACAGCCAGCAATTTCTGAACGTGTGGTAAAACAGTTAAGTGCCAGTGACAGCCAATTTGAAAGTATAGTTGAGCTGCCTGAACTCAACGCCAAAGAATTAGAAATACTGCGCTTTATGGCAGCTGGGTGTAGCAATCGTGAAATTTCGGCTGCGGTGTACAAATCTGAAGGGACGGTTAAAAACTATGTCTCTACTATTCTTGCAAAATTAGGTGTTAGAGATCGTACTCGAGCGGTGTTAAAGGCGATAGAAGTAGGGTTAATAAAATAACAGTAAATGCTGCTAACGCTAAATGACAACTAAGCTGCTTACATAAGTAAGCAGCGACTGCCTATTTTTTTTGGGCGATGAAGAATTGATAACCAAACTCACCAAGACGCGATTTATACAAATTTACTTCGTTTTTTATATCCAAGATTGCTTGTGAGTTTACCCGTTCTGATGCTAATTCATTTGCACGTTTTTCAAGTGGCTGATAGTAGCTTTGCCAAGTTTGCTCAGAAACAGTAAAGGTATGTTTTAGCTCAAACCCTGCTTGCTCTATCTGTGACTTTCTAGTGCTAATTGTTTGAATGTCTGGGTAATCATTTTTCCAGTGTTCTATAGAATCTTGACTTGGGTTATCTGTTAGCCATACTAAATCGCTAAAAACAATAAAGCCGTGTGTTTTCAATAAAGGCTGCCAATTGGCCAGTGCCTTTTCAACCCCCATAATATAGGCAGATGCTTCCGCCCAAATGACATCAAATTTATCAGCGCCAAAATTCAATTCAGTCATACTCATACATTGAGCTGACACCGAACCTTTGAGGTTGTGCTGCTTAATTTTAAGTTGCAATTGCACTAGGGCTGATTGTTCATTATCTATTGCGATAATTTTTGCTTTCGATAAATTGGCAAGCGTTATTGTTGAATTACCTTTGCCACAACCTATCTCTAAAATATGCGTTGGATGACTCGTTAGCAACGAGTACGCTTTTGAAGTATCTTCTTTACTACTAGGCCCCCAAAGTTCGAGTGTTTCAAATACTTCCATAAAGTCTTGCATATACGTTTCATGTTCATTCATATCTTTTGATAACCATTTGACTCTTAGAGCTTGTTTTTCATCAAACCCTTGGATTTTTAACCAGTCTATATGTGCATCTGGTGCTATTTCAGAAAGCGTCATGTGCTATGGTTTACTCGTATCATCACCAAGAAGGGAAGATAACAAAGCCAATGAACGTTCTTTCTGGTTTATCTCATTTTTTAACTCATTATAACGTAGCCTAAGCACGGTCTTATCTAACTTACTTTCTAAGCAATGTTTACATTCAGCTAAGCTGAAACCAGCCTTTTGCAGCTGCTGGATTAGGCGCACCTGTTGTGCATCTCTTTCGCTATAGACTCGATAGCCATTTTCTAATCTCTTTGCTGAGATTAAGTTGAGTTTTTCGTAATAAAGCAAAGCCGTTCTTGATAAGCCAACTAATTTCGCTAACTCCGATATACGATACACATAAAACCTCATACATTTAAAATGCGATAGTTAATGTAAACTATAAAGCATTAGACAGGTCAAGCTGGGCTGTGCAATTTTTTGCGAGCATAATATAGAGTTAATCTATTTCAAGTGCTTAGGGTCTGTTTAATCGCGGCGCGAGGTTTGTAACCTAGTGGGCTAAGTCAAAACCGAGCAAAGCTTGCGCGTTCTGCTCACGCCTCTTACCACCATCCATGTAGGCAACAATGAGTAAATCGCCCCTAGGCAGAACCCAAGGGCTGCGCCTGTTTTGCATTGATGCTGCGTTATCGCCTATTTATGGGGAATAACCACACCACACTAAATACCAAACAGACTGCTGTAAATTTAACCTTGAAAGATAACCAGACCCTAATCAAAAAAGTGACTTTTGGCACTCTTATTACAAGGCGTATTTCTAGATACTTCAAATCAACACTTTATTTGAGGTTATAAATTATGGACATTATTTTTAAGATTATGTTGGCTGGGCATATTAGCGTAGGAATGTGCGCCTTATTTTTATTTTGGTTTCCTGCTTATAGTAAAAAAGGCTCACCACGGCATAAAAAGTTTGGTAACTGGTATACCCTATCCATGTACGGGGTGGTTATCACCGGTATGGCGATGGCGTTATTATCGATTGCTATTCCTGAGTGGGTAAAACCTGAGGCTTTTGTAAATAGTGAAAATAAGGCCATGGTGCGTGAGGGGATTGTACGTTTTGCGTTGCTACTTTTTCATTTATCGTTGTTGACCCTGGTGTCTGTTCGCTATGGCAAACTTGTGCTCAAAGCAAAAGTAAATCAGCAAAGTATAAAAGGACCATTCCAGCTATTTATAACGTTTGCTTTGTTAGTGAGTGGAGCACTTATTTTATGGTTTGGTATTGCGACAGGGCACATATTAATGTTGGTATTTGGCTCGTTAGGTTTGTTTATTTCTATTACCAACTTACATTTTACCTTTAAGCGACACATAAAAAAAACCGATTGGTTGGTTGAGCATTTGGGCGGATATATCGGCTCAGGTATTGCTGCGTACACCGCATTTATTGCATTTGGTGGAAGGCATATTTTTACTTCGACAGGGTTTATGCAAATTATGTTTTGGGTCGCACCTGGACTAGTGGGGGTTATATTTATCTCTGTTCTTTCTCGCAAATACGCCAATGACACTAAAGGGTTAAATAAATGAAAAAAATAATGCAGGTTATGTTTTTATTAGCGCTATTTTGTTCATCAGTGAACGCGAGTGAGAAAGTAGATACATTAAATGCACAAGCAATTGCGATGATTGATAGTGACTTAGATGCCGCTGAAGCATTAATAAGTGAGTTAATAAAGGAGTATCCACAAAATCATTTAACTCATTTTTATTGTGGCAGAATCATGGGCAGGCAAGCAGGAGAAGCATTTTTTAAAGCTATAAGTTACGCCCAAAAGTCCCTTGAATGTATGAAAAAAGCGGTTGCTTTAGCGCCTGAAAATATCACATATAAAAAGGGGTTGATTAGCTTTTACCTTGGTGCACCCGCAATTGCTGGTGGCAGTGAAACACTTGCCCTTGAACAAGTAAAAGCAATTAAATTACGTGATCAAGAACAAGGCGTATTAGCAGAGCTAGATTTTTATAAACGCACACTCGATGATTCAGCTTTGACAGTAAAATTGTTGAAGTATCAACAGAGTGCGAAAAAAACAGCCGTTATTGCGTATGAGCTAGGGTTACTTTTTCAGCATGTTAAACAGTTTGATAAAGCTCACCAGCAGTTTATGAGTGCTCTGGAGAACCGTAAAAAAAGCGCCTCTTTACGACTTAATATTTTGTATCAAATTGGCCGTAATGCGGTGTTCAGTAAAAAGTATATTCAACTAGGTATAAAATCATTAACTGAATATAGTAAAAGTGAATTAAATGAATCACTCCCTAGTTTGGGTTGGGCTCATTATCGTTTATCGCAGTTATACATGCTGGCTAATGATATTGATGCTGCTAGTAAATACCGTTTGCTTGCTAGTGCTACTGCGGATAAACAATTAATTGAGCGATTAGCCCAAACATCATTTAAATATAAATGAGTATTGCAGAAGTTGCTTGAATAACATGCTTATTCTTTAGCTATTAACCTTAACAGGAATGGCCAACTTTTCTGCTACTTCATGTTGGTGATTATTTGTAAAAACTGCAAAGTTACGTTCTTTTTTACCAAGAATAGGCTTTAGCTTGATTGCTATGGTTAGTAAAAAAGCTTAACGCTAAACTGATAAGGTGGTTTTTTGTTTTTAATGCATTGCTTTTAATAGGAAAAAATTATTTAAAAGAGACTTTATTGAAAGTGCAGTAGAGAACTTTCCTTTGGCTTGCTTATTGCTCATTCACTAGAGTGACTTTACATAGTGAGCTGAAAATGAGGAATGAATATAAAAATATGGTGACTTACATCGCACGTGCAGGTTATTGCGCTAAAAGTGTTGTATACAGTTTGCTTGGCGGCATGATTGTCTATGCTGCATTGTATGCAGGTAGTGTAGAAAATATATCAAAAAAAGATATTTTTGAAAAAATTGATTCCTCTATGTTTGGCTCAATAATTCTTTTTTTGGTGCTTGTTGGCTTAGCTTGCTACGTCATTTGGCGCTTGGTTCAGTTTTTGTTAAATCCCGAAGACCTTGATAAACACAAACCAATGGAGCTAACTACACGTATTTTTTATTTTATTTCGGCGTTACTTTATGTCTCTGTTGCATATACTGCTTTTAACGTGCTTTACAATAGCACTGAGCAAAGTCAAAGCAGCCAAACTTTAGTTGCCCAATTGCTTCAACACCCGTTTGGTGTGTATCTGATTGCTGGGGTTGGAGCAATTATTATTGTTTTTGCTGGCATTCAACTCAAACACGCCATTAAACAAGATTTTATAGCTAAGTTTGACCGTACACAGTTATCTGATAAACAACGCCGAGCGATATATTTATCAGGTCGAATAGGCTTCACTGGTAGAGCTATTGTGTATGTTATTATTGGTGGCTTTATAACGATAGCCGCTATAGAGCATGACCCTTCTCAAGCGGGAGGACTAAGTGATGCGTTGATGATTATTTTAAATAAGCCTTTTGGCCCTTATTTATTAGTAGCTGTAGGCATTTGCATGTTTGCCTTTGGTGTATTCTGCGGGTTTGAAGGACGTTATAGAGTGACTAAGAAACAGTAAGAGAATAATCATTTTATTGGATATCAAGTGACACTATATCTGCCTGAGTGACTTTGTTTGAAAGTAGATAATAGCTGTCGGTAACAGCCTGTAGCTGGTCACAAATTTGCTCGCAAAGTGTAGCTAACTCGTGTTGAGGCTTTAATCCTTCACTTTTATAGCCGTAAAACCCAAGTTGATATTTGTTGTTCTTAAAGCTGCGATAGTAAATACCGTCTTTGCTAGGAAACACACGCAGCTTTGCCCTTAGTACTGTAACTAGTTTTGTTTTGGTACTAATATTTTCAATTGTATTGTTGGAAGCTGCGATTAACTGCTGCTGTTCATTTCTAAATATTTGGCGAGCATTTAGCTGTTCTTGCAATGGTTTTTTTTGTGACGTAATTAGGTTGTATGTGTAAAGCCAATCTCCTTGAGCTGATTTATCAACATACATAAATGTATCATCGTTTTCTAGCGCTATGAGAGGAATGCCGAGTAGGTTGTCTAACCATTTTATATTTTCGCTATTATCTAGCATGCTTATTACAAAGGGGCGATTATTAATTGCACTTATAAGGTGTGTGTTACTGAGCCATACAGGAGGCGCAAGTGCGAGTTCTTGTGTGTGATTGTCAAAAATAATAGATTCATTATTTGAATCAAGCTCTTTTAAAAGTAACTGTGGAATACCGTTTTTACTGGATATATAGCTAACCATTTTTTCATTTGGTGATACAGCAGCGCTTGTATCTACATTATTTGAATCTGAAATGGTTTTTATATTTGAAACGTCACGTCTGTTTGCAAGGTATAAGTCTTCATCAACTCGCCTTTTTAGAAAGTACAGCTTGCCTGCAACCGCTTGGATATACTGAACAAAATGATAATTGTTGTATGAAATTGGTTGCCAGTCACCGCTAACATCAAGTTTAGATAAGTCTTTTCCATTACTGAGTAAGAGTGATTGTTGGTCTTGCTGCCAAGTTAAAAAGTACCAATTATGGTCAAGCGCTTTTATCATCTTAAATTGTGTTGTTTTAATGTCAAAAGTTTTAACCACAGAGATTGAATCTGTATTAAAGCCAATGACTGCAAGTTTATTTTGTTGTGGTGATAAACTAATTTTATATGGTTTAAACGTATCATTTGGAGTGAGAAGTTTGCGCACCTCACCTGAAATAAGATCGTGCTGGTAAAGCGTTACATTGCGGCTATGTTCAGAGGCGTTAATATTTGCGAGGTAAAATAGTTGTTGTTTTTTATCTATAAAAAATGGGCTATTCCAGCTTATGTCATCACGTGTAATAAGTGATGTTTGCTGTGTCGGTTGTAAGTCGGCATCTAAAAATATTTGCCCAAACTCAATAGTACTATCGTGTGATGCTGAATAGACTAATGAATTAGCGTTGCGCCATGCTAGGTATGTGTAGTTTTGTGCTTCTTTCGTAATTTTCCATGTTTTTTTACGCTTTAAATCCTTAATGTAAATATGCTTATTTGTGCCTTGGTGTGACTTACTTCTTATAATTGCCATGTGAGTATTATTTGGACTAACGCGCATGTAATGCTCAATTGCTTTACTTGCGGTAATTGGCTTTAGATTATTTAAAATCTGTTGTGATGCTGGCGTGTTTTGCCAAATAGCCCAAGTAATGACTAAAAAGATCAAGGTACAAAGAACGGTGACATAGAGAGCTACTTTATGGCTGTTCACTTTAGGTTTTGTGTAAACTTTGGCGTTGGCTGGGTTACTTGGTGAAGAGATTATTGCTTGCAAACTATAACCACGTTTAGGGTGTGTTTTTATTAACTCTTTATCGTCATCACACAATGCTTTTCGCAGTAATGCAATATTACGTCTTACCGAGTTAGGGCTGTAAATAGAGTCAGGCCATACTCGCTTAAATAACTCTTCGGCAGAGATTATGCTGTTTGCGTGTTCACACAAAACAGCAAGCATTGTCATTACTTTAGGTTCTAGCAGCTGTGTACGACCATGCACAGAGACTTCCCCTGAGGTTGGATTTACCTGTGCCTCGTTAATATAGAAAACATCAAAGAGTAATTGGGTGTTAAAGTTTTCACCTATTTTATTGTTATTATTGATTATTTTACACCTTAATTTTTTCTTAAGTGTTTTTTAAGCACTAATTCATCGCTTACTGCTGAATTAAACGTTATCAAAGTCAGCCAGCTAATTCTGTTTTTATAATAAACAAATAATGAAAAAAGGAACACGTTAATATGCGACTGATGCAAATAATATTACTCTTGGTATTACCATACTCTGTTGCTGCAAAGCAGCCTGATGAATCTCAATTAAATCCCTCCATAGTAGTCGAAGAGTTCTTAACTGTATTTAACAGCAATGATGTTGAGACTATCACTAAGTATGTTGATGAACACTTTGCACAACAAAGCCTTAATCGTTGGCAGGGGTCTGGCCGTGAACGTTATATAGGTTACATAACGAATATGGCCAACTTACACAAGGAACTGAAATTAGAAAGTATAAAACACGATCAGCAAGGCCAAATACTTAGGGTCACTAGTCATGTTCATTCTAACGCGACAGGGCTTAATTATGATTCAGTCATTTCATTTGATCAACATCATAAAATTACCAATTGGTATCTCTCGCTGAATGAAACATTTGAACTAGCTGATGAAATTGTAACTGAATTAAAAGTAACTCAAGCGATTCAAAAATTAACAGAAAAGCTGGCTAAAAACGGGGTGTTTTCGGGCACAGTGTTATTTGCTAAAGATGATAAGGTGTTATTCACAAAAGCCTATGGTTTGGCATCAAGGCGCTATGATGTAAAAAATAACCTCACAACTAAATTTCAAATTGGATCTATGAATAAAATGTTCACTAGTGTGGGGATTATGCAACTGATTGAAGCTAATAAACTCTCGCTTGATGATAAGCTTACTCAATACATGGATAGAAATTATTTTGGAGTGGGCGACTTTGACTCTATCACCATAGAGCAATTATTGACGCATACCTCAGGTTTGGGTGACATTGTCGGTTTTGAAGCTAAGCAATCACAAATCCGTTCATTGCAAGATTCACTGCCCTTATATAAAAATACCCCATTAAATTTTAAGCCTGGTAGTCAGTGGCAATACAGTAGTACCGGCATGCGTATGCTGGGCCATGTTATTGAGTCTGTTTCAAAGCAAGATTATTACGCTTTTATTCAACAGCATATTTATCAAAAAGCGGGTATGACTGATAGTGGCAGTTTTGATTTAGACGTGCCAATTAAAAATACGGCAAGAAATTATTGGTATTCGTTTGAAACCAACGCCATTACAGAGAATTTGATGAAGCAAGCAGTCAAAGGAGGGCCTGCTGGTGGCGGGTACTCAACTGTTGGTGATTTGCATAGATTTGCGCTTTCATTAATTAATCATCAGTTATTAAATGCTGAGTTAACTTCTCAAGCTACGTCTGCAAAACCAGAGCTTCATTCACCTCGTTATGGTTATGGCTTTTCGGTCAGAGGCGATAAGGGTAATCAAATTATAGGACATAATGGCGCGCATTTAGGCATGAGTGCACAGCTTAATATTTATCGTGATAAAGGCTATATACTCGCTGTTTTAGGCAATAGTGCCGATGCGGCTGAGCCAATAGTGCTTGCGACTAATAGCCTGATGAAACAGCTTTAGTGGTATTCTCAGCTCAATACGATGATTACAATTATATAAGTTTGTATGATGCAATGCTGTTATAGCAATAACAGTAGATACAAATATGCCTGCTGATAGGTCATCAACAGGCATATTTTTAATACATAACTGTATTACTTTGGCGTTTTACTACAGTGGATTTAACCCAAGTTTTTGTAGTACTAGTTTAAAGTTAGCGCGGCGTTCTTCAATCGCGTGCACTTCACCACTTACAGGGCAATGATCGTCTGGGCAACCACGGTTTACTATGCCTGATACCGCGTCAACAAACGCCGTTCCCTGAAGGCCACCATCAACATACTTTTTAAGCTCGGTATAATAGTTCCAATCGGCATAAGGGCCACCTTCATTATTGTAAGCTTGTACTGAGTTTACCCAAAAGAATAGACCGGCAATCCATTTAATCTCTTTATGTTCCTCAGAGCTACATACAAGCCCTGGGTTTGAACATAAATCTAAGTCAGCATAGAGCGGGCTATCTGGAGCGGCTGCAACAGTAACACCGTCAACCGTTGTGCCAATGGTATCAGGGTCAACATGTGAGCGACCGACAAAGTGATTCAGTGTTCCGAAGTTTTGTCGACCTGTAGTTTGAATAACCCCACGGCCCCACCAGCCACAGCCTTGGACACTTTGATCACTACCATCCCAAATAAAGCTACCGGCTTTTTGACCAACATATTGCTTGCACTCTTCGCGTTCGTAAACTTGTTTTGATGTATCAATTGCCGTAGGTACCGTATTACAGTGACCAGCGTTGGTCCAACGGCCTACTTTACCGTTAACTAATAATCCTTGCTCTTCCAGTACAGCATCAGGAGCTACAAATATGGGCGCTGGAGCACCATACCATTTAGCGTGGGTGGTCGCTGTTTGCTCCATTTTGTCATCTCGCGGGCACGAATATGGGTGGTCGTTTCCTGTTACCGGATGTGTGCCATAGTCAGCATATTTTTGACCTAATTGACCGCAGCTTGCTGTCATTGGGTAGTCAACGGCTGCGCCGTATTTTACTTCAGACCAGTTGTTTTCATCACAGGCATCAAAGCGTATGGTTTCTTGCATACTTTGAGATAAAAAGGCAGCAATAGCGACTTTAGCGTATAGAGCATTAGTTGCATCATCTTTGGTTTCATCTATTAACCAAAACTTCTCGCCAGCAACCCCCACGTTATGCATTGAGTTTAAGCCCGTTAAAAAATCAGCCCATTTATAAATAGTGGAAGGAACCCAAGTTGAATTAGGTGTTTCATATAAAAATACTTCACTGTCCATCACTGTTTCAGCATTCGTTAAGTCATTATTTAATGATGCAATACTGGTTAAAGATGTGACATTTGCAGGTGTTCCTATGTAATAAAGAGGAACAGGGCTATTTTGATAACGCGCTATTTTATCTGTTAAATCAGTGCTGTCAGTATCAAATAAGATAGCAAAGATATTACTGTGCGCGGCTTTGCGAATATTGCTTTCGCCTAAAGTGTTACCCATAAAGTAAGTCGTCGCTTGCGCTGTTGGTACTGATGAAAGTAGCGCTGGAGCTTGTACAAAATCGGTTACTTGTTTTACGTATTCAAGGGCGTTATGCCATTGATCGTTGGTTAAGCTTGCAGAGCTGCTTGATTTAGTAAAGGCAATAAAGTCAGCTTTTGTAGTGCCTTTGTAAAGTGAGAGGGTATCGAGAAGATCGGCTGTTGCTTTTGAAGCCGCGTCCCAAACAGAGCGTTTACCTGAATGGGTATCATAGGCAAAGGTACCAATACTTAATGACCAACCAAATGTAGCATTGGGCGCTAAACTACTCATAATCAAGTTTTGAGCTTGTGCCCAGCCTGCAGCGTCATCACTTAAAGCCTCAATGTCAGCTACATTAATACTGCTGGTATTTGTCGTTGCAAGTGCATCAGTTAATGCCTGTTTAACACTAATAGCACCTAATGATACGCCTTTATCTTGGGTAATGTTATCGAGCACATTGCTTTGTAAAATAACGGATGAAGTGCCTGCTTGTGCTGCCAGTTGGATGAGTGCAACAAAGTCATTGGTTAATTTAGTGATATCGGTTAAATCAGCGCTATTAATAACGCTTGCTGTGGTCTGGGCTGGGGCAGCGGAAGAGGGGCTTGCAACCACAAAGTCACTTGGCCAGCCTGGCATCTCTAAGTTAACCGGATCGCTTGCATTAGGTAATGATAGCAGTGGTGCTGTACCTTGTGCTGTGCCATCACAATTTACCTCCCAAACCCAAGTGTCATCACTGCCAGGACGTGAAGAGGTTTCCCACTTAGCTGCGTAAGCTATATATTCATCATTGACGAAGACATCACCAGCCTTGGCTACATCGCCTTGAGACCACAGTGTATAATCCTTACATAAAATGCCAAGCTTGGGATCGGATGGTTCAGTAGGTATTGTTGGATCAGTTGGATCTGTGGGGTCAGTTACATTGCCACAAGAGTGTTCAAACTGCCAAGTATTGTCACTTCCAGGAATTGAGCTTGTATACCATTTGGCTTTGTAAGCATTTCCTTCGTGTTGCATCAAATCACCGCCACTGGCATGGCTGGGGTTGCCTTGCCAATCAACCTGAGGAAAGTTTGGATAGGTGTTGATGTTATCGCAACTTGCGCCAAGCGCGTTGTTTGCAAATATGGCGCTAGTAGCGAGTGATACCGCAATAAAAGTCTTACTAGGCTTAAACCCAATAGATATACTTTTCATTTTTACATTCCTTACCTTTAATTAATGTGTGTGACGCTTTGTTAATGTTTTATTAACATTTAATTAAAACCTAACACAGGGCTGACAGCGCTGTCAAAGGTGTGTTGGGTAAAATTCACACTAAAAATATAAGTATATAGGTTTGTTATTTATCACAGTGTTGATAATTAAGGATTAATATCAAGCAACGTGTTTATTTTTTACCTAAAAAGGAAAAAAATTTTATTTACAACGAAGTGTTCCTATTTTTTGATAAGGACAATACGACTGAGATAATTGTGAAAGTAATTTAATATGACTTGGTTTGGCCACTCCAAAATAAGTTTACTTTTTATATAAAGAAAAGCTTACATCCAGCGTGTAACTTTTTGCCATTGATTGAACCGTTACGGAAACTAAAGCTTCTTAGTTACTGATAAATATGACTTTTTAAATGGTCTTTTTTTTGCTTATTAAATGCCGCTTATAAACTTATAAATAATACAGCAATTAAAACAAATCATTTAAGGAAGAAAATTTATGGCAGAGTCATTTAAGTATGCAAATAATAAAGGTCACGCAGGAGAACTTCATCAAAAAGCTGATGAGGATCACCCGATAATGACGACAGCCCAAGGGTGCCCTATTAGTGATAATCAAAATTCATTAAAAGCAGGTAAGCGTGGGCCAGGGTTATTAGAAGATCATGTATTACGCGAAAAGCTGTTTCATTTTGACCACGAGCGAATTCCTGAACGAGTTGTGCACGCAAGAGGGTATGGTGCACATGGCTATTTTGAAACGTACGATGCTTTGGATGATTTAACTTCTGCTGATGTATTTCAGCGAAAAGGTGAAAAAACGCCTGTTTTCGCACGCTTTTCAACAGTCGCAGGTAATAAGGGGTCTCCTGATCTAGCACGCGATGTGCGAGGTTTTGCCGTAAAATTTTATACGCAAGAGGGCAATTGGGATCTGGTAGGTAATAATATCCCAGTGTTTTTCATTCAAGACGCTATGAAGTTCCCTGATCTAATTCACAGCGCAAAAGCAGAGCCTGATCGCGGTTTCCCGCAAGCGCAAACAGCTCATGACAACTTCTGGGACTTTGTGAGCTTATCGCCAGAGTCAATGAACATGGTTATGTGGGCAATGTCAGATAGAACTATTCCGCGCTCACTTAGGTTTATGGAAGGGTTTGGGGTACATACTTTTAAATTTATTAATGCTAAAGGCGAAGAAACGTTTGTTAAGTTTCATTGGAAGCCAAAAGGCGGTATGCAATCAGTTGTATGGAATGAAGCACTTAAACTAAATGGTGCCGACCCTGATTTTCATCGCCGTGATATGTGGGAGTCAATAAATCAAGGTGATTACCCTGAGTGGGAATTAGGTGTGCAAATATTTGATCAAAAATTTGCCGACGAATTCGAGTTTGATGTTTTTGATGCCACGAAACTGATACCTGAGGAACAAGTGCCTGTTAAAATCATCGGCAAAATGGTGCTTAATAGAGTCGTTGATAACTTTTTTGCAGAAACTGAACAAGTTGCATTTTGCACACAGAATATAGTGCCTGGCCTCGACTTTACGCCTGATCCATTATTGCAAGGACGTAATTTTTCTTACCTAGATACCCAAACTAAGCGCTTAGGCGGTCCTAATTTCACTCAAATTCCTGTCAATGCGCCTAAATGCCCAATGCGACACTTTTTACAAGACGGGCATATGGCAATGCAGAACCCTAAAGGTCGAGTAAATTATGAGCCAAACTCTTGGAGCGGCGATGAGAGTAACCCCAGAGAGTGCCCGGTTCACGGCTTTAAAAGCTCAGATTCAGAAGTACAAGGTAGTAAACTACGCTATCGTTCAGAGACATTTAGTGATCACTATAGCCAAGCGCGCCAATTCTACTTAAGTCAAACTGACGTTGAACAAACGCATATTCAAGATGCGTTAGTCTTTGAGTTATCTAAAGTAGAGCATTTGCATATTAGAGAACGTATGGTATCCCACTTACTAAATATTGATGACAATTTGGCTGAGCAGGTTGGTAAAGGGCTGGGCTTACAAAACATGCCAGAGCCAGCAGAAGCTGCAAGAGAAACTCGCCAAGACTTACCTTTATCTGATGCATTGAGTATTTTAAAGAATGCGCCTAATACATTTAAGGGTAGAAAGCTGGGCATATTAGTGAGTGAAGGGTTTGATGCGAAAATTTTTGCTGATTTAACAAAAAGCCTTGCAAGCGAAGGAGCGAATTACGAAGTGATTGCTGCTCAAGTGGGGGGGGCTAAAAGCAGCGATGGAGAACATGTTGATGCAGATCAGGTGATTAATGGTGGTCCTTCTGTGTTATATGATGCAGTGGTTGTGCTAACTACGCCAGCGGGTGCTAAGCAATTGGCTGAAATTCCAGAAGCGAAAGATTTTGTCAGCGATGCGCATGCGCATATGAAGTACATAGGCTTTACTGGTGAAGCTGCTTCTTTGATTGACGCTTCAGGCTTAAAAGGACAATGTGATGATGGTTGGTTAGATTTAGGCAAAATATCATCAGATAAATTTATAGCGACAATTCGTCAACTTAGATATTGGAAAAGATAATTCCAGTTAGTTAAAGGCCAGTTTTACTGGCCTTTTTTGTTTATTGGAGCGTATGAATATATGAAAAGATTGCTTTTAAAGGATTAAAAATGAAATTAATTTATGTCGATGATAACTTGCCGGGCATAACCCGTAAGAGGCATGCAAAACAATGGATTTATTACGATCCAGCAGGAAAAAAAATACACGATAAAGATGAAATAGAGCGGTTAGATGGTCTTGCGTTTCCCCCCGCATACAAAGATGTATGGCTATGTCCTGAGGAAAATGGCCATATATTAGCTACAGGCTACGATAGTAAAGGCCGTAAGCAATACTTTTATCATCCCGAGTTTAGAGAGCAGCAAGAGCTTAAAAAGTTTGAAGCATGTGTTTTATTTGGTAATAAACTGCCTTTATTAAGGGCAAAACTATCGGAATATTTGCAAGGTAATGAGCTTGATTGCCAGCGTACAATCGCAGCTGTTGTGCGTTTAATGGACCTTGGAGCTCTGCGTGTTGGTTCTAAAAAAAATGCCAAACAGAACAATAGCTTTGGTGCTACGACGTTACGTAGTCGGCATGCAAAACTAACGGGTAAAAATATTCGTTTAAAGTATAAAGCAAAATCTGGCAAACAAAGAGAAGTGAACATAACAGATAAGGTGCTTAGCTCTATCATACAGCAGTTGCAAGACTTGCCTGGACAGAGCTTATTTCAATATATTGATGAAGGGGAGTGTTGTGATGTTACCTCCAAGGAGGTGAATGAATTTATTCAAAGTGTGATGGGCGAGCAGTTTAGTGCAAAGCATTTTAGAACATGGCGGGCCAGTGTTTTGGCATTTGAAGCCTTGCTCAAGTCAAACGCCAAGCTCTCGCTTAAAGATATGTTAGATAGTGTTTCAAGCAATTTAGGCAATACTCCGACAATAGCTCGTAATTCATATATTCATCCAAAGTTGATTGAGCTCTGTAAAGGAGAAAATGAGGCCCTAAAGGACTTTAATAACTTGGGTAAACTACCCCGTAAAGCCAAATACTTGAGTCGTTACGAACGTGGGTTGCTGGCGTTTTTAGAAGACCAATGTGGATGATATGCAAAAAATAACGAGTATTTCAATTAAACTAACCACTTAAATGAATGTGAACATTTTACAACTTATGGCAATTTTTACGTTTAGATAAAAGAATAGAGTATTTGCATGGTTTTAAGTTGTTGATTTTAATGGTTTTGTTTGTGGTCTGGATGTTGCTTAGTCTTAAGGGTACTTTCTTAAACAAATAAAGGAGTTATTATGAGTACTGTTATTACTGGGTTATTTGATAATGTTTCACAGGCTACACTTGCGATTTATAGACTTGAGGCATTAGGTATCAGTGAGTCTGATATTAGTATCGTAGCAAACGACTCATATGCAAAGGAAGATTTTGCTGTTGATGAGGGCACAAAAGCTGCTGAAGGCGGAATTGTAGGTGCTGCATCAGGTGGTATTCTTGCTGCTGTTGTGGGTGGTTTAACAGCGGTAGGTACTGTTGCTACTGGTGGTGCAGGTCTAGTTGTTGCTGGTCCTTTAGTGGCTGCTTTTGCCGCTGGTGGTGCTGGTGCGGCTGTAGGTGGCACACTAGGCGCAGCGATCGGTGCGTTTATCCCAGAGCATGAAATTAAGTACTATGAAGATGCTATTGAGAAAGGCTCAATTTTGATCGGTGTTAAATATGACAGTGACAACAAAAACGCAATTGAAGAGATTCTCAATAATGCTGGCGCCAGCAATGTTTCTTCAGCATAGATTAGTATTTTAAATAATTAACTTAAGTTCAGCTTATTAAGTTAGTGGGAGTGAAACTGTGTTTCACTCCCTTTTAGGTTGTGTTTTGTGTGTGAAAATTCCGCTTAAATAAAAGCTTATAGCTTTTTTCCACGTAATAGTTAATTTAATATCGGTACAAACGTTGAGCCATATACTTTTCAAAACTATATAAACTGCCACTCATTACAGAGGCTTCTTAAGAGGCGTTAGGTGATGCTGAATTTGATCATTTTTATATACAGTCTTGATATAAGCTTATTCAAACTTGTCACTCATTATTAATCAAAGCCACTATCAGCATTTATGTAATTGTGGTCTCTAATTACTTGCCTGTAAGAAGTTATATCTCACGATTGTATCAATCACCTTTAAATTAGATCAGGTGCGCAAGATAAATTCACTTATATAACGCATTAATATCTATTTTATTTTTGCCAATCATTACAGAGCACATCATACATTTAAAGATAAACTGTAAACCATGAGCTATATTTGAGTTGTAAAAACTTAAATCACGCATTTTTCTTAACATAAGGCCTATATGACAAAGTATTGGTTTTTATTATTATTATTACTATTACTATTACTAAGCCCTTTAGTGCTTGCTAAACAAAGTAAAGCAGAGGTGACGGTGTATGCTTATCATTTGCAACCGCCATTAATTATCGATATTGAAACTAAAGCAGGTTTATATTTTGAATTTACTCAACATTTAAACCGTCTTAGTAGCAAATACACATTTAATTTAGTATACGTGCCAAGAAAGCGTATTGAGGTGATGCTCGAGCGTAGTGAAATGAATGGTATCTTACTGGGTGTAAACCCTAAGTGGTTTAAAGATAGCGCTGAGCAAAAGTACCTTTGGACTAGTAAAGTGTTTGATGATAGAGATGAAGTTGTTTCTTTAAAATCGTCGCCTTTTGAATATCAATCGGCAGACTCTTTAACTGGGAAGACATTAGGAGGGGTTCGTGGGTTTTATTATGCTGGTATCAACGAAGTTGTTGCGCAAGGATTGGTGCATCGAATCGATACTGTTGATGAAGAAGCATTACTAGCTATGTTAACCAAGAAGCGGATTGATGCGGCAATTATTGGACGCTCCATGTATGAGTATTCTTTGCCTGACTCCCTTAAGGAAACTGTATTTCACCTATCAGCCCAGCCCCATGACAAATACCATAGACGCATATTAGTGCCTAAAAATCAGGAGCTACTTTTTCATCATTTGCAGGACTTAGTAACTACACTTGAGCATGACAGCAAATGGCAGCAAAAAGTAATGAGTTATCAATAACCGTTTTGATTAAATCAATTTTTAAAACCCCCTATTATTTAGGGGGGTTAATTATTGCTGCTATGTGCTTAGCTGTTTCTTGAGCTCAACAAGGTTTTTAAAATGGGTATTATTTAACTTGTTTTATCTGCTGAGATAAGAATAAGTTTGTAATATCAGCAATCTTAACTAAACATTCTTTATCTTCTTGACTCCATATGACTTGTGATCCCACACTTTCGCAGCAAATAACGCCTAGAGGCTTATTGTCAATTAAATAGATGTAATCTAGTAATGAATAAATATCAAACGGTTCAAAGTATGATTGATTAAACTGCTTGGTAATTTCGTTGTTTCTGGCATCGGAGGCATCAAGCACTTGGTTTCTTAAAATGTAATTAAAGTATTCAGGGAAGTCATTGGCCGTAAGCGATGTATCACAAATGATTTGATTGTTTTCATCGAGGCAAATCAAACAATTAATGGCTTTGTAATCTTTATTAAATAACCAAAGGCTTACGCGGTTTGAGTTTGGGATGAGGGCTTTTAACTCCTTGCAGATTTGTTTTAGTTTCCAATCTCGCGATGTATTAGGGTCGCTTATCTTTATGGCTAAATTTTTTAAATCAAGGTTATTTGGGTTGTATACGTTCAACAAGCGATTAAGCTTTGTTTTATCAAAAGGTTTGGTCAAATAACCATCCATACCAATATCTAAATAGTACTCTATATCCTGTTTCATTGTATTTGCGGTCATCGCGATGATTGGAACAGATTGACCATTCTGAGTTGCTCTAATAGCTTTAGTTGCCTGCATACCATCCATTTCAGGCATTTGGATATCCATAAAGATCAGGTCGACAGGGTTTGCTTTAAAATACTCAACGCATTCTTTGCCGTTATCAGTGAATATCACATTGGCGTTATGCGCTTTGAGCATTTTACTAACGATTATTTGATTCACTTTATTATCTTCAGCAACCAAAACATGACAGCCTTGCAAGTCGGTCACTGCCATTTTTGAGCTTTGGATTTTGCTAGAGTTTGAAGTATCAAAAGTTTGTAAATAAGTGAACCTAGACCCTTTACCTTTTGTACTTGTAAAATGAATTTTGCCATTCATTAATTCACTTAAGCGAACACAAATCGTCAGGCCAAGCCCAGTCCCACCATATTGCCTAGACGTTGATATATCTGCTTGGTGAAACTCTTTAAATAAATTATTTTGCACTGACTCGTCAATACCCACCCCGGTATCAATAACTTCAAATTCTATGGTTTGTGAGTTTTTGGCGACCTCTTTGACATTGATATTAACCTCTACTTTCCCTTGTTTGGTAAACTTAATGGCGTTTGAGCATAAGTTATTTAAAATTTGGGATATTCTGATAGGGTCGCCTTGTAAAGTGGCGGCTGATTTGGGATCTATAAATAAACTGAGTTTTATTCCTTTTTTGGTTGCCTGCTTCAAATGAGGTTTAACAACATGATTAACAACTTCTTTAAGATCAAAACTGATGTGTTCTATTTCTAGCTTATTAGCTTCAATTTTTGAAAAGTCTAATATGTCATTCACTATATTTGATAAGTAACGTGCAGAATTTAATATATTAGTTAACGAGCTGTCCTTATCGGATAGTGTTGTTTCAGCGAGTCCAAATTCTGCTAAATTTAAAATCCCATGTAGTGGGGTCCTCAGCTCATGAGTCATATTTGCTAAAAACTTACTCTTTAAATGGCTGGCAACATCGGCTTCTTCTTTAAGTTTTATTAGTTCTTGGTTTTGTGCTTGTTGACTCTTTAGGGCATTAGCTAACTTTTTATTGTGTAGTTTAAGTTCGAGCTGGGTAACAACCTCTTTGCCCAAAATAGTCAGGGCATTGACCTGTTTCTCATCTAGTTTTTTTGGCTCGTCACTGATAACACATAATGTACCAATAGCATTGCCTCTTGGTGTTAATAAGGGAGCTCCAGCATAAAAGCGAATATTTGGTTCGTTTGTTACAAGGGGATTGTCATGAAAGCGTTTATCTATAAGCGTATTTTGAATTTCAAAAATTTGTTTTTGCAAAATAGCGTGAGAACAAAATGCGATATCTCGTTCAGTTTCATTCACCTCAATACCGTATTTAGACTTGAACCACTGCCTTGTAGGATCAACTAAACTAATAAGCGAGATAGGAGTTTCACAAATATCAGCGGCAAGTTTTGTTAAGTCATCAAATACTTTTTCAGCTTCAGTGTCTAATATGTCATATTCATACAAGTCTTTTAGCCTCGAAATTTCATCTTCGGGTATTTGCGCTTTGATCATTACATTGCTCTATGTTTGTCAGTTTTAACTATTTAGTAATCCTATGGAAATAACACCTAATTAGCTATTTTTTAATGGAAGCTGCTTTTTTATTTACTTATAAAATACGCGGCTTGTCACTAGCAGATGTGAGTCTTTACCAGTAATAAAGTGAGTATAGTTTAAAGTTGGCATGTTTGAAAAAGGACTGCTGCTGTTAAACGATTTATTGGACTTAGACTTATACGGTTATGCTGGCAATGCAACTGATACGGCAACGTATCGTACATTATTGGAAAGAATGGCCGAAGGTGGGCATATAACACAGCCTGAATTTAGCAATTATGTGTCTTTGACTATGAGAGCCGATCTTTATTGATTAACCAAAGGGCCAGACTGTGTGGTTTGGCCCTCTATTAAAAGCTTAAAAACCAGCTTTACTATTTGCTTCCTAGTTGCTCTGCAATTACATCAAACATTTTTTTTACTTCGATTGGTTTTGCTATGTAGCCTTGCATACCTGACTGCTTTGCTTTATTTAAATCAGCTGCCATCGTGTTAGCAGTCATCGCGATGATTGGGATAGTAGCATATTTAGGCTGCTTTCTAATTTCAATTGCAGCAGTGTAACCGTCCATATTAGGCATTTGGCAATCCATCAAAATACAATCGTAATCAGCAGCTTGAATAGCTTTTAGTGCCTCAAGACCATCACATGCAATATCTACAATAAAGCCATTTTTGCGCAGTATTTGTGAGGCCACTTGTTGGTTTAATGGATTGTCTTCCACCAGTAAAATTTTAGCACCTAGAAGATCTTTTAAGCAGGTGTTATCAGCTTGACTGCTTTTCTTTCTAGACATGCCCATCATATGCTCAAGTGTTTTGTTTAAATTGCCTTTGATAATAGGTTTTAACAACAGTTCGTCAGCACTTTTGTTAAAATTAACAAGACAATCTTTTACTTGTTTGTTTTCAAATGAAGTGAGGATTATGAGCTTTTTAATATTAATAGACAGTTGTGATTTAAGTTTTATGAGCCTTGTATTTTCTGGTTGGTTGAGAATATGCCAGTCAATAAAAATAAAATCGTAGTTATCTAAAATATTAGGCGTTGTGAGTTTCTTATCGTGAAAACTTATTGTATCTGTGGTGATATTTAATTTATTGAGCATGTCGTAAAGAATGGCTTCGCTCACGTTAAGCTGCTCAATAATAAGTGCGCGTTTGTGTTTATAAATAGGGTGAGTGCTTATAGTTTGTATTAATGGCTGACCTAGAGACACATCAAACCCAAAACAACTCCCTTTATTTATGTGACTTTCAACACGTATTTCACTTCCCATTAACTCAACAATCTTCTTGCTGATAACAAGCCCTAACCCGGTTCCGCCAAACTTTCTAGTTGTCGATATATCAGCTTGTGAAAAAGGTTTAAATAAAGACTCTATTTGCTCTTTACTCATACCAATGCCACGATCTAAAACTTTAAAATTAATATCAATACTGTCTTTTTTTTGACCTAACACCGTTAGTTTAAGTGTTACATTGTTTCCATTAGAAAACTTAATTGCATTACTTAATAAATTGAGCAAAACCTGATTAAGTCTTAATGCGTCGCCAATGATAAAATCGGGAACGGCATCATCGATCTCAAAATTGACTTCAATATTATTTTTTTCTATCAAACTACTGGCTAAATTAGCAAGGTTAGCTAAAAAATCATTAACGTTTATGGTTTCATTCTCGAGCTCAAGCTTACTAGCTTCTACTTTTGAAAAATCTAGAATGTCGTTGATGATGCCCAGCAATGACTTAGCGGATTGTTGAATTTTTTCGACATAGTCGTATTGTTTGTCATTTAAATCTGTATCTAATGCTAGATAAGCCATGCCAATTATAGCATTCATTGGCGTGCGTATCTCATGGCTCATATTCGCTAAAAACATTGATTTTGCACGATTGGCAGCATCGGCTTCTTCTTTTGCTTTATTTAAAGCACTAGTACGAGCCGCGACTTCTTGCTCAAGTGTTTCAGCTGAATTTTTGAGCGTTTGATTTGCTTGGTATAATTCAAATGACTTTTGCTCTAAAAGAGACTCTGCCTCTTTTCGAGCACGACGCTCTCGTTCTAAGCGCCTTTTATAAAGCTCCTCATCCATTTCAAGCTACTTTTGTTAACGTGAAGGTGGCTGTTTGATAGCCTGGTTCTATATCGCTTTGGATAGCAATATCTTCTTTGAAGTGCTCGCACGCTCCTTCAATTAACCCTTCGGCTAAACAAGCAAATGGGTTACCTGAACGATAAATCATCTGCATTTTTGATGGGCAGATACGAATTGTTTCAAAATTCGGTAGCTCAGTGTCGTTATATAGTTTCTTTACTTCGATATGAACATGACGGTCGATTGTGTCAAGAAAATCAAATGTGTTAGTTACCGAATCAAAAAAGTGTGGGAAAAGGATAAAAAATCGATTTAGTAAATACTTTCCATAGGCATGAACTAGTTCATCAACTGGGGTATTTATGTGATTACTCAAAGAGGTTACGAGCATTATGAGTTCTTTATTGTCGTAATTACCTACGCTGGTATAGGCGCCATCGGAAGATAGTGAATTTTCTTCTATTATTTTATCAGCTACTTCATAGGAAAATTCATTTTCGACCATCTCTAGAAACTCGGTAAAGACTATGCCTTTCATATAAATGCTCTTTGAACTGTATTAATTAAAGTGTAGATAGAATCGTAAAAAATACAATAATAGGTCTCACCTTTAAAAGAGGTAGCTGAGGAGCTTACCTATTGCTTAATTTATTCGTTAATAATTGTGCTAGTTTACTGTCCAAATACATACTGGTGAATAGTAGAGCCAATGAGATGAGCGGAATAAAAATTAAAGACGTCACTACACTTCCGCGAATTACCACATTTAAGATTATTGGCATTAAAATAATGGTAATCGCTATTACGCGAAAAGTGAGCTGTATGACCTTGGCGAGCATGATTTATCATTCCATTTGCTTCTAATTACGCTCATTTTAGAAACAAACAATAAGTCTGACAAAAGGATAATATTCACGCTAAGGGTGAATGCTATTCACCCTTGCTGGAGATGAGGTCCGATTTTTTTAGCCAATTAATAAAACATTTTATATCGTGACGCTCGGCGTCTTCAGGGCGGTACACTGCATATAATGATTTTGCGTAAGGCATGGAATTTTGGAACGGCGTTACAATGACCCCTCTGCTTAATGGAATATTTTCAATTGGAAACATCGCTAATGCCATTCCTAGGCCCTGTGCGGCAGCATTGATTGCTGAGTCGTAATCGTTAAAGCTCAGTGAGCGTTTATTTTCTTTTAGATTTAACCCTACATATTTTGCCCAATATGACCAGGCGTCGTCGACATAGGTGAAGTCAACTAATGGTAGGTGGCTTATATCTTTGAGTAAATGGGGTTTGTGTTCATTTGCAAAAGTAGGTGAGCATACCGCTGAGATTTGAATGTCAGTTAATTTATGAACAATACTGTTTGGCCAGTTTCCATCACCTAATCTAATAGCTAAATCAATATCTTCGTATTGCAAATCAGATACTTTGTTGCCGATTTCGATTCTTATCTCAATGTCAGGGTGAGCCGCTTGGAATGCACCGAGTTGAGGGATGAGCATATTGCTGGCTAAAGTTGTAAAACATGTAATTTTAAGGGTGGGTGATGCAAAGCGTAGTTGTAGTTTTTTTGTGCCTTGTTCAAATTGGCCTAAGCCTTTTTGAATATATTGTAGGTAGATTCTGCCAGCATTATTTACTGTGACGCCTCGACTTTTACGTTGAAATAAATCAAACCCTAAATGTGACTCTAAGGCCTTAATTTGGTGGCTGACTGCTGAAGGGGTTATGTAAAGCTCCTCACTAGCTGCTTTAAAGCTTTCTAATCTTGCAGCGGCTTCAAAAATACTAAGCAAGTGTAGTGGGGGGTATTTAAGTTTCATTAATTCATTGCCGAACTATCGTTTAATAAATGATAAATTAAAAACAAGAATAGGTGAATAAAATTCAATATTTATTAAGCGCTATTAAAATGAAGGGGATACGTTGTCACTCTTGTGTATGAAAAAAGCAGCAACTGATGCTTTATTTAAGCTTTGTTCAATCATCGCTTAAATTTCTTAACTTCAATTTTTGGTTAAAACTGCGCTATACATTGAGTATGGGTATGGCCAGTTGGCATACCCGGTTTATTTCATCGATCGCCAAGCAAATGTAGAAGCGGCTACAATCACCGAGACGGCGATACCTAAATAAAGAGTCTCAATAGTACCGCCAAATTCTACAGCATGTTCTAAAAATAGAATGACTAGCACAACGGATGTAACTTGCACTAAAGTGATTTTTAAGTCATGAAAGTCTTCAATATGAAAAGCGGCAAGAAACTGGCTTTTATGCGGCCTATTTGGCGTGATAAATAAGCGATATAAACTAATCGTTATTACTTGAAGTGTAATACCGATTAGTAATAAGTCTAAAACCTTTAATAGCTCTACAATAAGCTCTTTGCCACCTTTTGCGGAGTCAGGTAAATTAAAAATTGTTGCTTTGACAAGATGAAATACGATATTGATGCATGAAATGTAGACAAGAAATGCAGAAATGGCAGCAGTTAGTACTGCGATAAGGACAAGAAAACGGCTGTTCTGGAAAATGCGTTCCATGATTACTCACTTTAAATCATAACAATACTCTTAGTAAGCATACAGTAAATTGGCGACCTTACTCGATTTTTTCAGTTTATATTTAAAAGGGAAAGGGGGCACCTTTCCTCTTTTTTATGATAGTTGCCGCTTATGGTATGGCGCTATAATGCAGTTAAACTCATTTCTAGCATTGTTTGTATTTGTTGTACTATTTTAGCTTCAGTTTTAGGCTCAAACTGCGCAATGCGGGGGGTGTGGATATGCCCAGTTGGAATATCTGAATTAAGTTCATTGCGTAGGCGAATGCTGCGGTACGAAATTTCGTTAGATAGATAACCGCCGCCACCTCCCTTCACAGCCGTTGCGCCTTCAAGCTCTTTTAAAGACTTAGGCTCAAAGGCTTTTTCAAGAGTGACTACTTTGTGATTATCATTGATCGGGAAAGGACCAGCTGCTTTTTGCATTTGTTTTACCGGTAGACTAAATTCCACAAACTCATTACCAGGCAGGGGGCGATCATTTAAACTCGATATTTTTGGATCTGTGGCCGTACCACCATAAACAATGTTGGCATTATCAGGCGCTGTTACACTGCGGCGTTTTCCTGGGAAGCGCTCTAGGTCAAAGTCTTTACCGCCCATGCTAACCGTAACAACCATATCAACATTGTTTAATGCGTAGTAAGGCGCAAGCAATTGTTCAATAATACCTTGATCAAAGTCGGTATAACGAACCGGTACCATAACCGTATTTATCTCAGCCGTTACACCTTTATATTTAATGACTTGCCCATCTAATAATAGGGCAGCGACACCTGAGGGGTTACTTTGATTAATATGTCTATCAAGTAGAAATGGGTCAAAGCCTGTTAGTAGAATTTTTTTGTCGGTATTTTTAGTATAAGCAAGCTCAGTGCGACCCCGGCTACCGTTTTCTAGCATCGTTAGAAGTGCTGACTGCTCTGCATCGGTCATAGCAAAGCCTGGTTTACTAGCGCGTATCACTTTACTTGATTGCAAGCGAGCCCAGTATAGCTCGCGGTCGTCAAAACTGTTGGATTTGACTATGCGTTGTTTAGCATCGCGCCAGAGCTGCTTTGCGTAGCTATTAATTAAATCGGTTGCTTGCTGATAACTACTGACACTTTGCCATGATTCTTTTAGCGAAGCGACGTCGTCAGAAAACGCAGTAACTACATTTGGCATAGCCGCTGTGGCTTTTTCAATTCGCAGCTCTTCCGTTGTTAAGTTTGCTGCAAGGGCATTAAACGATGAAGCGATTATGCCGGTAGCAAGTAAAACGTTTTTCATGAGTATCCTATTTAGTTACAGCTTATTTGTAGGCTAGGGTTACTATCCTATGGATAAAAGGTTAGCGCAAATAAAATCGATTAGTATCAATACAACTTTAATTAACAGGAGGTTTAAACTTTTTTTTTTTTCTTTCGTCTAAGTTATTTTAAATTGGACAAAATAAATGAAAATGTATTGTTTGATCACCACGCTGTTTTTTATTGGTGCCTCTAGCGTAACTGCACAACCTGAAGTGGATTGCAGTGTTTACAGCTCCCAAGAGAGCACGCCCTATATATTACCCTTTAAGCCAGGAACTGAGCATGAGGTTGTTGTCTCGACTGGGCATTACCGAAAATCAAACCATGGAGTTGGTTTATATGCGCTAGATTTTATTATGCCAATCGGCACACCCATTGTTGCAGCAAGAGCAGGTCACGTGGTTGCATTGCGTGAACAGTTTCATGATGGTAATGGTCAAGATTTGCATGAAAACTTTGTATTTATACAGCATGATGATGGCACAATAGCACGATATATACACCTTACTCATAATGGCGTATTGGTTGAAATGGGTGAGCAAGTTAATGCAGGGCAGCTGATTGCTAAAAGTGGTGATACCGGCCAAACTGGCGGGCATCATTTGCATTTTGATGTGCAGCAATGTGGCCCCAATTTACCACCGCAGTATAACCAGCTACCTTGTGGACAAACAGTGCCTGTCACGTTTAAAAATACGCACCCCCACCAATGTGGGCTTGAGGAAGGTATGCGTTATCGCGCGCTATAATATGATGATTAGTGTGCGAATTAAGTAACTCGTATTTATCAAATATTTCATAACTGGTATTATATGCTCATTAATTTGTTAAAGAGTAAACAGTATGATTAACGATAACGATGTCATTGACACCCTTGAGGAGCTCGACGCATTTATCCGTTTAGTTGAGAGCGGAGGCTTAGGCTTAAAGAATGTTTCAGGCTTGGCTTTGGCAACCCACAACAGTAATAAACGTCCATTTATCGCCGTGCTTGATGATGAGCATAAATTATTGTTGGGCCGTTGGGTTACGCAAGAAGTATATGAAAACGGTAAAGATCTAGTGCGTGGTGGTTCTAAAAAACCCCATTAGTCACATTATCTGCAGGCTTTTATACACATAGTTTATCAAAATGACCCAGTGCTAAATAATGGCAGTGGGTCGGCCTTACCTTCTTCTTACTCACTTTTCGAAATTGTTGTTATTTTATGAGTGTCGTTACTTTTTTAATCTAATTTTAATCTTCCCTATAAGTTTTTTTTAGATACTTTCAATAACATGGGTTTATGAACTTTTTAAAGGCATAAACAACATGAAACAAACGATGATTTCAAAGTGTGTAACAATTATTGGTTTTGGGGCACTAGCTCTGACAAGTGATGTAATAAATGCAAAAGCAGTGAGTGATAGCGTTATTCAAGCACAGCGGGTCGCGCTTGAAAAAAACACTCATACTCAAGGCTACGGGCCTCAATCTCCACGCGACATTGACCAAGCTTATGGTACTAACCTTCGCAGCTTTGGTACTGCTCCAAATCGCGGTAACCTCAATTTATGTAATATTCACTTTCATAAAAATGCAGAGCATAAAGGGGGAGAATTTACCACGTTTGCAGGCAATGGAGATGGCAAAGGACACAACACTGGGTACATTTATGATGGCCAGTTATCGGCTTCACAGTTACAACCTGTAAAAGGCAAGGTGTGTTCAGCGAAAGGGAGTTCGTTGAATGTAGGGGACACACTTGAGGTGCATTTTGTTTATTCATCAGCACAAGTTAAACCTGGGCCTACACTCGGTGCATGTTTAGCTGATAGTACGATGAACCCAAGCTTACGTGTTGAAGGGCAGGTGATTGTATTAGCAAATGATAAAAATGCGGTTAACTTTTCAAAGCTCACTCACATCGAAAAAGTAAATGGTTATTATCAAGCGCCAAATATACCAACTAATACCGGTAACCCCATTGAGTATTTAGGTTCCACAACAGGCCCTGGGTATAATGAAAAAGCGTCGCCATTACAAGTTAGCTGGAGTGTTAGGCCTGAAGTTGCTGTGGTAAATATCAATAGTGTTGGCCAATGGTGTAACGACAATGTATTTAAAGAAGATCACGCCCATGGTGTTCGTAACCTAGTACAAAACCCAAAACTACTATCGCCGATTAGCAAGTAAAATAATTTTGGCGCGAGTTATTTTCTCGCGCTATTTTAAGCTCATTCTATACCCGTTGCCGCGTAAAGTTTGAATTGTAAGATTAGGCTCACTCTCAATTTTTTTTCTTAACTTACTCACATACACATCTACGATATTGGTATTAGGCTCATTATAAGTTTGCCAGACACGGCTTAATATTCGCTCTCTTGACAATACCTTGTCTTGGTTTTCGACAAAATAAAGTAGTAATTCGAATTCAATTTTTGTCAGTGTTAACTCAGTCTCATTGAGCAATGCAATTCTTTGCTGAGTCAGTAAAGCCAAGGAGCCAATAGCGGTTGACGCTTGATGATCCGAATGTGCAGTATTCATACGACGTTTTAATGCGATAACACGTGCTAAAAGTTCATCAAAGTCAAAGGGTTTGCAAAGGTAATCATCAGCACCTTTTTCCAGCCCTTTAACACGCTCTGCTACTTCATCCAATGCTGTTAACATAAGCACCATAGGCGGGTGGGAAAGGGTTTTTATCGCTTCGAGAATGGACAAACTATCTTGCGAGCCAAAGAGCCTGTCGAGTATTACAACATGAGGTGAATGCTTTTTAATATATGGCAGCACTTCGTGTAACTCGTTTAAGGTGCTGCAATCGTAGCCTTCAGCACGCAGGCCACGTGATAAAAAGTTTAATAGAGGTAATTCATCGTCTGCAAGTAAGATGTTCATCATGGCTGTCCAGCTGGTAAAGAAATTGAAAATACAGAGCCTTGCCCTTGGGTTGAGGTAACATTAATAGTACCGCTATGTGCTTCTATAATTGCTTTTGCAATAGGGAGCCCTAACCCGAGCCCTTCATTGTGTTTGCTAAAACGTACGAAACGCTCAAAAATATTATCAACCTCAGCAGCAGAAATTCCTTCACCATGATCCTCTATAGAAACAGTGACTAATGACTGTGTTATTGTGAGGCTAATCTCTATGGGTTGCTCTGAGCTTGAATATTTAACAGCATTATCAAATAAAATAGCCAGCACTTGCTGTATGCGTTGGGTATCAATAGTGACAACAGCATGGTTTAAATTTGACTGGGTTATATAGGTAATACTTCGAGTTGGGTTTAGTTTTTGCCATTTGGTGACTTCAGTTTTTATTAGCGGCACTATCTTAGTGGGGGAGACTTCTAGATTTATTTGATTCATTTCTGCCCGTGTTAAGAGTAATAAATCATCCACTAAACGGCTTAAGCTAATGGCTTGTCCGAGTATAGAGTTGAGTGTTTGATTATAATCATCTACGGACACTGATTTCATTCTAAGTGTAACTTGTGCTTCGCCTCGTATAATGGTTAATGGCGTACGCAATTCATGAGACACATCAGCAATAAATTGGCGACGACGGGAGTCTATTTTAGTCAATAACAGATTAGCTTCTGTTAATTCGCTCGTACGTTGCTTAACTTCAAGCTCCAGCTGCTTTCTTGATTGAACAGCATTGTTTTCATGTTGTTGCAGGCGCAACGCAAGTTGATTAATTGACGTTGCGAGCTCTTCAAACTCATCGTCTAGTTTTACCGATATGGGTTTGTGGTAGTGCCCCATTGCTATCGAGTTGGTGGCGTTTGCTATTAAAATAAGCGGTTGATAAAGTTGATTAAAAAGCCAGTAACAGCCATACAAAATAAGTGGGATTGAAAGGCCTCCTAAGCCAATCGCAAACCAAAATATGGTGGTGTTAAGCATATCCATTTTAGCGTTAATTGCTGCAACGACACGAGTCTGACGTGCAACTGCAGAGTTAATCGCTTCTCTGAACTGATCATCTATCGTGACTTCTAATAATCGTTTTAACTTGGCCTGCTGATTGAGAGGGGCTGTATTTTTGCTACTAACAACAGCCCTAAATTCAACGGTGATCTCATCAATCATTCGAACAAGTTCATCAGTGTCTTCAATACTGCCTTTTGTAAAGGAGATACCTAATGCTTTACGCTGTTCTATTTCTAGCTTTTTTATTTGATTTAGTGATTGTTGAATAAGATTTTGTTTTTTACGAACATACGCTTGATTGGCATTTTGACCGAAAATAATTTCATCTGTTAGCTGCTTAAATAATCGGTATGAGATACTCGATAACTTTTCATGCTCCACCAATAATGAATGTGCAATATTGCTTTGCAGTAAATTTTCACGTGTAAGGTGGGATGATATTGCGGTGCTTAGTAGTGCTAAAAACAAGAAAAAGGCGGTTGTCAGGCCAAAATAAAACAGTTTGCGTTTATACATAATAATTACTAATTCAAAAAGTCGATTAAGGGTACATGTAAGGCTTTTGCTAAGCAATAAAACAAAGAGCACAGGTTAATCAGCTCTGTAAAAAAGTTCACTCATTCACCTCAATAGACAAAACCATGATGAGCTATTACCATAAGCAAAAATTTATTTATGCGTGCTAATTATGTCTCTACCTTCTTGTCCTAAATGTCAGTCTGACTATGTTTATGAAGATCAAACTCTATTAATTTGTCCTGAATGTGCGTTTGAGTGGGATCCCACTCAAAATGACGACGATGATGCTGTTAAAGTTAAAGACGCCAATGGAACACTGTTAGCTGAGGGTGACAAAGTGACTGTGGTTAAAGACTTGAAAATAAAAGGCAGCTCTCAGGTAATTAAAATTGGTACTAAAGCCGTGATCCGCTGGATTAAAGATACAAAAGATCATGAGCTTGACTGTAAAGTGGATGGCGTTGGTGAAATGATGGTAACTGCTAAGTTTGTAAAAAAAGCTTGATAAGACAGACGCTGTGTAATTAGAGTTTTGTTGTATAAAACGAGTAAAGACTGATAAGCGTATAAACTTAATTTACTATCAAAGGCATGCCAATGAACCAAATAAATCCTCGCAAATTATTACGCAGTAAGTGGACAGCAGTATCACCGATCAATAAAGAAAAACACTTTATAATTACCGACATTGAATTTGATGAAGAGGGTGTGGTCATCCATTGTGAAATAGAAGCTGTAATGTCAAAACGAACTCAATTAATTGATTGGCGACAGCTTAAAGAGCAAGACGTGTGGCTCCAAGGGTGGAAATAAAAATCGGCGAGTGTGTTATTATTTCATTTCTACAATAAAGGGTCTTTAAAATGATGAATACAAAGCTGTATAAACGTGTACTAAATCTTGCTGGCGATCTTGTTCATGCTGCGCAGAGAAAAGATCAAAAGAAATTTGACGCGCTTTACAATGATCTCAAAGCCCTGTGTATAGAAAACGATAACACAGAAAAAGATCATCCAGTGCAGTGGGAAACGTTAGCTGATTTTACTGACGAATTCAGTGATGCCATTACGCTATACGAAAAAGCACAGGCTAAAGCATCAGCTATTAATGCTAAAGATTACATGTCATCAATAGGTTACTCATTAGCAACTATGCATGTTGAATTAGGCCAACAACCGCAAGCTATTAAAGCGCTTGAAGCAGCCAAGGTGAGTGCGAATAAAATTGCAGATAAAGAACTCAAAGCGGAAATTGAAGACTTATTAGCTGACTTAAAAGGCCCAAGGAATAAGTGATGAAAAAAGTGTTGGTGGTGTGTTTAGGTAATATTTGTCGCTCACCCACAGCAGAAGCTGTTTTAAAGGCAAAAGTGGCTGAGCGTAAAGTCGCTATAGAGGTCGATTCCGCTGGCACTATCGGTTACCACGCAGGTAGTCCACCTGATAAGCGTTCACAGGCCGCAGGGTTAAAGCGTGGTTACAGCTTTAACGGTATGAAATCGCGCCAAGTTAGCCTTCACGACTTTGACTATTTTGATTTAATACTGGCGGCAGATAAATCTAACTTGGCTGATTTGACCGCGCTTTGCCCATCCCATTTACAGTATAAGTTAGCCTTGTTTTTAAGTTACGGTAATTCAGTGACTGACGAAATTCCAGACCCTTATTACGGCGGAGAAAATGGCTTTGAGCATGTAGTTGATTTAATTGAAGAGGCGAGCGAAGCGATTCTCGATACTTTATAAAATAGCCCATAACAGGGCTATTTTTGATTAATAAGGTGTTTAACGTATTTTAAAATCAAGTTGCACCTTAGTTTTGGCCAGTACGGCACGGCCATCTTCAAATTTAGGTGCATAACGCCACTTTTCGATGGCTTTTAATGCCTCTTTTTCAAACGCAATTCCACCAACCGATTTTAACACACTGATGTTTTCTACAAATCCAGTTGGTGTGACATCAAATTCCATTTGTACATAGCCGCTGCGTCCTTGTTTAACCTTACTTAAAGGATAATCAGGGTTTTCTCGATAGAGCGGAGTTTGCTCTTGATTTTCATTCCATGGCACCATTTTAGCAATCGCTATACAGTGCTTGGTAGCTTCTTCACTTTGACCTTTTAGTTCATAAAGGTGAACGAGCTTAGAATGCGCACTGAGCTCTGCTTGATGATCAAAGCTCAGCGCATTATCAAATACGTTTACAATGCGGTTTAAACGTTTAATCGCTTTGTTATATTTCTTTTTTCCTTGTGCAAATGCAGCCACTAAAAAATCAGCTTTGATACGCTCAACTGAGTTTTCAGGTAAATTTTGTGTGTAATATTCATCGGCTTGCTTTAAGTATTTGCGTGCTGTTAGATGTTTTCTGCCAAAGTGTGAATAGGCAAAGTCTTTGGCTGCGGCTAGTTGCAAGTCAGCTGCTAGCTTAAACTGGTTGTTGTGCTTTGCAAGAGCGATTACTTGATCATACAAATCCACTGCATGAGAGGCGGTTGAGGCGCTGTTAGCCATACCTGTTAGCGAATCGACCAAGATTAAACTATTTTCAGAGTGGTTTTTGGCTAATATGTTATAAGCACTTTTAAACAAATCATAACGCTCAGCTTTTGACTCTTTGCTTTTGTTTTTAAGTGCATTTGCAAAATTAGTCGCAAGGTTTGCTGTGTTATCTGATGTTGGGCCGTATAACTGCTTTCCTAAAGTGTAGGCTTGTTTAGCAAAAGGGTAGGCGTTTTCATCCCCTTGTTGGGCTGTTAAATAATTTTGGTAGGCGGTTTTAAAATCAGCGTTTAAAGTTTCATTTGCCACTGCATAGTTGCTATAAGCTAAACCGAGACACAGCACTAAAGTTGATACCTTCATAATAATCCTTATTACTTTGTGTTGGCGAATACTACCAAATAGGTACGCAGGTGTCATTTATGCGCAGTAATATTAAATGTTAACTGTGGCTTTTAATTCCAACGACGCTCGCATCTTGAGGTTGCTTGGGTATAATACTTGAATTGTAAGTGATAGCCTCAATATAGTCTTCACTTCATGCGGTGATCATACATCCGTGTCTTTTTTGTGATAGTATCACATTTAATGTATCGCATTTACTTTTATATTTGGATTTGTCGTGGCGCAAGTAAGAGCTAGAGTCCAGCTTAACGTTGGAAAAAACAGTGATATCCCCGCAGAAATAATTTCGTTCAGCGGCTTAAATGATGGGCAAGAGCATGTAGCTTTGGTGTTTAATCGCGCTGATAGTGAGCAAAAAGTGCCGCTTATTCGCATGCATTCAGAGTGTTTAACCGGTGATGTGTTTCATTCATCGCGGTGTGATTGTGGTGAGCAACTCAATGAGTGTATTGAGATGATGCACAATCAAGGAGGGATTTTACTTTATTTACGCCAAGAGGGCCGAGGCATAGGCTTGTATAATAAAATTGATGCTTATGTACTGCAGTCCCAAGGTATGAACACATACGAAGCAAATAATCATTTGGGCTTTGCAGATGATTTACGTGATTTTTCTGATGCTGTTTTAATGCTTGAGGCAATGGGATTGGCCCATGTTAAATTAATGACCAATAACCCGAAAAAGCTAAATGCTTTAAAAGATGCCGGTATTGAAGTTGATGCCGTTATTGGCACTCACGCTCATATCAAAGCGGGTGTAGCAGGTAATAAGTCTTACTTAGAAACAAAAATAAAGCATGGCGCGCACATGTTAGACATAAAGAAGATTAAAAAACCGTAGTTTTGCGGCCTCACCTCTGTAATACCATCCAGCGCCGAGTTATACTCGGCGTGTTTTGTTTTTAAATTAAGAGCATGTATGTCAATCGAGTTACGAGTATTTAAAGCTGATGCTGGTGTTAAGTGGTTCAAAGCCGGTTGGCTTATTTTTAAAACCCAGCCGCTTACTTTTATATTTATGCATTTATTTATCGGCATAGTTGGGTTGTTATCACTATTTTTGCCTTTCTTACAAATCATTGCTGCACTGGCAACCCCATTTTTAACCGCGGGCTTCTATCAAGCAGTGTTGACCAAACAGCAAGGCGGCAAAATTATGTTGGCGGATATACTTAAGCCTTTCTCAGCTAAAGGTAACCGCCTTGGACTCCTGCGTTTAGCGCTGTATCAAATGGCAGCTGGAGTACTAATGGCATTACTTGCTAATGGTCTATTTGCAGAAGCGGTTGCTATTATGAGCGATCCGAATGTTGACCCTAATGTTGCATTACAGCAAGTGATTGACAGTATTTCTATGGCCAATATAGCGTTGTTTTTAATCGCTATTTCGTTCTACCTTACTGCGTTTGCCTATGCCGTACCCTTGGTTTACTTTAATCAGCAAAAACGTATTCTTGAAGTATTAAAAAGCTCGTTAATGGTGTTCTACCATAATGTCGCTGCATTAAGTGTTTATGGTGCTATTTGTGCCGTATTTATTGTTATATCTGCGTTTTTAACTTTTATACCGCTGTTGGTTTTAATGCCAATTTGCTACATTAGCTTTTTTGTATCATACCAAGCTATTTTTATGCCTGTGGTACCACCAACGCAAAGCGAACCAACAGAGCCTACGCAGTCTAATGATACCGGGCGTTTTGACGCTTAATGACGCAGATGGATGACACGCTTAAAAAAAAGCTGAAAAATTACGTACTTTGGTTACTCGGACGACAAGAGTATTCACGGCGTGAATTAACAAAGAAATTACAGCAAAAAGAGGCGACGCCTGAATTTATCGAGGCTTTATTAGATTGGTGTGAAGAGCACAATTTTATAAATGAGCAGCGTTATGTTGAAGGGTTTGTGCGTCGCCATATTGCTAAAAAGCATGGCCTAAAGCGTATACAAAGCGAAGCCATGGCTAAGGGAATTGATAGAGCCTTGCTCAGTACAATTGTTGAAACTATGGAGATAGACTGGTTTCAACTGGCGCAGGAAGCGTATTTAAAAAAGTATTCAAATGCACAGAACGATTTCGATTACAAAGAAAAAGCCAAGCGTACACGCTATTTGATGTATCGAGGGTTCAGTTACGAACAAATAGATTTTGCAATGCAAGCACAGTAAAAATGGGTGAGACTTTCAAATGCAGCACATGACTACCGCACAGATCAGGCAACAGTTTTTAGACTTTTTTGCCGCTAAACAACACCAAATTGTTCCATCAAGCTCGCTGATCCCGGGTAACGATGCGACGTTATTATTTAATAATGCCGGTATGGTGCAATTTAAAGATGTATTTTTAGGCGCAGAAAGCCGTCCTTACAACCGTGCAACCAGCTCACAACGCTGTGTTCGTGCTGGCGGTAAGCATAACGATTTAGAAAATGTAGGCTATACGGCGCGTCACCACACGTTTTTTGAAATGCTAGGTAACTTTAGCTTTGGTGATTACTTTAAACAAGATGCGATTAAGTTTGCGTGGCAGTTCTTAACTGAAATAGTGAAGCTTCCTCAAGAAAAGCTGCTTGTTACTATTTACCACACAGATGAAGAAGCGTTTGATTATTGGTCAAAAGACATTGGTTTACCAAGCGAGCGTATTATCCGCATTGATACCGCTGATAACTTCTGGTCAATGGGTGATACAGGTCCGTGTGGCCCATGCTCTGAAATATTTTATGACCATGGTGAAGAAATTTGGGGCGGGCCTCCAGGTTCACCTGAAGAAGATGGTGACCGTTTCATCGAGATTTGGAACTTGGTATTTATGCAATATAACCGTCAAAGTGACGGCACTATGGAGCCACTACCAAAGCAGTCTGTTGATACTGGTATGGGACTTGAGCGTATAGCCGCTATTTTGCAAGGTGTGCACTCAAACTACGAAATCGATTTATTCCAGGGTTTAATCAAAGCAGCAGCGGTAGTAACCAATGCTCAAGATATGGATGACAAGTCTCTACGTGTAGTTGCGGATCATATCCGTTCATGTGCTTTTTTAATCTCAGACGGTGTCATGCCATCAAATGAAGGCCGTGGTTATGTGCTGCGCCGTATTATCCGTCGTGCTGTGCGCCATGGTAATAAGTTAGGTGCACAAGGCGCGTTTTTCTATAAGTTAGTTTCTGCTCTAATCGAGCAAATGGGTCAAGCGTACCCTGAGCTTGCTAAGCAACAAGAAATTATTGAAAAAGTATTACGTATCGAAGAAGAACAGTTTGGTAAAACGCTTGAGCGTGGCTTAGCTATTTTAGAAGATAGCTTAGCGAACTTAAGTGGCGATGTGATCCCGGGTGAATTAGTATTCAAACTTTATGATACCTACGGTTTCCCTGCTGATTTAACCGCTGACGTTGCCCGCGAACGTTTTATGACGATTGATGAGCAAGGTTTCCAAGAGTGCATGGATGTGCAGCGTAAAACTGCACAGCAAGCAGGTAAGTTTGGTGCAGATTACAATCAACAATTAAAATCTGATAAACACACTGACTTTAAAGGGTACGATGCGACTCAATACAGTGGCACTGTGATTGAAATGTTTGCCCAAGGTGAGTCTGTTTCAGTACTCGAAGATGGTCAACAGGGTATTGTTATACTTGATCGTACACCGTTCTATGCCGAGTCAGGCGGCCAGATTGGCGACACAGGCACATTAAAAGTTGCAGGTGGTGAGTTTGCTGTTACCAATACCACTAAACTAGGTAACGCGTTTGCCCATCACGGTACTGTTATTGGGCGTGTAGGTGTTAACGATAAGGTAGAAGCGACAATTGATGACGCACGTCGTGAGCGCGTTAAAAAGAACCATACAGCTACACATATTTTGCATGAAGCATTACGCCAATTGTTGGGTGATCATGTATCGCAAAAAGGCTCTTTAGTTGATCCTGAGCGTTTACGTTTTGACTTCTCGCACTTTGAAGCCGTAACAAAAGATGAGCTTCGTGAAATAGAACGCGTAGTGAACGACGAAATTCGTCGTAACTTTGAGTTAAATACCGAGCTTATGGCTATTGATGATGCTAAAGCAAAAGGTGCGATGGCATTATTTGGTGAAAAATACGATGACGAAGTGCGCGTAGTCACCATTGGTGATTACTCAATTGAGCTATGTGGTGGTACTCACGTTAAGCGTGCTGGTGATATTGGTTTATTCAAAATAGTATCAGAGAGTGGCATTGCTGCGGGTGTTCGCCGTATTGAAGCGGTAACAGGTGCTGACGCGATTGCCTACGTTAGCGAGCAAGAACAACACTTAAACGACGTAGCTGCTCTTGTTAAAGGCGACAGCGCATCAGTACTTGAAAAAGTAACTGCTTTACTTGAAAAGTCAAAAGGTCTTGAAAAGCAAATTGCACAGCTAAACGATAAACTAGCCAGTGCCGCAGGCGCATCGCTACTTGATTCTGTTGTTGAAATTAATGGCGTTAAACTGCTTGTTGCGAATGTAGAAGGGACTGAATCTAAAGCTTTACGTGGCATGGTTGATGACCTGAAAAACAAGATTGGCTCAGGTGTTATTGCCCTTGGTGTTGCTGATGGTGCTAAAGTTAGCCTGATTGCGGGTGTTACTAAAGATTTAACCGGCAAAGTTAAAGCTGGAGAACTGGTCAATCACATGGCTTCACAAGTCGGTGGTAAAGGCGGCGGTCGCCCTGATATGGCGCAAGCTGGTGGCTCACAGCCAGAGAACTTAAGCACAGCCTTAGACAGTGTGACAGCTTGGCTTACTGAGCGCGCATAAATTTAAGTGGCCCTTATAGTTCAAAAGTTCGGTGGCACTTCGGTAGGCTCTATTGAGCGTATTGAAGCCGTCGCCGACCTTGTTGTGAAAACCAAGCAACAAGGTCATCAAGTGGTGGTAGTGCTCTCTGCAATGTCTGGAGAGACTAATCGCCTTATCAATCTTGCAAAACAAATCGATGCTCGCCCGAGCAGCCGTGAACTTGATGTTTTAGTCACCACAGGTGAGCAAGTTTCAATCGCTTTACTTGCTATGGCTATTATTAAACGTGGCCATTCTGCGGTGAGCTTACTTGCCGACCAAGTTAATATTCAAACCGACAATATGTTTGGTAAAGCACGCATTACTGATGTGGCAGCCACTCGTTTAAAACACGAGCTTGAACATAACCGCATTGCCATCATTGCCGGTTTTCAAGGGCGAGACATAGAGGGAAATATCACTACGTTAGGAAGAGGTGGAACAGACACCTCTGCCGTGGAAGTTGCGGGGGCAATTGGTGCAGACGAGTGCCAAATCTATACAGACGTTGATGGTGTTTATACCACAGACCCTCGAATAGAGCCTAAAGCGCGGCGAATGAGCCATGTCACTTTTGAAGAAATGTTAGAAATGGCTAGCCTAGGTGCTAAAGTATTGCATATTCGCTGCGTTGAAGCGGCGGGGAAGTACAATCTACCCATTCGTGTATTGTCTAGTTTTAACCCAGATCAAGGCACCTTGATTAGTTTTGAAGAAACCGATATGAAAAAATCCGTAGTATCTGGCATTGCTTTTAATCGTGATGAAAGTTTAGTTCGTATAGATGGAGTACAAAGTGGCACACATAACTTGGCGGCCATTTTGAAACTTTTTGCTGAGAGTGGCATCGAAGTAGATATGATTAATCAAGTTAATCATAATGTTGATAAAGTAGACTATGCTTTTACGGTGCACACCAATGATTTTGAACAAGCGCTTGAAGTATTGCAAAATAACCGCCATATTATTAGTAGTACCGATATTTCTGGAAACAGTGCGGTCGCTAAAGTATCAGCGGTTGGTGTTGGTATGAAGTCACATTCAGGTGTGGCAAGTTTATTTTTTGATGCATTAGCTCAAGAGAATATTAGGGTGCAACTTGTATCAACATCTGAGATTAAAATATCAGTTTTGATCGAAGAAAAATATTTAGAGCTAGCTGTTCGTGCATTACATAAAGTTTTTTTGACAGAAAGTGAATCGATTTAGAGTTTTTACTTACTTTTAAGGTTTATTTTCTTTAAGATACGAAAGCGGAATCTTTTAATTTATTGGAACATGGGAGCAAGAGAATGCTAATACTAACTCGTCGAGTAGGTGAAACCCTAATGATTGGTGATGAAGTAACTGTCACTGTACTAGGTGTTAAAGGAAATCAAGTACGTATCGGTGTTAATGCACCTAAAGACGTTTCAGTTCATCGTGAAGAAATTTACATGCGTATTCAAGCTGAAAAGTCTAACCCTAGTCCGGGTAATGTTTAATCAATTTATTTAATATAAAAGAGCCGCTATTTAGCGGCTCTTTTTTTTATGTAGTCGATAGCTTCATCACTGAGGACGCTGTTAGATAAATACTGCATGCCTTTTTTATGTTTTAGTAAAATTCCACGAGGTGTGAAAATAACATCATCAATTTGCTGCCATGTAATTTGATAACTCTTGTGTGGGTTTTCACTACTAAACCCTGCTTCATCAATCGTTAACTTTGCTTTTGAACCTGATGCGCGGCTGAGCATTTGACGTGTTACCCACCATGGCCTGCGATAGTAAAAGGCAACGCATTCAACAACGGCTGCCATAATCATAAAGTTACCAAGATAGTGTTGATCTAAGGCATAAATAGAAATAAACCCTAAACTGATCAAAAGTACTAAAAAAGCATATTTAGGTTTGGCTTGTGCACTGTAGGGAAGTGACTCATCGAAACATTCATAAAAGTAAGGCTTATCAAGTGTGTAGCTAGTATTAAATTGCATAATTAGGCTATAGATTTTAACTGTTAATGTATTTTAACAAGACTATACCCAAATCACCTCAAGATTCGAGTTTCAGTTGGAATTAAAAGCGATTTAGGCAAGGCATTGATTGCAATTAATAGTGGTTCTATTGTTAAAATCGATAACGCAGTATA
>NZ_PDUS01000047.1 GCF_002723455.1 Pseudoalteromonas sp. 3D05 | reverse complement strand
ATTATATACTTCATATCTATATTCTGTACCAAAAGGAGCTTCATTATCAGTAATAGTATATGTAATACTACCATTAGTCATACCAAAACAAGCTGGTATTGAAGTTGATGTAATTTCTAATGGTAACGTAATTAAATCATTTACATTAATATCACTTTGACGAATACATCCGTTAGCATCTCTTACAAAAAATACATATGTTCTTCCAGGTACTAAACCTGTAAATGTATGAGGATCTGATAATCCTTTAGCAGGTGTTGTCCAAGGATTACTAGGTGTAGTTGCATCAAAGTTAACAGGATCATCTGTATAAGTATATTGATAAGGAGCTGTACCTTCATTACCTTGTACACTTACTTGTAGCTCATTACAATTGACAATAATAGCTGCAATTGTAATATCCAAATTATCTAATGGATATTTAATAATATACCTAGGTAAATCTAATCGACATAATGTATTACCAGAGGCATCTACCGTTCTTATAGAAGGATCTACAGCATCACCTGAAGTTAAAGTATATGCTGGAGCATCAAAAACATCAGAAGTTTGCCATGTAGCACCACCATCATGACTAAACTCTAATGTTCCATTTAAAGTTGTAGTATAATTTATAAATGTAAACCCTGTTGCAGGATCACAATCATCTGTTAAGTTAGATTCAATATCTGTTACTAGTTCATCAGGATTATTAATGGTTACAGGAGTAGTTTGAATAGTACAACCACTAGCATCAGTTACATTAATTGTATAATTACCAGGAGATAAATTGAAAAATGTTTTTGTATTATTTATAACATTTGTTGCTGTTTCATCTGAAGCTCCTCCGTTATCTAAATCAATAATTTCATACGTATATGGAGCAATACCTGAACTTACGTTAATATCAATAGTTCCAGTACCATCATAACATTCAGGATCTGTAGGTATTGCAGTATACGTTAATGTTGTTGCAGGATCTACTGTAACTGTATCTGTATATTCACAATGTGGATCTATTGCATTATTATCCCAAACAT
>NZ_PDUS01000002.1:323499-410397 GCF_002723455.1 Pseudoalteromonas sp. 3D05 | reverse complement strand
ACACATTTCAGGACAAGACACTATGAGCAAATAAAAAGCCCTGATAAAATCAGGGCTTTTTATCAGGGGAATGTTTAGAAGCTAGTTTACGTCAGCATAAAAACAGCCAAAACCGGGCAGGGTTAAGCGCTTGTCGGTTACAGTTGCATTATGATGGCTAAGCTGTTCATGTGAGTTTATTATCGTGTTGCTCAGCGTTAATGTTTCAGTGCTGGCTGCTAAGTTAAATACGCACAGCATTGTTTTACCTTCCAATCGACGATAGAACGCTAGCACTGGTTCAGGTGTATCAATAAACTCAATATCACCTTCTAGCAACACAACCTGCGTTTTACGCCACGCCATAAACTCACGAAATGCGTTCAAAATAGAATCTGCATTTGTATCTTGCTCATTAACCGCTTGGCGTTTATGGTTTGCATCGACAGGTAACCAAGGTTTTGTCGTTGAAAAACCAGCTTGCTCACAGTTGTCGTTATGCCAAGGCATCGGTGTACGACAGCCATCACGGCCTTTAAAGTTTGGCCAAAAGGTAATGCCGTATGGGTCTTGTAAGTCTTCAAACGCAACATTGGCTTCGCCAAGGCCTAACTCTTCACCTTGGTACATGCAGACACTACCACGCAACGATGCAAGTAGGGCGCTCAACATTTTACATTGTGAGGGGTTGATGCTGTTGTCGCTGCTCCAGCGACTTGCTACACGCTCAACATCATGATTACTGAACGCCCAGCATGGCCAGCCTTCAGTCATGCGTTCTTCAAGTGTTTTAACTGTTGTGCGAATGTACTCGCTGCTGTAGTCATTAGTCAGTAGTTCAAAACTGTAACCCATGTGCAGCTTATCGCCGCCAGCTGTGTATTGAGCCATAGTGGCGAGTGAGTCTTCAGAAGATATTTCACCTAACGACACAGTACCAGGGTATTTGTTAAGTAAGGCACGAATATCCTGCATAAAGCTAATATTTTCAGGCTGGGTGTTGTTGTAGTCATGATATTGAAATGCGTACGGATTATCCTCACTAAAACCACGACCTTGGCGTTTTTCAGGTGGTTTAGCTGGGTTATCACGAAGCTGCGCATCGTGATAGCAAAAGTTAATGGCATCTAAACGAAAACCATCAACACCTTTTTTAAGCCAAAACTCAACGTTATCCAGTACTGCTTTGCGTACATCTGGATTATGGAAATTTAAGTCAGGTTGCTCTGTTAAAAAGTTATGTAAATAGTATTGCCCGCGACGAGGCTCCCACTGCCAAGCAGGTCCACCAAAAATGCTTAACCAATTATTTGGTTGAGTACCGTCTGGCTTTGAATCGGCCCATACGTACCAATCAGATTTGTCATTGTTTTTATCTTCACGGCTGTCTAAAAACCATTGATGTTGATCTGACGTGTGGCTTAATACTTGGTCAATAATGATTTTGATATCACGCTGGTGGGCTTGAGCAATTAACTCATCAAAGTCATTTAAATCACCAAACAAAGGGTCAATGTCACGATAATCACTTATATCATAGCCAAAATCTTTCATTGGGGATTTAAAGAATGGTGAGATCCAAATAGCATCAACACCTAAACTTTTAATGTAGTCAATTCGAGAGATGATCCCTTTTAAATCACCAATTCCATCGCCATTGGTATCTTGAAAACTGCGCGGGTAGACTTGATAAATAACTGCGCCTTTATACCATTGCTGCTGAGCCATGCTTTTCTCCATCGTGACAATGCTGCTTCACCACATTTGTCGTAGTGATTACGTCAATCTTATATGTGGCTACTACTTCGCCACGTTATTTTTAAAAAGCATACGTGAAGGTCACAAGAGTGTAAAAAGACTGCATACGTATGCATGGTAAATAGATTCAAAGTGTGCAAGTAAGCGCACTTAAATTTCATAATTAAAAGAGACATATTAATGTTTTGTGAAAACTTACCAATTTGTTAAATAAAACTATTAACAATAGGGCATTTCCAACTTGGTGCGATTTTAAAAGGGTTTGCTAGTTGTTGGTGCAAAAAGAAATGGTCTTACCAATTAGCTGTGGTTAAAATGTTCGGGCTGCGTAAGTCGACTAATAAGCGACTTTGTTGGAAATGAATGCCTTAGGTGTTCATCTAGCAGGCACAAGGGATTCAGAACGAGGAAATTAGTTTTTATTTAGGCTGCACCATTATATTTATTTTTTATTCCCATAAAAACAATGTGTTGACTTGATTTTTGTGAAATTTTTGTTAAAAGAAGTGGTTTTGCACTAACCTGAATACGTATGCATAAAGTTGTTAATAAAATAAGGCGAGCGTTAATATTCATCCTGACAACAAAATCAGCCAATGAGTCGCTCGCTTCTATCACAAGCAGTGAATAACGTTGGTAATACAAAATATGGGTAACGGGAAAACATCATGTCTATGTTCAAACCAAGTATATTAACAATTGCACTTGCAACAGCAGGTATTAGCAGTTTCGCTTCATACGCACAAGAAGAGCAATCAACAGCAAATAATGATGTCGAAGTCATAGAAATTAAAGGTTTTCGTGGCAGTGTTGTTGAATCAATCAATACAAAGCGTTTTTCATCAGAAGTAGTTGAATCTATCTCTGCAGAAGATATCGGTAAATTACCAGATTCGTCGATTGCAGAATCAATTGCTCGCTTACCGGGTTTAACGGCGCAGCGCCTTGATGGTCGTGCTAGCCGTGTTAGTGTGCGTGGTTTCAGCGAAAACGAAAGTGCAACAACCTTTAATGGTCGTGAGCAAGTGTCGATTGGTGATAACCGTGGCGTTGAGTTTGACCTTTACCCATCAGAAATAATGAGCGGTGTAACCGTATATAAAACACCAAGCGCGAGCATTGAGGCAGAAGGTATTGCTGGTGTAATCGACATGCAAACCGTAAAACCTTTAAGTAAAGGTGAGCGAGTCATCATGTTTAATGGTCAGCTAGAGCAAACAGGCTTTGATAAGCTAAACCCAGACGGCGATGATCAAGGTTATCGTGGCACGGTTTCATACATTGACCAGTTTGCAGATGATACGTTCGGTGTTGCATTTGCTTATAACAAAATGAGTTCACCAAACCAAGAGAAGCGTTGGAACTCATGGGGTTACCCTGATTTTACTGGCGATGATGGTCAATCATATTCTATCCTCGGTGGTGCAAAACCGTATGTACGTTCTTCAACGCTTGAACGTGATTCAGCCATGTTAGTACTTGAAGCTGCACCAACAGATCGCTTAAACATGACGTTTGACGCGTTATACATTGATTTCTCAGATGAACAAATCCTACGTGGTATTGAAGTTCCATTTGCATGGGGCCAAGGTTCAATTGACCCAGCTTCAACAACCGTTGACGCAGAAACAGGTTTTATCACAAGTGCATTAACGCAAGGACAACGAGTTGTTGTTCGTAACGATCACCAAGAAAGAAAAGCAGATTTAACGCAATTTGGTTTTAATGTTAAATATGACCTAAACGATGACTGGAGCACTGAGTTTGATATAAGCCGCTCAGAAGTAGAGCGTCAGTTGTGGAGTATTGAAAGTTATTCAGGCACAGGTCGCGGTGATGCTAATGGTGTAGCTGACAACATTGGTTATGCGTTTGACGGCGGAAACACAGGTGCACAGTTTTCACATGAGTTAGATTACAGTGACTATAGCTTAATGCAATTAGGTGGACCATTATCATGGGGTGCAAGTGCCGCACTTAATGACAAGTATGGTTTAACTGACACGCCATACCAGAATACAGCACAAGATGGCTTTATTAACGCGCCAAAAATCAATGATGAGCTGACAACCCTTAAGCTTGCTGCCAGTAAGATGCTTGATAACGCATATGTAAGCACCATTAAATTTGGTATGTCATACCGTGATCGTGAAAAGTCAAAACTGTCTGAAGGTTATTTCTTAACATTGAAAGACTTTTCATTGTCAAACCCTGGCATGATGTCAGTGCCTGAGCAATACCGTTTAGGTTCAGCCAGTCTTGATTTTATCGGCATGGGCGACATGATTGCTTATGACACAAGAGGGCTTGTGAATGACGGTTACTATGACCTATTGCAAGAGAGCCTAACAGACCAAAAACACAAAACGCAATCGTGGACAGTGCAAGAAAAGGTAACAGCATTCTTCGCGCAAGCTGATATAAATGCTGAACTTGGTTCAATCCCTGTAACAGGTAACATTGGTGTGCGCTATGTTAAGACTGAACAGTCTTCACAAGGCTCAGCAGCAAACACGGTAGACGGTTTAGTGGTAGTATCACCTACAGATGTTAGCCATGATTACAGCCATATTTTACCGAGCCTTAACTTATCTTTCGCAATTGATGAAGAGCAAACGGTGCGTTTTGGTGCAGCAAAAACTATTTCTCGTGCGCTATTAAATGACATGAATTCGTCGATTAATGCATCTTACTCGCAACAGCCAGATGATAACGGTAATTTCTGGAATATTTCAGGCGGTAACCCTAAGCTTGAACCAAAAGAAGCCACAGGTTTCGATGTAAGTTATGAAAACTACTTTAATGCCGAAGGTTATTTCTCTGCTGCAGTTTTCTATAAAGACATCACGCAATGGATATTTGACGGTAATTACGAAGTTGACATGTCAGGTGTTGCAAACCCAGCAACCGGCGAAATACCAGCAAGCTCCACAGGTTCAGGTTCTGGTAAAGTCAATGGCGGCGGCGGTGACCTGTGGGGTTACGAGCTTTCACTGGCGTTACCATTTAACATGTTTCACTCGTCACTAGATGGCTTTGGTTTAATTGCTAGTCACACTGGTATTGAACAAGATGTTGAAAATCAAAACGGTCAACCATACGAACTTGTTGGTTTATCTGACCAAATTGATAGCCTGACAGTGTACTTTGAGCGTAACGGCTTCCAAGCACGTACCAGCATGCGTAAACGTAGTGACTTTAAAGGTAACGTGAATGGTTTAGGTCTTGCCGCTACTCAGGTTGATATTGAAGGCGAAACAATTTGGGATGCACAAATTGGCTATGACTTTGGTGAAGCTGGTGTCGAAAGCCTAGAAGGCTTAAATGTGACATTCCAAGTACAAAATATTACTGAAGAACCGTTCACCACACTACAAGGTGACAATGCACTGCAAGTACGTGATTACCAAGACTACGGTCGTACATTCTTGTTAGGCTTTAGTTACAAGCTATAATAATCTTTAGCGTTGAAAAGCCCTTGTGAATTGTTTTACAAGGGCTTTTTTATATCGACTACACTTAAGCAAAAACAAGTGGAGCAGGGGCTATGAAAAATAAACAAATAAAAGACGTGGTAATAGCGGGTGGTGGTACTGCTGGGTGGATCACCGCAGCGCTACTTAATAAAGTGCTCGGCAAAGTTGTTAACATTACCCTTGTTGAATCAGATCACATTGGCACCGTGGGCGTAGGCGAGGCGAGTATACCGCCCATTCTTCATTTAAATGCCGCGCTAGGTATTCGAGAAAACGAGTTTATTAAAGCAACTCAAGCAACCATTAAATTGGGGATCGAATTTGAAAACTGGCGTTCACAAAAGCACGCATACATGCATGCTTTTGGCGATATTGGCAAAGACTTTCCGTTTTGTGAATTTTATCATTTTTGGTTAAGAGCCAAACAGCAAGGCACAGCCTCTGATTTTTGGGATTTCTCCCTTAACTACCAAGCTGCAAAACAGCATAAGTTTACTCATCTTCAACACATACCTAACACACAATTGACCGGTTTAAATTACGCCTATCATTTTGATGCCACACTGTATGGCGAGTATTTAAAATCGCTTTCAATATCACGGGGCGTTAACCGAATTGAAGGTAAAATAGCCCAAGTTGAGCAATGTCAAAACACAGGCTTTATTACGGCGCTTGCACTTGAAGATGGCCAAACAGTTACCGGTGACTTATTTATCGATTGTACTGGGCTGCGCGCTTTGTTGATTGAACAAACCCTCAATACAGGCTTTGAAGATTGGTCTCATTGGCTCCCTTGCGATAGCGCTATTGCAGTACAAACAAAAAGAGCAGCTGAGCCTGTGCCTTATACCCGTTCTATTGCGCACGATGCTGGTTGGCAGTGGCAAATACCACTACAGCACCGAGTTGGTAATGGCTTGGTGTTTTCAAGCCGTCACATTACTGATGAACAGGCAAAACAACGATTATTAGAAAATCTTCCTGGCGAGCCTATTACTGAGCCGAGAGTTATTCGATTTAAAACAGGGCGTCGTCGTAAACAGTGGCATAAAAATGTGGTGTCTGTGGGTTTATCAAGCGGGTTTTTAGAGCCGTTAGAATCAACCAGTATTCATTTAATCCAAACCGCGGCTATTCGTTTAATTAAGCTTTTTCCACATAACGGAATTGATGACAGCTTAGTCGAGACATTTAACCAACAAAGCCAAACTGAAATTGAACGCATTCGTGATTTCATTATTCTGCATTACAAATTAACCGAACGGACCGACAGCGCTTTTTGGCGTCAATGTAAGCAAATGAGTATTCCAGATTCACTGCAAAAGAAAATCGATTTATTTAAAGCGACTGGCAAAATTATACGTGAAGATGACGAGCTGTTTGCGCAAATCGCTTGGCAACAGGTGATGATAGGGCAAGGGCTTGAAGCAAACGACTATTCTGCACTTGCAAGTGCATTAAGTGATGACCAACTCAGCGAGTTATTTAGCAGCTTAAAAACGTTAATTAACGGCACTGTTGAGCAACTTCCTAGTCACAGTGACTTTTTACTACGGATGAAAAATAATTAAGATGAAAAAGACTCTCCGCAAATTTATCGCAAGCACCTTTATAACAGCCTGCTTGGGCACAACTTTGAGCGCCAATGCGTTATCTATTTCGCCAGAAAACTGGTGGGTTGGCATGCAAAACAGCACATTACAAATTATGCTGCATGAAAATGAGGTTGCAAAACAACACTGGCAACTCGTGCCATACCCGGGCGTTAAGTTAAAAGGCATTACCAAAACGGATAACGCAAATTATTTATTTATAGATCTTGATATTAGCCCAAGTGCCAAGCCGGGCAACTTACTTTTTAAAAATCAAGCAGGCGATCAATTTAAATACCCGCTATTAGCACGCAACAAGCAAAGCGCAGAACGTCAAGGGTTTGATAGCGGCGATACAATCTACTTAATTAACCCAGATCGTTTTGCCAATGGCGATACGAGTAACGATACCGTCAAAGGTATGAAAGAAGCTGCCAAACCAGCAGAACGTGGCGGGCGCCACGGAGGTGACATTCAAGGTATTATTAACGCGCTACCCTACTTAGATGAGTTGGGTGTTACGCAATTATGGCTAACCCCGCCGCTTGAAAACGATATGCCCAGTTATTCATACCATGGCTACGCCATTACCGATTTTTACACTATAGATCCACGTATGGGCTCGAATGAACTTTATAGGGAATTATCATCTAATGCGAAGCAACATGGTATCGGTTTAGTGATGGACTTAGTGCTGAACCATTTTGGCTCAGAGCATGTGTGGATGACAGATAAACCAACGTCAGATTGGATTAACTTCAATGGCGAATTTGCAGACGGTAAAAATGCCACTAGTCACGCACGTCAAACGATCCAAGACCCACACGCAAGTGAGTTCGATAAGCGACAGTTTAATGATGGTTGGTTTGTATCAACCATGCCAGATTTAAATCAACGCCAGCCTTTATTAGCAACCTACCTTATTCAAAATGCGATTTGGTGGATTGAATATGCTGACTTAAGTGGGATTAGGGTGGATACCTATTCCTATTCCGACAAGGCATTTTTAGCCGATTGGACTAAAGCAATCATGACCGAATACCCTGCCTTTAATATCGTAGGCGAGGAGTGGACATCCAACCCAGCTATTGCGTCTTATTGGCAAGCAGGCAAAGTGAATAATGATGGGTATACATCGAGTTTACCCAGTGTGATGGACTTTGCATTGCAAGAGTCAGTTATTCAAGCGCTTAATGAACAAGAAAGCTGGAATACGGGCTGGGTGAAAGTGTACCAGTCACTGGCGAATGACTTTTTATACCCCAACCCTGATAACTTACTTGTGTTTGCGGATAACCATGATATGAGCCGCGTATACACAGAACTTGGGCAAGATCTTGCCAAAACAAAAATGGCGATGACCTTGCTGTTAACGACTCGGGGAATTGCGCAAATGTATTACGGTACAGAAATACTGCTCGATAACACGGGTAGTAACGACCATGGTGATATACGCATCGATTTTCCAGGAGGATTTGAAGGGCAAAAAGCGAACGCGTTCACGGGCCAAGGCTTAAATAGCGATCAAATTGAAATGCAGCAAACTATCACCACATTGCTAAACTTTAGAAAAAATAGCCCCGCGTTAAGCAAAGGTAAACTCACTCATTTCAGCCCTAAAAATGGCGTATATAGTTATGCCAGAATAAGCGAGCAACAAACCGTACTCGTACTTTTAAACAAAAATACGCAGACCAAATCGTGGTCACTGGACTACATGAATGAAGTACTTGCAGGTAAAAAGCAAGCGCAGGCTCTTTTTACAAAGCAAGCAGTCAGGTTAAACAAGCCCATCTCAATCCCTGCAATGAGTGCTCTGGTATTGGTGATTGAATAGGGTGAATACGTATGCAAGTGCTGTCAGTCAGCGGCTGTTCACATTAGTATCATAGGTAAAATAAAATGACGGCTTAATGAACTCTTGTTAAGCCTTCTGATTAAATAAGAAGATTATGACAACACACACAACAAGCACAATTAAGTATGGCTCTTGGTTACTTGCCAGTAGTTTGCTGTTAGCGGGTTGCTCTGAACAGCCCGACACAAAAACAGATGAACCAGCGCCAAAGCAACATGTAAATGAGCACACCAAGCCGGTTGTATACCAAGTCTTTACACGTTTATTTGGTAATACACAGACTGCGAATGTGCCATGGGGCACTAAAGAGCAAAATGGTGTAGGCACGTTTAGTGACTTTAATAATGCAGCCTTATCGGGCATTAAAGAGCTTGGAACCACTCACATTTGGTATACCGGTGTCTTGCATCACGCATTGGTGGGCGATTATAGCCAGTATGGTATTAGTCAAGATGACCCAGATGTAGTAAAAGGGCGTGCAGGCTCACCCTATGCGATTAAAGACTATTACGATGTAAATCCTGATTTAGCAATCAACCCTGAGCGACGCCTTGAAGAGTTTTCAGCGTTGATTGAGCGCACCCATCAACATGGCATGAAGGTAATTATTGATATAGTACCAAACCATGTTGCGCGAGATTATCACTCAACAGCAAAGCCTGCTGGGGTAAAAGACTTTGGTGAGCAAGATGACACCAGCGTAGAATATACTCGCGATAATAACTTTTACTATGTAACAGGGCAGTCGTTTCAAGTACCGACCAGCGAAGGCTACCAAGTACTCGATGGTAACCCGCATCCATTAGCAGATAACTTATTTGATGAAACACCTGCTAAGTGGACGGGAAACGGCGCACGTGCAGCTAAACCAGATATAAACGATTGGTACGAAACAGTAAAAGTGAACTACGGCGTAAAGCCAGATGGCAGTTACGATTTTCCAACGTTACCAAGCGATTATGCGAACAAAGACTTACGCGCTCATTTTGAATTTTGGCAAGATAAAGATTTGCCAAATAGTTGGTATAAATTCCGTGATATTACGTTGTATTGGCTTGATAAAGGCGTAGATGGTTTTCGTTATGACATGGCCGAAATGGTGCCTGTAGAGTTTTGGAGCTTTTTAAACTCGTCTATCAAAATGCATAACCCAAACGCATTTTTGTTAGCAGAGGTATACAACCCGACTTTGTATCGTCCTTATATTCAGCAAGGCAAAATGGACTACCTTTACGACAAAGTAGGTTTTTACGACACCTTAAAAGGCGTTATGCAAGGTAAACAAGCGGCAAACAGCATTTTTGCACCACAGCAAAAAGTGGCTGATATTGAAAAACACATGCTGCATTTTTTAGAAAACCATGACGAACAACGTATCGCCAGCCCAGACTTTGCGGGCAGTGCAGCCAAAGGCAAACCGGCACTGGTAGTATCGCACTTGATTAGTCGTGCACCTACATTGTTGTATTTTGGTCAAGATGTGGGCGAGGACGGCTCAGAAGATGCAGGCTTTGGTAAGCCAACGCGTACCAGTATTTTTGATTATATTGGCGTCCCCGCGCATCAAGCGTGGATGAATAACGGTAAGTTTGATGGCGGCGCATTAACCACTGAGCAAAGCCAATTACGTGAATATTATAAATCGGTAATGGCATTGAGTAAGCACCCGGCAGTTGTTGCTGGTGATATGCAACCGTTAACCGTAAAGGGCAGTGATCAGGTTGCTGCATTTAGTCGACGCATTGGTCAGCAACAAATTTGGGTTGTTAGCAATTTTGCAGATACTCAAACAGCCACCACGATTGAGCTACCTCTGAGTACGCTGATTGATGATAAGCAAGGCACGTTCAAATTACTTGATTTACTTGAAGCAAACCAAACCGCATTAGTCGCGATCACCCCCGAAAAAGCACACATTAGTCTAACGTTAGATGCGCTTAGCAGTGCAGTTCTCACTACTGGAGCACATAATGAAAGATAACAAACCAGATTTAAGTTTTTGGCAAATATGGAATATGTGCTTTGGCTTTTTAGGCATTCAATTTGGTTTTGCACTGCAAAACGGTAATGTCAGCCGAATATTTCAAACCCTCGGAGCCAACGTTGATGATATTCCTATTTTATGGGTAGCAGCACCACTAACAGGTTTGATTGTGCAGCCAATAATTGGCTACTGGAGTGATAAAACCTGGGGTAAACTAGGTCGTCGTCGTCCGTTCTTTTTGTATGGCGCCATACTGACTACGCTTTCTTTATTTATCATGCCAAACTCACCAACGCTTTGGATTGCAGCGGGTATGTTATGGATCATGGATGCTTCAATCAATGTCACGATGGAACCATTTCGTGCCTTAGTGGGCGATAATCTACCAAAAAAACAACGCGCGACTGGCTATGCCATGCAAAGCTTTTTTATTGGGGTAGGTGCGGTAGTGGCATCAGCACTTCCATGGATGATGACCAATTGGTTTGATATAGCCAATACTGCACCAGCAGGGCAAATACCTGATTCGGTAAAGTATTCATTTTATTTTGGCGGTGTAATTTTACTTATCGCTGTTGGTTGGACCATCCTCACAACAAAAGAGTATTCCCCTGAGCAATTAGCGAAGTTCAACGAGCAAGACAGCAGTAATGACCCTGAAACGCTTACTCACAACACGGTTAATTTCAACAAAGGCGGGATTGTTTTTACTGTGCTTGGTTTAGTGGTACTTGGCCTTGTCACGGGGCTTAATCTTGAAAAAGAGCTGTACCTCCTAGCTGGTGGCTTGGTGAGCTTTGGTATTATTCAATTTATTGCGGGTCTACTTAAAGCCAAGCAAGCCACATCAGGCGGTTTTTACCAAGTGGTAAACGACGTATTCACTATGCCAAAGGCGATGAAGCAACTGGCCTGGGTGCAATTCTTTAGTTGGTTTGCACTGTTTGCAATGTGGATTTATACCACGTCAGCGGTAACAAGCTTTCATTACGGTAGCAGCGACACTAGCTCTGTGGCGTACAATAATGGCGCGGATTGGGTTGGTATTTTGTTTGCTGCTTACAATGGTTTTGCCGCAATTGCTGCGTTATGTATCCCGATCATCGTAAAGCGTGTGGGTTTAAAGCTCGCGCATGCCATCAACTTGGTATTAGGGGCGCTAGGGTTAGTTAGTTTTATAGTCATCAAAGATCCAACATTGCTTATTTGGCCAATGGTAGGCGTTGGCTTTGCGTGGGCGTCTATTTTATCACTGCCTTATGCCATGTTAAGTACGTCAGTGCCGAGCCACAAAATGGGTGTATATATGGGGATTTTTAACTTCTTTATAGTGATACCACAATTACTCGCTGCCAGCGTATTAGGCCTAATTTTACGTCATTTCTTTGCAAATCAACCTATTTACGCATTGGTACTAGGCGCAGTGTCGTTTGTATTAGCAGCCCTTGCTGTTATGCGAGTTAAACATACGCAGTAAACCACTTAGCGAACAATTTTAGAAATAAAGAAAATTTAAGGGTTAAAAATGAAAAAATATAACATCATTACCACAAGTTTACTTATGCTTGGTTTAACAGCCTGTAGTTCAGAACAAACAAGTACGTCAGTGATAACTCAGCAACTTACAGCGCCAGGCGCACCAGGTGCTGAACCATTTTGGGCATATTCAGGCAAAACGGGTATTGGTACCTCATTTGAGCAATACCAAAACGGTGCTTACAGCGACACTGCGGCAACCGGTACGGTCTCAAAAGTATGGTTTTCAATAGCAAAAGGCATGATCACAGAAACCATGTTTGGTCTAATTCACCAAGCCCAAATTAAAGACATGCAATTTGTTGTGGTTGGCAAAGACTTTACTGTTACAGAAACCGACGACCTTGATGTAACCATTGACTATTTATACAAAGATGAAGCAGGGCGTCCACTATCACTGGCTTACAAAGTAACTAGCACAGATAAGCAAGGTCGATTTAGCCTAGAAAAACACATATTCACCGATCCAGACGGGCAAACGTTATTTGTACGTAGTATTTTTAATACCGAGCTCGATGGCGTAAAAGCGTATGTAAGTGTTAACCCATATATTGATAACAACGGCCTTGATGACTTTGCAAAAACAACTGAGCAAGGAGTAGTTGCTTGGCAGGGCGATAATTATTTATCACTGCAAGGCGCAAAACCGTTTAAACAGACCAGTGTTGGTTTTACGGGCAAAAGCGATGGCCTAAATGAGCTTAAAAACTCACAGCAACTAACTAATGTATATACAAACACAGGTGAGCAATCAGGTAACGTAAGCTTGCTTGCAGAGCTGGGTGAGATTGGCAAAAACAGCCAGTTTGATTTAACCCTAAGCTTTGGTAACAACGAGCAATCGAGCTTTAAAGAAGGTAAAGCGAGTTTAAATCGGGGCTATCAGCAAGTACTTGATAACTACAATGGTAAAGGCGAGGCATTAGGTTGGCAAGATTACTTACAAAGCCTTAAGCCGCTTAATACCATGACGGGGCAAACAGCTGATAACGGTAAGCTACTTTATACCAGTGCACTGGTTTTAAAAGCGCAAGAAGACAAAACCCATGCAGGCGCCTTAATTGCGTCTTTATCAAACCCATGGGGCGAAACGGTCTCAGCTAAAACAGGGTCAACAGGTTATAAAGCGGTTTGGGTGCGTGACTTTTACCAAGTCGCTATGGCCTTTATGGCAATGGGCGATAATGCCACAGCTAAAACCGCATTTGAATACCTTGAAAAAGTACAAGTAAACGCCAAAACTCCAGGCAACAATGGCGACACAGGCTGGTTCTTACAAAAAACACATGTTGATGGCGAGCTTGAATGGGTGGGCGTACAGCTTGACCAAACCGCCATGCCTATTATGCTTGCATGGAAACTGCACCAAGCCGATGTATTAACTGATGCAGAGCTCACTGATTGGTACGGGCGCATGTTAAAACCTGCTGCTGACTTTTTGGTAGACGGTGGGCGCGCCAAAATTTTGTGGAACGATATGCAAATTACGCCGCCAGCTACTCAGCAAGAGCGCTGGGAAGAGCAAGAAGGATACTCACCTTCAACTACCGCAGCGGTTGTTGCAGGCCTTATCACTGCGGCTGATATTGCAACACTCGCTGGCGATGACAAAAACGCAAAGCGTTACCTTGAAACCGCCAAAAGTTACAACAGCGATATTGAAAACATTATGTTTACTACTGCTGGTAATTTAGAATCAAGCAATTCAGACGGTGAGTATTTTATTCGTATTGGCCAAGACAAAGACGCCAATTCAAACACTAAAATTAACGCCAATAATGGCCGTGAAGGCTTTAATAAAAAGCAAATTTTAGACGGTGGCTTTTTAGAGCTAGTACGCTACGGTGTGCGTGATGCACTCGCGCCAAGTATCGTAAAAACATTGCCAGAATATGACGATGAAACGTTAGCCGATAATTTACAAGTTAAGTACAGCTTTAACTTTAGTGATGGCAGCGGTTCATTCCCAGGCTTTCGCCGCTATGGTAACGACGGTTACGGCGAAGATGAAGTAACTGGCACAAACTACGCCGAAGGTGGGCAAAATACCCCAGGGCAACGTGGTCGTGTTTGGCCGTTCTTTACAGGCGAGCGAGGTCATTACGAAATTGCTGCAGCCAATGCCACGCAATCGTTAAACGCAGACAAACAACAAGCCATTAAAAACACGTATGTGAAAGGGTTAGAGCAGTTTGCTAACGAAGGCATGATGCTACCTGAGCAAGTATGGGACGGCGTGGGTAATAACAAAGCCGGCTATCAACTCGGCGAGGGCACTAACTCTGCCACACCACTTGCGTGGACGCATGCAGAATACGTTAAACTGGTTCGTTCTTTAAGCGACAAACAGGTATGGGATCACTACCCAGTGGTTGAAAAGGCACTAAAGTAAGTTTGTTTTAATAAGTAATACTAAGAGCCACGGTTAACAGCCGTGGTTTTTTACGTTAAGGCTTTATCAATTGGGCTCATTGTATTGCTGAATCGGCTACCAATTACATGGGTATAAAGCTCTGTTGTTTTTAAATCTGAATAACTCTTGTACTGTGCGAATATCGCAACCATTCACCAATAATTGTGTTGCAAATGTATGCCTGAATGTATGCGCTTTAACATTTTTATTTAGTTTAGCTGCTAGTACGGCTTTTCTAAGCTGCTTTCTAAAGGAAGTCCCATGAAGGTGGTGACGGCAAATATAGCCGTCGTAAGGGTGAACGCATCGAGTAGATGAGGGGAATAGATACTGCCACGAAAAATCTTTTGCGGCATTACCATATTTTCTTAAGAGTGCAGGGGGCAATGATGTTAAACCATAGCCCTGTGCTAAGTCATGGTTGTGTGTATTTTAAACGTACTCAATTTGATTATTTAAATTATCATTTAATGATTTAGGTAAAAAAGTATAACGGTCTTTTTTACCTTTACCGCGAAAAACAAATAATGTGTTGTTATCTAGGTTTAGGTCTTTTACGCGTAGTTTTAACGCTTCGTTTATTCTTAGCCCGCAGCCATATAGTATTGACGCTATTAACCGGTATTTACCAGATAATTTATTAATTATAGTTAATGCAACTTCATGAGTTAACACTGTAGGTAATGCTCTTTCCCGCTTTGTGAATGAGTAAGACAACCCCTTAATCTCACGTTTAACAATGTAACGATATAAAAACATAATCGCACATAGCGCTTGATTTTGCGTTGCAGCACTTACTTGTTTGTTAACAGCCAAATTGTTTAAAAACCGTTCTATATTATAGTTTCCCATGTCATCAGGATGCTTTTTGTCATTAAACAAAATAAAGTACTGTATCCAGTAGAGATACACCTTCTCAGTTTGAATACTATAGCGTCTAGTACGCAATTCTGATCAGATCATTTCTAAATAAGGTGAACTCATAGCCAACCCTTCTAACACTGTTTATTTATACAGCTATAATTCATAGTAAGGATTTTGCAATTCAAATTCTCGGTATATACTTGATTAGAGTTCTCGGTTTATCTTTTGAATAAGATTAAGCTTTTGATTTTAATGATGTTTTATTCGGTTGTTCTCCTTTAATAAAAATGTAGGTTCTCGATTAAGTAAATTCTCGCTATGAGAGGAACGAATTTTTGTTGCCACCTTCCTAATAAGTTAGTAAGTTAATAATATTATTATAAATTTTAAAGTGTATTTACGTAGAATAGGGTAAGCACTAGAAAGTGTTTATCGGTATTCTTGGTAATACGCTGTTAGCCATACATAAGGATCTGCATGAGCGTTGTAGCAAGCATTAAGAAATCAGTCTGGAATCTTGGCGCTGTTTGTTTTTTTATTTGGTTTGGGTTTAAGGCTATAGGTTATGGAATGGATCTTTTTGACATCGAAGGGCCTTCACTCTGCTCCTATACCGACGTAGCTGAATTTCCTTCTCCAAATGGTAAAAAAATTGCGAAGCTCGGTTATTCGGATTGCGGTGCAACGACTAATTGGCAAACAGGTATAAATATTGTCGATGTAGAAACTGGTAAGGTCTTCAATGGCTTCTTTGGTTTAGACGGTAAACCAGAAAAATTGGAAGTAATATGGGAGTCAGATATAAAGTTAACTTTAACTAACTTCCCAATAGAAGACTTACTATGGTTCAATCAAGATTACTTTTCAGGTGTATCAGTTGAAATCAAGTCAGGTATGGCTAACACATATGAGCCTTAACTCTGTCAATAGGCACTAGTATTCTTTTTGACCGTTTTTATACATTGACGGTCAATTCCAAATCAATAAACAAATTCGTTTACTTCGTCTGTCGATGCGGCTATTAAGCATGTTGCTTACGGCAAACACATATAGAGGCTCTCTTATTGCGATCTCATCGCAGCCAGTTTTTTCCCATATCCTTTTGGGGTCGCTGGGGCACTAGACATTCATCGATTAACCTCATCATGGCACTATTCAAGGCGGCTGGTTTCATCATTATGATCCAGTTGGATTAAGGTGCGTAACGCAGTTATCAAGTCAGGTGTAAGCGACTTTGCTTATTGTATTAATGCACGCGTACTGAGCGTCTAATCAAGGCAAGTGGCTTCGGTCTGTAGGCATATAATCAGGTTAAACCTTGTTGGCTATTAACTCACCCAATTGACTGATGCTCAGCCTTATATCCAGTTAGATGTTCAGCTCACTCAGTACCGTGACTAACCCTTTAAGAATTTTGCTTCATCGAATACAGTCTCTTTTTTAAGCATATAATAAACACAGCGACCAAGCTTATGTGCAAGCGCTGACAGTGCTTTGGCTTTGCTCATTCGCTTTTGTAGTTTTTCAAGGTATTTGTTGGCGTTGTGATTGTGACGCAGCAGTAATACTGCGGCTTCGGAGAACGCCCATTTAAGATGTGCATTGCCAATTTTATTACCTTGGGTGCCATAGGTTTTGCCAGCAGACTCCGCTTTGCATTTGACTAATCGACTGTATGAAGAGAATTTTTGTACGCTTGAAAAGCGATTGATATCACCAATTTCGTAAATGATGGTGAGTGCGAGAATGCGGCCTATACCATTAATTGTTTGCAAGATATTAAGGTGCACAGGATTATGCTGCTTAGCCATTTGTTCAATATAATGCTCTAAAGGCTTAAGCTCCTTGTGATAGCAATCGAGTATGGCCATATTTAAATTAATAGAGCGCTGTACAACGGGATCAGGGAAGTAATAGCGCATCTTTTCTCTGTCGCAAACGTTCTTTAAATTCACGTTGTGGGCAGGTAAATTATACTGACTGGTAGTATTGGCAACATGGGCTTTTAAATCAGCGCCATGTCGGACGATTTTAGTTCTGCGGCGGAGTAAATCTCGCGTAGCACGCATATCTTTGTCATACACATAAGCAAGTGGGAAGTTGCCACCACGGATAAGTTTGGCAATTTTATATGAATCTATTTTATCGTTTTTAGCTTTACCGCCATGAATCGCTTTCATATACAAAGCATGACCAAGGATAAAATCGATAGTGTTTTCTTTGCAAAAATCAGCGACCCAATACCAACAGTGCATGCACTCTACGCCAACAACAATGTCACCGATATACGGTTTAAGTAGTTTTAGTAGCGCTTCTGGTTCATCTTTAATTTTCTTGTGAACAAGGATAAGTCCTGTATTATCAATGATACAGACGTAAAGTAATCGCGCGTGTAAATCGATTCCACAATAATATGGATGCATGTTATTGTAAAAGTTCATTGAGCTTTCTCCTTTAAGGTTGGTTGCCTTTTCAGCGTAGCGAATAATCGCGATGCTGGGGAGGAGGCTCAATGAGTATCAAGCTAATTAATAAGGACAAAAAACAGTTGGCTGTTTTCGTTCCTCAACATTTTAGCCAATAATTTTTTGCCCATTATTAGGGCGTTAAGTTGCTCTGAGGATACACGTGAAATTTCTACCCGTAATAATATTATTTTTTTCCAGTGTAACTTTCGCAAATGAAGACCCATGTGAAAGAACTGATTACCCTGTAACAACGGTTAAAGAGTTTAAAACAATAGCAGACAACAGTTTTCCTTCTGTATATAGACAAGATGACAATTCGAAAGTAACTGTCACTGTATTAAAGCTTAAAAGCATCATTGAAAAAGAAATGCGGAGCCATCGTCCTTTTTTAAAAAAGGCAAAAGAGCATCTTTTATCCTCATTACAGAAATTATCAACTACAGAGAGTATAAACGAGAAAGAACTATGGCTTAATGCAAGCCCCATGAATAGTGAAGAGCAACAAGTTGCATCGCATGTTATTGCTGGTATTCAGGAAGCTTTTGTAATTGCGCTATTTACAGAGTCAGCTTTTGTTGAAGTAAATAATCAACCAATCAAAAAGCTACAGGTAAGGTTCTTGGAGGGTGTAGATGAAACAATCACTACCCATGAACATAATAAGGTAAAAAATATTCGCTTTGAAAGTGGTAATACATTAGTTTTTCAAAAATGTTGGCTCGCAAAGTAGCAACTTAACAAGCTGTTAAACAAGGACAAAATACAGTTGGCTTTTGCTCCTTCGTCGCTTATTCTAGCCAACTATATTTTGTCTGTTAACAGGGCGTTATAAGTAATCAAAGGATTGTAGTCATCGATGAATTTTAGAGCTTTCTCAATTAAACGTTTTCTGGTTATATCTTTAATATTTAACCTACCTCCACTATTGGCAATAACAAAAATTGGATTATTATTCCTTCCTTTATTATTCTGGATAAATATCCCTGTTTTGTGGACTGGAGTTGCAAAAGCTATGGGTGAGGCACATTTCAAAATTGAAGAGTTTGGAGCGTTACCCCAGTCTGTTACTGCGTATGTGGTTGTAGTATCATTTTGGCTTTTGTTGGCAGGCTTGATTACCGTTGTAACAAGTAAAACAAAGCCAGAGTAAATTACTTATAACAAACTGTTAAATAAGGACAAAAAACAGTTGGCTGTTTTCGTTCCTCAACATTTCAGCCAACAATATTTTGCCCATTAACGAGGGCGTTAGAACACAAATATGAGCAACCTAGTATTCGAAGATAAAATATTGGATTTTTCGCTAAGCGAATATGATTACGCTCATGGAATAGGCATTAAATCTGTCTTTTCTTACGAAGGCGAAGAAGTTGGAATTATTATATTTCTATGTGATAAATCCGATGATCGGTATGAATCTGTCTCTTTAAAAAGCCACGAAGAGATTCTGGTGGAATTGAAAGCTGGAATTAAGAAAGGTGTTTTTAACGAAAACATTAAAGGCATGTTTTACTGGCAAGCACAAATTGGGAAGCTCGGTTACGATTATTCATCACCAATATACGGGCAGCTAGCGAATGTGTTCTAACAAAACAATTAACGCCCGCCAGCAAGCTGGCTCGGACCTCCGTTTCGGCACTTCGTGCCTCTACTGCGGCCAGTTATTGAGGCGTTATAAAGCACGGAAGTTTTGATGAAAGCCTCAACTATTGAGTTCACAAGTTATAGTGGTAATCAAACACATATTGAATCAATCAACTACGATTTAGACTATTTAAAAGTAGTAGTTGTCGCTGATTCTAATTTACGAATTGAAGTATGTTTTCATCAGCCAATCGGATTTAGGTGTCTTGATGAAGGTGATTTATTAGAGTTTTGGGCAAGCAATAAAATAACGAGTAATTGGCTTTTACAAATACATGATTTTGGTTGGTTGGCTCAAGAAAGTAATCGCGCTGGCTTCTTATCCAAAGACACTATGTTAAGTGAGTATTTGATTAAAGGCAGCAATGAGTGTTTAAATGTTCTAAGCACAGATAAGCCAGTAATAAGTTTGGTATAAATGCTTTATAACAAGCTAATAAATAAGGACAAAAATCAGTTGACTGTTTTCGTTCCTCAACATTTTAGCCAACAACTTTTTGCCCATTATTAGGGCGTTATAACGTACGAAGAGTATTGTGATAAACAAAGGAAGTTGCTTGTGTAATCAAGTTCAATATGAATCGATGGTGAATTTGAAGATGTTCTGAATTGTCATTGTAGTATGTGTCGTAAATTACATGCTTCGGCGTTTAGAACAAGAGCAAAAATCACATCTGAAAGCTGGAAAACGATTCAAGGTGAAGAGCTCATAAAATTCTACGAATCATCTCCTGGTGAGCATAAAGGTTGTTGTTCTAATTGTGGTTCAAGCCTATTTACTAAATTTGATGAGTACCCTGATATTTTAGGTTTCCCACTTGGCACCTTAGACACCGATCCTAAAGCAAAACCAACTCGTCATATTTATGTTGGTAGCAAAGCCGCTTGGCATGACATAGCTGATAACTTACCTCAACAACAAGAGTATGAGTAAAGTCCGTTATAACACAAATGAGCCTTAACTCTGTCAATAGGTACTATCTTTTCTCTGTCGCAAACGTCCTTTAAATTAACATTGTGGGCAGGTAAATTATACTGACAGGCAGTATAGTATTTGTTCACTAGGGCTATTTCTGTGAGCCGCAGGCAAGAAGGTGGTTTTGGTCATTGAATAATTAAAACGCACTTTGTTGAGCATGTTTAATGAACTCAGAATAGATTGTATCTTTTATTAATCGGTCTGGGCTAAATGCGTAATAATGTTGGTATGCATTGTCTATTGCGCCTATGTAATGAACATCAAAATGACGCTCAATCTCGTCTTTAACGAGCATTGGCGCGGGAAATACACCAAACCCTTGCTCTCCTAGCGCTTTCATTAATGCGCTGTCGTCAACGTGACCGACTACAGTGGTTTCTAATCCCAGTTCTTGTAGCCAAAAATAGATTGCTCGACTGACAGGGCTTCCTTTTGCAGGTAATACGACGGGCTGATCATGCAATGAGTGGGGGAAATCAGCTGATAATTTTTTGTGCCAATGTGTATTGCCAAAGAACGCTAATTGACTTTTTCCTATCTCATGGCAAAAGGCTTTGATTGGTAATGCGTTGTCTAAGGGTTGGTCGGCAAGAACAAGGTCGAGTTTATGTGTTGCCATTTGTGAAAGCAGTTCATTTTGTTGACCATCGATACATTGCAAACTCGTAATACGCTCATTATCAATCAGCGGGGCTAACCATTTAGATACTAATGATTTAGGTAATACATCAGAGATCCCCACTTTTAAGGTTTTTGATAAATGTGTGAGCTCTCCTTGTGTTGTTTCAAGCCACTCGTGGGCTATGACAAACATATCATTAGCGTACTGCTGCGTGATCTGGCCAAATTCAGTCAAAATCAGCCCGCGACCTTCTCGAATAAACAATGCCTTACCTAATCGATGTTCTAAGTCACCAATTTGAGAGCTGATTGTTTGAGGCGTTAAGTGCAATATTTTACTCGCTGCTGAGATGCTCCCGCAGCGGCTAACTTGCCAAAAATAATATAAATGGTTGTAGTTAATACTGGTTATCATTCGAAAATACCTGTCAATTAGTTAGAAATAATCAGCTTTTATCTTATTAGATACATTAGTAGATTAAAGCCAAGCCTACAACTAGGGTGCGACAAATAGGACGTAATAGTATGAAGCTGAAACTGACAGTTAAAAATAATCTGGTTCAATCGGGTATGAAGGCCTCACTTTCAAAGTTAGTTAAAAGTAATTTAGGCAAATATGCTTTACACATCCGTAAAGTTGATATCAGAGTTGATGATGTTTCAACTCAGCAACATGGCACTTTAAAAGAGTGTAGCATTAACATGTTATTACCCGGTCTACCTAGTGTTGTGGTAAAGCGCAAAGGCAAAAACATTTTACATGCTATTCAGCGGGCGCTTACTAGCTTACAAGATGTATTGATGCATAAATATAAAGTCCGAGGTTAAAACACGAGGGTCTGTTTATCTTTGCAGATTGAAATTTGTTCAAGCTAGGGGGGTTAATCGCGGCGCCAGGTTTATAACCTATTGGGCTAAGTCAAAACTGAGCTACAAAGAGTAAATCGCCCCTAGGCAGAACCCGAAGGGCAGCACCTGTTTGGCATTGATGTTGTTTTATCGCCTATTTATAGGGAATAACCACCACATAGGCGCTGCCTTGGCTAAATACCAAACAGGCTGCTGCAAATTAAACCTTGAAAGGTAAACAGACTTTAGCAAAACGGAGGTGAACACATAATAAATTTTTCAACACACTTAAAACGTAAATACATTCGATAAAACGTAATTGGCTGTAAAATGATCTTATCGCACTTGCATTGATAGTCAGCCGATTATACGCCCATCAAAATAGCCTATTCACAGTGGGCTATTTTTCCATTTTATTGTGAGCAATCAGTTCTTATATTTAATAAAGAGTATTTAAATTGCGGTAAATCGCTTTTATCTACAGTTTAAGGTATTGATTAGTTTAAATATGCTTAAGGATTTTTAAGCACTTTATGCTAAAGTAATTCAAATATTAAACACAGTTCAAAAATTATGTACAATTTAATGCGCGTTTTTGCAGTGGCTTTCTTTTCTTTTATTCTTTGGGTTATCTATTTGGCAAACACGGGTGGTCAAAGTGTTTTTTTTGAATTAATCAGAGGTATTCCATATGGCGATAAAGTAGGGCATTTTTGTTTATTTGGTGTGCTAACATTTATAGCGACTGTGGGCCTAAAATTTAAAACCTTTGGCTTGGCAAGCTTTAGAATTTATTATGGCGCTGCGCTGGTTTTACTTTTTGTTATTTTGGAAGAGCTAAGTCAAGCATTCATTCCCGCTCGAACGCTAGACTCTATGGACTTACTGGCTGATTTTTTCGGTATTGGTTTTGCGACTTTGCTTGCTTACTTGCTTAATACTTACAGGTTAAAGCGGGCTTCTACACAAACAGATAATAGTTAAGTACATTTAAACGTAACTTATACTGGTTAGCATGACTCTAAACCAGGATACTTTTTTATATGCTCGAGCCCCGGACTATCAATTTTGGTGGCAGTAGGGTGTTTTCAACCTTTTCACCCCGTATTAGTTTTAGTAGATTAAAAACCAACATTTGCCCCGCAAGCGTTGTATCTTGTTGTACCGTGGTTAATGGCGGGTTGGTAAAGCTGGCTACTGCTATATTATCAAAACCCACCACATGAACATCTTCAGGTACTTTAATGCCTGCTTCTTTTAATGCCCTGATTGCACCAATTGCGATTAAATCGCTGGCTGCGAATAGTGAATTAAAGACAATATTATTGGCGATTAACGAGCGAGTCGCATGATAGCCAGACTCTTCTGTAGAAATGGCATTGGCCATTTTACGTTCGCTTAATGTGACACCATGGCGAGTAAATTCGTCTTTAAATCCTTGATAGCGAGCAAAAAACTCAGGGCTATGCTCTGATGCATCGCCAATAAATGCACAATCTTTACGATTAACCTTGAGTAAATGATCTGCAGCAAGTTTACCGCCACCGTAGTTATCGCAACTAACGGTGAGGTCGGGTCTGTTATCGACACTGGCTCCCCAGCAAACAAATTTTGTATTCTGTTCCAACAGGCTTCTAAACTTAGCTTGATAGTCTACATAATCTCCATAGCCAAGCAGGATTATCCCATCGGCACGGTGACTATCTTCGTAATCGGCTTGCCAATCAGCACTGGTTGATTGAAATGAAATAAGTAAATCGTAACCTTCGCTGGCGCATGCGCGGGTGATACTGCCTAGCATTGCAAGAAAAAAAGGGTTGATTTGAGATTCGTCTGCGGTTGGATCTTCAAAAAGTAAAAGCGCTAGCGTACTACTTTGTTGTGCTCGTAAATTACTGGCATTTTTATCAACTTTATAATTTAGTTGTTTTGCAACCTCATATACACGACGTCGTGTTTCTTCGTTGACCAGTGGACTGTTTCGTAATGCGCGCGATACAGTAGATTGTGAAACGCCCGCATAATGGGCAATATCAAATGATGTAGCTTTACCTTTCATATACACAACCTAGTTAAAGACAAATGAAGCAGGGCGTTATAAACGCATGTTATTTTCGTTTATTTGTTATTTTTTTCAAGCTATTTATCAAGATTTGAATATTTATATTGATCCCAAGCTGACACCGGTGTCATAATGTCACCGTTTTATCATTTTGTTGTCAAAACGTTTTAACTGCTCAATTTTATTGAGCAGTCTTTTTTATTCAACAGATAATGGCTTTAAGGTGATAGCTTAAAGTTTATCTTACCGCGATGGCAAAGCCGTTGAAACTATAATAATAAGCTTGGTTTTAGCTACTAGGCAAACCGCTTAGACAAAAGAGAAAACATTATGAGTTGCAACCCTAACACACAATTTGATCCGATATTAGTCGCTGATATTGGCGGAACGAATGCGCGCTTTGCTTTAATTACTGATTTTATGCAAGAAACAAATCAATTTGTTATTGAGCATAATATCACATTTCCTAGTGCAGATTTTGGTTCATTAGAAGCTGCTTTAACGAACTACCTTTCCCAGATCAAGCCCATTGAGCCTAAACGTGCATGTCTTGCAGTTGCAGGCCCTATAAAAGCAGGGCAAGTACATCTAACAAATTTGGGCTGGCATTTTAGTGTTGAACAGCTCAAAACAGATTTTGCCTTATCTAACCTTGAAGTCATAAATGATTTTGCTGCATTTGCTTATGCTGCTCCTTATTTAGATCCTCAGCAGAATGTGACAATAAAAAGCGGCCAAGCAGACAGCAATGCCAATATTGCTGTAATGGGACCAGGTACTGGTTTTGGTGCGGCGAGTTTAGTACGTACCAATCAAGGCAGTGCAGTATTGAGCTGTGAAGCAGGTCATATTTCATTGGCATCAGTGAATGAATTAGATACTCAGTTAATTACTGAGTTGCGTAAACAGTTGCCACATGTTTCAGTTGAAACGGTTTTTTCAGGTCCTGGTATTAGCCATTTGTACCAAGCAATGGCGGCGGTAAAAGGTGTTGAGCCAAAAAATTTAACGGCAGCACAAATTAGTGAACTTGCTAATACTGGCGAGTGTGCAGTGTGTGATGCAACGCTTAATCAGTTTTGTGATTGGATCGGCAGTGTAGCGGGGGATTTAGCGCTAACATTTGGCGGTTTAGGTGGTGTATTTATTGGCGGTGGTATATTACCTCGCATGCAATCTCGTTTATTGGCAAGTCGGTTCGTTGAGCGCTTTACTGCAAAGGGCATAATGTCTCAGTTTGTCAGTCAAATACCTGTCACGTTAGTAGTACAAGACAACATACCGCTTATTGGTGCAGCAGCCTGTTTGCATGCAAATGAGCAGGTATAAAACATCGCGATTAGGGATGTCATTGGGAAGTTTGGATGAAGAAAGTTACTATAAATAGTGTTGCAAGTTATGCTGGTGTGTCTAAAAAGACCGTTTCGCGAGTGCTTAATAACGAGCCTAATGTTAGCGATGCAACCCGTGAAAAAGTACTCAAAGTATTTAAAGAGCTTGATTATACGCCCAATCCAATTGCACGAGGCTTGGCGCAAAACCGTAGTTTTATAATCGGTTGCATTTACGATAATCCAAGTAAAAGCTATATCACGCGTGTGCAAACGGGTGCACTTGCTGCCTGCCAAGAGAATAACTATAACTTATTGATTCATCCATGTGATATGCGTGGAGATGCGTTAATTAGTAATATTGAGCAGTTACTGCAAAGCTCCCGTTTGGATGGTTTAGTACTGACCCCACCGTTTTCTGATTTTAAAGAGCTTGTTGATTTTCTTAAAACGAAAAAAATTCCTTATGCGCGTGTTGCATCCGCAGTACTTGACGATGAGTCAATTTCTGTTCGCAGTAATGATGAACAAGGCGCATTTGAGATCACTGAACACTTAATTAGTTTAGGCCATAAATCGATCGCATTTATTAAAGGTCACCCAGATCACAGTGCCACAGAGCAACGGTTCAAGGGTTACTTAAGAGCGCTTGATACGCATGGAGTCGAATTTAATGAAGGCTTAGTTGAAGAGGGTAACTTCAGTTATCACTCGGGTGTTGATAGTGCGCGAAGCATTTTAGACTTAACACCAAGACCAACAGCCGTTTTTGCGTCCAATGATTACATGGCTGCGGCTGTGCTAAAGCTTGCCACGCAAAGACAGTTAAAAGTGCCTGATGATATTTCGATTGCAGGGTTTGATAACGCACCTATTGCTCGTCATATTTGGCCGGGGTTAACAACCATTGCGCAGCCAGTTGAAGATATGACAAAGCAAGCCGTAACTAAGCTAATAGAAAGTATTGCCCAACCAGAAGAAAAACCATACCAAGTGACCCTTGAAGCGCGTTTAATTACCCGCGAATCAACAGCGCGAGTTAAATAACCTGAACTCTGGATAATAAATTTCACAGTTGCCTGAGTTTGAGTGACGCTTGCTCAGGCACTTTTTATTCGTACGCCTGCACCATCACCTTTAAAACGACGCTACTCACTCCTAAGCTGTATTTTATTTCAGCATTTTATTTGTTTTACGCGTGCATTCTCTGTTCATTATTTGGTCATTTAAATAAATTAGACTAAATTTAAGTGATAAGGTTGACACCGGTGTCACAGTCGTGCGTTAATACAGTGACACCGGTGTCAGGTTGGTTGTGAGAGACGGCCTGATAACGTATACCTTTGAACGGGTAAATCAAAGATGCTCAGTGCAATTACATTCGTGGAGTGTGTGGTTGCCACTGAGCCTTTATCCTCTAACAATAGAGATGAGTCGAATTTTATGTTGCATCCTCGTATTCAAGAAGTCACCGAACGCGTTATTGAACGCAGTAAACAAACTCGCCAAGCTTATTTAGAACGAATCAATCACGCAAAAAAACAAACAAGAACGCGTGCTGGTTTAGGCTGCGGTAATATTGCTCACGTTATGGCTGCATGCAGCAGTGATGATAAAGCGCGTTTAAAAGCTGATGAACAACCAAATTTAGCGATTATTAATTCTTACAATGACATGTTGTCTGCGCATGTGCCTTACAAAGATTTTCCAGATTTAATTAAAGAGCTTGCCACTAAATATGACGCAACAGCACAAGTTGCTGGTGGTGTACCTGCAATGTGTGACGGTGTTACGCAAGGGCGTGACGGCATGGAATTATCACTGTTTTCACGTGATGTCATTGCAATGTCTACGGCAGTTTCTCTTTCGCATGACGTGTTTGACGGTGTTTTCTGCTTAGGTGTGTGTGACAAGATTGTCCCAGGATTGTTAATTGGTGCATTGTCATTTGGCCACCTTCCTGTTGCATTTTTACCAGCAGGTCCGATGCAATCAGGTATTCCAAATAAAGAAAAAGCCCGTGTTCGCCAAAAGTTTGCTCAAGGCTTAGTAAGCCGCGATGAGTTATTAGAAGCTGAAAGCGCGTCATACCACAGCGCCGGTACATGTACGTTTTACGGTACGGCTAACTCAAACCAAATGCTGATGGAAATAATGGGGCTACATTTACCAGGCAGCTCGTTCATTAACCCGTATACAGAATTACGTGATGGTTTAACTGGTAATGCCGTAGAGACCATGCTTAAGCAGTTAATTGAGTCTAAAGATGCTAATTGTTTAGCGGATGTTGTTAGCGAAAAAACCATTATTAATGGTCTTGTAGGTTTGTTGTCAACAGGTGGTTCAACAAACCACGCAATCCACTTAGTGGCGATAGCTAAAGCCGCTGGTGTGCAACTAACGTGGAAAGATATGTCAGATCTATCTGAAGTTGTTCCACTTTTAACACGTATTTACCCAAATGGTTCTGCTGATGTAAACCATTTCCAAGCTGCGGGTGGTATGGGCTTTTTGATGAAGCAACTAGTTGGTGCTGGGTTCTTGCACAATGATGTTAAAACCATTGTTGGCGAGGGTCTTGAAGCTTACACCTGTGAGCCACGTTTAGACACCGACAACAACGTCATCATGACAAACAGCTCAGGCCCAAGCAAAGTTAAATGGGTACCATGCCCTGAAAAGTCTCTTGATGAAGAGGTTTTACGTCCAATTGACAATCCGTTTAGTAAACAAGGCGGATTACAGCTTTTAACCGGTAACCTTGGTAAAGCAGTTATCAAAGTATCAGCGGTTGCGATTGAGCATCAAGTAGTTACAGCTCCGGCAAAAGTATTCAGCTCTCAAGGTGCATTGCAAGAAGCGTATTCTCGTGGTGAGTTAAACCAAGATTTTATTGCTGTATTGAAAGAGCAAGGCCCTAAAGCGAAAGGTATGCCTGAGCTTCATAAGCTAACGCCAGTCATGGCTACGCTTCAAGATCAAGGTTACAAGGTTGCAATCGTAACGGATGGCCGTATGTCTGGTGCGTCAGGCAAGGTGCCTGCAGCCATTCATTTAGCTCCAGAAGCTGTTGAAGGCGGTATTATCGCTAAAATTCATGAAGGTGATTTAGTTACTCTTGATGCGCCAGCAGGTATTTTGAAATTACATGTTGAAGATGAAGAGTTAGAAAAACGTGAACTACAACTTAGCCCTGCAAGCCCAACATTTGGTACAGGTCGAGAGTTGTTTGAAGGATTCAGAAACATTGTAAGCAGCGCTGACCTAGGTGCTAGTGCGTTTGGAATAGAATAATAATTAGCCATACACAGGGTAATGAGGACATTCAATGAGCATAGAAAAAATATTAGCATCGGCACCGGTTGTGCCAGTTGTTGTAATTGAAAAGCTAGAAGATGCAGCCCCGCTTGCAAGAGCACTTTATAACGGCGGCTTAAAGGCGTTAGAAATTACATTGCGTACACCCATTGCGGCAGAAGCTGTAAAGCTTATGAAAGCAGAAGTACCAGAAGCGTATGTAGGCACAGGTACAGTGGTAGACAAAGCAAGCTTTGAAGCGTCCGTTGCAGCAGGCGCTGACTTTATGGTTAGCCCAGGTGTAAACGATGAGCTGTTAGCCCTTGCAAAAGAAACAGACATTCCATTTCTGCCAGGTGCCGCAACGCCAAGCGAAGTGATGAAATTAGCTAGTCACGGGTTTAAGTTTTTAAAGTTTTTCCCAGCTGAAGCTGCTGGTGGTACGGCAATGATTAAGTCAATTGGTGGGCCATTACCACAGGTAACTTTTTGTCCAACAGGCGGCATCAGCTTAGCAACTGCTCCAAATTATTTAGCATTAAGCAACGTAATTTGTGTTGGTGGGACGTGGATGCTTGACAAAAAATTGATTGAAAATAAAGACTGGCAAGCCATTGAAACGCTTGCTCGCCAAGCAAGTGAAGTTAAATAATTAAAGGGGAATTTGAAATGATTAATGTAGCAATTAATGGCTATGGCCGTATCGGTCGCAACGTATTACGCGCACTTTATGAATCTGCACAAAATAACGAGATTAAAATTGTTGCAATTAACGATTTAGCACCGGCTAACGTTAACGCACATTTAACTCAATTTGACTCAGTGCATGGTCAATTTTCTCAAAAAGTAACACTTGCTGATAACACCCTGTTGATTGGCGACGATGTTATTACCCTTACTCAAGAGCGCGATCCTGCTAACTTGCCTTGGAAAGAGCTTAATGTTGATATCGTATTAGAGTGTACTGGTTTTTTCACTAAGCGTGATGATGCCGCTAAGCACATTACTGCCGGCGCGAAAAAAGTAATTGTTTCTGCGCCTGGCACTGATTTAGATGCAACAGTAGTTCATGGTGTGAACAGCGATGTAATTAATGCAGATAGCAATATCATTTCAAATGCATCATGTACTACAAACTGTTTAGCACCAATTGCTAAAGCAATTAACGATACTGTAGGCATTGAACAAGGCAGCATGACAACTATCCATGCTTATACAAATGATCAAAACTTATCAGATGTATACCACCCTGATTTATACCGTGCACGTAGTGCAACGCAGTCTATGATCCCAACTAAAACGGGTGCAGCAAAAGCTGTAGGCTTAGTGTTACCTGAACTTGCAGGTAAGCTGGATGGTATGTCAGTACGTGTACCAACGATTAATGTATCATTAGTTGATTTTACCTTTATCACTAAACGTGACACTACGGCTGCTGAAATCAATGAAGTGATGAAAGCCGCTGCAGAAGGTTCAATGCAAGGTATTTTAGAATACAACGAGCTTCCGCTTGTTTCTATTGACTTCAATCACAATCCAGCGTCTTCAATTTTTGATTCAACACAAACCAAAGCTGAAGGTAAATTAGTTAAAGTGATGGCTTGGTATGATAACGAGTGGGGTTTCTCAAACCGCATGTTAGACCAAGTTAAAGCATTGGGTCAATACCTGTAAATAATACGAAAAGTTTAGCTTTATCCAACAAAACCGCGATTATCGCGGTTTTTTTTCGTTTCATTGATTGGCCACAGAACCCTCAATACTGTGCATCTCACGATTGTCCCAATCCGCAATAATACTCAATCATTTTTAGGTATTAAACCTGACGCTAACGGCGTTAAAAATATTTTATTTAGAATAACTAAATGACGATATTTTTGCCTTGTTTTCGACAAGGTTTTCTTACCTCAAATAGATCTCTTAATTAAGCGAATTGGTATTAGATATTTTGGCTCAATGGGTTGATTGCTAATTCATCATTTTGACAATATTTTGTTTGCGTTTTGGGTTCAAATGATACATCTTAATGGTGCGAGTGATAATACGAATCGATTTAGATAAAACCTTAAAATAGCTGGGTTAAGTAAATCTATCACTTACATTAATAAATCAAATGAAAAGGATTTTATTGTGCAAATAAAGTTATTATTGGCAAGCTTATCTGCTTTCGCTATCAGTGGCTGTGGTGGCTCTTCGAGCGAGAGTAATGAACCTGCAGCGCCTATAAGTGCAGAACAAACATACACACTTAAGGTAATGCCTAGTGACTCTGTTGCCGGGCTTGAATTGTCATGGATGAATAATACGGCAACCCTAGTGGCAGGTAATGAACTTGATTTTACCGCCAAAGGAACATCATTTGTGCAGCCTGTGGTATCGAATATTCCTGATACGATGAATTGTGATTCAACATTAAGTAATACTACGTCTCTTGATTATACGTTATCAATTGAATGCGCTGCAGCAGCGGTGACTTTTGAATTAACAACACCGTACTTATACCCCATTATTATTCGTTATGCACAGAGCGAACTCATCGTCGATAAGCGTACTGTTTCAACGGATGCCAGTATGGCAGGTGAAGTTGAAATAATGCAACTGGGAGGGCCTCAAATATGCGATGTTGAAAAGTTGTCAAATGTTAAATATGAGATTGCTTGCCACCCTTACATTACGGTTTCTGAAAATGAAAAAGTTTATTTACATTTTGGTGGGCAAGATAAACAGCTTTTGTTTGATAACCCAAATAAAGAACGGCTTTTAGCGTCTGAAAACATGTGGTTTGAAGAAAAAGTATGGTTTATTACTCAAAGTGATGCATCGGGCTTTAGACTGCAGTCAGTTTCATTTGATAATGGTCAGCTTGGCGATAGAGTAGTTTATGATATTACGCCTTCAAGTATCGCGCGCTCGGGTGATACTTTATTCGCTTTATCATCTTCCCCTATTGGTTTATATCGTTGGAAAAGTGGGGCATGGCAAATGGTGTCTAACCTGCTTGAAGAAATCAGCCTACAAAGTGGGTTTGTTACTAATAATAGCAACCTTTATCTTGCGGCTGAGGATAACGATGATCCAGCCTCTAAATCTTATATACAAATTATAAATGGCCAGGTGCGCGGCGAAAAAGCGATTAGTAATCAGATTAGCCAATTCAGCCATGCCCCATTATTTGATTATGATGATGTAACATTTAGTATCGGCTTTGGCCGTGATGATCAATTGATCATAAATGTGATGGACTCACTCTCAAGTGCGCGTGATGATGCAATATTCTCATTTGTGAACGTGAAAAATGCGACGATCTGGCAAAATAAAAACAACCAATTTTTATTTACTAATAATGACAGTGGCGTTGAGCAGTTTGAGTTTTCTCGTAATGACGTTCAAAGTACGATTGCCTTTGATATAAATCCACTCACTCAACTTTTACCTGATTGGATAGGGGGAGATCTAGATACACTGCTCGCAGGAGATTTTGTTGATACCGAGTCTGCTGAACATGGAGTGCTTAAATATTTAAGACATGGTGACAGTGAATTTTTTGAAGCTCAATTACAAACACGTTTAAATACGACTTACCCTATACGTGTTTATAATGAAACATGGCGAGAAGTGTCACGCTTTGCAAACAGTAACACAACAAAAATCACCCCCATTGTAAGTGAACAAGGGTTTATATTGGTTTACGTCGGTGCGACAGCGTCACCACAATCGCAAGGTCAATTGTGGGCTTTATCCGCTGGGCACGCGCTGTTAATAAAAGAGCAGGTGCTATGGGGGCAATACCTTAGCAAAAACTATCATTTTGAAGCTATATCACAGAGCCACCTGGTCGTTTTTAGTAAAGAAGGAAACGAAGCGTTCACGGTTGCCATTGATTAGCTCAAGGCGCATATCGTAAATTTCACGATAAATTTGAATAGCATTAAACACGGTTTATATACTGTAAACCGTGTTTAAACTTATACCAATCCGCAATAATACTTAATCATTTTGCGGGGCTAAACGTGTCGCTATCTGCGTTATAAAATTCTCATTTAGAACAACTAAATAACAAATTTTTTCCTAGCTATCAACACGTTTATCTATCCTCAAAGTAGATCACTTAATTAAGCGAATTGGTATTAAAGGGATTCAATAAGGGTCTGGAGCGATGGTCTTAAAGAGAAGTTCTCTGTCATACACTGTTGAGCTAATATATTTAAATGTTCGGTCTCTTCATTTTTGTTACATACACTGAGTAAATCATCAATTAAGCAGCCAATTGCGCGAACTTCAATGTATTGCATTTGTTGGAGCTGGTAGTCTGTTAATGATGTCAGATCTGTTGCAGCGCCAAAATCACCAAATAAAATATTCGCCTCTTTATCTACCATAATATTATGAGCGTAAATGTCACCATGGCTTACATTATTAGCATGTAAATGAGCTACGGTTTTGGTCATTTGTTTAACGATAGACTTTATTGCAGTAATGCTAAATTGTGTATTCTGTGCGAAGGTATCGCGTGTGCAAGTATCTAACGTTGGGGGGAGGCCTAAGTTTTGATATTCTGAGCCAATAAGCTCCATGACAAGACCTAACTGTTCAGGGTTATCAATATACGCGAGCACTTTTATAAGGTTACTGTGTTGGCCTGTTTGCAGACAACAATTAACTTCATCAAGTGGGTAACCATCACTGGTAATTGCGCCTTTAAATAACTTTACCGCCACGTTTTTCTGCTGCCATTTTGCAAGATGAATGATACCAGAAGCACCTTCTCCTATTTGGCTAATAAGCTCAAATTCATCAATGTTGATTTTTTTTAATGGCGCATTTTGTAAACATTGCGATTTATTAAAATCGTTTCCTGCAAATGCGACCCAAGTAAGCTTGGGCAATTCAAAAAGCCAATCATCTATGTGTGTCAGCTTGTTTGCAGATAAACGTATAAGCTCGAGTGCTTGGCAGTTCTTCATGCTTTGAGGCAGAGTCGTTAACTCATTACCCGCAAGCGCTAATTTACGCAGCTCTATTAGTTCACCAAATGACTCTGGTAATTGCTCAATATGATTATCGGTTAAAATGAGCCATTGGATTGCGGCTGGTAAACTATTCTCAGCAAATTCGCTAATTTGATTGCCTTTAAATGCCACCATAATAAGGGCAGGGCACTGTGCTAATACTGGCGGAATATGCTTGAATTGATTAAACGACAGGAAGACGCGTTTAAGCTTTGTTAACGTTGCAAAGTTATCGGGTAAATTGTTCAAATTATTATTGGATAAGTCGAGCACTTCAAGTGTGTCGTGCAGAGTAAGAATCTCTTCTGGGAATGTGTCTAACTGTTCGACTAATTGTAAGCGTTTAGCCCCGATTAACTGGCCACTGCGAAGCTGTTCAAGGGTATGCAAAATGAAATTCCGTTTTAGTTTGTTAATGTGGTAGTAAAAATAAAAAGGCCAAACTAAGTTGGCCTATTTTGAAGTCTTAATAAATGTAATTAAAACTGTGCGTTATGGTATACGTTTTGTACATCATCACAATCTTCAAGCATGGCTAAAAAGCGCTCCATGACTTCTACATCTTCACCTTCAATAGGGGCTTCTACTTGTGGTACAAAGGCAATTAAGTCTTCGTCAAATTCATTAATACCCATCTCTTCAAGGGCAGTGCGCGTATTGTTATATTCAGTGTGAGGGGCAAACACAGTTACTTTGCCATCTTCTACTTCAACGTCAGTAACATCTACATCAGCCATCATAAGCGCTTCAAGTACAGCTTCGTCATCATCGCCATCAAATACGAAAATCGCAAGGTGATCGAATAAATGAGACACCGAATTTTGTGCGCCAATTTTAGCGTTTGCTTTGGTAAAACAGACACGTACATCGGCAAAGGTCCGTTTGTTGTTGTCAGTTAAACAATCAACAATAATCATGCAGTTACCTGGTCCATAGCCTTCGTAACGGGTTGCAGCGTAATCTTCACCGCCACCACCTTTTGCTTTGTCGATAGCACGTTCGATAACGTGGGCAGGTACTTGGTCTTTTTTGGCGCGTTCTATTAATCGGCGCAGTGCAAGGTTGCCGTCTGGATCAACGCCACCATTTTTAGCGCAGATATATATTTCTTTACCGTACTTTGAGTAAACTTTTGTTTTAGCACCCGCAGTTTTAGCCATTGAATCTTTTTTGTTTTGGTAAGCTCTTCCCATCTGCGTTTCGCCTTCATGTTTTTAAAAGTATAAATTTTGTAGTGCTGTATTCTAAAGGTTAATTTCGGGTAGGGCTAGTATGTATTCGTTGATTGAATTGGGGGCTTTAATAATCATAGGGTTGAATGCAGTAATATGTAAGCAAAAAATAACCCGCTATTGCGGGTTATCAGTCTTATATTTAGGTATATTGCTTACCAAATACGAACACGTTCTTCTTCAGGTAAATAAAGCTCATCACCTGGTTTTACATCAAACGCTTTGTACCATGCGTCGTGGTTACGTGGTGCTTGCGCTCTAAAGCGACCTGGAGCATGTGTACCGCCGCGAAGCTGGTTAAGCATGCTTTGTTCAGTACGTTTTTCTTTCCATACTTGTGCCCATGCTAGGAAGAAGCGTTGATCGCCAGTTACACCATCAATAACGGGGGCTTCTTTACCATTTAAGCTTAATTTGTAGGCATGATAAGCCATAGCCAGTCCACCTACGTCACCAATGTTTTCACCTAGGCTATTACGGCCATTAACAAAGTTACCAGGGATTGGTTCGTATTTACTATATTGCGCTGCAAGTTGGTCGGCTTTAGCATCAAATGCTGTACGATCGGCATCGGTCCACCAATTACGTTGTACACCGTTTGCATCTGATTTTGAGCCTTGGTCATCAAAGCCATGACCCATTTCGTGACCAATTACCGCGCCAATACCGCCGTAGTTAACAGCAGGATCTGCATTTGGATCAAAAAATGGTGGTTGTAAAATCGCGGCTGGAAATACAATTTCGTTAAATGAGCTGTTGTAGTATGCGTTAACACGTTGTGGCGTCATGCCCCAGCGGTTACGGTCAGTTTTTTCAAGTTCTTTTGCTACACTGTCAGCTCTGAAAAATTCACGGGTATTTTTAATATTACCCATTAAGTCAGTTTTACTGATTGTTAAGCCATCAAATGATTGCCATACATCAGGGTAACCAATTTTTGGTACGAATGCGGCTAGCTTAGCATGTGCGTTTACTTTAGTTTCTTCGCCCATCCAATCTAAATTATCAATACGCTCGCCAAGTGCTGTACGCAGGTTTTCGACTAATTCAGACATTTGCTGTTTAGACGACTCTGGGAAGTAGCGTGCAACGTATACTTTACCAATTGCAAACCCTAACGAGTTAGTGCTCGACATTTGACTAATAGCGCGCTTCCAACGTGGACGAGGCTCTTGTTGACCACTGAGTTCTTTACCGTAAAAGGCAAAGTTAGTATTGAATACTTCCTCAGACAATAATGACGCGTTACCACTTAGAGCGTGATACGTTAAATAGTCTTTCCATACCGCTAGGTCTTCTTGATTGATTAACTCAATCATGGCTTTAATTGGCTCAGGCTGTGACACATTAAGTTGTGGTACTTTGTATCCTGTTTGTGCAAAGTACAAATCCCAGTTAAAGTCTGGGTAGGCAGCGTTTAGGTCTTCGCGCTTGATTTGATTTAATGTAAGGTCGCGATTTCGACGTTTTTCACGTGGCCAATGACCTTGTGCAATTTTTGTCTCAAGTGCGAGGATTGCTTCTGCGCGTTTTGTGCTGTTGTCAACGCCTGCTAGTGTTAGCATTTCACTAATATGTGCTACATACGCTGCGCGTGTTTTTTCAAATCGCTCTGAATCTTCAAGGTAATAAGAACGGTCCGGTAAACCTAGACCGCCAGCGCCTAAAGACATTTCATATTTATTAGGGTCAAGACGGTTGAACCACATGCCACCGCCAATCGGTGAATTAACACCAGATAACCATGACTGACCAAACAGTTTAGTTAAATCGTCAGTTGATGACACTGCGCTAATATCATTTAGTAAAGGCTTAATAGGGGCTAGGCCTAGTTTATTAAGCGTTTCGGTATCCATGTAGGCGTTGTAAAAATCGGCAATCAGTTGCTCTTCTGCGTTTAAATCATCACGTGCAGCAATTTCTTCAATAATAGCTTTAACACGCTCTTCACTACGCTCAGCCAAACCTGAAAATGCGCCATAGCGAGTTTTATCTGCTGGCATTTCATAGTTGTCATACCATGTACCACTGGCATACATAAAAAAGTCATCGCCAGGTTTAACGGCTTCATTACGTGCGGATAAATCAACACCAAATGAACCTAATTCTGCTTTTTGTGTACTTGCTACTGATTCAGCTGTTGTATCTTGTGTTTCGGTTTGCTCAGGCTTTGAACAACCAGTTAAAAATGTGGCAGCGAGTGTTGCTGCGATAAGCGTATTTTTCATTTTATTGCCTTGAATATTATTTTTATCGGTATTTATCTATTCTATCTTTAATTGTTATAGAGAACGTTGAGCTAAACAAACATTTTGAGGTGAATAACCTAATCGCTCGATAGAATTAGGTTAACATCAATTTACGTTTATGTGGACTCTGTTTGTTGTAATTGCCACATGCGTGAATATTCGCCCCCTAAATTCAACAATGTTTGGTGAGTACCTTGTTCTACTAATTGGCCATCTTTAAGCACAATAATTTTGTCAGCATCTGTAATAGTCGATAACCTGTGAGCAATGACTAAACTGGTGTGATTACTTGCCACTTCTCGCATTGCGTTAAGTATTGCTTGCTCTGAATGAGAGTCTAGAGCCGAGGTCGCTTCGTCAAAAATTATAATTGGCGATTGCTTTAAGATTGCCCGGGCGATTGCTATACGTTGTTTTTCACCCCCTGAAACTTTTAATCCTCGCTCCCCAACAAGTGTTTGGTCACCTTTATCAAGGCTTTTAATAAAACCTTCTAGGTGTGCAAGCCTGATCGCGGTATCAATTTCGTCATCAGTGGCTGTTGGACGTCCATACGCTATATTTTCACGAATACTCGAATTAAAAAGAACGGTGTCTTGCGGTACGATGGCAATAGCTTGGCGTAAACTTTCTAAGGTTATGTTGTTTATGGGTTGGTCATCAATTTTAATACTGCCACTTTGTATATCATAAAAACGATAAAGTAAGCGTGCGAGGGTGCTTTTACCGGCACCACTAGAGCCAACAACCGCGACTTTACTATTTGCTGCAATGTTAAAGCTTAAGTTATTAATGATGCTGCGATTTTTGTCATAGCCAAAAGAAACATTCTCAAATGAGATATCACCCTTTATTAAATTTAATGGTTTTGCGTCGGCTACGTCTTCTATTTTTGCTTTGCGTGTGAGTAATCCGAGCATATTTTCAAGATCTGTCAAAGCGCGGCGAATCTCGCGATACACAAAGCCCAAAAAGTTAAGCGGTAAGAATAGCTGAATCATGTATGCATTAATCATAACCAGCTCACCAATAGTAAGCTCACCTGTTACAACATCTGCGGCACCAAGCCACATAAGGGCTGTAATGGCGGCCGCAATGATCAATGCTTGACCTGAGTTTAAAGCAAGCAGAGATAATCGATTTTTCAGCCTTGCTTGTTCCCAGCTCGCTAAAAACGTATCGTAACTTTTAGCTTCATATTCTTCATTGTTAAAATATTTAACGGTTTCATAATTTAATAAACTATCAATTGCACGGCTATTACTGTTGTTATCGGCCTGATTCGCTTCACGAATAAAACGGTTGCGCCATTGAGTAACAATGACGGTGAATGCAATGTAACTTATGACGGCAATGAGGGTAACAAGTGCAAACCAAGGTGAAAAAACGGTGGCGAATATGACTGCAACAATCACTATTTCAAAAAGGGTTGGCACAATATTAAACATTAAAAACCGCATCAAAAAGCTGAGTCCGCGTGTGCCGCGCTCAATATCACGACTGATGCCACCGGTTTGTCTATCTAAATGAAAGCTTAGCTCCAGCGCGTGTAGATGCTTAAATACCTTTAAGCCAATATGGCGCATTGCATGCTCGGTTACTCGGCCAAATAGTGCATCACGAACTTCGCCAAAAAAGACGCCAGCAAAACGCAGTCCTCCATACAATAATAATAATGCAACAGGGACTATGAGTAGGGTTTGTAAGTTTCCGTCAACCGCATCAATGATTTCTTTGAGTGCCCAAGGCATTAGCAAAGTAGCGCCTTTGGCTGCGATAAGGGCTAAAAGCGCCAATACAACACGGCCCTTGAATGCCATAAGGTAGGGCCACAAGGTTTTAATACTTTGACTTAAATTCATGGCATCGTGATGTTTTATTGTTTCTTGTCTACTGGCACCGCGCATACTGTTCCTGCTTTGACTTTAATTAAGATATTAAGGGTGTATTAAACTTTTTGGTGTAGGCTAGAGTATATACTTAAATGGTTATGACCATGCTTATTAATTCACAGCCAGGGCATTATACTACAATTTAACGTAACGCTTTGGTCTATAGAGTAAAACTTAGTTTATACAAAGAAAGGACAGCACATGAAAACTATTGGATATGCGGCACATGAAGCCAACACACCACTAAAACCTTATCACTTTGAAAGACGTGAGTTACGTGATGAAGATGTAGCAATTGAGATTCTTTATTGCGGTGTTTGCCATTCGGATCTTCATACAGTGAATAATGATTGGGGTGGCACGCGCTATCCAATATTACCCGGGCATGAAATTGTTGGGCGTGTCACTGAAATTGGTGACACAGTGAGTAAATATAAAGTTGGGGACACTGTAGCTGTTGGCTGTATGGTGGATAGTTGCTTAGAATGCGATCAATGCCACAAAGGAGAGGAACAGTTTTGTCGTGAAGGCATGGTTGGTACCTACTCAGGAAAAGATCGAGTCACTGGCGAAGAAACAAAAGGCGGCTATGCAAAGCATATCGTGGTGCGTGAAGAGTTTGTGTTAAGTGTACCTGAGTCATTAGATAAGGCAGCATGTGCGCCAATTTTATGTGCAGGCATTACAACCTATTCTCCACTTCGTACGTTTAATGTCGGCCCAGGTAGCAGAGTCGGGGTGATTGGTCTGGGTGGTTTAGGCCATATGGCGATTAAAATTGCAGCCGCAATGGGGGCACACGTTACGGCGATAAGCCGATCAGCTGATAAAAAAGACCAAGCACTCGAGTATGGCGCTAAAGACCTGCTTGTTTCTAAAGATGAAAAAGCAATGCAAGCGTATAACAATCAATTTGATGTAATCATTAATACGATTCCAGTAAAACACGACTTTACACCTTACCTTCCTTTATTAGACATTGATGGAACTCAGGTATTGGTAGGTCAGGTTGGTGAAATGGCTGAGTCTAATTCTGTGCCGTTATTATTAGGTCGTCGTCGCGTGGCGGGTTCATTAATCGGAGGGATTGCCCAAACGCAGGAAATCCTTGATTTTTGTGCTCTACATAATATTTTACCAAAAGTTGAAATGATTAAAATGGATGAGATTAATAACGCCTTTGAACGTTTGAAGGAAGGTGATTTATCTCATCGCTTTGTGATTGATATGTCATCTCTGGAAGTGGCTTAACGCTATTCTAAATCACTAAGTATGATCCATTGTTTTAACTATAGCCGCAGTTAATACTGCGGTTATATACCCAAACCACCTCAAGATATGAGTTTCAGTTGGAATTAAAAGTGATTTAGGCAAGGCATTAATTGCAAGAAGTAGTGGTTCTATTGTTAAAATCAATAACGCAGTATCAATCACTTTTAAACCAACCCCTTGACATTAAGCCCCTGTGAAATGCTAAATTCTGCACCTTAAGGTGGCTTGGGTATAATTCAATATTCATCAAAGTATTGAAAATATAAAATTAACCTCCATATATGCCTATACTCTGATTAATAGAAAGCAATATGACTCACTTACGCTTTATTTTAAATACATTACTGCTTGTTGTTGCACTGTTAAGTGCGCAGGTTGCAAGTGGCGTGAGCGTAAACAAAACGGATTCAATTGCCTCTCTTTTGAGTATTAAATTAGAGCACAGCCAATTTATAGATAAAGCGCGAAGTGTTAATCTATCTGCTTTAACAACTGCCCCCTTAAAATATGATAAACATATTGATGAACAACCGAAGCAATCGGATTTTGAGTCTGTACAATTTCGTTTAGCTTTAAGTAACTCATCTTTATTTTTACAACAGGTCCAAGTCGAGCCTAACTACACCCCTATATTTGAGTTTTTTACACCAAGCTTGGCTCGTGAACTCTATTTAAAGCCTTTAGCGCCACCCATTACCCGCCCGTGGTATACCGCTTATGACGGTAAGAAAAATCGTTTAAGTGGTTGGAAAGACGCAAACCTCCTCTACCGAGCAGTCACTACCTACCATAGTTAATTTTTCCATTAATTTATTCCATTTCGAACACTAAAAATTAATGTGCCTATATGGCATGAAGCCAGCGTACTTGGCTGGCTAAAGGAAACAATTATGTTAAAAAAACCAGTAAAAAAATCGCTTTTGCAGCGTTTCAAACTCAGTTATATGGCAATGTGTATCGCTTTGCTCTTACTTGCAGTGAGTGCTGCTCCCAATTTATACCCTACAACTTCTTGGTTGCATATTCAGGTGATAAATAATCAAACGATAGCGCACCCAATTACAACAAAAAGCCTCATTGAATACCTCAACCAACATAAGTTTGAGGTTGCTCAAGCAATTGAGCAAACGACAAGTGATGGCTTTGAACTTGAGCTTTTACTTGATAGCCCCGCAAAGAGTGCCAATGCACAACAATTACTTAAACATCAATTTACTCATCTAAGCAGTAAAATTGTTAGTCACCAAACCAGCCCACAGTGGTTACAAAGTTTAGGACTCGCACCAATAAAGTTAGGATTAGATCTCAATGGTGGCGTACTGTTTGTGTTAGATGTTGACCTTAGCAAAGCTGAACAAGAGCAGATTGATAATGCATTTGAACAAACGAAAAAGCTGATCCGTGAGAATAAAGCGCGAGGTATGCGAGTACAAAAGAGCAGCGTAGGTTTTGAGCTTCACTCTCAAGATAAAGCGAATGCGCTAGCAATAGAAAAAGAAGTACTCAGCCATTTTGAATATTTACAAGCTGTTAGCCACAATCAAGGTCGTTTTATATCGGTATCGTTTAGCTTTAGTGAGCAAGGCTCAAATGAATTTGCAAAGGGTGTAATGAGCCAAACATTAACCACGCTACGAGGCAGAATTGAGGAGTTGGGTATCACTGAGGCAGTTACGCAGCGCCAAGGAAAGCAACGGATCCGTATTGAGCTACCTGGAGTGCAAGATCCTAGCGAGGCAAAACGGATTATTGGCGCCACAGCGTCACTAGAGTTTTACCAGATCAAAGAATTGGGAGGTAAAACATTTAATTTGCAAGATGGTGGCAAAGTTAACTTAGATCCAGTGGCTATATTTTCAGGTGAGCACATCAATAATGCTCAATCTGGACGTGATGAGTGGGGTAAACCCCTTGTTCAATTAAGCCTAGATAGCCAAGGTGGCGAAGCAATGTCTGCGTTTTCTAAACGTAACATTGGGAAGCCTATGGCAACGGTATATTCTGAATACTATATAAATGAACAAGGTGAAACGGTTAAAAAAAGTGAAGTAATAAACGTAGCAAATATTCTTGGGCATTTGAGTAGTCGCTTTAGTATTACTAATATGCAAAGCGCTCAAGCAGCGCAAGATTTAGCGCTATTACTACGTGCTGGCTCGTTGACTGCACCGGTCACTATTGTTCAAGAGCAAACGATAGGCCCAAGTTTAGGGGCTGATAACATAAATAATGGCTTAGCTGCTTTAATGCTAGGTATGGGCGTGACACTGCTGTTTATGGCGTTGTGGTACCGACAATTAGGCATCATTGCCAATATAGCTTTATTACTAAACTTAACAGCATTGGTGGGTTTAATGTCGTTATTACCCGGTGTTGTCCTGACTCTTCCTGGTATTGCTGGGCTTGTCTTAACCATTGGTATGGCTGTTGATACAAATGTGATTATTTTTGAGCGAATAAAAGAGGAGCGGCTGAAGGGGCGGGCACCTTATCAGGCAATCGAGCAGGGTTATAATCAAGCATTTAGCACTATTTTTGATGCCAACATAACAACCATGATAACAGCCATTATTTTGTACAGCATAGGGTATGGGCCTATTAAAGGTTTTGCGATCACATTGGCGTTAGGTCTTATTACCAGTGTGTTTACTGGTGTATTTGTGGCAAAAGCTTTAAGCCAAACGCTCTATTTGAAACTGGCTAACAAACAAGGAGTCAATGTATGATTTTTCGTGATTATTTGTTAAAAAATGGGACACATATCCGTTATGTTGGGCTAATAATTTCAGTCTTATTTGTTTTATTATCAGGTTTTAGTGTGGTGAATAAGGGGCTTAATATTGGCTTTGACTTTACCGGTGGGTATTTAACTGAGTTTACGACCACAGTTGCAGTGAGTGATAAGCAGATGCAGCAAAAAATTGCAGCAACAGGAACAAAAAACTATGTGTTAACGGCACAATCTGCGCAACACTTCCAAATAAAAGAAAGTGACGAGCAATCAGTGTGGTTACAAGTACTTAAGCAAGATCCCACGTTAGGTCTTGAGGTTATTTCGTCATCTTATTTAGGTAGCCAAGTAGGTGATGAGTTACTTGAACAGGGCGTTTTAGCCTTATTTACAGCGATGGTAGCGGTGATGCTTTATCTCGCTGTTCGTTTTGAGTGGCGCTTGGCAATTGGCGCGGTAGCGGCTCTATTTCACGATATAATAATTGTGCTGGGAATATTTTCATGGCTGCAGCTGGAATTTAATCTAACAGTATTGGCAAGCTTGCTGGCTATTATTGGCTATTCCCTTAATGACTCGATAATAGTTGGTGATAGAGTGCGTGAACTATTACGGCACGAGAACGCGGTGCAGCTAACAGTAAATAATGTTATTAATAATGCCATTAGCAGCACGTTAACGCGTACTTTAATTACCTCAGGCACGACTTTGGCCACTGTAGGTAGTGTTTGGCTTTTTGCCGGTGCGCCTTTGCAGGGGTTTTCAATCGCATTATTTGCAGGAATTGTTTTCGGTACTTTATCGTCAATCTGTATTGCGGTTACATTACCGCAGTTGTTGGGGCTAAGTGCAGAAAACTATAAATTAAAGTTAGATGAACAAAGCCAAGCACTAATGGATATGCCATAAAAACATCACGTTTAAGCTAAACAAAAATGCCGCTAGAAAAGCGGCATTTTTTAAACTTTTAACTTAAACTAGCTTAAGTTGATGGTAACAACGTCAGCAGATTCTTGTTCAGCAGCAGTTGCTGGTTGCTTTGGTATATCGGGTTTATCAAGTGCGATATCACCGCCATCAATCACTTCCCCCGTTTTTAACTGCTTAAAATCAAACAACTCATTATCAGCCAAGTGAGAAGGCACCACGTTTTGCATGGCTGTAAAGATACTTTCAATGCGCCCTGGGTGTTCTTCATTCCACTTTGCAAGCATTGCTTTAGTGTGCTTACGTTGAAGGTTCTCTTGCGAGCCACACAAATTACATGGAATGATAGGGTAAGCTTGATGAATAGCGTATTGTTCAATATCTGCTTCTTTACAGTATGCCAATGGACGAATAACCATGTGTTCGCCATTATCACTCATCAATTTGGCTGGCATGCTTTTGAGTTTACCACCGTAAAACATGTTTAAGAACAGGGTTTCTATCATATCATCGCGGTGGTGCCCAAGCGCAATTTTAGTTGCCCCAAGCTCGTTTGCTGTGCGATATAAAATGCCCCGACGCAATCGTGAACAAAGAGAGCAGGTTGTTTTACCTTCTGGAATGATATCAGTAACGATACTGTAGGTATCTTCTTCAACAATCTTGTATTCTACGTCTTGTGTATCTAGGTACTCAGGCAATACATGTTCTGGGAATCCAGGTTGTTTTTGATCTAGGTTGACAACAAAAAGGTCAAACTTGATAGGCGCAACACGCTGTAAATGTTTTAGCATTTCTAGAAGGGTATAGCTGTCTTTGCCCCCTGATAAGCAGACCATGATGCGATCACCTTCTTCAATCATATTGAAGTCCATCACTGCTTGACCAGTTTGGCGACGTAAGCGCTTTTGTAACTTATTGAAGTTAAATTGAGCTTTGGCTTGAACAGAATGCGACATTACGGCCCCTTGAGATACTATGCGTAAAAATAAGGGGCGTATTATATGTTATATGCTCAAGGGGAGCTATAGCAAAATTTACAAAGCAACACTAATTAATTTTTTACTAATGGGCTGACATAACCATCGGGTTTGAGTGCGAGCACATCACAGTTTAGGCTATCAATAACATGCTCTGCGGTGTTTCCTACTAACGCTGCGCTTAAACCAGTTCGACCCACTGTACCAATAACCACTAGCTCACTGTTTAAACGTGCCGCTACATCAGGAATGACGTCTTCGGGTAAGCCTTCTTCAATTGCACAATCTTGATGTGCTATTTGGTGTTTGCTTGCAAGTTCATGGGTGGATTCAACATGGTGTTTTTTCACCGATTCGTTGTAAACACTTGGATTAAACTCTGGTATTTCAATTGCTATATTTACTGGTGTTGCTGGATAGGCATTTACTAAACTTAGTTTTGCATTGGCAAGCTCACATAGAAATTGTGCATCTTTGATTATGCGATTATTTAGAGCGAGGTGTTGCTCGTTTTCACTGACTGAGTTCACAGCAGCAAGAATGTTTCCACGCTCTGGCCATGCGTGCTCTTTAACTAGTAATACGGGCGCTGGGCATTTACGAATTAAATGCCAGTCAGTTGGTGTGAAAATAACGGATTTGAGCGTATCGTGCTGATGGGTGCCTTTTACAACCAAGTCAAAATTTTGCTCAATGACGGCATCTATAATTGCTTCGTAGGTACGATTGTGCCAGACGACTTGGCTTTTTATGTCAACCTCAGGATACTGCGCGAGGATATCATCGAGCCAAGCTTGGCGATCTTTTACAACTGCATTTCTCATTGCTTCACGTTCATCACTTGAAAGCATTGTGGTCATTTCATATGAAAAATCATAAATGCTCATAAAAGCAGTGATGCTTGCCCCCGATTTTTTTGCTAAATCGATTGAACGCGAGAGGCTATGTTGAGAATCAACAGTGGGGTCAATAACGGCAAGAATTTGTTGGATAGTATTCATGAGCTGCTCCTTTAACTACTTTTTATACAGTGTAACGTATAATTTGTGGAGTTAAAGGAGCAGCTGAGTAAGTTTTGTTTTAGATCAAGATTTATTTTGCGGAAATAGCAGCGGCATCGCGTAAACCATCATTATCAAGAATAGTTATAAACTTACCTTCAACTTTTATGAGAGCTGCTTTTTGGAATCGGCTCAATAAACGACTAATCGTTTCTACTGTTAGTCCTAAATAATTGCCTATTTCGCCTCGTGTCATGGTAAATCTAAACTCTTTACGAGAAAAGCCACGCTCACCAAATCGTTCAGATAAATTGTAGATAAAACTTGCTAAGCGTTCTTCTGCTGATTTTTTATTTAAAAGTAACAGCATTTCCTGATCATAATTAATTTCATTACTCATCAAACGCATTATTTGCTGGCGAAGTTTAGGTAACTTACCAGAGAGTTCATCTAACGTATCAAAAGGAATTTCACATACCATCGATGTTTCAAGCGCTTGAGAAAAACTCTGATGTTGCATTTTATTGATTGCATCAAAACCTACTAGGTCTCCGGCAAGGTGAAAGCCTGTTATTTGCTCATCTCCTTGCTCTGACAAGGTGTAAGATTTAAACGACCCTGAGCGAACAGCAAAAATAGCATTTAAAGGCGCACCTGACTCAAATAAAAAATCACCTTTATGTAAAGGTTTTTTGCGCTCAATGATTTCGTCAAGCTTATCCATTTCTTGGCCGTTGAGGGTAAAAGGCAAGCATAACTGGCTGATACTGCAGTCGTTACAGCTAATTGTACAATTGCTTTTTGCTTTGTTAGAAAAATCCATCAGTTAAATCCATTACAGTGCTTTTTTAGTTAGACTAATGCACTAATTTATCAGTTGCAATAATAAGTAAGTATATACCGTACCAAATAAGAATGCTGCCCATAGCGATTCTGGCCCATGGGTGGTTAAGTATTTTATGTATAAACTGGGCACCCATTCCCATGCTCAACATGGCAGGAAATGTCCCAAATGCAAAAAATAACATAACAAAGGCGCCTTCTAAAGCAGTTTGGCTTGTCATGGCCCATGTTAATGCTGAATAGACTAAACCACAAGGTAGCCATCCCCATAAAGCGCCATAGGCGAGTGCTTTTGGAAGCGAATTAACGGGCATAAGGTAGCGATTTAGTTTAACTAAATGTTGCCATACCAATGTTTTTCCAAGCGATTCAAGCCACTGTAAACTGGCTCCCAAACGCATAATATAGAGGCCAACCAGTAGCATAAATACGCCACTTAAAATGGCTAAAGTGAGCGAAAAAAAATGGTTTTGGCTGGCAAAGTGACTACTTATGCCTGCGACCAAGGCACCTGCGAGCATATAACTGCTAGCACGCCCCAAGTTGTAAGCAATAGTATAAAAAATAGGGCGGCGCTTATCTGTTGCCAATTGTAATGAACTGGCTATGCCTCCACACATTGCAATACAGTGGCCACTACCGATGAGCCCCATAATAAATGCGCTAATGTAAAGAGGGTCAATCATTGCTTTTATTGTGTTGCTCTTTATCGTCTTCAAACAAAATGCTATGGCCTTGTTTGTTTAAATCGGAGAACTGTTCTCCACGTACTGCCCAAAAGAATACGCCAATGGCGATAATGACAAACAAAATTGCAATCGGGATCAAAATATAAATTATGCTCATAGCTTTAATAACCTCAATGAATTACTGATCACAATAATTGAACTTGCAGACATCCCTATCACAGCCATCCAAGGAGCCACGAGCCCCAATGCTGCTAGTGGAAGAATAGAGCCGTTATAGATTAACGAAATCGCTAGATTCTGTTTAATTATACGACGTGTTTTTTTAGAAACAGTCATCAAATGTGAAATTGCAGACAAGTCGCTGTTTAGTAATACCACATCAGCTGTGTTTTTAGAAATATCAGCACCTGTTTCCATAGCAATAGATAAATGAGCGCTGTTGAACACTGGGCTATCGTTTACACCATCGCCCACCATCGCTACAACATCACCTTGGGCTGACCATTTTTCTACTTCACTTTGTTTGTCTTGTGGTAGACAGCCAGACTTGTAACTATCTAGGTTAAGTTTCTCAGCTATTTTCTTTCCTGCACTCGATGCATCACCCGTTAACATATGACAGGTTAAGTTTTGCTGATGCAAAGAAGCGATTAAACCTTTTGCATTAGTCTTAATTTCGTCAATTAAGTAAAAATGGGCCACTGGTTGATGGTCGACATAAAAGGTGGCTTGAGCATTGCTTTTTTGTGTGTTGAACCAACCACTTTTACCGATGGCATAATGGTGCTGCTCATCTTCACCTGTGATGCCTTCACCGGGAACAATCGTAATATTAGTTAAATGGCGTAAGGTCGGAGTAAATTCATTGAAAGCTGATGCAATAGGGTGTTCAGAGTAGCTCTCTAGTTGCGCCGCAAGCGCTAGAATGTTCTCTTTTTGATATTGGCTATCAATAATGTCGATTTTTTCGAAGCTAAAACGCCCTTGTGTTAGCGTGCCTGTTTTATCAAACGCAATACGCGTTAGTTGTGGTAATGTTTCAAGCACATGGGATTGTTTTATGAGTACACCTTTACGTGTGAGTGTGGCAACAGCACACGTTAAAGCGGTAGGGATCGCTAGACTTAATGCACACGGACAGGTAGCAACAAGTACAGCAATGGTGATCCAAAAAGCATGTTCAGGGTCGATTTGATACCACCCAATAGCAGTTAAAGAAGCAAAAACTAACAAGCAGGCAACGAACCATTGCGCTACTTTGTCGGTTACTTCAACTAGTTTAGGCCTTGTAGCCAGTGCACTATGCTGTAGTTTTATTATTTGGTTTAAGAGTGTATTTTGGCCTAATTTATTAATGCGTATTTCAATCACGCCATCGTGATTAACGGTGCCTGCGAATACTTGGTGTTCAATATATTTATTAACAGGTAAGTGTTCACCTGTCATCATTGATTCGTCTACCGTTGTAGTACCTGCACACACAATTCCATCAGCAGGAATTGTTTCACCGGCTTTAACCAAGACACGGTCATCTAATTTTAGTTTTTTTGCTGCAATGATATGTTCTTGCCCGTGCTCATCAAGGGTGCGGGCAGTTAGCGGCAGTAGCTTTTGAAGATTGGCAGTGAACTCACTCGCTTTAAGGCGCGCCCTAAACTCTAAGTATTTTCCTAACAGCAGTAAAAATGTAAACATACAAATGGATTCAAAGTACACCTCGCCAACTTCCATTACTGTGGCATAACTACTTGCGGCATACGCGCCAAAAATGGCTAAAGAAACAGGTAGATCCATGTTTAACTGTTTGGCTTTTAGCCCATTAATAGCATTTGTTAAAAATGGCAATGCACTGTATAAAATCACGGGAGACGCTAATACAAGGCTTATCCATCGGAAGTACTGTTCAAAATCATCTTCCATCCCAGAAAACATGCCGAAATACATGGCAAATGCAAACATCATTACTTGCATCGTCATTAAACCAGCAACACCAAGACGGCGAATATATGCTTTTGCCACAAGTTGTTTTTGACTTGCTTCGAGATCAGCTTGAAATGGGTAGGCTTTGTAGCCTATTTCAAGCAGGGACTTGATGATTTCGCTCAGTGGTAGGGCATCTTTGTGCCATTGTATCATGGCGCGATTGGTTGATGTATTCACATCAACTCGTTTCACGGCAGGCATATTGAGTAATTGCTTTTCAATTAGCCACGCACAGGCCGCGCATGTAATACCTTCAACGGTTAAAAGAACTTCGCTTACGTCATTGCTTTGCGAAATAAATTCTTCCTGAATATCTGGGTTATCATAACTGGTAATAAATGCGAGCTGTTCAGGTACTAGTTGCTCAACTTTCCCTGCTCGAACTGTCCTAAATTTATAATAATCAGTCATACCTTGCGCAACAATTGTTTCAGCAACTGTTTGACATCCAATACAACACATAGGCTGAGCGCTACCGTCAATCTCGACGGTCGCACTAAACCCAGAGGGAACACTTTCAAGACAGTGAAAGCAATTATTAGCCATGATGATACAACTACTTATATTCAGGATTAATCGCGATACTTTGCTGGTTAGGCAAGGTAATGTTTTCTTTTAGCTTCCAACTTGCATCTGTTGGTTCAATAAATACGGTATAAGTCCCTTCACTATAAGGCTCAACTATCGCAGTAAATTCACCATTAGCATTAGGTGTTAAATGAACATTAAAATCATGCTCTCCAATAGTACGGTGGTAAAAAGAGACTTTTAAAGAGTGAATATTACTGGTGTCGCCTTTAGTGAACTTAAAGCTGATTTTGTCATGTTCAGCAGTTAGGTTACCGTGTAAGTAAAGCGCTTTAGCTTTGTCAAACTTGCTTAGCTCTAAATTAATTGCTTTCCCTTTTTTATAGTAATCGTCAACAACCATGTCAGGTCCATTTCCGATAGCAGTGATAAACAACGATATACAACCAATAATGGCAACAAGAGGGAAAAAAATTAAAAACCAAGGCCAGAAATTTTTATACCAAGGAGTAGGGCTCATAAATACACTTCATTAGTTTGTGATGGGGACATTTTATAGGATTTGTTTTAAAAAGACTAAAAAAAAGCCTCCGAATGGAGGCTTTTTTGATCTCAATTAATGTATTGAAATAAAAGATGAAAGTTACAACATTTTATTAACGTTGTGATTATTTATCTTGCGATAAACTATAAACATACGCTGTTAATAAGTGTACTTTTTCTTCACCTAAAATATCTTTCCATGCTGGCATAACACCTGCGCGGCCATTAAGCAGTGTTTCTTCAACAGCACGTTGAGAACCACCGTACAACCAAATATTGTCGGTTAAGTTAGGTGCACCAAACGGCAGGTTATGAGCAACAGACCCTTTACCATCAGCACCGTGACACGCCGCACACATTGCAAACTTGGCAGCACCCGCTTCAGCATCTTTTTGATTAACTGTACGACCAGATAAACTTAAAACGTGAGCGGTCATTTCTTTAACGCCTTGTTCACCCAAAGCTGCACCCCATGGTGGCATTGCTGCAACGCGACCATATAGAAGTGTTTCTTTGATTTTGTCAGGCGTGCCGCCGTATAACCAATCGTTATCAGTTAGGTTAGGGAAGCCCATACCACCACGTGCATCTGAGCCGTGACATTGTGAACAGTTTTGTGCGTATAAACGCTGACCAATTTCTAGGGCTTTTTCGTCTGCGACAAGAGTTTCTATATCTTGTTTTGCAAAGCCTTCAAAGATAGGACCAAAACGCTCATCAGCTGCTTTATACTCTTGGTCAAGTTTTACATACTCACCATTAGCATGTGCTTCTTCAATTGCCTTTTTAGACTCAGCTAAAGAAGTAACACCTTGGTTCGAACTTGTCCATTTAGCTAAGCCTTCCCAGTTACCTAAACCTGGGTATGCTGCTAAATAATAGACTGACCATGCAAATGTTGCGAAAAACATGTAAGTCCACCACTTAGGTAGTGGATTGTTTAGTTCTTCAATGCCATCAAATTCATGCCCACAGCTTTCACCTTCTTTAACACCAGCGTAGTTTGTTAAGTTCCACACTAATAAGCCAAAGATGATAAGTAAGCATGCTAGGGTTAATACAATAACCCAAATACTCCAAAAGCTAGTCATTTCTCAGACCCCTTTTCCTCGTTAGAGAGTGTTTTGTTGTGTTTGCTCTCATCTTCAAAAATAGCATTTGCAGCGTCTTTAAAGCGCGTTTTGCTACGTTTGCTGTATGCCCACACAACAATCACAATAAACAATACTAAAATTACCAGAGTTAATATGCCTCTGTATGTTCCGTAATCCATAATCAATTACTTCAAATGCGTGCCAAGCTGTTGCAGGTAGGCGATAAGGGCTTGCATTTCTGTCGCACCTTTACCGTCATTCATTGCATCAACTTTAGCAATATCAGCGATTAGTTCTTCATCACTACCGTAACCTAAACCAGGGTGAGCTGGGTTTTGTGGGTTGATAGCGAATGTATCACGGAAAATCTTTAGCTTTTTCAGAGTCAGGCTAGTATCAACGTGATTCTCAGCTAACCAAGGGTATCCTGGCATATTTGATTCAGGTACTACATCACGAGGATTAACTAAGTGAGCATAGTGCCAATCATCTGAATAACGTTTACCTACACGAGCTAGGTCTGGACCAGTACGTTTAGAACCCCATTGGAATGGGTGATCCCATACTGATTCACCTGCAACAGAATAGTGACCATAACGCTCAACTTCGTCACGGAATGGGCGAATCATTTGCGAGTGACAGTTGTAACAACCTTCACGAACGTAAATATCACGGCCTTCCATTTCAAGTGCGTTTAGTGGACGTAACCCATCAACAGGTTTCGTTGTATCGTCTTGGAACATTAGCGGAGTGATCTCAACCAATGCACCAAAACTGATAGCAAAAACAGTCAAGATAGCCATCAGGCCAATATTCTTTTCAACTATTTCATGTTTGTTTTGTGAATTATTATTGCTCATCATCTCGCTCCGTTATGCTAACTGTGCTTGCGCGTCTAATTTCAACGAATCATTTTTCGCTGTAATTGTACGGTAAACGTTATAAGCCATAACCAACATACCCGCTACGATGAATACACCGCCTAGGAAGCGCATAACATAGAAAGGATAAGATGCTTGTAGTGACTGAACAAAGCTGTACATCAATGTACCGTCAGAGTTAACTGCGCGCCACATTAGACCTTGCATTACACCTGAAATCCACATTGCTACGATGTAAAGTACAACACCCACGGTATGTAACCAGAAATGCGTATTTACAAGTTTCACACTGTACATACGACCTTGTGAGAACAATGCAGGAATAAGGTGATAAATAGCACCAATTGAAATCATAGCAACCCAACCGAGTGCACCAGAGTGAACGTGACCTACAGTCCAATCAGTGTAGTGAGATAATGCATTTACAGATTTAATTGCCATCATCGGTCCTTCAAAGGTAGACATACCGTAGAAAGAAAGTGAAACAACTAAGAAACGAAGTACAGGGTCAGTTCTAAGCTTATGCCATGCACCAGACAGGGTCATGATACCGTTGATCATACCACCCCAAGAAGGCACGAATAAGATAATAGACATCACCATACCTAAACTTTGCGTCCAATCTGGAAGTGCAGTGTAGTGTAAGTGGTGAGGACCAGCCCAAATATATAAAGAAACAAGCGCCCAAAAGTGAACAACTGATAAACGGTAAGAATAAACCGGACGACCCGCTTGTTTTGGTACAAAGTAATACATCATACCAAGGAAACCAGCAGTCAATAAGAAGCCTACAGCGTTGTGACCGTACCACCATTGAACCATTGCATCTACAGCGCCTGCATAGATTGAATATGATTTAGTGAGTGATACTGGAACAGCCATACTGTTTACGATGTGCAATACTGCAACAGTAATAATGAAGCCGGCATAGAACCAGTTTGCAACATAGATATGTGATACTTTACGCTTCGCGATAGTTCCCATAAATACGACAGCGTAGGTTACCCATACAACCGCAATTAATATGTCGATTGGCCATTCAAGCTCTGCATATTCTTTAGAGCTAGTAATACCTAAAGGTAATGTGATAGCTGCAAGGACAATAACTAATTGCCAACCCCAAAAGGTAAAGGCGGCTAATTTGTCTGAAAGAAGGCGCGTTTGACAAGTACGTTGCACAACATAGTAAGATGTTGCGAAAAGTGCACTGGTACCAAATGCGAAAATAACTGCGTTCGTATGTAACGGACGAAGTCGAGAGTATGTTAACCATGGTGTATCAAAGTTAAGTGCTGGCCAAGCTAATTGGGCAGCAATCAGAACCCCAATACCCATGCCAACGATGCCCCAAATCACTGTCATAATAGCGAATTGGCGTACAACTTTATAGTTGTACTCAGTTTGTGATGCTACTGTTTGGCTCATTTTCTGGCTTCCGCTGCAATATATGCGTTTAGAAATGAATTACCCACTTTAAAAAAGTGGGGCCTACTATTACTCCACAAGTGTGTTACCTAAAACCTTCAATGCGTTGACTGCTTCAGAAAACAAACTCGAGAAACCCTTATTTTTGCGGGGGAAATGATAAAATTTTTGGCCTAAAAAAGATAGGTCAATTGCATAAAATTATGACATCAATCAATTTTTATCATGTTGTTGATTATTTTTTGACATACTTTTTAATCTTATGAGGGTAATTACCCTTCAGTTGTTGTCTTTTACCGATGTGCTTATTAGTATCTCTTGTCTATACAATAGGAGTTACGATGCAATTTAAAAAAAGATCACTGCTTTTAATTTCAGTTATTAGCCTGACTGCATGCAAGCCTCAAGAGACAAGTATAGAAGAGCAGGCAACAGTCGCAAGTTGCCTTTCAAATGAACCATGCACTTATGATCAACAAATAAAAGTGTGGTTATCAGAGTCGACAGTCTCGCCAGAAACGCCTTTTGATATAAACTTATCATTACCTGAAGGCTTGCAAGTTAAACGTGCCAAGCTTGAAGGTGTGACTATGTATATGGGATATATCCCTGTTTTTTTCGAATCAGTAGCAGGTAAATTTCGTGCCACTACTATGGTAGGCGTTTGTTCTGAAAAAAATATGGAATGGAAACTATCCATAGAGTTAAAAGATCAGCAAGGTAATAACTCCCAAATTTCTTATAATTTCATCGTCAAACAGTAGGGTCCGGCTAGGAGCGCTTTACTCTTTGTTGCCTACATGGATGGTGGTAAGGGGTGTGAGCAAGATGCGGTAGCTTTGCTCGATTTTAACTTAGCCCACTAGATTACAAATCTCGCGCCGCGATTAAATCGCGCCTAGTTTGAACGAATTTTAATCCGCAAAAGTTAACAGACCCTAATCATTTATTGTTCCACCTCTTTATTTTCTGCGTACATTATTTAATTTAGCTATAAATTTAGTCTATTTTTAACCACTTACTCAATTGCGATGCTTATTTACTCACTGATTCTGCATAATTATGGTTAGTAATTAACAGTGAGTTTTACGGTTTCTATAAAACTGTGTGATCAAGATGTGAATTTTTCTAATTCAGGTATTTATAACCATTGATTACATTCGATTACAAACTCTGCTCATTTGATTTCATTCGTTTTTTTACTGTGGTTTGAATTTCATATCTAATTGAAATTAAGTTGTTTTATCGTGTTAACAATGAAACATCAATTAACTTATGTACCCTTTAAAGGTCGGTGAAAATCAAGGTGTGTAAATGCTGCTCCTGCATTCAGTTTTCGTTCAGTTAACTCAGCCTAAGTTGCCCCCCGCTGACTCGTCATTCTAACAATATCGAGCGGTATTACCTGATAAGGGTACTTTTTCCAACAAGTAGGGTTTAACATGAAAAAATCAATTCTTGGTTTAGCTGTTGTTTCAGCAATTCCTATGTTCTCAACAAGTGTTATTGCTGCAGACGAAGCAGCTCAGTCAATTGAAAAAATCCAAGTAACGGGTTCTCGCATTAAGCGTTCTGATATGGAAAACGCTAGCCCAGTTACACTTATTGGCGCTGATGATATCAAAGCAATGGGCGCTACGAGCATCGACAGCGTGCTTCAAAAAATGACTGCCACTGGCGGTGCGATGACTAACCCTGGCGTTAATAATGGTTCAGGTGGTAATGCACGAATCGACCTTCGTGGTCTTGGTGCTAACCGTACATTAGTACTTGTAAATGGTCGCCGTATGATTGCATCAGGTACAGGTGCAGCATCAACTGTTGACTTGAATACAATCCCAGTTTCAATGATTAAATCGGTTGAAGTATTAAAAGATGGCGCGTCTGCTGTTTATGGTACTGATGCTGTTGCAGGTGTTGTGAACATCATCTTAAAAGATGATTTCGAAGGCTTGGACATGAATGTGAACTCTGCAATCACTGGTGAAGGTGATGCAACAGAAACGTCATTTGATTTCACAGTAGGTACTAGCTTCGACAAAGGTAATATCGTTGTTGGTATGCAATATACTGATCGTGGTGAAGCGTCTCAAGCTGACCGTGATTTCTCTAAGTGCCCAATTGCTGAAGGTGCGAACGGTTTAAACTGTAATGGCGGCTCTGTGTATTCAGAGGGTGGCCACATTTGGCAAGACAGTACAACAAAAGCGCTTGACGATGATGGTAAAGAAGTTAGCGTTGGTTTAGCACAAGGTGATAATGGTTTAAGTGGTTTAGGCGGCTTACACCCATTTACAGATGCTGACCGTTTTAACTTTGCACCTTCAAGCTACCTATATACGCCGATGGAGCGTTTAAACCTAACGGGTTTAGCTACATACGAAATCAGCGATGAAACGCGCGTGTTTACTGAATTTACTTATACTAAACGTTGGTCGCAACAGCAAATGGCGCCACAACCAGTATGGTTCGGCTTTAAGTATGACAAGTCAATGGGCGATTCATTACTTGATCAAACTTACACAAGTAAAGTTGATGCAGACGGTGATGGTTATGCTGATAAAGATGCCGATGGTAAATACCTAACGCAAACTGCAAATTATAAATACGGCGATGATATTTTCTATGGCCGTCGCATGTCAGACACTGGCGCGCGTTATTTCGAACAATCAGTTGATACTGTTCGTGCTGTAATCGGTGCTGATGGTTATGCTGGCGATTATTTCTGGGATGTGTCTGCAAACTTTGGCCGTAACGATTCTGTCGACAAGTTAAGCAACCTTCACAATATGGGTGCTATTGGTGATAGCATCATGTACACAAACGATGAAAATGATGTAGTAGGAACATTTAATCCACTTGATCAAGCTGCATGGACAAGCGAAGACTTCCGTCGCAATGTTTACACCGAAGTTAACAATGGCGGCAGCCAGCTATTTATTTTAGCAGCGTCAGTATCGGGCGAAATGTTTGAACTACCTGCGGGCTATGCAGCATTTGCAGCAGGTATTGAGCGCCGTCAAGAAAAAGCGTGGTTTACGCCGGATTCATTGACAGCACAAGGTCTTGCAAATGACCCTATGGTTGAGCCAACAGCGGGTGGCTTTGATGTAAATGAAGCATATGTAGAGTTTGCTTTACCATTATTAGCTGATGCACCACTTGCACAAAACGTTGAATTAAGCGCTGCAATTCGTGCCTTTGATTACAGCACTTTTGGTTCAGACGAAACGTGGAAATTAGGCCTTACTTGGAAAGTAAACGACGAGTTAATGTTACGTAGTGTTGTTTCAACAGCATTCCGTGCACCAACAGTATCTGAGTTATATTCTGGTAATTCACCTTCTTTCGAACAAGTAGAGTTCCCAGGTGCACAGGACCAAGCAGAAGTGACAGTAGGTGGTAATAACCAATTAACGCCAGAAGAAGCTGATACTTTAACTGCTGGTATCGTATACGAACCGCAGTGGTTTGAAGGCTTCAGCATGACGCTTGATTACTACGATATCGAAATCGAAAATGCGATTGCAACCGTTGATAATCAATACATTGTTGATCAGTGTTTAGTTGCCGCAAGTAATAAAGAGTCTGCACTATGTAAATCAAGTAATGTAAAACTTGATTCTACAGGTCGTATTACTTTTAATAATCAATTACAAAATATTGGTTCAGAGAAAACTTCAGGTGTTGATTTAAACCTTAGCTACTCATTTGAAGCTGCAGGTCTTAACTGGAAGGCTGGTTTAGACACAACGTATCTTGACGAATATGTAGTTGAAGTAACTGGCGACCCAGTTGATTACGCAGGTGTTATCACATCTGGTTCAGGTGGTTATGCTGAGTTTAAATCTAACCTAACAATTAATGTTGCTGGTGATAACTGGGATGCTCAGTATCAAGCGCGTTACATTGCAGGTATGGACAGCTACTCATGTATTGGTAAAGAAGATTCGTGCTACGCACCGACTACACCAACTGTGATTTATCATGATGTGAGTGGATCATACTTAGTTAATGATACAGTTTCATTAACAGCGGGTATTAACAACTTGTTTGATAAGCAACCGCCTTACTACACAGGTAATAACGATTCTAACACTGACCCGTACACATACGATGTACTTGGTCGTCGTTTCTTTGCTGGCGTGAATGTTAAATTCTAATCAGTAAAACCGTTTGACTCTTAAAAGGCCCAGTTTACTGGGTCTTTTTTATTGAACTAAATAAAATGTGACAGTAAACTAATATATATAAATAATTCATTAGGAGAACTGATTGTTAAAACAGGATGAAAATTTATCCTTTATTATAGAACCCGAGCTAAGCCCGCGCTCAGAACAACGTATTGACTTGTATTTTTCTATTCCCAACGAAATGGGTATCAACCCGCAAACCCTCAGCGAAGAAGCGTATTTCAACAACCATTTTAAGTCTCATTTAGCTTATAACGCTAAAAATATTCACCTGCCTTTAGTACGAAGCCGCTTTGTGAGTAAAAATAAAGGTGAGCAACAAGATTACCGTCAAAACCTCAACCTTTATTGCTATCAAGTTAGGCTTGCGATAGATACCGATGTGAAAGATGCACTTAAAATAACAGACAAAGATGCTTTTTATATTCGCGCTACTGAATTAGCTGAGCAGAGTAAAGGGCTATTAAAAAAACTGCGCCGTTATACACCCGATAATGAAAAACTGGTGTCATTTTATACCAATGCAGATAATTATTTGAGCTGGCAAATTGAACAATCATTTTTAAAGTTACTCGACGAAGGTCCTAGAAGTAGTGATCATGCTAAAGAGCGCAGTGACTTATTGAACTTTTGCAAAGCAGAGCAAGCATACAGGCAAGAACATCAATATAACTCTGAATCTACCTTACAAGACGCCAACAGAATCACAAACAAGATGCGTTTATTGCAGCGACTTATTGAACACGGGGTTGTACTTAATCGTCATACACGACATTTAAATAGCTATTTAAAGCGACTTGTAAAAGGCTCTGTTACTGCCGTGATCATGGCGTTCGTGATGGTTGTAGTTTTAAATGCGCGAAGTAACTTTACTGAAATAACAGCGACATTAGTGATTATTCTTGGCGCGATCTACGGTATGCGTGAAATTTTCAAAGAGGATATAACGCGTGTGATCTGGCGAACCATTGTAAAAGGCCGGCCAAAGTGGCGCTTTCAGTTTAGAAACAGTGTCACAAAAGATAAAATTGCTACGCAGTATATATGGCTTGAATATACGCGGTTTAAACGTATTCCACAGGGTGTTCGTAATATCTTTTCAAAACGTAGGCAACAAAATAGATTGGCCGCGCAGTGGTTTCATTTTGCTAGTGAGACGCGTGTTGGTGCAAAAGAGTTTTTGCCAGGCTACGATACGTTGCAGCAAACACTGCGTTTTAGCCTTGCACCATTTACGCGTTATTTGAAAAAAGGCGAAGGAAAGCTTTATCATTTAGATAGTAGTAAAATTTCAAAACAAAGTGTTGAACGCCGTTACCAGTTAAATGTTGTTGTGGTGTATCAAAGCCAAGAACAAACTACACATCAACGCTATAAAATAACCTTGAATCGCAGTAAAATCGTAAATATAGAACTCATTTCAAGTAAAAAAGAATAACGTTCAATTATGAAAATATATGGTAGAAATCAAACTACCATATATTTTTATTCAGCTTTAATAAACCAGTGCTGATTCGGGTTATTTTTCTAAGCCTGTTTTGCTATATAACGATACCTTGTCAGAGACTAACGTGATTTCAATATTTTTTGTTTCATCTCCCCAAACACAATTCGTGTGAAGTGTTTTTTCTACGCAGTTATCTGCACTTCCTAAAATAGCTTCAACTTGTGTCTTGTCCATGCCGATAGAGATCTTTTCGTAGTTCTCAAGGCTCACTTTTGAGCAAGCTGCTAGCGATAAAGTTGCTGCAATGATTAGTATTTTTTTCATGGTAACGTTCCTTCTAATGTTTAAATTTTCTTATTTGTACAATCATACCCATTTTCGGGTGGTCAAAATAATGAACTTCACCACTGATCACGCGTTTGAACTGTGCAAAACGTGCGCTTTGAAGCTCGCCATTTTCTAGCTTTTCACTAAAATCAAATTCAGTATTAATATACAGATAGTGGCGTAAGTAAATATTGAAAAACCCTTCTAATTGCCACTTTTCTGGTGTGTCTTGCGCTACGGGCATAAGTGACTGAGATGAAGGGTTAATAGCGCTGATAAAGCTATCATTAAAACGAGTGTCAGCAGCTATTGGTTTTGTTTGAAGGTGTTTGCCACCATACAGTTTAATGCTTTGTGAACGAGATTTCCTTACACCTTTAAACCGCCACCCTGTGTGTAAAATAGGTTTAAGCCCCTTACGAACAAGTTCGCGCTGTTGATCTACAAACTGTAATTGCTCAGGGCTGAGCAGGTAAGTATTCAGCATATCATCTTTTGTCTCTGCATTAGGGGTCAAAGGCAAAGTGTCGTAACTGTTAACGTAATCAATCGTATCATCACATAAATTAGAGCGTCTGGCCCCAATAACAGAGTCAGTTAATGATGTGGAGTTAAAGCGCGTATCGCCATCAATACATTCTGTTTTAGCTTGCGCAACGTACCAAGGTGTCAGTAAGTCAACGGGGTTTTTTGCCTTGATAGGCTGTTTTTTTAAGCTAAAGTCTTCTTGTAGAAATGGGGCAGGCCGCTGCTCAAAAATCAGCACCTCCACTTCAAACCATCGCTCTGCGAACGCTGTGCTGCTAAATATACAACATAAAATTAATAATGATTTTTTAAACAACATTAATGGCTAACCTTTTTAGAGAAATCTGCAATCATTGCAGTGACCATTTTTAAGCGTTCACGGGCATTTGCCTCGCTGATCGCAAAGCGCAGTTTATTTGCGCCATCCATTTTGTACACATGGGGTGCACTTTGTATCAAACCAATTATGAAGCTTGGGTTAACCTTTGTATCTTGGGTAAACTCAAAGTAACCACCTTTGGGGTTGGCTTCAATCTTTTTAATACCTAATTCACTGGCTTTTTGTTTAAGTTGCTGCAAGCTAAATAGGTTTTTAGTGGCATCAGGTAGTAAACCAAAGCGGTCAATTAACTCGACTTGAAGCTCATCCATGTCATCTACAGTAGCACAGCTTGCAATACGTTTGTAAATACCTAAGCGGGCGTTTACATCATGAATATAATCATCAGGTAATAATGCGGCGAGTTTTAAATCGACCTCGCTTTGCTGTTGTAATAAGTTATCAAGCGTCGGCTCTTTACCTTCGCGCAGAGATTGCACGGCTTGCTCAAGCATTTCCATGTATAAATTAAAGCCAATGGTTTGCATTTGTCCGGATTGATCATCACCGAGTAATTCACCCGCACCACGTATTTCTAAATCGTGAGTCGCTAATGCAAATCCAGCACCTAAATCCTCAAGCGATTCAATAGCCTCTAAGCGTTTAACGGCATCTTTTGAAAGCGACTTAGGGTGACCAGTTAATAAATATGCGTACGCTTGATGATGGCTACGACCCACACGACCACGCAGCTGATGAAGCTGGGCAAGGCCTAACTTATCTGCTCGGTCCATGATGATGGTATTGGCAGTTGGTATATCAATACCGGTCTCGATGATGGTGGTACAGACTAATACGTTGTATTTTTGATGGTAAAACTCACTCATTAACTGTTCGAGTTCACGCTCGCGCATTTGACCGTGGGCTGATGCAACGCTCGCTTCAGGCACCCACTCACTGATCTCTTGAGCCACGCGGTCAATGGTTTCTACATTATTGTGCAAAAAGTAGACTTGGCCACCACGTTTTATTTCACGTAGTACAGCTTCGCGAATAAGTTCTGCATCGCGCTGACGAACAAAGGTTTTTACTGCAAGGCGTTTAGCTGGTGGAGTGGCGATAATTGATAAGTCACGCATGCCACTCATTGCCATATTTAATGTTCGTGGAATTGGCGTTGCGGTAAGCGTTAAAATATCGACATCGGCGCGTAATGATTTTATCTTTTCTTTTTGACGAACCCCAAAACGGTGTTCTTCATCAACAATAAGTAGGCCTAAATCTCTAAAATTAATATCTTGTTGTATTAATTTGTGCGTACCAATGACAATATCGAGTTTACCTTCAGCCATCTTTTCAAGTGTGTCTTTTTGCTCTTTAGGCGAATTGAAGCGTGAAAGCACACCGACTTCAATAGGGAAATCAGCAAAACGATCTTTGAAGTTTTCAAAGTGTTGTTGGGCAAGTAGGGTAGTGGGCACTAATACAGCCACTTGTTTATTGTCGTTTACGGCAATGAACGCGGCGCGCATAGCGACTTCTGTTTTACCAAAGCCCACATCACCACACACCAGTCTATCCATGGCGTGTTTGCTTTGCATATCACCAAGCACGGCTTCAATGGCATTGCGTTGATCGTCGGTTTCTTCGAATGGAAAACCATCACTAAACGCGCGGTATGCACTGCCATCGAGAGCAAACGCGTTGCCTGGTTTTGCTTGGCGCTGAGCATAAATATCAAGCAGCTCTGCAGCGACATCACGAACTTTTTCAGCGGCACGTTTTTTTGCTTTCTCCCAAGCATCTGAGCCTAGTTTATGCAGCGGCGCTGTGGCTTCTTCGCCACCAGAATAACGGCTTAACATGTGTAGGGCAGATACCGGCACATAAAGCTTCGCTTCACCTGCATAGGTGATGGTTACAAACTCAGTGACGAGTCCCGCAGCATCAATAGTTTGTAGCCCTTGGTAACGGCCAACACCGTGATCTAAATGCACGATAGGTTGGCCTACTTTAAGCTCAGCTAAGTTTCGGATCAGCGCATCTTGGCTTGCTTCGTATTTATGCTTTCGGCGACGGCGCTGGGATACTTTAATTCCCAGTAATTCTTGTTCGGTGATAATACTAAGCGCGGGCTTTGCACTTAATAGTACACTTTGCTCAAGCGGACTAACAATTAAACCGACATCGCTCTTGCTAGCAGTAAAGTCATCAAACGAATCAAACTCTTTGAGTTTTAAGCCACTGGGTTTTAGTAATGCAAGCAAAGACTCACGTCGCCCGTCAGACTCTACCGAGATCAGTACACGGCCTTTTTGTTTTTTTTGTGCCGCTATATATTCAATAAATGCTTGATACGGTTCATGTTGTTTATGATCAATTCGAACGGCTGGCAGTTCGCCTATTGCTAAATTTTTATTCCCTGCTTTGGTGGGTAATTTAGCTTGGCTTAAGCGTATACGGGCAAAGTTACCTAAGTTTGAAAACAGCTCATTGAGCGGTTGATAAAGCTCAGTTGGTTCGAGAAGGGGTCTAAGCGGGTCGACTCGGCGGTTTTCATAGCGAACATTAACATCATGCCAAAATTGATCGGCAGCATGCTCTAAATCACCATATTGCATGACCGTTGTGGTATCAGGTAGGTATTCAAATATGGTTGCAAGCTGCTCAAAAAACAGCGGCATATAATACTCAATACCCGCAGGCCAGTTTCCTTTAGTGACTTGCATATACACAGAGTCTTGCTCTGCGCTGGCGCCAAACTTTTCGCGGTAGTTTATTCTAAAGCGTTCAATGTCACTTTCATTGGTTGGAAACTCATGGGCAGGGAGTAACTCTATTTTATCTACTTTCTCGTCAGAACGTTGAGTTTCAACATCAAACAGGCGAATAGAGTCGAGCTCGTCGTCAAAAAAATCTAACCTAAATGGATGTGGGCTACCCATAGGGTATAAGTCAACAATTGAGCCTCGAATAGCGTATTCACCATGCTCCATAACTTGCTGAACATGTAAATAACCCGCTTGCTCTAGGTTATTACGCAAACTATGGGTATCTAATGTATCGCCTACTTTAAAGTTAAGTGTAGAGCCATAAATAAACGAGGCCGGGGCCGTGCGTAGCATCAACGTAGATACAGGTACAATTAATACGCTTTGTTGCTCTTTTTTTAGTGTATTTAGGGTCGCTAATCGTGACGAAATTATATCTTGGTGTGGCGAAAAGTGATCATATGGCAGGGTTTCCCAATCAGGAAATACCATCACCGGGTGATTAGGTAATAAATAATCAAGTTCTGTCTCTAAGCGCAGCGCACTGGGTGTATCAGGAGTGACAATTAGCACTAAGCTGTCTTGTTGTTTCACCCCTTGTGCAATAGCGATACTTAAACCACTACCGGTGAGTTGCCCCCATTGAATTTTATCTTTTTGAGATTTTACCCAAGGCAAGGCTGCCCATTGCGCAAACGCCATTTATTACTCCTTAAATGCGCCTCAACTGAGGCGCTAATTTATTCTAATCGCGGTAAATTTTAGTGAGGTCTTGATAGTGATCAATTCGGCGATCACGTAAATAAGGCCATATACGTCTTACGTTCTCTGAACGTTTTTGATCAAGTTCCACCACTAAAATTTGCTCGTCAGTATTATTTGCTTCGCTGAGCATTTCACCTTGAGGGCCTGCTATAAATGAATTGCCCCAAAATTGAATACCGTCACTTTGCTCGCTTGGGTCAGTTTCATGGCCTACGCGGTTTGCACTTATAACGGGCACGCCATTTGCGACAGCGTGAGCACGTTGCGAAATAACCCATGCATCTTTTTGTCGTGTTTTTTCGTCGTTATCGTCACGTGGGTCCCAACCAATCGCGGTTGGGTAAATTAGTAACTCAGCACCCGCCATCGCCATCAAGCGGGCAGCTTCTGGGAACCATTGATCCCAGCACACTAATACGCCTAACTTACCTACTGAGGTTTGAATAGGTTCAAAGCCTAAATCGCCTGGGGTAAAGTAAAACTTTTCATAAAACCCCGGGTCATCAGGGATGTGCATTTTGCGATATTTACCTGCAATCGAGCCGTCTTTTTCCAGCACAATTGCGGTATTGTGATAAAGACCTGTGGCGCGTTTTTCAAATAATGAAGCCACTATGACGATGTTTAGCTCATTTGCTAATTTACCCAATGCGTCACTACTTGGCCCCGGGATAGTTTCAGCTAAATCAAAAACATCAACGTCTTCGGTTTGGCAAAAGTAGAGGCTGCGGTGAAGCTCTTGAAGTACCACAAGTTGAGCACCTTGGTTGGCAGCGTTACGTATAGCTGCAATTGATTTTGCCATGTTTTGCTCGGCGTTATCAGTATTGCTTTGCTGCACTAAGGCAACCGTTAATTTATTTGACGACGTCATTATGGTGCTCCAACTAAAAATCCGCGAGGTAACTGCATGGTAATGCAATGTAAGCTGCCAAACTGATGAATAATAGGCAAACAATTTACCCCAATAATTGAGTGCTCAGGGTAGGCACGCTGAATTTGTGCAAGTGCTTTAGTATCGTTTTCATCATTGTAAGTGGGTACTAATACGGCATCATTGATAATTAAATAGTTTGCGTAGGTTGCTGGCAGCCTATCGCCATCGTTGTTATACACCGCTTTTGGCCAAGGTAAATCAATCAAGGTATAAGGGTGACCTGATGGCGTTTGAAAATCTTTCAACTGTATTTGCATCTTATCAAGCGCGTCAAAATGCTCATCTGTTGTGTCATCACACTTTACATAAACTAGGGTATTGTTAGGTGCAAAGCGTACAAGGGTATCAATATGGCTGTCAGTATCATCACCGGCTAAATAACCATGGTCAACCCATAAAAACGAACTTGCCCCTAATTGCAGCTGCAATTGTGTTTCAATCTGTGGTTTTGTCAGGGTTGGGTTACGGTTTGGATTAAGTAAACACTCGCGGGTGGTAAGCAGTACACCATGCTCGTTTATTTCAACGCCGCCGCCTTCTAATACTAAATCAATTTTTTGGTATTGATTTGCAGGAGCAGCAAGCTGGTTAACAAGTACTTTGTTAATTTGATTATCAAGGGTGCTTTCAAACTTGTTACCCCAGCCATTGAAGGTGTAATCAAGAATAGCTAATTGGCTTGCATCCTGTGTGTTTGCACAGGTCAATGGGCCATGGTCGCGTGCCCAAGTGTCATTACAAGGGGTGAGCACAAAGTGCACCCGAGCAATATCAATCTCATTACTGGTTAATAGTTGGCTTATATGTGTTTGCAATGCATTGTTATGTGCAACTATAACAACCTGTTGTCGCTTGCATATATGTTTGCAAAGGGATATGTAAACAGGCTCTACAGCGCTTAAATTATCACGCCAATCAGTATCTTGGTGAGGCCAAGTAAGCATCACAGCATCTTGCTCAGCCCATTCGGGTAAAAGTCTAAAGTTCATGAAGTTAATAAACAAATTAAGGTGCGTCTAGTTTAGCATTTCAAGCACAGATGTCAGCTTTTATAAGTGATTAGTCAGGCTTGTTTTCGTGTTCATTACTTGGTTTGTCTGATTGCAGTTGTTGTCGTTTTTTCAGCTGTCTAGTTTGAGCGTGTAAACTAGCTCTTACGACAAGTTCTTGGTCTGAATCACGAATTGCTATAAAAAGCAGCGTATACTGGTAATGTTCATCATCTAGCTTATCAATAGCAACCACTTCAGTGTAACAATAAACCGCAGAGGCTTCGTGTTGCAAAAATAGTTTTGTTCTAAACGCTTGGCCTAATGAATAGACTTGGCTTGATGTTAACTTTACACCACCTCCACCGTAACTATCACAGTAAAGGGCATTATCTTCAGGTTGCTCTGAAGCTAAAATATGGCTCATGATCAAGTCTATTTTACGTGACTGAGCTTGCAAAAATACGGCGAGTTCTTGTGCTATATCGCCTAAATTACGTAAAGGTCTTAAAGAGCTTTGCTCAAGTTCACTCACTTCGTTAGCAAGTTTGAATAACGGGGGAATATCAGCTTCTAGCTGAGCAGGGCTTTGTGGCACATTGTGTTTTTCAATGGCAAAAAGATTGACTCTATTACTCTCAGCAATTTGAAAGTACTGCTCAAACTCAGTTAACTTTTCATTATTCATCATTAGACTCCACAGCGCGCATTTACTAATAGTAGCGCTGCCACGCGAAAATTACTAGTGATGAAATTTTAATAAAAAAGGGCAAACCTATGTTTGCCCTTAATTTTTTATATTCTAGAGGTTATAAATTACCCTCTATCGTATCCACATTTTCACGTTTGTGATGCTCAGAAATTTCATTTGCTAATTCATTACGAGAGCGTTTTTCACTGAGTTTACGTTCGGTAAGCCAATAGAAAAACAAGGGCACAAAGAATACGGCTAAGAATGTTGCAGCCATCATGCCACCCATAACACCGGTGCCAACGCTGTGACGCGCACCTGCACCTGCACCCGAACTTAGCACTAACGGCACAACGCCTAATATGAATGCCAGCGAAGTCATAATGATGGGTCTGAATCTTAATCGGGCTGCCTCAAGTGCGGCAGCGCTTGCGCTCCAGCCTTGCTGATGTTTCATTAAGGCATATTCAACGATCAATATGGCATTTTTACTCGCAAGACCAAGTAAAGTAACTAAACCGATTTGGAAATAGACATCGTTTGTCATACCTACTAACCAAATAGACACAAGTGCACCAAAGGTACCAAATGGTAGCGCCAGCATTACAGATAAAGGTAATGACCAGCGTTCATAAAGCGCTGCAAGAATCAAAAATACCATAATCACGGCGAGCCCAAGTGCGAGGCCGGTTGTGCCTGAGCTGCGCTTTTCTTGATATGCCGAACCAGTCCAGTCGTATGTCATGTCTGGCGGAAGCACAGCTTTTGCAATACGCTCAACTTCGGCAATCGCTTGCCCAGAGCTGTAGCCTGGAGCTGCATTACCCAGTAACTTAACCGCAGAAAGGTTGTTATAACGGTTTAAGCTTTCAGGGCCGCGGCTAAATTCTATATTAGTAAACGCAGACATGGGGACCATAGTACCTTGGCTGTTTTTTACATAAATGCGGCCGATGTCGTCAGGTTTCATTCTAAATTCAGCTTCAGCAGACATAAGTACTTGCCATGCTCGTCCAAATTTATTGAAGTCATTAACGTAGTAGGTGCCTAATGTACCGGCAAGGGCTGTGAAAGCATCGTCAATTTCAATGCCCATGGCACGGGCTTGTTCACGGTCAACATCTACTTTTAGTTGTGGCGCATTAGGGCGCCAAAGTGTCTGTAAACCACTTAGAATAGGGCTCTTCTGTGCTTCAGCCATCATTAATCCCATGGCTTGTTGCAGTTTTTCGGGACCACCAGCGCCTTTGTTTTGAATATAAAACTCAAAACCACCGGTGTTTCCTAAGCCAAAAATAGCAGGAGGGTTAAAAGCCAGTACTAATGCTTCATTAATATGAGCTGTTTTCATAAATAACTCATTCACTAAGCTTTTCGTATCTATTTCACGCTCATCCCAGTGCTTTTGCGTTACAAACAAGGTTGCAGCGCTATTTTTATATCCACCACCAATAAAATCAAAACCAGTAAAAGCCACCACATTTTCATTAGCAGGATTGGACTGCACAGCTGCAATAACTTGCTCTACAACTTCCTCTGTGCGTTCTAGAGAAGAACCATCAGGTAAGAAAATAGCCGAAATATAATAACCTTGGTCCTCATCTGGGACGAGTGAACTTGGCGTATTTTTCCATAAGCCAATGGTGATAGATACCATGCCTATCATAAGCACAAGTCCAAGCGCGCCGCGACGAACCATAAAGCCAACAGTGCCAACATACTTACTGGTTATTTGAGTAAAGACTCGGTTAAACCATAAAAAGAAGCGAGCTGTTTGTTTATGTTCTTGTTTTAAAATAAGCACACAAAGAGCAGGGGTCATTGTTAGTGCTACAACACCAGATAAACTCACCGCAATTGAAATGGTGATTGCAAACTGACGGAACAGCTCACCTGTTAGGCCACCTAAAAATGCAATGGGAACAAATACTGAGCAAAGCACCAATACAATGGCAACAACAGGGCCTGATACTTCCTTCATCGCTTTAATGGCTGCTTCATGTGCGCTTACATGCTCTTCATGCATGATACGTTCGACGTTTTCGAGCACAACTATCGCATCATCCACAACAATACCAATAGATAACACCATACCAAACAGTGTCAACGAGTTAATTGAGTAGCCCAGCATGTACATGCCAGCAAACGTGCCTAGTAAAGATACGGGCACCGCCAAGGTAGGGATAAGCGTTGCGCGCCAATTTTGTAAAAATAAATACACCACTAAAAATACAAGTATCATGGCCTCAATGAGTGTGATGACAACTTCGCGAATAGAAACTTCAACAAAGCGAGTGGTATCGTATGAATTTAAGTGTGCCAGTCCGGTTGGGAATTGTTGCTTAATTTCAGCAAGTACACCGTTTACTTCGGCGGCTACATCCAATGCATTTGCACCAGGTTGTAAAAATATGCCCAGTAGCACAGCCTCTTTACCATTGATTGTGCCACTAAAATTATAATCTTTAGAGCCAAGTTCGATGCGAGCTATGTCTTTTAAACGCAAACTACTGCCATCTATGTTTGAGCGAATAATAATTTCTTCAAACTGTTCAGGCTCTGATAAACGACCTTGTGCTGTTACGCTGTAAACAAGCTCTTGTGCGGACTGAGAGGTTGGTGTAGCGCCAATCTTACCTGCTGCATACTGAGAGTTTTGGCTACGAATTGCAGCAGCGACTTCTTCAACTGTTACACCTAATTGGCTCATCACATCTGGACGCAGCCAGATACGCATGGCGTAATCCTTAGCACCAAATATTTGTACGCTGGTGGTGCCAGGAATACGTTTGATTCGATCAAGTATATTTAATGTAACGTAATTAGACGTCCATAAGCTATCACGGCTGCCGTCGGGTGAATAAAAAGCATGAACTTGCAGAAAGCTTGAGGAGCCTTTTTGCACAACAACACCTTGGCGACGAGTTTCTTCAGGTAAACGTGCTTCAACCTGCTTTACTCGGTTATTCACATTGACTGCGGCTTGATCGATATCAGTCCCTATTTCAAATGTGATCTCAATGGTTGTGGCACCCGAGCTGGTTGAAGTAGATGCCATATACATCATGCCTTCAACACCAGTAATTGCATTTTCAATCGGTGCAGCCACAGTTTGTTCAAGTACCTCAGCTGAAGCGCCAGGGTAAGCAGCTGTAACTTGTACAACTGGAGGCGCTATTTCAGGATATTGGGCAATAGGTAAACTGCGCATTGCCGCAAGGCCCGCTAAAACGATAACGATAGATATAACAAACGCAAAAATGGGTCTGTCTATAAAATAACGAGAAAACATACGACTCCCTGTACTTATTCAGCGTTATCGCTGTGAGATGTGTTATTAACTGCAACGGGCATGCCTGGGAAGAAAATTTTCGCCATGCCGTCAATGATTACTTCGTCACCTTCATTAAGTCCTGATTTTATTAACCAAAAGTTTTTGTTGTTTTGGCTTTCAGGTTTTTGGATCCACTCACCCACTTCAACGGGAGCAGGGCGAGCAACCGTGTTGCCTTGCTCATTTTTGGCTGCAAGGTAGACAAACTTACCGGTTCCATTATCAAGTACGGCTCGTTGTGGAATGACAAAAGCATTTTTGCGCACAGCGCCTTGTAACGTAACCCGAACAAATTGACCCGGACGTAATTTAAAATCAGGGTTGGGTATGATGGCTTGCAATTCGCTCGTGCCAGTATTTGGGTTTATGCGTACATCAGAGAAGTTCACTTCACCAGTTTGTTCATAACGCGAGCCATCTTGTAATGTTATGCTGGTTTGCCAGTGACCATCTTTAGGCAATGTAAGGGAGCCTTTTTCAACATCTTGGCGCATTTTTAATTGTTCGCGTTCAGAGATGCCAAAACGTAACCGAATGGGATCAAGTTGAGTAATTTGAGTTAATAGCAAATCGGGTCCTGCAACATATGTCCCCTCTGAGACAAATTCTCGTCCCATAATGCCTGCAACTGGGGCTTTTACTTGGGCGTATTCGAGGTTCAATTTCGCTTCTTTTAAAGCTACTTTAGCTGCAGCTAGGTTAGTTTTAGCAATATCTTGTGCAGAACTTGCGTTATCAAAGTCACGTTGTGATACTGATTTGTCAGCACGAAGTTTACCTAGGCGCTTAACATCTCGCTGTGCTTGAATAAGCGAAGCATTAGCACCATCAAACGCAGCTTGAGCACTTTCTACCGCTAATTGATAAGGTTCTAAGTTAATGGTAAACAAAGATTGATCTTTTTTTACGGTTTGCCCTTCGTCAAAATTACGTGACTCTAAGATCCCCGTTACACGGGCCCTTACTTCAACTTCTTTCGACCCAGAAAGTGTGGCAGGTAGTTCTATTGTAAAAGGGGCATCTTCAGTTGTTGCCTTAATTGTTGATACAGCAGCCGAAGGCATAGCTTCTTGTTGCTGTGTATTCGGGGCTTCACTACACCCTTGAATTAAGAATGAAGCAGTAGTGATTAAAAATAATGACAACTTCGATGGTACGAAAGACTGACGCATGGTTACTCCACAGATCCAATTGTATAAGTATAAAGTTAAAGCAAGTTTGAGTTAATTGAGTATGGCTTAAAGTGAGATATTACCCAATAGTAATGATTGATATTTAAACTCAGTAAACGCAAGTGTATACCCAAATTCAAAATAGGTATACACTTGCGTTTACTTTTTTCACTATTCCGTATGAAATGGTTGAAGCAAATTAGCATGTTCAATATTGGGGGCGATATGGAATCAGGTAATAGTAAACAAAATGATGTGCTCTGCGCAGCAATTCAAGAGTTTGCACAATACGGCTTATTAGGTACTACAATGGAAGCGATTGCTAAGAGTGCGAACGTTTCTAAACGCACTTTATATAAACATTACCCTAATAAGAATGCTTTGTTCGATGATGTTGTGGCACTCTTATTGGAGCGGTTTTCGCAATTACACAAGTATCCATATCAACCAAATGTAAGTGTTGATAAGCAATTAAAAGAATTGGCGCGCGTGTGCCTGTCGCTCGGGGGTGACGAGAATTATTTAACATTATCACGAATTGTTATTATCGAATCTATGCGTGATAAAGTGCAAGCCGCGCGATTAGAAGAACAATTTTTAGACTGTGAAAAAGGCTTACTAACGTGGTTTGAACAGGCTCACCAAGCGGGGATACTGAATGACATTCCAGCAGATATTGCAGCTTCAATTTTCTATGGCGGTTTAAAAGATTTAGGCTATTGGGAGCAGGTAATTATGTGGCGTCCAGCACTTGATGAAACTCGGTTAGAACAATTAATTGATGTTATGTCGAGATTTTTTATCAGAGGTATTAAATAAGGGTGAACCTGTAATAAAGTTCAACCCTTGATTTGTCACTTTATAGTTACTTGAGCTGGCTTACTAGCTGCGTTAAATTTTCCACATTGTAATCAGGCTCTTGCGCAAGCGGGTAAAGTGCTTTACCTGGTCGAGCTATAAATGCTGTTTGTAAACCGGCTTCTTTTGCACCAGCAACATCCCAGCCATGTGCAGCAACCATTAAAGCATCCTCGGCTTTTATATTTAGCTGCTTGAGTGCCCACTCATAAGCACGTAGGTCTGGTTTATATATTTTTATATCTTCTATACTGTACCTAGCTTCAAAGTAATCAGTGAGTCCAGCACTTTCAAATTGGGCCTTTACGCCTTCGTTTGATGAGTTAGTCAGACTGACCAATTTATAGCCTTGATCTTTTAGTGCTTGCAAACTTGCTTTAACATCAGCATGAGCAGGTAAGCTTAGTAGTGGCGTAACAATAGCGTTTTTGGCTTGCTCAGCATTCATTTTAATATCATTGTTTTGTGCAACCATAAGTAATGATGCAACACCAATTTTACCAAAGTCTTGGTAATCACCAATCGCGGTACTGACCAATGAGTGATGTAACATTGTTGAAAACCAAACTGGCAATAAATCATCTCGCCCGCCAAGGGCTTTACCAATTGAGCCACGCATAGAATCTAAGTCGAGCAATGTTTCATTTACATCAAAAATAATTACTTTTGGCTTATGCTGTTTAAGATCGGCTGCCATCACATTTCCTCCGATTAAGTGGCCTAACATTACTAATGATAAGCTTAGTTTGGTTAAGTTTTTAAAAATAGTCATAACGCTTAACGCCCTTTACAAAAATTGAAGTTCAGAGACTATTAGTTAATTAAAGCCTCAATTTACGGTGAGAGGCCAGTATAGTGTTTGAATTAATTAAATAAAGAGCGCAAAATTGAAAGCTATATTCGAAAATATCAAATTAATATAAAGTGGGCATATGTACAGCGTAAGTGATCTTGAAACATTTATTGCAATAGTTGAAAACAAAGGTGTGCTGGCAGCTGCTAGTGCGCAAGGACTTTCTGCTGCCACGGTTAGTCATAGGCTTGCAAAACTTGAACGTGAACTAGCAACAGTATTAGTTTTTAGAGATAGTCGGCGCATTAGATTATCGCCCGCCGGTGAAATATTTTATCGCAAAGTAGGTAGTATACTTGAGGCATTGCATGATGCTGAATACAGCATTGGCGCACGAGGTTCGTCAGTAAGTGGCTTATTAAGAGTAACAATGCCGCCTTGGGTGTTCTCAAAATTCGTTATGCCTAAATTGATTGAGTTTGAGCAGCAATACCCAGAGTTGCAATTAGACTTTTCTATTTCTGACAATTTTGTCAATGTGGTAGATGAAGCACAGGATATTGCAATTAGAGTTGGTAAATTAACTGACTCAGCTTTACTGTCGCGTAAAATAGTGAATAACCATCGGATATTGTGTGTCGCCCCCAGTTATATTGAAAAGTACGGGATGCCAACTTCTTTTGAACAACTCCAAACCCATTTTTGGGTATGTTTACCTTGGCAAAGACAACTTAAATTAATAGACGATAATGCAAGGGTCATTAATTTTAATGCTAAAACGCGTTTTACGATATCTAATTCCGATAATATGACGCAAGCAGCCATTGCGGGGCATGGGATTGCGATCAAGTCTAAACTAGCTATCAAAGATGAATTGCAAACGGGTCTACTAGTAGAGGTATTACCGGGGGTCTTGGCTGATGATGACTCTCCCGTTTGGTTTTTAAGGCCACAAAATAGTTTGACCACACGCAAAACAGAGGTTTTTTATGACTTTATGAGATCATTATTTGATGTCCCAGAGATATAAACAGATATGATGAAGAAAACGTAAGCAAAAATAACGATAATTTAACAATTTGCCTTGTAATTAGCGCTAAAACTCGTAGTCTTAGCATAACTATAATTATAAAAGGCCTGTTAAGGATGACACAGAGCAAAGTAACCAATACATTTGTTGAACTGTCAGCACAAATAAGGCGGTTTGTTTCACGCATTGTATTACCTGATGATGTCGAAGATATTGTCCAAGAAACCTTTGTTAAAAGTTATGAAGCCGACTTAAAACAAGATATTAAATATACGCATAGTTATATGCTAAAAACAGCGAAAAATTTGGCGCTAAATCACGTTGCAAAGTGGGACAATAAACACAGCGACTCACTAGATGCATCAGATGACTATCAACAAAATTTAAAATCGATGCAGCTTGAAGATGAAGTCACATCAAAAGAGCGGTTTTTACTTTTTTGCCGTGCGACAGAACAACTTAGTCAACCTGTTAGAAAATGTTTTATACTTAAAAAAGTATACGGTATGAGTCAGAAAGAAATCGCTGCACAAATGTGCTTAAGTGAAAGTACCGTTGAAAAGCATATTGCCAAAGGTTTATTAAAATCTATGCAGTATATGCAGCAGCAAGAGCATGATTCGAATACTGTAGAGCCAGATGTGGCCGCTACCAGGAGGGTGGGGAAATGAGTAATGTACATCAATTTTCGTCAAAAGAGTTGATACAATCCCAAGCAAGTCGCTGGATCAGTGCGATGGATCGTGGTTTGTCTGATAATGAAAAAGAGCAATTCAATAAATGGGTTAAACAAAGCAAAGCACATCAGGATGCTGTTTTTGACTTAGCAAAGCTGTGGGATGAATTAAGTGTTTTAAATGAATTAAGTGCATTGTTTCCACACAAACAGGTTCCTTCTAAATCTACTTTTGCAACTGCACATTATGCAATGGCAGCCAGTGTTATTGCCGTTTTATTGATAGCTACATTTATGTTTGCTGGTCTTAATTACTATTCTGAATCATCTCAAGATCAGGCTAAATATAGTAAAATTTATCGTACAAAAGTTGGTGAACAAGCAACCTATGTTTTACCAGATAGCACCATAGTTCAGCTCAACACCAATAGTTTGTTAGAGGTTGCCTACACTCAAGGGCGCAGACAATTAATTTTAAGCCGAGGCGAAGGGCGTTTTAATGTAGCAAAAGATGCATCAAGGCCTTTTTCTGTCATGGCAGGAGATAAATCGTTTACTGCGCTTGGCACCATTTTTAACGTACAACGTAATGCAGCGTCAGATTTAGAACTGGTTGTCACTGAAGGCAAAGTGATGATCACGGATCCCACAGTTGAAGTAAATGCAAAAGACTTTATTGAGTTACAAACTGCAAGTAATGAAACACAACAGGTTAAAAATATTAAGGCGAGTATTGTTATTTCTGGCGAAAAAGCACTTATAAAAGAAAGCATTACTAAACCAATTAAACAATTATCCATAGATGATGTGCAGCGAGATTTGGCATGGCAACAAGGTATGCTTATCTTTAATGGTGAGCCACTAAGTGAAGCATTACAAGAGGTTAGTCGTTACACTGCCACGCGGTTTGAATTAAAAGATCCTGCTTTAGCGTCGCTCAAAGTAGCCGGTGTATTTAAAGCTGGAGACATATTAGGCTTATTAGATAGCCTTCAAGCAAATCTAGCGATTGAACATGAGCGATTAGGTGAGCATATTGTTAGCTTAACACAAGGCTAATATCGTTCTGCAAGCTGCTGAAACTCTGACTTAAAGCATGAAAAGTAACAATGCTGATAAATAAAAGTAAAAAAATAATAAAGAAAAAATCAAATTTTTGTAGGGGATTATTCGTTCTCAACTGTTTGTATAAGTTGCGTAGTAACCAAACGTATCCATTTTGTGGGTTTATAGCATTAGCACCTTTAGTATGTAGCCTGAATGTGCATGCCAATGCTGTTGAATCACACATGGTGCAATTTGATATTAAAGCGCAACGAGCAGACCTAGCACTGATTGAATTTGCTAAGCAAACTGAACAAACCGTGGTTTTTTCATTTGAATTAGCAAAGCAATATCAAGCTCAATCAGTGTTTGGTTATTACACCCAGTTGGATGCACTTAATACGATGTTGCAAAATACTGAACTCGATGCGGTTGTTGATCAAAATGGTTTACTGAGCGTAAAACTCAATCAAATCAATAGGAATGATAACAACATGAAAAAGCTTTCAGGGGTCAGTGCTGCCGTATTACCACTTTTAATGGCGACCAATAGCCAAGGTGTTAATGCACAAGAACAAGCTGCACAAGAAAAAATCGAAAAAATTGCTATTGTAGGTAGCCGTGTCGCGGGTCGTTCAGTTGAAGATTTACCTGTTCCTGTTGATATTTTAAGTGCAGAAGCACTAGAGAATACAGGTCAAACGGAAGTTGGCAGGATGCTGCAAGCCATTGCACCTTCATTTAACTTTTCAAGTTCATCAATCAGTGACGGCACAGATGCACTGCGCCCTGCAACACTCCGTGGTTTAGGCCCAGATCAGACGTTGGTGCTTATCAATGGTAAGCGTCGTCACCAAGCGAGTATTATTCATATCAATACATCTGTAGGGCGTGGTACTGCCGGAACTGACATGAATGCTATTCCTGCTGCATCAATTAAACGCATTGAGGTGTTACGTGACGGTGCAGCTGCACAGTACGGTTCTGATGCTATTGCAGGTGTAATCAACATAGTATTGAAAGATGCTGAAGAGGGCGGAAAAGCAGCAATTAATTACGGTCAATACTCAGAAGGTGATGGCGAAACCGTAAACATTGATTTCAATAAAGGCTTTGCGTTGGGTGATGAAGGTTATTTAAACACCACGCTTAATTACCGCGATCGTGCGCCAACTAACCGAGCCGGCCTTCATGGTTCTTGCCAGTTCTATGGCTGTACAGAGCTTGATGATGGTACTTTACTGGCTTCAGATCCTCGTGAACTCACAGCACCGCGTGATACTTTTAGAATTGGTGATGCTGACTCACAACAGTTTGCTTTAACCGTAAATACAGGCTACGAATTAGCGGGTGGCGAGCTATATGGTTTTATTACTTATTCAACGCGTGATAATGAATCAGCCGCGTTTTTCCGTCACAATGCTAATGCTGGTGGTAATCCCGTCTTGCAAGATGGTGATGCAGTAATTCCAATGGGTTTTTTACCTAAAATAAATACTACTATAGACGACATTTCATATAACTTTGGTTTTAAGAAAGAGTTCGATAACGATTCAAGCCTCGATTTTTCATACACCTATGGTGAAAACAGCATAGATTACACGACCAGTGATACAATAAACGGCTCGTATGCTAATTTATTACGTTATGAGCAAGGATTAAGTGCCGAAGATATACGTGCGACTATCCCACGTGAAGCTTACGCTTATGGCATGGAGCTTTCCTTACAAACGTTAAACTTGGATTACACGAAAGATTTTGATGATTATTCATTAGCTATGGGCGCAGAGTTGCGCACTGATGAATATAGAATACTTGAAGGCAGTGAATACGCATACCGAGATTACGACACTAATAATGGTGTTAATATTTATGATGGTTTGAGTGGTGGTGTCGGTAGTGAAAATGCATCGGGTGGAACACAAGGTTTTGGCGGTTCTTCTCCTGACTCATCAGTTGATGAATCTCGCGATGTTATTTCATTCTATGTAGACGCAGAAACTTATGTAATTGACGATGTGATTATTTCTGGGGCGCTACGTTACGATAACTATAAAGGTTTTGGTGACACGGTAAACTTTAAACTTGCCGGTAACTGGGCTGTTACTGATGATGTTTCATTACGTGGCGCGGTTAGCACGGGCTTCAGAGCACCTTCTATGCAGCAGCTGTACTTTAATAATATCAGTACGCAATTTGTTGTGGGCCCTAATGGTGACCTAATTGCAGAGGAAGTGGGTACATTTAGAAATGACAGTACCCTTGCTCAAAGCATCGGAATTCCAAAACTTAAAGAAGAAAAGTCAGAAAACCTTAGCCTAGGTATTGTTTATAACGTAACAGATAATGTTAATGTCACCATCGATTACTACTCGATTGATATCGATGATCGTATCGTGATCAGTAATCGGTTAGGTAAAGGCTTGTCATCAACGCTTGATGCTGCTTTAGTTAGCTCAGGAGCGGGAGCAGGTCAGTTTTTCTTAAATGGTGCTGATACTGAAACACAGGGCGTAGACTTTGTTGCAACTTGGAACACAGAAGGCCTTGGTGGCACGCTTGATTTTACGTTAGCAGCTAACTTTACCGAAACAGATGTGGTTGATTTATTCACGCCAGCGGGAAGTGGTCTTGAAACTATCCCAGTAGAAGACGTATTTTCAGCGCAAGAAACATCTATTATTGAAGAGTGGCAACCGCAAGACAGGGTTAATTTAAGCGCACTTTACCGCATTGAAGATTGGACAGTGAACTTATCTCTGAACCGCTATGGTGAATACACAGTGCAAGATGGTGGCCGTCAAACTTATGGGGCTGAAGTTCTGACAGATGTAAAAATAAACTATTATGTAACTGATAATCTGTCGTTAAACATTGGTGCAAACAATTTGTTTGATGTCTACCCAGACAAAAATACTATTGGTAACTCACGATCTGGCACAATTGTAGACGCATCAGGTAATACAATTGTTAGTTCAACAGGTGTGTTTGAATACTCAAGACGTTCTGCACCATTTGGCTTTAACGGTGCTTATTACTATTTAGGCGCCGAATACCGTTTCTAAATAAGTTCTCCTACGTTATTTAACTTTTGAAGGGCCGTAAGGCCCTTTTTTAGTAATTTTATTCCGAAACTAAGGCAATGGGGTAATTATCATATTCTTTTATATTATTCATCACACTCATCAATGTTTTATGCTTACTGGCCGAGTCGGCGTTGATCTGCACTGAGGTAATAGAATACTTCGCTGCAAACATAGCTAAATTAGTTGCAACACTTTCAAGGTCAATTTGTCTATTAGAAAAATAAATAGCATTGTTTTTATCAATGCTGAACTGGGCATTTTTAGTAGGTTTATCAATGCTTGGTTTATCTAAAGGCCTCAGTAACTCAATGCCTACTGGTTTAACAAATGATGTAGTTACAATAAAAAAAATTAATAGTATGAACACAATGTCGAGCATTGGTGTCATATCTACATCTGCATTATTTTGTTGTATTTCTTGTTTCTTTTTCATATTAGAACCTCATAAAAGTTTAAAAAGCTGCGGCGCCGCAGCGGTTTATTAGGTACCTAAATACAAGACTAGCAGAGGAAGAAAATTGCATGGTTAAATAAATATATTATTTTTATTAATTTTTTGGTTTTATTTGTTATGAAAATCAGAGGTATATAACTTAAAAACAAAAAAGCCCAGCAAGTAGGGCTGGGCTTTGACTTAACGAATTGTATTAATATTTTTGCTGCATGCGGCTCATTTCGGTATGGCAGCTTTGAATTGTGAGTAAAACTTTAGATAATGCAGCTTCACAATCGTGTGGTTGTGGTTTATTCATGGCCGCTTTAATTTCTTCCAACGTTTTATCTTCCACTTCTTCGAGTTCTTTTACATACGTTTCATCGTTGTCAGAACTAAATTTAGCAATTAATGATGTATACGCACGGCGTGCTTCTACAGCGAATGATGAGCCGTCTTCGCGTTCACCTTGCTGGTTAATAGCGTAAGGTTGTAAGCTTTCGACACTTACTTTACGAGCATCTATCATGCGTTGAAAAAGTGCACCAATAGCAGGATCTTCAACCTTATCTTGGGCTTTCTCGTAAAAGTCTATTCCGCTGTTCATTACTTGGATAATGTCAGTGATATGATTCGCTTCTTGTCCTTGATGGGTATTCATAATAATGACCTCTTTAAGTTTAATGAATTTCGCTAAGATTAAAGCAATGCGTGTACCAGATGTTCGTTTTTATAACATCATGAATTTAATGCATTTAAATTTCATCAAACGTTTTAAAGAATGCTGTTTCCAACATACCCAGAAAATTTTACAAGTTCATATGTAATTGTTTTACTTTAACTCCTGTGCAACTTCCGCCACTTTTTGCCTTAGCCAAATATGACTAGCATCGCGATGAAGTAATGGACTCCATATCATATCTAGTTCAAAAGGAGGTATTGGAAACGGGGTTTCAAGGATTGTTAAACCAGGGTCATCTATATATATGTTAGCGGCCTTTGAAGGTAATGTGGCAACTAAGTTTTGTTCTTTAGCTAAGTGGATAGCTACATGATAGTTACGAGTAAATGTAGCGATATTTCTGTGTTTGCCAAAATGTGCAAGAGCCTCATCAACCCAACCTAATTTTTGCACATCTTTTGGATCCATGCCAACACCGACGCCAAAGCCGGTTTTACTCACCCAAATGTGGCGTGCTTTTAAATAGCTATCCAAACTAAAATTTTCAATAATTGGGTTGTCAGCTTTTACTAAGCAGCAAAAACTGTCTTTCCATATCCTTTTATGATGAAAAGACTGCGGTAAGTTTTCAAACCGGTTGATGGCCATATCAACTTTGCCATTTTCAACATCGTGAAAGGTTACATCACTAGGAGTGAGAATATCCAAAGTGGTATCGGGGGCTTCTTCATGTAACTTACTAAGTAGTCTAGGAGCGAGCGTGCTTGCTGCATAGTCACTGGCCATTATTCTAAATACACGGTTACTTTGACTTGCTTCAAACTCTCTATTGGGGGCGAGAGTTTCCTCTAGAGTCATTAAAATTCCGCGAATAACGGGTTGTAGCTCAATGGCTCGCTCTGTAGGTACCATACCATCACTGGTACGCACTAAAATAGGATCGTTGAATAAGTTACGTAAACGTTTAAGGCCGTTACTCATTGCAGGTTGAGTAATACTTAGCTGATTGGCTGCGCGCGTAACGTTACATTCACGTAAAAGAGTGTCTAAATACACGAGTAAATTTAAATCTATCTTGCTGATATTCATTGTGTGTCCTTGCGTTTACCAATGCTTGATAAAACGTTGAGTGCTCGGATAAGGATAAATATGGCTAACAACACCGTCCTTAATATTCTTCTGTGCTTGCTGCCAAAAATTTACGTCTAATAATTCCGGATGAGCCTGGGTAAAAATAGCTTTATAACGAGGGTTCGGCATCACAAAGGTACAAAGCTGCTCAGGAAATACATCTTGTGGCGCAACGGAGTAACTTTGCTCATTTATTAAATAATCGTCATAACTCTTAGCCTTAGGTAAGGCTCTAAAATTCATATCACTTAAATATTGTACTTCATCATAGTCATAGAAAATGATTCGTTTATGGTTACTGACTCCGAAGTTTTTCAGCAGCATATCACCGGGGAAAATGTTAACTGCAATCATTTCTTTGAGCGCTTGGCCATATTCAGTAATAGCAGTGACAGCCTCATCTTCTGTGGCTGATTCTAAAAATAAGTTCAGCGGGGTCATGCGTCGCTCAATATATAAGTGCTTTATAATAACTAAATCATTATCGATAACCATTGATTCACCAATGGTACTTTTAAGCTGTGAGAGTAAGTTATCGTCAAAACGCGCTAAAGGAAATACGACGTTCGAATACTCTATGGTATCAGCCATACGCCCAACCCGATCATGACTTTTCACTAATTGGTAGCGTTTTAGAACAGTGTCTCTGCCAAATGGCTTACTTTCACCAAACTTGTCTTTAATTATTTTAAATACATAGCCAAATGAAGGGAGGGTAAACACCATCATTACCATGCCAGGCGTACCAGGGGCGATAATAAAGTTATCATCAGAGCGTTCTAAGTGGGTAAGAAACTCTCGGTAGAACTCAGTTTTGCCTTGTTTGTGAAAGCCTATCGCGTTGTATAATTCAGCCAACGTTTTATTTGGCATTAACTGATTTAAAAAGCGTACAAGTGCTGAGGGTGCATGGGTCTCCACCATAAAATAAGCCCGAGCAAAGCCAAAAATAACTCGCATCTGTGATGAATTTGTCAATAGTGCGTCTAAATAGAGGCCATGCTGTTTGTGATGTAAAACAGGAATGATAAATGGCTGTATTCCACTGCTTGATACAACCCGACCCACAATATAGGCCGCTTTATTACGATAAAATGGGGTTTGTAATATATCAAAACGCATTTGCCATGCGCTGTGATGAGTATCAGGAGCTTGCTTATAAAATGCTTTTACAAGAAGCCGTATATCGCGCTCTAAATTTTCGAAATCTGCTCTAAAATCGAATTGGCTAATAATTTTTTTAATCGTAGGCTTTAGGCCATCAATTACCGGGAAGAAACTTCTGTATTCCGCTTCAATTGGCAAAGCGGGTGCATCCGCTAATGAGGTTTCTACAAATATAAAATTATTATTAAAATAACGACGATGAAACAATCTACAAAACACAGAGTTATAAAACGTCTCAGCGAGTTCTGCTTGAGGGTGGAATTGTAAAAACTGCTGGTAATGTTGTTTGCTAGCAAGCCATAACGTTTCATCGAGTTGATCACTAAAAGCTAAATGGGCTTTTTTAAGTTGTATTATGGTTTCATTGACACGGTCATCGTAATGACTAATTCTTAAATGACTAATTTTGTGCATTTGCGGCCAATCTTGCTCAGCAAACGCTACAGGTGCTTGCGCTGTAATTTTTTGAAATAACTGATAGTGCTTTTTAAAGCCTTTTAGAATAAATTCGGCAATTGTGTGTGCGTGCATGTGGGAAATACTCCTAAAATACGGCCTTAGAGTTATTGCTCTATACTTGTTAAGAGTATGCTAAATAAAAGTAAAACCCAATAGGTTATTTATATCGTTTTAGCTTTTTTTCAAGTTTTTCAATCTGCTTCTCTACTTTTTTAACATCTCTTAAGTAACGCTTATTAATTGCCTTGAGTTTCTTTTTTATATCTTTAGTAATTCGTTTTGTTTCACTGTCACTTAAAATACGTTTTAAACGCTGTTGCTGATTAAATTCAGCACGATCTCTGTCCCGAGAAAGTATATCAAGTGAATGTTGTTTACTGCGTATGGTTGAATTAAGGTTACGAACTATTTGTTGTCGTTCGAGCTCATTAAGTGTTTTTACATGATTGGAGTTGGGATCAGAAAAGGCAACGTTAGTTTGTTTAATTTTGTGCTCAGTGGCGTTTGATCCACATGGGAACTGACTAAATACAGTCCCTCTATCCGTAATACATTTATAATAGTTAGTTTTAGCAGCAATGCTTTGTGAAAAAACAAAAGCAAACGCGAGTAAGCTAAGAAGGTTAAAGCGGGTATTTATTTTCATAAGGGCTTCCTTGCACTATGACAGTATAATGAAATATAACTTACTGTAGCCAAATCACAAGTCTATAGGCTTATCATATTAGATTAACCTTAACTAAGCTAATCAGTGAATGCCTTTAATTTTTTGATGCTTTGCACTAAAAACGGTATGTCCAAGCCTTGCTCTATCGAAAAACCTTGGGCTGCAGAGACATTTTTATAGTTTCCGTCAGAATCAATTAAGGTGATACGATCTTTTTTGTAAGCTATCAGTACACCTTGTGAATAGGTGACGCCAATATCATCTTTTTTATCATATAAATTTACACCCAACATACTCTGATGTGCGACTTTTGGACAACTCAAGTACTCGCCAACACTGGTGGCTATAATATCGCTAGGTTGAATTAACCCTTCTACCCGAGTAATTTTTTTATCACTACTGTAAAGCCGAGAAGTCGTTATGATTTCATTATTGTGGTTAGCAAGACTAAACGCATAAATGCGAGTGTCTTTAGCAAAACTTAGCGAGCTGGGGTCAGTAACTGTAGTATTGATAATACGTATAGCGTTTGTTGAATTGTTTTCTTCGTTAATATAATCAAATTCAGTAAACCCATTCACGCTCAAGCTACGCTGTTTGTTTGTCCAAGCAGGCATAATCTGCTCTTCAAATAATGCTGGTTTGTAATAGGCGGGTAGGCCATAAACTAGGCTAAATAGAGTATCTTGATGATTTACTGGTTGAAGAAACTGCTCAGTTTGAAAAAGCTCACCATGTTGCTTGGCAAAGGACTCTAATGAGTCATCTTCACTAAATACTAAAATAGCGATGTTTGCTTGTGTTTTTGATTCGCAACGGGGAAGTGGCTTTGATAAAGCGTACTTAATGTTTTGGTTAGTCAGTTTAACGTTATGAGCTTGTTTATAGGTTTCTATATCAAGCAAATCATTCTTAGCGAGCAAGCTTTTTGCTGTTGTTGGATACGACAGCGGTAAAACGTTATCTTGCTTTGTAATATCAAACTTTAAGTTTGCGTCAGCCCATATATGAATGCTGTGGCTTAATGCAAAGCAAGTAACTAATACAGATGTTGCATAACGGCCAAATTTATATTGCTTTAATCGTGCTAGATGGTGCCAAGTATAATTACTCGCCAATAATTGGAAAGCAAGAATTAGCATTACGATGCCACCTGCAAGTAGGGTGGTTAGTGCGGGAGAACTGGTTAATCTGTGCCACAACAATGAAACAATTTCAGGCAATGCTGAGCTACTTAGGTGATAGCCCAAATTAAAATAAACATAAGCATCAAGCGTCAATAAAGATGCGCCAAAAGTCGCCAGTATTGCTGCCATGCCGCGAATATGCCGTGGGTAAGGAAAAATTAAACTAAGTGGAAATATCGTCAGCACAAACGCAATGAAGGTTATAAAGCTAGTATGGCTTAGCCATGTTACTAACATATATATATAGCCCATTGTGGTTGTTGGCGCAGAGTCAGCAAATAAGTAACTTAAGCTAATAAGTAATACTAACCCAATATTAGCAAAGGTAAACCAATGGCCCCAGCTTAATAATTGGCTTGCTTTAGACGAAAACTGATTGTGCTGCGATAAATTCATATATGTTATTTAACCGATTGCGCTAATGCTTTTGCAAAGTTATCCGCAACGGCTTGTCTTTTCCCTTTTGGCACATGCTCTTTTAATATATGCGTGATAGAATTTCCTAAACACATAAGACTTAAATCAACCGGCGCATTGTGCTCAGTTAACACATCAATGAGCTGATCGACGATTTGTTCTACTTCATCATTAGAATATTTTGATAAGATTGGCATCAGTTGGTTCAATAAAAGAGTTATATTCTCGTATTTTAACACCAGAGGCGTGAAAAACAAAGATGACAATAGATGTTAAAAAATTAGTCGTTCATTATGTAGACAAAAAAGACGACGATACACAAATTCATTTACGCAACGATGAAATGGCGGTTAATGAAAAAGTAGCTGTATTCATTGAACAATTACATCACGCATATAACGGCAAACCTGGAAAAGGGTTCTGCGCTTTTAGTGGCGACAAAAATAGTGTTGTTGCATCAGCAATGCAAAGCTATCGCAACGATGAGCTTGGCTTTTGGCACATGACTGAGCAAGCTACAACGGTATTAAAAGAAGAGTTAAATAAGTATGCGTTTAACGAAACAGGCTATTTAATCTTTTGTCATTATCAATATGTTGCTACTGATTATATGTTGATTGCCATGATCAACATTAAAGAGCACTACTCAATCACATCAGAGCTTGATTTAGCCTCATCACGTCATTTAGATATTTCTAGAATGCAGTTAGCGGCGCGAATTGATTTAACTGGTTGGGACACTCAAGCTGACGAGAATCGTTATATTTCTTTTATAAAAGGGCGTGCAGGGCGAAAAGTAGCAGACTTTTTCTTAGACTTTTTAGGATGTGAAGAAGGTATTGATCCAAAACAGCAAAGCCAAGCCATGCTCAACGCTGTTGAAGATTACCTATCAGAGCAGCAATTTGACAAATCAGAGAAAGATGACTTACGCAAACAAGTCTTTGATTACTGTAATGACTGCGTAACTACAGGTGAAGATGCCAACGTCAGCGAACTATCACAAGCGCTCACAAAAGGTGACGACAACCCATTTGACAGTTTTTGCAAAGAGCAAAGCTACGATTTAGAAGAGTCATTCCCGGTAGATAAAAAAACCGTCACTAGCATGGTGAAATTCTCAGGCCTTGGTGGCGGTGTGAGTATCAGCTTTGAGCGTAAGCACTTAGGTGAGCGCGTAACCTATAATGAAGCCACGGACACGCTGGTTATTAAAGGTATCCCGCCGAACTTAAAAGATCAGCTGCAACGGTTTATGGAAAGTGAAGATTAACGCTTTAAGCCATAAGCGGTAAGTTTTAAGCAGATTTGAGTTAGTTGAAGCGAAGTGCCAGCACTTCGCTTTTTTATGGTTAGTAATTAAAATGAGTATTAAAAAGCCGCGTTAATTTTCATTAACGCGGCTTTTTTTACTTTTGGCTAAAGCCAGAGTTGTTAGTCAACACTCATGGTTTTAGTCATTGCAGCGCTTGCGCGACCAGCTGGCTTGATAGAGCCTGCACGTAAGCCGCTATCAGGGATTGCTTCACGTTGGTCATGAGCCATCGCTTGTGGCGTATGAGTCACATCGCTGTCTGCAACAGGTGTTGGCTGTGCCATTGGGGCACTTGCATGACCTGCTGCAATCACTGTTTTGATGTTTGCAGAAGCAGTTTGGGCAACGGGTGCAGCTTTGGCTTCAACTGGCGTTTCAACAGTAGATACTGGTGTTACTTCAGCTTCAACCGGTGCAACTTCAGTTTCAACCTGTACTTCTTCAGCTACAGTCGGTGCTTCTTCTGTCAAAGCAGGTGCTTCTTCAGTTA
>NZ_PDUS01000002.1:87094-323405 GCF_002723455.1 Pseudoalteromonas sp. 3D05 | reverse complement strand
CAGCAGGTGCTTCTTCAGTTTCAGCAGGTGCTTCTTCAGTTGCAGCAGGTACTTCTTCAGTTGCAGTAGGTGCTTCTTCAGTTACAGCAGGTGCTTCTTCAGTTACAGCAGGTGCTTGCTCAGCTGTTTCAACCTTTGCTAAATCTTCAGTTACAACAGCTTGCTCTACTTGCTTAGATGCATCAGTTGCTGTTTCTTCAGATTTTGCCTTAAGTTCAGCTTCATATTCTGCGGCCGCTTGATCCGCAACAGGAATAAATGCAGGAGGCTGCGTACTTTGTGTTTCGCTGCCTTCTTCACCTTGTTCAGGACGACGACGACGTTGGCCTGCAGCACGAAGGTGGCGAGGTGAACGACGTGAACGAGTACGTGCCTGTCCTTGCTCTTCATCAGCTGATGAATCTTGTTCAGGAGCCATATTTTGTTCTGGCTCAGGTTTTGCTGCTTCAGGTGCTTTGTCCGCATTTGTATTTGCTTGTGTTTCCACTTGTTCAGTTGCAACAACAGGTTTAGCTTCTGGCTTTTCTTCAGTTGCTTTAACAGGTTGTTGAGCTGGTGCCTGTTCAGTCGTTGTTGACTCTACAGCTGCAGTGTCGTCATTTTGCACACGAACTTTCTTGCGAATGTTACGACGTTGACGACGCGCTTTTGGCTTTTGCTCAGTTTTTTCTACGTTAGTGTCTTTGTTTTCTACAGACTCTTTAACGTCAGTTGCTGGCTTTTTATCATCGTTACGATTTTCATTACGCTTACGAGAATTAGGGTTACGACGGCGCTTGTTGCGGTTCTCGTTTCTATTCTCTTTTTGCTCGGTAGTTGTATTATCAACGTTAGCTGTTTCCTCAGCAGTGCGCTCATTTTGAGGTTTGTTGCGAGAGTTGTTATTACGGCGACGCTGGTTGTTACGACGGCGATTATCACCATCATTGTTGCGATTACGGTTATTACGCGTGTTTGGTTTATTAGTTTGCTCTTTTTTCTCTGGCTCTTTCTTTTCAGTTGAGTCAGCAAATAAAGATTTAAACCAATTACCAATGCTAGCTAAAAGGCCAACCTGTGCAGTAGCTTGAGGGGCTGCGGCTTGTTGCGCTGGAGCTGGCTTTTCAGTTGCTTGAGGTGCTGGCGTTGAAGGCATAACAACACCTTTCAATCTTGGCTCTTCACGTACTGCAACAGCGGGTGTTTTAGATGTTTCAAACACTTCTGGCTCAGGCGCTACAACTTGATCGTAACTTACTGTTTCGAGTGTTTCATCTTTGCGCAAGCGCATAACTTCGTAGTGTGGTGTTTCCATGTGTTGATTTGGAATGATTACTACATCACAGCTATGACGTTTTTCGATACGGTGCACGCTACGGCGTTGTTCGTTTAGTAAGTAAGCAGCAACAGCAACAGGCACTTGTGCGTTTACTTGCGCTGTATTGTCTTTAATGGCTTCTTCTTCGATTAAACGTAGAATTGATAACGCAATTGACTCGTTTGAACGAATAGTACCTTGACCACTACAACGAGGACATGGTCCTTGGCTTGCTTCACCTAATGAAGGGCGTAAGCGCTGACGCGACATTTCAAGTAAGCCAAAGCGTGAAATTTTACCAATTTGTACACGGGCACGATCTGGGCGAACAGCGTCTTTTAAACGATTTTCTACTTCACGCTGATGGCGTGGAGGCGTCATATCGATAAAGTCGATAACAATCAGGCCACCTAAGTCGCGTAAGCGTAATTGGCGGGCAATTTCGTCTGCTGCTTCTAAGTTTGTGTTCAATGCTGTTTCTTCGATATCTCCGCCTTTAGTGGCTTTTGATGAGTTGATATCGATAGAGGTAAGTGCTTCTGTAGGGTCAATAACAATTGAACCACCAGAAGGCAAGCGGACTTCGCGTTGGAAAGCAGATTCGATTTGGCTTTCAATTTGGTAGTGTGTAAACAATGGCACTTCGCCAGAGTATAACTTCACACGGCTCATAAAGTCAGGGCGAAAACGTTCAATATGGGCTTTTGCTTCTTCAAATACACGCGGTTTATCAATTAAGATTTCACCAATATCACGGCGTAAATAATCACGAATAGCGCGGAAAATCACGTTACTTTCTTGGTGGATTAAAAACGGTGCTTTGCCGCTATTAGAGGCTTGTTGAATCGCATCCCAGTGCACAAGGAGTGCTTTTAAATCGTAGTTTAGTTCTTCAAACGATTTACCAACACCCGCAGTACGCACGATTAAGCCCATGCCTTTAGGCAATTCTAAACGGCTCAATGCTTCTTTAAGTTCAGTACGCTCATCACCTTCAATACGACGTGAAATACCGCCAGCACGAGGGTTGTTAGGCATAAGCACTAAATAGCTACCTGCTACGCTGATAAAAGTAGTCAGTGCTGCGCCTTTTTGGCCGCGCTCTTCTTTATCAACTTGTACAATAACTTCTTGACCTTCTTTAATTACGTCACGAATGTTCGGACGACCTTGGAAGGTGTAACCTTGCGGGAAGTATGTACGAGCGATTTCTTTTAAAGGAAGGAAACCGTGACGTTCAGCGCCGTAATCAACAAAGGCTGCTTCTAATGACGGTTCAATGCGTGTTATTTTGCCTTTATAAATATTGGCTTTTTTTTGTTCGTGACCCGGGCTTTCGATATCTAAATCATACAGGCGCTGGCCATCAACCAGTGCTACGCGCATTTCTTCTTGCTGCGTCGCATTGATTAGCATACGTTTCATATTGTTACTCTACTGTGTTATGTCGCTGACATGACGAAACTTTTCGCCTGTTCAGTTGCTCCTGTCGCTTCTTTTTATGCAGTCTCACGACTGGGTCTGTGGCGGAGCTTGGTGCTGTATTGTTTTACAAGTATCTTTATGGTGCTGGCTGACAATAACGTGTTGTCACGTTATTAGATTCATAATGGCGACAAAACTAGCGGCTGTTTTACAGCATCGTATTCGAGTTCTGTGCAGAGTCGACCATTTATTAAATTAACTTGTATATCTACAGCACATCTGCTGAACGGCGTTTTTACGCCGTCACGATCAGACAAATTATCTGTTCAAATTGCTTTTATTTCTGCAATTAAGGCTGTTCATGCTCAAACTTAACTTACGATATATTACGCGCACCGTCGTTAATTGAACGCACGTGCAAACTAGGTCTGTATAAAAGCTTTGGAAAACTTATCTCGGATCTGTATGATCAATTACCTAGAATGTGCATCACGAATGTCTTAATGTGTTAAAAAGCACCGTTGTTATTGCAAATTAAATTTGCGACGGTGATTATCCCACTATTATAACCGTGTTAGCAACTAAATTATTTTACTTAAATCAGTGATTAGGCAATGTCAGAAAAAACCGGCTTACAAGTATCTTTCGTCACGATTACCGAAGACCACCTAGGTCAACGGATTGATAACTTTCTTATTACCCATTTAAAAGGGGTGCCTAAAAGCGCTGTTTATAAAATTCTCCGTAAAGGTGAGGTGCGAGTTAATAAAAAGCGTATCAAACCTGTGTATAAACTTCAGCTTGATGATGTAGTACGTATACCACCGATTAAAATTGCAGAGCGTCAAGACGACTTTGTGCCAAGCAAGCTTGAGAAAGTTAAACAATTAGAAGACGCTATTTTATTTGAAGACAAATACCTTATTGTGATCAACAAGCCTTCGGGTATGGCTGTGCATGGTGGCAGTGGCTTAAGTTACGGTTTAATAGAAGCTTTGCGTTCATTACGTCCTGATGAGCGTAGCCTTGAACTTGTTCACCGACTTGACCGTGACACTTCAGGCTGTTTATTAATCGCAAAACGCCGCTCTGTACTAACAGCTTTACATGAGCAATTGCGTGAAAAAACCATGGAAAAAAATTATTGGGCACTTGTCGATGGCCAGTGGGAATCTAAAACCAAGAATGTGAAAGAGGGCTTACGCAAAAATACGTTACAGTCAGGCGAGCGTATTGTTCGGGTAGATAATAGCGAAGAAGGCAAGCCTTCTCATACACGCTTTAAAGTACTTGAACGTTTTGATGAATGTTCATTAGTACAAGCATCACCGGTAACAGGGCGTACTCACCAAATTCGTGTTCATACCCAGTGCCAAGGTCATCCAATTGCTTGTGATGATAAATATGGCGATCAGGCATTTGATGCGGGTATGCGTAAAATCGGTTTAAACAGATTATTTTTACATGCCCATGATTTGAGTTTTTATCACCCTAAAAATGAAACAACCATGCGTGTTGAAGCGCCACTTGATAAAACGTTAACTAATTGCATAAAGACATTACGCGCAGCTAAATCGTGAAAAATTATAAGTTAGTGATATTTGATTGGGATGGCACCATCATGGATTCGGTGACTAAAATAGTTAATTGTATGCACGAATCTGCATTAAAGTGCGGCTTAGTTGCGCCAAGTGATGAGGCAATAAAAAATATTATTGGCTTATCACTTAATCATGCCGTTGCGACTTTATTCCCCGATAACGCCAATTTATATGCTGATTTGATTGCACAATATAAGCATCAGTATAAACATGTTGATGCAACACCTACGCCTTTATTTGCCGATGTAGCAAACACATTGAAAAGGTTGAGAGACAAAGGCGTTATTCTAGCGGTAGCAACAGGTAAAAGCCGAGTAGGGCTTGAACGCTTATTGGATGAAACAAAACTAGACCATTATTTTTCGGCCACGCGCACAAGTGATGATGCGCAATCTAAACCGTCACCAGAGATGTTGCTTCAGCTACTTAGTGAGCTTGATGTAAGTGCTGATGAAGCGCTGATGATTGGCGATACCAAAATTGATATGGCGATGGCTCAGGCTGCGCATATTGACCGCGTAGGTGTCACTATGGGTGTGCATAATGAAGTGCAGCTAAATGAATTTGAGCCAATTGCTACGGTTGGCTCATATCAGCAATTATCTGCGCTTTTACTCGATTAGTTTGCCTGGTTGTCTAGTACATCTAAACCAAACTCAGCCAACAATTGGCTGAGTTTAATCAGTGGTAGCCCGATTAAACTATTTGGATCATCGCCGCTGAGTTTTTCAAATAAACATATACCGAGTCCTTCGCTTTTAAAACTCCCTGCGCAGTTGTAAGGTTGCTCTGCATCACAGTAAGCACTTATTTGTGCCGATGTGAGTGTTCTGAATGTCACCTCGAAAGGTTCTACGATAGTTTGTAACGTATCTTTGCTTATATCGTAGACAGTTAAACCAGTTAAAAAGGTGACGGTGTTTGCACTAAATAAGCTCAATTGTTTAATGGCGTTTTCTTTATTGTGCGGTTTACCTAGGATTTGCCCGTTAAAAACCGCCACTTGGTCTGAGCCGATCACTAAGCCTTCGTTAAATCTCCCTTGTGCGGCACGTGCTTTTAAGACGCTTAAGCGCATTACTAATTGACGTGGTGATTCGTTGGGAATCGGTGTTTCGTCAACATCGGGGGAAAAACTGGCAAACGGAAGATTAAATTTTTGCAATAAAGACTGACGAAAGGGTGAGCTTGAAGCTAAAATAAGTGAGTGGCGCATGGATTATTTTCCTAATGAAAATCAGATTGAGTTAGGATAAATCAGATCTGTTGGCAAAACAAAGAAATGAATCAGGAAAAACCAGTGTAAAATGGTTTTTTACTTTGACTAACCAAGTAACTATCTATATGATGCAGCCCCTATGCAAAAGGTGAAAATTCCCATCACTCTTCATCCAGGCAAAGCAGCTCAGCACCGTTTAAGTTATGACGGTATTGTTCAGCTTGAAAAACTGACTCGTTTACGAGAAGTTATCCAGGAAGAAGTAGGTGAAATAGCGGTAAAAATTCATTGCAAAAACGATGAGCAAGGTTTTGTTGTGGTTCGCGGCAATTTGTCGACACACGTAACTGTAACTTGTCAACGTTGTAATGGTGATTTAGGGTTGGATTTGGATCAAGACTTTGTGTATTCGCCAGTCGGTTTGGATGCAGAGTCAGATGATCTTCCAGAAGACTACGATGAAGTAGCACTTGATGAAAATGGTGAAATAGACGTGTTTGATTTAATCGAAGACGAACTACTTTTAGCAGTTCCATTAGTGCCTACACACAACGAAGCTTCATGCAGTTATTCAGCAAAGCCTGCCAGCTTTGGTGTATTAAAGGCGGAAGATGATAAACCAAATCCATTTGATATTTTGAAACAACTTAAGAAAGATTCTTAGGAGAAGACTATGGCTGTACAAAAAAGCAAAAAGTCTCGTGCAAGACGCGGCATGCGCCGTTCACACGATGCGATCAGTGGTCCAACTTTAACTGTAGACCAAACATCTGGTGAGACTCATCGTCGTCACCACGTGACTGCAGATGGTTACTACAAAGGCGTTCAAGTAATTTCTAACTAAGAGATTGCTTATATGCTGACTAATCTAACCATTGCGTTAGATATGATGGGGGGCGATTATGGCCCCCGTTCATCTATCCCCGCAGCCGTTAACGCGGTAAATGCTAATGCCAACTTAAGACTCATCTTATGTGGCAACGAGCAAGTAATATCTAATGAACTCGATTCCCTCGATTCTTTATCTCATCCAAGATTAATTATTCGTCATTGCAGTGAAGTTGTTACTAATGGTTGTGAACCGGCTTTAGCTGTTCGTTTTAAAAAAGATTCTTCAATGCGTGTAGCCCTTGATTTAGTTAAGTCAGGTGAGGCACAAGCGTGCGTAAGCGCTGGTAATACCGGCGCCTTACTTTTTATGGCGCATTACGTATTGAAAATGTTGCCCGGCGTTAAGCGTCCTGCACTGATTTCAGCGGTTCCGACTGAGCAAAAGCACCCTGTCTATTTACTTGATTTAGGTGCCAATGTGCATTGTGATGCACAAACCTTATATCAATTTGGCATTATGGGCTCAGTCGTCGCAGGACAAGCGCTCGGTTGTGATAACCCGAAAGTAAGCCTATTAAATATCGGCTCAGAAGACATAAAAGGTCATGAAGATATTAAGCAAGCCGCGCAGTTGATGCAGCAATGTGATTACTTAAATTACACCGGCTACAGCGAAGGCAGCGATATATTTACTGGTAAATCTGATGTCATCGTCTGTGAAGGTTTTGTCGGTAACGTTGCCCTTAAAACCTGCGAAGGTATCGCTAAGCTTATTATGTTTAAGCTAACAAAAGCGCTAAGAAAGCACTTTTTCTATAAATGCATGGCTTTTATGCTACGCCCTGTCATAAAAAAACTATATAAAAGGGTGAACCCCGACCAGTATAACGGCGCAAGTCTGGTAGGATTGCGCGGTATTGTTGTAAAAAGCCATGGAAATGCATCAGCTAAAGCATTTCATGCTGCTATCGATGAAGCCGCCAGAGAAGTAGAACGTCAACTTCCAGAAAAAATAGCCGCTATCTTCGAGCAAACACATTCAACTAAAAAAGTAACGTCTGACGAGTGACTTATGTTGTCAGGCGCATGCTTAAATATTTTTTATTTGTTTAATTAAAAGAGCAAAGTATGGCACAAAAAATCGCACTTGTTTTTCCAGGTCAAGGCTCACAATCTGTGGGTATGTTAAGTGAGTTACTTGCAGAGTCTGACATTGTAAAAGCAACATTTGCTGAGGCATCAGATGCACTTGGTTACGACTTAGCAGCACTCGTACTGAATGGTCCAGAACAAGAACTAAACCAAACCCACCGTACTCAACCTGCTTTATTGACCGCTTCGGTTGCTATTTATCGTCAGTGGTTAGCTGCAAACCCAGACGCAGAGGTGACGATGGCAGGTCACAGTTTAGGCGAATACTCTGCATTAGTATGTGCAGATGTACTGAGCCTTGCTCAGGCAGTGAAACTTGTTGAAAACCGCGGTTTATATATGCAAGAAGCTGTACCTGCGGGTGTGGGTTCTATGGCTGCAATCATCGGTCTTGGTGATGATGAAATTAAAGCTGCCTGTAGCGCATCAGCACAAGGTGAAGTTGTCGCACCGGTAAATTATAACTCACCAGGACAAGTCGTTATTGCAGGACATAAAGCGGCAGTAGATAGAGCGTCACAAGCGTGTAAAGAAGCAGGTGCTAAACGTGCATTGCCATTATCCGTTAGTGTACCTTCACATTGTGAGCTTATGAAGCCAGCCGCTGATAAATTAGCAGCTGATTTAGCTGCTTTAACATTTAATACACCTAAGTGTGATGTAATAAATAATGTTGATGTTATTGCAGAAAATGCAGCTGATGCAATTAAAGATGCATTAGTACGTCAATTATATAGCCCAGTACGCTGGACTGAAACAGTACAAGCATTGGTAGCGCAGGGTATTACCCAAAGCTATGAATTTGGCCCAGGTAAAGTATTGACGGGGTTAGCAAAACGTATTGACAAAGCAATGGTATGTGGTTCGGTAAATAGCCAAGCTGCCATTGATGAAGCTAAATAAGAGTAGGATAGGAATGGCAAATTTATTTTCATTAGAGGGCAAGGTAGTCCTTATTACTGGTGCAAGCCGTGGTATTGGTAAAGCGATTGCAACAACACTGGTTGCACAAGGTGCGAAAGTAGCAGGTACTGCTACAAGCGAATCAGGTGCTGCTAAAATCAGTGAGTATTTAGATGATAATGGTAAAGGTTATGCGTTAAACGTAACCGATCCTGCATCGATTGAAGCGACACTTGCGGCGATAAAAGCAGATTTAGGTGATATTGACGTTTTAGTTAATAATGCCGGTATTACCCGTGATAATTTATTAATGCGCATGAAAGAGGGTGAGTGGGACGACATAATCGATACCAACTTAAGCTCTATTTTCCGTTTATCGAAAGCGGTATTACGCCCAATGATGAAGAAAAAGAATGGCCGTATTATTAACATAGGCTCAGTAGTGGGCACTATGGGTAATGCTGGGCAAGCGAACTACGCTGCAGCTAAAGCTGGCGTAATTGGTTTTTCTAAATCATTAGCGCGTGAAGTTGCATCACGTGGTATAACAGTCAATGTCGTTGCACCTGGTTTTATCCAAACCGATATGACAGACGAGTTGACAGAAGAGCAAAAAGCAGCAACGCTAGCTAATGTGCCTGCAGGGCGTTTAGGTCAACCAGATGAAATTGCGGCTGCTGTTTGTTACTTAGCATCAGATGCTGCGGCTTACGTTTCGGGCGAAACGCTGCACGTTAACGGCGCAATGTACATGGTTTAAGGAACTTTGTTCCTAATTAGTTTTCAGCGAGTTTGTCGAAAAATGTTGAATTTTTTGTGATCTTGCTTTAAACATACTTGAATTCGCTGTGAAAATAAGCGATAAAAGACACAAATAACCCTCAAGAGGTTTGACCAGATAAATAATTATCAGCAAATCCTTGAATCACAGAATTATGCGCCGTAAACTACGCCGCAATCTGAAAATAACGCATTGGCGTTTTTAATAAAGGAAAGAAGAATGAGCGACATCCAAGAACGCGTAAAGAAAATCATCATTGAGCAACTAGGTGTTAAAGAAGAAGAAGTAAAGCACGAAGCTTCTTTCGTTGATGACTTAGGCGCAGATTCACTTGATACTGTTGAATTAGTAATGGCTCTTGAAGAAGAGTTTGACACTGAGATCCCAGACGAAGAAGCTGAAAAGATCACTACAGTACAAGCTGCAATCGATTACGTTACAGCTCACGCTGAGTAATCAATCGCAAATTAAGGGCAGCATTCGCTGCCCTTAATCTATCCGTAATATGATACTAATTAATTTAGTACACACCCCACCTAAAATAATAATTCCCTTATTGGAGGCAACCCGTGGCTAAACGTCGAGTAGTCGTAACTGGCTTAGGAATGTTGACACCGCTAGGTAACGATGTTGAATCAACCTGGCAAGGCTTGTTAAATGGCAAAAGTGGTATTCAAACTATCACGCATTTCGATACTTCAAGTTTTGGTACCAAGTTCGCTGGCTTGCTGAATGATTTTAATGCGTCTGACTATAATATGTCGCCTAAAGATGCTAAAAAAATGGATTTGTTTATCCAATATGGCATAGCGGCGGGTGTTCAAGCACTACAAGATTCTGGCCTTGAGATCACAGAGCAAAACGCACCGCGCGTTGGTGTTGCTGTTGGTTCAGGCATTGGTGGTTTAACGTTAATCGAAGAAAACCACATAAAATTATTAAACAGTGGCCCACGTAAGCTTTCTCCTTTTTACGTGCCGTCGACTATTATCAATATGATCTCAGGTCATTTATCGATAATGCACGGTCTACGTGGTCCAAATATTTCGATTGTAACTGCCTGTACTACAGGTTTACATAATATTGGCCATGCAGCTCGTATGATTGCTTACGGTGATGCAGATGCCATGGTAGCAGGGGGCGCTGAAAAAGCCTCGACACCTATTGGTATGGGTGGCTTTAACGCGGCTCGCGCACTTTCAACTCGTAACGATGACCCACAAGCGGCGTCGCGTCCTTGGGATAAAGATCGTGACGGTTTTGTACTTGCAGACGGTGCAGGTGTGATCGTACTTGAAGAATACGAACATGCTAAAGCCCGTGGTGCTAAAATTTACTCAGAACTGGTTGGTTTTGGTATGAGCGGTGATGCATTTCATATGACTTCACCACCTGAAGATGGTGCAGGTGCAGCCCTTGCGATGGAAAATGCGTTAAACGATGCAGGTGTTAATGCTGAGCAAGTGGGTTACATTAACGCCCACGGCACATCAACTAACGCAGGTGACAAGGCTGAAACCTCTGCGGTTAAATCTATCTTTGGTGATGCAGCAAAAGATGTCATGGTGAGTTCATCTAAATCAATGATGGGTCACTTGTTAGGTGCTGCAGGCTCTGTTGAGTCAATAATTACAATCTTGTCCTTACAAGATCAAAAAGTAAGCCCAACAATTAACCTTGATAACCCAGACGAAGGCTGTGATTTGGATTATGTTCCTCATACGGCACGTGATGCGAAATTAGACTACGCATTATGTAACTCGTTTGGTTTTGGTGGTACTAATGGCTCGTTGCTATTTAAAAAGGTATAATCTTTTTAAACAACGAGACAGAATAATAGCCCAGTTGTGACTGGGCTTTTTTATATGCAGAATAAACAGCGAATACAACAAAACATAATCACTGAACAACCTGGAGTTGTTAGTAGTCGTGATCGCGGCTTAAACTATGGTGATGGCTTTTTTACTACAGCAAAGATTATTGACGGCAATGTAGAACATTGGTCACTGCACCGTGCGCGATTAATTGAATGCGCAAGCCGTTTAGCATTTCCTGAAATAGAGTTTATTGAACTTGAAGCCGTAATCAATCAGCTTATTGCAACACAAAAATGTGCAGTCCTTAAAGTACTCGTTACGCGCGGTGAAGGCGGACGTGGGTACGGCCTACCACAGCAGCCGTTATTAAACATTGTGATCAGTGTTGTGGATTTTCCAACACAATATGATGCACTGGGTTCAAAAGGCCTTAGCTTAGCTGTTAGCCCCATTAAATTAGCATCTCAACCATTACTTGCTGGGCTTAAAACATTGAACAGGCTAGAGCAAGTCATGATTAAGCAAGCCATGCAAACACAGGATAGTGATGATGTACTGGTTCTTGATTATCGAAACAATGTTATAGAAACTTCGGCTGCCAACGTATTTGCAATTAAAGGCGGACGACTCTTTAGCCCTTTGCTAAACGAGTGTGGAATTAAAGGAGTTTACCTGCAATCGTTATGTGCTAAATTACCCATTGAGTTTGAAAACTTAACAATAGAACAATTAAAACAAATGGATGCAGTGTTTATCTGCAATAGCCTAATGGGCGTTATACCAGTAAAAGCGATTGATGATGCTTACTTTGATATTAAGAATAGTTTAAGCGTATTAAATGGTTTAACCGCCAAGGAGTTTACGTGTTAAAAGTGATAATAGGTATTATAGTTTTAGCCTTGTTAACGACAGGGGTTGGCTATCAACAGTTGCAAGCAACCATTAATAGTACATTAGCCGTTCCTGAGAATACCCAATTTGAAGTAAAAAATGGCACGGGGTTTAATAAGCTATGTCAGCAGTGGCAGGCAAAAAAATGGCTGGATAGCTGCTTTAAGTATCAGATAGTGGCAAAGTTAGACCCTAGCCTCACTGATTTGAAAGCTGGCCTATATGAGCTAAACCAAGGTAGTGTAATTGATAATATTCGTCGCATAAATGAGGGTGAACAAGTTAGCTTTAGTTTCACTATTATTGAAGGGCAAACATTGCGGGATGTGCTCGCTGCAATTAAAAATGCCACTAAATTAAACCAAGATTTAACTCTTGATAATTTGAGCCAACAAATCATAGGATCAGATCAGCATTTGGAAGGCTGGTTATACCCAGATACATATCACTACCATGCTGGTGATAGTGCAAGTTTATTGCTTAAGCGTGCACATATTTTAATGAAACAGGTTTTAACTGATGCTTGGCAGCAACGTGCTAAAAATTTGCCAATAAATACTGCTTACGAGGCGTTGATTATGGCCTCAATTATCGAAAAAGAAACCGGCCTTGCCAGTGAACGACCTATGATAGCGTCTGTTTTTACTAATCGTCTTAACTCAAAAATGCGTCTACAAACTGACCCTACTGTAATCTATGGCTTAGGTACTGCGTATGATGGTGATATAAAACGCAAAGACCTAACTAGTTACACACCGTATAATACCTATAGAATAAATGGTCTACCGCCAACGCCTATTGCGATGCCTTCGAAGGCGGCAATTCTAGCAGCAGTAAACCCACCTGAGTCTGATTATGTGTATTTTGTTGCGAAAGGCGATGGCAGCCATCAATTTTCAAAAACACTCAAAGCACATAATAAAGCTGTGCAAGATTACTTACGTTATCAAAAACAGTTAAGTAACTGAACAGTTGCAATCTGAATAATTAAAAGAGATACCATGACAGCAAAATTTATTGTGATCGAAGGGCTAGAAGGAGCGGGTAAATCAACTGCTATTTCAATTTGTCAGCAGTTTTTAACCCAGCATAATGTTGATTTTGTCAATGTGCGAGAGCCAGGAGGAACACCGCTTGCTGAGCAACTTCGTAGTTTGGTAAAAGCCAATCACCAAGAGACGATAGCAAGCGAAACTGAATTGTTGATCATGTATGCCGCACGTTCTCAGTTAGTTAATAATGTTATCCGCCCTGCGCTTGATAATGATCAGTGGGTGCTTGGCGACCGTCATGACTTATCATCACAAGCTTACCAAGGTGGTGGGCGCGAAATCGAACAAACAACCTTAAAAGCACTCTCTGATATCGTTTTAAAAGGGCTAAAACCTGACTTAACAATCTACTTAGATATTGAGCCGTCAATTGGTTTAGCGCGAGCAAAAGGCCGTGGAGAACTAGATAGAATTGAGCAAGAAGCACTGGGTTTTTTTGAACGCACTCGTGCACGCTACCTAGCGCTAGCAAATAGTGATGACTCTATTAAAACCGTCAATGCAAATCAAACAATGGCGCAAGTTCATAATGATATCATTGCGGTGTTAGAGCAGTTTTTACAAAGTAATAATTAATATGACTTACCCATGGCTGAACAATATTGAACAACAACTTAGTACCAGCTTTGCTGCTGGGCGGTTTCATCATGGTCAATTATTTAATGGCCAACAAGGTGTTGGTAAAACAGCCTTAGTTGAACAACTTGCAAATGCATTATTATGCCAACACCCAAGCGGTGTTCAACCTTGTGGGCAATGTAAGAGCTGTCAGTTGAATCAAGCGGGCACACACCCCGACAAATTTAATGTGGTAATTGATGGGCAGAGTATTGGCGTTGATGATATTCGTACGGTGAGCCACTTTATGAGTCATTCAGCTGCGCAAAACGGCAATAAAGTGGTGATCATAAAAGATTGCCACAAAATGACCACAGCCGCAGCAAATGCCTTATTAAAGACGCTTGAAGAGCCAAGTTCACAGCGTTTTTTATTATTAACGACTAATGCAGCATCACAACTGCCAGCAACAATTTTAAGTCGCTGTACTAGAATCGATGTCCAGGTTGGCGAAGCTCAGGAGGCCAAACATTGGCTAGCATCGTTACAAATTATTGACTATCCATGGCTTCACCTGTTTTTTCAACAACCTTTGTTAGTGCAAACATGGCAGCAAAAGGATCAACTAGAAACAATTGACCAACTCTATAAATTTGCAACTGAGCTAAAACAAGGTCATAATTTCAGTGCGTTAGTGGATATTATTAGTAAAGATAACGATCTGGTTCGAGTTTTTTGTTTATTTTTGACAGAGCAACTAAAGCAGCAATTAATCGCTGGCATGGAATTTGATGCGTATCAACAGGCGCAAAATTCTTTAAACGATTTTTATCAAAATTGTACTCAAGTGTTAGGACTCAATTTGTCTTTAGCTGTTTCGAAGTTAGCGTATTCACTTCGTAGATAACAATAATTAGGATGTTTTATGCAAGAGTTACTTGTTGACTTTGAAGATTTAGATGAGCTATACCGTTGCTACATGCCATACCTCAAAACGGGCGGTTTATTTGTACGTACCAATATGCGTTACGAAATGGGCCACTCATTGGCATTAAAAGTAACATTACCCGATGCTCTTGAAGATGATGTAATAACAGGTAAAGTAACCTGGATCACACCACAAGGCGCACAAAGTTCGAACCCACCAGGCATAGGCATTAGTTTTTTAGATGATAAAACTAACCTTAATGCGAAGATCGAAAAACTACTAGGGACTATGTTAAACTCTGGTAATCCAACTTATACCATGTAGTAAGCAGTAACCGTGATTGTAGATTCTCATTGCCATTTAGACCGACTTGATTTTGATAAACTCGATTTAAACCTAGACCAAGTACTTGATAGCGCACGCGCTAAACAAGTAGAGCACTTTTTATGTGTGAGTGTCACGTTAGATCAGTTTCCGAGCATGCTTGATAAAATTAAAGATTATAACGATGTATCGGCCTCGTGCGGTGTACACCCACTTGATCAAAAAGATGCCCTTGATAAGCAGCGCTTAATTGATTTAGCTAGTCACGACAAAGTGGTTGCGATTGGCGAAACTGGGCTTGACTATTATTACGCAAAAGACACGCATAAAATTCAGCAAGAGAGCTTTGTTGGCCATATTGAGGTGGCAAATCAATTACAAAAACCACTAATTATCCACACCCGTGATGCCCGCGAAGACACGATTAATTTAATGCGTGAGCACAACGCTGAAAAATGCGGTGGTGTTTTACATTGCTTTACTGAAGACTGGGACATGGCCAAAAAAGCCATCGATTTAGGTTTTTATATTTCTATTTCCGGCATTGTCACCTTCAAAAATGCTGTCGAGCTTAAAGACGTCGTTAAACAAATACCACTTGATAGGCTTCTTATCGAAACAGATTCACCTTATCTTGCGCCAGTGCCTTATCGTGGTAAAACTAATCAGCCCGCGTATGTGCAAGATGTGGCTTATTATATCAGTGAACTTAAAGGAATTAGTTATAAAGAGCTCGCAACTGCGACCACAGCCAACTTCTATTCTTTATTCAATTTAGCAAAGCAGGGTTAACACTTTATGAGCCAAGCACCACTTCCTCTACTTTTAATGGGGCCAATGGTGCGCCGCGCTGATATAAATGAGGTTTGCATTCAATTTGCAACCTCTCGCCCAATTAACTGTCGTATCGAAATTGCTCATTATGATACCTATTGTGAACATGAGCCTGTTCGTTTAGGGGAGCAGTTATTCTTACATTTCGTTATTATAAAACCTATCGGTATTGAATTTCCTTTTGATGAGTTAATTAGTTACCGATTGTTTGATAACGACAAAGAAATTGATCTCAGCGCTTTTTGCTACCCCAATAAAGCGACCCCAGAATTTGCAGTTCCCAATACGCTAAGCCAAATTTTGCACGGCTCGTGTAGAAACCCACATCACCCAGCAAAAGACAGCCTCGTTGCAGCTAATGACTTTGTACAAGCTAAGCGTAGTGAGAATAAAATAGGCGCCGATATTTTACTGCTATCGGGGGATCAAGTTTATGCCGATGATGTGGCCGGCGCCATGCTAATCGCAATCTCGCGCTTAATCGATGTGTTGGGTATTTATAAAGAGCAACCGCTTGATATAGAGTTACCTGAAGATTTACATCAACAGCTATACCAGCGCCATTTATATTTGCCCAAAGTACCGTGGCAGAAACGCAATAAAATTGGGGTAGGGTATTGGCTGAAAAAAGATGTCCCACATTTTTCAAGTTTAAAAGCAGATAACCACCTCGTTTTTTTTGAAGAGTTTATTGCGCTTTACTTATTAAACTTTAGTCCGTCAGTTTGGCAGTTAGCTGATTTTGAGAGCATTCACTATCAAGCTAGCACAACAAAGTGCCAACAAATATTCGATACTGAGAAAGCGGCCTTATCAGTTTTTAAAGACGGCTTGAATGACGCACAAGTTTTATTTGCCAACATACCTAGCTTTATGATGTTTGATGATCATGATGTAACCGATGATTGGAACCTAACCGCAGGGTGGGAGCAAGTTATCTACCAGCACCCAGTAAGTAGGCGAATTGTTAATAATGGTTTAATTAGTTATTGGCTATTTCAAGGGTTTGGTAACGATGCAGGGCATAAAACTAAGAGCCTTCTTACATCATTTCAACAAAGCTTTACTAAGGATAAGCTCTGGCAATTTCAAGCCTTTGATAAAACCATTTTAGAGTTTAATCATTGGCATTATGAGCTCAATACCGTGCCTAAAGTCGTGGTGCTCGATACGCGCACCCATCGTTGGCGCAATGAGCAAAACTTTAATGAGCCTTCAGGCTTATTGGATTGGGAGCGCTTAGTTGAGCTTGAAGACAGCTTATTAACTCATGAGCAAGTGATTATCGTGTCGCCTGCGCCGGTTTTTGGGGTTAAATCGATAGAAGCTATTCAAGCAATGTTTAATATCTGCGGCCAGCCCTTACTTGTTGATGTTGAGAACTGGATGGCACATGAAGGCTCGGCGAAGAAGCTGCTGGATACCTTTCGCCGCGACGACACACCCAAAGAAACGCTTATTTTATCAGGCGACGTTCATTACTCATTTTGTTTTTCAGTGCAAAAGCGTTTTGGCAAACACCCTAACCGAATTTGGCAGCTCACTGCCAGCGGGATTAAAAATGAATTCCCGCGTAAGTTAATTAATATTCTCGATAAGCTCGATTCAATTCTATATGCGCCAAAAAGCCCTCTCAACTTTTTTACCAAACGCTGGCAAATGGAAGTTGATAAACACCAAACAGTAGGCGAGGGTCAAAAGTATTTAGTAAGCGACTCCGCAATAAGCTTAATTAGCTTAGAGCAAGGTAACCTTGATAAATATGAGCTCATTCATGGTGATGGTCATATCACAGAATTCGATTTAGAGCATTAAACCTCATCTCTGTGCTGTTTAATATAATCAGCAACTTCGCTCACTGTGCCTAACCAATAGCCATTCTTAGGGTCTTTGATATGGCGAATTAGTTGCTCAAGCACTTTTTTATCAGTGGTGTATTGGTCGCCTTCACCTATCTCATGACCTGCTAGAATCAACCAGCTGTTATTACCTCGAAGTTGCTCTAACATTGCTATGATTTCATCAAAACGCAGGCCATCAATTTTCAGACTCGTTAATTGAGCAAAGTCGGTGAAATTTGGGTTGTTTGCTGTTTCATCTAGCCAAGTACGGCCGGTATCAAAGTGTTTTGCTATCAGCGGAACATAGCTTTGCGTGTTTATACCACGGCCAACAAAGGTGTTACCGCAGGGGTAGGCGAATGCGCGAGGAGTAACCCCTAAATTAGCCTTTATATATACTTGCGCATCGAGGATGTCTTTTGCTAGCCATTTTAATGTGGTTTGTTCAAGGGAAAGGTTTTGTTGTCGTAACCATTCAAAATTACCTGTGCATAAATGTGAACTTGTATGATTGGCAATTTCGTGTTCAGAGGCCACTGCTTTTTTCCATTTTTTAAGCCGCTCTTTGACATTAAAAGGTGACACATAAAACGTGGCTTTTACATTATGCTCATCTAAAATTGCTAAACCTGTGTCAACTTGGCTGTGGCGGGCATCATCAAACGTGATGCTAATCGCGTTTTGGGCTTGATTAGGGTATTTAAAGCCAACATAGTTATTTGCGGCGGCTACACTATTAACACAAAAAAGTGCAGAGGATATTAAGAGTAACTTTTTAAACATATTTGTTTCCTTTTTTCTTTTATGGAAACAAATTAATTGGGTGAAAGAAATACTACTTAAGGATATTTAAGTCAAAAAAATGCCCAGAACGAATCCGCATTGTTCTGGGCTTAGGGGTGGCTCTTGGCGAGCCTGCGCTAACTTTAAAAAGCACCTTCTATTCGTTAAGGGAGAAGTAGAAAGTATTAGTAAGTGTAGTTAACAAATGTAAAAACCCCCAATAATTGTTGGATTTTTATACTGTTTTAAAAACAATGGCTTGGTTGAAAAATAAGCTAATTTGAATTTTAATGCATAATTTATAATCAACTTACTCACAGCTTATGCCTACCAAATGATTAGTTGACTATTATGTACCAAATCTCGTGGTAGTGAGTTCTTAATTTTGTTTTTTTGCCATTTACCTAAGCCAATGGGGCAACCACACAAAGTTAATACCACCTCATCGGTTGCGTTTGTTACCTCAGCTAAGCGAATATCTTTACCTTGGAAGTAGTCGTTTGCTTGCTGATCAGATAAGGCATAGGTATTTTTAACACAATGTCCACCGAACACAGTGGCAAATTCGTGCGTTAGCCGTACACCGTTTTTATGGATCATACCTAACTGAATTCCTAAGCGTGAATATTTGATTTTATCTTCAATTTCGTTAAACCCGTCAGGGAATAACCAAAGCTCTTTATCACGCTGCATCAAGGTCCCAGGTAGTGAACTTATACCAAACTGCTTTTTTATAGCCGTGATAAAATTCTGGCTGACTTTTTTATCAAATGACTGAAAGGGGAAAGCCCCTTTTTTTATTTTTTGATTCGGGTTATCAACACTTGCCACCTTTTTAAACTTAGCAATAAAAAAGCCTTCGCTGTCGAACGTTTGCGGCCAAACGTGCAAATAACCTTCTTCAGTGGTTGCTTGCTCTGCATTTGGAAATAAGTTGGCTAGGCTTTGAACTTCAATAGAATCAGGAAATTGTTCAAGTAGGTAATCACACACTTGTTGGTTTTCAAGCGGGGTTAAGGTGCAGGTAGAATATACTAGCGTGCCGCCAGGTTTAAGTGCGTAAAAAGCACTCTTTATCAACGCTTTTTGCACTTTAGCAATATCAATATTGGACTCGATTGACCAATTCTTTAAAGCATCAGCGTCTTTACGTACTGTGCCTTCACCAGAGCATGGCGCATCTAGCAATATGCTGTCAAAACACTCGAACATGTAATCACCAAATACAACGCCATCAAAATGTGAAAGGGCACAATTACCCACACCCATACGCTTTAACGTAGCACTGAGCACTTTTAAACGAGATGACGATAGCTCATTGGCAACGAGAACCCCCTGGTTATTCATTAGTGCCGCTAATTGTGATGTTTTTGAGCCAGGTGCTGAGGCCATGTCGAGTACATGGGCGGCATCAAGAAGTGACTGTTTAAGTGCCATAGGGGGTAGCATTGAGCTGGCTTCTTGTACATACATTGCGCCGCTTAAATGTAAGTCAGTATTACCAAGGGCAAGGGCATTTTCTTCATTTTCTGGGCGCTCTAGCCAAAAACCCTCTTCACACCAAGGAATTTGAGTTAATTGCCAGCCTTTTTGTTTTGCCGCGAGTTTAAACTCTTCAACCGACATTTTTAATGTATTAACACGTACGGACTTACGAAGTGGCTTACGACACGCGTTAATAAAGTCAGCTAGTGTTAGGTGCGCAGGTAAGTAGCTAGCTACGTCATCTATAAAGTGTTGAGGAATAAACGTGTTGGCGTTCAAGGCTATGCTCGCGAAGAAAAATAAAGGTGTATTCTATCATTTTCACCGTACACCTATAAACATAAATTTAGACTCAAGACTTGTCGACACTTAGCGGTTAAAATCTAACCTTTAGGTGTTTGAAGTAGTATTTACTTTATTTATGTCGACAATAATTGGTTTTAAGCCCTGTTTTTGTTAATTTTGGGTTGACACTATTTCACATAAAGACCATAGTGTAACCATAAATTGTCGACAATCTTAAAGAAGTACCCAATGACCCAAGACGCTTTTAGCAAAACGCTTATTACTACCGCATCGGATCAGGTGTTTGTTGATATGCGCCGAGAGATTGTTGAAGGCAGTATTGCCCAAGGCAGTAAAATTTCAGAGCCTGAGTTGGCAAAGCGCTATGGTGTAAGTCGTGCAACGCTTCGGGAAGCACTGAACCGCCTTGAGAGTTGCTATCTAATTGAACGAAAAGCCAATGTAGGATGCCGAGTAGTGGCACTTACCGCAGAGCGCTTAATCGAAGTATATCAAGTTCGTAGTGCACTTGAAGGGTTAGCGTGCAGATTGGCTGCCGACAATATGGCTGCGGATGAAGTGCAAAGCTTAAAACAACTACTCAACCAGCATTTACAAACACAGCGAGTAAAAGAGGGCGAGTCTTATTATCAAGAAGCGGGCGATTTAGATTTTCACTACCGCATTATCAAAGCAAGTAAGAACGAGCACCTTATTCATTTACTAAGTAACGGTTTATACCAACTAATTCGCATGTACCGTGTACAAATGGGTATGGTTGGGCCACGGGTATCGAAAGCGTTTGACGAACATTTAGCCATTATTAACGCCATAGAAAATCATGATGGTGAGCTGGCCGAAATGCTAATGAAGCGCCATATCAACGCATCACAATCCAATATCCAAGCAAAATTTGAAAGATACAAATCAATATAGATATTAAAAGCAGCTCAAAAGAAGGCTGCGCAGTAATTCAGACAGTCAAACTGTCATAGTAAGTATTTAAAAATAAACTCTGCCTCGAGCAGCTACCGTTCAAAGGAGACAGCAATGTCAGCAGGATTAAAATTTAAACAGGCAATTGCAAATAACCATCCGTTACAAGTTGTGGGTACTATTAACGCGTATACCGCAATGATGGCTGAAAAAATGGGCCATCAAGCTATTTACCTATCGGGTGCGGGTGTGGCTAATGCCTCATTTGGTATGCCAGATTTAGGCATGACTAGCCTTGATAACGTGCTTGAAGATATTCGCCGTATTACCGGCGCTAGCGATTTACCATTATTAGTTGATGCCGATACAGGTTGGGGCGGGGCGTTTAATATTGCCCGTACCGTTAAAGAAATGACTAAAGCAGGTGCAGCAGGCTTTCATATTGAAGATCAAGTAGCGCAAAAGCGTTGTGGCCATCGCCCTAATAAAGAAATAGTTACTCAAGCTGAAATGGTAGACCGTATTAAAGCGGCAGTTGATGCTAAAACCGATAGCGATTTTTACATTATGGCGCGTACTGATGCATTTCAAAAAGAAGGTTTAAATGCAGCAATAGACCGCGCAGCAGCCTGTGTTGAGGCGGGGGCCGATGCCATTTTTGCAGAAGCCGTTCACGACCTTGCTGATTACCAAGCATTTAGCAAAGCGATTAACGTGCCGATCTTAGCCAACATTACCGAGTTTGGCCAAACACCTATTTACACCAAAGAGCAGTTAAGCGATGTGGGTGTAGAAATGGTGCTTTACCCACTAAGTGCGTTTAGAGCTATGAACAAAGCAGCACTCAATGTGTACTCGGCTATTTTGAATGAAGGGTCGCAACAAAGCCAAATTGAAAACATGCAAACGCGTGCAGAGCTTTACGACTTTTTAGATTATCACTCGTACGAAAACACGCTAGATAACCTTTTTTCAGCAAAATCTGACAAATAATAAAAATTCAACAGGAGACAAATCATGGTAGATAAAGCATTAGGTGGCGCAGGCTTACGTGGGCAAGTAGCAGGACAAACGGCATTATGTACAGTAGGGCAAACAGGCTCAGGTTTAACTTACTGTGGTTACGATATTAGCGAACTGGCCGAAAAAGCGCAGTTTGAAGAAGTGTCGTTTTTACTTTCGCGCGGCGAGTTACCAACATCAAGCGAACTGGTAGAGTACAAAGCTAAACTTAAGAGTTTACGTGGTTTACCTGAGTCGCTAAAAACAGTACTTGAGAACATCCCTAAAGACGCACACCCAATGGATGTAATGCGCACAGGTTGTTCTATGCTAGGTAACCTTGAAATGGAAAATGACTTTAGTGAAGCAAACGATGCGATTGACCGCATGGTGGCAATTTTCCCAAGTATTATTTGTTACTGGTATCGTTTTACTCATGACGGTGTTCGCATTGAAACCCAAACTGATGATGATTCAGTAGGCGCACACTTTTTAACGCTATTACACGATAAAGCGCCAAGTGAATTATTTGCACAAGTGATGAATGTATCACTAATTTTGTACGCAGAGCATGAGTTTAATGCCTCTACCTTTACTGGTCGCGTATGTGCATCAACGCTTTCTGATATCCATTCTTGTGTCACTGGCGCAATTGGTACTTTACGTGGTCCACTGCATGGTGGTGCAAACGAAGCCGCAATGGATATGATTGAAAGCTTTAGCAGTGCTGATCAAGCTGAAGACGCGCTAATGGGCATGCTTGAGCGTAAAGATAAAATTATGGGCTTTGGCCACGCTATTTACCGCGAGTCAGATCCACGTAATGTTATTATTAAAAAATGGTCTGAAAAATTAGCCGCAGAAGTGGGTGATGATGTGCTTTACCCAGTGTCTGTTCGCTGCGAAGAAGTTATGTGGCGTGAGAAGAAGTTATTCTGTAATGCCGATTTCTTCCATGCATCGGCGTACCACTTTATGGGTATTCCTACTAAGTTGTTCACGCCTATCTTTGTAATGAGCCGAGTAACTGGTTGGACAGCTCACGTAAAAGAGCAACGTGCAAATAACCGTATTATTCGCCCAAGTGCTGACTACACAGGGCCAGATGCGCGTAGCTACACGCCAATTGAATCAAGATAAACATATAGTCCATACAAAGGTGAGTTACCAACTCACCTTTTACGGCTTTAGCAAATTATGCAAACAATACACCTTCAAATCTAAAGCCTGTCTTGATTAACCCCGTCACCAAATTAGCGAATTTATTATGACCATTATTAATAACACCCAATACCGTAAGCCTTTACCAGGCTCAAATGTAGATTACTACGATACTCAAGCTGCGGTTGATGCCATTAAGCCAGGCGCTTACGCCACACTGCCTTACAGTTCGCGTGTATTTGCCGAAAATTTAGTACGCCGCTGTGAACCCGGTATGCTTAACGATGCGCTTAGCCAAATTATTGAGCGTAAACAAGATTTAGACTTTCCGTGGTATCCGGCACGCGTTGTGTGTCATGACATTTTAGGGCAAACCGCTCTAGTTGATTTAGCGGGCCTGCGTGATGCTATTGCTGCGAAAGGCGGCGATCCTGCAAAAGTAAACCCGGTTGTACCTACTCAACTGATTGTTGACCATTCATTAGCTGTTGAGCATGCAGGCTTTGACCCTGAAGCGTTTGAGAAAAACCGCGCTATTGAAGATAGACGCAACGATGACCGTTTTCACTTTATAAACTGGACTAAAACTGCGTTTAAAAATATTGATGTGATCCCGCCGGGCAATGGCATCATGCATCAAATTAACCTTGAAAAAATGTCGCCGGTTATTCAAAACCGTGATGGTATTGCATTCCCAGACACGCTAGTAGGTACCGACAGCCATACACCGCATGTTGATGCATTAGGTGTTATTGCTGTTGGTGTGGGCGGCCTTGAAGCCGAAAGTGTAATGCTTGGGCGCGCATCGTACATTCGTTTACCCGATATTGTTGGCGTAGAGCTTACCGGTAAACGCCAACCGGGCATTACTGCAACCGATATTGTATTGGCTATTACCGAATTTTTACGCGAGCAACGTGTGGTATCGACTTACCTCGAATTTTACGGTGAAGGGGCTGATGCACTAACTCTTGGTGATAGAGCAACCATTTCGAATATGACTCCTGAATTTGGCGCAACCGCCGCTATGTTCTACATTGACGATAAAACTATTGATTACTTACGTTTAACAGGTCGTGATGAAGAGCAAATTGCACTCGTAGAAAACTACGCCAAAACAGCAGGGCTATGGAGCGACAGCTTAAAAACAGCGCATTACGATCGTGTACTTAAATTTGATTTATCAAGTGTAGGGCGCAACATTGCAGGGCCTTCAAATCCGCATCGTCGTGTATCAACTAGCGATTTAGCTAAAGAAGGTATTTCGGGCGTTGTTGAAAACGAAGAGGGCTTAATGCCAGATGGCGCGTGTATTATCGCCGCTATTACTAGCTGTACTAATACCAGTAATCCGCGCAATGTGATTGCGGCAGGTTTATTGGCGCGTAACGCCAATGCAAAAGGTTTAATGCGTAAACCTTGGGTTAAAACCTCATTGGCACCGGGTTCTAAAGCAGTACAATCGTACCTTGAAGATGCAAACTTATTACCAGAGCTTGAACAGCTTGGTTTTGGTATTGTTGGTTTTGCTTGTACTACCTGTAACGGTATGAGTGGTGCACTAGACCCTAAAATTCAACAAGAAGTGATTGATCGCGATTTATACGCAACAGCGGTGCTTTCGGGTAACCGTAACTTTGATGGTCGTATTCACCCGTATGCTAAGCAAGCGTTTTTAGCGTCTCCACCGCTTGTAGTAGCTTATGCTATTGCTGGTACCATTCGTTTTGATATAGAAAAAGATATCCTTGGTAAAGATCAGCAAGGTAACGATGTAACCTTAAAAGATTTATGGCCATCTGATGAAGAAATTGATGCGGTGATCAAGCAAAGTGTTAAGCCTGAGCAGTTTAGAAAAGTATACGAGCCAATGTTTAACTTAACCGTTGATTACGGCGAAGATAACGACCCACTATACGATTGGCGCTCTGAAAGTACCTATATTCGTCGCCCTCCTTATTGGGAAGGGGCATTAGCAGGTGAGCGCAGTATGAGTGGTATGCGTGCATTAGCAGTACTTGGCGATAACATTACAACCGACCATTTATCACCTTCTAATGCGATTATGGCAAGCAGCGCTGCAGGTGAATACTTAACTAAAATGAACGTGCCAGAAGAAGACTTTAACTCGTACGCAACGCATCGAGGCGATCACTTAACCGCGCAACGAGCCACATTTGCTAATCCTAAACTATTGAATGAAATGGTATTGGATGAAAACGGTGAAGTGAAGCAAGGATCGTACGCGCGCATAGAGCCAGAAGGTGAAAACACGCGTATGTGGGAAGCCATCGAAACCTACATGCAACGTAAGCAACCGCTTATAATTGTTGCCGGTGCTGACTACGGTCAAGGTTCGTCTCGCGATTGGGCAGCAAAAGGCGTAAGGCTTGCTGGTGTTCAGGTTATTGCAGCTGAAGGCTTTGAACGTATTCATCGTACTAATTTAATTGGCATGGGCGTTTTGCCGCTTGAGTTTAAGCCAGGCACAACGCGTAAAACACTTAACTTAGATGGTAGCGAAAGCTATGATGTTAAGGGCGAACCTGCACCAGGAGCAACCTTAGAATTGCAGATCACCCGTAAAAATGGTGAAGTGTTAACTGTGCCAATGAAGTGCCGATTAGACACGCAAGAAGAGCTTTCTATTTATGCTGCAGGCGGTGTGTTACAACGCTTTGCGCAAGACTTTTTAGAAGCTACGCAAGCATCATAAGGACGCACATTTATGTTTAAACCACAAATTAAAGTGCCAGCGACATACATGCGTGGTGGCACCAGTAAAGGCGTGTTTTTTAATTTAACGGATTTACCAGAGGCCGCCCAAGTGGCGGGCTCTGCTCGTGATGAGTTATTACTTCGTGTAATTGGTAGCCCTGATCCTTATGGCAAACAAACTGATGGCATGGGCGGAGCAACATCAAGCACGAGTAAAACGGTTATCTTAAGTAAAAGTGAGCAACCCGATCACGATGTTGATTACTTATTTGGCCAAGTCGCGATTGATAAACCTTTTGTAGATTGGAGCGGTAATTGCGGCAATCTCACCTCAGCGGTCGGTGCTTTTGCAATTAGTAACGGGCTAGTTGATGGGGCAAGTATCCCAAAAAATGGAATAGCGATAGTGCGAGTGTGGCAAGCTAATATTAAAAAATCTATTTTAGTGCATGTGCCAATTACTGATGGTGAAGTCCAAGAAACCGGTGATTTTGAGCTCGATGGTGTGACATTTCCAGCAGCAGAAGTAAAACTTGAGTTTATGGACCCAGCAGACGGCGATGGGGCATTATTCCCAACAGGCAATCTAGTTGATGAGCTTGAAGTGCCTGAATTTGGCGTACTTAAAGCAACAATGATCAATGCAGGTATTCCTACTGTGTTTGTTAACGCACAGGATATTGGCTATACCGGCACAGAGCTACAGGATGCTATAAACAACGACGACGCTGCGCTTAAAAAGCTTGAGTCTATTCGTGCTCATGCAGCAGTTAAGATGAGATTGATCAATAATATTAATGAAGCGGTAGGGCGTCAACACACACCAAAAGTAGCCTTTGTTAACAAGCCAATCTCTTACACTGCATCAAGCGCAAAAGAAATATCGGCTTCTAATATTGATCTAGTGGTACGCGCTATGTCGATGGGTAAGCTTCATCATGCAATGATGGGCACCGCGGCGGTTGCAATAGGCACCGCTGCTGCTATTGACGGTACTTTAGTTAACTTAGCCGCTGGTGGCGGCGCATTAAGCGAAGTTACTTTTGGTCATCCATCGGGTACTTTAAAAGTCGGCGCACAGGCTAAGTTAGTCAATAATAAGTGGCAAGTTACCAAAGCCAGTATGAGTCGAAGTGCAAGAATTATCATGCAAGGGGTAGTTCACGTTCCTATAAAATAATGACTAAAAGTGCCTAAGAATCCCTTGGGCACTTGTTACAACTGTTAATGAATGTAAACGGAAAGGGTTAATCTTGACTTATAAGTCTATTATAAGTGGTTTATCTAAATGTTTATGATGATATTTCCATCCTCTTAATTTTATATCTCACTGATATATATAAATTTAATATTTATAAACATGTATTTAAATTTACTTAACCCAATAATGTAATAAAAATTACAATTTACAGTAAATTGTCATATATTAATGTTAAGTTTATGAAACTAAAATTTTAAACAGCTCATTACATTAATATGTACAGTTTGATACAAAATATTAACTTAAACGTTAAGCTGTATTAATGTATTCTTAGCTTAAGTAATGCTAATTGCTAACAAGCGCTCAAGGAGATTTACATGGCGAATAGAATAATAAAATACACCCCAATTGCGGCTTCTGTTGTATTCACACTTAGCTTGGCAGGTTGTGGTTCGGATAATGATAATAAATACACAAAGCCGGATCCTGTAACTGTTTACAATGCTGAAGTGACAACAAGCTTTAATACCCAAGTTTCGGGTAAAGCAGTAAAGGGTTCTTTAAAAAATGCACAGCTAACCGTTAGTACGCTTAATGAAGCCGGTGAAACTGTGCCCGTTGCTTACCGTTTAGCGGCTGCCGATGAAAGCTTCTCGGCTGAGTCTACAACGTCTCAAGCAGATGCTGATGCGAGTGCATTAGAAAAAATAGTTGCTTCTAACCCAGAACAAGTCATGACCTCTGCAAATGGTGGTTACACACTGTTCATCGAAGATACTTTTACTGGGCCTCTGAATATCACCGTAACAACGGCAAAAGAAGGTGATGATAGCTTTGTTAAGTGTGATTCATTTACTGGTTGTGGTTCTTATGATACTGCGCCGGATGCTTCTGAAGAAGCTTCAATGATGAATAATGGTGATACCGCAATCGATTTTGGTGAGTGGTATAAAGATGACCTAGCTCTTCAAGTAGTTAAGTTTATCAAAGCACCTGAGGCTTCAGCAGAAAGTAAAGCATCTGGCCCTCGTTTTGCTGAAGGTGATGATGCTTCTAATGGCACATACTTAGCAAACCTGACTTTGTATACAAGTATTGCAGCGAAGCTACTAGTTGATGATGCTAAAAGCGGTAATGCTGTTTCAGATGAATCGATTGCTGCGGCGAGTTTAAAAACTCTTATTCAAGTAATTGGACCTGATGCAGCAGTTAAAGCAGCAGGGTTACTGGGCGATATTTCATTAGGTGGTGCAGTTGACTTTACTGATATCGGTGAGGGTGATTCGTTAGATGCAGGAACACTTGCATTAATTCAAACAGCGGTTTCACTTCAGTCTGTTGCTGGAGCGGGTGCTAATGGTTCATTAAGTGATATGATTTCAAACCTTTCTTCAGCTGTGCAGGAAGGTAAAGTCGGAAACAGTGATAACGATGCCGTTAAACAAATTGCAGCTGAATTACAAAAAGCAGTCGAAAATACAAGTCTCATTTTTGCAGCCGTTGTGACAGGTGAAGGCGTTGATGAAGCATTTGCGAAAGTTGCTGAGAATTTGGGTATCACAGACCCTGAAGCCATTGCAAAATTAAAAGAAAATGCGACAAAAGCGGTTGAAGAAGTTAAAGCTAAAGCAAAAGAAGCTGGCCTTGATGAAGATTTAGAAGAAACAGCTAAAGAAGTTAAAGATTCTCTTGAAAAAATTGGTTGTGAAGAAAACTGTGATGTGGGTGATGATTTAATTGCTAAAGTTGCTGCGGAATTAGAAGCCTCGCTTACAGAACAAACGACCATATTAGAAACTGCTACTTTGGCTGTTGAAGCTGGAGTATCAGAAGTTGCAAAAGTAAAAGAGCTTGGTGATGCAGGGCTTGAAACGACTGATCAAGTGATTACATACAGTGAAAGTGTATTTGCACTTTCTGGTAAAAAAGAGGGTTATATTACACTTCAGACTGAGCTTAACGCGTTAGTGAATACTGCAGTTGGTATTGAGTCTACAGCTTCAGATCTAGGTGATGAGTACCAGCAGTTAATTGATAATTCAGCTGCCCTTGCTGCTTCAGCACGAACTCAATTAGATGTTATTAACGCAGTTATAGTTGGCGTTGAGGCGGAAGTAACTCGCTCTGATGAAGCAGTTGAAGCTTTAGGTATTGCTATTGAAGTAGCTAAAAATAATGTATCTGCTGCAGATACAGCTTTAGGACAAGCTAGAACTTCTGTTTTATCATCACAGTCTACGCTACAAACATCACTAATCGCAGTGGAAGCTGCGATGCTAGATACAAAGGAAAATGCTGAGATTGCTATGCAGTCGGCTGAAAGTGCAATTACTTCTGCAAATGCAGCTACATTAGCTTCTCAAGGTCTATCTTTAGCGGCTACTCAAGCAGATACTGCTGCAAATGCACTTTTGGAGATTGCTACAGAACAGTCTGACAAAGATTTAGCGCAATCATTAATTGAAGCTGCGAGTGATAGCTCTGATTTAGCGACTTTGGTGTCAAATGAAGCAAGCTCTGGTTTAGCGGCAGCGTTAGAACTTAAATCAAATGCGCAAATGACAGTTGATAAGTTCAATCTACTTGTTGAAGTTAAACTTGGAACAGACCAAGCACGTAGTGCAACAATAGTCACAAAAACAGGTGGTCAGGCATTATTCGATATCTCAGAAGTCATCTATGATGTGCTAACAGAAGCATGGGATTACGGCGATGAAGGTACTGATGTTGTTTCTACTCGTTACCCTGATTGGACTTATAGTTTCGATAAGGACGATTTAGAGCTTGATTTAGAAAACTCGGTAACAGGTGAGTCGGTAAGTGTGAATGGCTCTATTAATAATAAAGCACTCATTTTTGCTTTTGGCGGTATGATAAAAAGTGAAGATGGTGCAGTTATTGAGATCGAAACACTACCGAACATGAGTGATGCTTTAGAAGATTGTGTTGATGCTTATTATGGTGCCATCTCTAAAGAGCAATCTGACTCATGTTTAGCAATTGACTTTGAAGAAGAAGTTAACTCTGATACGGCGATTGACGGGACTGTATTGGCTGTAAATGGTTGGAGCCGAGTCGAAATTATTGATGGTGATTCTGGTTTTGTGGGTACACTTTCGTTAGTAGGAGTTGACTCATATAACTTAGCTGCAATCACGGCTTCTGGAATAACTTCAGACCTTGATTTTACCGCAACTATTTCAATTGACGGTAACTATGAAGAAGACTTTTACGGATTAGAAATTCAATTACATACAGGGTTTGGTTACCAGATGTTCATTGGCGCTCCAGATGGTGAAGATTTCTCAGGGTTCGTGAATGCTGATTTTAACGGTATGGCAATGGAATTCGGACAGGTTACAGAAATAACAAATGGTATATCTGTTAAATATTTTGATGGCGAAGTCATCGATTATACAGATATTACTTTCTTAGATTCGTCTAAGTAAAAGTAACAATAAGAGGGAGTGACTTGCTCCCTCTTAACTAAAATAATAACAAGTGGTAAAAGTATGAAAAAAAAAATTCTCGCGTTAGGATTTTCAACATTATTAACTTCCCCATTCATCCACGCAAATAATGATTTCCAATTTTTCTCAACATTAGATTCAGAAGTTTACACTGAAGCACAACCGGTTAAAGCATTTATCGACGATTTTGATGCGCCACTCACATCTGGCGACAGTGCCTTTACTTATAATGTTTTTGAGTTGGGTGTAGGCTATGGCAATTTTAAAGTAGGTTATCAAAGCCGTTTCGATTATGTATTAAGTTTTGACCCAGATACTGCGCGCTATTTACACACAGAAAAAAATGATTTGGCTTTTGAAGAAAGAGATTATATTTATGATTTAAATGGCAAACAGTCAACAACCAATGGTTTATTTTTGTCTTATGATTTTAAATTTTTAGAGTCTGATGCACTTAGTATCACTCCTAAGTTGACAGTATTTGCTAGCACACACTTTCAGGACGCACATGTACAAGGTACTGTTTACAGTAATGAAATACAAGGCGCTTTAGAAGTGGATTACTTCTTTTCCAAAGATATTTTATTCAAACGTTTTACACCAGACGAAAATCCATCAGGCATGGGTTACAGTTTAGACTTAGCCGCAAGTTGGGATATCAATCAAGATTTATCAGTTAGTTTACTTATCCAAGATTTACTCTATGAAACGGAATACGAAAAAAGTGGATTTGTAAATGGCTATACCACCGAGGTGCCATTTAGTGAAGCTGCAGACGGTGGAATCGTGTCTCAACCAACTATTCGTTTATCTACCTCAGAGCTTGGCCATGAGAAAACACATACTTTTGAAATGGCGACGCGTTTTAAAGCGTATATCGATTATAGACTGAATGATAAATATTCTACGCAAGTTAGATTCAAGCGTTATGACAAAGATACATTTGTTCAATTAAAAGCTGCTGTTCATTTTTGGGATCATTGGTCAGCATACACCGGATATGAAACAAATAGTGAAGCGGTATTAGTGGGAGTAGAAAACGACTACTTAGGTTTTACCGTACAAACAGATCAACTAGATATCGACAAAGCATACTACGCGAATGTAAGTTGGTATGTGAAATTTGCATTTTAAGAGGCGAGTATGATAAAAAAAATAATTCCTATGTGCTTGCTGTCAGTGCTTGTAGGGTGTGGTAGTTCATCTGATGATGCTGCTTCAACAGATGCTATGTCATTACCTCAAACAACGTCTAAGGTTAGTTTTTATATTGCTCCTTGGCAGAGCCCAGCTGGTACATTAAAAATTAAAAACGAGCAAACAGCACAAGTAACAACGCTGCAGGTTGATGATATCAACTCAGTAACTCTGGATTTAACGAGCCTGGAATTTCATCAGGTTGAGTTTATATCAGACTCTACATCAATTCCGTGCCCAAGTTTTGATGGGTGTGGCAGAACAGGTCGTGATAATCCAAATGATAAAAATGGTAACCGACGACTTGATTATCAAGAAATGATGGATATACCTTTGGATTATGCTGCTAAATTTTTAGCCGCACCGGGAAATAACAATGTCTATCTTTCACCGGTAAGTGCACTAAGCAATGCCGAAAACTTAGACCTTACCTTAGCAAGTTTGAGTGCAACTGAGTTCTTTCATCTTACACATAGCCAATTAAATGATAATTTAGAAGCCGAGGTACTGACAAACGCCTTAACATTCGGCGCGGTTCTTCAAAAGGCTAAGGAGATTGAAGCACAACTCAATTCAGAAAATCCGCAAATTGAGGAAATTACTGGATTTAAAGTGAGCATAGAGGCTTATGAGCGGTATGCGCAACAATATTTAGCTGAAAACTTACTGAATGTAAAAGGCAACCAACTAGTACAAACGGTTGCGGGTCAAGTAAAGCAACGCATTTTTTCACTGGCAAACGCAGAAGGCTTAAAAGACACAGAGCAAACAGTACCTGCGCTGGACTCACGCCAGTTATTGGATGATGTACGAGACGCACTTGCTGTAATTAGGCTTCAAGAGCAAAAGTATAGTGATGAACTAACGCAAAAGTTAACGCAGGCTGAGACATTACTAAATGATGATTCGCAACAAACAGTGTTGGCTTTTACGAATGCCATGTTTGATGTTTTATCAAATTTCTCACCCGCCTCCAATACAGAATCTGGCATATACAAGATTGGTAAATTAGATGTTATTTATGCAGAGTCTCCTTTCACATGGCAAATATCGGGTGAATATGATGATCACCAAGTACAAATAGATATTAATGTTCCAAAGTGGCAAATAAGCAGCGTATTAGGTAATCAAATCAATGGTGAAGTAAGTGCTAAGGTGACCCGAGGCATGACAGAGCTTACCGTTGACGTTTCTGAGTTAACTTTAGATTTCGATGGAACTGATGACCCCTTTAATTTTAATCAAGATGAAGTAACTGGCATTGCAAAAGTGGCAACTACAATGATGCTTGAGAAAGAGGGGAGCCAAGTACAAGGTAAGCTTACAGCTAATATTGATAGGTTTGTTAGTCCATTTGAGGAATTGTTGACTGTCATATCAGGTTTTGATTTTGAAGGTGTAATTTCTTCAGATATTCAAACGACAGGAATTACTTTTCAAGCAATTGAAAAAACACCTTTTATAAACGAAGAGACGGCAAATATTGCATTTTCTTTACTGCTAGATATGCCTCTAAATGGTGCGCCTGGGTTTAAAATGGCCTATGCTGGAGATATGAATAAATTGGATGAGCTTAACAATGCAAACATATTTGTTACGCTAGACCAACAGCCATTAGATATTGCTATTCGTCAGGTAGGTGAAAATACCAATGCCGTTATAAAAGGGCAACACGGCCGATGGCTTGATATTAAGCAAAAAGGGCGTAATTTTAGTGGTGGACTTTACTTTGGTGACACGCAAATTGCTGATGTTACCGCAGTAAGAGGGGCCCCTGGCATTTTATTCCCTGATGGTACTTTTGAATCTTTATTTTAATATAACAAGTAGATCACTTAAGTTATTAAGTGATCTACTTACATCTTCTACTTGATTCTTTTATTTGTTGCTCAAATGTTCTTTCTTTATTCATAGTTTCAATTTTTGAATCTATAGCTTGTAATATTGACCTCCAGTTTGCTTTTTTCTTACTAACGGAGTAATGCAAATATTTGTATTCTAAGCTGGGCTTTAAGGCTACTAACGAGCTGTTAATAATTTGTTTTTGATTGGCAGACATAGGTGATTTGTCAACACTGGCTAGCAGTGAGTCAAGATCAGCCACAATCAAGGTAACTCGTTTACTTAATAATAATCTAGCGAGTTGAAATTCATTATTTACGACAATCGTTGCAATTTGATTGTTATCAATGAATTTATCTAGTTCAATAGTGTTTTTATAGGCTCTAACAACGCCTATGACTTCGTTTTTAATCGAATTGAGTGAGCCGTCATACTGGATGTTGTTATCTTTTAGCGTAATAAGAGATAGATCCCCACCGGGAATTGGTGCAGATAAAGCCAGTACTTCATTACGTGTTTTATTTGGTACGTTATCAGATTTAGCTGAATCATCAATAAAATATTCTGGGAATAAAATATCAGCTTTACCTAACTCTGCTTCTCTTACTGCACGTGCCCAAGGGTAAAACTCAACATCTACGCCATATCCTTGTGAGATAAGCATTTCAACAGTAACTTGAAAAACCCAGCCAAAATCACACAGAGATTCGTCAATATAGGGTGGCCAGTTTAAGGTTACTAACCTAAGCACCTCATCGGCATCTAAATTGTATCCATATCCATAATCGGTTTGTTGTCCCTTTACAGTTATGAGCTCATTATCTTGTATGAAACTAATCGCTGGGGGGGATGCATAAGTAAAGCTGGAAAATAAAAGTAAACACCATAAGCTTTTTATCACTTTAACCCTTAATTTTAACTATCAACTCACTATTTAAATTTTAGACTGAAATCGGCTTATAACAAGTTCTCGCGTAAGTTTGCTTATTTTTGTTTGAAAAGTATGAGTGAAACACAAAGGTATAATTTAAGCTAAAGAACAACAAAGTATATTAGAACGGGTACGACCGAGTGTATGTAAACCACCGATGTTGGCGCGGGGCATAAAGAGTAGGTGGCGCTCTAAGAAACTGAGCTACGGGCTTACAATATGAATACTTAAATTAGATTCATCTTCGGGGATAATAAATTTGGTACAACTGAATTAATTTTAACCACCGATGCTGGCGCGGGGGATAAAGAGTAGGTAGCGCTCTAAGAAACTGAGTTACGGGCTTACATTAAGTATATTTAAACTAGAAATATCAATGGGAGTAATAGGTTGGTACGACCGAGTGGATTCGAACCACCGACCTCTACCATGTCAAGGTAGCGCTCTAACCAACTGAGCTACGGTCGTACAATATGAATAATTAAATTAGATTTATCACCGGGAGTAATAAATTTGGTACGACCGAGTGGATTCGAACCACCGACCTCTACCATGTCAAGGTAGCGCTCTAACCAACTGAGCTACGGTCGTATCATAAATTTAAGTATTGTTAAGTACTTAATACTTAACAACGGGAGCTAATATATAGCGTGTTTACGGGCGAATCAAGCTCGATTGTTCATTTTTGGTTTGTTTGCCGTTTTTTTATTCATATTGGGCTGATTTCACACTGTTTATAAAAACCCTGCCACCAAACAACATGGTGTTTAGCTGATTTTTTTAATCGGTTGAGTAAATTATTTGTACTTGTATCTAACAGCAAATTGCTTAAGGCATCTTGATTATCAATGCTACCGCCCCATAACGTTTGGTAGTAGGGCATTAATCGCTCAAGCGCTCCTGTAAGCTGAGACTGATAGGGCTGTAGTTGTTCAAGATAAAACTTTTTAAATATGTTACTGATTATCTTTGCTTGTTTTTTGTTTTTAAGTGGATCGCAAAGTGCGCTTAGCTCGATGTTACTTTCTAAAAAATCAGTTGCTAACTCATTTAAATAAGTTTGGTTTCTACTCGCTGTTATTAATGCCTGATTAAAATTGAAACGGTTTAATTGCTCTAAACTTTTATAAATGTGCTGAGTATTTATGTTCTCATAGTTACCCACATCTATTTGCTGCTTAATCGTAGCTATACGCTCAAGCGCAAGCTCTGTTTCAACTAAGCCATTAAAGTTGGTGTCCAATTCATAATGAGTAAGCTGCCATGTTTTTTTTAGTTCCACATCATTATATAGAAAATGTTTGAAATGATGAGCTAATAAAGTTTTTTTATCTAATAACGCAGCGCTAATTTGTTGATATGTATTTGATGTTTCATCGAGTAGTTTTAAGCATGCAGGTGCAGCTTTAATAAACTCTATTTGATAAATCAGCCTACTTGCAGGAGTAGCGAGTTTTCCAAGCTGAGAATTGTGTTCTGCGATTAGCGTGCTTAAAGCGCACTTATTAAGTTGTGCTAGTTGCAAAACACCAACACTTATTTTGTCTTCATTTAATAGCGAAAACACAGTCTGAGGAATATTGCTTAGCTTTTCAGCTTTTACTAATGGCTTATCTACAGTATGAGATAAGCGCTTTTGATACTCTAGATGAATATCCCGGGGTTGCTCAGTGCAACCCGTCATTAGTATCAGGAGAATAAATATAAACAGCTTAGTAGCACAAAAAATCTGTTTGTATTGTTGGTACAATCTTTTATGAAGTGAATGGTTCACGTTTAAATCGTCTTGTTACTGTTAACATTAAAAGTATAGCGGCTACTGATAAGCCTACAATAATACCTATCCAAAAACCATGAGGCCCCATTGCTGGCACTATTAAATCTGTTCGTGCTAAAACATAACCTAAAGCAAACCCAATAAGCCAATAAGAAATAAACGTAATGTACGAAATAGGGGTTGTATGCTTTAAGCCTCGTAAAATGCCGTTTGCAGACACTTGTAACGCATCAGGAAGCTGATAGATGCACGCTAAAACCATAATAGAGGTCGCTAACGCTATTACTTGTGCATCGTCCGTATAAAGCTGACTAATCAGGTTACGACCAAAAAATGTGATTGTTGCAAGTAATAGGGCAATCATTATTGCCAGTATGTAGCTGGTTGAAACAGCTTCTTTCAGTTGCTTAAGGTGATGTTGACCATATAAATTTCCTATGCGGATACTAATGGCAATAGATAAGCTCAGTGGCATCATAAATAACAGTGTCGTTACACTTGCTGCTATTTGGTGTCCGGCGACAGCCACGGCGCCAAGATGCGCAATAAACAGTGGTATACAAGCAAACAAAGTAACTTCAAAAAAGGTGGCCAATGAGATAGGAATACCCACTTTAGTGATGACCCACATTGTTGAAGGCTTTGGTGCTTTGAAATTAGCGAGTAAAGCTTTCGCATCTATCTTTTTACTAAACTGGCAGTATATTACTTGTACAATTGCCATGGCTGTAAACACAAGGGCAGTTGCAACTCCGCAACCGGCTCCTCCTAAAGCAGGCATACCTAATTTTCCATATATAAATATATAGTTAGCGGGTACATTCACTGCAAGGCCAATAAGACTGATGTAAAAAGCGGGCTTAGTCATTCCCATACCTTCAGTGATATTTCTATAAACACTGAATACTAAAAAACCGACAATCCCCCACTTTACAAAGTGAATATAATCAAAAGCCATATCAGCAATTTCTTGGCTAGTATTGAGTCTTAGAATTATCATATCGGCAAAAAAAGCGATTGAAAAACCAATAGCACTTAATAAAATAGCGAGGTAAAGCCCTTGCTGGAAATAATGGCTGATATTTGCTTTATCGTTGGCACCAGAGAACTGCGCAATGATCCCCGTTAAAGCGAGTAGAATACCTTGTAGAGCAAGCATTGCAGGATTCCAAACACCTGTAGCAATTGATAAGGCTGCTAAATCGGTCGGACTCACTTGACCTGCCATAATGGTGTCAACCACAGACATCAGAACGAGTGTTACTTGAGCTAAAAATACTGGGATCGCAAGTGAAATAAGGCGTTTAGCTTCCCAATTACAAAAATTCATAGAGTGCGCAAAAAATAAAAATAAATGAACGCTAGTGTAATTGATTTATAGCAGAATAAAAGTTAACAGCGATGATTCACTGATCCTAAAGTGATAAACTATTCTATAAACTATAGAAATGTAGGCTCATAAGGTTATTTAAACATATGTTCACGGGAATAGTACAAAGCAAAGCAAGCGTTTTATCTACAGAGCAGCGTGAAGGTGTATTGCGCTTAACACTCTCAATAGACTTACAATATATTGAAAAGCTAGAAATTGGTGCAAGCATTGCCATAAATGGTTGTTGTTTAACTCTGGTTAAATTTAGTCAGGCTGAAAACCAATTAGCACATGTTTATTTTGATGTAATTGATGAAACACTAAAACTAACAAATTTAGGAAGTTTAAAAAACGGTGATGAAGTTAATTTTGAACGTTCTATGACTTTTGGTGCAGAATTAGGTGGGCATATTATTTCTGGCCACATACACTGCTGCGCCGTGATTGAGCAAATAATACATACCAAAGACAATTGTAAAATGAAGCTTACATTACCATCTGAATGGCAAAAATACGTTTTATATAAAGGGTTCGTAGCAATTAATGGAGCGAGTTTAACTGTTGGAGAAACAGACGATACTGGCTTTTGGCTTCATTTAATTCCCGAAACCCTCGCAATAACTAATCTTGGTAACGCTCAAGCTGAAGATCGCCTAAATATAGAAGTAGACCAACAAACGTACACGATTATTAATACTGTTGAAAATTACTTAGCTAAACAAGCTCTTTAAAATACTTGCTCGTTATCGCTGTCAATATGTAACTCTATTTTGTTGTATGCGTGATCTATGTGCATATTAAAATGAATAGGGTTACAACAGGCGCTGCAGTCTTCAAAGTAATCTTGGTCCCCTTCACTGGCATCAAGGGTTACGTGGATATGGTGCCCACAGTGCGGGCAACAAATTCGTTGTGATAGATGATTTTTCATAAATACTCCAACCTTCAAATCAACAAAAGCAGCTCTTGTCTTTATAACGCGTCTGGAGTGCTTTTGTGGTGGTGTCTTGTTTAAAAATCCTATCTTAAATATAGTCTCAATTAGCCGTTTATGACATTCCCTTTACAATAAAATGGCTGTTATTTTATAAGCCGTTCGATTTGTTGTTTTGCTTCAGTTAGATAGTGACCTGCAAAAATATTTGCATTATTAAGTATTGGATACAATTGATAGATATGTTTGCGTTTTTCATAGCCTGTGGCTAAAGGGTACAGGTGATCATAAGCTTGATAGAAATCGTCGGGTAGTGGGGCGAACAATTCACTCATCGCTATATCTACTTCCCGATCACCATAATAACTTGCGGGGTCAAAAATACTGGGTATTGTATTTATGAAACCCATATTGCCGCGCCAAAAGTTACCATGTAATAGTGATGGCTGGACTGTATGGCTATGCAGTAAATCTTTGACTAACCCAATTAAGTTTTCTTTATCAGTTAGAGTGATGCCTTTTTCTTCGAGCAATTGCAGTTGCCAACCAATGCGCTCTTCTGCAAAAAATACATCCCATTTTTTATGCCATCGATTAGGTTGAACAGTAGAGCCTAAAAAATTATCGTGATCAAAACCAAACATTACTTGTTGATGCTTGTGATGAAGACTGGCTAAGTGACTGCCCATTGTTTGCCAATCGGTATGTGGTTGTTGATCAAATGTAAGCCATTCAAGTACTAAAAATGAAAACTCTATATTCGCGCCTAACGTGATACAGTCTGGCACCATAAATAGGCTTTCTTGAGTTAGCAATTTTAAGCTATGTGCTTCGCATTCAAAATGTTCTAAATATGAATGGTGACCAACTTTAACTAAATATTGGTGGATCCCGTCGCTAATTTCATACAATTTAATGTCATTTGTATTTTGTAGCTGGCGTTTGTAGGTGTGTTTAAAATCAAAGTGCATTGCTTGGCTGATCTGCTCATTAACGGTATTCCACATAATAATGCTCAACTTTTATACAGATAACTAAACTATGGCAAAAAGTAGTTAAATAAACAAACTCTTGTATGTAAAATTCATAAACCAGTTTTAAGTGACTACGCTATAGCGCCTGGAGAGAATATGAACAAAAGTATGCTTACAAATTTAACGGCAGTGATATTGGTGTTGATTGGTTATTTTTTAGATCAAGCTATTGTGCTGTCAATTGGCTTATTTGCGCTTTCTGGCGCTTTCACAAATTTGCTTGCTGTGCATATGCTGTTTGAAAAAGTCCCTTTTTTATATGGTTCAGGGGTTATACAAGTCAAGTTTGGACGTTTTAAAGAAGCCATCAAAGAATTGGTTATAACAGAGTTTTTCTCCAAGGAAAAAATAGCCAATTTATTGCAAAGCAAGAAGCCAGAAATAGATTTAAAACCGGTTATTGAAGATGTAAATCTAGACCCTGCTTTTGATAGTTTACTTGAAGTAATTGAGCAATCTCAGTTTGGCAGTATGCTTGCCATGTTGGGTGGCACGCAAGCTGTTGAACCTATGCGCGAATCATTTATAGTTAAAATGAAAGCGTCTTTGATAACTATGAGCGAAACTGCAGAGTTTAAGCAACTTGTTAATGAAAAGCTCACTCAAAAAACGATGTCTTCAGATGCTTTGTACAATACAGTGTTAGGGCTGGTGGATGATAGGCTTGATGAACTGACACCTGCTATGGTGAAAGATATTATTCAGACCATGATACGTGAGCACTTGGGTTGGCTTGTTGTATGGGGTGGAGTTTTTGGTGGTTTATTTGGTTTAATTGCTGCCATTTTATAGTGAGAAAAACTTAAGCAGGCCAACGACTCGCCTGCTTAAACATAAATAACACTATTCATAACTATTTAGAGCCCGAAACAACCAAAATAGTGTCATCATTAACTTTAGCTAAATCTTGAATGCTCGTTTTTGTACTAGAGTCTAAATTTAAAAATTTAGCTGATTTATTAAAGCCATATTTACCTGCAAACTGAGCCAGTTGCATATCATTACAACGTAATTTATTGACTGCTGTATTTTTATTCATACGTAAGTCACGCATCGTTGTTGAAAGTGTAATCGGTCTATTTGCTACCACAGCCATACAAACTTGAGTACCAGGTGTGTTATCTGCTGCAATAAATTCTGCCGCCTGAGTTGTAGTAGATGCAAGTGTTGCCGCGCCGATTAAAAGAATCGTAGTAAGTGTAGTTGTTAAAGTGTTCATCATCATTCTCCAGGTATTGATGTTAGTTGACGATTTAATTATTGGCTTATTTTAAAAAGAATGCTGTAAACGAAAATCGACAAGATGTAAGTAACTATTTCACCCCTGAAATACTTGATTAAGCAATTGAATTAATTAATTTTTAAATGTGTATTTTGAAACATCTTCTGGATATTATTTTTCATTTTTTTGTTTGCTTTTGCATTATTTTCATACTGTTTTCATTGGTTTTACACACCATTTACTTTAGAGTAAATGCACTTTATTATTTATGATGGCTGACATATTTTTTCAGGCTGCTATCATTCGCGATAAATAGTTAACTCCCCAATGGAGATGATGTGAGTAATAAGGTTTCTCAATATTACCAACAAGCTTATGCATGTAACCAAACTAACTTTAACCAATGTTTTTATTGTGGTTGTGAAGCAACTGAACGCGATCATTGCCCCCCTATACACATGTTACAAAGCACGATTGATCTAGGAGAAGATGCTGATTTTATAAGTATTGCAGCATGTTATGAATGTCATGCGCTATTACATAATGAGCGGTTACTTACCATTGACGAACGTTTTACGAAATTAAAAAAGAAATTAGCAAGCAAATATGCAAAGCCACTACGTGTATATAATATGTGGCATGAAAATGAGCTTTCTGAGATGAGCGATGAATTTGCACACAGCATAAAAGCGGGGATGGCACTGGGCAAAGAGGCCTCTGAACGCATGGCATTTGTTGGTTTTAGCTACGCAACAGAAGAAGCAAAAGTGACTGTACGCGAAAAAACGCCAGAGTTTGATGTAGAGGGGACTGTTTTTTACGATTTCAAACAAGCCTTAAATTATTGTATTGATACTTTAAAAGTACAGCGAAGTGAGTTTTATAAAATTTTGGTTGAAGATTATCAAGGTGATTTTAACAAAGCACTAAGTCAATATCGTCATCGCCACGATAAAGTCACGGCGGCAAAAGATGGTAACTGCTTGATTAAAGAGTTTGCAAAACAGCACAAACAAAATTCAGATTTTGTAACACGAACAGTAAAGCATTTTATTAATCAGGACCCGAGCCTTTCAACGCAAGCTGCGTTGGATAAGCTCTATACTAACTATGTAAAAAAATAATCTGCGTGTCATTTTAATAAGTAAAGCTATGAATTTATTAAGAGCTCATTGGAATGGCATTCATCTTAAATAAATGCAGATCCAGCTTATTTCTTAGCTTTATACTGTTTATTTATATACATTAACAAAAAAACAACAGAGACTAACATGATGCAAAAATTTGCTCCTTCATTGCTGGTCGTTGCACTTGGTGTCGCTTTAGCGGGTTGCCAGGATAACGGTCCTCAAGACGAAAAAGTTACTATAAATAAAAACCCATACCCGAGTACCTACACAGCTCTTAAATCAACCAGCACTTTAATTACCAATGCTACTGTTTTAACAGGTACAGGTGAGCGTTTAGATGAAGCTGACGTGCTATTAGTGGATGGTAAAGTACAACAAGTGGGTAAAGATTTATCTGCCAGCGCTGACGTGACAATTGATGCGCAGGGCAAGTGGGTAACTCCTGGTTTAATCGATGTGCATTCTCATTTGGGCGCTTATCCAAACCCGTCGGTTGAGTCCCATCAAGATGGTAATGAAATGACCAGCCCTAATACAGCTGAAGTATGGGTTGAGCATTCGGTATGGCCACAAGACCCTGGTTTTAACCGAGCTCGTGAAGGCGGTATCACGTCGTTACAAATTCTACCTGGCTCTGCTAATTTATTTGGTGGTCGTGGCGTTACTTTAAAGAACGTACCCGCGCATACAATGCAAGGAATGAAATTTCCTGATGCGCCTTATGGCTTAAAGATGGCATGTGGTGAAAACCCTAAACGCGTTTATGGTCGTAAAGGAGTATTACCATCAACGCGTATGGGTAACATGGCGGGATATCGTACTGCGTGGATTGGAGCAGCAGAGTACAAGCGTGAGTGGGATAAATACGATTCAGACTACGCCGCAGGAAAGAACCCTGAAGTACCACATCGTGACATTAAATACGACACATTGCGCGGCGTACTAGAAGGCGAAGTGATGATCCATAACCACTGCTATAAAGCAGAAGAAATGGCCATGATGATCGACCTATCTAAAGAGTTTGGTTACCACGCAGGTACATTCCATCATGGTATTGAAGCATATAAAATTGCTGATTTACTAGCAGAAAATGGTTCTTGCGCTGCACTGTGGCCAGATTGGTGGGGCTTTAAAATGGAAGCCTACGACATGATTCAAGAAAACGTTGCGATTGTTGATGCAGTTAAAAACTCATGTGCGGTTGTTCACTCTGATTCAGATACAACAATTCAACGCCTTAACCAAGAAGCGGGCAAAGTAATGTTCCGCGCAAATGATAACGGTTTTGATATCTCTGAAGCGCATGCAATTAAGTGGATCACTGTAAATGCAGCAAAATCGCTCGGTATTGATGATAAAACAGGCTCGCTTGAAGCAGGTAAACAAGGTGATGTTGTTATTTGGAACCAAAGCCCTTTCAGTGTTTACGCAAAAGCTGAGCAAGTATTTATAGATGGCGCCAAAGTGTATGACCGTGATGATGCGGCGTTCCAAGCGCAAAGCGATTTCATGTTAGGTCAAAAATAAGGAGTAACAAGAATGACAAAATTAACACACTCATTTTCACTCTCGCTAGTTGCTGCTGGTTTATTGGCGAGTACCGCTGCGAATGCTGAATCGTTCGCAATTATTAATGCCACGGTGCATACATCGACAGAGCAGGGCGTATTAAATGGCGCTAGCATTGTATTTGACGAAGGCAAAATTACAGCAATAAACCCTGAAAAAGTTGAAGCTGATAATATTGTTGATGCAAAAGGACAAATCATCACAGCTGGTTTCATTGGCAGCATGAATCAACTCGGTTTAGTTGAAGTAGGCGCTGTTGCAGGTTCTCGTGATGCTGGCGATGATAAAGCAGGCATCGACTTTGATCCAAGCCTTGCGTTTAACCCTCGTTCAAGCTTGATCCCATATGCACGCAAAGGCGGCATTACTCGTGATGTAGTTACTCCTCACGGTGGTGACAGCATTTTTGCAGGTCTTGCTACTGTAGTCGATTTAAGTGGTGAGTTTGACAGCGTTAAACAAACACAAGCTGCATTGGTTGTTCATTTAGGAGAGCAGCGTAAAGGCTCACGTGCAATGTCACTTAAGTCGTTAATTGACAAGTTGAGTGGACATCAGCAAAAGTCTGAGAAAAAGGACAAAAAAGATGATGCAAAGCCAAGTACAGAAGAGAAAGTTTTAACTAAAGTACTCGCTGGTGAAATGCCACTATTAGTAAGTGCATCACGTGCATCAGACATCATCGAGCTTATAAAAGTAAAGGAACAGTTTTCGCTTAACCTAGTGATTGCAGGGGCTCAAGATGCTGTTGTAGTTAAAGAGCAGCTAGCAAAAGCGCAAGTCCCTGTGATAATGAGTTCAATGGACAACTTACCAGGTAGTTTTGATTCATTAAATGCCCATTTAGCGAATGCAGGTTTACTTGAAAAAGCAGGCGTTAAAGTACTACTTTCGATTGCTGGAGATGGCAGCCACAATGTGTATCAGTTACGCTTTGATGCTGGTAATGCCGTATCATATGGCATGACTCAAGAAGGTGCGTTAAAAGCAATTACCGCTAATGTGGCGGATGTATTTGGTATTAATGCAGGCAGCATTACTGTAGGTAAAGCGGCTGATTTAGTTATTTGGAATGGTGACCCGTTTGAGCTGAACAGTCACGTGACTAAAATGTTTATTAATGGTGAAGAAGTGTCAACTGAAGCACGTCAAGATAAACTACGTGAGCGTTATACGACTGATTCACAGATGCCACGCGCATACACTAAATAGTGTTTAGTTAGTTTAAAAAGCCGCTTTAGCGGCTTTTTTTATGCGTATTGCAAAGTGCCTGATTTATTTTAGGCACAAAAAAGGCGCTCATTGAGCGCCTTTTATACTATTTAACGATTAAACTAGTTTAGATAGAATATCGTTAAATGTTGCACTTGGACGCATTGCATCAAATGCCGATGAGTCGTTAGGTTGGAAATAACCACCTACGTTCATAGATACACCTTGTGCGTCATTAAGTTCAGATACGATCTGCTCTTTTTGTGCTTCTAAGTCACTAGCAATTTGAGTGAACTGAGCTTTAAGCTCTGAATCATCATCTTGTTTAGCAAGCTCTTGAGCCCAAAATAAAGATAAGAAGAAGTGAGAACCACGGTTATCAATTTCTTTTACTTTACGTGAAGGCGATTTGTTTTCAGCAAGGAAAGTACCTGTTGCTTTATCTAACGTATCAGCAAGTACTTGTGCTTTCTTGTTGCCAGCATTCACTGCTAAATGTTCGAGTGAAGCAGACAAGGCTAAGAATTCACCTAAAGAATCCCAACGTAAGTGATTTTCTTTTTCGAACTGTTGAACGTGCTTAGGTGCAGAACCACCAGCGCCTGTTTCAAATAAGCCACCGCCATTCATAAGTGGAACGATTGAAAGCATTTTTGCACTTGTACCAAGCTCAAGAATTGGGAATAAATCAGTAAGGTAATCACGTAATACGTTACCCGTAACTGAGATAGTGTCTTTACCTTCTTTAATACGCGCTAGTGAAAACAGAGTCGCTTCAAGAGGTGCTAAAATTTGGATATCAAGACCATCAGTGTCGTGGTTTGGTAAATATGCATTTACTTTTTTGATGATTTGCGCATCATGTGCACGGTTTTCATCAAGCCAGAAGATAGCAGGGTTACCTGTTGCGCGAGCACGGTTTACGGCAAGTTTTACCCAATCTTGGATTGGTGCATCTTTAACCTGACACATGCGCCAGATATCGCCTTGCTCTACGCTGTGCTCTAGTAACGTATTACCGTTAGCATCAACAACACGAATTACACCGTCAGCTTTAGCTTCGAATGTTTTGTCGTGTGAGCCGTACTCTTCTGCTTTTTGCGCCATAAGGCCAACATTTGGCACGCTACCCATAGTCGTTGGATCGAATGCACCGTGTTCTTTACAGAAATCGATTGTTGCTTGGTAAACACTTGAATAACAACGATCTGGAATTACAAAGCTGGTATCTTGTAATTTGCCATCGTTATTCCACATTTGACCGCTTGAACGGATAGCTGCTGGCATTGATGCATCGATGATCACATCACTTGGAACGTGTAAGTTAGTGATACCACGGTCTGAATCAACCATCGCGATAGCAGGACGGTTTGAGTATACAGCTTGAATATCAGCTTCGATTTCAGCGCGTTTTGCATCATCTAAAGATTGGATTTTAGAATACACATCGCCAAGGCCATTATTTACATCAACACCTAGCTCTTCAAATAACTCACCGTGTTTTGCAAATACGTCTTTGTAGAATACTTTAACAGCGTGACCAAAGATGATTGGATCAGATACTTTCATCATGGTTGCTTTCATGTGTAATGAAAACAATACGCCTTTTTCTTTTGCAGCTTGAATTTCAGCCTCTAAGAAAGCTTGTAATTTTGTTGCATTGATAGAAGAAGCATCAATGACTTCGCCAGCAAGGAGTGGTGTACTTGCCTTAAGTACAGACACATCACCATTTTTAGCAACGTGCTCAATGCGAACATCTGTTGCTTCATCAACAGTTACTGATTGCTCAGAACCAAAGAAATCACCTTCGCTCATGCTTGCAACATAAGAAGCAGACTCTTTGCTCCATGCACCCATTGAATGTGGGTTGTTACGTGCATACTCTTTAACAGAGCCTGGTGCACGACGATCTGAATTACCTTCACGCAATACAGGGTTTACTGCACTGCCTTTGATTTTATCGTAAGTCGCTTGAATTGCTTTTTCTTCGTCTGTTTTTGGTTCAGCTGGGTATTCTGGAAGCGCATACCCTTTTTCTTGTAATTCTTTGATAACAGCACGTAACTGTGGAACAGATGCACTGATATTCGGTAATTTGATGATGTTAGCTTCAGGTGTCTTAGCAAGCTCACCAAGCTCAGCAAGTGCATCGCCAATGCGCTGCTCTTGTGTTAAATACTCAGGGAAGTTAGCAATTACGCGACCAGCTAATGAGATGTCACGTGTTTCAACTTCAACACCAGCGGCATTCGTGTATGCTTGAATAATTGGTAGTAAAGAGTATGTTGCGAGTGCCGGAGCTTCGTCTGTTTTAGTATAGATAATTTTTGATGTCATCATCATTCCTAGATAGTAGGCATAAAGCCATATTCAACAATGCAAGAATATCATCACCTGTTGGCAATGATCAGTCTGTTAGGTGTTAATACTGCAAATCAATAACCACACCTGACGGACTGTGGATGCGTATTTATATGCTTTTATTGGCGATAAATAAATTAGCCATTAGCATAGTGTTATGAGCTTTAATAGCATATAAATGCAAATTTTAAGCTGTCAGAGTGTACCAAGATTGGCGTAAAAGGGCTAGAGTACTCGTCGTTAAGGGCGAGCCAACATTGCCTGAAATATCATAACAAATACACTATTGGGGCGATTGGGCAATAATTCAAGAGTTTTAGATGGTTTTAACCGTTTTGTTAGTTTAAAAAAAATGGTTAATAGCAAAATTGAATATTAAAAAAGAGGGGGGTTAAGCGAGGAACTTTTCAGAACGCTCGCTTGTAGTGTCGAACTTCTGTAACAACTACGCTAACTCTTCGTTAGGAGCAATATTAGTCGCGTGCAGGCCCTTAGGACCTTGCTGTAATTCGAATGTTACATCTTGACCAGCTTTAAGTGTTTTATATCCGTCCATTACAATCGTTGAGTAATGAGCGAAAATATCATTCTCGCAGCCGTCTTCTACGATGAAACCAAAACCTTTGGCGTTATTGAACCATTTGACTTTACCACAAGCCATACTTCTACATCCTTCTATAAGTTGACTAATTTAGTTATTCTAAACCGTATAATTTGATAGACTGACTAAGGTTTAATCAATCTATATCTGACTGTAGTTTATTTATACTATCAGTCAAGTGATTTAAACTATTTTTTAACATTTTATTTATTTTTTTATTCAAGTTTGCTTGAGTTCCAAAGACAAGACTATATTTAATTATGAGTGGCATGAAAGATTCAGGTGTTTTAGACACAGTTCGCGATAGTGAAAAGCAAAAGCTACAACCACCGCGAAAATATAAAGTCATTTTAAATAATGATGACTACACGCCAATGGACTTCGTAATAGAAGTACTTGTGACGTTTTTTAATATGGATAGCGATAGAGCAACAGATGTGATGCTTCAAGTTCATCAAAACGGGCGTGCAATTTGTGGGGTTTACACTGCAGATGTAGCACAAACAAAAGTTGAACAAGTAAACCGTTATGCACGTGATAACGAGCATCCACTGCTATGTAGTTGTGAGCAGGAATAATACCAAGGTAGGGTGAACAAAGTACCCATCACAACGGTATATAATTAATATCTCATTAAGGGGTTGCCAATGCTAAACAAAGATTTAGAACTAACTTTAAATGCGGCATTTCGTGAAGCACGCACTCGCCGTCATGAATTTATGACCGTAGAGCACCTTTTGCTCGCGCTACTAGATAACCCGTCTGCAAGTGAGGCGCTAAATGCGTGTTCAATTGATATGGCAGCGCTAAAAACAGAGCTATCAGAATTTATTGACGAAACAACGCCAGTAATTCCCGATTTAGAAGAGGAGCGTGAAACGCAGCCTACTCTTGGTTTTCAGCGAGTGTTACAACGTGCAGTATTCCATGTGCAGTCGTCGGGAAAAAACGAAGTCACTGGAGTAAACGTGCTCGTGGCTATTTTTTCCGAGCAAGAAAGCCAGGCTGTTTATTTACTGAAAAAATCAGATGTTTCTCGTTTAGATATTGTGAATTTTATTTCACATGGTATCGGCAAGTCAGACGATGACATTGGTGGCGAAGAGGCAGATGATATTCACGAAGAAGTGCAAGAAGTGCAAGGGGAAGAACCTTCAAAGCTTGATAACTTCACCACTAATTTAAATGTGCAGGCAAAGGAAGGAAACATAGACCCCCTTGTTGGTCGTGATAACGAAGTCGAACGTACAGTTCAAGTTTTATGTCGTCGTAAAAAGAATAACCCGTTACTAGTTGGTGAAGCAGGGGTGGGTAAAACCGCCATTGCTGAAGGCCTTGCGTATCGCATTGTAAACGAACAAGTACCCGACGTAATAGCTGATGCAGTCGTTTATTCGTTAGATATGGGCGCGCTACTTGCCGGTACAAAATACCGTGGCGACTTTGAAAAGCGTTTTAAAGCTTTGCTTAAAGAGCTTCAGGCGCAACCAGGTGCAATTTTATTTATCGATGAGATTCATACCATAATTGGTGCTGGAGCGGCCTCTGGTGGCGTTATGGACGCTTCTAACTTACTTAAGCCGTTATTATCAAGTGGTAAACTGCGTTGTATGGGTTCTACAACTTATAACGAATACAAAAACATCTTTGAAAAAGACCGTGCTCTTGTTCGTCGTTTCCAAAAGATTGATGTCCTTGAGCCAAGCGTGGCTGATACCACCAAAATTCTCAATGGCTTAAAAGAGCGTTACGAAGAACATCATGGTATTCGTTATACACAAAAAGCGTTAAAGGCGGCGGCTGAGCTTAGTGCTAAATACATTAATGAGCGCCATCTTCCGGATAAAGCTATTGATGTGATTGATGAAGCTGGTGCTAATCAACGTTTACAGCCTAGTTCTAAACGTAAAAAAACCATTGGTGTAGCGGATATAGAATCCATTGTCGCCAAAATGGCGCGTATTCCGCAGCAAAGTGTGTCATCAAGCGATAAAGAAACGCTTAAAAACCTTGATCGTAACCTCAAAATGTTGGTGTTTGGTCAAGATCAATCAATTGATGCGCTTACTTCTGCTATTCGCTTATCCCGCTCAGGTTTATCAAATGAAGACAAACCGGTTGGTTCGTTCTTGTTTGCAGGGCCAACTGGTGTAGGTAAAACAGAGGTCACTAAACAGCTTGCTAAATGCATGGGCGTTGAGTTTATTCGTTTTGATATGTCTGAGTATGTAGAGCGTCATGCAGTTAGCCGTTTAATTGGTGCACCTCCTGGCTATGTTGGTTTTGAACAAGGTGGCCTGCTCACTGAAGCGGTTATTAAAAACCCACACTCAGTTGTACTGCTTGATGAAATAGAAAAAGCCCACTCTGATATCTACAACATTTTATTACAGGTAATGGACCACGGTACGTTAACTGATAATAATGGCCGTAAAGCGGACTTTAGAAACGTGGTGGTGGTCATGACAACAAATGCTGGGGTGCAAGAGACTGTGCGTAAGTCGATTGGTTTCACTGAGCAAGACCATTCTCATGATGCAATGAGCGAGATCAACAAAGTATTCTCACCTGAGTTTAGAAACCGCTTAGATAATATTATTTGGTTTAACCACCTAGAGCGTGATGTGATCTTATTAGTAGTCGATAAGTTTATTGTTGAGCTGCAAGCTCAGCTTGATAAAAAATCGGTTAACCTTGAGCTTACATCTAAAGCGCGTGAATGGTTAGCGGACCAAGGTTATGACAAAGCTATGGGTGCACGACCAATGGGGCGTGTTATTCAAGAGCAGCTTAAAAAGCCATTGGCTAATGAGATTTTGTTTGGTGAGTTAATTGAAGGGGGCACTGTTAAAGTGTCACTGAAAGATAAAAAATTGCGTTTTGATTTTGAAACCGATTTAACACCAGCATAATCACTGCAATTGTGCAGACAACAAAAAGCCCAGCATATGCTGGGCTTTTTGTTTATTAAATGTAATAGTCAGCGAGTTGCTTTCCATTACATTTAATAAACGCTTAAAGCTAATGTAGCAAGTAACTAAGTTACTTAATCAACTTAGCTAAAAACTTGATATTTCGTTAACGCACTAACTTAGCGAGCACGGAATACGATGCGACCTTTCGATAAATCGTATGGGGTCATTTCTACGGTAACTTTATCGCCGGTTAAAATACGAATATAATTTTTACGCATTTTACCTGAAATGTGAGCCACTACTACGTGACCATTTTCAAGCTCAACTCGGAACATTGTATTTGGTAAAGTATCAAGGACCGTTCCTTGCATTTCGATTACGTCTTCTTTCGCCATGTTTAGCGTAACACCTCTTTAATAGTTAAACGATGCAGATTTTGCCCAAAATACACCAATAAGTAAAGCTACAGCGGCTATTTTTGTAAATTAAATGGCCAGCCAGATGTCTCCAACTCTATTTTCGGCAGGTAAAAACTGTGTTTTGTATCGCATTTTAGCGCATTCGTCTATTTGGTAACCTAAATAGACATATTCTTTATTAAACGTTTTTGCGAACTTTATTTGTTCTAAGATCATTAAAGTGCCAACACTGAAGTGCTCATAGTCAGGGTCAAAAAAAGTATAAATAGCAGATATAGCCTTGTTCATACAGTCAGTTACCGCAACCGCAACCAGTGTCTCATCATCCCAAAGCTCAATAAAGGTAATGGGCAGCCAATGACAAAATAAAAAGCTTTGATACTGTGATTGTTCAGGTGGAAACATCGAACCATTCTGGTGGCGTTCGGTGATGTATTTGCTATAGAGTGGATAATATTCGGGGCGCTCTTGCTCTGAATATTTTATTGTAAAGCGTGTTTTTGCTTTATTAAGTTTACGTTTTTGCGATTTTGATGGCGAAAAGTCCTGAGCTAAAACACGTACAGACTTGCAAGCACTGCATGCTGGGCAGTGAGGGCGGTAAATTTGGTCACCACTGTGGCGAAAGCCTAAACCAAGTAACGATTCAAATTTACTACTGCTGTAACAACTTGGGTCTAAAATAACCAGTAATTGCTCTTGGCGGTCGCCTAAATAACTGCAATCAAATTGTTGGCTCAAGCCTAAACGTGCTGGAAGATGTTCAGTCATAAATTGCCGTAAGCTCCTGGGCTTGCCACATAGTAGTTGGAATTTTGTAACTTGCTGCTTGTTCAAGTTTAGTTAAAAAATCAGATCTAGGTACAACTTTTTCACCTAAAGACAATAAATAGGGGTTTTCCAGTTGGCAATCAATGAAATGAGCGTCGTGGCGTTTTAGCCAATTCACCAGCGCCCACATTGCAAGCTTTGAACAATTGGCCTGATGATGGAACATAGACTCGCCACAGAACACCCCAGTTTGCATTATGCCGTACAAACCACCAACAAGGCTGCCGTCATCCCACACCTCAACACTGTGGGCTAGAGAGTCTAAATGGGCTTGTTTATAGGCATTGAGCATATCATCTGTGATCCACGTACCTTCAACGTCAATCCGTTGTTGTTGGCATGCTTCAATCACCTCATCAAAAGCGGTGTTAATCGTTACCTTAACGGGGTTTTTACGTAAATGCTTACGCAAACTCTTACTGACATGAAAATCAGTAAGCTCGATAATGCCACGCTCACTCGGCGACCACCACATAATTGGCTCGTAGTCACTAAACCACGGAAAAATCCCCTGACTATAAGCGTTTTTTAACCGCGCAACAGATAAACAGCCTCCTACAGCTAGCAGGCCATCTGGATCATCGAGAGCATGCTGTGGATCAGGAAAATTAAAATGGTCTTGGGATAATTGATAGAGTTGCTTTGTCATATCATCGTTTCTAATTATTACATGAGCAAATAAATTGTAACTTGTTGCTTTAAAATCACAAACAACAAATTTTAGACATAAAAAAAGCGCGTTGTAAAAACGCGCTTACTTTAACCATTAACTCAATCTAATTAGCTAACAACTTTAACTGGTACTGCTTGCGCAGCATCATATTTAGTTGTCATTGCTTCTTCTACTGGTGTGAATGATGTTAGATCAATGCCTTCAACTGAAGACTGATACTCTTCCATAGTAGGGAAACGACCAAGCACAGTAGAAAGTACTACCAGTGGCGTAGAACCTAGCAATGATTCACCTTTTTTCTCAGATGTATCGGCTACTACACGGCCTTGGAAAAGACGTGTTGACGTTGCAATAACGGTATCGCCTGGTTCTGCTTTCTCTTGGTTACCCATACATAAGTTACAACCTGGGCGTTCTAGGTATAAGATGTTCTCATACTTAGTACGTGCCGCTGTTTTAGGTTTTGCATCGTCAAACTCAAAACCAGCGTACTTAGCTAGGATATCCCAATCGCCTTCAGCTTTAAGCTCATCAACAATGTTATATGTTGGTGGCGCAACAACTAATGGTGCTTTAAATTCAATTGAACCGTTTTTCTTTTCTAGGTTACGTAGCATGTGAGCAATAATTTTCATATCGCCTTTGTGCACCATGCACGAACCAACAAAGCCTAAATCAACAGGCTTGTCATTGTAGAAAGAAACAGGGCGGATCACATCGTGCGTATAACGCTTAGAAACATCATCGTTATTTACGTCTGGATCGGCAATCATTGGCTCAACGATTTGGTCTAAATCAACCACAACTTCAGCGTGGTATTTAGCGTTATCATCTGGAGATAGAGCCGGCTCTTCACCAGATTGGATGCCCGCAATACGCTTGTCAGCTAAATCGATAAGACCTTGCAGCGTTTGTGCTTCGTTATCCATGCCTTTATTGATCATGATTTGAATGCGTGTTTTAGCAAGTTCAATTGACTTGATCAATGTTTCGTCGTTTGAAATACAGATTGACGCTTTCGCTTTCATTTCTGCAGTCCAGTCAGTGAAGGTAAACGCTTGGTCAGCCATCAAAGTACCAATATGAACTTCAATGATACGACCTTGGAACACGTTCTCGCCACCAAATTGCTTCAGCATTTGCGCTTGCGTTGCATGTACCACATCACGGAAGTCCATGTGCTTAGCCATTTTGCCTTTAAAGGTCACTTTAACTGAATCAGGAATTGGCATCGCTGATTCGCCTGTTGCAAGTGCAACAGCAACAGTTCCAGAATCGGCACCAAACGCAACACCTTTTGACATACGAGTATGTGAATCACCACCAATGATGATTGCACGATCGTCAATGGTAATGTCGTTTAGTACTTTATGGATAACGTCAGTCATTGCATGGTAAACGCCTTTCGGGTCACGTGCAGTGATAAGACCAAACTTATTCATAAACGCCATTAGTTTTGGAATATTTGCTTGCGCTTTGCTATCCCATACTGACGCAGTATGACAACCAGACTGGTATGCACCATCAACAAGAGGTGAAATCGTTGAAGCAGCCATCGCTTCAAGCTCTTGAGATGTCATTGGGCCCGTTGTATCTTGCGAACCAACAATGTTTACTTTAACGCGAACATTTGAACCTGCGTGAAGAGGTGTATCTGATAGTACACCTACGGCGTTACGGTTAAAGATTTTTTCAACCGCAGTTAAACCTTGGCCTTCATGTGAAATTTCTTTTGAAGGTGCATAAACAAGCGGAGTATCAATGCCCAGTGTTTCAGCAGCAAATGTTTGGATTTTCTTACCGAATACAACTGCGTAAGAACCACCAGCTCGCATAAACTCAACTTTTTGTGGAGTAAATGCTGATGATACATCAACAAGCTCTTTATCACCGTTATAAAGCTTTTTCTCTTTAGTATCGATTGTTAAAACAGTACCTGTTGCAACTGAGTATGCTTCTTCAAGAACAGCATCACCGTTTGCATCAGTCACTGTATTACCATCAGCATCGATTTTTTTAACCCAGTTTTTAAGGTCAAGACCAATACCACCGGTTACATCAACTGTGGTTAAAAAGATGGGTGCGATACCGTTAGTACCCGCAACAACAGGGGCGATGTTGATGAAAGGAACATAAGGACTTGCTTGTTTACCAGCCCATAATGCTACGTTATTAACACCTGACATACGCGATGAACCAACACCCATTGTGCCTTTTTCAGCAATCAGCATTACTTTAGCATTAGGGTGTTTCTTTTGCAGCTCAACAATTTCTTGTTGTGCTTCAGGTGTGATCATGCATTTACCATGTAATTCACGGTCAGCACGAGAGTGCGCTTGGTTACCAGGAGATAGTAAATCTGTTGAGATGTCACCTTCACCAGCGATGTACGTAACAATTTCAATTTTTTCTTCGATATCAGGTAATTTTGTAAAGAATTCAGCTTTTGCGAAGCTTTCTAATAATTCTTTAGCAATGGCATTGCCTGCTTCGTATGCCGCTTTAATACGCGCCATATCTGCATCGTATAAAAATACTTGTGTTTTAAGAACTTCAGCAGCCTGAGCTGCGATTTTAGCGTCATCACCAAATGCTAAATCAAGTAGCATTTCAATTGAAGGACCGCCTTTCATGTGTGAAAGAAGCTCAAATGCAAAGTCTGGAGTGATTTCTTTTACTACTTCTTCACCAAGGATGATTTCTTTTAAAAACTGTGCTTTAACGCCCGCTGCACTTGTTGTTCCTGGTAATGTATTGAAAATAAAGAAATGCAAAGAATCTTTACGATGCTCATTATTGGTATCTTTTATTTGAGCAATTAATTCAGATACTAAATCTGCGCTGTCGATTGGTTTTGGGTTTAATCCAAGTTCCGTTTTACGGGTTTGGATTTCTTCCATATATTGTGTATACAAACTCATAGAAAACTCTCGGTATATTTACTTGATATGAAGCTGAGCATTTTAACTGATTTCCAGTTACGAGTAATGCCCAAATGAACAAAGCTTTTATGCCCAACTATAATTATAGTTCGTTTTACTTGCGTTACTTTGACGGTAATCATTGCACGGCTTTAGATCCTACCGTACTTCCACCATTAATTATATTATATAAAATGAATCTTCACTATAAATCTCGTGAATGGCCGAAGTTACAATATGTATATTGGGCTATATCCATTGTGAAATTAATGTGGCAATTAAAAATTTTATTTAGAAATAAAAAAGGCTGAAAAATCAGCCTTTAGTAAATTTAGAGTCTAAACTAAAGATTATCTAAAAAGCGCTCTGCGTCTAATGCTGCCATGCAGCCGGTACCAGCAGAGGTAATTGCTTGGCGATAAATGTGGTCAGACACATCACCAGCTGCAAAAACACCCGGTACGCTTGTTTGAGTTGCGTTGCCGTTTAAGCCTGATTCAACAACTAAATAGCCGTCTTTCATTTCAAGTTGGTCAACAAACATGTCGGTATTTGGTTTGTGACCGATTGCAATGAATACACCTGCTAAATCAAGTTCCTCAGTGGCATCTGAATTTGCATCTTTAATACGAATACCAGTCACGCCCATTTGGTCGCCAAGTACTTCGTCTAGTGTGCGGTTGTAATGCAGAACCACATTGCCGTTTGCTGCTTTTTCAGCTAGACGGTCAGCCAGTATTTTTTCACTACGGAAGCTGTCACGACGGTGGATAACATGAACTTCATCTGCAATATTTGATAAATAAAGCGCTTCTTCAACGGCTGTATTACCACCACCAACTACCGCTACTTTTTGGCCTTTATAGAAAAAACCATCACAAGTAGCACACGCTGACACACCACGACCTTGGAAGTTTGTTTCAGACTCTAAACCTAGGTATTTAGCTGACGCGCCGGTTGCGATGATTAGCGCATCACAGGTATATGTGCCTTGATCACCTGTTAAAGTAAATGGACGTTTTGACACATCTACTTTATTGATGTGGTCAAACACGATTTCAGTTTCAAAACGTTCAGCATGCTCTTTCATACGGTCCATAAGTGCAGGACCCGTTAAACCATGAGCATCGCCAGGCCAATTTTCAACTTCAGTTGTCGTTGTAAGTTGTCCACCTTGCTGCATACCTGTAATAAGTACAGGGTTTAAATTAGCACGTGCTGCATAAACCGCTGCAGTGTAGCCTGCAGGGCCAGAGCCTAAAATTAATAACTTACAATGTTTTGCTTCACTCATGTTTTATATCCTAAACGTTTTTATAGCGTATTAATGTGCCCGATTTTAAGAGAAACAAGGGGGAAGTAAATAAAAGCGCTGATTATTTTTTTGAGCAAATCACACAGCTGTCAAATATTGTGTACTAGGTGTGTACAAAATGACGGTTTTGTATGAAATATAAACTATTGAACCACTAATAATCTAACTACTATCGTTAATTCATGACCAAATTGATTTTTTTTGGTATGTTTTAGCTAATTTTGATTTGTGACCCTAAAGTAGGGTGACCTAAATGAATAGGCAACTATGTTATTTTGGCAGGAAAAACCCGCATTTGGGTTGACTTCAAAAGACGTTAACGTCTTAACCAATGCACAACAATATCGAACACAATTACTTGCTTTAATCGCGAGCGCACAAACACGTATTTATATTACTGCGCTTTATTTGCAAGACGATGAAGCAGGACGCGAGGTTCTTGAGGCACTACATCAAGCATCATTAGCCAATCCGGATCTTGAAATAAAAGTACTTGTTGATTTTCATCGTGCCCAACGCGGGTTAATTGGCGCTGCAAAGTCTGACGGGAATGCGAGTTTATATTGTGATTATCAACAAAAGTATCAATCGAATGTGCAAGTTTATGGTGTACCAGTAAAAGCCAAAGAATTGTTCGGTGTGCTGCACTTAAAAGGCTTTGTTATTGACGATACATTGCTTTATAGCGGCGCAAGCTTAAATAATGTGTACTTGCAACATAGCGAGCGATATAGGTTAGATCGTTATTTTTTAGTGAAGCAAGCTCCTTTATGTAATGCCGTTGTCGATTTTATTGAACAGGAATTACTTAGTTCAGAAGCCGTACCGCGTATTGACACGCGACCACTGACTAAATTTAATGATATTAAACTCGCGCAAAAGCAACTTATGCGTACATTAAAGCAAACGCATTATGAACATGCCGAAAAAGAAAATGATCAACCACTGGGTGTGAGGTTATTTTTGGGGCTAGGGCGTCGTAACAATGAGCTTAATAGAGTAATTAAAGCATTATTTGATACGGCTGAGCGAGAGCTTGTGCTTTATACCCCATATTTTAATTTTCCTGCTCCATTAATGCGTTCGCTTAGGCGTTTATTAAAGCAGGGGAAGGAAGTAACAATTGTGGTGGGCGATAAAACTGCAAACGATTTTTATCTGCCCCCTAGTGAACCTTTTAGTAAAATTGGTGCATTACCGTATTTATATGAGACTATTTTACTTAAGTTTTTAAAATCTCAGAAGCGTCATATTACAAATGGCAACTTAAACGTCTATTTATGGAAGCATGAAAGTAACTCATTTCACCTGAAAGGGATTTGTGCTGATCGCCAATATCATTTATTGAGTGGGCATAACCTAAACCCACGTGCGTGGGGCTTAGATATTGAAAATGGCATTTTCTTAGAAGACCCACAGCAATCTTTAATGCCTGCGATTGATAATGAAAAAGCAGAAATACTTAAACATTGTCGTCGTTTAAATGGGCCTGAAGATTTAGAAACGATGGAAGACTACCCTCAACCTGTTAAAAAGTTATTAGGGCAGGCTAAGCGGGTAAAAGTCGACTTTATAATTAAGCGCTTTATCTAACTTAGCTTAGGTAGCGAGGTATAAAAAAAGCAGCTAAATTAGCTGCTTTTTTAATGCTTATACCTTAATAATGACTCAGGTATAAGCGGTAAAATACTAGTTACGCATTTTCTACTGCAGTGCGTGGGTCAACATATTCCATGTTGAATGCTTCAGCTACTTCTTTGTAAGTCACTTGGCCTTTAATTACGTTAAGACCTCTAAGGAAGTTAGCGTCATCTAACAATGCTTTCTTATAACCTTTGTTTGCAAGGTTAATGATGAAAGGCAATGTTGCATTGTTAAGTGCAAATGTAGATGTACGTGGAACAGCACCCGGCATGTTAGCAACACAGTAGTGAACAACTTCATCAACGATGTAAGTAGGATCAGCGTGAGTGGTTGCTTTAGAAGTTGCGATACAGCCACCTTGGTCGATTGCAACATCAACAATAGCAGCGCCAGGCTTCATTGCTTTGATGTGCTCTGCTGTTACAAGCTTAGGCGCAGCAGCACCTGGGATAAGAACGCCACCGATCACAAGATCTGCTTCTAGTACGTGTTTTTCAAGTGCATCAGCTGTTGAGTAAATAGCTTTAACTTTATTACCAAACTGTGCGTCAAGTGCACGTAGTACATCGATATTACGATCAAGTACTACAACATCAGCACCTAGGCCTACAGCCATTTGTGCTGCGCTACGACCAACCATGCCGCCGCCGATAACAACAACTTTAGCAGGCTCAACACCCGGCACGCCACCTAATAACATGCCGCGGCCGTGGTTTGATTTTTCAAGTGCTTGTGCGCCAGCTTGAATAGACATACGACCAGCTACTTCACTCATAGGAGCAAGAAGTGGTAAACCACCGCGAGAATCAGTGACTGTTTCATAAGCGATACAGATTGATTTGCTCTTAACAAGGTCTTCAGTTTGTGGAAGATCCGGTGCCAGGTGAAGGTAAGTGAAAAGAATTTGGTCTTCACGTAGCATTGCACGTTCAACAGCTTGTGGCTCTTTTACTTTTACAATCATTTCTGCTTTAGCGAAAACATCAGCAGCTGTTGGTAGAATTTCAGCACCAGCAAGGGTGTAGTCTTCATTAGTAAAACCAATGCCCATACCTGCATTAGTTTCAACAATCACTTGGTGGCCGTGATTTACTAATTCACGAACACTCGCAGGAACCATACCTACACGGTATTCATGGTTTTTAATTTCTTTAGGTACACCAATAATCATAATCTTTGCCTTGTTGGAACGGGATAAAATTTTTCACTATTATATTCATCATGAGCCAGTGTGTCTCACCTTTTTTAAGGTGCAATCTAGTGATATAATCTAAATATAAAGTTTAAACAGTGTAAAAAACTAGTTAGCCCTATGCATGAATTATTAGACCGAATTGACCGTAAAATTTTAATGGAATTACAACTTGATGGACGTATTTCTAACGTTGAACTGGCCCGACGAGTTGGTCTTAGTGCCACGCCCTGCCTAGAACGCGTAAAAAAACTTGAACGCGAAGGTTACATTGTAGGATATAAAGCAGTTGTTGACCCAGCTAAGTTAGGACAGGGGTTATCGGTGTATGTTGAAGTGACCATTACTAAAACATCGCCAGATGTATTTGATGAATTTAGCGCGGCGGTTAAAAAGCACGATGAAATCATAGAATGTCATTTGGTATCAGGTAATTTCGATTTTTTACTTAAAACACGCGTTAATGATATGTCAGAATACCGTGGCGTGCTTGGTGATATACTTTTGAAGTTACCTAATGTCAGTGAAAGTCGTACATATGTTGTGATGGAAGAAGTAAAAGGTGAGCAAGGCGTCATCATTCGCCCCTATATCGCTTAAATCGAAAAAGCCGTTCATAATCGGCTAAGCAGTTAGTGTATATGATAAAGTGCAACAAAAAGTATTTCCTGCTAAGGTATTCTATTGCTGGGCAATGAAGATACTGAAATAAGAAAAATGAGGAATAGGGAATTATGCGCCTAAACGGTGTACAAAGACTATTAGAAACAGGGCTAATTATCAGCAGCTTTGCTGCAATATTCATATTATGTGCATTAATTAGCTTTGATCCTGCGGATCCTTCGTGGTCGCAAACAGGTGAATTTCATCAAGTAAATAATGTAACAGGCGCCGCAGGTGCTTGGATAGCTGATATTTTATTACTCACCTTTGGTTGGTTGGCTTATTTAGTGCCTGCTGCAATTCAAGTATTTGGCTATTTATTGTTTAAACAACCTCACAAAATTTTTCAGCTTGATTACACCACGCTTGCGTTAAGAGTGATTGGCTTTGCTTTATTTATTACCTCTGCCACAGCAATTAGCAGTATAAATTTTGACGATATCTATAACTTTTCATCGGGTGGGGTAGTAGGAGATGTAATTGCGGGCGCTATGATGCCAGCGTTTAACTTCACCGGTACATCTATACTGTTACTGTGCTTCTTTTTTGCAGGTTTAACATTGCTTACGGGTGTATCCTGGGTGCAGTTCGTTGACTTTTTGGGCGATTGGGTGGTCCGAATTTACAAGTATATAGTGGCTAAAATTAGTGGTTGGCTAAATCGTGAGCGTGAAGCCATTGAAGCTGATGACGAAGTAATTGCAGATGAAACTCAAGCGCAAACCAACGCGATTACATTTAATGATGCTCCCAAAACAGAGCAATCCCCAAAACGTTTTACAGCAGACCAAATGCAGAGCCAGCCACAGCATAATGCGTTTGATGATCTCGATGATATTCTTGACCAAGAAATTAACTTTAGCGCCATAGACGATGAGCCAATGGATACTGCTGCTGCATTAAACGCACTGGATCAAAGCCATGTGGCTGAGCCTGAAAAACCAGTTACAACGGTTGTTTCACCAGCAAGACCTATGCCTAAGCCAAAAAGCACGTATCAGCCACCACCTACAGCGAAAGAAAAGTTTGAACAATTACTTGATGAAGAGCCACCAAGTGCGCCGCTCCCAACCCTTGATTTGCTCGACAGACCTGACAAAGCGAAAAACCCAATTTCGCCTGAAGAGCTTGAAGCTGTATCACGTTTAGTTGAAACCAAATTACTTGATTTTAATGTACAAGCAGCGGTAGTCGGGGTATACCCAGGCCCTGTAGTGACTCGTTTTGAGCTTGATTTAGCACCTGGTATTAAGGTGTCTAAAATCACCGGCCTTGCTAAAGATTTAGCCCGTTCACTATCAGCTGTGAGCGTGCGTGTTGTTGAAGTCATCCCAGGTAAAACCTACGTGGGGATTGAACTGCCAAATAAACACCGTGAAATAGTGCGTTTATCTGAAGTGATTGACGCACCAAAGTTTGAGCAAAACCCATCACCGCTAACTATGGTACTTGGTAAAGACATCGCGGGTGAGCCAATTTGTGCCGACCTAGGCAAAATGCCGCACTTACTTGTAGCGGGTACAACTGGTTCAGGTAAGTCAGTGGGCGTTAATGTGATGATATTAAGCTTACTGTATAAATCAGGCCCTGATGATGTGCGCATGATCATGATTGACCCGAAAATGTTGGAACTTTCAGTGTACGAAGGTATCCCACATTTACTGTGTGAAGTTGTCACAGACATGAAAGAAGCAGCCAATGCGTTACGTTGGTGTGTAGGCGAGATGGAACGTCGCTATAAATTAATGTCAGCGTTAGGTGTACGTAATTTAAAAGGTTATAACCAAAAGGTAATGGAAGCCAAAGAAGCGGGTTACCCAATTCTAGACCCATTATTTAAAGACACTGACGGCATGAAAGAAGGCCCCGATGAGCTTGATAAACTGCCAAGCATTGTTGTAGTGATTGATGAGTTTGCCGACATGATGATGATTGTTGGTAAAAAAGTGGAAGAGTTGATTGCACGTATTGCACAAAAAGCCCGTGCTGCGGGTATTCACTTAGTACTGGCAACGCAGCGCCCATCGGTTGATGTAATAACGGGTTTAATAAAAGCGAATATACCAACGCGTATGGCGTTTCAGGTATCAAGTAAAATTGACTCGCGTACCATATTAGACCAACAAGGCGCAGAGAACCTACTCGGTATGGGTGACATGCTGTACTTACCGCCAGGCACCAGCGTACCTGTGCGTGTACACGGCGCATTTGTAGATGACCACGAAGTACATGCGGTGGTTGATGATTGGAAAAAACGTGGTAAACCAAACTACGTAGACGAAATACTTAACGGCGATGCCACAGAAGAAATTTTACTGCCGGGCGAAGCCAGCGAAAACGCGGATGAAGAATCAGATCCGCTTTATGATGAAGCCGTATCATTTGTGATTGAAACCGGCAAAGTGTCGGTTTCAAGTGTACAACGTAAGTTGCGTGTAGGGTATAACCGCGCAGCACGTTTAGTCGAGCAAATGGAAACGTCGGGTATTGTGAGTGCACCAGGACATAACGGCGCTCGCGATGTTTTAGTGCCCAATAGTGGAGCAAATTAAATGAAGAAACTTAAATATTTAGCAGTTGCGATAAGTTGTGTTTTATCTACAACAGCAATTGCCAGTGACAGCCAAGCACTACAAGACAAACTTGCCGAATTAAAAAGCTTTCAAGCGCAGTTTGTACAGCAAGTAAATGACGACCAAGGTGAGTCAATCATGCAAGGGAAGGGCAATATTGCCTTACAACAACCTATGATGATCCGCTGGCAACAAGCCAGCCCAGACGATACCTTGTTTATATCAAATGGTGATAAAACCTATTACTTCGACAGCTTTGCTGAGCAAGTGACTATCATGAACACAAACAGCTTGATTGATTCAACACCGTTTGTGTTGTTAACTTCAAAAGACCCAGCACAATGGCAAAAGTACCAAGTTAAAGCAACTGAAGCAGGCTTTAGCGTGACACCAAACAAAGGCATTGAAAGCCAAGTTGAACAGCTCGATATTGTATTTGCACAAGACCAAACAGGACTTGAAAAACTACTGGTTAAAGACAGCTCAGGGCAATCATCTACCTTTACCTTTAGTGATACTAAAGTAAATGAACAACTAGCCAACGAAACGTTTGAATTTACCATTCCTGAAAACGTTGAAATAGACGACCAAAGCCAAGGCGAATAATTACAGTGAGTAATTTAGGCTTTAATTTTTCTCCTGATGTGCGCCCTCTTGCGGCGCGTATGCGGCCAACAAATCTTGAGCAATATATAGGGCAGCAGCATCTATTAAGCCAAGACAAACCATTATACCAAGCAATCTTAGCAGGGCGCTGCCATAGCCTTATTTTATGGGGTCCACCGGGCGTGGGTAAAACCACCCTTGCACAAATTATAGCGAACCACGCAGATGCCGCGCTGATACAAATGTCGGCGGTAACGGCTGGTATTAAAGATATTCGCGATGCAGTTAGTGAGGCGCGCAATAACCTTGAAGGTCGTGGGCAACGCACATTGTTGTTTGTTGATGAAGTACACCGCTTTAATAAATCTCAGCAAGATGCTTTTTTACCGCATATTGAAGATGGCACCTTTATATTTGTTGGCGCAACCACAGAGAACCCGTCGTTTGCGTTAAATAATGCGATTTTATCTCGTGCCCGCGTATATGTGCTTAAATCCTTACAAGAAGCCGATTTACATTTAGTTATTGAGCGCGCGCTTGCCAACGATGACGAGCTGAGCACAAAAACCATTACCCTGGCCGATAACGCTAAAAAAGCACTGTGCCAAGCCAGTGATGGCGATGCCCGTAAAGTGCTTAACTTACTCGAACAAGCGATTGATTTAACTACACAGAGCAACGGCCAATATTTAGTGGATGAACACGTATTGAGCCAAGTATTGCCCACACATTTAGCCAAATACGATAAAGGCGGCGATGAGTTTTACGATTTGATCTCTGCCTTTCATAAATCAGTGCGTGGCAGCTCCCCTGATGGCGCTCTGTATTGGTATTGCAGGATACTCGCTGGCGGTGGCGACCCGCTTTATGTGGCAAGACGTTTATTAGCCATCGCGACAGAAGACATAGGTAACGCCGATCCACGTGCTATGGAAGTGGCCCTTAATGCGTGGGATATTTTTCAGCGTGTCGGGCCAAGCGAAGGTGAACGAGCAATTGCTCAAGCAACGATATATTTAGCCAGTGCACCAAAAAGTAATGCTGTTTACATGGCGTTTAATAAAGCCAAAGCGGATGCGCAAAATGAACCAAGTTACCCTGTGCCTGAGCATTTACGTAATGCACCTACTAATTTAATGAAAGACTTAGGCTACGGCGCAGAATATCGTTATGCGCATAACGAAGAAGGCGCGTTTGCTGCCGGAGAGAAATACTTTCCTGAGCAAATTGCCGACACTCAATATTATTTTCCAACCGAGCGCGGACTTGAGCAAAAAATTAAGCAAAAGCTTGATTACCTCAAAGAGCGAGATCAGCAAAGTGATATAAAGCGCTATGACAACACTTAAGCTCTACCTCATGATTGCAGCGGGTGGGGCGTCTGGTGCCTGTTTGCGCTTTTTTATTAGCGAAACCATGTTAAAACTGCTAGGAAGGGGATTCCCTTTTGGCACGTTGGCGGTTAATATTCTGGGTTCATTGTTGATGGGCGTATTATACGGTTTGATAGAGCGCGAAATTATCACCGTCAGCCCCGCCAAATCTCTTATCGGAATTGGCTTTTTAGGTGCTTTGACCACCTTTTCGACATTCTCAATGGATTCGTTGTTGCTTTTGCAACAAGGCCACTTTTTAAAAATGGCCCTCAATATCGTCTTAAATGTGACGGTGTGTATTTTTATGGCTTGGCTGGGCCTTCAGCTGGTAATGCAAAAAGGTTAAAAAACTAACATGTTAGATTCTAAATTATTACGTCAAGATATCGAACAAACAGCAGCGCGCCTAGCAGCACGTGGCTACGAACTTGATACAGCGACTGTCAGCGCACTTGAAGAAAAACGCAAAACACTGCAAGTAAAAACACAAGAACTACAAAGTGAGCGTAACAGCCGCTCCAAAGCGATTGGCCAAGCAAAAGCCAAAGGCGAAGACGCACAACCATTGCTTGATGCAGTAAGCAGCCTAGGTGCTGAGCTCGATAGCGTTAAAGCTGAGCAAGACGCTATTTTAGAAGAGCTAAAACAAATTTCTTTAGCTATTCCTAATTTACCCGACGAGTCAGTACCAGCGGGTGCAGACGAGTCTGAAAATGTTGAAATTTCAACATGGGGCGAGCCTAAAAAGTACGATTTCGAAGTTAAAGATCACGTTGATTTAGGCCAAGATTTAAACGGCCTTGATTTTGAAATGGGTGTTAAAATCACCGGCTCTCGCTTTACTGTTATGCGCGGCGCAACGGCACGCATGCACCGCGCGCTAGTACAATTTATGCTAGACACCCACACGGATAAAAACGGCTACACAGAAATGTATGTGCCGTATTTAGTTAACCGCGATAGCCTATACGGCACAGGTCAGTTACCTAAATTCGCTGAAGACTTATTCCATACCAAAGGTTTAGTAAACGATGACGGCGAAGAGCAAGAAGGCTTTAGCTTAATTCCTACAGCAGAAGTACCCCTGACTAATAGTGCCCGTGATGAAATCTATGACGAAAAAGACTTACCAATTCGTTTAACTGCGCACACGCCGTGCTTTAGAAGTGAAGCGGGCAGTTACGGCCGTGATACCCGAGGCCTTATCCGTCAGCATCAGTTTGATAAAGTAGAGCTTGTACAACTAGTAAAACCAGAAGATTCAATGCAAGCACTCGAGGAATTAACAGGTCATGCTGAGCAAATATTACAAGCTTTAGAGCTGCCGTACCGTAAAGTGATTTTATGTATGGGTGATATGGGCTTTGGTTCAGCAAAAACCTACGATTTAGAGGTATGGTTACCGGCACAAGATACATACCGCGAAATCTCATCATGTTCAAACATGCATGATTTCCAAGCGCGCCGTATGCAAGCACGTTTTCGCCGCGAAGGTGAGAAAAAGCCAGAGTTATTACATACACTAAATGGCTCAGGTTTAGCTGTTGGCCGTACATTGGTCGCAATACTTGAAAACTACCAACAAGCCGACGGCTCAGTTGTAGTGCCAGAAGTACTACGCCCATACATGGGTGGACTTGAAGTGATTAAATAAGTTCGTTAAAGCTATAGAGCTGTAAGTCGTAAGCTTTAAGATAAGCCGCTGTTTGTTACAAACAGCGGCTTTTTTTATTTGGGGTTTCGTTAGTAATTTAGTAAGAGTAAAGTTACCGAGCTGTGAGATTAACTCGGTGTGAAACTCACCGCGTAGGAATCGGCTTTAGCCATGATTTGCCGACGCTGATATGGAGATTATGTTTGCCATGATGGATCAAGCTCATCTGTAGGCGTGCTTTAGTGCTTAAATTTATATAGGAAACTTATGCTTTAAATTGTGTGCCTTGCGCTACATTTTGCGAGTTTACTAAATGGTTTAAATATAATTCCACTTGAGTGTCTCCCATAGTGCTTGGGTGTTGCATATTATTAAAACGGATATAGGCAGCTATCCAAAACAGATAAGCTTCAATAGTGCTCTTTGCATACCGCTTGTTATACATATGATCCTTAATCATGCTTAAAAAAAGAGATTTCATAAATAATATTTAATTTTCAAATGGCACTGTATGTATAGACAGTTGTTTGTGTTTTGTCCAATAACATTATTAAAAGTCGTTTTGGTGTATCTTAGCAGCGGTGATTTTTTTAACCTACGTAATTGTCTGTTTACATTGGATTAGTTTAGTGGAATTATGGAGCAATGTAATATACGCCGTTTTGGTGTGTTATAAACCACCAAAATGGTGTTCAATAAGTTGTTATGTGTACAAGGACAATTGAGCATTGGAAAACACTCCAGAATATCCTATTTGCATCGTTTATGAGGACGAAACAGAAAATGTTGTGTTAGCTAACGCAATGGAGGTTATGACTCACCTCGAATGGTTTGACTCTGATGATCCTGAATCTTGTGCTCAAGTAACAGATGCAAAAAATAAAGCTGTTAGCCTTAAAGTTGAAGCTCTGGAAATTATAGAGCTAAAGTACACATAACAAGGCAAATTAAAAAGGGCGGACAAAAACCAGTTGGCTTTGTTCGTGCCTCACAAACTATAGCCAACTAATTTTTGCCGTTTATTTGCGGCGTTAACTCTCATATAGAGTAAGTCATGAAATTTAGAATAATCTTATTAATATTTTCAATTACACTCTTCACTACATCTTGTGACGCAGCGTCAGGAGGTAAGTTAGAGGCATTGACTGAAAATATGTTACCTGCGATTCCAGTTGGATCGAAAGTAGTAATTGATAGCAAAGCGTACACTGAAGGTGAAATTAGTCGAGGAGATATTGTCCTTCTCTCGCCATCGCACAATAAGTCATCTTTCATAATTACGAGAATCGTAGGGTTGCCGGGAGAAACGATCGAAATAAAAGGTGAGAGCGTATTTATAAATGGTGAGGAGTTGGTTGAGAATTACGCTTATTACAATAACTCGCGTAATGCAGTAGTTAACGACGTTATGCCAACCCGCATTCAACCTGAAATGTATTATGTTCTGGGTGATAATCGATACAATAGCTTTGATAGTAGGCGATTTGGGGCTGTTTCAAAAACTGATATCAATGGTAAGGTTGTAAAAATTGAAAAATAGTCGTTGGTTTCAAAAGTTAACAAGGTTGTCAAATTGACAGTTTTTCCGTCGCTCCTTTTTGTGCTTAATAGCACAAACGGGCTCCTCCAAAACTGCAATTTACAACGGCGTTAGCAGTGCAAGGAAGTTATGAGTAAGCATATTTGGGATATCACAATTCATGACTTATCAGAACATTCTGTTTGGCAATTTCCTATGTGGAAAGATGATAGTTGTGATGACACAATTATTGCCCCTGCAAGTGAAAATGATGCGTTAAACCCTAATTCAAACATTATCGTCAAAGCTAAATTTATTGATGCTATTGGTACTGAGTTTGTAGGTTTTATAAATCATGGTTTAACTGAAATTGAATACTCTCAACCATGTATGTTTGTAAAAGATGAAGTTGTTAGTTTTTGGTTCGGTATATCTAAACCAAGTAAAGCCGATTTAATTAAGCTTAACTTTCCAATCGTAGCAACATCAATTTCTGCTTATGGTTTGGAATCAAAATCAGTGAACATTGATGGTTATGGTTATATAAACGAAAATTCTAGCACTTGCGTAATGCACTGCTAACAAGGCAATTAAATAACGGACACGTAACAGTTGGCTCGGTTCCGCTTCGCTTCACATTTTAGCCAACTGTTACTTAGCCGTTTATTGCGGCGTTAAAAGGCAATCAGATTAATGAGTGAAGCTGGAAAATATATTGAGTGTTGCGAGCATGGAAAGCAGCAAGCTACTTATGTTTGCCAGCATACAGTCCTAAGTCTTAGCGATGGAGTGGCAAGAGGGTTTTGGTCAGCAGAGCCAGAAGTGGGCGATGAACGACCGGATTCATGGTGTAGTGCCTGCGAGGAAATGGTTAACAAAACTGGCGGGGAATGGAATGATGAATCAGAAGAGTTTGCGGGCGTAAAGCTAATATGCGGTGCATGCTACGATCGCGCCAAACAACTCAATATCGTTAGCCGGAAGAAGTGGTGGCAGCTATGGAAGTAAAGCATTTTAACAAGTTGCTCAAACATCGTTCCGGCGCAAAAAGACGCGCCTCCACTTGACTCGCTAATGCTCGCCGTTTAGCAAAGTGTTATGTGCTCAGGATGAATTATGAGTCGTAGGTATTTATCGGCTCAAGAAGCTGAAGCAGCCCTTCGAAGGGGCAGGGCCGTAGAAGTTTTTCTGGGTGGTTACAAGTATAGTTCAGTAAATACTATACGCTGGGTGTCATTTAGCAATTCATCAGGATGTGTAGTTGGTAACCTCTGGGAAGCATTAGACCAAGGGTCGAAGGATTACGCTGATATATACAGCTTCGATTCTCCAGCTGGTGATTACAATGAACCAGTTAAAGTAGTTGAGTCACCTGACTTAACTGCCGCAATGAAAGAACTAGGTATCACAAATCAGCAATTTATAAATTCAGGTGTGGTTCAAGATGAATACATTGATTATCTTGAGTCCCGCACATAACAAAACGCTCCATTTGACCGTATTCTGCGCATTTCTGTTTGTGCAAAGATCGCACAAACAAAAATCCGCGCCATACGGCAAATGAGCTAGGCGTTAGCTGTATAAGAGAGTTCATTGAATCCTGTAGAGTTAGTTTTTTTTAAGTTAGTTTCTCATGAGATCGAATTATCAGAATTTGAGAGATGGGTGTACTCAGAGTCTCAGCTCGAAGAAATATTAAGCTCTGATGATTATCTAGAACTAATCTCCATAAATTACAAAACACCATCTGGCCTTTATGAAGCAGAGAAAGTACTTTCCAATTACTTTTCAATGGGTAAATATTACGAATGGAACATTCGAAATATACTTCAAAAAATAACTGATAGGCCTAATGATGTTCAAAAGTATATTGAACAGTGTTATGACCTATATTGTGAAGGTTTCGACTTCATGGATAATCTAGGTATGGGATACGGTCTAGGTTTAACCTGTCCTGATTATTATAATGAAAAGGTAGATGATTATTACCCCCAGATACTAGGTGAAGTTGAGAAAGTTCTCGAGTGGTTAGATAATGGCAAAATTGTCATCACTGGCCACAGTGGCGAATATCAGGGTATAGAGTATGAAGATAACCGTAGCGTAGAAGAAAAAGTGCCTACTGGTTATAAAGTACAAGAAAGTAAAAAATGGTGGCAGTTTTGGCTTTAAATACAGCTAACAAGTGACTATGGTGTCAAATCCTAATTTTAAACCATTTTAGGATCCCACATGACACCATCTCTCACCATAGAATTTATGATCACTACAAGCTTTCGTATACAGGCAATGATGGCTACTTTTTTAGGCTTTCCTGCTGCAATCATTCGTTGATAAATGTCTTTGAATTTTGGGTTGCATTGAATCGCTGACATCATTGCCATATACATTGCGGTTCTAATTTTTGGCCGCCCACCGCGTATCATTCGCTTGCCTTGGTAAGCGCCACTTTCTCGATTGAATGGCGCTACGCCAACTTAAGATGCAGCTTCTTTGTTATTTACATAACCAAGCTCAGGCATGTCGCTAAGAAGGGAATAATAAAGACACCCATCACAAGGGAATAATAAAGACACCCATCATAAAGTTTGTATTTCGCCAATTTTTTACTAACGTTTAATTAGTATAAAAATTAAACTGGGTGAAATATGGCTACTGCAAGAAAACGTCAAATAAGTTTGACAGATACAAAATACTATCACTGTATTTCACGTTGCGTTCGTCGTGCATTTTTATGTGGCGAAGACCATTTTACAGGCCAATCATACGAGCACCGTAGAGCTTGGGTTGAAGATAAACTGTTAGAGTTAGGCAAGGTATTTTGTATTGATGTGTGCGCTTATGCCGTCATGAGTAACCACACTCATTTAGTGCTGTATGTTGATGATAAAAAAGCCAACAGACTTAATGATAAAGCGATTGTTATTCGCTGGCACAAACTATGTAAAGGCACCTTGCTAACGCAGAAATACGTGCAAGGTGAAAAGCTAAGTGAAGCAGAGCTCCTCTTTTTTAATCAAACGGTAAAACAGTATCGCGAACGCTTATCAAGTATTAGCTGGTTTATGCGGTTGTTAAATGAAGATATAGCGCGTAAAACAAATAAAGAAGATAACTGCACAGGCAGGTTTTGGGAGGGCCGTTTTAAATCACAAGCCTTGCTTGATGAAGCCGCACTCGCCGCCTGTATGGCATACGTTGATTTAAACCCTATCAGGGCCAAAATGGCAAACACGCCAGAAGAGTCATCACATACGAGTGTTCAAAAACGCATTGAAAGCGCAACAGAAGGCAAGCAACCAAAACAACTATTACGCTTTGCAGGCATGTCACGTCAAATCATGCCAAAAGGGTTACCATTTGAACTTAAATCCTACCTTGAACTAGTTGAGTTAACAGGGCGTTGTATACGAGAAGGCAAACGCGGGTATATTGAAAGCACACATTTACCTTTACTAGAAAGAGTGAATATATCCCCAGAAAACTGGTTAAAACTGACCACGCAATTTACGCGCGTATTTCATGGCGCAGTAGGTAGGAGGACCTCACAAGAGAGTTACTGTGAAAACTTGAACAGAAAACGGCGTAGCAACGTTAGCAACAGCGAAAAGCTACTGGCATAAAGTTTAAAAGTCTTCGATAAAGAATTAAAACTGCATTCATGCAGTTGTTTTCGTGCGTGTAATCTAGGTTTAACAGTGATAAACGCTCACTTAATGAACGATGAGCGAGTGATAATAGAAAAAGAGATGAGTTTTAGCCAAAAGAGTAAACATAATAGCACTGTTTTATCTGCTCAATTAAAGTGGCTGTCCAGTTTATTGAAATGGAGAATTCGTGGGTGCAGATATATATACCAGCCTGACTTGTTTTACAGCACCCGAAGGTCATTGCTCGGAATATGGTATTGCTACAAGAACGGTGACATCTGTTGCGGACGCAGTAAGAGAGATGACCGAGTTAGTTACACTGGATCCAGATGTGATAAAAATTGTTTATCAACCTTCTGATGATCAACCTTCGATTTCAAAAGAAGTATTTGCGCAATTAGTTAAAACAGCTGAACAGTTTGGTGTCAAATCTATAGTTCACATTAAAACTTGGCAAGATATTAGAGATGCAATAGACGTCGGTGCTTCAGCTGTCACCCATGTACCACGAGGTGAAATTCCAAAGGACATACCAGCCCTTATGGCGAAAGCAGGAATTGTGATGATACCAACATTAACAGTTCATACAGATTTCGTTAACTTTTTATATGATCCAACGGTGTTAGATGCACCTTTAACTAAGGAACTTGCTTCAGAAGCCTTAATTTCAGCCTATCGCCACGTTGATCTAATTACTAAATATAAGGATAAGCAAGCTAAATTCAGAGAACGAAATGCTGTCACTTTTTTTTCAGTTAATGCAATGATTAATGCAGGTGTTAGGATTCTTGTAGGTACTGACTCAGGAAATTGGAACACTATTCAAGGCTATTCTGTGCATAGAGAAATGAAGCTTTTAACGGAAGCGGGTATGACACCTCACCAAGCAATTGCTTCTGCAACAACTTACTCTGCTAACTTTCTGGGGATTCAAAGTGGTTTTAATGAAGGCGATAAGGCCAATTTTATTATCTTAAATGCCTCACCGATCAATGATATTATGAATACACAGAGTATTTCTCTTGTGATTAAAAATGGAAACATAGTGGTACAAAATAGTTTTAACGATGACAAGTCGTAGTTTTCATAGAAATCACGGAAAGTTAATATTCTCGTGTGCATAGAAATGTGCTGTTTAGCAAAGTAATTACAGCGGACAAATTTTCCCCTACCGTTTTTGCTAATCCGCTGCGCGGGCAAAAATCAGCCCAGCAAAATTAGCCGTATATTGCGGCGTCATATTCAAGGAGATACGATGGATATTTGGAGTTTACCTTATACTTTCGAGTATGAAGGTCGAAAAGTGAAATATGGGATTGAAGGAAAAGGAGAGCCTCTTGTTTTAGTTCATGGTACGCCTTGGTCATCTTTCAACCTTAGGCACTTGATTCAGGCACTTTCAAGCGACTATACAGTCTACTACTTTGATTTACTTGGTTATGGTGAATCAGATAAGAGTGATGCGGATGTATCTTTAAAAATACAAAATCAGCTATTAGACTCATTAATAAATCATTGGCAGCTTGAGCTACCTTATATTGTGGGTCATGATTTCGGGGGTACGACAGTACTGAGAAATTACTTGCTGAATCAACGAAAGTACAAAAAGATAGTCGTAATTGATCCTGTTGCATTATCTCCTTGGGGCTCTCCATTTTTTAAACATATTGAAGAGCATGAAGCAGCCTTTGCAGGAGTTCCTGATTTCATTCATTCAGCAATCGTTGAAGCATATATAAAAACAGCGTCATACCAGCCATTATCTCAGGAAACAATTGACGGTATTCTCCGCCCTTGGTCTGGAGATGAAGGTAAGAAAGCTTTTTATAGGCAAATAGCTCAAGCTAATTCAACGTATACGGATGAATTTCAAGATAAACTATCTAACTTTGATGTACCTACATTAATTCTGTGGGGTGAAGAAGACCAATGGATCCCTGTTGAACAAGCTCATGTACTTCTTAGTAAAATTAAAGGCTCTAAGTTAACTATAGTGCCTGAGTCGGGACATTTGGTCATCGAAGAAAAACCAGAAGCATTGGTTAAGGAGATCCGAGAGTTCTTCGAAAGTTGATTATAACAAGGCTACGTGGATTCCTCTTTATCAAGCTGGGAAGTCCAAGCAATAGTATTTCTGAAACAAGAAAACCTGACAGCAGCTCTACATTCGGCGTTTATTAGCATTGTTACGCTATCGCGCTGATGATTTGTGCTTGAGTAATGCCTCTTTCGTCAAACAGAGTATGTATCTATAATTTTTTCCCGGTTAAACAGGCTGTAAATACAGCCTGTTTAGAGGGGAGTATTAATCTAAACTTCGCAACCATGACTTAGCGGGTGGGGTGGTGCTATTGATTATGATCAACAGAGGCTGATGATGAGAAAAACTCGACAGTCCGGTTCATCATTTGTGCTTGCTCAGCCATCGCTTCGCCTGCGGCGGCGGCTTCTTCAACCAATGCCGCATTTTGTTGTGTCATCTGGTCCATTTGCGTTATTGCAGTGTTAATTTGCATAATGCTTTCTGATTGATCTCGTGCAGATTGCGCAATTTCAGCCATCATGAGTCGTACTTTACTAGTGGCTTCTATTATTTCACTAAGCGTATTACCCGAGCGATTCACTAAGTTCGTCCCTTCTTCTACTTTAGTTTGGCTATCTCTTATAAGGTCTTTAATTTGACGCGCAGCATTTGAGGAGCGCTGAGCTAGATTTCTAACCTCTCCGGCTACAACTGCAAAACCACGGCCTTGCTCACCGGCTCTGGCGGCTTCTACAGCCGCGTTTAATGCTAATAAGTTAGTTTGAAAAGCTATCTCGTCAATCACACTGATGATCTCGGTGACTTGCTTACTGGACTCATTTATTTCACGCATTGCTTCAACAGCCAGCTCGACGACTTCACCACCATGACTTGCTTTATCTTCAGCGGTCATTGATAGTTTATTTGCCTGTTCTGCTTTTGTTGAACTTTGCTTAACAATTTCGGTTACCTCATCCATGCTGGCTGAGGTTTCCTCTAGGCTACTGGCTTGTTCTTCTGTTCGTTGACTCAAATCAGCATTACCTTGAGCAATTTCATTTGCACCTTGTGAAATACTTCCAGAAGCATGAGTAATGTTGTTAATAACTTCGGTCAATTTATCGGCGGTACTGTTAGTATTTTGCTTCAATTGACCAAATGAGCCAGCATAATCATTTGTAATACGTTTGCTTAAATCACCTTTAGCTAATGCACTTAGAACTTTAGTCACATCATCAAGGGCAACTTCAACAGTAGACACTAGGCCGTTCAATCCATGACTTAGTTTTTCAAAGAATCCTGACTTTCCTTGTAGTGATAGCTTTTGGCTTAAATCGCCTTGTGCTGCTGATTGCACCAGGTTATCGATTTCTTTTTCGATAGTTACTTCAGCAGTTCTATCTGTCCATTCTAGTACTGTTCCAATTCTTACATCATCAACGAATATAGGGTTTGAGGTGACTGAGAAGACTCGTTCACCCATAAATTCGGTGCTATTGTCAGCATGAGCTAAGTTATTAAATAGATCGCGTTGCTGCTCTGGTTCAAGGTAGAATTGATCAACAGGAAAGCCGATGAGTTTATCTGCAGTAAATTGTTTAGTACGCGCTTGTATATCCTGTTCGACATTACGTATGGTATTTTCTAGAGCTTGGTTTGCATAAATGACCTCAAGTTCTTTATTTGCAATCATTACATTGCCAGAGACGCTATCTAATGCATATCGGACACGCGCATTTTCAGCTGCAATACGTGATTTATCTCTTTCTTGGGCAAGCCATTCAGTTTTATCTTGCCATTCTAAAACTGTGCCTACACGTTCACCGTCCACACTGACGGGGCTGATGATCACAGCAAAAGTTCTTCCTGCGAGTTCAAATTCTGTTTCAACACTGGATATAAGAGACTTGAACTTGTTTAGTTGATTTGTGAAGTGTGTAAAGAACGTATCGACTTTGTTATTAACAATTTCATTTTGATTAAAGTGAGGGTTTACTTGTTTGATGTCTTCACTAGCAATTGAAAACATGTTGATGAGAGAATTGTTGAGGTAAATAACATTTAAATCAGTATCAGCAATCATAACCTGGCCAGAAGAACCATCTAAAGCATATTTTACTCGCGCATTTTCTGATGCGACGTGGGCTTTTTCTGCCGCTTCAGCGAGTTCTGCTGTTTTATCTTGCCACTCAAATACTGTACCTACTCGCTGCTTATCTACAATTACAGGACTGGCTACTAAATAGAAGGTTCTATCAGCTATAATAAATTGTTCTGCAATGGTATCAGTTAAGTTTTCAATTTGAGTAGCTTTTTGCTCAAAGTATGGCATTAGGGTGGTAATTTTTGAGTCAATAATATGCGCTGCACTAAAACTGGGTAGTTCATTTTGAAGTTGAGATTCAACCTGGTGGAACATGGTTTTAATTGCATCATTTAAGTAAATGACTTTGTGGCTATTGTCTACGATCATGACATTTGAATTGGCGTTATCAAGAGCGCTTTTTATCCGAGCATTGACACGTGCGACACGCCTTTCTTGCTGTTCTTTCTCTCTAATCAGTTTAAGGTTCTCCCGCATTTCAAGCATAGATTTAAATACACCTTGAGGTGCTTGTTCATCATATTCTTGATCCAGATTTCCCTCAGAAATGGCCGTAGCAATATTATCTAATTCGCTAGGGTCTTTACCCAATTGCTTCATTACTACTCTAAGTAAGAAAAAGACAATCGCGACGCTAATAAGAAGTGCAGTAATAAACAGCAAAAATATGTTCGAAACTGCTTTTTCATTGGACGCTTTTAATTGTGGTCCTAGGGTATCTTGGTCAGTTTTTACGGAATTACTTAAATCTCTAACAATGGATGCAAAACGAGGCCCAATGACATCTAGCACATTTGTTACTTTATTGTTTCTATCAACGATTATATCTTGAACTTTATTAAAGGCTTGTACGTAATCAGCTTGCAAACTTTTTATATTATCTAATAGGGCTTGATTGGATTTGCTAAGATTGGAAGTGTTCAACGAGACAAGTTTGTCATCAAATAACGAAAACTCCTGAATAACTCTATCAAAGGCAGAAAGATCATTATTTTCTAGATATTTAATTACATAAAGACGGCCTAATAATAGATTACGCATTGCTTCACCCGCAAAATAAGCAATTTGGCTATTGTTTGATTTTTCTGCATTTTGCATGATCTGCGTTAACTTATTTTCCATTTTCGGGCCGATAATGTTTAGTCTATTTAAGACCAGTTCATTACGTTGTACTCGGTATGCTTTTATTGCCTCAAAGGCAGTATTATATTGATCAATCTCCTGAATGAGCAGAGCTATCATTTGTGCGCGTTCAGGTTTGTTTATTTCGCTTTTAGCTTTACTCAGTAATATCTCTACTTTATTGAAATACTGATTATATTCATTAATATCTTTATCACTGCCAGTAAGTAGAAAGTCTTTTACATTCATACGTACCATCAGCATGTTGGACTGTAACGTGCTTGCGAGGTTAGAATCTCTAGCTAACTCTCGATAGCCTTTGAAACCTTCATCCGCCGATGTTAACGCAAGATAAGCCGTCAATCCTATTCCAGCTAGAATGAGTAAGATAATTGTGAAGGCTGAGGTGAGTTTAGCCTTAAGTGATTTGAAAATATTCATTGAATGAATGTCAGTATCCATGCTGAGCTTCCTGATTGTACCGATAAAGATGCAGTATTAAGAGATAGCTTAGTATTTCGATAAAATCAAAGAGCTTAATTGTTCTTTTATCTTCGCAATGGGGTTTTTTATAAAAATACCACTGTATTCAAAGTGAGGCTTGCAACTATTATTAGTGGATGTGTTTCACGATACATTAAGCGCACCTATTAACTGACGCCAGTTGGAATGTGGTAAAGGGCATTTGTACGAATATCTTATAGCTATTTCTTAACAAAAGTGACGCTAAGAGGTAGTCTCCGGTTTTAAAACGCCTGGATTGTTTTGTTCATAAATCCATTAGGTGGATGAATGGCGGTCAGTATTTAAATTAATAGCTTACAGAGCTAAGACAACTATTACTTACACTCTATTTCATGGTTATAATAATGCGTTTATTTCATTAATTTGTGTAACAGGCTTTTTAATGTTTTTTAATTGATTTCAAAAATCAGGGATACGAATGATTGTTCGAACGGGTATAGTTTTAATGAGTGCTTTGCTCATTTCTTGTAATGTTAACGCAACAGATAATAAAACGATTTATGTAGGTGCTTCAAAAAGTATTGTTGGGTATGACGATGCAAACAGCAACACGTATAAGGTTAATTCAGGTTATATAATAAATAGAAACTTTTCTTTTGAGCTTAATTACCTTAATTTAGGTGAAAGCTCTCCATTTGATGGCTCTGGCACGTTACAAGCTGACGCTTTTTCAGCGGAAGTGCTAGCCAAATACCCTGTGAATGATTTTTCAATTTATGCAAAATTAGGCAATATGTGGTGGACTGAAAAAGGAGAGAGAACACACTGGTGGAAAGAAGCAGCGCCTACAGTACAAATCAAAAACACAGGAAGTGATTTAATCTATGGTGTTGGTATGAGTTACAACATTACCCAAAGCTTTAGTATTAAGGTTGAATACCTTGAAAGTAAGGTAAATAGTCAGGCTGCAAACCCTTTATCACTGGGTTTAGATTTTGCTTTTTAATACATCATTTTTAAACTAAGTTACTTTCAGACTCAAGTTTAGGCTTTAGCAACCAGCAATAAAATTAAAGCTTTGTACTCGTATTAGCTTTTACTCTATTTTGCAAATGACATAGCACGCTAAAAAGCGAATGAATTTTTAGCGTGCCGTAATTAAGTAAAACCTTTCAAACAAGCCCCCTCAGAGAGTTAAAAATAAGTGTTTAGCCTTATAAAATTTAACAGCATCAATACTATTTAATTGCAAATTTTAAGCTTCGTTAACATTACTTGGTTGTTACTGTATAATAAAACTACATTGGGTATTCATCTCTAATAGTTTTTAACTAAGGTTTTTGTTAATGAAGCGTTTTCTACTCTTATTTTTGCTTATCAGTAGTGATATGAAGGCACATCAACCACTAATTATTGATATTATCAGCAGTGAAAATTTTAGTGAACGCTACTCAGCTTTTGTTAATGGCCGCGATATTATGGACATCACTGATTTTAGTCCTAGTACTGATGGGTCACACCTAGAAATTATTGAGATGATACTTCTTCAGCAAGCGCTATATTTAGGGGGGGAAACCAAAAAAGTCGAGTTTCGCCCGCGAAATTGGGTAAATACAACTGAATTTGACTCTTTAATCGACGGGAGCAGTCTAATGCTTGCGCGAACTATGTGGCATGAAGACTTGCTGGACTATCGAGGATCTCTTTACGTCAGTGATGCGGTTATAGAGTTTGGTCAGTATGAAGCTGGTTTATATGTGTCAGTTGATAATCAAAAAGCTCAGGCGTTGAAACCTTCACAGTTAAATCGATTGACAGTTGTGGTTAATCCTCGTTGGCATGTTGATTGGCGTGCATTGGTTAACACACCTGTAAGCGTCATTAGCTACATCGGACCTTGGGAAGATATGTTAGCCATGGTTGAGACCCAAGTTGTTGATGCTATGATGATTAACTTTAGTGTTAGCGATCATTTAGATCTTAATTTTGAAGGTAAACTATTCACACCTCTTAAAAAGTTGAAAGTAATCCTACCTGACACACGTCATTTTGCAGTAAGTAAAGCGCACCCTCAAGGTAAGCAAGTTGCTCAAGCATTACAGCGCGGCTTAGCCGTGTTATCTGAGCGAGGGGTAATCAAAAAGGCATTGCAACAATCTGGTTTTATTAACCATCTAACGAGTGATTGGCAGGCAATTAACCAACAAATGGTAGTGTCTGAGCGATGATAAAAACAGTGTATTTTTTTAGTTTTGGCTTGTTTTTTATGTTGCAAACAAGTGTGTTGATTGCTGCGGTTGGCTCGGAAGAAAAAAAACAATTAGATTTGTATTTTGCGAAGCTTAAAACGGATGTAAATCTTGGTAATACGCTTCAAACTATGGGCTATTTAACAGAGCTACGAGCACTCGCTATAAGCCAAAATGCCAAAGAGGTTGAAATAGAAAGCTACTTTATAGAAGCTATGATCAAGCGCCGGTATGGTGCTTACGCAGACGGTGTAAAACTAAACCATTATGCACTTGAATTGGCTAAATCAGTTGGCAATGAGGAATATATTGCATGGGCATACTACCATTTAGCCCATTTAGAGCTTGAGTTAGAACGTTACACACTGGCACTCGATTATATCCAGCACCCAATTAATTTTTATGTAAATAAAAATGCGGAGCGTGCTGCTTTAATGTACCTTTGGCAGAGCAAAATATATTTAACAATGGGGAGTTATTATCAAGCTCTCAAAGCAAATAAAGACGCTCTGCAGATTATATCACCTTCCATGGATATTCATTTAGATTTAGCTGTAAATCTAGCTCAAATTGAACTTAAGCTTGGTAATACAAAGGATGCAAAAACAGCATTAGGTTTGGTTAACATGGAAAAATTAAATGGTTCGAAGGCGCGCCTCAAACTGCAATATTATTTAGCTTCGGCAAATAGTCATTTACAAACAGGTGAATTTAACCAAGCAATAGAAATTGCACTGATACAATTGGAAAAACCAACTAGTCTTCGCTTTTTAGATGAACAAGCGCAATTACAATATTTAATCGCTGTAGGATATAGCCAGCTGGGGGAGCACAAATTAGCCTATAAATATTTAAAACGTTATTCTTTAAGTAATGATGCACTTAGTTTGCAACGTCGAAATAATAAGGTACTTCAACTTGAATCGCATTATAAGTTTGATTTACAAAACCAGAAGCTTGAACTGCTCGGTAAAGATAATACGTTAAAAGAGCAACGTTTAGCACAACAAGAACAAGCCTTTACTAACCATCGACTGCAACAACAGCGTTGGGTCTTAGGTGCCATACTATTGCTAAGTATAGTTGGTTTTGTGTATTGGCGGTGGCAAAACCAGCGTTATTTAGTGGTATTAAAACAGCGCGTTAACGAGCGAACACAAGAATTAGCAAAAAGTAATGAGCGATTAAAGGCAATGAGTTTTACTGATAGTTTAACTGATTTACACAATCGTCATTACTTTTTTAGTGTTATAGATGAATTGCTAATCGATTTTAATTCTCCACCAATTAACACAGAGCGCCAGCGTTTAGTATTTGCCTTAATTGATATTGATAAATTTAAAAACATAAATGATACCTTTGGTCATAATGTTGGTGATCAAGTATTGGAGCAATTTTCTAATATTTTAAGGCAACAAATTCGCAGCGAAGATTTACTCATTCGCTGGGGAGGAGAAGAGTTTCTGCTTGTAATTAAAAATGTCAGTTATTGTGCAGCCGAGCAAATAGCAGAGACGTTGCGCAGTGTAGTTGCCAGCCACATTTTCAAGTTAAATAACGACGAAAGCCTAAACGTAACGTGCTCAATTGGGTTTGCTTGTTACCCATTGTTAGCAACAGAACCAGATTTATACAATTGGGAACAAATTATCGAATTGGCAGATGGTGGTTTATATTTAGCAAAAGAAAATCAAAGAGATGCCTGGGTGGGTATTAAAGCTGGTAATTCAATTTTGCACCACCAAAGTAAAGATGTAGTAAAACATTATCGTGCTCACTTAGCGCAACAGACACTTCACGCTTCGACCAACATTGAAAGAACATTAAACTATTAAGTCCAATGTAATTTACGGTGAACAAGACGGGCCTTAGTTGGTTCATTGTTATTGAGTAACGATGTGCTTGGAGCTAATGGTATGCCAAGTCGCCCAGTATAAATCGGAATGTGTTATAAGATTTTAAATAGTTGCTAGGCTGCTAATTTATATTGATTTAATGAATAGGTTCGTATGGCATTTATCAAAAGTATTATTTTTACTGGAGTGCTTGGTTATCTGTATTTCCTGATAACAATTAGTATGATTGGTATCGCAAGCGCTAGAAAATTTTTTTGGTGGTTTGATTGGCAGGACAACTTTCACTTTTATCATATAGCGCAAAACTTTTTTGGAATTGGGTTAGCTGCGCTTTTACCTGCTTATCTTATTTTCTGCTATGAGCGTACGCGGATGTGGATGGTTAGTTGCTGTATCGTATTATTTTCGATGTTGTTTCAGGGGAATATAAACGCTTTTATTTTAGACCCTATAGGAATTTATCGGTTTTTACATGTGTCTCTATTTTACGGTGATATTGGTTCAATTGGTGTGTTTTTAGAAATACTTGTTTTGCCTTTTTTTTGGTTGTGGATTTTTAAGTGTATATCAAAATCTCAGTGGCCAAACAATCTCTAAGCGCTAGATTTTTTAAGCAACAATAACGAGGGAACTGTTATGGATGTAGATGATATTCGCGTGTTTATACCCTGTAAAGATTATGCAGTGTCGCAGTCTTTTTATCAGGCACTCGGCTTTAAAATGGATTATGTGACAGATGATTTATCGTTGTTTGAAAACGGCGGATGTGCCTTTTTTCTACAGCGATTTTACAATGAACAATTTGCAAAAAACTTAATGCTGCAATTATCAGTTACTGATATTAACGTGGTGTTTGAAGAGGTGAAAAAGCTACATGAGTTTAATATTAAATTTGAACCTATTAAAACAGAGCCTTGGGGAAAAGTAATCTATCTGTGGGGACCAGCAGGTGAGCTCTGGCATATTACTGAGTTCAGCTAGTGATGACAATTAGCTTGTAATGTATAAAATGTCATGGTGTCAGGTGTTACATATTAGGCCGCGTTTATGCATAAGAATCTGTAGTGATACTGACGAGCTTTTATAACTAAACGGACTAAATTCATCCATAATAATTTGTTGATAAATTTAAAGCTGGGTTGTGTATCGTTTGTCTTGTCGATACTATTTTAATGAATAAGGTTATTAAACGAAGATGTTAGGCGAGTTTTAATTTAAACAGCGCATAGATAAAGAGTTACACATGGATCGAACTGCACCCACCTTCAATTTTTCAGCCCAGCCAAAACTCACAAATGGATTAAAATACCTCGGTATATTTGGTGTTATTTACTTGGTCTTTATTTTTGTTTATAGCGTATTTTATTGGCAGTTTGTTTCCAAACTCAGCACTGATTTTATAGATCATGTTCTATGGTGGCTAAAAAACACCGGAGTGTGGTATCTTTTTGCGCCAATATGCTTGGTGTATTTTTCTTATTACTCAGGGCGTCAATCACTCATCAAATGCTTTTTGACTGTAGGTTTTCCTATGGTTTTGAGCTCTGTTATTTTGCAAATTAGCTTTGATTATAGCTATTTAAAAGCTGATCTTTTTGGTTACTTTGTGCTGTACTTGCCTAAGCAAATAGGGATTTTTATGATTACCTGTTTGTATTGGTATTTATTTGTAATGGACGATAAAAATACTGCAATTAATGTATGTGATGAACCTACCACTAAAAGCGAATACATTAACCTAGAACATAAAGGCCGCCCTTATAAACTTGATATGGAGTCTATCTGGTTTATAAAATCCGCAGGTAATTATATTGAAATAGAAAGTATACATGGGCAGTTTTTAAAAAGAAGTAGCTTGAAAAAAATACAGCTTGATGCACCTTCGTACTTTTGCCAATGCCACCGAAGTACCCTTGTAAACTTAAAATATATTTGTGCTCTCAATAATCAAGCCTCTGGACACGCGATAGCAACATTAAGTAATGGCTCTGAGATTAATATAAGCAAACGCTATAAAAATAGCATTAAAGAGCAGTTAATTGACTACCCAATAAAAGCGCGTTAACCCAACCGCTGTAAACGAGTATTGATCACTTTGTCTATCAACTTAGTTTATTGGCCCCTTAAAATGTTCATTCGTACCAAAGTCACTGTTTTTAAGGGCTGCAGCGCATACACTGCACTTCGAATTAAAACTCACAGGTACAAATTATGGCATATCAAACTCAGCAGGTTACACGTGTTTTGCACTGGTTAAGTGCATTTTTTATTATTGGTTTACTCGGATCAGGTATATATATGGCTGATGGTAATGACTATGCCTTGTATGACTGGCATAAAGCATTTGGTGTTATTGCATTTTTACTCGTTATCATTCGTCTTTATCACCGAAAAGATAATCCATGGCCATCCTCAGCAAAGGGAACGTCACACGAAAAATATGTTCAGTATATGCATCAGTTTCTATTAATAGCCTGTGTTTTAATGCCAGTATCTGGGCTTATTTACTCTGGATTAGGTGGCTTCGGCGTTGATGTTTTTGGTATTGAAGTTATTCCATCTCGCTATAACGAAAAGGCTGAAGTGCTCGCGTACAATCAAGCTGGCAGCGATCTAGGCAAAGCAGTCCATTATTACTTAGGGTATTTAATGACAGCGCTTGTCATTGTTCATGTATTTGCCGCTTTGAAGCATCACTTTATTGATAAAGATAATACGCTTAGCGCTATGATAAAAGCTAAAAACACCCATTAAAAATAACAAGGAATTTTTATGATGTACGATGACAGTAAAATTAGTTGGATTTTTAGAGTATTGCTCTGGTGTGGATTGCTTTTCACTTGCACAGTCAATGGGAAAGCGCATGTTAAAATCGATTTAACTGACACTGATGATTTCAGTGATTTAACACATTTTGGCGATGCAATAGCAGATAAACGGATTGTTTATTTAGATGAGCTGACCCATGGCGAACATGAGGTCTTTGCACTGAAATCTCGGTTAGTAAAGTATTTGCATCAACACCATGATTTTGATGCTTTAATTTTAGAAAGTGGCTTGTTTGATGTCAATGAAATGGACAAGGCCTCTCGTAACACAAAGGATAAACGAATTACGAATATGGCTGCTGGAAATATATTTTTTTCATACGCTAAAGATCCTGCTTTTTTAGATTTAATGGACTACATAGATTCGCAACTTATAACGCATAATCCACTAGCGCTGTCAGGTTTTGATGGACGATTAAGCGGTGAATTTTCGCTAACACGTTTTGTAAGGCAGCTTGAGAAACAAGTAAAATCGATACCCGTTTCAGACTCTCTCTTGGCTGAGTGGCCTATATTTTCAAAGCAATTACAAGCAACACTATCACGCAACTTTGTATCACTGAATGAAATGCAAATTAAACAACACATACAAACCGGTTATGACTATATGGATGCACTTAATGGTGCGGATAAAGCCCATGAGTTTGATTCACCCAGTTATTACGCACGATTGCTAGAGGGAGTAATTCGTCTATTTGAAGTTCATTATTCTGTTCGTCGTTTTGATGAACACGATCTGGTCATGGCAAATAACATACATTGGTTACTACAAAATATTTATAAAAATCAAAAAGTCATAATATGGGGTCACTATGTGCATGTTAATCGCCAAGGCTATTTAGACTCGCGATCGAATAATGTGACCACTGCTTTGGATAAAGCCTATGGTCAGGAAAGTTACATTGTGAATTTTGCAGCCATGTCAGGGGAGTATCGTGAATTTAGAGATGGCACAATAAAGAAAATACCGCCAATTAATGATCAACATCTGGCTTATACATTTAACGATACATTTTCAGATGTGCCTCAGGCTATTTTTATACAACCCAAACAGTTTACTACCGCAAAGCAACATGGGCTTCTTTTGTCTGGTCATGAATATATACCTGCAAGTTCGATTCCTGTTAACTTGTGGCGCAACCATTTTGACGGTGTGTTTTTACTAAACAAGGTATCAGCAAGCAATTGATAGGCTATTTTAAACCAAACCCCTTGATATTTAGCCCCTGTAAAACGCTGAATGCTGCATTTTGCATTGGCTTGAGTATAAATTAATCTCATTTTAAGATCAGGTGTCTGCGCGCTATTAGCCTCTTACCTTAATGAATAATTAAAGTAAGAGGCTAATAGCTAAGCTGAAAGCTCACTTCTTACAATTGCCGCGCCTGCACTTAGAGCATTGAGTTTCGCGTTAGCAATCTGCTGGGGCAGGGGAGTCATGCCACAATTGGTACAAGGGTAGAGTTTATCTGCATCAACATATTGCAATGCTTTACGAAGGGTATTAGCTACTTCTTCAGGTGTTTCAATGTGGTGCGTTGCAACATCAATGGCACCGACCATTACTTTTTTGCCACGAATGAGTTCGAGTAATTCCATCGGCACGTGTGAGTTGTGGCACTCAAGCGAAATGATATCAATACTTGACTGTTGTAGTTTAGGGAATGCTTCTTCGTATTGTCGCCATTCAGAGCCCAGCGTTTTTTTCCAATCTGTATTGGCTTTAATACCATAGCCATAGCAAATGTGCACTGCGGTTTCGCATTTTAGTCCTTCAATAGCTCTTTCCAAACAGGCAATGCCCCACGCATTTACCTCATCAAAAAATACATTAAATGCGGGTTCATCAAATTGGATGATATCGACACCTGCAGCTTCAAGCTCTTTGGCTTCTTGGTTTAGAATTTTGGCAAATTCCCATGCAAGTTTTTCACGGCTTTTATAATGCGCGTCATAGAGGGTGTCAATCATGGTCATTGGGCCTGGTAGCGCCCATTTAATTGGTTGATTTGTGTGTTTACGCAAAAATTTCGCGTCTTCAACAAACACCGGTTTTTGCCGGCTAACGGGACCTACAACCGTTGGTACATTGGCATCATAGCGGTCACGAATTTTTACGGTTTGGCGTTTTTCAAAGTCAACACCATTAAGGTGTTCAATAAATGTGGTAACAAAATGCTGTCGTGTTTGTTCGCCATCGCTGACAATATCAATCCCTGCTTGCTTCTGATCGAGAAGCGACAAGCGTAATGCATCGAGCTTTCCTTGAGCTAATTCGTCATCATGTAATTTCCATGGTGACCACAGAGTCTCAGGCTCACCTAGCCACAATGGTTTTGGTAAGCTGCCAGCAGTTGAAGTAGGTAATAGTGTATTCATACTTGTTTCTCAAAAATAGATTAACCCGAAGGTATTGGCCGACTATGGCTGTGAAAAATTAGCAGACCACTGCTCAAGCACATTTTGATAGGGCTTAATAAAGTGCTCATGGGCAAACTTACCTTGCTCTGTTGCTAATTGACTGCGCTCTTGTCGGTCATACACTATTTGTGTTAGCGAATGATCTTGGTTTTTTAAACTTGGGCGATATGCTTTACCTGCAGCAGCATTGGCGTTATATATCTCTGGACGATAAATCTTTTGAAATGTCTCCATAGTACTGATAGTGCTTATAAGCTCAAGACTGGTGTAGTCATTGAGTAAGTCACCAACAAAATAAAATGCCAGCGGTGCGACGGTATTTGGGGGCATGAAGTAACGCACATTCAAGCCCATTTTTTTAAAGTATTGTTCAGTTAATGAGGTGTCGTTAGGTTGATACTCAACGCCCAATACAGGGTGCTGATTTTCAGTGCGATGATAGGTTTTATTATCAGACACGCTTAAGCAAATAACTGGCGGCTTCGAGAAATTTTGCTTATAAACGGATGAATCTACAAAATATTGAAACAGCTTGCCATGCAGTTCACCAAAATTATCTGGGATGCTAAAAGTTGGCTGATCTTTATTATAATTTTGCAATAAAATACTAAAATCATAATCTCGTACATAAGACGAAAAATTATTGCCAACAATGCCTTCAATACGTTTATTGGTTGTATGGTCGATAATATAAGTCTTTAAAACTTCAATTGATGGAAAAGTTTGGCCGCTGCCTGCCACATCAATGTTGACCGAAATAATTTCAAGCTCAACTGAATACCGCTCTCCTGTGCTGTTATCCCAATTAGCTAATGCATTAAAACGATTATTTATCATTTTTAAGGCGTTGCGTAAATTTGCTTGACGATGGTGGCCACGGGCTAAGTTAGCAAAGTTGGTGGTAATGCGTGTATTGTCTGAAGGTTCATAATGCTCATCTAGATTGATACGCTTTAATGTAAATGAAAAATCTGTACTCATAATGTGTGTATCCAATATTGTGTATTTCTACGAATGTAATGGTTCAACCGCCACTGTGTGGCGTTGAAAGTTGCATTATTTATACGTGGATCGGTACATGAATAAAAACGGTATAATTTCACATCAAACATGAGTCATATTCATGACTTTTTATTGTAGGAGATGGCTTTAATGGTATTTATGCTTTTTCAAAAGGATTATATGTATTAAATGCTTTTAGATGGCTAGACGTTTATAGGTGGCGTGAGTTACATGCATTAATTTCATTTCAAATATGAAGATTATTCGTCTGTCATCGTCACTATTTTTGCCAGATAAGCCAGGCTGTATTGGTATACTTTAGCGTGGGTATAGTTACCAATAATAAAAGAGACGAATGGAATGAGTGAATTAGTATCGATAGTTGTTGCTTGTGCTTTATTAGGCAGTGGTGTTGGGTTTTTAGCTGGGTTATTAGGAATTGGCGGGGGGTTAGTTATTGTGCCTATTCTGAGTAGCATCTTGCTTTACTGGCAAGTACTACCAACTGAACAAGTCGTATTGGTTGCGATCGCGACGTCACTTGCGTCTATTTTATTTACGTCAACATCTTCAGCTATTGCACATCACAAAAATGGGAATGTGCCATGGGATATAGCACCCTGGATCATGTCAGGAGTTGCGCTTGGTGCACTACTTAGTGGCTTTATGGCTGCACTGCTGCCTGAACAGATTGTGCGCTGGGTATTTGCTGTCAGTGTTGTATTAATTGGACTGAAAATGTTGTTTGGCGGTAATGCAGATTCATCAAGTTCGCACAGAATACCCAATAAATGGCTTCTTAGCGTTTATACAATGCTTACAGGTGGACTGTCGGCGATGATAGGGATAGGTGGGGGAGCTGTACTTGTGCCTTTACTGACTTTTTTCTCAATCGATATGAAAAAAGCGATCGGTTGCGCTTCTGCATGCGGTATCGTCATCGCCTTATTTGGCTCGCTTGGGTATATTAGTACAGGGAGGTCTTATTTGTCATTGAATGATGGGTTTGCAGGCTTTGTCTATATACCGGCTTTAATAGGCATTATTTGTACTTCATGGTTTACGGCACCCCTTGGTGCTCGTGCAACACACTATCTACCAGTCAAAACAATCAAAAAGATATTCTCATTACTGTTATTTGTTATGGCAGCAAATATGCTGATTAATTAAAAGCAGTTGCAGCGTATAAACATCATGTAGATAAATACGCTGCTTGTAATTGTGTTAATAAAGGGAAAAGTGGTTCTGTTGACTTTACATGTTAGCTACGAGTACCTAGGTGACCCACTTTCACTAATATAACCGTATCTTGTTCTACAAAGGGATGGTGCTCGCTCATATGTGGACTGCGTATCCATGTGCCTTTTGGATATTGTCCATGTTCATCGCAAAATATACCACTTAAGACCAAAATCTCTTCACCACCAAAGTGCCTATGCAGGACAAAAATTTCTCCTGCGGGCCATTTAACTAAAGCAGTGTGTTCAACATCATGCTGATGTAGTGGCATAACCTGTAACCCACCTTGGCCTTGTTGCCAAGGTGTCTCAAGCGTATTAATTCTTACAGTAACGCCGTCATCAGGTAGAAACTGGTTCAGCTTAACAAACAGGGTACATCCTGATTCACTGAAAGGTTGATGGGTGCTGCCTGGGGGGTTACGAATATATGTTCCAGCAGGATAATCACCATGTTCATCACTAAATACACCTTCAAGGACAAAAATCTCTTCGCCGAGAGGGTGATTGTGGCTTTTAAAGTGTGACCCCGGATCATATCGCACAATGCTGGTGGCATGACCGCTTTCAGCTTCTTCTCGGGCGAGAATTTTACGTGTTACTCCCTTTAATGGGCTAGGCTGCCATGTTTGGTGTTCGCTGTTTATTACAACCTGTTGGCTGAAATCTAAATTAATATGTTGCATGGGTGCCTTATCAACAGATTCTAGTGTATATAAAAAAATTTTTTATACGCATCAAGCTTTAGCCAAGTTCACCTCATATAATTTAGAATAGAACTCAATGTAAGCATAGTTACACTGAGCTGAGATTTCTATTTATGTAAGCTCAATATTTTAGGTGGCCTTGACTAACTTTTTATGTATTTTATTTTAGGTAGTCAACAACGAGTTGCGTCATTGATTCAACACCGAGTTGCAATGCTTCTTCATCTACAAAAAACTGTGGAGAATGGTTACTAGGTGCTGTTTTGGCGTTTTGATCTCGAGGAGTGACACCTAGAAAGTAGAATAACCCCGGTACTTCTAATGCATAATAACTAAAATCTTCAGCGCCTGTGATTAAATCAGTGGTTATAATATTTTCAGCCCCTGCAACGCTTGCTAATGAAGGCGTCATTTTTTCAGTGAGTTCTACATTGTTTATAGTGACAGGGTAACCATGATCGATATGAACATCTGCTTGTGCGCCTGCAGATTCCGCCACAAGCTCGGCGGTTTTGGTTAGACGCGTTTTTATATCGGCGCGCATAGCTTGATCAAATGTACGAATAGTGCCTATTAATTCCACATTATCAGGAATAATATTAGATCGAACCCCGCCATTGATAGCCCCGTAAGAGATAACAGACGGGGCTTTAGTCACATCTACCTGACGAGATGAAATTGTTTGTGTTGCCATGACAATTTGTGATGATGCTACAATTGGATCTACACCATTCCATGGTCTTGAGCCATGCGTTTGACGGCCTTTTACGTTAATCGTAAAAGAATCTTCACTTGCCATTAAAGGGCCAGCACGAAATCCTATTTGACCAGTGTTGAGTGAACTGGTGACATGTAAACCAAACACTGCAGCGGGCTTTTCTTTAAACAGGCCTTCTTTTAACATTAGCTCTGCACCTCCTTCCTCACCGTCGGGGGCACCTTCTTCAGCAGGTTGAAAAACGAATAAAATATCGCCAGCTAAATCTTCTTTTATTTGTACGAGCGATTCAGCAACAGCCATTAAAATAGCTACATGGGTATCATGCCCACAAGCATGCATGACGCCGACCTCATTGCCACGGTATGTTGAAGTTTGTGTTGAAGCGAATGGAAGATCAACTTGTTCGGTTACTGGAAGGGCATCCATATCAGCGCGTAAGGCAACAAGTGGCCCTTTTTTACCGCCTTTTAATCGTGCCACAACCCCGGTATGTGCAATGCCTGTTTGCACTTCTAGACCTAACATCTTTAAATGTTTAGTAACGTATTGCGCGGTTTTAAATTCACGATTACTTAATTCTGGGTATTGGTGCAAATGTCTTCGCCATGTGATGACTTTTTCACTGACACTCAAATTAGCCTGCTTTAATGCATTATCAATGTTATTTGCATAACTAGGCGCTGTCATTGCAGCAAAAAATACACTGGTATAAATAATTTTGTGTAACATGAGATTCCCTTTTATTATTGATTTATCAAAGTCAATGTAGAGTAACTTATGCTGAATGAACAGGATAAGGCGATAATTAACCAAGGTGAATGGTTTAATAACTGCGCTGTAGAGTTACAAGCCGCACTATTAGAAAACGCAAAAATTGTTACTAAAAATGCAGGAGAGGCTCTGTTTTTGCGCGGTGATAGTAACTGTGGTCTGTATTGTGTTTTAAAGGGGGTCGCGCGCGTCAGTGGCGTTAATGGTGAAGGCAAAGAGGCTGTATTGAGTTTTATTCCTCAAGGTGTTTGGTTTGGTGAAGTGGCTCTTTTTGATGGCGGTACCCGTACGCATGATGTTTATGCCCAAACACCACTTCGACTCGTGCATATTACAGTGCGTTGTTTATCGCGGCTTGTAGAGCAATCTCCAATCTATTGGCGAGACTTTGGCGTTCTCTTATCACAAAAAATGCGGTTAGTTTTTTCTTCATTAGAAGATCATGCACTATTGTCTGCACTACAGAAGATATGTAAACGCCTGCTATTGGTCGCGTCATACGATAAACAATCGTATTCGATAGTGATGTCGCAACAACAACTTGCAGATATGACTTATCTTACCAGGCAAACGGTTAATCAAATATTACAACATTTACGCCAGCAAAAGGTGATTGCGTTACATTATCAACGAATCGACATTATTGATAAACCTGGCTTATTAGCAATATCAAATCTGAACCTATAAATGAAACTTGGTGTAAAACTTGCTGCGTATTCTTATCTTAAAAAATACGAAAGGGAAGTTTTGCGATGATGGGGCATTTATTTAATAATCAATACCGAGTAAAGCCTTATACAGCACCAAGTGCTGCAGAGATTCAAGTACCACCAAGACCCGTCGCAGTAATCACTGAAGCGGCCAAAAATAGCCAGCCTGATATTGCCGCACAGTTAAAGTCTCCCCATTATGATAAGAGTTTTTTAGAAGAAGCTAAAGAAGCCTTGGTTTATCAACGTTTGGGCGTTGATAAAGAAAAAATTGATGAGTTAAAAGCGGCAATAGAAGATCTTGCCAAAAAAATGCAATCCAATGATGACACAGACTTGAGCGCGCAGATGGATGCGTTGCAAAAAATGTTAGAGCAGGAGTTTCAAAAAGGAAGGGAGCGCATGGACTCATTACCTGAGCATGAAAAGGGAAAAATAATTAGTGCATTGGTTTAAATTAACCTAAAGCCTGGATAATGAAACTATCTCAAGCGGCTACTTTTAACGCTACCTGCGTTGAATTTACTTACAATAGAGCTGCTATTGGCTCTTAAATTTACCTGTGATTCCAAAAAGTCTCCGACTGGAGACGGATAAATAATCTGTTATTTATTACTCTTTAGCAGATTTCAAGCTAAGCTAGGGTCTGTTGACCTTTGCGGATTAAAATTTGTTCAAACTAGGGGCGGTTTAATCGCGGCGCGAGGTTTGTAACCTAGTGGGCTAAGTCAAAACCGAGCAACAAAGAGTAAATCGCCCCTAAGCAGAACCCGAAGGGCAGCGCCTGTTTGGCATTGATGCTGTGTTATCACCTATTTATGGGGAATAACCACACCACACAGGCGCTGCCTTGACTAAATACCAAACAGACTGCTGCAAATTTAACCTTGAAAGGTCAACAGACCCTAGAATGTCGTGTAGCCGACATTCATACCTAATTTAATTTGTTACTCTGGATTCATGCATAATAACAAGAGAAAAATCATGAAAACACTTGAGCAGCAATTAGGTAATTATGGGCTTTATCATCGCTCAAAAAGAAATGTACTGACTCACTTTTTTGGTATACCAATGATTGTGTTTGCTGTGCTCTGTTTACTCGCCCGAATTGAACTTACTTTTACAGGATATGAAATCAATGGTGCTCATGTATTTATTTTGGCCTGCGGAGTTTACTACTTAGTTTTGAGCCTTTCGTTAGGTTTAATAATGACAGCAATTTTAGTTGTAATGGGCTTAGCTGCAACCGTAATCTCTGAATTAAGCTTTCATGAATGGCTAATTATTAGCATCAGCTTATTTGCAATAGGTTGGATACTGCAGTTTGTAGGTCATTATTTTGAAGGTAAAAAGCCCGTTTTTGTTGATGATATAGTAGGTTTAATTATTGGTCCATTATATGTCCTTGCTGAAGCGCTTTTTTTGCTAGGCTTATATCGTGATTTAGAACAAAAAATTGAAACTATCTCGGGCCCAACTAAACCTTAATAAGCGTCATTATGAATTTTAAAAATAAAACAGTATGGATCACCGGTGCATCATCAGGTATCGGGCAAGAATTAGCGGTTCAGTTGGCACATTTAGGTGCAAATATTATTTTATCTGCGAGAAACACTGATAAATTGGAAGAAATTAAAGCGGCTTTAGATGGTGATAATCACTCTGTTATCCCATTAGACTTATCTCAACCTGAACATGTTTTTGAATACGTTAAATCAATAATGGATGAAATAGGCCGTGTTGATATCTTAATTAATAATGGCGGTGTATCGCAAAGAAGTTTGTTTTTAGAGAATGACTTTTCGGTTTATCGACAGTTAATGGAAGTCAATTATTTTGGATTAATTGCACTGACTAAAGCGGTGTTACCCTCTATGGTTGAACGTGGTTGTGGCTCTGTCGTTTCTATAAGCAGCGTTGCGGGTAAAGTTGGGTCTAAATTTCGTACCGGATACTCAGGCAGTAAGTACGCAGTGGTTGGCTTTATGGATTGCTTAAGGGCGGAAGTAGCTGATAAAAATATACATTGTTTAACTATTTGTCCAGGTTCAATAAAAACAGCAATTGCGCATAATTCACTTAATGAGCATGGCGTTGCGCAAAATAAGCCGGAGCACTCGATTGAAAATGGTATGGATGTGTCGGTTGCCGTTAAACAAATGATAGATGCGATAGCTAAACAAAAAGACGAAGTCATCGTGGGTCAAGGATTAAGCGGGCTTGCACCAACAATTAAACGATTTTTCCCTGGTTTATTTAATCGTATAACAGCTAAAACAAATTACAGGTAACGTTTCTATATACTGTTTTACGTAACGAGTTTTGTATTGCTGCGTTTACAGTAAATGCAGTGGATACACCCAAGCCACCTTAAGATGTGAGCGTCGTTGGAAATAAAAGCGATTTAGGTCAGGGATTGATTGCAAGTAATAGTGGTTCTATTGGTAAAATTGATAAGGCAAAATAAATTGCTTTTAAACCAACCCTTTGGGCGCTCCACCGGCACTTTTTCTCAGTGTTATTCCTTCTTAAAGGGATGGTCATTCTTGCAAACTAACGCTTTGATATTAAGCCCCTGTGAAACGCTGAATTCTGCATCTTGAGGTGGTTTGGTTATAATCCTGTATTTGTGCTTGCACGCTGGGGTTATAGCACTTAAAGTGTCTACAAGTTGTAAAAGAGTAATTAAAAATGACACAAAAACAAACTCAACCTGATCAATCTAAAGAATTAACACCCGAAGAACATGCTAAAGCACAACAAGAAAGTGCAATGTGGCAGCGTGAGTGTTTTCAAAATGCGCAAAAGCATTTAGCTGAAAAAGGTATTCTTCCGAAAACATTAATTGAAAAAGAGAGCCGTTTTATTGCTCCTTTATGTGCACTGTGGAAATTTAAAGCACAAACGGGTAAAAACTACTGGGTGATAACAGGACGTTTACCTACAGATCATGCCCAAGATACAGCAGCTGAAAACCCGCGTGATGCGCTGCGCTATTTTTCTCTGCAATGGCAATTAAAAGCAGACCAAATCATGCAGTCTGGAAATCTGGATAAAACCCAGGTGGATTTTGCAAACTTATTAGTTAATCGTGCTCACGGTTTATATGAAATGTATGAAAGAGACCACCTTTGGGTTAACGAAGCAAGCTAGATAAGTTCAGCTTATTAAGAACTGTTGAACTTTCAAGGTGAAATTCAAAGCAGTCTGATTTGTATTTAGGCAAGGCGTCGGCTATGTAGGTTGGTGTACGCCTTATAAATAGGCGATAACGCAGCATCAATGCTAAACATGCGCTGTCCTTAGGGTATTGCGTTAGCCCACTATTTTACAAACCTGGTGCCGCGATTAAATCGATACTAGGAACAGACAAAAATAAAGCGAGCTTTGTAGCTCGCTTTTTAATGCACTAACGTGAATGGTTTGGTATCAAACTGATTTATAGGGCATTGCATGCGTTGGCGCGCAATACCAGCTTCCATAAATACGATACCTTGTTGTGTGAAACCATTGCGTCTAAAACGTTCAACCTCGTTTAAAATACAATTTATACTAATATTGTTAAAGCCCTGTTGTTGAGCTAAATTAACCATATAGTTTAATAGTGACTTATATACAGACCGGTTACGATGTTCAGGTAATACTGCAATCCTACCAATTAAACCGTCGTTGCATAATCTACCTGTCGCGACTGGCGATTCAGTGTCATCTGTTACGAGTACGTGTAATGCGTTATTGTCTAAGTTGTCGAACTCTATATGTTTTGGTATATGTAGTTCACATACAAAAACACGCTCTCTAATATGTTGTAATAAATCCTTTCGCGTATCCCATTCTACCTTGTCGATATGATAACTCATTGCATCTTACCTCTAACAAAACCAAATACCTTCATTTAGTAGTGTAGTAAAGGATTGAGTAAATTTTAAACTATTTTTTGAACTTTTAATTTGTTCAGCGGTCACGCTAACGTCATCAGTTAATAATTTTACTACTGCTAGGTCTGTTTTTGGCAGTAAAAAGTTTTGGCCGTTTACACTTAAAATAATTTCATTATCAGTACTTTGGTATATTGCTCTGGTGCCGCCTAAACGTTCAAAAATCTCGTCAGAATCACCTATCAATTGAGCGACTTGTTCAGTTGTATAAAGATCTTCTGGTGGCATTAAATCCATTTCATGCTTAGGTTCACTGGTTGTTTGACCTAACCATGACTTAAATAAACTATCGTCCTGTAATAATGCGCTGAGTAATTGCTTAACCTCAGTCGCTTCTGTAGTGCTAAGAAGTCCCTTTGACTCTCTGGTTTCAAGGAGCGGATCAGAGTAGCGGGTGCTGCCAGCTTCTTTATCAATCACATAATCGGCAAAGCTCGATAATAAATCCTGCTGATTCGGGGCTCTAAATCCAACAGAATAGTTAATTGCATTTTCAACCGCATAACCTTCATGGGGACAACCTGGTGGGATATATAAAATATCACCTGGTTCTAAAATACAATCAATAACAGCAGGGAATTGTTCTACCTGTAATAGTGATTTATTTTGTGCAAACTGTTTTAAATTACTGTCTGGCATACCTACACGCCAATGCCTTTTGCCTTCACCTTGTATAATAAAAACATCATATTGGTCTAAATGTGGGCCTACACCACCACCGGGCGTGGAATAGCTGATCATTAAGTCATCAATCCGCCAATTAGGAATAAATCTAAAAGGTTCAAGTATTTGTGCTGCATCTGGATGCCAATGATCTACGGCTTGTACGAGTAAAGTAGAATGTTGCTCTGTTAATAACTCGAAATCTTCAAAAGGACCATGGTGAGCTTGCCAGTCGTTATTTTGGTTGGTGATAATACGAGATTCAATACTTTCTTCCATGGCAAGGCCTGCAAGCTCATTTGCATCAAGAGGGTCTTCAAAATCGCGAAAGCCTTGTTTAATTAGCAAAGGTTTTTTCTGCCAATATTGATTTAAAAATTCTTGTTCTGACAGGGAGTTAATCGTTAATTGATACATGTTTTTCACCATTTACAAACGAATAGAGATAAAAAAAGCGAAAGGGGAGCCTTTCGCTTTTTAAATGTTTTAGCTTTTTGTTTACGCTAAATTGTCGATGAACTCTACTGCGCGGCCGATATAGTTGGCTGGCGTCAGCTTTTTCATTTCTACTTTAGCTTCTTCTGGTAAATCTAAACCATCTATAAACTCAGCCATAATTTCTTGATTAACACGTTTACCACGAGTTAAATCTTTAAGCTTTTCATAAGGTTTTTCAATGCCGTATTTACGCATAACGGTTTGAATAGGCTCAGCAAGAAGCTCCCAGTTTTGGTCAAGCTCTTCAAGTAAACGCTGCTCGTTTACTTCTAACTTGCTAACACCTTTAAGTGTAGATTGGTATGCAATTAACGCATAACCCATGCCTACACCTAAGTTACGAAGTACTGTTGAGTCAGTAAGGTCACGCTGCCAGCGTGAAACTGGCAATTTTTGAGCCAAGTGACCAAAAATTGCATTAGCAAGACCTAAGTTACCTTCTGAATTTTCAAAATCAATAGGATTAACTTTGTGCGGCATTGTAGATGAACCAATTTCACCTGCAATGGTTTTTTGCTTAAAGTGGTTAAGGGCAATATAGCCCCATGCATCACGGTCAAAATCAAGTAATACGGTATTAAAACGCGCAATCGCATCAAACAGCTCTGCAATGTAATCATGCGGTTCAATCTGAGTCGTAAATGGATTGAATGTTAAGCCAAGGCTAGTTACAAATTGCTCTGCATGGTTATGCCAATCGTAATCAGGGTAAGCACTCAGGTGGGCGTTGTAGTTACCAACAGCGCCATTAATTTTACCTAGCATTTGTACTTGCGCAATTTGGTCACGTTGACGCTTTAATCGCATGTATACGTTAGCAAACTCTTTACCCATAGTAGAAGGTGTTGCTGGTTGACCGTGAGTACGGGTCATCATGGGTACAGCTTTGTACTCAATCGCTTTTTCTTTGATTGCATTCAGTAGTTGATCACAGTAAGGAAGTAATACTTCATCACGTGCTTCAGTGAGCATTAAACCATGAGACAGGTTATTGATGTCTTCTGACGTACATGCAAAGTGAATAAATTCATTAATTGCATGTAACTCGGCGTTATCAGCTACTTTTTCTTTAAGTAAGTACTCTACCGCTTTTACATCATGGTTTGTAGTACGCTCGATATCCTTTACACGTTGTGCATCGGCTTCGCTGAAGTTATCAACAATCGCGTTAAGTAAAGCATTTGCTTCGTCGCTAAATGCCGGTACTTCTTTGATGGCATCAGCAGCAGCAAGGGCTTGTAACCAACGAACTTCGACTGTTACACGGTATTTTATCAAGCCAAATTCGCTGAAAATACTGCGTAGTTCAGTGGTTTTGCTGCCATAGCGACCATCCACCGGAGAGATAGCTGTTAACGCTGAAAGCTCCATAATAACTCCTAAATTTTAGTTTTGAACGATAATTATATGTGGTTTTTAGCAATGGCGATTATTTTTCTTTTTGCAAAGAAAAAATGGCGGCGCTTACCGCCCATTTGTCGCCAAAGTACTGCACTTCGAATGCCCGCTAATAATAATGCGCGTATCTTGTGTTGTACTAATTGCTGTTTTAATAAATCAGGTTTGCCATAAACCTGAATGCGGTGCCCAAGGGGGCTAAGCACCTTTGAATATATATCTGCAAGGGCTGCGATTAATGTTGCATCAGTAATTGCAAAATGGTCTAAACGACGCTTTATATCATCAATACCTTTGCCAAGATCAGCTAAGCTACTTGATTTTGCACTTAGTGCGCGCTCAAGCTGCATTAGGCCGCCGACATACTTGACGATTTCAACATCTTTCTTCTCGCCAGCACTGAGCTGATCCAGTAAACATTGATAACCAGCTCTAAGATTTTCAGTCCCTTGATACACGTCTTCTGGTGAATCAGGGTTAGTTACGACAATACTTGAAAGTAATTTTTCAAGGTCATAATCATTGCTACTGCCATACTGGGCAATTTTTTGTACTTGCTTGGCAATTTGACACATTGCTGCCAAAGCCATTACTTGGTTTTCTGTCATTATTTGATCACCGAGTCGATGATTCCGCCACCAAGGCATACTTCGTTTGCATAAAAGACAGCTGATTGGCCTGGCGTTACGGCTTTTTGCGGCTCATCAAAAAGTACACGTGCCAAACCATCATCGCCTACAAGAAGGGTGCAACTAATATCTTCTTGCCTGTAACGTGTTTTAACTGTGCAGCGTGTTGTGCCTTTAGGGCCGACTCTATCAACCCAATGTAATTGGTTTGCATTTAAACCATTACTATAAAGGCGAGGGTGATCTTTGCCTTGGCCTACAACAAGCACATTGCGCTCTATATCTTTATCAACAACGTACCATGGCTCACCAGAGCCTTCTTTCATGCCGCCAATTAGTAAACCTTTACGTTGGCCAAGTGTATGGTACATTAATCCTTCATGCTCACCGACATTATGACCCTCGGTGTCTTCAATCACACCAGGTTGTGCGGGTAAGAATTTTTGTAAAAAGTCTTTAAATTTACGTTCACCGATAAAGCAGATACCTGTGCTGTCTTTTTTATCGTGAGTAATGAGGTCTTGTTCTTCAGCAATACGGCGAACTTCAGGTTTAGCAATATCACCTACAGGAAAAAGTGTTTGTCCAATGTGCTCATGGCTTAAGGTATACAAAAAGTAGCTTTGATCTTTATTATCATCAAGGCCACGGCACATTACATATTTATCATCACGTAATTCTCGACGCACATAATGGCCTGTAGCGATATAATTAGCACCAAGTGCACCTGCTGCAAATTCAAGAAATGCTTTAAATTTTATTTCTTTGTTACACATGATATCAGGGTTCGGCGTACGGCCGGCTTTGTATTCTGCTAAAAAATACTCAAAAACATTATCCCAATACTCGGCTGCAAAATTAACAGTGTGTAGTTCTATATCAAGCTTATCGCAGACCGCTTGTGCGTCTTTTAAGTCTTCAGCAGCAGCGCAATATTCATCATTATCGTCTTCTTCCCAGTTTTTCATAAACAAGCCTTCAACTTGATAGCCTTGTTGTTTTAATAAATAAGCTGATACAGAAGAATCAACACCGCCGGACATGCCAACAATGACTTTAATGTGACTATTTTCGCTCATGGATATTTTCGCTTATACAGGTTGCTGTCATTTTATACTACTAACCACAAGAGAGAGTTAGAGTGCGAATTATAAACACTCATATAGCTTATGGCGTATGAAAGGCCGCGATTATAGCATGTAAAATAGAAGGCAAGCCACCCAAAATATCAGTTTTGTCTTGCCTAAAAAACACCAGTGAGTGATATGAGGAGGGCTCAAAAATGGAGTTGTATTGACCAGGGCAATAGTATTCTCACAAACGGTAATTACTCGCCTTGGAGTAACTTATATTCGCCATTTTTAATATTATCTAAGGTGTACTGACCAATCTGATATCGAATTAACCGCAATGTTGGGTGACCAATGTGGGCTGTCATACGTCGCACTTGACGGTTTCTGCCTTCAGTTAAGCTGATGCTCAACCAGCTTGTAGGAATGTTTTTGCGCTCTCTAACAGGAGGTGTGCGTGTCCATAAATGCGGTGGCTGAAGACGTTCAACTTTTGCAGGTAGTGTCATCCCGTCTTTTAACATAATGCCTTTTCGCAACATATTAATGACTTCGTCTGACGGTTCACCTTCAACTTGTACCCAATAAGTTTTGCTGGTTTTTTTATTCGGGGAAGTGAGCGCGTTTTGCAATTTACCGCAGTTAGTCAAAAGTAAAAGGCCCTCACTGTCTCTATCTAAGCGTCCTGCGGCATAGACGTGTTTAATATCAATAAAGTTAGCAAGTGTTTGGCGATTACTGTCATCAGTAAATTGACATAACACATCAAATGGTTTGTTAAACAAAACAATTTTTCGCTCACTTAAAGGGATCTGCGCTTTTATTTCTCTTTTGTTCTTTGTATTTATTGGCTGTTTGCTGGGAGAAGACAAATCTCTGTTAAAACTTCGCCCGCTGCTGCGTCTGTTCTTGGGTTTATTTGTTGTCATCATTAAATACACCGTGCTGGTTTTGGCAGTCCTGCAATTTTAGTTGCTTGCTTAGCCGGGCCTTTTGGGAAAAGCTTATAAAGGTAAATACTGTTGCCTTTGTCTTCTCCAAGCGCTTTAGCCATGGCTTTAACTAACATTCTGATGGCGGGACTGGTATTGTATTCAAGATAAAAATCGCGGACAAAGTTTATAACTTCCCAATGCTGTTCAGTAAGAGCAATACTTTCTTGTTCGGCTAATATTGGTGCAAGCTCAGGTGTCCAAAGTTGATGATCAAGAAGATAGCCTTGTTTATCTGTTTCGATTTGTTGATTTTTAAATTCTAGCATGAGTTACCAAGTTATAGACTGAGAGGAAGATAGGGTTTTTGCTACGAATATTTCATAATCGATTGCGGTATTTTGTTGCATAATTTCAATGTTACGGGCTTTAGCATCGTCGGATAAAAGTAAAAGCTTGTCACAAAGCTGGAAATACAGCTTCTGTGAGTAACAAGCATCCCCGACCAATAAAACAGTGTCGTTTTGTTGTATTAAGTTTACTAGACGTTCGTTATCGTAATAACTAATTGGTTTAGAAAAAATGTGTAATGTGCTCATAAATTAACAACCTGTTGTTGCGCACTAATTAATTGACTTTGAGCTTTAAAGTTTAAAGGTTTTGCATTGATTATCAGATCATTTTTACTCAGATTATAGTCAAGTAAAGACTTCTCACATACATAGATGTTTTCAACGTCATAAATTTCTAATGTTTTTATACTTTTAAAATAATTTTTTAGCCCTAAAGATTCAGGGTTTTGATTTTCTTTTAATGCAAGAACAGCAGGGCCAGTAAATAACCAGCTTATATTTTGTTCAATAGCAGCAAATATGAGTGTCATGTCTAGAGCATCTCGAATATGCATATCATCAAAAGGGCTATGTTGACTTAATACAAGGACGTTAATCATTTAAATTGCACCCATTTATCAGCTTCACTGGCGAGCATCGCAAATTCGGCAAGGCCTGCAACGGTAAATAAGTTCGTGGCTGCAATATTAAGACCACGCTTTTCAGCCGCAGTAATACACAGCATAAGTTTAATACCGCGTTGATGTAGCGTTTGCCAAAGGTTTGCAATAGCAAGCTCATCTGTTGCTAAATTAATGTCTTCGCTGGCATGGTATACGCCTTGTTGATATAAAAAAATAGTATCAACGCTATGCCCTTGTTCTAGACAAGTGGTTGCAAATTTGAATAGTCGTTGAGTGGTGTCGTGATCTGACGGTGCGCAGTGTAATGAAAGTACAAATCGTGCCAAAACATATCCAATAAAAAAGCCCCTAAAGAGGGGCTATTTTAACAGAACTTTTTAATTAGTCATTATTTGCGCCAAGTAGAGCAAGTAATGAAGTAAATAAGTTATATACGCTCAGGTATAAAGAAACAGTTGCGCGGATATAATTTGTTTCGCCGCCGTTAATAATACGGCTAGTATCAAACAAAATAAGTCCAGACATAATTAATACTACAGCTGCATTAAGCACCATAAACATTAAAGAACTGCCAATAAAAATATTAACAATACTTGCAACTATAACAACGATTAAGCCAACAGTTAAAAACCCGCCCATAAAAGAAAAATCTTTTTTGGTATTCAGAGCATAGGCTGAAAGACCTAGGAAAATTAATGCTGTAGAACCTAGCGCTTGCATGATAAGCATAGGGCCATTAGGCATTGCTGCATAGTGGTTTAAAAGTGGGCCTAAACCGGCACCCATTAAACCTGTAAAAGCAAATACCCAAGCTACGCCTGATGCGCTATCTGCTTTTTTGTTGACGACAAAGAGTAAGCCAAACGAAATAAGTGTGAAAACTAACCCCATAAAGTAAGGTAGTTGTAATGCCATTGAGATACCAGCCGTCACTGCACTAAATGCTAATGTCATGGCCAGTAAGAAATAGGTGTTTTTAAGTACCTTGTTTGTTTCAATGGTCGACATAACCGGTTTAGCGGTATTGTACGATTGATTAAATGCCATTGTAGAGCTCCTTTAAGTGAAACTTGTTGTAGTTCCGATAATTAACTAGAGTTAGATTATCAAGAGTTATATATTTGGGCAAATGTTTGTACTTCAATAGACCATTAAATAAATATAAAAGTTCCCATTTGTCTGATAATTCGACTGGTTTGTGTGAAGAGTGTGCAAATTAATTGTTTTTTAAGCACTTGAAAAGTTTTTTGCAAAAAAAGCTTCACAAAGAGCACGGGTTTATCTATTATGCACGCCGTCGGAGAGATGGCAGAGTGGTCGAATGCACCGGTCTTGAAAACCGGCAGGGGTTTGTAGCCCCTCTAGGGTTCAAATCCCTATCTCTCCACCACCTAATTAAAAATAGTTATGAGTACACTCTTACTCGTGACTTATAGCAGTTTCGGAGAGATGGCAGAGTGGCCGAATGCACCGGTCTTGAAAACCGGCAGGGGTTTGTAGCCCCTCTAGGGTTCAAATCCCTATCTCTCCACCATATATAAAAACCCGCTATCAGCGGGTTTTTTTATGTCTTGTGAAAAATAATTACGACCATAGTCTCTGTTTCGAAGTAGCAAAACATCATGCATGATTAACTTAAATACTTTTTATATCTAGGACGCTTAATGAAACATAGGCTTGCAAAGAGCGTTGCATTGTCGCTACTTTCTCCCATTATCATCGGTAGTTTGTTAGGTGCTTATTACGCACTAACCTTAAATGGTGATTCGATCACAATCTTTTTTAATTTGCTCATGAGTGCAATTGCCAATGCCCATATCGTCGGCTTAACGATGGCAGCATTTGTTGTACCTGGATATTTGTTGATGTTTAAATACGCCAAAGTGAATTATTCGGGTGTGCTTACACTCGGGTTACTCGGTGGCGCTATTTTTAGTTATTTGCTTAGTGCAACGCAAGGAATGGTCTTTTTAGTAAATACCTCAATGTCTGCTGTTGCCGCTGGTTTATTTTTATATGGATTAAGAAAAGCAAGTTTAAAAAAGACTGAGCGCCAATAGTGGAAATAATAACCAAGCCTGCTGAAAATTAGCGTAAATTATCTTTTTTTGACTTGAAAAGGTTTCAATTATTGGCCACAAAGAGTACCTTTAACTACTGTATGTTTGATAAGAAGTAGTTTGGTATGCAAAAGCAAGAATTTTACCAGTCATTAGTTAAACAAACTGAGTCGCTAATTACTGGTGAGACAAACATTATAGCTAATATGGCTAACATTAGTGCGTTACTTTTTACATCATTAGACGATGTAAATTGGGCGGGCTTTTATCTAATGGATTCTCCATCAGAATTAGTACTCGGTCCGTTCCAAGGCAATCCAGCGTGTATACGTATTCCTGTAGGAAAAGGGGTCTGTGGAACAGCTGCTGCGACTGCAAAAACTCAACTTGTTGAAGATGTGCATGCATTTGCAGGTCATATAGCCTGTGATGCTGCTTCAAACTCTGAAATAGTAATACCGATCCTTAAAAACGGTAAAGTGTTTGCTGTTTTAGATATTGACAGCCCGAGTATTGCTCGCTTCAGTAGCGACGATCAAAAAGGTCTTGAAGCATTAGCTGCCTGTTTTGAGGCAACGCTTGCATGAAAGACTTATTAAATGTACAGGATTATCTGTTTGCCATTGCTGATGTTGGTGATTGGGAAGGGGATGAAGAACACGTAGCGGAAACGCTAAACGATTTGATTCATATTGCTTGGGAACGTCTTCCAGATGACCTTGAATGTGAATTAATCGATGAAATTATTAATGGTATTTGGGAACACCTTCGTGGCGATATGGCGCTGGTTGAGGCTGAGTTCGAAGAGTTGACCGACTGGGTAACACACTATGTCGATTCGTCAATTGACGAAAAGATGTAACAAAAGGTTCTAAAATGGAAACCACAAACAAGCTAAAAGATATCAATGAAGTACTGGATTTTTTATATCAAGAATTTCCAGAATGTTTTAAACAAAAAGACGGCATCAAACCGCTTAAAGTAGGTATCTTTAAAGATATTGCTGAGCGTATTGAAGGATCTGAGAAAGTAAGTAAAACTCAGGTACGTCAAGCTTTAAGAAAATACACATCGAACTGGCGTTATTTAGAAGCCGTTACTAAGTCTGAATTTCGTATTGATTTAGATGGGAATCAGGGTGAAAAAGTAGAGCAAGAGCACATTGATCATGCTCAAAAAGCGCTTGAAGAAAGCCGTGCTAAAATGGCAAAACGCAAAAAAGCACAGCGTCCTCGTAATGATTCAGACACAAAATCTTACAAAAAGAAACCGGGTCAGTTCGCCAAAAATGGTGAGAAAAACGCTAAGGTTAACAATACTAATGCCAAAGCAGCACCTGCTAAGCGTTCAGGTAAAATTGAACCTTTACCATCAAGTGAGGTCAAGGTTAATAACAAGGTTAAAGTTAAACTTGGCCAAGCACTTGTAAATGCGACTATCACTGAAGTGAACAAAGATGATGTTCATGTTGAGTTAGTAACAGGCATGCAAGTTAAAACAAAAGCAGACAGCCTTTACATAGTTTAAGCTGTATATAAATTAAGGAGTTGTGTATGAGTCAAAAGTTTACGCTCATTCCGTTAGTCGCGGCCCTATATTCAGGGTCTTTATTTGCATCGACAGACGTTGTTGATGTTTTGACAGTAAAAGACTTGCCTGTATTGGAGCAAGAAAGTCAGCATAGTACGGCTAGCAAACGGGTGGCGAACTTATTTACTCGTGCACACTACAAACCTATTCGTTTTAATGACGTGCTTTCTGGTAAAGTATTTGATCGTTATATCGAATCCCTTGATTTTAATAAAAGCGTCTTTTTGGCTGCGGATGTTGCGTCCTTTGAGCAATACCGCAACCAATTTGATAATGCATTGACGACTGGCAAGCTTGATTTTACGTTTGATATATTCAATTTGAGTATGAAAAGACGGTTCGAGCGATATGATTATTCATTAAAATTGCTAGAAACTGAAATGACGTTTGATAAAGACGATGAATATTATTTTGATCGTGAAGATGCACAATGGGCATCATCTCAAGCCGAGCTTGATGAGCTGTGGCGAGAGCGTGTTAAATATGATGCGTTACGATTAAAAATGACAGGTAAAGATTGGCCCGGTATTAAAAAAGTACTTACCAAGCGATACCAAAACGCACAAAAACGTTTAGTACAAACTAAAAGCGAAGATGCGTTCCAAATTGTTATGAATTCATTCGCTAGAAGTATCGAGGCTCACACTTCTTACCTTTCACCACGTCGAGCTGAACAGTTTAAAATGGACATGGATCTCGAATTAGAAGGGATCGGTGCTGTTTTAGGCTACGATGAAGATTATACTGTGATCCGTAGTTTAGTACCTGGTGGTCCAGCGGACAAATCAGAACAAATTAAGTCGGATGACCGTATCATTGGTGTAGCGCAAGATGGTGAAGAGTTTGTTGATATTATCGGTTGGCGTTTAGATGATGTAGTTGACCTAATCAAAGGCCCTAAAGGCACCAAAGTTCGCTTACAATATCTTAAAGGCGCTGATACACACGGTACACCTAAAGTCGTTGAGATCATTCGTGATAAAATTAGGTTAGAAGATCGCGCTGCCAAATCCGAAGTATTCGAAGCTAAATACTCTGATCTAACCAGTAAAATTGGTGTAATTGAAATTCCTGGTTTTTATAATAATTTATCGAAAGATGTCAAAGTTGAGCTCGCGAAATTAAAAGAAGCTAAAGTTGACGGCATTATTATAGACCTTAGACAAAATGGCGGCGGTTCGTTATACGAAGCAACGCAACTTTCCGGGCTGTTCTTTGATCAAGGTCCTGTGGTACAAATTCACACACTTAACAACCGAATTGAAGAACAAAAAGACAGGGATGGCATAACGTTTTACGATGGCCCATTAACTGTTTTAGTTGACCGTTACAGCGCGTCAGCCTCTGAAATTTTTGCCGCTGCTATGCAAGATTATGGTCGAGCGATTGTGATAGGTGAGCAAACCTTTGGTAAAGGGACTGTTCAGCAGCATAAAGGTTTAGGCCGCGCTTATGATTTATATGATAACCCTTTAGGCAGCGTACAATATACCATTGCTAAATTTTACCGCATCAATGGTGGCAGCACTCAGCATAAAGGTGTGATCCCGGATATTTCATTCCCGTCAGCAATAGACCCGGCAGAGTGGGGTGAAAGCCAAGAAGATAATGCATTACCGTGGGATAGTATTATCAGAGCAAAATATAATTCTGTTGATAATTTAAAATCTGCTATTAACCATGTATCGCAGCAACACATTGATAGAATCAAGAAAGAGCCTGAATTTGGTTATGTGTTTGAAGACATTGCTAGGTATAACGAAGAAAAAGATCGTAAAACAATTTCTTTAGTTGAAGCAAACCGCATTAAAGAAAAAGAGCAGAATGATGCACTAGCACTTAAGCGTACAAATGAGCGCTTAGTTCGTCTTGGTGAACAGCCAGTGAAAGACTTAGAAGATGTTCCTGACGTTCTTGATGATTTAGACCCATTTCTTGAAGAAGCGGCATTAATCACACAAGATTACATAAAGTTTGGACGTATTGCTAAGAAATAGTAACGATTTAAAACTACAAAAAAGGCGCTTAAGCGCCTTTTTTGCTGCCTAAAGCATATGAAATTGATATAATCGAAGATTAAACCCAGAACGAGATGATGTATTATAGTATCGTTTCTGTGCTAAAAAATAATAATTAAGCGTGTAGACAACAACACGTGGGAGTTTCAATTTTGAATCCAGTAGAAGAAAAACCAATCAACAAAGCGAGTTTTTTTGACGCGCTAATACCTATTTCTGTGCTCATCTGTTTATTAGGTGCTGCCGTTTATTTATTCGGTGATAGTTCATCATCAGGCCCAAATCAAATTGCACTGCTATTTGCAACGTTTACAGCGGCTTTGATTGGGCTAAAAAATGGTTATACATGGAAGAAGTTAGAAGATGCCATGATCGAAGGGATTACTTTGTCGTTAGGTGCGATTTTAATATTACTCATGGTTGGCTCTTTAATCGGTACATGGTTGCTTTCAGGCACCGTGCCAACTTTGATTTATTACGGATTGCAGGTTATTGATCCTAGTTGGTTCTATGCAGCAAGTTGCTTAATATGTGGCATAGTTGCTATGAGTATTGGTAGTTCATGGACTACAGCTGCGACCATCGGTACTGCACTTCTTGGTGTTGCTACAGGTTTAGGCCTAGACTCGGTGGTTACTGCGGGCGCTGTTATATCAGGAGCTTATTTTGGTGATAAGTTAAGTCCTCTTTCAGAAACCACTAACTTAGCTCCAGCTGTTGTTGGGGCTGATTTGTTTGAACATATACATCATATGCTTTGGACAACTGTTCCGAGCTTTATTATTGCTTTGATTATTTTTATTGTAATGGGATTTAATGCTAGTGCAGCAAATGAAGCTGGGCGTATTGATGAAATTACGCTTATTCTAGAACAGAATTTTAATATTGGTTTAGAAATGCTGGTCCCTTTGATTGTGCTACTTGTTTTAGCCATTAAGAAAATGCCGGCATTCCCTGCAATCTCGATAGGCGCCGTTATTGGTGCTGTTTGGGCAATGCTATTTCAATCGGACTTAATAGCGAGCCAAATTGACGTTTCTCAAGGGCAGTTAGTTGGTTATTTTAAACTTATCTGGGCCACTTTTTTCGACGGGTTTAATATAATCACTGGTGATGAAAAAATGGATTCACTACTAAGTGGTGGTGGCATGGCAGGTATGTTAACTACAACTTGGTTGATCATGACTGCTTTGATGTTTGGCGCGATTATGGAAAAAACAGGTTTATTAGATATATTTGTTAAAAGTATCTTAAAAATAGCTAAAAGCACGGGTTCATTAATTACAGCGACGATTGCTACTTGTATAGGTACTAATGTGATTGCTGCTGATCAATATATTGCTATTGTTGTACCTGGTCGTATGTACAAAGACGAATACGAAAAGCGCGGTTTGAAGCCTGTTAACTTATCAAGAACGTTAGAAGATGGCGGTACTATTACCAGCCCACTAATCCCTTGGAATACGTGTGGTGCATATATGCAAAGTGTTTTACACGTAAACCCGTTAGATTACCTTTTCTATGCTTTCTTCAATTTAATAAATCCATTTTTGGCCGTAGTTTATGCTTATCTAGGCATTAAAATTTTACGCATAAAGCCAAAGCAACACGCATAAAATAAATGCTCCTCCAAAGAGGAGGAGCAAATTTGGAGTTACCCTATGACTGCAATTAAAAAGCCTAAAGCGCAATATCTTAAAGACTATAAAGCCCCTGAATTTAAAATTGAACATGTTGATTTAACCTTTGAATTAAAACCATTAAACACGCGTGTTAGTGCTGTTTTACAATTAGAAAGAACAGATAAATCAGATGCAGACTTAATCTTGGATGGGGTGGATTTAACACTTATCTCAGTAGAGTTAAACGGCTCAAAGTATGCTGATTATCAAGTAGAAAAAGAACAATTAATTGTAAAGAACTTACCTCTTAGCTGCCAGCTACGTATTGTTACTGAGACGTCTCCTGATACCAACTCTTCATTAGAGGGTCTATACCTTTCAGGTGGAGCCTATTGTACCCAGTGCGAAGCACAAGGTTTTAGAAAGATTACCTACTTTTTAGATAGACCCGATGTTCTTGCGAGCTTTGATGTAACAATAATAGCAGAGCAAAAATATGAGCACTTATTATCAAACGGTAATAAGATCGCTGAAGGTCAATTGGATAATGGGCTTCATTTTGCTAAATGGCAGGATCCATTTAAAAAACCGAGTTACCTATTTGCACTTGTAGCAGGCAGTTTTGATGTACTAACAGATAAGTACATTACTAAAAGTGGTCGCAGTGTGGATCTGGCATTATTTGTTGATAAAGGAAATTTATCTAAAACACCGCATGCTATAGCCTCTTTAAAGAAATCAATGCAGTGGGATGAAGAACGCTTCAATCTTGAATATGACCTTGATATATATATGATTGTTGCTGTTGATTTTTTCAATATGGGTGCAATGGAAAATAAAGGGTTAAATATTTTTAACTCTAAATGTGTTTTAGCAAATCAAGAAACTGCAACAGATAAAGACTACCACACGATTGAATCGATTGTAGGACATGAATACTTCCATAATTGGACTGGTAATCGTGTTACTTGCCGTGACTGGTTTCAGCTCTCATTAAAAGAGGGGCTGACTGTGTTTCGTGATCAGGAGTTTAGCAGTGACTTAGGTTCGCGAGCGCTCAACCGTATTGATGCGGTAAAAGTGATGCGTACACATCAATTTAGTGAAGATGCAGGCCCAATGTCACATGCAATTAGGCCAGAAAAAGTCATTGAAATGAATAACTTTTATACTGTAACTGTGTATGACAAGGGTGCAGAAGTTATTCGTATGATGCATACCCTTTTGGGTGAGCAGAAATTTCAACAAGGTATGACACTTTATTTTGAGCGTCATGATGGTCAAGCTGTGACCTGTGATGACTTTGTCTGCGCAATGAGTGATGCATCAGGTATTGATCTTACTCAGTTTAAATATTGGTATAGCCAACCAGGCACACCAAGGTTGTCTGTTAAGCAATCGTTTGACGAAAACAGCGGAACATTAAAAGTAGCGATTGAGCAGCATCCTCCAAGTAATTATCCTGCGCATAAACCTCTGCATATTCCGTTTGCAATAGAACTGCTCGATGAGAATGGTAGGAGTCTGGATTTAAAATATCAGAATGTCTGCATTGATTCAGTATTGAATGTGACAGAAACATATCAGGAATTTAACTTTGATGGCCTTACAAAACAGCCTGTTGCTGTGCTACTAGAAGACTTCTCAGCACCATGCATTCTTGATCATGAAATTAACGAAAGCCAACTTTTGCATATTATGCGCTATGCTCGCAGTGATTTTTCTCGTTGGGATGCTCAGCAAACCTTGTTCATAAATGCTGTGAAAAATGCTATTATAGAATCTGAAAATGCTGTACTTAGTGACGCTGTAATAAATACTCTGTCTGAGCTTGTATCAGATAGAACTGGCGATCTTGCACTGACCGCAGAGCTATTGAAACTTCCAACGTTCGATACACTCGCAGCTGAATTTGAAGTTATACCCGTAGATGAGATAGTTGATGTTATCGCATGTTTTGAACAACAAATTGCACAACAACTCTACCATCCAATTTTGTCATGCTATAACAGCCTCGTTGATGATGGTTCGCTTAATGCCAGTGCAGTTGCAATACGTGCTTTAAAAGGACAATGCTTACATTATCTAGCTAAGCTTGAAACTAATGATGTAGCAGCATGCTTAGCCCTTGGTGCAAAATCAACTAACATGACGAATGTGCTAGCGAGTCTGAGCGCCGTTGTTAAGGCTCAACATCCGTTGTGTGATGAGTTACTTGCTAGCTTTGACAGCCAATGGCGACATGATGTGCTTGTAATGGATAAATGGTTTGCTTTACAAGCGATGCAATCCAAAGAAGGGGCAATTGAGCATATAAAACGCTTATATGATCACCCATGCTTTGATTTTTCCAATCCAAATCGAGTTCGTGCACTTGTGGGTAGCTTTAGCCATTTTAATACTGCACAGTTCCACCGTGAAGATGGCACAGGGTATGCGCTTTTGGGTGATTTACTTATTAAGCTCAATTCAATCAATCCTCAAAATGCATCTCGTATGTTAACACCATTTATGTCGTGGAGACGCTATGACACTAATCGGGCCCAAGGAATGAAAGCTCAATTAATGCGATTAGCGACCTTAGAAAATTTAAGTGATGACTTATTTGAAAAAGTAGAAAAAGCTTTAAAATGACTTATGCGTGAGTATTACTTTTTTTTAAACCTGACTTACAACCAGTGCTTAGATTACTACGATGGTAAATATAGATCAGTCCAGGTTATTGAGGATGGGGGTAAAAAAGTTCGCTTTGATGCCCACCATTTACGTCCTTTTATTTCTTCTTTAGGAGTGAGAGGGCGCTTTCGTTTATTGTTAACATTAGATAATAAGTTTATTCGCTTAGAGCGGGTTAGCTAAGTATTTTCTAAAAAAATTAATATTTATATTGTATTTTTGTTAATTCAATTTGTCCTATTGTTAATTTACGTGTATAAATTATCTGGTAGGACGTCTTACCATTACGTAAACGCTAATTAAATTGTAAATTTATAGTCGTTTGAACGCGTTCTGTTTGTAATTTTTATGTTTCGGTTCTATCGTTACTACTACACTAAAAACAACAACTTGATCACAAAATGCCCGCGACAAGGGGAACACACAATGATAAGAAGATCGCTTTTTGTTAAAAACAAAATAGTTTTAGGCCTAGCTGCTGCAACGCTTGGTTTATCTGCCGGTTCAGTTAATGCTGCTAATTTTGATGTTGGTGGCTTTGACGTAACGTTTGATTCAAATTTTTCATATGGGCAAAGTATACGTGTCGAAGACCGTGACTTTTCTCATATAGGTAAAAGTAATAACCCTGCATTTAATTGGGCAGGGTACAATCCGTCTATTGGTAACACTGTTTATTCAAGTCAAGACGTTTGGGCGCAAGCAGGCGCTTATTCGAACAATGGCGATGCAGGGGACCTAAATTTTGATAGCGGTGAGTCGTTCTCTAAATTATTAAAAGGGACCCATGATTTATCAATCAGCAAAGACAATTTCGGTTTATTTAGCCGTTTCATGTATTTCTATGATTTTGAATTAATGGATGGCGATCGTGCTTACGTCAATCCAACATCAGGTGGAGGCGTTGATCCATGTGATGATGACGATACAAAAGAGCAAGTTTGTGCTGATCTTAGGTTATTAGATGCCTACGTTTGGGCTAATTTTGACTTGAATGATGGTAATAACCCACTTTCAATTCGTATAGGCCAGCAAGTAGTTAACTGGGGTGAAAGCACCCTGATATCTCACGGTATCAATGTAAACCCAGTTGATATTGACCGCTTAAAAGCGCCTGGTTCTGAAGTCAAAGAAGCATTTATTCCTGTTGGTATGGTATGGGCCTCTTTAGGTATAACTGAAAATATAAACCTTGAAGCGTTTTACCAATATGAGTGGCATGAGACTCGACTTCCTGCAGCAGGTAGTTATTTTTCGACCAATGATTTTGCTTCTGAAAATGGTTACCAGCAGAATATTCAATTAGGCTTCACAGCTAATCCTGATATTGACTTGGCCTTTTTAACTAAAAGTTTAAATAACCTTGATGATATAGTTAGCTCACAAGGTGTTGATCCCACTAGCCCACAGGGCCAGGCTATGATGAGTCAAATGTATATGGCTTACCCAACTAAGGTGGCTCTAAAAGGGAAAGGAAATGCGGGTAAAGTTGAGCCAGATGACGGTGGTCAATATGGTTTACGTTTAGGAATGTTTTTACCTGAATTAAATGACACAGAAATAGCTCTTTATCATATTAATTACCACAGTCGCCGCCCCTTAATTTCTGGTAAGGTATCTAACTTTTCAGCACAAGCAATTGGTCAAGACATTGGAATGATATTGTCCTCAGAGATTACAGAAGACAATATTACTCAACTAAACGCATTTACTCAGGGGGTTTTAGAATACCCTGAAGATATCAAACTGTATGGCTTAAGCTTTAATACTTCACTTGGTGAGACTGCGTTCGCGGGTGAATTTGCATTTCGCCAGGATGAACCTTTACAAATTGATGATGTAGAATTGCTTTATGCCGGTATGCCAGAACAATTAGCTGCTGCTGGCTTAAGACTAGATTTAGAGCGCATATCACAGGTACCGGGTGATGCAAAGACAACACTTCCAGATGGAACTGTTGTTAGTAGTGCTGTTGCGCCTGGTGATGTAGCTGCTGGGTATATTTTACGAAATACTGCTCAATTACAATTTACCGCAACACACTTGTTTGGCCCGTCACTGGGTGCTGACAGCTGGGCTGTGGTGGGTGAAGTCGGCGGTGTTAGAATTAATGACATGCCAGAGTACGATGAGCTACGTCTGAATGTATCAGGTACTGGACGAAGCGGTGTAATTACAGGCCCAGGGTCTGTTGATTATTCTACTTTGCACCTAGGCCTTTCGAATGGGCCTGAAACAAACCCATTCCCAACAGCCTCTGCTTGGGGTTATCGTTTAATCGCAAAAGGTGATTATTATAACTTTTTCAAAGGTGTGAATTTTTCACCACGTTTTGTATTTTCTCATGACGTAAATGGTATTACCCCTGATCCTATGTTTTTATTTATTGAAGATCGTAAATCATTGGGTATGACTATGAACTTTAACTATCAAAATGCGTGGTCATTTGACTTTAGTTACAATACGTTCTGGGGTGGCGGTCAAACAAATACTTTCTCTGACCGTGATTATGTTTCTTTCAATATTAAATATTCAATATAAGGGTATCATCATGATAAAAAAACCTACCCTCATCGCACTAGCAGTGTGTGGCTTGTTTGCTACAAACGCTTCTTTTGCTAAAATGACAAGTGAAGAAGTTGCTCGTTTAGGCAATGATTTGACGCCAGTTGGCGCAGAAAAGGCAGGTAATGCTGATGGTTCTATTCCAGCATGGACTGGCGGAATAACAAAGGCCCCAGCAGGTTATTCGCCGGGTATGCACCACATTGATCCGTTTGCAGACGATAAAGTATTATTTACAATCGATAAATCAAATCTTGCTAAGTACAAAGAACATCTTAGCCCAGGCCAAGTTGCATTATTCGAAGCGTATCCAGATACCTTCAAAATGAATATATATAAAACACACCGTAGCGCTTCAAACCCACAATTTGTGTATGATGCTACCAAAGAATATGCACCTACAGCCGAGTTAATTGAAGGCGGTAATGGTATTAAGAATACGGCAATTGGTATTCCGTTTCCAATTCCAAAAGATGGTTTAGAAGCTATTTGGAATCACTTACTTCGTTATCGCGGATTATCGATTGAACGTTTTGGTGGTCAAGCTGCACCGACTGCTTCAGGTTCATACAACATGGTTGGCTTCGATGAGCAGTTACTTGTTAAGTACTCAGATCCAGAAGCGACCCCAGCAGAATTGCAAGAATCTAATATTTTGTTCAAGTTTAAACAAAAAGTAACACAGCCTGCACGTTTAGCAGGTACTGCATTACTTGTACATGAAACTATGGACCAAATATTAACTCCTCGCCAGGCATGGACATACAACTCAGGACAACGCCGTGTTCGTCGCGCACCGAATGTTGCTTATGATGCGCCGGGTACAGCTGCTGATAGCCTTCGTACAACGGATGACTTTGATATGTTTAACGGTTCTCCAAACCGTTACACGTGGACGCTAAAAGGTAAGCAAGAACTTTATATTCCGTACAACAGTTACAAGCTGCACAGTGATAAGCTAGAGTACGATGATATTCTGATGGCCGGTCATATTAATCCTGAACACGTTCGTTATGAAAAACACCGTGTTTGGGTTGTTGAAGCAAACTTAAAAGAAGACACTCGACATATTTATAAAAAGCGTGTTTTTTATATTGATGAAGACAGCTGGCAAATACACGTAACCGATATTTATGATAATCGTGACCAAATGTATCGAGTTGGTATGGCGCATGGTTTAAATTATTATGATGCGCTTACAAACTGGAGCACGCTAGATGTTTATCACGATCTTAACTCTCGTCGTTACCTTGCAATTGGTTTAGACAACCAAGAAAAAATGTATGATTTCTCAAAATCATTCAACGATAACGAGTTTACGTCTAACGCATTACGCCGCGCTGGTCGTTAAATAAAAGACAGGCACCTAATGTTTATTAGGTGCCTTTTATCAATTCACGTTTGTCTTTCTGACACACACTGGTTTTTCCATTTGCACGATTGATGACAAACTTACTCTCCTCAAGGCGATTTTAATATATGAAGTATTTGCTTTATGCGGGGTTAACCACCTTGGCCTTTCTTACATTTATTGTTTCGGCAGCAACGCCACGTCCTGCTATTAGTGCAGCTAAAGCACAAGAAACGCTTTTAACTGATATTGAATTCAATGGCGAAAAAATCGTCGCAGTTGGTAAGCACGGCACAATTGTTACCAGTAAAGATGCAATTAAATGGGACCAAGCTTTCGTACCTACCCAAGTATTACTCACTGCTGTTGATTTTATTGACGGTCAAGTTGGCTGGGCTTGTGGTCATGATGCCACCATTATTCATTCACTGGATGGAGGGGCTAACTGGCAATTACAACAAGTCAATGAGCAATTAGATAAACCGTGTTTAGATATTATGTTTACTGACAATTTAAATGGGTATGCAGTTGGCGCCTATGGCATGTTTTATGAAACATCAGATGGCGGTAAACAGTGGAACAAACGATTTTTAGCGTCACTATTGCATGAAGATGATAGAGATTATCTTGCTGATCTTAAAGAAACTGATCCAGAAGGTTATGAGATTGAAACAAGCTCTATTTTACCGCATTTCAATAGAATAGTAGCTACTGAAAATGAACTTATTATTGTTGGTGAAATGGGCTTGATGGCGCGTAGTTCAGATAATGGAAAAACTTGGCATCGCGACGACGAAATCTATGCAGGTTCATTTTTCGCCTATGCAAAAAATGATCAAGAACAGGCATTAGTCGCAGGCTTAAGAGGTAACATCTTTACCCGAACAGCGACAGAGCCGTGGGTGCACTTAAAAAACAATAAAACAGCTACAGTGAACAGTATTTTAGACATGGGTCAACAAGGTTGGTTACTACTTGCCAATAGTGGTGTTATTTTTCACTTAAAAAATAACAAGCTACAAGTTGAACAATTACCAAATGGTAAATCAATACTAGATGCAGTTATTTTTAAGGATCAACTTATTATGGCATCTGAAGATGGGATTAAAGTGAAGGGGATTACTCCGTAATGCAAGGGATATTAGATTTCTTAGAAAAAGCGGTGTTTCGTCATCGATTAATCATGCTCATCAGTTTTGTATTGTTGACATGCATACTTGCCTTTAAAGCAACTCATATTCAACTAGATGCTTCTTTTAATAAAAACATACCATTGAATCATGACTACATGAAAGTGTATTTGAAACATGAGAAGCAATTCGGTGGTGCAAATAGCATTTTGATTTCTGTTTGTGATGATAGTGGCAACATATTTAACCCTGACTTTTTCACGCAGTTGAAAGCAGTCCACGATCAGCTTTATTTTATACCAGGTGTTAATCGACCTCTTGTGAACTCTATATTCTCGCCAAGTGCGCGTTTTGTTGAAGTTGTTGAAGATGGTTTTGCTGGTGGCCCAATTCTTCCCGCAAACTTTAAAGCAGATCAACAAGGCTTAGCGGTAGTTAAGCAAAATATTGAGAAAGCGAAAGTTGTTGGTCGAATGATCGCGTCTGATTATTCGTGCGCTATGGTAAGTGCGCAGTTATTAGAAACAGATCCTCAAACACAAGAGAAGCTAGACACTTTAGCTTTCGCTGAAAAGCTTGAGTCTCAAATTCGTGAGCCACTAAGCACTGAGAATGTCAGTATACATATTATTGGCTTTGCTAAAATGGCAGGTGATATTGCTGAAGGTGCCAAAGGGGTTGTGCTGTTTTTCGCAATCGCTATTGCCTTTACTTTTATCATGGTTTGGTTATTTTGTGGCAGCCTTAAACTGACTGTATTACCTATTGCTTGCTCGATCATTGCGGTTGTTTGGCAGTTAGGGTTATTGTCAAGTCTTGGTTTTGGTCTGGACCCAATGTCAATTCTGGTGCCGTTCTTAGTCTTTGCCATTGGCGTGAGTCATGGTGTGCAAATGATTAATGCAATTGGCAAGAAAGTGGCGCAGGGTAAAGCAACGCGCGTTTGCTGTCAGTCAAGCTTCAGGGCATTACTTGTACCTGGAGGTATTGCATTACTTTCAGATACAGTCGGTTTCCTAACCTTGTTGACGATTGATATTGGTATCATCCGAGAGCTTGCGATTACTGCTAGCTTAGGTGTCGCGGTTATCATTTTTACAAATTTAATATTGCTTCCTGTGTGGGCGTCATACATGCGCTTTGAAAACACAGTGCACATTCAATCAGGCAACACTGATAAACCCAATACGTTAGATAAACTACGTGAGTTACTGGTTAAGGCAACAGATCCTAAAATTGCTAAAATCATCATAGCATTTACTTTAGTACTTTTTGCATTGGGTTACTGGCAAGCAGATAAAATGCGAATTGGTGATTTACATGCAGGTGCACCTTCATTGCACCAAGATGCTCGCTATAACCAAGATACCTTTTTGATATCGGACAAATACACAATTTCTTCAGATATTTTGAAGGTGTTGGTTGAAGCTTATCCTGCCGCATGTACAGATCATGATGTGATGCAACGGATCAGTCGTTTTCAATATAAGGTTGAAAATTTAGCAGGCGTACAATCTGCGGTTAGCTTAAGTTCAGTCGCGCAGTCTGTTAATGCCGGATACAACGAGGGTAATTTGAAGTGGCAAACATTACCGCGTAATACGGCAAGTTTGGTTCAAGCAAGTGCACGAGTTGAAACAAGCACTGGCCTGCTCAATGGTGACTGTTCGGTGATGCCTGTGATTATATTCTTAGATGATCATAAAGCTGAAACTATCGACAATGTTATTAGCAGGGTGAAGGAGTTTGCTGTGCAAGAGCAAACCGATAAACTACAGTTTAAGTTAGCATCAGGTCCTGTGGGTGTTATGGCGGCAACCAATGAATCAGTCGCAGCTGCGCAATTACCTATGATGATATATGTATATGGTGCTGTAATTATTTTATGTCTGATTAGTTTTAAAAGTGTTAAAGCGACTATTGCTGTTGTGTTACCGCTTTATATCGTATCTACTCTTGCACAGGCCTTAATGGTACAACTGCAAATTGGGTTAACGGTATCTACATTACCGGTAATAGCGTTAGGTGTGGGTATAGGTGTCGATTATGGAATTTATATTTTGTCATCAATGATGGGGCAACTTAAGCAAGGTGTTTCTCTACCTACAGCTTACCGTAATGCATTGGTAGAAAGGGGCAGTGCCGTATTGTTCACAGGTATTACCTTAGCGATTGGTGTAAGTACATGGATTTTCTCTGATCTTAAGTTCCAAGTTGATATGGGTATTCTTCTAACCTTTATGTTCTTGGTGAATATGCTCGGTGCTGTGCTGTTATTACCAGCGATAGGCAGCCTGCTCTGGACCGACCAGAAAAAATAATGTGAATATTTTTGCTCCTAAATGGCCGTAATAGGCCATTTATATCTATATTTTGTGAATAGATGACCAAATAGCTGAAATGCTTAAAATGTTTTCATCGAAAGGGCTGTTTATTAGCTGTAAAAGGGTTAGAATTTACCTGACTCCACACAATTAAATTGCTGTACACATATTCTATCCAGTAAGGGTAGTAATAGATTAAGGAACATACAATGACACGAAATGAAGGGCAAGCCTCGGTTATCTTAGATAATGTCTGCAAGCTGATCCAGAAAAAAGTTCACGCTGATAATGTGTTACTCGTTGAGAAATTCGCCAAAGCCTTGTACAGCAATATGTCTAAAGAGGATTTGGCAAATCGCAATGATAGTGACTTATATGGCGCTGCACTAAGCCTATGGAATTCGCTAGAAAAAAATACCTCTGATAATGCGGTCATCCGTGTTTTCAATCCTGAAGTAGCTAAAGATGGTTGGCAGTCATCGCATACAATCGTTGAAATTATTGCTAAAGACATGCCGTTTTTAGTTGATTCTGTTCGTATGGCTATGAGCCGCGCAAACATTGCATCTCACTTACTTCTGCATTCTCCATTAAAAGTTAAACGCAATAATGAAGGTCAAATTGCTGCAATCTCAAACCTAAAAGCAGATCAAGAATCAACTTCTACAAAAACTGTTTTCTTTATTGAGATTGACCGCCAAACAGACTCTGATGTTATTGATTCGTTCAAACGAGAGCTAGAATCAGTTTTGGTTGATGTGTCTACCGCTGTAGAAGATTGGCAACCAATACGCGAGAAACTTATTGCTGTAAGTAAAGAGTTACCAGACAGAAAACAGCACACCAACGAAATTGAAGTTGCAGAAACTGTTGAGTTTTTAGATTGGCTGGTAAAAGATAACTTTACTTTAATGGGATACCGTCAATACGACTTACAACCCGTTCAAGGTGATTACCAGTTAAAAGGTAAAATGGAAACAAGCCTAGGCTTGATGAAAAACGTAACAGACGATCACACTCGTTTATTGTCAGAGTTACCTGAAGTTGCACGCCAAGAAGCACGTAGTAGTAATTTACTGATTCTAACTAAAACGAATTCTCTTTCTCGTGTACACCGCCCAGCCTATATTGACTATGTGGGTGTGAAGCGTTTTGACGACGAAGGTAATGTAATAGGTGAAGACCGTTTTATCGGATTATTCTCATCTAGTTTTTATAATAACAGTGCCGCTGATGTTCCTGTTTTAAAAAGTAAAATAAACCGCATAATGGAAATGTGTGATTTTGCCCAAGGCACTCATGCATATAAAGCAGTATTAAATATTTTAGAAACTTATCCACGTGATGAATTAGTACAAGCACGCGAGAGTGAACTTCTTGAAGTCGCAATGGGTGTACTTCAAGTACAAGAGCGCGATATGTGTCGCCTTTTTGTGCGTAAAGATGCCTATGGCCGCTTTTTCTCATGCATGGTTTATGTTCCTCGTGAACGATATAACACCGCACTTCGCCGTGAAACACAAACTATCTTAGCTAATGCATTTAATTCTGATGAAAAAGTTGAATTTACTACTTTCTTCTCAGAGTCTACCTTAGCCCGTACTCATTACACTGTGCGTGTAAATAACAACGATATCGAATTTAAAGTGAAAGACATAGAAAATAATTTAATCGAAGCGGCCCGCACATGGGAAGACAAACTCCAGTCTGCTCTTCTTGAGTCAGCAGGTGAGTCTCGAGGTAATGACCTTAACCGTAAATACAGCAACTCTTTTGCCCGTTCATACAAAGATGAAGTTTTACCAAGCGCAGCGGTTGTTGATATTGAAAAGCTTGAAATGCTTAATGACGAAAACAAGCTCGAAATGTTGTTTTACCGTCCTCAAGAAGAAGCTAACACAAATATTGTACGCCTGAGTTTATTCCATAAAGACGAGCCAATTCATTTATCAGATGTTATGCCAATGCTTGAGAACTTTGGCTTACGCGTTATTGGTGAAACTCCTTATTCTGTTAAGACTAACGATGGTCGTATCAATTGGATCATGGACTTCTCAATGCTCCTTGATAGCCAAGGCGTTGCTGATTTTGACAAGGTGTCGGCGCGTTTTCGTGCAGCATTAACTAATGTATGGGCTAACCGCCTTGAAAACGATGGTTTCAACCGCTTGGTTCTAATGGGTGGGCTGACAGGCCGTGAAGCATCAATTTTACGTGCTTATGCTAAGTATATGCGCCAAATCGGTGTAACATTCTCACAAACTTATATCGAAAGCACTTTTTCGAATTACCCACACATAGCAACGCAGATCGTTAATTTGTTTGCGAAAAAATTCTCAGTTAAAAGCCCTGCAAGTAGCAAGACACTGGATAAACTAATCTCGCAAATTTATCTTGAACTTGAAAACGTTGCTAATTTGGATGATGACCGTATCATTCGACTATACGTTGACATGATAATTGCAACGCTTCGTACTAACTACTTCCAAAAAGATGATACTGGCACGTTTAAGTCTTACGTATCATTTAAAGTACAGCCAAGCTTAATTCCAGATATGCCTTTACCTCTACCGGCATTCGAAATATTTGTTTACTCGCCACGTGTAGAAGGTGTTCATTTACGTGGTGGTAAAGTAGCGCGTGGTGGTTTACGTTGGTCTGACCGTCGTGAAGATTTCCGTACTGAAGTACTGGGTTTAGTTAAAGCACAACAAGTAAAAAATACTGTTATTGTGCCGGTTGGTTCTAAAGGTGGTTTTGTTTGTAAACAACTACCGACTGAGCGCGATGCGTTCTTTAAAGAAGGCCAAGAGTGTTACAAAATTTTCATTCGCGGTTTATTAGATATTACAGATAACATTATTCAGGGTGAGATTGTTCCTCCTAAAGATGTTACTCGTCATGACGAAGATGATGCCTACCTTGTTGTAGCTGCCGATAAAGGAACTGCAACCTTCTCAGATATCGCCAATGGCATTGCCAATGAGTATAACTTCTGGTTAGGAGATGCGTTTGCATCAGGTGGTTCAGTCGGTTATGACCATAAGAAAATGGGTATCACCGCAAAGGGTGCATGGGAGTCAGTTAAACGTCACTTCCGTGAAATGGACATAGATTGTCAATCAACCGATTTCACAGTGGTTGCTGTAGGTGATATGGCAGGTGATGTATTTGGTAATGGTATGCTTTTATCAAAGCATATTCGTTTACAAGTAGCTTTTAACCATATGCACATATTTGTTGACCCTACACCAGATTCTGCTACTTCATACCCAGAGCGCGAGCGTTTATTTAATTTACCTCGCTCATCATGGGAAGATTATAACAAAGACTTAATTTCTGCCGGTGGTGGCATTTTCTCTCGCGCAGCTAAATCAATTAGCTTAAGCCCTGAAATGAAGAAAATGTTGGGTACTAAAAAAGCGAGCATGACGCCAAATGAATTGATCAAAGCATCACTAATGATGGAATTTGATTTACTTTGGAATGGTGGTATCGGCACATACATTAAGAGTAGTGATGAGAGCGATGCTGATGTTGGTGACCGCGCGAACGACGCATTACGCATCAATGGTGCTGACTTAGGCGCTAAAGTATTAGGTGAAGGTGGTAATTTAGGTGCAACTCAATTAGGTCGTATCGAGTTTGCTGCTAAAGGCGGTCGTGTAAATACTGACTTTATCGATAACGTAGGTGGTGTTGCGTGTTCTGATAACGAAGTAAATATCAAGATTCTATTAAATGGCTTAGTAACTGCGGGTGATTTGACGCGCAAACAACGCGATGAGCTATTATATTCAATGACGGATGAAGTATCTGAATTAGTTCTTGATGACTGTTATCGCCAAACACATACACTCTCTATCACTCAGTCTAAGGGTTCTTCGACACTGAAAGAAAAAGTACGTTTTATTCATGCACTCGAAAAAGAAGGCAAGCTTAATCGTGCTATCGAATTTATCCCAACAGACGAAGAGCTAGCAGAGCGTGCAGCTGCGGGTAAAGATTTGACGCGTCCTGAACTTTCAGTTTTAGTGTCTTATTCAAAAATGGTTCTTAAGGAATCATTAGTATCAGAAGAAATTACTGAGAACCCTTACTACCGTCAATTGTTAGTTAACTCATTCCCAGTTCCATTACGCGAGAAGTTTAACGATGCAATGGATAATCATCCACTGCGTAAAGAAATTATTGCCACTAAATTAGCGAATAATATTGTTAATGATATGGGCTTGAACTTTATGATTCGTATGCAAGAAGAAACAGGTGCCAATGAAGCAGAAGTTGCACTTTGTTATTCTGTTGCAAACGAAGTGTTTGAAATGGATGAGACGTGGGAAGCAATCGTTGCGCTTGATAATAAGATCCCTGCGGCAGTACAAACAGAAATGTTGTATCAACTTCGCAGGACTGTTCGTCGTGCAACGCGATGGTTCTTACGCCATCGTAATAAGTCACAAAACATTGAACAAACAATTGCGTTCTTCGCGCCTACATTTAGTGACCTCAGTACTAATTTAAATGGCTACATGGTTGAGAAAGAAGGCGAGCGTTTAGTTAAAGCGGCAGACAAGCTGATTGAAAGCGGCGCGCCGGCTGACTTGGCTAAACGAATTGTTGCTCTTTCAAGTCTATTCTCAGTAATGGACTTAGCTGAAGTGGCTAATAATTCTGGCCGCAGTATCGACATGGTATCTAATACGTACTTTAAGCTTGGTGCTCGCATGGGTCTTCATTGGTTCCTTGACCAAATTACTAATCAACCTGTTGCTAATCATTGGCAAGCTCTTGCAAGAGCTTCTTATCGCGAAGAGCTTGATTGGCAACAACGTACATTATCGGAAGTTGTGCTTAACTGCTTTGAAGGCGATGATAAAAATGTTGATAGTCAAATTGACCAATGGATGGATAGTCAAGAATTACTACTTCAACGTTGGAAGCATATGCTTGCAGAGTTTAAAACATCGCAGAGTCATGACTTTGCTAAGTTCTCTGTGGCTTTACGTGAGTTAATGCTACTTAGCCATAACTGTGATACGTCAGCTAAATAACCCTTTTTGCACGCTTAGTAGTTTCTAGCGTGAAAATAATAAGTTAATAGCTTACAATACCCCAGCCTAGTCTGGGGTATTTTTTTATATAGAGGATTTTTTAATGTTTTATGATCTTGCTCGCCGTTTTATGTTCACCCGTGATGCGGAATGGGCCCATGAATTTGCATTACATAATTTGCGTCGCTTTTCAAACACACCATTTAGTGCAGCATGGTCACAATCAGTGGCAGATCACCCTGTAGAGTTCTTAGGTTTAAAATTTAAAAATCCAGTCGGTTTAGCAGCTGGTTTAGATAAAAATGCTGAGTGTATAGACGCTTTTGCTCAAATGGGCTTTGGCTTTATCGAGGTGGGAACTGTTACACCTAGGCCGCAAGCAGGTAACGACAAGCCTCGTATATTTCGTTTACCTGAATCGAATGCAATAATTAATCGCATGGGCTTTAACAACAAAGGCGTTGATAATTTAGTTAATAATGTAAAAGCAGCAAAGTACGATGGCATTTTGGGGATTAATATCGGTAAGAATAAAGATACCCCAAATGAGCAAGGTAAAGACGATTACATTCATTGTATGCGCAAAGTGTTCGAACATGCATCTTACATAACAGTTAATATTTCATCTCCTAACACACCAGGGCTTCGAGATTTACAATATGGCGAAGCATTGGACGATCTTTTGCAAAGTCTAAAAAACGAGCAGCTAGATCTAATTGCTAAACACAACAAGCAAGTCCCCATGCTAGTTAAAATTGCACCAGATTTGGATGAGGTTCAAATTGCTCAGGTGAGTGAGTCATTAATTAACAATAATATTGATGGTGTTATCGCAACGAACACTACGTTAGAGCGTGCTGCTGTTCAAGGTCAGCAATATGCGGATGAAGCAGGGGGGTTATCAGGGCTTCCTGTACGAGAGCGTTCAACTCATGTTGTCAAAGAGCTTAAACGCCTTACGCAAGGTAAATTGCCAATCATTGGTGTGGGTGGTATTGATGATGCAGCAAGTGCCAAAGAAAAGTTAGAAAGTGGTGCAGATTTAATTCAAGTATACACTGGTTTTATATACAAAGGTCCACCATTGGTAAAAACGATCCTTTCAGGCTTATAAGGATCAGTTATGTAAGCTTTTGATCATTCGATAAATGTTCTAATAGAATTTGGATTAAATGGTCAAAAGCAACTATAATTAATGGCTAAAGCATAAAAGGAGTCATTAGGAGCGCATGTTACAAGCATCAAAACAATGGAAATGGATAGCTTGTCCGAAACGAAATCGTTTGTTGGTTGACTTAAACCAAGAGATGCAATTGTGCACGCCTTATAAACTCCGTCAACTAACAGATTCTATTTTACAGCATTCAGAATTTAGCCTTGAAGATGCTGCCTTTTATCAACAAGTTTACCAATATCTTGACTCTTTTAATCTGTGGCAACCCGCAGAAATCTGTCAAATAGCGCTTAATGCAACTGCAGCAAAATACCATTTAAAGCCAATACTAGCCAAAAGTTGGTTTTTTGATACATACACAGGCAGTGAACCAAGCGTAGAGGCAATAATTAAGTTACAGTCTCGCCAACAATGCGGTGAGTTTTTAATTATTGAACATAATAAAGATGCCTCTTTGTGTATTTGTTTATCTGAGCACTTCCAATTAGATGAAAACCTTAGTTTGAATCAATTTGAGGTGATCAAGGTGCTCAACAATCGTGTCCACCCTATTTACACACAAGCCCAAAGCAGTATAACTGCTTAAGTAAATTTTACGCCTTCAACCCATAATCACGTGTTTGTCTGCCAACCTATGTTATAATCCCGCGCAATTAGCTACTAAGGGTTTTTACTTTGCAATTTATCGCGCTTACTTCTATCGGAATCGAAAATTTATTGGTTGATGAACTTACTGAGATTGGGGCTACAGTCACCAAACAAACAGTGGGTTCTGTGCGTTTTGACGCGGATACAACACTAGCACAAAAAGTGTGCTTAATGAGTCGTTTTGCCACTCGTGTCATGATGTTGATTGAAGAAAAAGAAGGCGTGAACGACAAAGATAGCCTTTATAAATTTGCCCGCTTCCAACCTTGGCAAGAGTGGTTCGGTCCAACTCAAACATTTGCTGTTGATTTTAACGGGACTAATGATTCATTAAAAAACACACAATTCTCTGGTCTTGTGATCAAGGATGCGATTGTTGATTATTTCAATGATTTATATGAGCAACGGCCTAACGTAGACAAGCAAGATGCTAACGTACGTGTTGTCGCGCGTTTATCTCGCCAAGGTGTTGCCATGTATATAGATTACTCAGGACCTCGCTTGTCTGAACGCGGTTACCGTGAAGGGCAAGGTAAAGCACCTATTAAAGAGCATTTAGCCGCGGCACTTATTAAGCGCAGTGGTTGGCTCGAGAACGTACAACAGCCTTTATTTGACCCATGTTGTGGTGCTGGTACCATTTTAATTGAAGCGGCTGGTATGGCACGTAATGAAGCGCCTGGTTTATTCCGAGAAGGGTTCGCTTTTGAAAGGTTACCAAGCTTTCGTGTTGCGAAATTCAACGCATTAAGAGAAGAGCTTATTGCTCAAATAACAGACCCTAAATTGTGGCTAATTGGTCATGATTATGACGCTCAAGTGTTAAGTAAAGCGGTTGATAACGCGAAGCGTGCAGAACTGGGCGATATTATTAAATTTAAGCAAAATGATGCCACAAAGCTGACATCCGTTGCGAAACTGCCAGGGGTAGTTATATCGAACTTACCGTACGGTGAACGTATAGGTTCAATGGCAGAGCTAGTTGATTTACATCGTAGTTTAGGCACGGGTTTTAAAAAGCATTTTAATAATTGGAAGCTTGCGCTGCTTGGCATGGATGAAAGCTTATTTAAGCTGTTAAAGCTCGTTAAGCTTAAACGCTATAAATTTAAAAATGGCCCGCTTGATGTGGTATTAAATTTATATCAGCTAGATGACAAACAAGTAAGCCAAACCACAGAAGATAAGCCTGCTCTTAATTTTGAAGGTTCAATGTCTTTTGCAAACCGTGTTAAAAAGAACAAGCAAGGTTTAAAAAATTGGCTCAAGCAAAATGATGTGCAAGCATATCGAGTTTATGATGCAGATATCCCAGAATATAACGTGGCTGTTGATGTATATGGTGACTCAGCGGTTATTTTTGAGTATGCAGCACCAAAAGAAATAGATGATGCAACAGCACATAAACGTCTACAAGATGTGATCACTTTAACTGCACAACAGCTTAAAATTGCACCAGAAAATATAGCCGTAAAAGTACGTAAAAAGCAAAAAGGGGAAGAGCAATATACCCCAATGGCTAAGCAAAATCGGACTCAAGTGATCGAAGAGTTTGGTGCAAAATTTAAAGTGAATCTGTTTGATTACTTAGATACGGGTTTGTTTTTAGATCACCGCTTAGCTCGTCGCTACATTCAACAAAATGCAAAAGACAAACGCTTTTTAAATTTATTTGCCTATACTGGCACGGCATCCGTGCATGCAGCCCTAGGTGGAGCTAAAGCAATTACGACTGTTGATTTATCTAAAACCTACTTAAAGTGGGGCCAGGATAATTTTGAACTTAACAATATTAGTAATACGCGCTACCGTTTTGAGCAAGCTGATTGTTTAAAATGGTTAGAATATGCAACAAGCCAATATGATTTGATATTTTTAGATCCACCGACTTTTTCAAACTCAAAGCGTATGAAAGACGCGTTTGATGTGCAACGTGACCATATTAAATTATTAACGTGGGTTAAAAAGATCTTAAGTCCTTCTGGTACTCTCATCTTTTCTAACAACAAACGTGGTTTTGCAATGGATGAAGTTGGTTTAATTGGCCTTGGCTTAAAAGCGGTTAATATATCTGAGAAGACACTATCGCCAGATTTCAAACGTAACAAACAAATCCATAATAGTTGGTTAATAACCCATGGTTAATTGGACGCTCTACCATACCGATGGCTGTCACTTGTGCGAAGAAGCGTTTGAACTTATTGAGCCACTGACAACCGATTCAGTCTCATTGCAACGTGTTGACATTATGAGTAGTGAACAGCTTATTGCTGAATTCCAACTAACAATCCCCGTTTTAAAAAGCGAACGCGGTCAACAGTTAAATTGGCCGTTTACTGCGTTACAAGTGCAGCAGTGTTTTTCGCAATCAGAATAAGAGTAAAGAGACAACATGGATTTAATTAGAATTTCAAAAGCGCAGTTAGCTTACGGCACACACCCTTTACTAGATGATGCAGATGCAGTCATCGAAACGGGTGAGCGAGTGTGTATCGTTGGTCGAAATGGCGCGGGTAAATCAACACTTTTAAAGGTACTTGATGGTCAAGTCATTTTAGATGATGGCGAAATTAACCAGCTTGGTGGCATCAAGATTTCTCGTTTAGAGCAAGATCCGCCAAAGGGTGCGAGTGGCACTGTTTTCGATTATGTTGCTCAAGGTATGCCAGATATTGCAAACTTACTGATTGATTATCACCATGTAAGCACGCAACTGCAAACTGATTGCACTGATAAACTACTCAATCAACTAGAGCGTTTATCAAATCAATTAGAGGCGGCGGATGGTTGGCGTTTTGATAGCCGCATTCAGCTTGTTCTCACTCGTCTAGAGCTTTCTCCTGAAGCAAAACTTGAATCGCTTTCTGGCGGTTGGTTACGTAAAGTTGCGTTAGCGCGTGCGCTTGTTAGTGAGCCTGACTTATTATTACTTGATGAGCCTACCAACCACTTAGACATGGACAGTGTTATGTGGTTAGAGCAATTTTTAAAAGAGTTTAAAGGCGGCATTGTTTTCATTTCTCATGACCGTGCATTTATTCGCGCTGTTGCGACACGCATCCTAGATTTAGATCGTGGTAAATTAATCTCATACCCTGGTGATTATGCGACATATTTAGAACAAAAAGCGCATGATTTAAAAGTTGAAGAAACACAAAATGCCCTTTTTGATAAGCGGTTAGCTGAAGAAGAGGCGTGGATCCGCCAAGGGGTAAAAGCACGTCGTACACGTAATGAAGGACGAGTGCGTGAACTCAAACAACTTCGCGTTGAGCGTAAGCAGCGAGTAGAGCAGGTAGGCAAGACTGACTTTAACATCGAAACTGCTGATAGATCAGGCAAGCTTGTATTTGAAGCAAAACATATTCACCATGCCTTTAAAGATAAAGTAATTGCTGATGACTTTTCTACATTAGTAATGCGTGGGGATAGAATTGGACTGGTTGGTCCAAATGGTATTGGTAAAACTACATTGCTCAAATTATTGTTTGGTGATTTAGCTGCGGATAGTGGTGATATTAAACAAGGCGTAAACTTAGAGTTTGCCTATTTTGACCAGTACCGTCAAAAGCTTGATGAAGAAGCAACCGTGCAAGATAACGTTGCTGAAGGTAAGCAAGAAGTGATGATGGGTGGCCGTTCACGTCATGTACTTGGCTACCTGCAAGACTTTTTATTCCCACCTGCACGTGCTCGTACCCCCGTTAAAGCATTGTCAGGTGGTGAAAAAAATCGGTTGTTGCTTGCTAAGTTATTCTTAAAACCATCAAACATTTTAGTACTGGATGAGCCGACGAATGACTTGGATATCGAAACACTTGAATTACTGGAAGATATAATTAATCAATACCAGGGCACAGTGCTAATTGTAAGCCATGACCGTGAGTTTATTGATAATACGTGTACCAGTGTTTGGGCATTTGAAGGTAATGGCAAAATCACCGATATTGTAGGCGGTTATAGTGATTATGAAGCTTATATACGCTACCTTGCTGATGAACAAAAAAAACAAACTGCTGCCCCTGTAAAAGCAGTTGAAAAACAAGTTACAAAATCACAAAGTAAAACAGAGAGCAAAGCGAATAAACTCTCTTACAAATTAAAACTTGAATTAGAACAATTACCCAGTAAGCTTGAGCAAATTGAAAATGCAATTGAAGATCAGCAAGTACTTGTAAACGACGCTGATTTTTTCAAACAAGATGCTGCAATCACTTCACAAGCATTGAACCATTTAGCGCAACTAGAGTCAGACCTTGAAGCTGCGTTAGAGCGCTGGGAAGAATTAGAAGATTTAAAGAATCAGTAGTAAGGACTAAAATGAAATATAAATTACTCGCTGCTAGTATATTAGCGACGATGAGCACGACAGCATTAAGTGCTACCTATAAGTTGACTGAGCTGGGTTCATTTGACGAAGCTAAACATACCTACGTGACAGATGTAAGTGAAAGTGGTCATGTAATTGGACTAGCAAATGGTTTATACAATCTTCCAATTGATATCAGTTATATAGATTTCACAGATAGTATAATTACAGATTTCTATGATGCAGCGGAAGCCAACTTTGAGCTCATTGATAAAGAAATTACATTTACATTAGATGATATCGAAAACAATAACGCAGTAGCTACAAACCCAGATGCGCATGCGTTTATGCATTCGTTTTTGAGAAGCGAAAGGGTAGTTAATAACAGCCAATACCAAAATGTCGGCAATTTAGCAGCACTTAGATACCCAGGTAATCAACAACCTGCTCAGGAACAATTATTTTTTGATATTGCATCCGTTGATTATGATGGAGTCACCCGCTCTGTAAATGCATTTTATAATGGCATTGCTGAAGACGGCACCTCTGTAGGTTGGGGAAGTGCACCCTTTGATAAACTGAAATTTACACCAGATGATGAAACAGAAGAGGAAACTCACTTTGTTCGTGATTTTATAAATCGTGCGGCAATCATATCTGACTCAGGTGTCGTATTTGAAATCCCCCCTGAATTTGATGAGTTTGGTGGTATCAGCGCAGCTAATGATATTGTTAAAACGGATGATGGATACGTTGTTGTTGGACAAACCTCAGTGGGTATTCCTAGTGATAGGCAAGAAGATATCGATGATGACTGTGATGGTTTAAATATACCTGTCAGCGCGTGTATTGAAAACTTATATCGCTCTTCATCCACACGCCTTTTCGACCTTCGAGCTGTAAAATGGACGTTAGACACAAGCTTTAACATTACAAGTACTGAGAAATTAGGTGTTGGTGTTACACCAGAAGACGATGAAAACTTTGCTTTCGTAAGTAATGCATTAGCTATTAATAGTAACGGTATTGCTGCAGGCACATCAGACATCCGTGACAATAGCCGCTCTAGCACAATTAGATCACTTCCGGTGTACTATAAAGACGGTAAAGTTGAAGAAATAGTGGATCAAGATGATGATTGGTTTGATGGCAAGTCAACGGCTATTAACAATAATAATATAGTCACGGGTTATGCACTTAGACCAATTGAAGGGGCTAATCGCTATAAGTTTTTCTATCACGATATTGCTACTGGCTCTACGGTTTTTCCAACTGATTTTTTTGGCAGCTCAAGTTCATATGCAAACGATATAAATGATAATGGTATTATTGTTGGTGAAGGTGAAACAGACGTATTTAATGTTGGTTCTCGCCGCCGTGAAGCGTTTATGTACCAAGTTGGTGATGATAAGATAACAAATATCAACGATTTACTGCCATGTTATGAAAGTGATGGTGAAACGCGTTACAAATACCTAATGTCTGAAGCCAAAGCCATTAATAACGATAATGAAATATTTGGTGTTGCAACTAAAACAGTTGAAAAAACAGATAGCCTAGGTGGAGTCGTTACAGACACTAATGGTGATATTGAGTATGAAAGCGTTGTGGTTGCAGTTAAGCTAACCCCAATTGAAGGTGAGATTGACAAATGTTCGGACGAAGAGACTGAAACGTATGAGCGTCAATCTGCCAGCTTCCCATGGTACAGCTTATTATTATTACCACTTGTTGGTTTACGCCGCTTATTAAAGTAGTAAACACGTTAAATAAATTAAAGGCACGCATGAAAGCGTGCCTTTTTTATTTATATTGAGTACTGTATCTGTTTAACGACTTAGCTCACCACGCAGGTTGTCTTGCATAAGATGGCGAATAGTTTCCACTTCAAGACTCTGACTTAATAAATAATGTAACTTGGTTAGACAGGCTTCAAGTGTCATATCATAACCACTAATGACACCACTGTTTAATAGCGCATTGCCCGTTGCATACCCACCCATGTTTACATGGCCTTTTAAGCACTGTGTGAGATTAACAATGATAATACCGCGTTTACTCGCGGTTGATAAGATTTCTAAAAATACGGGATCTTGAGGTGCATTGCCCACCCCAAAGCTTAACAAAACTAATGCTTTTATGTTGTCGTTAACCAGACTCTTTACCACTGCGTGGCTAATTCCTGGGTATAAATAAAGGACACCGATAGGTTGTGGTGTAATATTAGTCACTTGTAGCGCGTGTTCAACATATGGACTTAGTTGGCCTTTCAATAATTGAATATTGATCCCTGAGAGAGCCAGTGGATCAAGGTTTGGTGAAGCAAATGCATCGAAACCATCTGCATGCGCTTTTGTCGCTCGATTACCTCTGAATAATTGATTATTAAAAAATAAACTAACTTCTGCGATTGGGTAGTTTGCAGCTAGGTACATAGCATTCAATAAGTTTACTTGGCCGTCAGAACGTAATTGCGATAAAGGAATTTGTGATCCCGTTACTATTACTGGCTTGGTAAGGTTTTCAAACATAAAAGAAAGTGCAGACGCTGTATAAGCCATTGTATCTGTGCCATGAAGGACAACAAAGCCATCGTAATCGTGGTATTTAGTTTTAATATCATCTGCGATTAGCTGCCAATGGGTAGGTGACATATCTGACGAATCGATTAGTGGAGAATATTCGTGAATATCAAATAGCGGCATTTCATCACGGTTAAATTCTGCGTTGTTGACCACTGTTTGAGTTAAAAAACCTTCCGCAGGGATATAGCCGCGACTTGATTTTTTCATACCGATGGTACCACCAGTATATGCGATGTATATGCGTTTGCGTTTCATAAAAAAGCCCAGTAAAAAAACTGGGCTTAGTATAACCTGTGAGGTTAAAGAATACAGGTGTTGTTGGTTAAATTACTTGATCACATCACACACAATACAACGAGAATATATATTCTGTGGGTCATTGTAATCTTTAAGGTTATTTACCTCAGTGTTAAATTGATTGATAAGTGAGTTAACGCCTACCTTATCTGCAATAAGACTGCCGGTAGTGCTATTACCGATAAACGATTTAACCATCGCGCTGCCAAAGATATCTTGCAGCATTTGCTCTTGAGGAGAAAGGCTTTGTTTAACTGTTTTAACCTCGTAAAAGTCTAATTTAGCTAAAGCAGCTGCTGCTTCAATTGCATCTTGTTTGTTGCCTAGCTTATCTACTAAACCCAGTTCAAGTGCTTGTGAAGCTATCCAAACACGCCCTTGTGCGATTTTGTCTACTTGCTCTGGTGTCATATCACGGGCATCAGCAACAACATATAAAAAGCGTCTGTATGCATCTTCAACACTCAGTTGGATCACCTGCGCCATCTTTTCATTAAGTGGACGCGTGATTGATAAGCCAGCCATTTCAGTGGTAGCAATGCCGTCAGAGTATATACCTAGCTTAGCCATGGTGTTTTCAAAAGTCATAAAACTACCAAATACACCAATAGAACCTGTAATTGTACTAGGTGCAGCCCATATTTCATTAGCGGCAGAGGCAATCCAATAACCACCAGATGCTGCAACCGAACTCATTGATGCAATAACAGGTTTACCAGCGGCTTTAATTGCAAGTACTTCGGCACGAATTACTTCTGATGCGAACATACTGCCGCCACCTGAGTCGATGCGTAATACAACCGCTTTTACTTTGTCATCTAAACGAGCTTTACGTAATAACGCAGCGGTTGAATCACCACCGATCTCTCCAGCACGTCGTTCGCCATCAACAATAGTACCTCTTGCCACAACCACCGCCACTTTTTCAGTGATTGGGTTATCAAATTGAACAGGGGGCTTAACAAGAGTCAGATAATCGTAAAAAGAAACTTGATTAAATGTTTTCCCTGTTTCTTCAGCGCCAACTAAATCAATTAACTGCTGTCTTATTTGTTGATTAGATTTGAGTGAATCTACCCATTGATTTTCTAAAGAGTACTTACCAGAGTCACCATTGACGGCTTGCATTTTAACTAATAATTCATCCATCGTTTCATCAAAATTTGACTCATCAAATGGGCGAACAGCAGCCACATCTTGTTTATATTCTTGCCATAAAGCACCTAACCATACTCTGTTTGCTTCTTTCGCTGCATCAGACATGTCATTACGAATAAAAGGCTCAACGGCTGACTTGAATGTGCCCACTCTAAAGATATGCTGTGTAACGGCGAGTTTCTCTAAGGCATCTTTAAAGTACAATGGGAACATGCCATAGCCTTCGATTGCTACACCACCATATGGGTGCATTGTGACTTCATCAGCATGTGCAGCAATGTAGTATTGAGCTTGGGTATAGTAATAACCCGTTGAGATTACTTTTTTGCCGGTAGCTTTAAAACGCTCAATAGCCTGTGTTATTTGTTTAAGCTTATTAAGATGCGCGTTAGGCATTTTTTGAAGATCGAGTAAGATAATGCTGATACGCTCGTCATTAGAGGCTTCATCAATGACGGTGATGATATCATCAAGCAAAATTTCAGCTGGAACCTCATTACCCATAGTTGCGTCATTTATCGCAGCCTCAACAGGGTCTACGTAGGTTTTTTCCTCAACTATTGGACCGTTAAGGTTAAGCCTAAGCACAGATTTGTCAGCCACCGTTATTTCATCTTCGTCACTGGTAATTGAAAGAAAAAATACAATTACAAGTAACACGAATAAAAAGTTTAGAACTAAGCGGCGAGAGAAATTTAACCCTGCCCAAAGACCTTTAAATATCTTTGCTATCAAAATAAATCCTTAATTTGGTACACCTTATTACTCAGCTTATAGTAGCCCAGAACGAAAATAAACTTAACTGTTAAATCGTAACTAAGTGTTTATATTTAAATAAATCCTTAGCTTAACTGGCTTATTTTATGTTTTTGTTATTCACTTATTGCTTAATGCTTGCCAATCCAGCAGAATTAGCTAATGTTAGAGGTTAGACCAGTTGAATGGGGCACAAAATGTTAGAACAACAATTACAACTAAAACACACACATTTACGTAACCGCTTAGTAATGGGATCAATGCATACCGGGCTTGAAGAGGGCTGGCATAATAGAAAGCGCTTAAAAGCATTTTATCAAGCGCGTGCCAAAGGCGGCACGGGTATGATTATTACAGGAGGTTACAGCCCAAATATACGTGGTAAGTTAACACCTATTTCATCATCGTTTAATAATTTTTATGATGTGATAAAACACCGAGCTTACACTGATGTCGTGCATGAAAATGGCGGTAAAATTTGCTTACAATTGTTGCATGCTGGCCGCTATGCTTATCATCCATTCAATCAAGCCCCGAGCGCTATTCAAGCACCTATCAATCCTTACAAACCTAAATCAATGTCAATTGGCTCGATTAAAAAGACCATTAAAGATTTTGCCCACTCAGCAAAACTTGCTCAAAAAGCGGGTTATGATGGCGTTGAAATAATGGGTTCTGAGGGTTATCTTATTAATGAATTTATGGCTGAGCACACGAATAAACGTGATGATCAGTACGGTGGTAGCACAGAAAATCGAATGCGTTTAGCGATTGAAATTGTTGAAGCTGTGCGTGCGAATGTCAGTGACAGCTTTATCATTATTTTTAGATTGTCTGTGATGGATTTAATTCCAAATGGTTCTACGCCCGATGAAGTGACGATTCAAGCCAAAGCACTTGAAAAAGCGGGAGTGGATATTTTCAATACAGGCATAGGTTGGCACGAAGCAAGAGTGCCTACGATTGCAAGTATGGTTCCACCTGGTGCATTTAAAGAAGCATCAAAACGATTAAAAGACGTAGTATCAGTACCTGTAATCGCTGTAAACCGAATCAATACACCGCAAATTGCCAACGATATTTTAAATGCTGGCGAAGCGGACCTTATATCAATGGCTCGACCTTTATTGGCTGACCCTGAGTTATTTAATAAATATCAAGCAGAGCAAAGTAAACATATCAATGTGTGTATTGGCTGTAACCAAGGATGTTTAGATCACGTGTTCAAAGGTAAGCGTGCTACATGTTTGGTGAATCCTCAGGCCGGTTTTGAATTAGATTATCCCTTAGCGCAAGCACAAAAGGCTAAAAATGTATTGGTTGTTGGAGCAGGCCCTGCTGGGCTTTCTGCCAGTTGTTATTTAGCACAGAAAGGCCATAAGGTTACTCTAATTGACAAAAAGCAAGATATGGGTGGGCAATTTAATTTGGCAATGCGGATACCCGGCAAAGAAGATTTTAACTACACACTAACGTATTTTATCAACGAACTAGCCCGATTAAATGTAACAATAGAGCTTGGCAAAAGTTATGTTGAATCTATGCTTGATAGCTATGATGATATTGTATTTGCGACAGGCGTTAGACCAAGAGAGGCGTCCTTCAAGTGTGAAGATGGAAAACGTGTATTTGCTTATGATGAAGTAATAAGAGGCGAAGTTGAGCTTGGCAACTCAATTGCAATTTTAGGTGCAGGTGGCATTGGTTTTGATATGGTTGCTTTTTTAAGTGAAAGTCCAAAACAATCAATAAAGGATTTTAAATCCCAGTGGGGAATTGAGTGTGATGCCACACCACACAAAGATAGTCGTCAGTTGTATATGCTTAAGCGAAGTGCTGGACGTTTTGGCAGTGATTTAGGCAAAACAACAGGTTGGATCCATCGTCAAGTAGCAAAACAACATGGCGTAAAACAAGTTGCAGGTTGTGAATATATAAAGTTTGATAATCAAGGCCTAACAATCAATGTGGCAGGAGAGGAGCAAGTTTTACCTGTTGATACGGTAATTGCATGTATCGGGCAAGTGTCAAATAATGAAGTAATTAGTACATTAGAACAAAACCCTAAAGTGCATGTAATAGGCGGCGCAAAATTAGCTGCAGCAATAGATGCTAAACGTGCTATTTTTGAAGCTTTGCAAGTTGCACGTAAAATTTAACTGAAATAAGTTCCTAGCAAAAGCGGTCTTGTAATTTAGAACAGCAAAATTACAGGACTGCTATGATTTCATCTCTTTTTAATACTTACTCTCTCATTATAAAACGCCTATCAATTGCTGATGGTATACCCGCGCTTATCTTTAGGTTAATACTTGCCCCAGTTATGATCATTGCAGGGTATAACAAGCTTAATATTAGCCAAGAGGTGTCAAATTTCCCTGAGTTTTTTTTAGCATCAAGCGATGTTGTCAATTGGTTTGGCAATGCACAGTGGGGTCTAGGCTTACCGTTTCCTGATTTACTCGCCTTTTTAGCGGGTTGGACGGAGTTTATAGGCGGTTGGTTATTACTTATTGGGTTGTTAACAAGGCTAGTTACAATCCCATTAATGTTTACCATGGTTGTGGCTGCTACTACGGTGCATTGGGATAATGGCTGGTTCGCGATTACACCAACAGACCCCAGTACTAGTGCTGCAAAAGTGCTAGATTGGTTAGCTATACCGGGTGCAAATGCAAGCTTAGAGAACTCAGTTGAGACCAAAGTGCGTATTGATACAATACGTGAACTGGTAGAAAACCATGGATACCCCGATTACTTATACGAAAAAGGCAAACCAGTTATTTTAAACAATGGTGTCGAGTTTTCAGCGATATATTTTGCAATGTTACTCAGTTTATTTTTCAGCGGTGGCGGGCGTGTAGTGAGTACAGATTATTGGTTAAAAAAGCGGATAAAGTTAAAATAGTGCAGGATTAAACTATTTCACATGCTCTTACAGCAGAATTGCAATTGTAAGAGCATGTTAGTTCAATAAATATAGGTTGTGTTAAGTGGTTCTATTATTAAAATCAATAATGCAGGAACATCACTTTTAAACCAACCCTTTTAGCATTTTGAGGTGATTTGGATAAATCACTCAACACCGATAAAGCCACCCGTTTGATGTGCCCAAAGTGCAGCATAAATACCATTTTGAGATAATAATTCCTGATGACTACCTTGCTCAACAATGCCGCCTTCATCTAGAACAATTAATCTGTCCATTTGCGCAATTGTAGAAAGCCTATGAGCAATGGCGATAACGGTTTTCCCCGTCATTAAATCATCTAAACTGGCCTGTATTGCCGCTTCAACTTCCGAATCAAGTGCACTCGTTGCTTCATCTAAGATGAGAATTGGGGCATTTTTTAATAACACACGAGCAATAGCAATACGTTGTCGTTGGCCACCTGAGAGTTTTACACCACGTTCGCCAACTTGAGCGGCAAAGCCTTTATTGCCTTTACTGTCTTCTAAATCCTCAATAAACTCGAGCGCTTTGGCTTGCTTTGTTACGTTAAGCATTTCTTCATCGGTTGCATCTGGTCGACCATACAGAATATTTTCTTTAACAGAGCGATGTAACAAAGAGGTGTCTTGCGTAACCATGGCTATATGCTGTCGCAAGCTTTCTTGTGTCACCGTGGAGATATCTTGTCCGTCAATATGAATTGCTCCTTTATCAACATCATAGAACCGTAATAAAAGATTAACTAATGTTGATTTACCCGCACCAGAACGACCAACTAAACCTATTTTTTCACCCGGTTTAATTGTTAAATTAAGACCATTGATTACAGGCCCACGGTTGGTCTCGTTAGCTGCTTTACCATAATTAAAATGGACATCCGTGAAACAAATTTGACCTGTATTTATTTTTAGAGATGTGGCATCAGGTTTATCATCAACATCAATAGGCGTTGAGAGTGTTTTCATGCCATCACTGACAGTGCCAATATTTTCAAACAGGCTACTTATCTCCCACATGATCCATTGTGCCATACCGTTTAAACGTAAAGATAAGCTGACTGCGATTGCTATCGCACCAGCACTGATTGCGCTCAAAGACCACAAATACAGAGAAAGCGCAGCCACACTGAAAACTAAAAGGTAATTCAGGCTATTGATGCATAAATTCAAACTGGTAACCAATCGCATCTGCTTATATACAGGCTGCAAGAATACATCCATACTTTCTTTGGCATAGTGCTCTTCGCGCTGCGTATATGAGAAAAGCTTAATCGTAGAAATGTTTGTGTAACTGTCGACTATTCTGCCTGTCATCTCTGAGCGAGCATCAGCTTGAGAGCTGGCAATACGTTTTAATTTAGGAACAAAGTACCACTGAATAGCACTATAAAGTGCAAGCCACGTAAGCAGCGGTATCATCAATCGCCAGTCAGCTTCGGCTACTAAAAATACCATCGCACCAAAGTAAACCACTATGTACATTAACACATCTAGTAGTTTCATTACTGACTCTCGAACAGCAAGAGACGTTTGCATTACTTTGGTTGCTATGCGTCCAGCGAATTCATTTTGGTAAAAACTAACGCTTTGGCGAAGTAAATAACGATGGGCAAGCCAACGTATCGACATCGGGTAATTCCCCAAAAGTGCTTGGTGTAAAATAGCGGAGTGAAAAAATACGACCAAAGGTAGAACCACTAGTAGCACCAGGGCCATTTTAATGAGTTCAGGCTTTTGTTCTGTAAATAATGTTTGTGGCGTGTATATAGCTAGCCAATCAACAAGTTGGCCCATATAGCTAAATAATGAAACTTCTAAAATAGCGAGCATTGCTGCACTGATGGACATGAAGAAAAGGGATATCTCCATCCCTTTCGTGTAATGTCGGCAAAATGCAAATAAGCTTGCAGGAGGTTGAGTCGGCTTATGATCTGGAAACGGCTTGGTCATCCGCTCAAATAATCGATACATTTTAATATCTTAAATAGCAAAAATTACCGCTACTATAGCACTGTGGGTAATTAATTAAAGGAACTCTACCATGGGATTCTTCCGACAAGTATATCTTTAAACATAACCCAGTCACCCAATAAACTATAAAAGGGGTGTTTAAATGTAGCAGGTCGGTTTTTTTCAAAGAAAAGGTGGCCAATCCACGCAAAACCATAACCAATAACAGGGATGAACCAGAGTAAATAAAACTGCTCAGTTAAAATTGAATAACCAAGTAAACACAGAACAAGTACACTGCCAATAAAATGAAGTCGCTTACATGTTTTATTTGTATGTTCAGATAAGTAATAAGGATAAAACTCTTTAAATGAAGTAAAAGAAGTGGACTTATTGTTGTTATCCATATTTATTCCTTAATTTTTAAAATAACAGTGTAACGTTTTATTTGTAAAGGTTTACATATTTTTACAGTATACAGGTGCACTTGTCGCATTAGACTAGACAACACCTCGGTTACTAAATAACGTGCATGATTAAGTTAATAATCAAAAAAGAAGATACCATGTTAAAAAACGTCTTAGCTTGCGCAGTCATTGTAGCGCTTGGAGGGTGTACTGATGCACCTACTACTTCAACTGAAAATAATGCCAAAACTGAAACACCTGCTGAACAGTCATTAAAATACCCTGAAACTAAAAAAGGGAGCGTTGTAGACGTTTATTTTGATGAGAAAGTAGCTGATCCATATCGCTGGTTAGAAGATGATATGAGTGAAGAAACCGCTCAATGGGTTAAAACTCAAAACGAGCTGACTTTTTCATACCTTGAAAACATCCCTTATCGTGACAAATTGAAAGCAAGCCTTGAAAAATTAATGAATTATGAAAAGGTCACTGCACCTTTCGTCGAAGGTAAATACACGTACTTTTACAAAAACGATGGTTTGCAAAATCAATATGTGCTGTATCGTAAGTTAGGCGACGCTGAGGCTGAGGTTTTCTTAGACCCAAATACGTTTAGTGAAGATGGTACCACTTCAATGTCAGGCCTTACATTTTCTGAAGATGGTTCGTTAGCTGCGTATCAAATTTCAGAAGGTGGAAGTGATTGGCGTAAAATCATTATTATTGATACAGAAACCAAACAACCAATCGAAGAAGATCTCGTGGATGTTAAATTCAGTGGCATTTCATGGCTTGCAAATGAAGGGTTTTACTACTCTAGTTATGACAAACCTAAAGGCAGCGAGTTATCCGCTAAAACAGATCAGCACAAGGTTTACTTCCATAAACTGGGCACAGCGCAGAGTGAGGATGAGTTAGTCTTTGGTGGCTCTGACGCTGAGAAACATCGCTACATTGGTGCATCTGTAACCTCTGACAATCGTTATTTAATTATTTCAGCTAGCGTGTCTACTTCAGGAAATAAACTGTTTATAAAAGACCTCACTAAACCTGATAGTGAGCTTAAAACAATTGTAGGACACACTGAGTCAGATACCTACTTGCTTGATAATGAAGGAAGTAAATTATTCCTTGTTACCAATTTAAACGCACCAAACAAAAAAGTGGTCACTGTTGATGCAGCAAATCCAACACCGGACCAATGGCAAGATTTAATTGCACAAACTGATAATGTGTTAAGCATGTCAAAAGGTGGCAACTATTTCTTTGCTAAATATATGGTTGATGCAATTTCTAAAGTTCAGCAATTTGATAAGTCCGGTAAGTTAGTGCGTGAGATTAGCTTGCCAGGCGTAGGCACTGCACGTGGTTTTAGTGGTAAAAAAGAAAGTGAAACGCTGTATTATTCGTTTGCAAATTATATCACTCCTGGCACCACCTTTGCTTTTGATGTAAACACAGGTGAGTCTGACGTGTATCGCAAATCAGGTGCTAAATTTGAATCTGATGCTTATACATCTGAGCAAGTATTTTATACATCAAAAGACGGTACCAAAGTACCGATGATTATCTCGTATAAAAAAGACACTAAACTCAACGGTAAAAATCCGACAATTTTATATGGCTACGGTGGTTTTAACGCCAGCATGACACCTGGGTTTAGCTCTGCGATTGCTGCATGGCTTGAACAAGGTGGTGTCTATGCAGTGGCAAATATACGTGGCGGTGGTGAATACGGTAAAGCGTGGCATGATGCTGGTACACAGCTGAAAAAACAAAACGTATTTGATGACTTCATCGCTGCAGCTGAATACTTAAATGAGAAAAAGTATACATCTAGTGACTACTTAGCACTGCGTGGTGGCTCAAACGGTGGTTTATTGGTTGGCGCTGTGATGACACAACGCCCAGAGCTATTCAAAGTCGCGCTTCCTGCGGTAGGAGTCCTTGATATGCTACGTTATCATACGTTTACTGCTGGTGCAGGCTGGGCGTATGATTATGGTACCAGTGAACAAAGCCAAGAGATGTTCAACTATCTTAAGGGTTATTCACCAGTACACAATGTAAAAGAAGGTGTATCTTACCCTGCAACATTAGTAACAACAGGTGATCATGATGACCGAGTTGTTCCTGCGCATTCATATAAGTTTGCTGCAGAGTTACAAACCAAAGGAGCGGGTAGTAATCCTTACCTTATTCGTATTGAAACAAATGCGGGTCATGGCGCTGGAACACCAACAAGCAAGATCATTGATCAGTATGCTGATATTTATGGCTTTACCTTATATAACATGGGTATAAAGTCACTGTAAGTTATCAAACGCCGGAGTAATACCTTCGGCGTTTATTAAACTATTTTAAGCCTGTTTTAGATTCGATAACACCGAATAAACGGCGCTCATACCTTATTCCCTTAGTTACTGCTTGAAAAAAGACGTTGATGTGTTTTAAATGCATATTCATCCGTCATGCCACTTAGGTAATCACAAATAACTCGGTGTGTATTCATTCCATGATCAAGGGCATGCTGATAGGCATTTGCTGTTGTCTCTGGTAATAACCGAAGAGGATCACATGAGAAAGCTTCAAATAACTCAATAATCAATTTCTGCCCTTTGAACTCTATCTGTTGCATGTGAGAAGCACGTATTAAACGCTGGTAAATAAATGATTTTAGTGTGTTTAATAGGCTTTGATATTCACTTGATAACTCAACAGTAAAATTTAGAATAGGGCAGTCGAATGTAATCTCTGTTGGGGTAATACATGATTGTGTAATAAATAAATTAACTAACTCACCAATTACATCTTTTCGTTGTGCTTCAGAGTTTAAAAATAATCGCTCGGTTAATTGACTGGTTTCTAGCCATGGGCAATTTACTTCTTTAAGAGCAGGCAATGCATAACTTTCCCATTCTTTTAATGTAATTTGTTCTGTTGCAATCGCATCTTCTAAATCATGTACGGCATAAGCAATATCATCAGCTAATTCCATAATAGCAGCATCAAGTGATTTAAAGCGTGTTTTTGATCTAAACGAGTCAAGCTTACTAAATTGGCTTAAGTTGCTTTTATCTTTTGCTGACAATGGGGCAACTATCCAATCAAATGTTTCTTTGTCATCTTGATATAGCCCTTTAGCTGGGCGCCAATCATCCGCCTTTATAAACGCTCTATTAGGATTATGCTCTGGTATGGTGTGCCATAAATCGTCGATAAACGCAGGGTATTTAATAAAGCCCAATAATGTTCGCCGTGTTAAATTCATGCCATGACCGTCACTATATGGCTCTAAGCGCGATACAATCCGAAGCGTTTGTGCGTTACCTTCAAACCCACCATGCTCTCTCATCATATAATTAAGTGCTATTTCACCGCCATGACCATAAGGCGGATGGCCAATATCATGTGCCAAACATAATGTTTCGAGTAAGCTTTGATCAGGAAAGTATTTAAAATCAGGGTGCTGTTTTTCTAAATGGCGTAACAAACCACTGCCAATTTGCGATACTTCTAAGGAGTGAGTTAAACGTGTACGATGAAAGTCATTTAGCCCTATCCCCATTATTTGGGTTTTAGCTTGTAGGCGTCTAAATGCTGCGGCATGTATTATACGGGAGCGGTCAACTTGCCAAGGTGAACGGTTGTCATTTGGTCTCGATTTATTCTGATTAATGATCCTGCTTTGCCACTCTAATTCCATTAATACATTCCACTTACCGCGTTGGTTTTTATATATCGATTGTAGCGGATTTATTCAAATTAAAAATCCCCCTGTAGGTTATATTTTTCATATAGAAAGAAAAACAAATTTTACAAATTAGCCTTTATTTAGTGCCTTAGGTATAATAGAGAGAATGCATGCATGGGGATAAACCATGCATCGGAGTCAGATCTCTTGGAGAATACATGCTAAAGCACATAATTAGTTTTTTACTATGTTTGTTTTTTATTTGGGCGTTACTTTACCCATTTATTCAGACAACGGGGCCAGTTTCTGAGCCCGAGGTAGAAGCACAAACCAAACCTTCAGTGAAGAAAAAAGAAAAACCTCTGCACAACGTCGATTTACCAATATTTAGTGCTTTTACTGATGTAAAAGAAAAGAAGCAAGCCTTCTTTGATTTCATTCGTCCACATGTAGAAGCGGAAAATAAGAAAATATTACAGCAACGCGCAACGCTGGAAATTGCTTTGATGATGCTACAGTATGATGAACCGATTAATAAAAAGCAGACTAAGCAAGTCAAAGCAATTCTTAATCAATATAAGTTACCCGACCTAATTAATACAATTTCATTAACACAGGCACTAAGACGGGTTGATATCATTCCAAAAGAAATGGCACTAATGCAAGCTGCGAATGAATCTGCGTGGGGAACATCGCGTTTTGCACGTATAGGTTTAAACTTTTTTGGCCAGTGGTGCTATAAAAAAGGTTGTGGCATGGTACCGAGTAGGCGCAACACAGGCGCTGCTCATGAAGTTGCTGCTTTTCAGTCTGTGCGTCAAGGTGTTGCTTCATATTTTAAAAACCTCAATACACATGCAGCCTACAAAGGTCTTCGTACTATACGTGCTGATTTACGTCGTCAGCAAAAGCCGCTCGACGCTAATAAACTAACCTATGGTTTGATGTCTTATTCAGAGCGAGGCGAAGAGTATATAAAAGAATTAAACCAAATGATTAAACATAATAAGGCATATTTTAATGAATAATTTTAAGGCAATATTTTTCGCCTTCACTGTTATTTTCACGCTGCTTAGCACTGGCGCTCACTCTAAGGAGTTTGTTGTTTCATACGACGGATTTTATGATCGATTAAAAGTGGTTAACAAAGGAGATTTCCAATTTGCCCAAGTGAATTTTTATATCACTGATATTGCAACTGGCGATGCGTGTTTGATCAAAACAGGGCGAATTATTACGGAGCGACAGGAATTTGCACTTAATTATACAGATCAAGCACAGTTGTTGTTACCTTACGATCAACAATTAGATAAAGATAAAGCTGTTATTGTTATTGAACCAATTAATGAACAACATGACTGTCAATTGAAACTACAAATAGAGGCACGAGAGTTTGCTAATGGCGACTTGAATAAGCACCAAATGTTTCAATTAAATGCAGAGTTTGATGATTTACTATCAGATTTGTCAGGTTTTTTTATTAGTAAATTAATGAGCTTTTTATTACCAGATCAAAAGGGTCTTGTTCTCACTTTTGCACAAACAGTAAACATAGATGACAAAGCATTTAATTGTAAAGACGCTGTTTGCCATGTTGCTATACCAGATGACTGGGAGGATGATAGTACTGCGTTTACTACGACATCTCCTTTGCTGAAAGTGACTCCCTGGATCACTAAGTAAAAAATGAGCTGACAAGTAATGCATTGATTATCAATGCATTACTTTTAAAAATAGTCAATTTACTAGCATTGTCTAATTTACTCCCACATTAAACATATCGAATTACTAATATTAATGAATAAATCACATATTATTGAGCATTTGCGTTTTGCCCTTCAGGCGCAGCTTACAACTGCCCAAGTTGCAGCCAAAACGGCTCATGATGCAGCTACTCATGAAGAGAACATTGCCGAGAACAAGTACGATACGCTAGGACTTGAAGCAGCTTATTTGGCAGAAGGTCAAGCTCAGCGAGTGAATGATTGTCATTTAAGCCTTGTTGAGTTTGAAAAGGTATTTAAAGAACCTATCAAAGATAAAGTGTCTCTAGGCTCGCTTGTGGCTGTGTGTGATGAAAATGAGCATCGAAAATGGTATTTCTTAGGCCCGATGTCTGGTGGTTTATCGGTTACTGTTAAAGGGGAGTTAGTCTATGTTCTGACACCGCAATCTCCCCTAGGTAATGTTCTGATAAATAAACAAAAATACGATGAGGTTAGTTTCACTATGGCAGATGAGTCTCAGCTATTAGTGATTGATGAAATACTGTAGTCGTCGATTAATTTTACTTATCCTAACGTGAAAAATATCTTGCTGGTCAGTTGATTTAAAACCATTTATAAATAGCCAATAGCAACAGCTAAAGCACCCATCTTGTTAAGTGATAGTGTTATCTAACCTAAACTTAACATGATGGGTGTTTCTATTTATAACTTATTATTTTGACTTACTTTTAGGAAAAGTCGTGTTTAAAACCTTAATTGTGGTTGATAACAATGAGCAATTTTTAGCTCACTCATTTGAAAATGTCATCTCTTTTAATACATATTTACGTGAATACCCAAAACATAACGAACCCAAAACACGTATCATCAACTTGTGTGATTCGAGCCAATATTTAAGCAAAGGCTATTATTGTTCTTTGCTAGCAGAAGCACGCAAACATCAAGTATTGCCAAGTGTAAAAACGATAAATGCATTGCGCAATGGACATTCTGCACCTATTGAACATAGAAATGTAAAAGACGTTATATATTTCGGTCAAACGGATGATGAGTATCAAGCAAAATCTGTAAAAGCACTATTTAATTTGTTTCCTGTGCCTATTCTATTCATTAACGAATTGGGTAAGCTCAATCAGGGAGCGCTCTCATCATTAACGACAGAACAACAAACTGTATTTGTTAACAAGCTAACTCAATTTACCCAAACTCAATGGCGAATGAGTGGTTCTAAACGTCGTTACAGGTGGGATATGGCCATCTTGGTTGATCATAATGAAAAGGTACCGCCAAGTGATAAAGATGCGATTGCCCGCTTTATAAAAGCAGCCGCAAAACATGGTATTTATGCACAGGCATTAAGCCTTGAAGAAATTAGCAACATCGCTCAATTTGACGCGTTATTTATCCGTCAAACAACAGCTATAGATCACCCTACCTATCGGCTAGCCTCCAAAGCACAAACCTTAGGTTTAGTTGTAATGGATGATGCTGATTCAATTTTACGCTGTTGTAACAAAGTATATTTACATGATGCCTTTAACTATCAAAAAGTACCGAGCTTGAAAACTCTTGTAGTGGCAGAACAAACTAAAGAGACGATTGAACAACTTGAGCAAAACTTTACTTATCCGTTGGTCTTAAAAATGCCTGAAGGATCATTTTCAAAGGGTGTTTATAAAGTAAGTAATAGGCTAGAGCTTGAGTCCAAATTGTCTGAGTTATTTGCATTTAGTGCATTAGTTTTGGCACAGGAATACATGTATACCGAATATGATTGGCGAGTAGGCGTGTTAAATGGACGTGCAATTTATGCATGCCGTTACTTAATGGCTCGTAATCATTGGCAAATTTACAATCATGATGCTAAGCGCTTTTTCTCTGGTGGTTTTGAAACATTACCAACATTTGAATTACCTAAAGTGGTTTTAGATGCTGCATTGAAAGCTTGTAAAACCGTGGGTAAAGGCCTCTACGGTGTTGATGTTAAAGAACAACAAGGACGTGCTTATGTTCTTGAGGTAAACGACAACCCAAGCATTGATCACAAAGTAGAAGATGCTTACCTCGGTGATGAGCTTTATATGATCATTATGGATGAATTTAGACAACGCTTAGAGTCAAGAGGTCGCGGTTAATGGCCGATATTTCAATGTCAGCGCGAGTAGCAATTGAGAGTGATTTGGCTGAATTAATTAATATAGAGCAACAGTGTTTTTATTTAGATAGACTGAGTGCGAGAAGCTTAAAACGTTGGATTATAGCAAAGCATGGCATAATGCTGGTGGTTGAGCACAACAAAGAAATAATAGGTTATGGCTTGGTTTGGTGCCATAAAGGCACGCGCTTGGCTCGTTTGTACTCACTGGCGGTTAAACCTAGTGCCCGAGGTAAAGGCGTTGCTAAGCATCTTCTAACTGAACTTGAGAAAAGTGCAGCTATGCGTGGACGGATATATATGCGCCTAGAAGTTGCTGTTAATAATAAAGCAGCAATTGCTCTATATGAATGTGAAGGTTACCGAGTATTTGGCCAATACAGCGATTACTATGATGATCATAGTGATGCACTGCGAATGCAAAAAAATATTAGAGATACTCGGTCGCAAGTGTTGTTGGCGCCAACACCTTGGTATCAGCAAACCACTGAATTTACGTGTGGTCCGGCGGCATTATTAATGGCTATGGCACGCGTTAATCAGACACAACAGCAATCTCAGCAGTTAGAACTAGATTTATGGCGAGAGGCGACCACCATTTTTATGACCTCTGGGCATGGTGGATGCCACCCATTGGGGTTGGCATTAGCTGCTAATAAGCGCGGATATACTGTATCTGTAATGTTAAATACCCAAAACGCTTTGTTCGTTGATGGAGTACGAAGTGAAAGTAAAAAAGCTATTTTGCACACTGTCCACAATCAATTTTCGCAGCAAATAGCACAGCAAAATATTGATGTTAGCTATCAAGATGTTGAGCTTACTGATATTGAACTGTGGCTTAGTCAGGGGATGGCCGTGTTACTTTTGATCAGTACTTATCGTTTTGATGGTAAAAAGTCACCACACTGGGTCTGTGTAACCCATCTCGATGAACACTGTTTATATGTTCATGACCCGTATTGCGAAACACAGAAACAATTTGCCATTGATTGTCAGCATGTTCCAGTTTCAAGAGCCGACTTCAGTAAAATGGCAGCATTTGGTGTAAGTAGATTAAAAACAGCATTGGCAATTAGCTATAATGACAATTTATGAACTTGTAGATATAACTCCTTATTCATGGACTGCAATCGGCACAGCTGCTTTTTGTGGTGCTCTTATTGGTGCTGAACGTCAGCTTCGGGGTAAGCCTGTTGGTATACGTACTTCCGTACTGATTATTTTAGGCACCTATTTGTTTCTTGCATCTGCATTTATGTTACAGGGTGATGTAATTGATCATTCACGCGTTGTTGGGCAAATAATTACAGGAATTGGCTTTTTAGGTGCGGGTGTTATGTTAGCGAAAGATGGCGCTGTTGTTGGCGTAACCTCGGCTGCAACCATTTGGGTACTTGCTGCTATCGGCGTAATGATAGCAACAGAGCATACTGGTTCTGCTATTAAATTATCTGTGCTCGTTGTTGGTATTTTGTATGGTGTTGATGTGCTTGAGGCTCAGTTTAAAAGCTTGAGTAAAGGCGTGCACCGTCATGTTAAAATTTATACCAAGCGATATTACAGACACGCTGAACCACCGAAGCCGCCGAAAAGATAACGTATATCTATTTATAATCTCCCATGGCTGAAATAATTTCTTGAGCTACTAGTTCAGGGTCATCAATCATGGGAACATGACCTAAATTTGGCAAAGTGACAAATTTCGCAGTTGGGAACATTTTTTGCGCTGACTTAGCCGTTGTATCAATTGGGAATAATTTATCTTGAGCGGGCCAAAGCAATGTCATAGGGCAACCTAGTTTTGCTGCAGATAAAGCTTTTTGGGAAGTGAGAAAGTCGTGTTTAACGCTACATGCACACATATCTTTTACCGCTTGCTTGAACTGTTTTGGTGTAAGTTTTTCACCTTTTACGGCTACTTTCTTTAACGATAAATGGCGTAATATTGCACTTTTAGACAAAATGGATACAAAAGGCAGGCAAAGAGCAGATAACCGAGATAAGTATTTAATTTGTTTAAGTGCATGTCTTTGCTCACTGCCGTGTACTTGCCATACCCCAGCAGGTGATATGGCACAAACACCGCACGCTCGACCACGTTTAGCAAGTTCAATGGCTACCCAGCCACCCATAGAGTTACCAACAATATAGGGGGATGTTAAATTGTGCTGATCAAGTAATTGTTCTATGTCATCCACAAGATCGTCAATCTCAATTTTACCAGTGGGTTTGTTTCCACCATTGTGGCCTAATGCAGTGAACGCGTATACTTTATAATCAGTACTTAAATAAGGAATAACATCTTGCCAAGCGAAACAAGACGAAGTGACCCCATGAAGTAAAACAATTGGTTTACCTGTTCCTTGAATTATCATATGTATCCTTAATTTATTTAGCCAAATAACTTACGTCTTACTATGGCACGATAGTCAGTAGGGGTTTGCGATAAATATTTCCTAAAAACTCGAGTTAAATGCCCTTGATCGTTATAACCAACCTCTAAAGCAACTTCTTGGATTGTAAGATTAGATGAAGCCAACAGCTCTTTAGCCGTTTGTACTCGTAATTGCTGCCAATACTCAACCGGATTTTGATTTGTTGCATTTCGAAAACGGCGAGTAAATGTACGGTAACTCAAACCAAATAATTCTGCCACTTGTGCTAATGTATGCTCACCAGCCAAATTATTTTTTAGCCAAAATTGTATTTGCGCAATCAATTCATCAGGGTGTTTATCAACAGCCCCTTCAAGGTAACGTTGATCTTCATAAGGCTTCCTAATTTCATGAGAAAAGTTACGCTCCACGTGTTGTGCAGCCTGTTGTCCGTAATATTGATTTATAATATGAACAATAACATCTGCAAGCGCATTTAAGCTCGCTACACTGTATAAGCGCTCAGACTGTGTAATGAAGAAATCGGGCTTTAGCAACACTTTAGGGTAGTCTCGTTTGAATTGCTCAGCATAGTGCCAGTGAGTGGTTGCAGGATGACCATCAAGTAATCCTGCCTGTGCTAGCAAGCAGTTACCGGTACCAACCCCGATAACTTGACTGCTGTCTTGCCAGCTTTGATCAAGCCAATTTACTAAACCATTATTTTTTTTGACAACAGGGCGTGGGTTTCGCCAAATTCCCGGAACAATAATGAGATCACTGTTAGGGGCTTTGTCATAAGTACAATCAGGTACGATTGATAAACCGGTGCGATTTTTAATTGGCTGGGGGTCTTCTGCTACCAAGTAAATTTCCAATGGTCGAAATTCACCTTTATTTAAATGGCTCTTTGCAAATGCCTCACCCGCTCTAAGCATTTCAATTGGCAGTGTTAAACTAGTGATTAATAAGTGCTGATAAACCAATAAACTAATTTTTAATGGGGTGGTTGTTATTTTTTTGTCCACTTAATTGCTCCGACCAGTTTGTTTTGGCATTTTAAGCCTGATATTTGGCTATTAAAGCACAATTTTAATGTGGGTATCCAACTAAACTGAAGGCATATCCATTAACACGTTTTCTTCAAGGTAAAATATGACAGCATTACCCGTTATTGTCGGTATGGGCGGAATCAATGCCGCAGGCCGCACCTCATTTCATCAAGGTTATCGCCGTATCGTGTTAGACAGTTTAGATGCAAAAGCACGCCAAGAAACATTTTTAGGCCTTGCCACTTTAATGTGTCTTGTTAAATTAGAACAAGGGCAACTAGTCGATCAACATGGGCAAGTAATTGAACAAAACCAGATTGAGTCAACGTTTGGCGAGCAAATAATCGCAGGTACATTGATCAGAAAAATTGAGAAAAATCACTTTGATGTAGATGCCACACCTTGGCAACAAAAAATGACCCTCAGTGTGTCAAATGATGAAAAAATTGTATTTGAAACTCGCGCACGTGATTTACCACAGCCTGTTCCTGCATCTTGGCAGGTAGAGCAGCTTGAAGGTAAAAAAGTAAAAGTAACTATTGCCGCTGATTTAGAAGTTAAACATAACAGTACACGTGACAATCCGATAAAGGCTGCGGGTCAACTACCAACAGGTTTTGATCCTGCGACAATGTACAATAGCCGTTATCAGCCACGAGGTTTACAAGCAACGATCTTTGCAGCTACTGATGCCATTCGTTCAACAGGGCTTGATTGGCAGCATATTATGAATAGCGTGCAACCCGATCAAATTGGTACCTACTCAGCTTCTGTTGCAGGACAAGTTAATGATGAAGGTTTTGGCGGCTTAATTCGATCTCGTCAGCAGGGTGAACGAGTTAGCACAAAACAGTTGGCATTGGGCTTAAATACTATGTCGACAGATTTCATTAATGCATATGTCACAGGAAATGTCGGAACGACTTTTACCACGTCTGGTGCGTGTGCCACATTTTTATATAACCTACGTGCTGCCGTTAACGATATTCAAGCAGGGCGCACGCGTGTTGCTGTTGTGGCTTCATCTGAGTGTGCGCTAACCCCCGAGATAATCGAAGGGTTTGGTAATATGAGTGCATTAGCTAATGAAGAAGGTTTAAAGCGCTTAGATAATACTGACGTTGTTGATCATCGCCGCACAAGCCGCCCGTTTGGTGAAAACTGCGGTTTTACAATAGGAGAGGGTGCTCAAGTCGCCATTTTAATGGATGACGAATTAGCATTATCACTTGGCGCTGATATCATGGGTGCAGTGCCGGACGTTTTTGTTAATGCTGACGGTGTTAAAAAGTCAATTACTGCGCCTGGCCCGGGTAATTACATTACGATGGCCAAATCTGTCGCACTTGCGTCAAGTATATTAGGACAAGAGTCAGTACAAAAACGCAGTTTTATTTTGGCACATGGTTCAAGTACACCGCAAAATCGGGTGACAGAATCTTTAATTTACCATCGTTTAGCGCAAACATTCGCTATTGATAATTGGAAGGTAGCAGCGCCTAAAGCATATGTAGGCCACACTATTGCACCTGCAAGTGGTGACCAACTGGCTATGGCTTTAGGTGTATTCAGCCATAATATCATGCCAGGGATCAGCACAATTGATAAAGTTGCTGATGATGTGCACGCTGAACGACTCGATATTCGTACTGAACATTATAAATGTGATGACATGGATATTGCATTTATAAACTCCAAAGGCTTTGGCGGAAATAATGCAACAGCCACAGTGATTGCGCCCTCAGTCACTATGCAGATGCTCTCAAAACGTCATGGTGAGCAAATTATGAGTGATTATGCCAAAGCGAATAAGTCTGTTCAAAGTGCTCAAGCAGAGTACCAGCAGCAAGCTGATTTAGGGAAGTATGAGCTTATCTACCGCTTTGGTGATGGCATGATCGATGAAAACGAAATTGTTATTACCGACGAAGATATGCAAATTCCTGGCTTTGAAAAAGCGATTGCATTCAGTAAATCTAATCCTTATCGAGATATGTTTTAAGCACATTCTTGAGTGGCAAGGCGCTTTTATAGCGCCTTTTTTAATGCGTGTAGATAATAGAACTTTGTCGTTGGCTGCATTTTTTTGTTGAATCACCGCACTTTACGCGACCGGTACAATTTCCTTGTTATAATTTCACGCTATTACAAAGGCTAATGTTAGAGAATCCTATGATCGCCAGCTTATTATTGCTCAGTGCCACTGTTACCTTAGATAGTCATCTTCCACCGCTTTTGCCATGGCAAGGTAAAAGCATCCAATTAATGCAAACTGATGGTCCTTTAACAACAGATTTTGAACTCAGTGAAGGGTTTAATTCTCCTAATTACGAACAAACAATGGCCTTTGTTGATCGTTTAGTTGCTGCTAATCCTACTCAGTTTCAAGTTCAAACTATTGCTAAAAGTAATGCTGGTCGAGAAATCAAAATGCTTGTTGCAAGCGAGGATGGTTCGTTTTCAGCTAAGCAGCTAAATAACAATTCCAAACCCACTATTTTTATTCAAGCGGGTATTCATGCTGGTGAAATCGATGGTAAAGATGCAACATTTATGTTGCTCAGGGACATAGCTACAGGCAAACGTCGTGACATTTTAAATAAGGTAAATATCCTATTTATCCCTATTTTAAATGTAGATGGTCATGAACGCCGAAGTCAATTTAACCGCATTAATCAACGTGGCCCAGTTGAAATGGGGTTTAGAACTAATGCAAATAACTTAAACCTAAACCGTGATTACACTAAACTCGATACACCTGAAGTGCGAGGTGTAATGAGGATAATAAATCAATATTCTCCAGACCTTTATGTTGATGTGCATGTTACCGACGGTGCAGATTACCAATATGATGTGACCTATGGCTATAACCCTGTTTTTGCGAGTGAATCGCCGAGTGTTTCACAAGCACTCGACCATTACTTTAAACCAGTGATTGATGAAACATTAGCTAATCAAGGACACATACCAGGTCCTCTTGTCTTTGTTATGGATAAACGTGAATTTAAAACTGGGTTAGCTGGTTGGGTTGCGACGCCACGTTATTCTAACGGTTGGGGAGATTTACGCTCTTTGCCTACAATCCTAGTTGAAAATCATTCATTAAAACCTTACAAGCAACGTGTTTTAGGTACGTATGTGTTTTTAGATGGAGCTATAACCGCTTTATCAAAGCATAGCCAGCAACTCTCTGAAGCTGTGAATAAGGAACGCGCATTTCTCCCAACTCAACTTATCGTGAAACGTGCTTATGCAAAAGAGCCAGATACGTTAAAGTTTAAAGGCATAAAGTACACTAAGAATAAAAGTGCGCTTAGTGGTCAAGCTGAAGTTAAATACATTGGTGAAAAACAATATTACGATGCATTACCAATATTTTGGCAAAAAGACGTTGAGAAAACAGTAAAGGTTCCAGCTGTATTTTATATACCCCCGGCATATCCGCATATTATCGAAAAGCTGAAGTTGCATGGTGTTGAAGTTGATACAGTAGCTCAGAGTGAAGCCGTGACTGATTTATATGTTGCCAAAGTAAAGCACCACAAATTTGATAATGCGCCATTTGAAGGACGGTTTAGAGTGACGGCTGAATTTGAATATCTTAACCTAGATAATCAATTAATGACCGGTTGGTCTAAAGTTGAAACAACGCAATCTCTGGGTGAGCTTGCAACTCATTTACTTCATCCTGAAGCGCCAGACTCTTTTTTCGCGTGGGGTGAATTCAATACCATATTCCAGCGAACTGAGTATATGGAAAACTATGCACTAGCCCCGTACGCTAGAAAAATGTTAAAAGACAAACCTGCATTAGCGCTTGAATTTGATAAGAAAATTAGAGAAGACGATGCGTTTGCTAATGATGCTCAGGCGCGTCTTGATTGGTTATATCAACGCACTCCATTTTACGATCAAGCCTATTTAAAGTATCCGATTCTAATGTCGTTTAATACTCAGAAAGTCGAAAGTGCACAATAATGGATATCATTACTTTACCCGTTACTGCATTTTCTCAAAATTGCCGTATTGTAATCTGCCAGGCAACACGCCACGCTGCGATAGTTGATCCAGGTGGAGATGTAGATAAATTAATCGTAGAAATACAAAGCCATAATATAGAATTAAAAAGTGTATTACTAACGCATGGTCATCTTGATCATGTGGGTGCTGCAAAACAATTAGCACAGCACTTTGAGGTAAATATTATAGGTCCCCATGAAGATGAACGTTTTTGGTTTGATGCATTACCTATGCAGGCTCAAATGTTTGGTTTACAGGTTATTAAGCCCTTTTATCCGGATGTGTGGCTTAAGCATGGGGAAGTGTGCAAAGTCGGTAATTTGAATTTTGCTGTCCGTCATTGCCCAGGCCATACTCCCGGCCATATTATTTTTTATGAACAAACACACCAATTAGTATTGGTCGGGGATGTTATTTTTAAAGGCTCTGTAGGGCGCACAGACTTTCCTAAAGGTGATGCTGCACAATTAATTGATTCTATTAAAAGCCAAGTATTAACTTTACCAGATGAAACACTAATTTTATCTGGGCACGGACCAGACACTAAAGTAGCTCAAGAACGCATATCGAATCCATTTATTAGCGGTAAGTTTGGCTAAACACGCATAAAAGATGCATAAAAACACAAGACGCAGCTATAAAAGCGATGTATAATTTAAACAATTTAGTAAAAAAATAAAGAAATAAAATGTCTCTAAATCAAGTTGACCGCCAAATTTTGGCACTATTACAACAAGACGCAAGCCTTTCAACTGCAGATATCGCAGACAAAGTAGGACTTTCGCAATCGCCTTGCTGGCGCAGAATAGCCAAACTAGAACAAGATGGCTACATTAAGGGGAAAGTCGCTTTACTCGATGAGAAAAAACTGGGTTTTGATATGCTCGTTTACGCGCATGTGCGTCTTTCAAACCACGGAAGAACTAACCTTGCTGAGTTTGAGCGCTTAATACTAAGTTATGATGAAGTTACAGAGTGCTACAGTATGGCGGGCACTATGGACTTTATGTTACGTATTATCTCAAAAGGCATTGAAGGTTATGAGCAGTTTGTTCGTGACAACCTGTTGAACTTAGAGTTTGTTCAAGAAGTTCATTCAAACGTAACGATGACATGCGTTAAACGTAGCACCTCATTACCTTTGTGAGTTAACTCCCTCCAAAATTTGATTTAGGGTTTCGCTGCAAACCCATTAAATGCACTATACTCAATAGTGCATTTAGAATAACCAATTGTTAACTTTTGCTTAATTTGATAGAATTCAGCGCTTTTTTTGATCCCTACATCCATGAGGAACTCAATGTTTAACTTACTCAGCAAAGCCCCAAGCTCTGCTAAAAACGATATATTATCAGGTTTGACGGTAGCGCTTGCCCTCGTACCTGAAGCTGTTGCCTTTGCTTTTGTTGCAAACGTAGAGCCTTTAGTTGGTTTATATGCAGCATTTATTGTTGGCTTGATCACCGCTATATTTGGTGGTCGCCCTGGCATGATCTCAGGCGCAACAGGTGCACTTGCTGTTGTAATGGTAAGTTTAGTACTTGACCACGGTGTTGAATACCTGTTTGCAACAGTATTGTTGATGGGAATACTGCAGATATTGGCAGGGGTTTTCAAGCTTGGTAAATTTATACGAATGGTACCGCACCCCGTTATGCTAGGCTTTGTAAACGGGTTAGCCATAGTAATCTTTCTCGCACAACTTGGTCAGTTTAAGTCACCTGGTGAAGACGGCACAATGCAATGGATGACAGGTGAGCCAATGATGATTATGCTTGGCTTAGTTGCATTGACTATGGCCATAATTCATTTTTTACCAAAGTTAACCACCGCTGTGCCTTCTACCTTGGTTGCTATTGTTACTGTGACGCTAATTGTCATTGGATTAGATTTAGAAGCACGTACAGTACTTGATTTTCTAAAAGATATGACCGGTGATAGTGCGGCTACCATTGCTGGTGGATTACCAGAGTTTCATGTTCCTATGGTGCCGTTTACTCTTGAAACTTTCCAGATTATCTTTCCATATGCCTTAATTCTGGCTGCGATAGGTTTGATTGAATCATTGTTAACACTAAGCTTAATTGATGAAATTACTGAAACACGTGGCCATTCAAACAAAGAGTGTATTGGCCAAGGTGCTGCAAATGTAACGTGTGGCTTCTTTGGTGCAATGGGTGGCTGTGCAATGATTGGTCAATCTATGATCAATATTAATTCAGGTGGTCGTTCTCGCCTATCAGGTATTACCGCTGCGCTTATGCTGCTTGGTTTTATTATCTTTGCCGCTGGCTTGATTGAAATGATTCCACTTGCTGCGCTTGTTGGTGTGATGTTTATGGTGGTGTTAGGTACATTTGAATGGGCCTCATTTAAAATGATGAAACGCGTACCAAAGTCTGATGCATTTGTAATTGTATTAGTATCCGGTGTTACTGTAATTACAGATCTTGCAATCGCAGTTTGTGTTGGTGTTATCGTATCTGCTCTGGTATTTGCATGGCAACACGCTAAACAGATTTATACTACAAACTATATTGATGAAGCCGGTGCTAAAGTGTATGAATTGCATGGTCCATTATTCTTTGGCTCAGTTAAAGGTTTTGCAGAATTATTTGATGTAAAAAATGATCCAAAAGACGTCATTATCGAATTTAAATACAGCCGCGTAGCTGATCACAGTGCTATAGAAGCAATCGACACACTTGCAGATAAATATACAAAGGCGGGTAAACAACTGCATTTACGTCACTTAAGTAAAGATTGTACGCAGCTATTACATAAAGCGCGTGATTTAGTTGAAGTGAATGTAATCGAAGATCCAACGTATAAAGTTGCATCTGATAAATTAGCTTAACTTAAGTATTTATCCTAAAAAAGCGAAGGTGGTTAACCTTCGCTTTTTTATTTGTATTTAATTAACCTGAACTCTGGATAATAAATCTATCTCCAGCGGCTACTTTCAACGCTAACTGCGTTGAATTTACTTGCAATAGGCTAGCTATTGACGCGTGAATTCGCCTTGTTATCGCTAAAAGTCTCCGGCTGGAGACTAATAAATATATTTGTGATTTAATATCAATACATTAGTACATCTCTTAACCTGAGTTCAGGTTAATTAGTTTCTTCACCCACAGCAGTTTTAATAACTGTTATTGCCAATAGTACTTATCTGTTCGGGTTTAGCACAAAGTGATTTTAAATCTTAAATGCTTAACTAACTACGACAAAGCTCGACTGTTACTCACCACAGCTGTATAATTCGCGCCCTCTTTATATATTGTATATTGCTTGTATTACTCTTCACTTGCCGATGAGTTTGCGTGCTCTTAATTGCTTAGGAATTCATCTTGATCTCTACCGCTAACATCACCATGCAGTTTGGTGCAGAACCTTTATTTGAAAACATTTCTGCTAAATTTGGTAACGGAAATCGTTATGGCCTAATAGGGGCTAACGGCTGCGGTAAATCAACGTTTATGAAAATCCTTAGCGGTGCGCTAACACCTACATCGGGGAATGTTTCAATCACCCCAGGTTTAAAAGTAGGTAACTTAAGCCAAGATCAATTTGCTTTTGAGCAATTCTCTGTCGTTGATACAGTGATCATGGGTGATGTTGCTCTTTGGGAAATTAAGCAAGAGCGTGATCGTATCTATTCATTGCCAGAAATGAGTGAAGCAGAAGGGATGAAAGTTGCTGAACTTGAGAGTATTTTTGCAGAAATGGATGGTTACAGTGCAGAAAGCCGTGCTGGCGATATTTTGTTAAAAGCGGGTATTGAAGAAGAATTTCACTTTGGTTTGATGTCACAAGTTGCACCAGGTTGGAAGTTACGTGTTCTTCTTGCACAGGCATTATTTGCCAACCCAGATATTCTCCTATTGGACGAACCAACCAATAACTTGGACATTCACACGATTAATTGGCTAGAGCATGAACTTAATCAACGTAAGTGCACCATGATTATCATTTCGCATGACCGCTATTTTCTTAACGCGGTATGTACGCATATGGCTGACATTGATTATGGTGAGCTTCGAATCTATCCAGGTAACTATGAGAAATACATTGAAGCTTCATCACTTATTCGTGAACAATTACTTGCTGGAAATGCAAAAAAACAATCAGAGATTGATGAGTTACAAGATTTCGTGAATCGCTTTGGTGCAAATGCCTCAAAAGCAAAACAGGCAAGTTCACGGGCTAAACGCATGGATAAAATTAGCTTGGACGAAGTTAAATCGTCTAGCCGTATGGCTCCTTCATTATATTTTGATGAAGGCAAAAGAATGCATCGCCAAGCATTAATTCTTGAGAACTTTGGTCATGGGTTTGATGGTGCCGTATTGTTTGAAGGAGGGGAGCTTATTTTAGAAGCTGGCTCTAAATTGGCTATCATTGGTGAAAACGGGGTGGGGAAATCAACGTTTATCCGCTGTTTAGTCAATCAACTTGAGCCAAATCATGGTGTTATTAAATGGTCTGAAAATGCATCAGTAGGCTACTGCCCACAAGATAGCAGCAAGGACTTTGACAATGACTTAACCTTGTTTGATTGGATGTCACAATGGCGTACAGCAAAGCACAATGATTTGATGGTACGAGGAATGCTAGGGCGTTTGTTATTTACCGCAGATGATGCAAACAAAAAAGCTAAAAATTGCTCAGGTGGTGAGAAGAACCGTTTATTGTTTGGTAAGTTAATGATGCAAGATGTCAATGTACTGGTTATGGATGAACCTACTAACCATATGGATATGGAAGCCATTGAAGCGCTAAATAATGCATTAAAAGATTTTGAAGGCACGCTCATTTTTGTCAGTCATGACCGTGAGTTTGTGTCATCATTGGCGACGCGTATTATCGATATTCGTGATAAAAAAGTAGTTAATTTTCACGGAACCTTTAATGAGTTTATGGCCAGTCAAGCTGAAGCTGTAAACTAGCCTGAGCATAAGAACTGGCGTCAGCCAGTTCTTTAATTATTGCCTGATGGTTTTAGACGTTTAACATAGCGTAAAGTGACAAAGTTTATTATGGCCATTAAAATTGCAATTTCATAACGGCTAAATGCAACTGCAATACCTATCAAACCCATATTCCATATACTTGCTGCCGTAGCTGTACCATAAATTGAACTTTTATTTTTTAAGATTGCGCCACCCCCAATAAAGCCAATTCCGGTAATAATGCCTTCTAACACCTTTGATTCAGCTTCAGATGATGTCAGCACAGACATTCCCACTAATGCATAACCACAAGATGCTACAGCGACTAATGGGAATGTCCTCAGCCCCGCGCCATGGTTGGAGCTTTCACGATCAAATGCCATCGGGAGCGAGAGAATATAAGCAATCCCCAGGTGCATTAAATTTTTTACTATTTCATTCCACTGTAAATCTAATTCCATCTTAGCGATTCCAAATAATTATTTAAACTATGAATAGCAAAAATCAAACCAAACTAGTAAGAATTAATATGTTTTATTTTCAATGTCTTAAGCTGGTTTAGATGAGAGGTTTTTTAGGGGGTATGAATATTTTACAGGGGTAAATACCTAAATGTAGCGACTACAGTTTATTACAGTTTTTTTGATTACAATGATTCAGGGGGCACATATAATGCTAGCTATTGGGATTTTATGTATGAAAACAGGAACAATAGGTGATGGTCAAATTATATATAATATTATTCATTAGTTTCATTCTATCTGGTTGTACTTTTGCTGGTGTAGTTCTTGATAGCAGCATTTACAGTAAAGCAGATGAAAACTATGATGCGGATTTAGCATTATCTCACCCAAGTAAACCTCCAAAAAGTTCACATGTAATAAAAGGCGAAGATACGGTTTCGTTTAGTAATTTAGGCTTTGAAGTCGATAGCTACTTAGTTGGTCTTCTAATAGAGCACAATGAACCAGAACTCGTGTGTAAGCAAGTCTCTAAGTCACTGAAAGTCTGCGAGGAAGTTGATCCCAACCTCCCCACAGAAGATAAAAACATTAACGTTCAAAAAACTGTTGATGAAATAATAGGTGTTCGTCAATAAAGCTACTAATAAAGTAATAACTGTGATCATACCCTGGGTACATGTTGATTTCAGCAGGGTAGTCCTTTTCATTCACAATTTTAAATAAGGCTTCAATTTTTAGTTGTTCAACTAAAAAGTTATCTGCTTCACCTTGATCAATTAGCATAGGCACAAAATGCGCAGATTCTGCGTTATTCATTAGTTCGCAAGTGTCATATTTAGCCCATGTTCGTTTATCATCACCGAGGTACTGACTAAATGCTTTCTGGCCCCAAGGGCAATTAATCGGGTTAGTTATAGGGCTAAATGCAGATGCACTGATGTAACGATCAGGATTGCGAAGTGCAATCATTAACGCACCATGTCCACCCATTGAATGGCCACTGATTGCTTTTTTATCTGATACAGGGAAGTGTTGCTCAATTAATGCTGGGAGCTCTTCTACAATGTAATCGTACATGTTGTAGTGAGTATTGTAGGGTGCTTGTGTTGCATTAACATAAAACCCTGCACCCTGACCAAAATCATAGCTGTCTTCATCAGGTACATTATCCCCTCGAGGACTGGTGTCAGGTGCTACAATAGCAATGCCCAGCTCAGCTGCTTTTTTAAAGGCCCCTGCTTTTTGCATAAAGTTCTCATCAGTACAGGTTAAACCTGATAACCAATAAAGTACGGGTACTTTATTCGTTTGACTAGCACCGGGAGGTAAAAATACTGCGAAACGCATTTTGCAATGGGTACTAGTTGAGTCATGGCTGTATTGCTTATGCCAGCCACCACTGACTTTAGCTGTTGATATATTATCTAGCATGTTGTCCTCACTAAGATGCCATGAACTAAAGTTCATGGCATCTTATGATAAAGTTATTAGTAGTGAATTACTGTACGAATACTTTTACCTTCGTGCATTAAATCAAAAGCTTCGTTGATACCGTCAAGTTCCATGGTATGCGTGATGAAGTCATTTAAAGCAAACTCACCAGCCATGTAACGCTCAACAATTTCAGGTAACTCAGAGCGGCCTTTCACACCACCAAATGCGCTACCGCGCCATACTCGGCCTGTAACTAATTGGAACGGACGAGTTGATATTTCTTGACCAGCGCCTGCAACACCAATGATCACAGATTCACCCCAGCCCTTATGACAACATTCAAGGGCAGAGCGCATAACATCAACATTACCGATACATTCAAATGAGAAATCAACACCGCCGTCTGTCATCTCTACAATAACTTCTTGAATAGGCTTATCAAAGTCTTTTGGATTTATTAGATCTGTTGCACCAAGTTTAGTGGCAAGATCAAATTTTGAGGTATTAATATCAATACCAATAATTCTGCTCGCACCTGCCATTTTTGCGCCAATAATTGCTGACAAGCCAATCCCGCCTAAACCAAATATAGCAACGGTGTCTCCAGCTTGTACTTTTGCTGTTTTCGTAACGGCTCCCATACCTGTTGTTACGCCACAGCCTAATAAACAGACTTCTTCAAGTGGTGCTTCTTTATTTACTTTAGCTAGGGATATTTCTGGTAGCACAGTGTATTCAGAGAAAGTGGATGTGCCCATGTAATGATAAATTGGTTGGCCATCTTTGTAGAAGCGAGTCGTGCCATCAGGCATAAGGCCTTTGCCTTGAGTTTCGCGCACAGCGGAGCACAAATTTGTTTTACCTGAAGTACACATTTTACATACGCCACACTCTGCAGTGTAAAGTGGTATAACATGATCGCCAACCGCAACGCTTGTAACGTCATCGCCAACAGCATAAACAACACCTGCGCCTTCGTGTCCCAAAATAGCGGGGAAAATACCTTCTGGATCTTCACCTGATAGAGTGAAAGCATCTGTGTGACAAACACCAGTAGCTGTTATTTTTACCATTACTTCGCCTTTTTTAGGCATCATTACGTCCACTTCTTCAATAGAGAGTGGTTGTTTAGGGCCCCAGGCAACCGCGGCTTTTGATTTGATAAATTCTGACATAGTGTGTTCTCTTCCTGATAAATACAAAACGATATAAACAATAGCTTTATTTTATTTGTTTCTCAAACAATGTTAATCTCCAATTTAATAAAACACTTTTACAGTATGGTAATAATGAATCGTTGGGCAGGAATAGATGAATTTATTGCAGTGGGTGAAGAGGGAAGCTTCACTAAAGCTGCCGTTAGTTTAAATGTATCAGTTGCGCATATAAGCCGCCAAGTAACGCAGCTTGAGCATAGGCTTAATTCGCAACTATTAACACGGACAACACGTAGTGTAGTACTAACAAAAGAAGGCGAGGCATTTTTACATCAAACCAAACAATTACAACATGCTATGGATGATGCAACCGCTTTACTGGCACAGCAGCAAAGTACGCCAAAGGGTAAAGTTAAATTAACTGCCCCGGTGATGTATGGTGAAACATTCATTATGCCTGTAGTGCATACATTTATGCAGCAATACCCCGATGTAGAAGTTGTTATGTCCCTGAGTAATCAACAAGAAAATTTAGTCGAAGGTGGTTTTGATTTAGCGATTCGCCTTGGTCATCTAAAAGATTCAAGCTTAAAAGCACGGCGTTTAAGTGCGCGACATTTTGTTATTTGTTGCTCGCCGGATTACTTAAATACCTTTGGTGAGCCACATACAGTAACTGAATTAAATAATCACCAATGCTTAATAGGTAACAGTAGTTACTGGCGAGTATGCGAGCAAGGACGAGACAAACATATTAAAATTGCAGGGCGACTGCAATGTAATAGTGGCTGGGCACTTGCTGATGCGGCAAAGAAGGGGTTAGGTATCGTACAATTACCTAACTATTATATTGAGAAAGATCTAGAGGCGGGTAGTTTAGTGCCCATACTGACTCATTATCAGCCAAAACCCGAGGGGGTATGGGGTGTATACCCACCTCGGCAATTTGTAGCAACGAATGTAAAAGCATTACTCGATCATTTAGTAAATGCTCTCAATTAAATTGTTTCAGCGGTATTTTCATCCATTCTTTTAAGTGCTTTATTAAGTGCTTCAACTCTGCTCTCGCAGAAAGAATCAGTAGGCAACTTATCTTTTATTCTAAGGCGCTTTAATTGATCGCTTGTTTCACTATTTGGTGAATAGATAAACACGTCACAATTAGCTTCTAGTGCATCTGTAATTGCATTTTCAATCGCTAAAGATACTGTCACGTCGAGCATTTGCACCCCAGATAAATCAAGCAGCATTGATTGGTATTCACCAATATGGCGATGTTGTCGCGCTATCGCTTTAGAGACACTGAAAATCATCGGGCCAGATAAATAAAAGAATAATAACTTGCCCTGTGCTTGATCTAACAGGGCTCTTTCATCATCTGTTAGCGGCACGTCATCGTCATCAGCATCACTGATTGCTTTAACATGCTTTGCTTGTTCTCGGCTTAATCGTTCTATAACAATGATGTTTGATATAAAAACACCTAATCCCACCGCAACAATTAAATCGACGAAGACAGTTAGCATCATCACGCCATACATAATCGACATTTGTAAAATACTGAGTTTGTGCGCGCGCTGTATAAAACTCCAATCTAGAATATTTATACCAACGTACACAGCAATACCGGCTAAAACTGCCATGGGAATGGGTTCTGTTAGGCTACCTGCTACAAATACGACAGCCATTAAGATAAATGCCCGCAAAATGCCAGCTAATGGCGAACGAGCACCGACCTGTACGTTTACGACTGTACCCATTGTTGCACCTGCACCAGGTAATGCGCCAAACAATCCGGCTATCATATTTGCGATGCCTTGGCCTCGTAGCTCTTTATCAGAGTCATGTTCTGTTCGCGTCAAACTGTCGCCAATAACAGCAGTAAGCAACGTATCTATGCAGCCTAAAGTACCTAATACTAATGCATCAATAACCATTTCAGTGAATAAATCTGCAGAAAAGGTTGGGAAAATGAAACTGGGTAAACCGCTTGGGATTTCGCCAATACGACGAATACCGTCGCTGGAAAAGAATATTATTGATACCAGTGTTACAGCAACAAGGGCAACGAGTTGCGCTGGTACATATTGTCGGTATTTTTGTGGCAGGTAAAACAAAATTGCTAATGTACAGATGCCTAAAAATAATTCAGAAAAATGTAATGACGTAATTAATTCGGGTAAAGCTGATAATGTACCAATTACGCCGCCGCCAGGTGATGAATGACCAAGTAATGGAGCAAGTTGTAATATGATCAAAATAACACCAATACCAGACATAAAGCCTGATATAACGCTATAGGGCATTAACGTGATGTATTTGCCTAGCTTAAGAGTACCTAGCATTATTTGAAACGCGCCCGCCATCATGACGACGGTAAAGCCCATTGCTAAACCTTGTTCAGGGTAGCTTGCTAACATGGTTGTGAGAATAGCTGTCATGATGACAGTCATAGGCCCTGTGGGCTCAGATATTAATGAAGTAGAACCGCCAAACAATGCGGCAAACAAACCAACTAAAATAGCGCCCCACATACCTGCTTCAGCACCCGCACCCGATGCAACGCCAAACGCAAGTGCAAGTGGCAATGATATAATCGCGGTTGTAACACCCCCGAATAAATCACCCTTTAAATTGACATGTTTAAATCGCTGTAAAGACAAAATTGGGCCCTCATCTAGATATTTGGCGCATTTTAACCCAAAACGACTTAATCAAGTATCAGATTTTTAATTATTTTTTACACTTTTGTTCATACCCAAATAAAATTGAATTTGCTAGTATGGCCGCTCTATTAGCATTACGTGTGTCTCTATAACTTATGTTTCAACCTGTTAGCCTATTTATTGGGCTCAGATATAGTCGCTCCTCCAAAGGGAACGCGTTTATCTCATTTATCTCGTTTTTTTCTATTGCCGGCATTGCGATTGGTTTGATGGCGCTTTATACCGTTAGCTCTGTTATGAATGGTTTTGAAAATAATTTAAAATCAAATATGTTGGGCCTCATACCTCATGTTGAAGTGTCATCAGAAGACAAAACACACGACCAAATGCAACGCTTACAGGCTGACATTTTGTCATCTAAATTTGTTAAAAACGTCAGTTTATATCGCCACGGTGAAGCAATATTGCAAACCAACAAAGATTTACATGGTGTTTTATTACAGGGTCTTTACGACGATAATGCCTCGCTTTACAAAATCAGCGACAAAATTGTACAGGGGCAATGGGAACAAGTTTTATCTGTTCGCTACAATATTGCTATTAGTCGATATTTAGCTCGAAAATTAAATATTTCTTTAGGTAACAAGTTGCGTGTGATTATGCCTAATGCTAGCACATACACACCACTTGGACGTGTACCAAGCCAACGACTATTTACGGTGGCTGCCATATACGAGACAGGGTCTGAAATTGATATGGGCCTTGCATTTACCAGCGGCGAATCTTTACAGCGTGTTCTTAAACAAGCAAATTCAGTTGCTCCTAATTTAAGTATTTCATTGAAAGACCCTTTTTTAATTGATGATTTTACTGAAAGTACACACTTATTTAAAAACTTTGAAATAACCGATTGGCGTCAATCTCAAGGCACACTATTTGCTGCCGTTGCAATGGAAAAGCGAATTATGTCGATGTTGTTGGCGCTTATTGTGTTGGTGGCTGTGTTTAATATCGTCTCTGCCTTAACTATGATGGTGAGTGAAAAGCAAAGTGAAGTTGCGATTTTACAGACCTTAGGTTTAACACCGAACCAAGTTCAACATGTATTTATGATTCAAGGATTATACAACGGGCTGATAGGGACCAGCATAGGAGCCGTACTGGGGATATTACTCAGTGCAAATATAAACGAGGTATTATCTGCTATTGGATTAAATGTACTTACAGGTATTCGATTACCCGTGATATTTGATGTTTCAAGTTTAATATTGATTGCACTGGGAAGTATTGTTATGAGTTTTTTAGCGACCTTATACCCGGCAATAAAGGCCGCCAAAGTTAGCCCTGCAGAGGTACTGCGTTATGAATGATTTTGTTATTGAGTGTGAAAAATTAAGTAAATCTTATCAAGATGGTGAGAACCAAGTTGAAGTGTTAAAAGGCGTTAACCTAAGGCTTACTCAAGGTGAAATGCTTGCAATAGTAGGTAGCTCAGGCTCCGGGAAAAGTACCTTACTGCATATCCTTGGTACTTTGGATAGCCAAACTGATGGTATTGCAAAAATTAAAGGACAACGCGTTGCTGATCTTTCACGAAAGGAGCAGGCTAAGTTTAGAAACGAAAATTTAGGTTTCATTTATCAATTTCATCATCTGTTAATGGAATTTAATGCGGTAGAAAATGTTGCAATGCCGCTGTTAATCAAAGGCCATAGTGCTAAAAAAGCCAATACTCAAGCACTCGCCATGTTAGAAAAAGTTGGCTTATCTCATCGTAGTTTACACAAACCTTCCGCGCTTTCAGGCGGAGAAAGACAACGCGTAGCAATTGCGCGTGCTCTTGTAACCAACCCTGCACTGGTATTAGCCGATGAGCCTACGGGGAACCTTGATAAACAAAATGCGATTAAGATTTACGATTTAATTAAAGAGCTTAATAGCACGCTCAATACAAGCTTTGTTGTAGTCACACACGATTTAGAACTAGCTGACAAACTTGGCAAGATTGCCTATTTAGACGAAGGTAAAATTGCAATAAAAGAGAGCAGCCATGTTGCTTAGTGCTTATTTGAGTAAACGATTTCGAACGCAAGCAGGTGCTGGCGAACGACAAAATGGGTTTGTCACATTTATTGCTAAAGCTTCTACCATTGGTATTTTATTAGGTGTGGCAGTGTTAATCGTTGCGCTGTCTGTCATAAATGGCTTTGAGCAACAGTTAGTGCACCGCTTATTGAGTGTAGTGCCGCAAGTTGAATATGTTGCGCCGAGTCGACCTATCGAGCAGTGGACAAGTAAAGTTGAAAACTTACAAAAACAAGCCAGTGTTACCGGCGCCGCTCCTTTCATTAGTGTGAATGGAATGGCGCAGTACAAAAGTGATTTGAAAGCGGTCGAGGTACGGGGAGTAAGTCCTGAGCTTGAAAAAAACGTTTCATCAATAAACCAGTTCATTCAAGGTAAACTAATTGACCAAATAAACACCGAAGAGGTCATACTAGGTTCGCAAATTGTCGAGCAACTGGCGTTACAGCGTGGTGATTCTGTCACTTTGTTGATCCCACAAGTAAATCAAACAAGTAATGATATTTTAGCCCCTAAACGTGTAACTTTAACGCTGGTTGGTATTGTTAAAATGGGTGGTCCAATTGACAGCTCGGCAGCATTTATTCACCTTAAAAAAGCGCAGTCTTTACTAGGTTACGATGAACAACAGGTCACTGGATTGAGACTGCAAGTCAATGATGTATTTTATGCCCACCAAATAGCCTTGCGAGTAGGGCAAACCATTCCGGATTATGTGTATATTTCTAGCTGGTTTAGAACGCAAGGAAGCTTGTATCAAGATATTCAAATGGTGCGTACCATTGTCTACATTGTTGTATTTCTTATTATTGCAGTGGCCAGCTTCAATATAGTGTCTTCTTTAGTCATGGAAGTACGCGAAAAGCAATCTAACATAGCGATACTTAAAACCATGGGCGCTAAAGACAGCACTATTCTAGCTACCTTTGTGATGCAGGGGCTTACGCAAGCCTTTGTTGGGGTTGTTTTAGGCAGTGTTATTGGCATACTGGTGGCACTGAATATTAGCAGCTTATTTAATTGGCTAAGCCAACTAGCTGGGGCTAATCCATTACAAGGTGTGTATTTTATAGAGTTTTTACCGAGTAAGTTAGTGTGGCAAGATATTATAGTTACAATTATAGTGACCTTCACGTTGGCTGTTTTAGCCACTATTTATCCTGCATGGCAAGCCACTAGAGTTGATCCGGCAAAAGTCTTGGGCAATTAATACACCGAGACTGGGCGCCCTTTATGTTTTTTGGCGTTATGTTCCATAAAAATACAGCCCATACCCGACAAGTAATGCGGGTATTGCCGAGTATAGTGTCGCTATTAATGCAGCCTTGGGGGCCATTGCGATCGCCGGAAAAAGCGCATCCCCATCATTTGATATGGCATTAGCTGCAAGTGCACTAAAGGGAATAATACCTTGTATATACAACGTCGTTACGATTATTTGCGGTCCACAACCAGGTAAAAAACCAATGAATACTGCAATCAAAGGGGCTAAATAGGCAAAGTGTGAAAACCATACTTTTAATTCAATCCCTGTAAACGCTAACAGTATTTCAAATAGCATAAATGAGGCAACAACCCACGCTGTGACAAAGTGAGTATCTTGCAATACTTTGTAGAGCTTAGAAGGAGGCTTTGGAGAGTCTTCTTCGCTGGTTATTTGTTGATAACTTTTTCCTTTGGATGACAAAGCCCAAGTGACTACTGCAAATAAAGCCATGCCAGCTCCAAAAGCGGTTATTGCGTCGTTAGCTGTTATACCAAATTGATTCAAATCGATATTGAACGCCATAAGCAGCGCAATAATAATGCTGGGCAGCAAAGTAACTTTCCAGATAGACTTACTAAATACAATTGCCTTGTTGTACTGTAAATTACACGTCTGCTGAGTCTTTTTTACTGGCGGCACTAAAAAATCACGGTTGTGTATAATGTTGACTAAATAGCCACTTATTACACCAACAATCAAGCCGATACACATCATTTTGAGTCCATCCAATGGGTGTGTGGCTATTAATAAAAATGCCGCATCTCCCATAGTAGCAGTCAAAACTGCGACTACGGAGCCAAAACTGGCTTGTCCTTTAGTAAACTGTGTCACCACTATAATTGCACCTCCACACCCAGGTAATGCGCCTAGGAAAGCTGCAAAGCTAAGCTCTAACACGGGTGATTTTGCGTTTAAGTAAGCAAGTTCCAGTTGTGGTAGTTTTTCGATTGCAAAATAATAAATAAACAAAGTTGCCGCAACAAATACACTTACTTGGAAAAAAGCATCGCTCATTGCCGCCATTGATATCTGGCGCAGAGGAGGGTAAAGCAAACAAATCAATAAAATGATCGGCAGTAAAAAACGTTTGTTTGAAAAGATAGGCTGTCTATTAAGAGAAGTAAAAATCTTTGGTAATGTGTAAGTAATCATAAGTGCAACCTAAAAATTCTGTAGGTTGCACTTTATAATTAATCTAAATAAAAATCAATATCATTTAGTTCTTTGGAACTCAGACGTTTCATTCCATTTAGGCCATTGAGGCTGTTCAGAGATATCAAAGCCTACTTGATAGAACAATTGTAAGTCTTGAACTGCACCCGATAAATCCCACTCATCGCGGTACCTATCACAAGGTTGATGGTAACAACCACGTAAAACCAAGCTCATACGTTTACGATAATTTGCTGTTTCTTCATCAAACGCTTCGCTTCCTCCACCAGCATACATGGCAGGTACACCCATGTTTGCAAAAGCAAAGTGATCAGAACGGTAATATCCACCAGATGATGGTTTAGGATCGCCCGATACAACACGGCCTTGTTTTTTAGCTGCGTTCTCTAAAAGCACATCCATTTCAGATTTTCCGATACCAACAACACTGATATCTTTTACTTTTCCTAATAAATTTAAGCTATCCATATTGATATTAGCCACTGTTTTTGTAGCTGGTATTACAGGGTTAGCTGCGTAATACTTTGAGCCTAAAAGACCTTGTTCCTCAGCCGTAACGGCTAAAAAGGTAATTGAACGGCTAGGATTTTGCGGTAACATTGAAAATGCTTCAGCTACTTCAATCATGCCACCTGTTCCGGTTGCATTATCGTGAGCGCCGTTATAAATTTGATCGCCTTTACGGTTTTTATCTGTGCCAAGGTGATCCCAGTGAGCAGAATAGATAATATGCTCATCCGGTTTTTCGCTGCCTGGTAAAGTAGCGATAAAATTATATGAAATCGAAGTTTTAATGGTGTTTTTAACCGCAACAGAAGCTGTTAAATCACCCATGTCTACGTGATAAGCCCCTTTAGCTGCATTCGCTTTAGCACTATCAAAATCAAGGCCGGCCTTTGTAAACAGCTCTTTTGCTACGTCAGTCGTGACCCAACCTTCAACAGCAACACGGTCCATGTTGTTATTTTCTTTTTGGAACCCAAACTGTTCACCACTCCAAGAATTTTCAACAACAGACCAAGGGTAAGAGGCTGGCGCAGTTTCATGGATTATAATTGCACCAGCAGCACCTTGACGGCTCGCTTCTTCATATTTGTATGTCCAACGACCATAATAGGTCATTGCATCACCGGTGAACAAAGCAGGGTCTTTAGTAGCAAAACCAGGATCATTAACCAGCATTACAACTGTTTTACCTTTTACATCAAGGCCTTCATAGTCATTCCAGTTGTATTCTGGTGCATTTACACCATAACCTACGAACACAAGTTCAGAATCTTTGATTCCTTCGCTTTCGCTGATACGGCTACTGCCCATTACCATGTCTTTCTTATACTGGTAGTCTTTCCCACCAATGGTTAAAACCATGTCAGAGTCAGCTTCAAGTGAAACTAGCGGTACTTCTTGTAAAAAGCTATCGCCGTTACCCGGTTCAAAACCCACTTTTTTGAATTGGTCGGTTAAATAAGCAAGCGTCAGTTCTTCACCTTTAGAAGAAGGGGCTCTGCCACCAAACTCATCTGATGCCAATACTTTAACATGCTCAGCTAATTGCTCAGCATTAATTGATTGGTAGCCTTTTTCAACATCTTCAGAAGTGAGACTTGTTGTTGCACATCCTGCAAGCACAGCACTTGCAAGCAATGTAAGAGAAAAATAACGATTCATAGTCACTCTTTTTTTGTTTTAAGTACAACCAGTATATGAAGAACTATTAAAGAGAACCAGTTTTTGCGGTAAACTGAATAAACATAGTTGTAAAGCAAAAGGTACTCATGAAGCGGTTTACCCCTTATGAGCAATGGCATTGTGAATTAGTAAGCTCAGGTGCATTTGATCATCTCAATAAGTTGTTTAAATTAAATGAACAATCAGATTGGCCTAGTTGTAGTTGGTTTGATGGTTTTTTGAATGCAACAAATGCCAATAATAGACCGATCGTTTTTAAAGAAGATGATTACTTTAGTGCAGAAGAGCGGTATTACGAGCAAATAATTTTTGACACCGGTTTAGTCCCCACACGACAAAAAAATTGGCATGACTTATTCGGTGGTTTTATCTGGTGTTTATTCCCTAAAACGAAATCATTGTTAAATAAACGTCATGTGCAAGAGATAAACTTGCATGGTACAAAACAAAGAAGTAAGCACCGTAACGCTTTAACGCTTTTTGATGAATGTGGCGTTATTCTGGCAGTTACAGATGATATGTGGCCTACACGTTTGCGTAATCATCAGTGGCATGAAGCATTTGTGGATTTACGAGGTGAGTGGGGTAAAAGTATTTCGCCCTTTATGTTTGGTCACGCAAATTATGAAATGCTAACTAAACCGTATATAGGACTAACAGGAAAAGCCTTATTCGTAAAAGTGCCAAGTGACACATTTTGTAAAGATTTAGTTGCACAATATGCGTACCTAGATACTGTGCTTTGTGAGATGATTGAAAATAACGATTGTCTCCAAGATAACAGCCTGTTATCACCTCTACCATTACTGGGTGTGCCAGGTTGGCACGAGGATAATAAAAACAGTGAATTCTACAGTAACACTGACTACTTTAGACCTAAACGAAGGATACGCTAATGATTGAAGTCATAGGGCTTAAGAAAAAATTTAAGCTAACTAAGGATCACAAAAAAAATAAAGTGGATAAAGTCGACCCGCGTGAAGATAAAGACTTTTTTCATTCTGTACGTGACGTTAGTTTTAGCTGTTCAAAAGGTGAAGTGCTCGGTCTTTTAGGTCCCAATGGGGCAGGTAAAACGACCACTTTACGAATGATTTCAACTGCACTAAAGCCAGATGAAGGAAGTATTCATATTGCGGATGCAGATATAGTGAAAAAACCTTTACTAGGGCGTAAATCAATAGGTTTTTTGTCTGGTAGTACAGGTCTTTATGGCCGTTTAACCGTTAAAGAAAATATTGAATATTTTGCTAAATTACATGGCATGAATAAAGCTGATATTAAAGAGCGCTGTGAGGAACTGTTTGATTTACTGGATATGCACAGTTTTATTGATAAGCGCGCTGAAAACCTATCAACAGGCATGAAACAAAAAGCAAATATTGCTCGGGCTGTTGTTCATCACCCCGAGGTTGTGGTGCTTGATGAGCCAACAACTGGTCTTGATATTATGACAACCCAAACGGTTATCAAATTTATAAAGGGACTTAAAGAGCAAGGCACGCCAGTTATTTTCTCTACTCACCACTTAGATGAAGTTGCACTGCTTTGTGATCGTGTCGCTGTAATTAATGAAGGTGTAAGTTGCTTTGATGGTAGCTTAGAAGAATTCAAGCAGGCAGGTAATAGCGATGAACTTAATCAAGCATTTATGAATATTTTAATGGAGAAAGCAGATGTTTGAAGTATTTAAAAAGGAACTTAGAGAGCTTTTACGCGATAAAAAAACACTTATATTTATCGTGGCACTCCCGGTGCTTATTTTCCCGCTTTTGTTTGGTGTTATGGCGTTTATGAGCTCACAAGCTGCGCTTGAGGCTGAACAAAAAGTTCACACCTACGCAATTATAAACGGTCATTACGCACAAGAATTCACAGATAAAGTGTTTTACCATAAAAGCTTTGAGCTTTATAAAGGCGAACAAACATTTACTAGCGTTGAAGACCTAACAGCAGCTGTAAAAGCGGGTACTATTGACATGGGTATATACCTTCCCACTGACGCTAAGAAAGCCTTGGATGAGGCTAAGCAAAGTAAATGGGAAGTCGTTTACAATGATGCAAAAGCCATCAACTTTTTGTTTGATAGAGTGTCAGAACTGGCAAATGATTTTGGCAATAAGCTTCAACAACAAAAGCTTTTATCATTTGGTATTACTGAAGAACAACAGGCTGCGGTTTTAAACCCCATTGAAGTTGTTAAAGTTGATACCGCAGATAAACGTGAGAATCTAGGTGAAAAGATAGGCGGATTTATTCCTTATTTACTCATTCCATTAGTATTAATGGGGGCGACGTATCCGGCTATTGATTTAGGTGCAGGCGAAAAGGAGCGGGGTACATTAGAAACTCTGTTACTTACCCCAATTACACGTACTCAGCTTGTGCTAGGTAAGTTTGTTACTTTATTGGCTGCATCTATAGCGACCACCACAATAACCGTACTTAGTATGGGAGTTTGGATAAGTATCGCAATTACCTTTATTGATTTGGCTGTCATTAAAACGGCGTTTAGTTCACTCAAAGTGATTGATTTGGCATTAATATTTATACTCCTTTTACCTATCGCCGCTATTTTCTCATCGCTAGCGTTAGCAATTTCAATTTATGCCAGATCGTTCAAAGAAGCGCAGAACTACATGACACCATTAACAATGGGAGTCATATTCCCAATTATTATTGCATTGTTACCAAATGTAGAACTTACAGCAAAAACAGCATTTGTGCCTGTGACTAACGTTGCGCTAGCAATAAAAGAAATAATTAAAGGAACGATAGATTATACATTATTGGGTTTAATATTCTTAGCAACCGTTATTGTGGCAGGTGCGCTACTTGCTTTTTGTGTTAAGTGGTTTAACAAAGAAGAAGTACTGTTTAGGTAACCGTGGCTGAACGCGAATATCGCTATGTGCTAACGAAGATGATATGTGAAGTTTAGGGTTTGTTTACTTTTCAAGGTTAAATTTGCAGCAGTCTGTTTGGTGTGGTTATTACCCTTAAACAGGTGCTGCCCTTCGGGTTCTGCCTAAGGTCGATTTACGCTTTGTTGCCTACATGGATGGTGTGGTAAGGGGCGTGAGCAGGACGCACAAGCTTTGCTCGGTTTTGACTTAGTCCATTAGGTTACAAACCTCGCGCCGTGATTAAACAGACCCTATTCTAATTTGATTTTAAGTGGTGGGGTAAGCTCACCACTTAAAATTGAGTAAACAATGAGCTTAAGCCGCTGATTTAGTATCTTGTAGATCAGTAATGTCTGCGGATTCGAGCACAGTTTGTTTTTCTGACCAATGAATTAATTCTATTCGGCCATTATCATTTTCGACTAGGGCGGTGCAGTTCTCTATCCAATCACCATCATTACAGTAGACAATACCATCAACAACTTTCAGTTGTGGGTGATGTATATGACCACAAATTATGCCATCCACTCCTTGGCGCTTAGCTTCATGAACCGCTGCTTTTTCAAAAGCCTCTATTGCTTCTCTAGCTTTATGGACACGTGCCTTTATCCATGAGGCGAGTGACCAATAGTGTCCACCAAATAGCCGACGAGTTCGATTAGTCCAACGGTTTAAAAATAACAGTAAGTCATAGCCTGCATCACCAACTAGACTAATAAATTTGTTATACCGTGTAGCAGAGTCAAAATCATCGCCATGGAGCAGTAAAAAGCGTTTGTTTGCCGCTGTGGTGTGAATAAATTGCTGATGAACTTCTACACCAAATAATGTGTTGTTGACATAATAACGAAAAGTTTCATCATGATTACCGGGTATATAAATCACGCGTGTACCCGATTGGGCTTTACGTTGAATGCACGCTAATACTTCATAGTGACTTTGATGCCAATAAAACTGTCGTTTCATTGACCATAAATCAACAATATCACCGACTAAATAAAGCGTGCCACAATCGATTCGGTTTAAAAAGTCTAATAAGTAATTGGCTTGGCAATCTTTATAACCTAGGTGTACATCCGATATCCATACTGCAGGGTAATACACATTTGACGTATTTTCTTTTTTATCCATTTCAGTTACTCGCGGTGTAATAATTACCACGTTAAATAAATATCATGACGTTAAAACGACACTTTTAATAACTATGCATGACATAAAATAACTAATTTACTCAAAATCAAAACACATTCATCTTATTGTTTAGCCAGTTAATCGTACTCGCCTTTTTATTGATCAATTAGCTGTTACACTGCGTACCATAATGAAAATAATTATTAATTAGGTATTACTTTGAAACATCGTGTTCTTTTATTCATTCTTATTGGTATTTTAAGTAGCCTGAGCAAGCACGCTGTAGCTGCCAATGTCATCGTTAAAGCGGTTGAAATGGAACGTGCAAAAGAACAGGTTCAGGCTGTGGGTAATACAGAAGCAATCCGCTCTGTCATTTTATACCCGGCCGTAGGGGACCGTGTGACTGCGGTGCATTTTAAGCCGGGTGATAAAGTAACAGCAGGCCAAGTATTGTTGGAGCTTGATTCTCGCAGACAAAAAGCGGCACTTGAAGAGGCTAAAATCAAATTAGCTGACAGCCAGAGAATTCAAAAGCGCTTAATGCAAAGCCACGCTAAAGGCGCTGTTCCGCAAAGCGATTTAGATGATGCTAAAACAGTGACACAGCTTGCTAAAGTTACCTTAACTCAAGCTGAGACAGAGTATGAAGATCGGCAAGTTCGAGCGCCATTTGACGGTGTGATGGGACTGACTGATATTGAAGTGGGAGATAGAATCACGTCACAAACCGCTATTGCAAGTATTGATGACACACAATCTCTATATATTAATTTTGATGCCCCTGAATCTGCAATTCAAATGTTACGCAATGACGCCAGTGTATCGGTTATCCCGTGGCAAGGTAGTAAAAAGGTCAATGCTGAAATTGCGTACCTAGATTCAAGAATAAACCCGCAAACACGTACCATGCGGGTAAAAGCTAAGTTAAATAACGAAAATAATGCTTACATTCCAGGAATGAGTTTTAGAGTTTACATTGAAGTTTTAGGTAATAATTATGCAGCAGTACCTGAAGCTGCATTACTCTGGGGCGCGACCGGTCCTTATGTATGGGTTAGTAAGGACAATAAAGCAACCCGAGTCGATGTTAAAATACAGCAACGCCTTGCAGGTAGGTTGTTAGTGTCAGGTGGTCTGGATGAAAATGACACCTTGGTTGTAGAAGGTGTGCAAAGACTCCGTCCACAGCAAGAGCTCACTTTTTTATCACCTATAGCTAGTTCTAAGGAGTAGGTATGAAACAGCAACCGCTGATGCAAGATTTGCCATCGATGGCAATCCGTAGACCTATCCTTATTGTTGTTCTGAATCTATTAATCATTATCGCGGGTATTGCAGCAATCGCAGGTGTCGAAGTGCGAGAACTACCTGACGTGGATCAACCCCGAATTACTGTTTCAGCGTCTTTCCCAGGTGGTTCACCAGAAACTGTCGACACTGAAGTGACCAGTAAACTAGAAGGTGCTGTTGCTCGCGTAAGTGGCGTTAAAACAATTCGTGCTCAAAGTGAAGAGGGCAACGCGCGAATAGTTGTGCAATTTAGACCCGGTATTAATTTAGATGATGCAGCTAACGAAACGCGTGAATCTGTAGCGCGTGTGCAGCGCGAATTACCAGAAGAAGTTGAACGAGTATCAATCATTAAAGCAGATAATGATGCTGAAGCTGTTGTCTCGTTAACAGTATCAAGTAATAGCATTGCACTTGAGGAATTAACTGAACTGGTTGAAGTTGATTTAGCGCCGCAATTTTTAACCATTCCAGGTGTTGCTGATGTACGCTTAAATGGTGATCGTCAACGTGTATTGCGGGTAAGATTAGATCCTCTTAAATTAGCCAGCTTTAACCTAACAGTCCCTGATGTTGCACAAGTACTTCGTCAAGCTCCGTTTGATGTGCCGGCAGGGAGTTTAAAGTCAACAGATCAGCAAGTTATTGTGCGTGCTGATGCAACATCTATTACAGCGGAGCAAGTGAGCGATATGATAATACGTGATAACACACGTATAGGTGATATTGCTGCAGTATACTTCGGTCCTGCAGATCCGCGTTCGATGGTACGCTTAAATGGCCAACCTGTGATTGGTATGGAAGTTATTCGCCAAGCACAATCTAATACTATCGAGATATCAGATGAAGTACTTAACCTACTTGATAAAATGAGAACCCGTTTTCCTGAACTAGAATTTACATTAACCTCTGATGATGCCCAATTTATTCGTAGTTCTGTCGATGAAGTTATTAGCTCTCTTATTTTAACTATTCTATTGGTTATCGTTACGTTGTGGGTGTTTATTGGCTCTTGGCGCGCAACTTTGGTACCTGCATTTGCTATCCCTGTGGCGTTAGTTGGCTCTCTTGCGTTGATATGGGCACTTGGTTTTTCAATTAATATATTAACCTTACTGGCATTGGTATTAGCAACCGGTTTAATCGTTGATGATGCAATTGTTGTGAGTGAGAATATTCAGCGACAACGAGGGCTTGGGTTAGGCAGACGTGCAGCAGCTGTTATAGGTACTCGTGAAGTGTTTTTTGCTGTTATAGCGACCACTGCCGTGTTAGCAGCAGTATTCATACCTATTGCTTTTTTGCCTTCAACAGCAGGGCGGTTGTTTAGAGAGTTTGGTGGGGTTTTAGCCGGTGCAGTTATTATCTCTAGTTTCGTGGCGTTATCTTTAGTGCCCGCGCTGACTTCAAAACTAAAATTAAAACAAGGCGGTTGGCATCCTTTTGCAAAACTAGGCCATTGGCTAGCAGGTGTTTATACTAAAACAATCCACTGGGTACTTGATCATGCTTGGGTAACACTCATTACGTGCTTACTGGTGGCAGGTGGCTCTGGTGCGCTGTATTTTAATTTGGAAAATGAACTTCTTCCAACTGAAGACAGAGGTAAAATACGTATATTCTCCCGTGGACCTGATGGTGTCGGGCTTAACTTTATGGATAGGCAAGCCATAAAAATGGAAGATATACTTCTGCCATTTGTTGAAAGTGGTGAAATAGAATCTATTTACACTGTGGTAGGTCAATGGGATCCGAACATTGTTTTTATTACAGTGCCACTTAAGCATTGGGACGAACGCCATTTTACACAACAAGAAATCATCAATAAAATTCGTGGTCCGCTGACGGGTATCCCTGGTGCTCCCGCATACCCTAATGGTTCAAATAGTTTAAACCTTCGTGGTCAAGGTGGCGGTATAGAATTGGCTTTACTAGGCCAAGATTATAAGCAGATATTTTCTGCCGCTCAGGATTTTGCAGCAAAAGTTGAACAGCAAATCCCAGATGTGGGTTCTGTGCGTGTATCTTATCAGCCATCGCAACCTCAGCTACGTGTAAATATCGACAGACGCCGGGCTGATGAATTAGGTGTTTCATTAAACGATATTGCGATTACTCTCCGTGCTGCTATTAATGGTGATGATGTGGCAGATTTAAATATTGGCGATCAATCTATCCCAATTATGCTGCAATCACAGAACCAAACAATTCGCGATCCCAGCGATCTTGCCAACCTTTATGTGAGCGCTAATAATGGACAGTTGGTGCCTCTAAGTAGTGTCGCTAAAATAACAGAGGAGGGCGTGGCAGCCGAATTAGAAAGACATGCTCAACGTCGTGCTATTGAACTCAGTATGGAATTACCAGAATCGATGACCATAGCATCACTTGTAACTCAACTTCGTGATATATCCCAACAAACTTTACCTGATGGGATAACGTTAGCTTTTAAAGGTGAAGCCCTTACCTTTGAAGAAACGTCTAACGAAGTCTTTATGACCTATATATTGGCATTTTTAATTGTGTTTTTAGTGCTAGCAGCACAGTTTGAAAATGTGAACAGTGCAATTGTTGTTATGATAACAGTCCCATTTGGAATTACTTCCGCCATTTTAGCACTTTACTTAACGGGTACTTCATTAAATATCTATTCTCAAATTGGACTCGTCATGCTAATTGGCTTGATTGCTAAAAATGCGATTTTACTTGTTGAGTTTGCTGACCAATTACGTGATCAAGGTCTTAGCGTACGAAAAGCCGTTGAGCAGTCAGCGTTGGTTCGATTACGTCCGATTACGATGACATTGATATCAACCCTATTAGGTGCATTGCCACTTATCTTGTCAACAGGGGCTGGTGCAGAAGCGAGAAACGCCATTGGGTGGGTTGTTTTCGGTGGTCTTGGGTTAGCGGTATTATTCACCCTTTATCTGACTCCTGTTATCTATCTTGGGTTGGCGCGTTTTACTAAACCTCGTGGCGATGAAACTAATCAACTTGCACAAGAGCTAGAGCAAGCTTGATCTATCAGGGTCTGTTGACCTTTGCGGATTAAAATTTGTTTAAAATAGGGGCGGTTTAATCGCGCTGCGAGGTTTGTAACCTAGTGGGCTGAGTCAAAACCGAGCTACAAAGCGTAAATCGCCCCTAGGCTGAACCCGAAGGGCAGCGCCTTTTTACCATTGATGCTGCGTTATCGCCTATTTATGGGGAATACCACACCACATAGGCGCTGCCTGCCTAAATACCAAACAGACTACTGCAAATTTAACCTTGAAAGGTAAACAGACCCGAAATATTTTTAACGGCTATTTTTTGTAAAAATAGTCGTTAAGGCTCACAATAGATGTAAAGCACTCAGTAGGATTAGTTTATGCAGGCCGAACATGTTGATATAGCCACGTTTCTTCGTGAACATGCACCATTTGATGAATTACCTGACGATGCATTAAATCAACTTTCAGGTGAAATAGAAGTTGCTTACTATCGTTCAGGTAGCCCAATTTTAAATTTGGGTGATGACATTAATGATTTATATATAATTCGCAGCGGGTCGGTTGAAATCTATCGCCGTGATGGAGAGTTATATAATCGTTTGACCGTCGGTGGAATCTTCGGCCAAATGGGATTATTAATGAACCGCAAAGTTCGTTACCCTGCAAAGGCTCTTGAAGATACTTTAGTGTATTGTATTGATGTGTCGGTATTTAATAAGTACTGCGATAAATATGAAGTGTTTGCTGATTTCTTTGAAGCGAGTGGTACAGTTAGATTGCACCAAGCCATTGTAGAGCAGGCTGATAGCAATGACTTAACAACAGCTAAAGTTAAATCTCTTCTTCATCGTGAAGCTGTTACCGTTGCAAAAGATGCCAGCATTCAAACAGTAGCGCAAATTATGACAAGCGAGTCAGTGTCATCTGTTCTAGTAACCGACTGTGACAAACTCGTAAGTGACGATCCTGAAGACGATGATGGTCAAGTAGTTGGAATAATTACTGATAGGGACTTAAGGACTAAAGTAATTGCGCAAGGCAAAAGCTTTACCCTCACTGCGCAATCAATCATGCAAACTGACTTAATCCTACTTGATAGCAACGCCTATATATTTGAGGCGGTACTAGCCATGCTCAGGGATAATATTCATCATCTTCCCGTTGTGGTTAAGAAAAAGCCCATTGGTGTGATTTCGTTATCCGACGTTCTACGCTATGAGTCACAAAGCAGTTTGTTGCTAGTACGTGGCATCCTTGCTCAGCAATCGGTTGAAGACTTAGCTTATTATGCACGCCAGCTGCCTAGTGTTTTTGTACGTATGGTAAATGAAGATGCAAATTCACATATGATTGGTACTGCAATGGCGGTAATAGGGCGCACGTTTAAGCAGCGGTTATTAGTATTAGCTGAGGAAAAGTTTGGCCCACCTCCTATTCCTTACTGCTTTATAGCATTAGGATCTATGGCTCGCGATGAACAACTCATCGTAACAGATCAAGACAATGCACTCATATTAGATAACAGTTTTGATGAGTCGTTGCATAATGAATACTTTCAAAAACTGGCGGATTTTGTCTGTGACGGATTAGCGCAATGTGGTTATACGTATTGCGACGGTGAGATCATGGCTTCGTTTAAAAAATGGCGTTTAACAAAATCCCAGTGGCAAGCACAGTTTGCCCAATGGATTGCAGAGCCTAAACCTCAAGCCTTACTAAATAGTTCAATTTTCTTTGATTTAGATGGCGTGTATGGGAAGTTAAAATGGGCAGATGAATTAAAACGGTTTATATCCCAAGAAGGGCGGAAAAATAAACGTTTTCTTGTCAATATGGCGCATAATGCCCGAAACAGAACCCCTCCACTTGGTTTTTTTAAAGACTTTGTACTTGAGCATAACGGCCAACATAAACGTTCTATGAATTTAAAACGACGTGGTACAGCACCGCTATCAGATGTGATACGTGTACATGCCTTGGCTATCGGTTCTAGAAAGCAGAATTCTTTTGAGCGACTTGAAGATATTATTGAGTCTAAATTACTTCCGCAAGGAAAAGCGCAAGACTTAAGAGATGCACTGGAGTACATTGCTATGATCCGTATTAGGCATCAAGCATGGCAAATTGAGCAGCTCAATGAACAACCCGATAATGACTTAGAACCCCATCTGCTATCACCATTTGAGCAACGAAATCTTAAAGAGGCCTTTGCAATTTTGGATAAAGCACAGAATTTTCTTAAATTTAAGTACTCTACAAATGTGTCTATTAAATAGTGAAGGAGGTTAAATGCTAAGCTGGCCCAATCGTTATAAGCAGCTACTAAATCAATGCAAAACAAAACCGGTTCATGATTTTTATCAGCGCGTTGTAGACAAGCCATCAATGCCAATTAGCGAAGTACCTATGGTTGCGCTTGATTTTGAAACGACGGGTTTAGATTATTTAAATAATGATATTGTCAGTGTTGGATTAGTGCCATTTAATACTCAGCGTATTCGGTGTCGCGACAGCCAGCAATGGTTGGTAAAGCCCAGACAAACTTTGGCTGAAGACTCAATAGTAATCCATGGCATTACACACTCTGAGGTAAATCAGGCCCCTGATTTTTCCGAAATTATAACCCCCTTACTCACTGCTTTATCAGGCAAGGTAATTGTGGTTCACTTTGCTGCCGTTGAACGGCATTTTCTTTACCATGCCTTAAAAGAGCGTTTAAATGAAGGACTTGAGTTTGCGGTTATTGATACAATGGAATTGGAAAAAAGGGCACTAAAAGCACGACAAGGTCTGTTAGGAAGAGTACTAAATCAAAAGCTTGATTCAGTGAGGTTAGCGGATTCGCGTTCACGATATTCTTTACCCGCTTATAACAACCACAATGCATTAACGGATGCCTTGGCTACAGCAGAGTTATTACAAGCTCAGTTGGCCTATCACTATCGCATTGACACACCGCTAAGTGATTTATGGGTATAAAAAACGCCGCAATCAATGCGGCGTTCTTATTTGTAAATGTTACTTAGCTTCTCGGTTCTGTCTTTAAACCCATTAATAAGCTAACACACATTAATAACAGCACAACGGTAAATGGCAGACCAGTAGACACAGCGCCAGCTTGTAAAGCTTCCATAGCCTGAGTGCCTCCCACCCAAAGCAAGGTGGCCGCAATTGCACCTTCAACAGATGCCCAAAATATACGCTGTGGTACAGGCGCATCAACTTTGCCACCTGCTGTAATCGAGTCTATTACAAGTGAGCCTGAATCCGAAGAAGTAATAAAAAATACCAAAACCAAAACAACCGCAGTAAATGAAAGTAGCTTGGCCATAGGAAGTTCATCAAACATTTCAAACATAGCAAGAGGCACTTGCGTTAAACCGTCAGTACCTAGCTTACCAATGCCACTGACAACTTGATCGATGGCAATACCGCCATAAATCGACATCCACAATATGGTGACTAAAGTTGGGATGAGTAACACAGCTGTTAAAAACTCTCTAATAGTACGTCCTTCAGACACACGAGCGATAAACATACCAACAAACGGTGACCACGATATCCACCAAGCCCAGTAAAATACAGTCCAACCATGCATCCAGGTTTCATCTTCACGCCCATGAGGATTACTCAGTGGAATGATATTCTCAACATAGCCCATTACCGTGGTAGGAATATTGCCAACAGCAGCAGCGAAACCAACAAGACATACAAAAGTCATTAAGATAAATGCGATCAGCATGTTTACATTACTTAGAAGTTTCACACCGCCATCAATACCACGGACAACAGAAATCACAGCCAGTAGTGTGACAACAGCAATAACCAGTATTTGTAAACCAACACCAGACTCCAAGCCGAAAACATGGTTAATACCAGCTGACGCCTGTTGTGCACCTAGTCCAAGTGAAGTAGCTAAGCCAAATAAAGTTGCTAATACTGCCAAAATATCAATGATATGACCTGGCCAACCCCATGTTTTATCCCCAAGTATTGGATAGAAAATTGATCTAATAGACAGAGGTAAACCTTTATTGTAAGTAAAAAAGGCAAGTGATAATGCAACAACAGCATAAATTGCCCATGGGTGTAAGCCCCAATGGAACATAGTTGCACCCATCGCTAGCTTTGCAGCTTCAGGGGTGTTGGGTGTGACGTTTAAAGGTGTTTCATACCAACCAGTAAAATAGGCAACAGGTTCAGCAACGCCCCAAAACATTAAACCTATACCCATGCCGGCTGCAAACAGCATTGCCATCCACGATAAGCGAGAGTGAGTTGGGCGTGCATTAACACCGCCTAGTCTAATTTTGCCGTAGGGGGAAAGAATGAGTCCTATACAAAATAATAGAAATATATTGGCAGACCACATTAAAAAACTATCAAAATGATTAATAATATCGAATTTAATGCCATCTAAAGTGGATTTTGCAGTTTGTGGATCACTGACTAAAACAGCGATTAAGAAAATTAGAATTAAACCTGCGCTTGTTCCAAAAACCGGGTTATGAACATCAAACCCCCATTTTTGCACATTATCCTGACCGACAGTGTAATCAGTATTATCAATGCTATATTTGTCATGATTATCGCTCATGAAAAACCTCATTTGTTTATTTTGATTTGTATTAAGCTAAATTTGGCATTAAATTTAAAGTATGGTTCGTATACGAACCATTTACTAAAAAGAACGAACTAGAATAAGTGTAGAAGTTTACTCATCAATGTAAATAATTTAACCTTAAAATCATAATTTATATTAATTATTACTCTTAGAGCTTACAGGAGTAGGTTAAATTTGTCATGGGGAGGGCAAAAATAAAAGATAAATAAAAATATCAGATACTTTTCAAATGACAATTTGCTTAGTGTTGAGAATATTTTTGTTTTGGAAAGGCTAAAATAACCACATTTTTAAATTTTATAAATAGCAAGGGCTAGCAAAATGTTAATGTTAGCAGAAAATAAAGACCGTACAATGCACAAGTTTGTACAGTCTTTATAAAATTTATTGAGAGCTAAAGTTACTTAGTATAAGCATCATTGTGAATACCCGCAGCTCGCCCAGATGGATCAGCATTATTTTGAAACGATGCATCCCAAGCTAGTGCTTCAGGTGTTGAACAAGCGACTGACTTACCATGTGGTACGCACTTAGCTGCAGCATCCCCCGGGAAGTGAGACTCAAAAATTGAGCGATAAAAATACGCTTCTTTAGAATCAGGTGTATTTATAGGGTATTTAAATTTCGCATTCGCTAAATCTTGATCACTTACTTGCTCAGCTACATAGTCCTTTAAAGTGTCAATCCAGCTGTAACCAACCCCATCAGAGAACTGCTCTTTTTGACGCCATAAAACTTCATCGGGCAAATAGCCGTCAAAACCTTCGCGTAAAATGTGTTTTTCAATTTTTCCGTCTTTACACATTTTGGCTTCAGGGTTGGTGCGCATTGCCACATCAACAAATTCTTTATCCAAAAATGGCACACGTGCTTCAACACCCCATGCCGCCATAGATTTGTTAGCGCGTAGACAATCAAACATGTGTAACTTGGACACTTTACGATTAAGTTCTTCATGGAACTCTTGTGCATTTGGCGCTTTATGAAAGTATAAGTATCCACCGAATAATTCGTCAGCACCTTCACCAGAGAGCACCATTTTTATTCCCATGGCTTTAATTTGTCGCGCCATTAAATACATCGGTGTTGAAGCCCGAATTGTTGTTACATCATACGTCTCTATGTGATAAATCACTTCTTTTAGAGCGTCTATTCCTTCTTGTATTGTGAAATGAATAGGGTGGTGCACGGTTCCAATCATCTCAGCGACCTTTTGGGCCGCGGCTAAGTCAGGTGATCCTTCAAGACCGACTGAAAATGAATGTAATTTAGGCCACCAAGCGTCACTTTCGTCATTATCTTCAATTCGTTTTGCAGCAAAGCGTTGTGTAATTGCGGAGATGACTGATGAATCAAGACCTCCAGAGAGTAAAACACCATAGGGTACATCACACATTAATTGGCGTTTAACGGCTGCCTCTAATGCGTCCTTTACATCTTCTGCTTTAGCATCATTATTTTTAACGGCATCAAAAGTTTGCCAATCACGCGCGTAATATGGGCGTAACTCACCGTCTTTACTGTATAAGTAATGACCCGGTGGAAACTCTTCGATGTGTTTACAAATAGGTGAAAGTGCTTTTAATTCAGACGCAACATAGAAATTTCCATGTTCATCATGCCCTGTATAAAGCGGGATGATGCCAATATGGTCCCGGCCAATAAGGTATGCATCATTTTCTTCATCGTATAAGCAAAAAGCAAATATGCCATTTAGATCGTCTAAAAACTCAGGGCCTTTTTCTTTGTAAAGCGCCAATATAACTTCGCAATCTGATTGTGTTTGAAAAGTAAAATCAGTCTTTAAGTCAGCTGCCAGTTCTTTATGGTTATAGATTTCCCCGTTAACAGCGAGAATATTTGTTTTTTCTAGGTTGTATAATGGTTGTGCGCCACTGCTTACACCAACAATTGCTAAGCGTTCATGCACTAAAATAGCTTTATCAGATGAGTACACGCCGGACCAATCTGGTCCGCGGTGACGTAATAACTTCGACATTTCAATTGCTTGACTACGCAACTGTGTGGCATCAGACTTAATGTCTAATACACCAAAAATTGAACACATAGTAACTCCTCATTCCTATCATGTGTGCGCTTAAAACAGATTTATTTTATACGCGAACCTTTGTTTTATCAGAAATAAATAACTAAGTCACACAGCTTTTACAATATTTTTAGAATAATTTATGCACCACTATATTTGTTAATGCACTAAAGAGGGGAATTATCTTTATTCTGGCCAGTGATGAGCCTATTTTATGAACGGCAAGCCAATTATATGGGTATTTAATTCATTATTATGCTGCGTAAGCGCACCAAGGTGGTGCGCATTAATAAAAATTTAATAGGCGTTATTTAATGCGATAGCAAGCTGTGCAAAGTGTGCTGTCATTTTCTTTTGTGCTTTAATTGCTGTGCTCATATCGACGTATTCGAAGCGGATGCTATCACCTGGTTTTAGTTGAGCAAAGTGATGCAAATCTGCACTAATGATAGTGCCAAGTAGGGGGTAACCCCCTGTTGTTTGTGCATCGTTCAGCAAAACAATTGGCTCACCATTTGGTGGCAATTGGATAGAGCCGGGGTTAACAGCAAGTGATGGAAGAGAGTGACTATGAGACAACGTTGAATTTTCATTTGAAAGCCTGACACCCATTCGATTGCTTTGTGGTTTCACACACCAGCTTATTTCACAAAATGAGCGTAATGCATGTTCAGTTAATAAGTCTGCATGAATACTTGGGTGAACGCGAATAACATTTCGCTTTGGTGGTAATATTCCTCCTCTTTTAGGCCAATCTTTATAATATGGTTGGATTTGAATGTTATCACCTTGTTTGAGCGCTTGACCATTTGTACCACCAAACCCTGCCGCCAAGTCAGTTGAGCGAGAGCCCATTACAGGTTCACATAAGACGCCGCCTTTTACGCCAACATAGCCTCTAAAACCATTTCGAGCAGTCTTAAAGGATAAAGTTTGTCCTTGCTTAATAGCATACGTCCAGCCAGGGTAGACTGGTTTGTCGTCTAATTGAGCCTGCATGTCCGTACCTATTAAAGCGATGACGGTATCACATTTAAATAGTAACTTTGCAAGACCCAGTGTAATTTCTATCACAGCATCATCTATGTCGTTTTTTAGCAAGGTGTTTGCCATTTTTGCTGCGAATGGGTCGATTGCACCTGACTGCGATACTCCGATATGCCGAAAACCAAATCGACCTTGGTCTTGAATACTCATTAATAAACCAGCTTTCAATACTTCTATCATGACAACGCCTCATCGGATATGAATTGTAATGTATCACCGGGTGCTATCGCACACGGAGGAGCTTTTTGCCAATCGAATAAACTAAAATCAGTGTGACCAATGATATGCCAACCACCAGGTGAATCAGCTGGGTAAATTCCTGTTTGATCTGCGCCTATAGCCACAGAGCCTTTAGGCACATGCGTTCTCGGTTCAGAACGACGAGGTGTATGAAGCTCACTAGGTAAGCCGTGTATGTAAGTAAAACCAGGCTTAAAACCCAAAAATAAAACGTGGTAAGTAACACTGGTGTGTAATTCGATTACTCGCTGGGTTGATACACCGTGATGTTCAGCAATAAACTCAAGATCAGCCCCGGTATTACCGCCATATTGAGTGATAATTTTATGATGAGTGCCTTTATTTTCTTCAATGTCTGTTGTTTCCCACCAAAGTAATAACTTTTCTTGCCATTGGTTACTATCATCTGAATTAGCCAAGTATAAAGTTAATGAGTTCATAGCTGGAACAATATCAATGAAAGCAGCGGTTGCTTTGCATCGCTTTACTAAAGCCCATATCTTCTTTTGCACGGATAAAAGGGGATCTTTTAGATGGGTGGCATCTAAAAACAGAGTATGGGAACTGGTAGCAGTGATTTTAACATTTTGCTGTAAATTCATTACGTTGATACTGTAATTATTCATACTGCTAAACTAGCACAATAAAGACAATATGTTTACAGGAATAAAAGTTGAACAACAGGAGGGCAGTTAAACACGCTAATTAAAGCATGCACCATTTGAACTAATGATGCATGCTTTTGTACCCAAGCTTGCTCAAGATGCAGAGCTCAGCGTTTTTCAGGGCTCAATATTAAGGCGCTACTTTGCAACAATGGCAATTCTTTTTTACAAGGGAACACCCATTATTTGCAATCAAGGCTTTGCCTAAATCACTTTTAATTCAACTGATATTCGCATCTTGATGCTGTTTGGGTATATTAGTTATTTAATAACCATTCAGATAATAAACGAACGCCAAAGCCAGTACCACCGGGTGAAATTTCTCCTTTGCCTTTGGTTGCTAACGCATTTCCAGCAATATCGATATGGACCCAACGCGTTTCACCGGCAAAATGTTCTAAAAAGCTAGCTGCTGTTGTAGCACCAGGACCGCTAGAGCCTATGTTTTTAAGGTCAGCTATGTCTGAACTTAATGCATCTTTATAGCCTAAAGGTAAACGCCATACGTTTTCATTTACTGCTTTACCAGCAAATGTCAGTTCAGAGATAAGTGAATCATCATCAGAGAATATTGCTGCATAGTCATTGCCAACAGCTCTAATTTTAGAGCCGGTAAGTGTTGCTACGTCAATCATGATTTCTGGTCTGAAGTGCTTTCTTGCATACCACATAGCATCACTTAACACTAAACGACCTTCAGCGTCTGTGTTTACAATTTCAACGCTTAAACCTTCTGCTGTGCGAACAACATCGCCAGGGGCTACAGCAAATTGTGATACCATGTTAGCAGCCATGCCCATTACAGCAACCACGTTTTTATCGGCTTTGGCTAATGCCATTGCTTTTACTGTACCTAGAACAGCAGCCGCGCCTGCCATGTCAGATTTCATTCTGGCAATAGATGCGCCTGTTTTTATACTGTAACCACCCGAGTCAAACGTAATACCTTTACCAACCAACGCAATAGGGCTGTCATTTGAACCTTTGTAATGAGCAACAACTAAACGTGCACCTTGTTGGCTACCACGGCCAACAGCTTCAAGCGCGCCCATGCCTAACTTTTTCAATTCTTTAGGTTCTAGCACCGAGACTGTTACGCCAAGACTTTGTAGTTCTTTTGCAGCATTGGCAAAATCTACAGGGGTCATTTCAGTGGCGACTTCAGAGGTTAAATCACGCGCTAAAAAAACACCTTCTTGGATACTTTGTAAAATAGAGTATTGGGTACGGGTTTTATCGGTATCAGCAACGTCAAAAGCATAGCTTATCGTGGCAGTGTTTGGCTCTTCTTTATATTTTTCAAAACGGTGATCTCTTAAATTAGCACCGTGAGCAAAGTTTGCAGCTAGCTGTGCATTATTAGAAGCACCTTTTACGTCATCAAATAGAACACTGGCTGAATTTACTTTATTTGCTAAAAGTTTTGCGTGAACATCGCCACCTAATTTTGCTATCGCTGCTTTATCAAGTTTCTCAATTTCACCTGTACCAACAACCAAAATACGTTGATGCTGACTACCTTTAGGGGTAATTACGTCTAATACTTCACCTACTTTTCCTTTGTAGCCTTTAACGTCAACAGTATGAGCAAGAAGTTCATTTAATTGTTTATCTACCGCTTTAAATTGTACGTTATCGCCATCTTGGCTAAAAAATACAACAACGGTTTGTGCTGAACTATCAATTTCTGTTGAAAACTTAAACTTTGCTGCACTTACTTGCGTACTAACTGCGAGTGCAAGAGTTAAAGCTGAAGTTTTTAATATATTTTTCATGATCACACCAATATAAAATAAAAGTGCTTTTTACCTTATTTCGGTCTTTATATTAAGTTTTTCACGGTGAAGCTTTGATATAAAGCGACGAGTATAGATTTATTGTAAAAAGTATTTAGCAGCTTTAATGAAATTATTTAATTACTTATTTGGTCTATTTGAGTAGTTGTGGTTTAAGGAGCTAAATATTATGGGCAAGATGACAAAGTTAATTCTGTGTACATCTTTAATAACAGTGAGCTTAACGGGGTATGCTTTAAACGCAAAAAATGACAGTCCAATGCAAGCGAGCATGCATGTACAAACGTTAGTTTTGGGCTCGGGCTGTTTTTGGGGGGCGGAAAAACGATACGAAGCTTTACCTGGTGTTGTCAATGCTGTATCTGGTTATGCAGATGGCAGCGGATTTAAAGCGTCCTATAGAAATATAACGGCTCCATCTAGACGTTTTAGTGAAAATAACTATGCTGAAGTTGTTCAAGTTACATACAATACAAACCGAATATCGACTGAAACACTGCTCAAAAAATATTTTGAAAGTCACGATCCAACTCAACTAAATCGTCAAGGTAATGACATTGGCACCCAATATCGTTCAACTATTCTGACGAGCAATGAAGAGCAACGTGAGCTTGCAAATAAGTTAAAACAGGAATATCAAACTTACCTGTCTAAAGCCGGCTATGGCGATATAAAAACCATAATTAAACCTTTAGATACCTTCTATAAAGCTGAATCTTATCATCAAGACTATATTGCTAAAAACCCAGATGGGTATTGCCCAGATCATTCGACGGGAGTGGTGTTTAACAAAGTAGATAAAGCAAAAATAGATAATAGTGCGCTGTTAATAGGCAAGCAGATAGTGATTATTGATTCAAATGATTACTGTCCTTATTGTGAAAAACTTAAAAAAGAAGTAACTAATGATTACAAAGGCACTATTGCAATCACATACCGTAAAGCAGATGAACTTGATCAGTTAACTATTTCATCGCCTACTTGGGCCACACCAACGTTGATTTTTTTAGTAGATGGTAAAGAGGTTTTCTCACACCAAGGTTTCATTAACAGACTCGATTTTTATAAAGTATTAGGCGCGTTTAAGCTAGGTGATAGCGAGGCCTATAAAGTGGCTTTTAATTCACGCACAGACAGCCCGTTTTGTAAGCAATATGATATTTTTAAAAATACGCCGGATGGCCAATTTGTTGATAAGCTCAGTGGTGTACCTTTATTCGATACCCAAGATAGATTTAAATCAGGCACCGGTTGGTTATCTTTTACACACCCGGTAAAAGGTTCAGTCACAGAACACGAAGATAATAGCTATGGTATGCAAAGAATAGAAATCAGATCTAAATCCAGTGGTATTCATCTAGGGCATTTATTCCCAAAAGAAGGGCCAAATAATCAGGATAGGTACTGCATTAATGCCACTGTATTAGAATTTATACCTCGCTAAATTTAATAATTTAAGTTACGTTAATAACAGACAAATGAACCTGGTTCTTTCTTTGCCAGGTACATTTTGTCGTCAGCTTGTTTTATGATTGCGTCAGAATCTAAGCTTTTACCAGGCATAACACCAGAAACCCCCATGCTCAATGCATATTTAGGGTAGCTATTAGTAAACTGCTCAATGATACGATTACAAATAATCTCAGTTTGTTCGATGGCACAATCAGGTAAAATAATACAAAATTCATCTCCACCGTAACGACAGGCAAGATCGACTTCTCTAATGCAGCTTGTCAATACATTAGCAATAAACTTAAGTACCTCGTTGCCTTTTAAATGACCTTCAAGATCGTTAATCTCTTTAAAGTTATCAACATCAATGTAAATAAAAGATAAGTTACTATCGCGCCTTTTAGCAACGGCAAGCTCTCTTCTTAGCACATCCTGCATAGCACGGTGGTTATAAATGCGGGTAAGTGGATCTAATCGTGTTTGCTCTTCTAATTGCAAGGTTCGCTCAGCTACTTTCATCTCAAGACTTTTCGCGTATTGTTCTGTCTTTCTTTTTGCTGACTCAATTTCACCCAGTAGACTTCCAATATAGGTATCGAATACGAGTGTTGTATCAAAATAAAATAAATTTTCTAGCGTTGTTAATGTACTTTCCAATTTAGAGGGGTCGTTAATATTATTTTTTAATACAGCAGCTATCAATTCTTTAAGCGTTTTAACTGCTGAAAGATACAGTTTTGGTTCAACGCCTATGCGTTTGTGGACCATGCCTATGCGTAACCGGTTATTAACGTAGTTACTGTCGTAACTCCCAGAAAACAGGTCAATGACGTATTTACGTTGTGCATTTCTTAGCCGCGTAAGTGTTTCCGCATCACCAATGAGTAAAGATATTTCATCAATTTCAGTTTGTTTTTCATAAAAATCATCAACTATTAAATCGATATTATCTTCAATGAGTTGTTTATGCTGAGCTATTTGTGAAAGGGAAGATTTAGTTAAGCTTAGTAACTCCATCCTATTGGCAATTTCAAGGTCGCTGATCTGCATTTGTTCAAGTAGCGTGGTATCAGTTCTACTCATGCGTTGCTCCGCAGATGTCAAAAGACAATATTTGGGCTATTTTCAACTTTATTCCCTCAAATTGATTGGTAACACAACAAATTTAGTTATCAATAGATAGCGCTGCTTAATACCTAACTAAATTAAATACTAGGATAAAAGTTAAAGAAGTAAAGTATTCTCTAAGAGTAACTTATTGAACTGTCATAATTTAAGATGTTTAAAGGTATCTAATATCCATTTTATGAATAATTCTAACGAAGCATTTGATTCACTTGGTTCATGCTGGACTAAATAGTATTTATCTTTTGTTTTTAAAGGAAGGTCAGTAAAACTAAATAGCCATTGCTCTTCAAACCATGTCTGGCTAATAGGTAATGGGATAAGTGCAATTCCCATACCTTGCTGAGCTGCGCGTGCAACACCAAACATACTGTCTATTTGAATAATTTGTTTAGGAGCAAAATCTTCAATGCCGGCATGTTCTGCCCATTGGTGCCAAGCCCAAGGGCGTGCTTTATGCAATATTAACGGCACTTCATTGAGTGCTTGAAAGGGGGCATCTTTCCATGCTTCCCAGTTTTGTTTATTACATGCCGGTGAATACGATAATGAAAACAGTTCGTGTACAACACCTTCAATTGGCTTAGAGGATGATAGAACAATTGATAAGTCACTTTGTTTAGTCAGCTCTTTGCGCGTTTTCATGGTGTTTAATTGCAAATTTGTATTTGGGTGTTCAGTGGTCCATTCACTGAGTTTTGGCATTAATAGTTCACTGGCAAAAAACTCAGGTAAGGTAATACTAATATTTACATTTTCTTGTAGCTGACTAAATTCCGTTATGGTCTTTTCGAGTGCTTTTATCAAAGGTGAAACAGAATCATAAAAGTTTTTCCCTGCGGATGTTAACCGGATTGAACGTGTTTGACGCTCAAAAAGCTCAATACCTAGCTGCTCTTCCAATTGTTTAATCTGATGGCTCACAGCGGATGGTGTTAGGTAAAGCTGGTTAGCGGCTTCTTTAAAGCTTAACGTTCTTGCCGCAAAACAAAATGAACGTAACCCTCTGATAGGTGTTTGCATAGTCGATGTTAGTAATTCTCAATAAGGTTAGTTAAGCAATAAATAACCCAATTTGCAAAGACTTAGCTTTTTTAGTTAGTTAACAGGTTAATTTTTGCTTTTATTAGTAAAAAGTGAACATATTGCGGTTATTAAAAATACAATAACCAGTGTTACTCTTTTTTAATCGCCACTTTAGCTACTTAACCTGAACTCTGGTTAAGAGATGTACTAATGTATTGATATTAAATCACAAATATATTTATTAGTCTCCAGCCGGAGACTTTTAGCGATAACAAGGCGAATTTATGCGTCAATAGCTGGCCTAATGCAAGTAAATTCAACGCAGTTAGCGTTGAAAGTAGCCGCTGGAGATAGATTTATTATCCAGAGTTCAGGTTACTTAACCGATATGTCAGCAATTTAACTACATTGGGGCAATAAAAAATATGCTTGCTATACATTGGTGCAGTGAATTACAGACAAAAAAAATCCCTCGTAAGAGGGATTTTGGGTAACTCAGCGCCATTGGCACTGGGAATGAGGTCGGTACAGGGTGAGTCGGTCTGGTTTAAAAAACCATCTCAGGGACTTCACCATCAACAAGTAATTTACCTGCTGTTTTGCTAATTATTTCATCGACTGACACACCAGGGGCGCGTTCTAATAAATGAAATGCGCCGTCTTTCACTTCTAAAACGGCTAAATCGGTTACTATTTTCTTTACACAGTTAACACCTGTTAGTGGTAAAGAACAACTTTCAAGAAGTTTTGAATCACCATGTTTACTTGCATGGGTCATAGTAACAATAATATTCTTTGCACCAGCAACAAGGTCCATCGCACCACCCATGCCTTTAATCAGCTTTTTTGGGATCATCCACGAGGCGATGTTTCCGTTCTGGTCAACTTCAAATGCACCTAAGACTGTTAAGTCTACATGACCACCACGGATCATTGCAAAACTATCTGCACTATTAAATATGGCAGCACCTGTCGCTGCTGTCACGGTTTCTTTACCCGCGTTAATCATATCAGCATCAACTTGGTCTTTTGTTGGGTACTGACCCATACCGAGTAGACCATTTTCAGACTGAAGCATAACTTCAATACCATCAGGTACGTAGTTAGCCACAAGGGTAGGGATACCGATACCTAAATTTACGTAATAACCATCTTGAAGCTCTTGCGCAACCCGCATTGCGACTTGTTCACGTGATAATGCCATGCTCGTTACTCCTAATCGCTGGTGGTGATGCGTTCAATGCGTTTTTCAAAATTACCTTTGATAACACGGTTAACAAAAATGCCAGGGGTATGAATTTGGCTCGGTTCAAGCTCTCCTGGTTCAACAATTTCTTCAACCTCTGCAACGGTAATTTTACCTGCTGTTGCTGCCATAGGGTTGAAATTCATTGCGGTATGACGAAACACTAGATTGCCATAACGATCAGCTTTCCACGCTTTTACAATAGCAAATTCACCCGTAATCGATTCTTCAAGAATATAAGGGCGGCCGTCAAATTCTTTTACTTCTTTACCTTGCGCTACCGGTGTACCGTAACCTGTTGCAGTATAAAATGCTGGTATGCCTGCACCACCGGCACGCATTTTTTCAGCTAAAGTACCTTGGGGGGTAAGAACTACATCAATTTCACCATTTAACAGCTGCTGTTCGAATAATGCGTTTTCACCGACATAAGATGCGATAATTTTTTTAATTTGTTTGTCGTGCAGTAAAATTCCAAGACCAAAATCATCAACACCGCAGTTATTTGATACCACGGTTAGATCTTTAGTTTGCTTACGCTTTATTTCGTTAATAAGCCCTTCTGGGATGCCACATAAACCAAAGCCACCGGCTATGATTGTATCGCCATCCTTTAAACCTTCCATTGCAGCTTCATAACTTGAAACTACTTTATCGAAACCGGCCATGGGCCCACTCCTTAATATGATTACGTCGTAAACCAATACATTAATTATTGGTCAGTAGATTGATTTTTTAAAGCTAATGACACTTTGCTCACAGGTTGTTTGTTTAATGCACTACAAATAGCCCAACCAGCGTTAACTAGTCTTTCTAAATCAATTCCATGCTCTATGCCAAGCCCTTGCAGTAAGTAAACAACATCTTCAGTGGCAACATTTCCTGACGCTCCCTTAGCATAAGGACAGCCGCCAAGCCCTGCTACTGCACTGTCAACCGTTGCTATACCTCGGTTTAAGGCTGTGTAAATATTTGTGAGCGCTTGGCCGTAAGTGTCGTGAAAGTGAACTGCTAACAATGATTTATCAATATGCGCCAACAATACATCAAATAAATCATCCACCTTTTTAGCTGTGCCTACACCTATGGTGTCACCGAGGCTTATTTCATAGCAGCCAAGGTCTAACAACATTTGACTCACTTCTAATACGCGTTGCGGGCTTATGTCGCCTTCGTAGGGGCAACCTAGTACACAGCTTACGTAGCCACGTACACGTATATTATGTTGTCTGGCAAATTCCATAACATCAGCAAAACGGGCAATGCTTTGTTCAATTGAACAGTTGATGTTCTTCTGGCAAAAAGACTCACTGGCAGCGGTGAATATAGCAAACTCTTTTATGCCCACTTCATGCGCCGCCTGTGCCCCTTTTAAATTTGGTGTGAGGGCGGTTAAGTTATTATTTGGCAGATTTAGAGAGTTAATCACGTCACGCGAATCAGCCATTTGCGGCACCCACTTAGGTGATACAAATGCACCGGCTTCGATATCGTGGATCCCTGCTGCAGCAAGAGCGTTGATGAGTGACACTTTGTCTTGGGTGCTAACAGCGCTTTCATTTTGCAGGCCATCTCGCGCACCCACTTCTACAATTCGTACTTGTGTAGGCAATGTGTTACTCATCTGCGGTACTCTCATCAGTTACGATAGCAAGCAGGGCACCATGACTTACCAATTCACCTTCAGCAAAGCAATAACTTTGCAAAATGCCATCGTGCGGTGCGTTGAGGGTATACTCCATCTTCATCGCTTCAATAATAACAACTGCATCACCTTTTTGTATTTCTTTACCGACTTCAACAAGGTGCTTAACCACAGTACCATTAAGAGGAGCTGCAAGCGGCAGAGCCTCACTTTCATGGTCACTTATGTAATGTTTGTCTATTAATTCAAACGTTGTTTGTAGTGCTTTGTACATCACTGTAATAGTGTTGGCGGTATTAACAACATGACAGGTATGCTTATCACCGTTTATAAACACCTGACACAGGTTATTTTCAATTGTGCCAGTGGTTGTATAGTCAACTGAATCTGAATGAATTGCAAAACCATCACTTAACTTAGTCGCTGTGATAGGGCTGTCGCTAAAAGGAATAGTAATAACTGGATCACGGTTTAGCATAAAGCCAGTTAGCTGATCCCAAGGGTTCACGCTATGACTATTTAACTGTGTTAAGTAGCAAAATGCAGCGATAACGTTGCTATAGGTATTTAACGCAGCATCATTAGATATCAATGCATCGCCTTGCTCTTCAATAAAGTGCGTATCTGGTGCACCTTGTTTGAAGGTTTGATGATTGGCTAAGTTATGTAAAAAGCTAACGTTACAGCTAAATCCAGCTAAATGAAATTGCTCAAGAGCAGTACTTAAACGTGAAAGCGCAGCAGCACGGGTATCATCATGAACGATGAGTTTTGCGATCATGGGGTCATAAAACGGGCTTATTTCATCCCCTTGTTTGATACCTGTGTCTATACGTACAAACTCAGATTCAGCTGGTATATACAAGCCATCGAGCGTGCCAGAACATGGAATAAAGTCATTGCTTGGATCTTCTGCATAAATACGCGCTTCGAAACTATGGCCTTGCAGTACGATATCAGATTGCTCTAATGGTAGGGTGTTACCAGCAGCCACATTGATTTGCCAATTAACTAAATCAACTCCCGTGACCATTTCGGTTACTGGGTGTTCTACTTGTAAACGCGTATTCATTTCCATAAAGAAGAATTCATCGCCACACAGTAAAAACTCTACCGTACCAGCACCACGATAATTGATAGCTAATGCACATCGCACCGCAGCTTCGCCCATTTCTTTACGAAGTTCATCGCTAAGACCCGGAGCAGGTGCTTCTTCAATCACTTTTTGGTGACGACGTTGTAAAGAGCAATCGCGATCGCCTAAATACACGCAGTTACCGTGATTATCAGCAAACACTTGTACTTCAACATGACGAGGCTTATTAACATAGCGCTCCAGTAACACCAGATCGTTACCAAAACCCGCAATGGCCTCGCGTTGAGCTCCTTGCAATGCTGTTAAAAAGTCTTTGGCGTGTTCAACGATCCGCATGCCCTTACCACCGCCACCAAAAGCAGCTTTAATAAGCACAGGGTAGCCAATTTTATCGGCTTCTGCTTGAAGGAAATCGGGCTCTTGGTTATCGCCGTAGTATCCCGGAACTAAAGGTACATTTGCCGCAGCCATGATTTCTTTCGCACGCGTTTTAGACCCCATAGCTTCAATACTACTTGCAGGTGGGCCTATAAATGCAATGCTGTTTTGTTCACAGGCTTTTGCAAATTCACTGTTTTCTGATAAAAATCCATAGCCTGGATGAATGCAGTCGACGTTTGCATCAAGGGCTACTTTAAGAATTTTATCAGCTACTAAATATGAGTCTTTACTCGGTGCTGCACCGATATGATAAGCCTCATCTGCTAATTTAACGTGCTGAGCATGTTTATCTGCATCGGAATAAACCGCTACTGTGGTTAAGCCCATCTGTTTTGCCGTACGCATTACGCGACAGGCAATTTCGCCTCGATTAGCAATAAGAATTTTTTGTAATGATTGTGTGCTCATGGTGAATCCTATGCTTGCCAACTTGGTGGACGTTTCTCGAAAAAGGCAGTTAAACCTTCTTGGCCTTCTTCAGATACCCGAATATGTGCAATACGTTCAGCAGTTAAGTTTATTATTTGGCCATTTATCTCATGACCTGCGACATCATTAATTAGCTGTTTAGCAGCACGAACCGCAACAGGGCCATTGTTAATGAGTGTTTCAAGTAGATGATCAACGGCACAATCAAGTTTGCCTGTAACTTGATGCACTAAACCAAGCTGCTTTGCTGTGTGGGCATCAAAGATTTCGGCAGTTAAAAAGTATCTGCGTGCTGCACGTTCACCTATCGCTTTGATAACGTAAGGACTGATCACCGCGGGTATAAGCCCTAGTTTGACTTCACTTAGGCAAAACTGGGCATTATCTTGGCAAATTGCAATGTCACAACAGGCAATTAAACCCAATGCGCCGCCAAATGCTGCACCTTGAACAGCGCAAATGGTGACAAGCGGACTAGTTGCTAAAACATGCATTAATTTTGCAAGCTGTTTTGAATCAGCTAGGTTTTCAGCAAAATCGTTGCCAGCCATAGATTTCATCCAGTTGAGATCGGCACCGGCTGAAAAATGTTCCCCTTCAGTTCTAAGTACAAGGGCACGTACATCAAGCGTATTTGCATGTTCTATGCACTGGATAAGCTCATGAATAACATGCTCGTTAAAAGCATTACGCTTTTCTGGGCGACTTAAAACGAGTACAGCCACATTTGATTTAGTTATTTGTAGTGTTACTGACATACTCACTTCCTTACATTCTAAAGACGCCAAATTGCGAATCTTGTTTTGGTGCATTAGCTGCTGCAGTTAATGCCAAGCCAAGAACATTACGGGTATCAGCAGGGTCGATTATACCGTCATCCCATAAACGAGCACTTGCATAATACGGATGGCCTTGCTGCTCGTATTGATCAATGATTGGTTTTTTAAATTCACTAATTTGTTCATCAGTCATACTATGGCCTTTACGCGCTAAACCATCTTGTTTAACTTGCGCCATTACACCTGCAGCTTGTTCGCCACCCATCACTGATATACGGGCATTAGGCCACATCCACATCATGGTAGGTTCAAAGGCACGGCCACACATACCATAGTTGCCAGCACCGTATGAGCCACCTATTAATACGGTAAACTTTGGTACATCAGCACAAGACACGGCCATTACCATTTTGGCACCATGTTTTGCGATGCCTTCTGCTTCGTATTTTTTACCCACCATAAAGCCGGTAATGTTTTGTAAAAATACCAAAGGAATATTGCGCTGGGCACAAAGCTGTATAAAGTGGGCACCTTTTTGTGCTGATTCACTAAATAAAATGCCGTTGTTTGCCACAATGCCCACAGGGTGGCCATATATTTTGGCAAAACCAGTTACCAGAGTGTCACCAAAGTAACGTTTAAATTCATCAAACGATGAGTCATCTACCGTTCGTGCAATGACTTCACGCACGTCAAATGGCTTTTTAAGATCAGTACCTACAATGCCATATAGCTCGTTGATGTCATATCGAGGTGCTTTAACTTCATCAAGTAAAGGTTGAGTAGGGCGCTGATAATTAATGCGCTCAATACATTGGCGCGCGATTGATAATGCATGGCTATCATTTTCAGCGTAATGATCGGCAACACCTGACGTTTTACAGTGCACATCAGCTCCACCGAGTTCTTCTGCCGTTACTTCTTCACCCGTCGCGGCTTTCACTAAAGGAGGACCTGCTAAGAATATAGTCCCTTGCTCTTTAACGATAATGCTTTCATCAGCCATAGCGGGCACGTAAGCACCACCAGCGGTACACAAGCCCATAACCACTGCTATTTGAGGGATCCCCTTGCCTGACATTCTCGCTTGATTGTAAAATATGCGGCCAAAATGCAGTTTATCTGGAAATACATCGTCTTGTTCTGGCAGATTTGCGCCACCTGAATCCACTAAATAGATACATGGCAAGTGACAACGCTCAGCAATGTCTTGCGCCCGTAAATGTTTTTTCACTGTAAGAGGGAAGTAAGTGCCGCCTTTGACTGTCGCGTCATTGGCGATAATCATACACTCAACGCCTTTAACGCGGCCAATACCTGCAACAACACCTGCACAAGGTATGGCTTGCTCGTAAACGCCATGAGCTGCAAACTGCGAAATCTCTAAAAATGGTGAGCCTTCATCTATTAGGGTGCTAATACGGTCACGAACAAAAAGTTTACCCCGGCCTTCGTGTCGCTCGATTAATGCAGCGCCACCACCTTGGCTTATTTCTTTTACTTTGGTACGTAAATCAGCAACTAACTCAGCCATATTTTGCTGATTTTGTAAAAACTGCGGATCATGTGGATTAACGCTAGATTTTAAAATTGTCATCGCGTAGGTCCTTATCTGCTTTCAGTAAATAGTTCGCGGCCAATAAGCATACGACGGATTTCTGAGGTACCGGCACCAATTTCATACAATTTTGCATCACGAAGTAGTCGACCCGTTGCATATTCGTTTATGTAGCCATTGCCACCAAGAATTTGAATTGCATCAAGAGCCATTTTGGTTGCAAGCTCTGCTGCATATAAAATCGCGCCAGCGGCATCCTTACGGGTCGTTTCACCGCGGTCGCAAGATTTTGCAACGGTATACACATATGAACGCGCGGCGTTCATTTGTGTGTACATATCGGCAACTTTGCCTTGAATAAGTTGGAACTGACCAATCGGTGTGTCAAATTGCTTACGTTCATGAATGTAAGGAACTACAATGTCCATACAGGCTTGCATAATACCAAGAGGGCCTGCAGCAAGTACTACGCGCTCATAATCAAGACCACTCATAAGTACTTTTACGCCTTCGTTTAAATTACCTAGGATATTCTCCTCTGGTACTTCGCAGTTTTCGAATACTAATTCACAGGTGTTTGAACCGCGCATACCGAGTTTGTCTAGCTTTTGTGCAGTTGAAAAACCTGGGAAACTACTTTCAACGATAAAAGCTGTAATCCCTTTAGCACCGGCGTTTAAATCAGTTTTAGCGTAGATTACTAAGGTATCTGCATCTGGACCATTGGTGATCCACATCTTATTACCATTGAGTATGTATTTATCACCTTTTTTCTCGGCTTTTAGTTTCATTGAAACTACGTCAGAGCCTGCATTAGGTTCACTCATTGCAAGTGCACCAATGTGTTCACCGCTAATCAATTTAGGTAAGTATTTTTCTTTTTGGGCTTGAGAACCATTACGATTTATTTGGTTAACACACAGGTTTGAATGCGCACCATAACTCAAGCCAATAGATGCACTTGCTCGGCTTATTTCTTCCATCGCGATAACATGCTCTAAGTAACCAAGCCCAGCACCGCCTAATTCTTCTGGTACTGTCATGCCTAATAAGCCCATTTCGCCAAGTTGTGGCCAAAGCTGATTAGGAAACGCATTATCAAGGTCGGTTTTTTCAGCTAATGGGGCGATTTCTTGACTAGCAAAGCTATTAACGTGATCACGGATCATATCTGCTGTTTCGCCAAGGCCAAAGTTCATTTCTTTATATAGTGAAATAGTGCTCATGATTCATTCCTGTGTGAGAGTCTGTTAATGAATTTTTATAATGTAGTAGTGTTAGTTATTCATCTAAATTATTTAAGGTATCGCGACAACGTCGTTCTGCCGTAACAAGTTCCATCAAAACAACTTTAATATCGTCCATTTGTTGGCTAAGGTCGGCTTTTTTGTCTGCAATTAAATCAAGCATAGTAACCAGTTGTTTAGCACTTGATTTATCAGCGTCATAGAGTTCAAACAAACGTCCGGTTTCAGCTAGTGTAAATCCTAGGCGCTTGCCGCGTAGAATTAACTTTAAGCGGACTTTATCGCGCTTAGAATAGATGCGTGTTTGCCCATTGCGTTCAGGAGAGATCAAACCTTGATCTTCATAAAAGCGGATAGAGCGCGTAGTAATATCAAACTCTTTAGCTAGTTCACTGATACTAAATGTTTGTTCATTACTCGCAGGCTCGGTGGCTGAACTTGCAAAGTTTGTTTGATTATCTGGATTCATAGTGTTCTTACCTCATTCGAATAACTCCAATATAAGTGAAGTTTACGTAAAGGTAAAGTGCATTGTGGAAGTTATACTTTAGACGTAGGTGTTAAGTGGACTGGTTTGCAAAAATAGCATTGTTTATAGGTGCTGTAGCCGTGTTGTTTGTTAATTACTACACTAAAATAAAGATAAGTTTACACTTTTGTTGGGCGCAAAAACCTTGATTTTAGATTTACGTTGGCGTAAACGTAAATATTATGTATGCTCATATGCAGATTATAAACGTATTGTATGGCTTATCTTAAAACACAATGAGAGTGCCAATTACTAAATGGAGCCTTTTTATGACTACCGAAGCCGTTGTTATTGTAGCAGCTAAACGCACCCCAATGGGTGGTTTTATGGGAGCCCTTAGCGGTGCAGACGCCACAGAGCTTGGTGCAACAGCCATTGCTAGTGCACTAGCAGAAGCCAATTTAAACGACAGTGCAATTGATGAAGTTATTATGGGTTGTGTACTGCCTGCAGGTTTAGGCCAAGCACCTGCTCGCCAAGCTATGCTTAAAGCAGGTTTAGCGCGTGCTACCGGCGCAACAACAATTAATAAAGTGTGTGGCTCAGGTTTAAAAGCGGCTATGTTAGCGCATGACTTGATCAAGGCAGGTTCAATAAATAGTGCTGTTGCTGGTGGCATGGAAAGCATGACTAATTCACCATACTTTATTCCAAAAGCGCGTGGCGGAATGCGAATGGGTCATGGCGAAATCAAAGACCATATGATGTCTGATGGATTAGAGGATGCTTATGACAACAAAGCAATGGGTTGTTTTGCTCAAGATACAGCCGATGAATATGGTATTGGTCGTGAGCAAATGGATGAGTTTGCACTCTCTTCATTAAGTAAGGCAAATGCAGCAATTGAAAATGGCAGCTTTAATAGTGAAATTGCTCCTCATACCATGCAAACTCGTAAAGGCGACGTAACAGTTAGCGTTGACGAACAGCCTGGCAATGCTCGTCCGGATAAAATTCCTAGTTTGCGCGCTGCATTTAAAAAAGACGGCACAATTACCGCTGCTAACTCATCCTCAATTTCTGATGGCGGTGCTGCATTAATTTTAATGAGCGAATCACATGCTAAAGCCCAAGGTTTAACACCTCTTTGCCGTATTGTAGCGCACAGTACACACTCTCAAAAACCAAGCGAATTTACTATGGCACCGGTTGGCGCAATGAATACGTTGTTAAGCAAAGCTGGTTGGTCAACTGAAGATGTTGATCTTTGGGAAATCAATGAAGCATTTGCGATGGTTACTATGCTGGCCATTAATGAACTAAAACTCGATGCAAATAAAGTTAACGTTAACGGTGGTGCTTGTGCACTTGGTCATCCAATTGGCGCAAGTGGTGCACGTATATTGGTTACACTTATCCATGCGCTTAAAAACCGAGGCCTTAAAAAAGGTATCGCTTCATTGTGCATTGGTGGCGGTGAAGCCGTAGCACTTGCAGTTGAAGCAATTTAACAACTCATTTTTATAAACTTATAGCCGTAGGCCATTTTAATAATAATTTACTGCGGCTTAATTAATTACCCTCTGGGGAGGAGTGCACTATGCACCAAGTACCATTATTCATTAACGGCGAATTTATTCAATCAACATCAGATCAACTTATCGATGTTATTAACCCTGCAAACCAAGAAGTACTGGCGCATGTACCGTGTGCCACTGATGCAGAAATGGATGCTGCAATTGAGTCAGCAAAAGAAACATTTAAAACATGGAAAGACGTACCAATTACTGAGCGTGCTCGCATTATGATGAAATATGCAGCATTGCTTAAAGAGCATCACGACGAGCTAGCCACCATTATTTGCCATGAACTTGGTAAAACGTTTGAAGATGCAAAAGGTGATGTGTGGCGCGGTATTGAAGTGGTTGAACAAGCAGCAAATGCGCCATCGTTAATGATGGGTGAAACCATGGAAAACGTTGCTCGCAAAATTGATACTTACTCATATATGCAGCCATTAGGTGTATGTGCAGGTATTACGCCATTTAACTTTCCGGCGATGATTCCGTTGTGGATGTTTCCACTTGCAATCGTCTGTGGTAACACGTTTATTTTGAAGCCATCAGAGCAAGACCCACTAACGCCAATGCGGTTAGCTGAATTGTTTGTTGAAGCAGGTGCACCAAAAGGAGTACTTCAGGTTGTTCATGGGACTAAGCCTCAAGTTGATCGCCTACTTGAAGATGCGGCAGTACGTGCAATTTCATTTGTTGGTTCGTGTGGCGTAGGTGAGTATATCTATTCAAAAGGAACAGCAAATCTAAAACGTGTTCAAGCGTGTGTAGGCGCAAAAAACCATATGGTTATAATGCCTGATGCGAGTCGCTCACATGTTGTTAATAACCTAGTTGGTGCCTCTGTTGGTGCTGCTGGTCAACGTTGCATGGGAATTTCTGTAGCTGTATTTGTTGGACAGGCTAAAGATTGGGTTGATGATATTAAAGCAGGTTTTGCTAATGTACGTCCTGGCGTTTGGGATGATAAAGATGCCGCTTACGGCCCGCAAACGTCTGCAGCGGCTAAAGCACGTATTTTATCACTGATCCAAAGCGGTAAAGAACAAGGCGCTACATGCTTAATTGATGGCTCTGATTATACCGTTGAAGGGTATGAAAAAGGAAATTGGGTTGGTCCAACCTTGTTTAGTGATGTAACAACCGAGATGGATCTTTACAACGAAGAGATTTTTGGCCCGGTTTTGGCATGTATGTTTGTTGACACCCTTGAAGAAGCTATCGAACTAATTAACAACTCTCCATACGGAAACGGTACATCATTGTTTACGTCAAGTGGTGCAGTAGCACGTAAATTCCAACATGAGATTGAAGTAGGTCAAGTGGGCATCAATGTACCTATTCCTGTACCACTCCCTTTCTTCTCATTTACTGGCTGGAAAGGTTCTTTCTACGGTGACACGCATACTTATGGTAAGCAGGGCATTCGTTTTTATACAGAAACAAAAACAATTACGTCTCGATGGTTTGAAGATGACATTGCTTCGGGCCCAAACATGAGTATTAATCTTAAATAATAAAAATAGGGGCGCAAAGGATACGTCACACAATGATGCCTTTGTAGCCCTTTCTCTATTTTGACAACATATAATAAATAAAGAGGTCTTCCATGGACTTTAATTTAACAGAAGATCAGCAAGCATTTGCTGAAACAGCGCGCCAATTTGCACAGTCAGAACTAGCCCCTAATGCAGCCAAATGGGACCGTGAACATATTTTCCCAAAAGATACGATCAAAGCAGCAGGTGAACTTGGCTTTTGCGGTTTATATACACCAGAGGAGGCCGGTGGTTTAGGTTTATCTCGGTTAGATTCAAGCATTATATTTGAACAACTCGCCATGGGCTGCACAGCAACAACCGCGATGCTAACTATTCATAATATGGCAACTTGGATGATTGCCAGCTTTGGCACCGAGCAAATTAAGGATCAATACTGCGAACAGCTAGTGATGGGAGAGTTATTAGCTTCGTATTGTTTAACTGAACCAGGCTCTGGCTCGGATGCTGCCTCTTTAAAAACTAAAGCGCTAAAACAGGGTGATGAATACGTTATAAACGGCTCAAAAATGTTTATTTCTGGCGCGGGTGAAACTGAAGTTCTTGTCGTTATGGCACGCACAGGAGATGAAGGTGCAGCGGGCATTTCAGCATTCGTAGTCCCTGCAGATGCGAAAGGTATTGAATACGGTAAAGCTGAAGAAAAAATGGGCTGGAACGCGCAACCTACGCGCTTGATCAGTTTTGAAGATGTACGTATACCCGCTGAAAACCTATTGGGTGCTGAAGGTGAAGGCTTTAAGTTTGCAATGCAAGGCCTTGATGGCGGACGCATTAATATTGCGACCTGTTCAATTGGTACCGCTCAAGCAGCACTTGAAACAGCACGCGAATATTTAAAAGAGCGTGAACAGTTTGGAAAACCACTGGCTGCATTTCAAGCACTGCAATTTAAGATTGCAGATATGAACACTGAGCTTGTTGCAGCGCGCCAAATGGTACGTCTAGCAGCATTTAAACTTGATACTGGTGATAGTGAAAAAACAACGTATTGCGCAATGGCGAAACGGTTCGCTACAGATGTTGGCTTTACTGTCTGTAATGAAGCACTGCAAATTCATGGTGGCTATGGTTACATCAAAGAATACCCGTTAGAGCGCCATGTTCGAGATGTACGCGTTCATCAAATTTTAGAAGGCACAAATGAAATTATGCGAGTGATCATTGCTCGTCGAATTTTAGCACAATCAGCAGCTGATATTTTATAAGGAGCACGTCATGTCAAACCCAAGTATTGATTTAACCATTGAAGGTCACGTAGCAATTTTAACGATGTCTAACCCGCCAGCAAATACCTGGACTCAAGACACTCTAATCGCTTTGAAAAATACGGTAAATGAGCTTAACGATAATAAAAATATCTATTCCTTGGTGATCACAGGGGAAGGTGAGAAATTTTTTAGCGCCGGTGCTGATTTAAATGTTTTCGCGGATGGCGATAAAGGTGTTGCTGCAACAATGTCAAAAGTATTTGGTGATGCATTTGAAGCATTATCTGACTTTAGAGGCGTATCTATTGCGGCGATTAATGGTTATGCCATGGGTGGTGGACTTGAAGTAGCTTTAGCATGTGATATTCGTATTGCTGAGGAACAAGCTCAAATGGCACTACCTGAGGCAAAAGTTGGTTTATTACCTTGTGCAGGTGGCACACAAAATTTAGCTTGGTTAGTTGGAGAAGGTTGGGCTAAGCGAATGATTTTATGTGGTGAGCGCCTTAAAGCAGACAAAGCATTACAAATTGGATTAGTCGAAGAAGTAGTACCACAAGGCGAAGGCTTTGCGAGTGCTTTAAAACTTGCAAACCAAGTGGCTGATCAAAGCCCTGTTGCAGTAACCGCATGTAAATCACTTATTCAAAAAGGCCGTACACAACCAATGGCGCATGCTCTTCCTCTAGAACGTGAACTTTTTGTTGGCTTATTTGATACAGAAGATCAGCGCGAAGGGGTTAACGCCTTTTTAGATAAACGCAAAGCAAACTGGGTGAATGGCTAATGGTTGATTTAGTGCAGCTTAATAACCAAGACTCGCCAGTGTTGTTTGAAACAGCGACGGCTACGAATGGTTCTTTAATTGGCATCGCTACGCTTAATTCTCCTAAATCATTAAATGCCCTTAATTTTGACATGATCAAGTTGTTAGATCCTCAGTTAAAAGCGTGGGCAGAGGATGATGATATCGCGATGGTGATGCTAAAGGGTGCAGGCGACAAAGCGTTTTGTGCCGGTGGAGATGTTGTAAGCCTTCATAAAGCGATGAGTTCAAATGAGCCTAATAGTTTAATTGAAGATTTCTTTACGCAAGAATACCGTCTAGATTACCTGATACATTGCTACGATAAACCTTTTTTAGTGTGGGGTAATGGTATTGTCATGGGAGGTGGCTTAGGTTTAATGGCAGGTGCTAGTCACCGAGTTGTTACTGAGACATCACGAATTGCGATGCCCGAATTAACAATTGGTTTATACCCTGATGTGGGTGGCAGTTACTTTTTACATAAGATGCCTGAACATGTTGGGTTATTTTTAGGTTTAACAGCTGCTTCCATTAACTGTGAAGATGCGATGTTTGTGTCATTGGCTGATCATTTTATTAATACCGAAAAATATGACGTGCTACTTGAACACTTAGTTAGCACTAAGTGGGGTAAAACAGCGTCATTAAATCATGAAAAGCTAACAGGCTTATTGAACGAGTTAGACCAACTATCAGGGCGTCTGCCTAAAGGGAATGTTAAAGCCAATTTATCAATACTTCAAAAACTTGGTGATTTCACTTCACTCAAAGACAAAATTGATTACATCTTAAATCTTGAAACTGAGGATAAATGGTTGGCTCGTGCGCAAAAATCATTAAAGCATGGTTGTCCTCTAAGCTGTGAATTGGTTGCTCGTCAACTTGAAAATTCAAAAGGTAAAAGCCTAGGTGAATGTTTTCAGATGGAGCTAAATATGTCAGTTCGCTGTGGTGAAGTCGGTGAATTTCAAGAAGGCATTCGTGCGCTATTAATTGACAAGGATGGAAACCCTAATTGGAAGTACACATCCATTGAGCACATTCCAAGTGATATTATTGATAGCTTTTTTAATTCACGCTGGGATGAGAAATCTCATCCATTAAAACAACTTACACAAGGATAATGTTATGTCACTTTCAATTGGCTTTATTGGCTTAGGTAATATGGGCGGCCCTATGGCGGCTAACCTTCTGAAAGCAGGGCATGCTGTTAAGGTATTTGATTTAAGTGCGCCTGCGGTTAGTCATCTTGTTGAACAAGGTGCAACAGCGGCAAAAGATGCAAAACATTGCGCAACAGATGTTGATGTATTGATCAGTATGCTTCCTGCAAGTAAACACGTTAAATCACTTTACTTAGGTGAAACGGGTTTAATTAATATTTTGGCTCAATCAACACTAATCATTGACTGCTCAACTATCGATGCTGCATCAGCTAGAGAGGTTGGAGCAGAGCTTGCAGAGCACGGTATTGCTTTTGTTGATGCGCCGGTCTCTGGTGGTGTTGCTGGCGCTACTGCTGGTACTCTTACATTTATTGTGGGTGGTGCTGTGCCACATTTTGAAAAAGCGCAACCAGTCCTAAACGACATGGGTAAAAATATTTTTCACGCAGGCGATGTTGGCGCAGGTCAAGTCGCTAAAATATGCAACAACATGTTACTTAGTATTTTGATGGCAGGTACTAGCGAAGCAATTCAAATGGGCGTTAAAAATGGTTTAGACGCCAAAGTGTTAAGTAATATTATGACTGCAAGTTCAGGGCGAAATTGGACGCTTGAACTGTACAACCCATGTCCAGGTGTTATGGATACAGCACCAGCAAGTAATGACTTCAAACCAGGCTTTATGGTTGACCTTATGGCTAAAGATTTAGGTCTTGCTATGGAAGCCGCTCAGCAAAGCAACTCATCAACCCCAATGGGTTCTATGGCTAAAAACTTATATACTATGTTGCAACATCAAGGTGCTGGTAGCGAAGATTTTAGTGCCATTTTTAAATTATTCTCAAAGGAGTAACCGGTGGAAATTAAAAATAATACGGTTGTTATTACAGGCGGTGCTCAAGGCTTAGGCTTTGCTATGGCGCATAAGCTTGCTCAGTTAGGTGCTAATTTAGCGCTTATAGATATGCAACAAGCTGTTTTAGATGAAGCAGTTAAACAATTAGCCGATTATGGCGTGACTGTAAAAGGGTATGTTGCAAACGTCACTAACGAAGAAGAAGTAGAAACGACTTTTAATATGATAAATACTGATTTCGGTCATATTGGTGTACTTATTAATAATGCCGGAATTTTACGCGATGGTATGTTCATAAAGGCCAAAGAAGGTAAAGTCGTTGCCAAAATGGCCCTCGAGCAGTTTAAATCAGTTATTGATGTAAATTTAACAGGGGTTTTTTTAGCTGGACGAGAAGCAGCGTCGCACATGGTTGAGTCTGGTAAAGGTGGAGTCATTATTAATATGTCGAGTGTTGCCCGTGCGGGTAATATTGGACAAACAAACTACGCGGCATCAAAAGCGGGTGTTGTCGCAATGACAACCGGGTGGGCAAAAGAGCTAGGGCGCTTTGGTATTCGTGTTGGCGCCATTGCACCAGGCGTGATTCGCACTAACATGACCGACGCCATGAAGCCAGAAGCTAAGCAACGTATGCTTGCTGTGACCCCAGTCGGGCGCTTTGGTGAAGCAGATGAAATTGCGCATACAGCGCAATATATTATCGAGAACGACTTCTTTACCGGGCGTGTGGTCGAGATTGACGGCGGCATTCGCCTTTAAATCAATGTATTAAAGTATGGGTGTTTTGTTTTATTCAAGACACCCATTTTTATTTTTATCTTCAAAACTACATATTTAACGACTCAGTTTATTGCTAACCCATTAAACACCTTCTATTATTAAATCTCTTGTAAAAGTATAGATTACGTTTTCTGTATATAGGGATCCAACCTTAATGATAGTAATAACAGAACAAGTGTTATCAGATATAAACAGAAACTTTATCATCCCGCCTAAACCACAAATTTTAAGTGACTTGCAAGATCTTGCATCGAAAGAAGATCCTGCCCTATTTGAAGCTGCGGATATTATTGTAAAAGATTTAGCCATATCCGCTGCCATATTAAAAATTATTAATTCTCCTGCTTATGGGCTATCTAGAACTGTTTCAGATATAAAACAAGCTGTTATGTTTCTTGGCTGGGATGGAGTGAATTCGTTAGTACAAGGATTAAAGTTGAAGCAAATGTTTTCAACCGATAATAGCTGCATTAGCCTTGAACGTTTTTGGGATACTTCAACAGAAATAGCTCATGTAAACATGATAATTGGGCAACGGTTTAAAAATCAGGTTTCAATGGAATCGCTATATACGCTTGGGCTTTTTCATGACTGCGGTGTTCCACCCATGGCTATCAAATATGATAATTATGTAAAGGCGCTTCATCATGCTGATAGGACCAATAAAGAAACCATTGTAGAAATTGAAGAACGCATGTTTAAAACCAATCATGCTGTTATAGGTTACTATTTTGCTAATAGCTGGCATTTACCAAAAGAAATTTGTGATATTATTTTAATTCATCATGATGTAAAAATGCTGGAACATATTACAGACACCGAAGAACAATTAAGTTTAGCCATTTTAAAAATGGCAGAAAACATTGTAAATATTGTTAAACGTGGAAGCCCGTTATCTGACTGGCATATTATTGAAGGCAACGTTTTAGATATTCTGCATTTAAGCGAAGATGACAAACTTGATTTGCAAGAAGATGTCATCGATTTCTTGAATGAAAACTCATCTTAATGTTGCTTGTCTTACCCGTCACTGAGTTTTCTCATCCTTATTAATCTAAATAATAATACTCTGCTAATTCTTTATTTTAACGTGCCTTCTTGAAAACCATGTTAAATCAAAGAATAATCACCCTTACTTACGTTTCATTCATGAGCTCGGTAGTGAAAGCCAAAGAGATAAGAAACTTTTATATTAACGAAGAGCAATCCGTCTATTTGCTGTCGCACCATGACGCGAAAAAACATCGTCAATGGCTAACAATATGCATAAAGAAGCTTACAACACTTGGCTATACGAATGTTGAAATGATTGGTTCAGGTGCATTCGGGTTTGTTTTTGCGGGCCTTGATGATAAACAAGAACCTTGGGTTTTTAAATTTTCACGAATAACATTAGCGCAGAGTGTAAGGGATAGACTTGAAGATGAAGCTTACATGCTTTCTCAAGTTGATAATCCACTCGTCCCTAAATTTTATGGCTTTGAACGCATAAAAAAGCAGGGTATTTTAATGATGTCCCGTGCTTTAGGCGAAGACCTTGAAAAAGTATCACTAAAAAAAGGGCGTTTTAATGCAGCTGCGATTACCCGCCTAGCTTTAAAATTACGTAATGTATTAATAGACTTAAGGCGCCAGCAAAATGGTATAAACCCGCAGCCAATTGTTCATGGAGATATTAAACCATCTAACCTTGTTTGGGATGAAAAAACAGATGCTCTATCATTGGTTGATTGGGGGAGCTCAGTGTATGCGCAAGTCGATAGTTATGGCGACCCAATCACAAGCAATTTTATGGATCTTATGTCTGGGGATTTAAGTACTACCAATGCACGCATGGGAGATGTGTACTTTATTGGTGACGAACAAATGTCTGGAGAGAAGTCGTCCCCGAGATTCGATGAACAAGGAGTTGCCTCAACGCTTTATGCGTTAGCCTCTGCACAATCATGTCGTTTTGGCGCGCAAGTTATACCTGCAAGCTCTTTAGGCCTACCTAAAGAGTTGGCAAAGGTAATTGATGGGATGCTGTCAAAAGACAAAATTAGCCGTGATAAAGCAGGTGATTACTTTATAAGAAATATGCCCTTAATTGCTAACGCTTTTTTGCCAGATATTAATATTCATGGCGAGCAAAAAACGTCAATTCCCTTTTGGTTTAGCAAAAATAATGAATCACCTGATACAGTTGTATATAGTTCTCGTAAACAATTTTTGCGTCAAGCTGACCATAAACAACAATTACTTGATATAAATGATGCCCAACTTGACAGATATTATAAAGAGTTTCTATTTGACACTGGGGACACTGAGAAAGCATTTTTAGCTTCCATTAGTCGATTAGCTAAATACCCGGTAGTAGGGGGGTTAAGTTTTCATTGGAAGGAAGAATCTGTATATATAGAATCTTCGCTAATCATGCATGATAAAGCATTGGGAGTTGCATTTACTCAAGCGGTTAATAATACCGTAATGCTTGCTCAAGGAATTAAGCAAAAAGGATTGTTTAAATGTTGCTTATTCGATGCTAGAAAAACGATTCAATTAGAGCGGGATGGTACAGGCGCTTTTAAGTTTGAACATCTACCTGAACTTGATTATGAGGTGATGGACATTAAAAATGTTGAAGTAACTCGTCCCCACTCGTATTTTGAAGACGGAAAAGACCCTGACGAACAATTACAGTTACCAAAGAAAGTTATAAAGTGTGTTTTTGAGCTTAACCAAATTCATCATACCGGTTGTATAATTTTTGAAGCTCTGCCCGATAGAATGAAAATCCACCATTACTATCGTTTGTTAGATGCCAGTAAAGAAATTGAATTTAAACGTTTACTCAATAAACTGATGCAATACGCAGTCAGTATTACTGATGTCGGTGTTGCCGGATTTATGAAACTGCCTTATAAAAATACCCGAGAATTTTCATTATGTGAAAAACAAACTGACTTTTTCTACCCTAAAGACCCAAAACGTTTTCAAGCTCAAAGTTGTTAAGCTGCCTTTAATTAAAATTAGACAGCCTAACAACCGACATAGGACAATCATAAGTGGCAAAAAATAAACCATTAATATCAATGCAAAGTTTTGGGATCTATACTCACTGGGATTCATCGTCAAAAGAGTTACCACAAATACAAACGTTCACGACTAAAATTCCCGCAAAGCTTGATATTGAGTTTGGCTATATTATCAATATAAAAAAAGCAAAGGGTGAAAAAGTGCACTTTTGTATACACCATCCAGAAATACCAGATGATGACGGTGTGCCGATGGCACCATTTGAAGGAATGCACTACATCAATAATAATGATTGGTACTTTTACCTTGGTGACACTTTATGGCAGCCTATCAGCAATAAAACAGGTAATTGGCGTATGACCATTGAGTTAAACTCAAAAATTATTGCTGATAAAACATTTTCTGTTTTTGAAGAAGAGGCGATGTCAGAAGTTGAGTTTTGGCAAAAGCGGGGATACTAGAAACCTAAAAGTTACTGGCATTAAATTAGAGTGTTAAGCGTATGCTGCGGTATCACTTATCAAAAAAACTAACTATAGCTGGTGGATTTTCAACAAGTCTTTATTGTGAGTATTTAATATAACTTTGATGATTAAGCTGGCAGTGCCAGCTTAATCATTGGAATATTTTGTTAGCACCTAGCTAGTTACCCCAAGGGTTACTTGCGTTTGAGCGTTGTTTGCGTGTACGAGCGCGGTCTTTCGCTTCTTTTTTTGCCTGTATTCGCTTAGCATCACTAAAGCTTAGTTCGCACGGTTCACCTGGTTTGTGATCTTCTGGAATTACACGATCACGAGGTGGCAGCTGATACTGAACATCATCAGGTTTAGGTAAGTTTTTTAAACGGTAAAGGTAAAAGTTTTCTACTTTGTCTTGCGCCCATTGAGTCTTACGTAAAAATTTTACCGCAGACTTAAGGTCTGGATTATTTTTAAAGCAATTCAGCTGCAAATAAGCATGTAATAATTCCCAGCCGTATTGATCAACTAGTTCAGATACAACCTGCTCAAGTTTAACGCCTTGCAACGGGTTATTACCGAATAATTCTTCGTTACTCATGGTCACTCTCATTTCAATTTCTAATATTGTAATTATAATTTTTTACTTTATCTATTGATAGTACATTCTACGTCGTAATGAGATATTTTACTTTTGTGTACGTAATAGGTAATATTCTCGGGCGTAAATTGGCATGATGCCATGTTCATTGGATGATAGATTTAAGGAATAGTATATATGGGACTTTTTAATAAGATTAAAACACAAGCCACCTCAATTGGTTCAAACATAAGTGACTCAACATCTAAACTTAGCTCGGATATGAGTACTTCTTTAAAAGAAAATTCTAAACTCTCTGCAATACGCTCTGAGATTACCTCGATTGAAGGCCAGCTAAGCATAGGTTATCAAGACATTGGTAAAAAATATGTTGAAAACCTCATTCAAAACCAAGGTCAGAATGTTGAGGCAGTATTGCAAGAATCATTGAATAGAGTAGAGCCTTTACTTGAAAAGAAAATCGAACTTGAAGATCAAGCTATCGAAATAGAAAAAAAATTGATAGATCAAATTATCATTCAGGAAAAATCACTTTTTCAGAAAGAGTATGATCAAGAAAAAGAGAAACTTGAAAAAGCACTAAAGCTAGACGTTATTTCTGAAGATGAAATGGCTGAAAAATTAGCGAAAGCCCGTATGAAACTTGATAACTTTGATGAAATTCGTAAAGTTAAAAAGCAGCACGAAATGAACTTAATAACTAAAGATGAGTTAAAAGATAAACTTGCGGTCTTAGGTGCATAATAAAACTATAACATATAGCCGTGAAATTAAATCACGGCTATTATTTCTACTATAAGTTAATTTTGGCAATTGACCACAACACGTCCTCTTACTTTACCTGCCATTAGCTCATCTGCAGATTTAATCACTTCATTTAAGCCTATTTCACTGCTTATGGTGTCTAGGTGTTCTGCGCTAACTAAAGAGCTAAGTCTATTCCATGCTTCTATTCGGTCAGCTTTAGGACGCATAACACTGTCAATGCCTATCAGCGAAACTCCGCGTAAAATAAAAGGGGCAACCGAAGCTGGTAAATCCATACCTTGAGCTAGACCACAGGCAGTTACAACACCGCCGTATTTTAAAGATGCGCAAATATTGGCGAGGGTATGACTACCCACAGAATCTATTGCAGCTGCAAAGCGCTCTTTAGCCAACGGTTTTCCTGGACTTGAAAACTCGTCCCTATGAATGATTTGCTTAGCGCCAAGGTCTGTTAAATAGTCTGATTGCTCTGGGCGACCGGTCACTGCAACAACATTAAAACCTAGTTTATTGAGTAAATAAATAGCAAAGCTGCCAACACCGCCATTAGCACCTGTAACCAAAATATCACCTGATTCGGGTGTGATATTTTGTTTTTCAAGTGCAATAACACTAAGCATTGCCGTATAGCCTGCAGTGCCTATTTGCATCGTTTGTTTTGCTGTTAAGCCCGCTGGCTTGGGAATTAACCAATCAGCACTTAAGCAGGCTTTTTGTGCAAGTCCGCCCCAATGTTTTTCACCTACACCAAAGCCATTTAAAATTACGGTGTCGCCAGGTTGAAAATCATCTGTTTTACAGCTGGATACTTCGCCTACTAGATCGATCCCCGGTACCATTGGGAAACTACGCACTACAGGGCCTTTGCCTGTTATCGCAAGGCCATCTTTATAATTAAGCGTACTGTATAATACATTGATGCTTACATCGTTATCAGGTAACGAGTTAGTGTCTATAGAGTCGAACTTAGCAGAGTAGGGAATCTCATCTGATTTATTGATAACAATAGCGTTTAATAAATTTTCCATTACTAATCCTTTTAGACCGATCGTCTTTTAATTGATAAAAAAAGCGCTACCTAAGGAGCGCACGTAAAAACATTTCTGTGTAAAGCATTAATGGCTGCGTATTTTTAACCAGTTTAGCGCGCATAACTGCGCCTTCCCAGCCAACCCAAAAAAATTCGCTCATTTGAGCTGCATCAATATGCTTACTGACTAACTTGTGCTCTTGTGCACCTTCAATACACTGCTGCACTTGTAGTTGCCACTGTTGATAGCTATGTAATAGCTTAGTTTTAAATTCTTCAGATAAATGATTGAGCTCTTGGTTTAAATTACCAATTAAGCAACCTCGGCTAAAGTTATACTTTTGCATTCCTGCTGCGGCACTCTGAGTAAAATTTATTAACCTTTCTAAATGAGGGACGTCATCTTGCTTTAAGTATCGTTTTAATTTGGCAACAAAATAATCATTGTATGCGTCAATTACTGTTAAGCCAAAATCATCCTTACTTTTAAAGTAGTGATAAAAAGAGCCTTTAGGCACGCCTACTTTTTTTAAAATAGTGTCTATACCTGTGGCACTAAAGCCAAATTCGGTTAATGTTTCGAGCCCTGTCGTTATAAGTAGTGCTTTGGTATCTGCATTACTTCGAACGACCTTGGGTGGTCGACCACGTCTTGGTGGATTTTGCTCATTTATTTGCATTGCTTATATTAGACCGATCGTATTTAAAAATACAAGTGCTTTGTACGACATTTGAGCATTTTTTTATTTCCGCTTAATAAAAATATAAAAGTGTGGATATTGATTGCAATAAATTTGTCATAAATACAATTTAGTGATGAACTTTATTTCGATAAAGGTAGTCGTATTTAATGCAGGAGTCTGCATGTTAGCGATTAGATAGTCGTAATTTTTTTATATAAATATTGAATGTATTTTAGTGGTTTGACCACTTTGCTTTTTTTAATGTTAATTCATTATCACATCAGCAGCTTAGTTAAAGTCAATTTATTTAATTGCTTTTATGATTTGAATTTAACAGTTTTATTAACTATTCATTACTTGTAGATGTCATAAACACTACACATTTATAAATATAAAAGGTGAGGATTTACCTATGAAGAGACAGAAAAGAGATCGGTTAGAAAGAGCTCATTCTCAAGGTTTTAAAGCAGGTTTGGCAGGACGTTCAAAAGATATTTGCCCTTATCAACAAGTTGACCCTAAATCAGAGTGGTTGGGTGGTTGGCGTGAAGCGATAGAAAATCGTAACATGTACAAAACATAATTTTATAAACGAATTTTAAGCAAAAACGCCCTCAATTGAGGGCGTTTCTGTTGTTACAGTCTAATAGAGTTAGAATGCACTTGTATCTTGGAATAAGCCTACTTTTAAATCTTTTGCTTCATATATAACTCGGCCATCAACTTCAACCGTTCCATCAGCCATTCCCATAAATAATTTGCGCTTGATTACACGCTTCATATCTAAACGGTATGTTACTTTTTTAGCTGTTGGCAGAATTTGTCCTGTGAATTTCACTTCACCGACACCTAGTGCACGGCCTAAACCTGGACCACCAGACCAACCAAGGAAAAAACCGACAAGCTGCCACATTGCATCTAAGCCAAGGCAGCCAGGCATAACGGGGTCACCCTTGAAGTGACAATCGAAAAACCAAAGGCTTGGGTCAATATCGAGTTCTGCAACGATTTGACCTTTACCATGTTCGCCACCGTCATCAGTGATTGAGATGATACGATCCATCATTAACATGTTGTCACTTGGTAAACGGCAATTGCCTTCACCGAACATTTCACCTTGACCACATAGGATCAATTCTTCTTTTGTATAGCTATTTTTAGGTTCCATAACACTTTTTCGTCGCTTAGAAATTGCAGAGTACTTTAGCGTACACTTGTACGCCAAACAACTCTGAGCAGTTAAAAAAATAATATTTCTGCATGAAATATCACCGGTTAGGTAAAGAACATGCTAATTGTGCGATTAGAACGCGCAATTACGAGTAAAAATCATTATAATCACTTTGATTTTTTAACCATATTAAAGGAAGTTTATGATCCTTTTTGTTAACGCACTTACCGTAATTGATTTTTCTTACTTGTGTAATAAACGAGGCGCAGTTGGCGAAAGCTGGATTGTTGATTTAACGCTTCATGGCAAGCTTAATAAAGAGTCTATGGTTCTTGATTTTGGTCTTGTTAAAAAACAAATCAAAGGCATTATTGATGAATGTATAGATCATAAATTAGCAATACCTTCACAAATAAATGGTGAGGTTGTATCTCATGGAGATTACAAAACGCTTGATTGTACATTTGGTGATGAACATCATTTAGCGATGAGTGCACCTAATCAGGCATATTGTTTAATTGATTCTCCCGTAATTGATGAGCAAGCAGTAATAGATTTTTTAATTGCCACCATCATGCCACAGTTACCTAGTAATATTGATAAAATTGAAATCGAATTAAAACCTGAACATAGTAAAAGCTTTTATTATCATTACAGTCATGGACTTAAAAAGCATGATGGTAATTGTCAGCGTATTATACATGGCCATCGTTCTCAGTTAGGCGTCTCTTTAGATGGGATGGCTATGCCAAGTATTCAAAAGCAGTGGGCAGACAAATGGCAAGATATATACTTAGCTACCGCTGAGGATCAAATTGACTCGTCACAATTAAAACATGTCCAAGCGAAAGAGTCAGATCTTTGTTTTGCGTATAGCGCAGCGCAAGGTTATTTTGAAATGGCAATAAGTAATGACCGTTGTGACATTTTACCAGTAGATACCACAGTTGAATGTATTGCGGCTTATTTAGCACAGCAGATTAAGGCTGAGTATGGTGAGTCTAACGTTAAGGTGACGGCTTATGAAGGGGTTGCTAAGGGGTCAATTTGTTATGCATAAGATGATTTTTGCCTTTGCACTAACGTCATTGAGCGTTTTTGTGCACGGCGTTGAACTTAAAGGTAACCTCACTCAAGGTGGTTTAGTCACAGGTAAGCTTGATGGCGTAAAATCAGTCAATTTCAATGGTGAAAAGTTAAAAACAACTGCTGATGGAACGTTCGTTTTCGGCTTTGGCCGTGATTCAAAGCTAAATCATGAATTAACGTGGGTAGATAAAGCTGGTAAAACACATAAGCAATCATTGCTTATAACTAAACGCGACTACGATATTGATAAAATTACCGGTGTTGCTAAAAAATATGTATCTCCACCTAAAGAAGTCAGTGAGCGTATCAGTCGTGAAGCGGTTGCTGTTAGAAACGCCCGTAAAGTTGATTCAAACTTAACGTATTTTCTAGACCCTGTTTATAAACCAGCCCAAGGGCGTATTTCAGGTGTATATGGCAGTCAACGCTACTTTAATGGTGAGCCGCGTCGTCCTCACTTTGGTCTAGACATTGCCAATAAAACGGGTAGCCCTGTGTATGCACCCGTTGGTGGAACGGTCGTTTTTGCAGATAATAATTTATATTATTCTGGTGGAACACTCATTCTAGATCACGGACACAGCGTCACCTCAACCTATATTCATTTAAGTAAGTTAGATGTAAAAGTAGGCGATAAGATAAAACGTGGCGACAAAATTGCTGAAATAGGTGCTACTGGACGCGTAACTGGCCCACATTTAGATTGGCGATTTAACTGGAAGGGCGAGCGCTTAGATCCCGCACTTATGATGAAAGACACCTTAGCGAAGAAAAAGTAGAGAACATGACAACAGAAGTTAATCGCGATGAAATCATTGCACAACGAATAGTAGAATCAACTACCTCTGTGACAAAAACCGTTTTTCCAGGTCGCACAAATCACCACAATACATTGTTTGGTGGCGATGCTTTAGCTTGGATGGATGAAGTTGCCTTTATTGCAGCAACACGCTTTTGCCGTAAACCCTTAGTGACTATTTCATCTGATAGAGTTGATTTTAAAGAGGCAATTCCTGCAGGCACGTTTGCTGAACTTATTTCTAAAGTAGTGCATGTTGGTAATACTAGTTTACGTGTTGATGTAGAAATTTTTCTTGAAACAATGCACAAAGATGACAAACATTCTGCCATTACTGGTAGTTTTACCTTTGTTGCTGTTGATGACAATCACAGGCCAACACCGGTAGTTTGCAATAAAATGATTTACGGTTTTTAATTGTAAACTAATAAATAGCACTCATAGTAAGTGCTATTTTTAGATAATCAAAAGAACACATCATACTTTATTTGATATAATAATAAACTTAGCATTAAGTTTATTAACTAAAAAAGGGTAAGCAAATAAAAGAGAGGCTCTATTAAATTAGCTATAACACCATGGCTGCTATCCAACCAAATGCAAGCAAAGGGAGGTTAAAGTGTATAAAGGTAGGCACAACCGAGTCCCAAATATGGTCGTGTTGGCCGTCTGCATTTAAACCTGAGGTTGGGCCTAATGTAGAATCTGAAGCAGGGGAGCCTGCATCGCCTAAAGCACCTGCAGTACCAACAAGAGCAGCCGTTGCCATAACAGAAAAGTTTAACTCCAAACACAATGGGACAAAAAGGGTGGCTATTATTGGCACGGTTGAAAAAGAACTACCAATTCCCATAGTTATCATTAAGCCGACCAATAAAATTAATGCTGCTGCCAAAGGTTGATTACCTTCTATAACCCCAGCGGCACTTTGCACTAAGGACGCAACATCACCTGTGGCTTTCATTACAGAGGCAAAACCTTGAGCTGCGATCATAATAAAGCCAATCATTGCCATCATAGCAACCCCTTTACTAAATACGTCGTTATTTTGCTCCCATTTAACAATGCCAAATAAGCTAAAAATCATCACACCAACAAGGCCCCCCAATATCATCGAGCCACTTACATTCTGAGCGATTAAAGATGTTATTACGGCAGTTATTCCAACAAGCAAAACCTTTTTGGGTTGCTGCACAGTGACGTCGATTGTCTGCTCTTCTAAATCATTTGTTTTATAAGTGCGGCGTTTTCTGTAGCTAATAAATACCGCAATCAAAAGCCCGATAAACATGCCAATTGCAGGTATTATCATTGCCATGGGGACTTGCGTATTTATAATTTCTAGCCCATTTTCAACTAAATTTTTATGTAATATTGAATACAAATAAATTCCGCCAAACCCATAGGGTAGCACCATATAAGATGTTGCAAGACCAAACGTTAAAATACACGCTATGGCTCGGCGGTCTAATCGCAGCTTATTAAACACAATTAATAATGGTGGGATCAAAATTGGTATAAAAGCAATATGCACCGGGATAAGGTTTTGTGAAGATATAGCACATATTAATATTATTGATAATATAAAGTAGCTAAGCGCACTTTCGCCTTTATTTGAAGTGTTCACTTGCGATAATAGTTTTGCAGCAAGGATTCTGGTGAGGCCAGACTTTGAAATCGCAACAGCAAATGCTCCCAGCATGGCATAACTAAGGGCAATCTCTGCGCCGCCGGATAAACCCGCATTAAATGCATTCAATGTTTCTGTTAAGCCAAGTCCTGCACTTAATCCAGCAACCAATGCGCTAAGTGTCATAGCAACAATAACATTTACACGGGCCAGCGTTAGCCCAAGCATTAATAAAACACCGATTACAACTGCGTTCATAAAGATCTCTTAGCTTTTGTTTTAATTGATTTTACCAGATCATAGCTGTGTTTTTTACGTTGCTGCGTGAATTCATCACCTTTATATCGTACATCGCTGTATAACTGAGCAAACTGCAGGAAAAGTGAGCCTTTCTCAGCAAAATGCTCACTCGCTAAATTGAGATAGTGCAGTGGAGTTTGACTAGCCGTGTGATCAAACCCATTTTTAGCGCACCATAACTGAATCTCTTTATAATGCTTTACTAGCAAATGCTCATCTATTTTTGTTTTTTTAGGCCAATTTAAATAAACAAAATAACTAATAAAAATAATGACGATAGATAAAATAACAAATAAAGAAATTTTCCATAGCTGGCTGTTACCAAATAAGCGTTTCAAAAATGAACTTTGCTTTTGTTGATCGAAACCAAGCACCCAATTGGTCCATTTGTAATCTAGGTTTTCTAAGTTTAAACGTAACCAATTAAAGCCAGGTATTTGATTGAACCTCAATAAACTAAAATCTAAGTTATTTGTAAACTCATTATTAAGTGATTGCATCTGTGAAAGTGAACCATTCAAACGTTCAGGTGAAACAACGGCGGTTGCATCAAAAATTTGCCAACCTTTATCCTTTATATACACTTCAACCCATGCATGAGCATCATACTGATAAACACTTAAATACTCATCTTGCTTATTTAATTCTCCACCCAAATACCCGGATACAACTCTGGCAGGAATACCTACAGTTCTAAACATAAACGCCGCTGCACTGGCATAGTGGCCACAAAAACCTCGTTTATTATTAAACATAAATTCATCAATAGTATTATTGCCTGTCATAGGTTCTGGAGTAAGGGTGTAGGCAAAACCCTTATTTAAAAAGTGTTCTGTTAAGGCGGTTACAAATGCGCTATCGCTGTTATTTTTTTCATATAAAGACAACGCTAACTGCTGAGATTGCACATTATATTGTTCAGAGTTTGCAAGCGTTAAGTTTTGATAATGGTTAATTCTATCTAATTGAGGAGCATTTAAGGGCGAACTTTTTACGTCGTAATTTATATTGTTACTTAAGTAGCGCTTGCGTATAAGCAAACCTTGCTCTGTATTTTTAACATCAGAATTTGGTGAATATGCTTGCCCTATGCCATATAGCCAAGGCTGTGAGGAGGGCTCAGCAATAATCGTGTATTGTGAATTAAATTGGCCCGTATTGCTTACCGGCTTTTTAATACGTTGTTGGCTCTTCAAAAAGTCCGATACTAACCAGGTGTGCCCATCAAATTTATCATGGATTATAGCTCGCCAGTAGTACGGTGGCGCAGGTGGGTTGTTTTTACTTAATTTAGCCCTAAAAACAAGCTCGTCTGAACGAGAAAGTTTTGCTATATCAAAAGGATTAACGCTTTCTGACAAGCCCGTTTTAGCAAGCTTAGGCCCTGGTAATTGCCAAAAGGCAGGTAGTTTTGGTAAAAATAGCAATAAAAATACAGCCACCGGTAAAGCGAGCAATAACATTTTACCACTTTGCTTCGATGCAATTTTTAAACTATGTTTACTTTCAATAAGTGCTAGCGCGGCAAAATTAAATACATACAAAGCGCTCACACATAATGTCGCCATGATCGACTGCGAAAATAGATAGACTGTTGATAAACTAAAAAAACTCAGTAAAACAATAGTTTGATAATTTTTTTTGGTTTTGGCTTGCAGCAACTTAAACAAACTAGACAAAATAAGCATGGCAACAAACAAAGTCACTGTATCACCAAATCCAATTTCGTAAAGTAACAACACAAGAGAAAAGCCGGCCAGAATATTTGCATATAATGTGCTAGGTTTTGGCTTATTCATTATAGTGATTGTAAAATTCCAAACACATAAAATGGCCAATAATGCTGAAAAAACAGGAGTCAGCTCAGACATTAAAAATAATACAACTATGCCATAAATTATTGATAAGCTGATATTTATTGATTTTTCATTATGATGTTTTTGCATCTTGGCTCTCAGTGCTCGAGTTAAAACGACTCAATGCAATTAAACATGCAGTAAAGTGTTCACGACCTTTAGCCATTGAATAAAGCTGATTATTTAATTTAAGTGCAAAAGCATGATCGTGTAAATGAGCTTGGGTGATCAAATAGCTTAATTGACTTAGTCTTGCTTCGGCATTACCTTGTAATTGAGAATAGTCGTATATCATTGGTGTAGAAGCATAATTAACAAAATCTTTTACCATAAGCTGCTGTGTTTTTGCATAATGTTTCCACGATACTCTTTGTAAACCCATACCATGTTGATGATCAACCAAACTATCAAATTCATCAATTCCATTGCCACGTTTTAAATTGCCATCAGTGTTTTGACCATCAACCATTAAGTTATTATTTTTATGCGGATTAATTTGCTTAGGATATACAAAAACGGTTTCTTCGATTTGCATGTAACTCCAAACAGAAACCAAACCAAACGGGTACTGACTCAGTAATTTTATTCTTTCTAACGGATAACGTCCTCTGCTTTCGTAAGGTAATGAAACTGTTATGTCTGTCTTGTGTTTTATGTTATCTAGGTTATGCAATAATTTTTTTTGATAAATAAATTGGAGTGACTGACATAATTTATCTGTTGAAATATCAAAAACTAAGCGTGGTGAAATAGGGGAGTAGTCATTATTTTTTGATTTAAACTTTACAGTTACACCCTTCACATTGGAGTAACCAATTAATATAGCCAATATCAAAACAACTAACATTAAATAAGCCATAGCCAAAATTAAGTTGTTTTGATAATTAATCCCTAATATAAAATTTAAAACGCAGACAAATAAAAAACTACAGCCCATTTTTGAAGGTAAAACATAAATCGTATTATGTTTTAGAGTCAGTGTATTGCCGGTATGTTTATTTTTTAGCAGTTTTCTAAATAGTGCCTTTTTAAAGTTAGCAAATAAAAAGCCACTGTGTTTGTCCTTTAACCTCTTTGCAAATAGCATATTCTACAAAGGCACAGGAACAGCGTTTAATAACTGTTTTATTTGTAACTCGCTTGTTTGTTCATCAATTCCTAATCGATGAGCAGTCACACTTTTAAAAACAGTTTGTACATCATCGGGAGTGACAAAGTCTCTACCTTCTATATAGGCCCAAGCTTGTGCAGCTTTACCCAATGCTATACTGGCTCTAGGTGACAACGGATTAGCAAAAACGCCGCTTTGGCGAGTATAAGACACAAGCTCAATAATGTAATCAATGATAGGTTCAGAAATAGTCAATTTTAAAATTTCAGACTGTATATCAATTAGTTGAGAAGAGTTTATGCGTTTAGGAAGCGATTCATAATCACGATTATTAACACCTAAAATAAGCTTTCTTTCTGCTTCTTTTGGTGGAAAGCCTAAACTTATCCGCATCATAAATCGATCTAATTGTGATTCTGGTAAAGGGTAAGTGCCTGATTGATATAAAGGGTTTTGTGTAGCAATGACAAAAAATGGTGTTGGCAGGGGGTATATATCACCATCCATCGATACTTGTTTTTCTTCCATTGCCTCTAACAATGCACTTTGTGTTTTTGGCCCAGCACGGTTAATTTCATCTGCTAACACGACTTGACTAAAAACCGGTCCTCTATGAAATGTGAAAGTGTGCTCATTTGAATTAAAAATACTGGCGCCTAAAATATCTGATGGCAGTAAATCACTGGTAAATTGAACTCGCTGATAAGATAACCCTAAAACAGATGCAAGTGCATGAGATAATGTAGTTTTTCCCATGCCAGGTAAATCTTCAATCAATAAGTGTCCTTGACTAAATAAGCATGTTAAAGCGAGTTTAATTTGTGTTTTTTTACCAAAAATTACCTGTGATAAATCATCAATTATTTCTGTGACTGTAGAATGCATAGTAACCTTAAAAATGTTCGACTATTTCTAATCGTTTCATTACAGTATCAACTTTTTTTGCGTTGAATGGCTTAGCAATAAAACCTTTAGCGCCGAGCTCCCAAGTATTTTGTACATTCTCTAAACTATTATGTCCGGAGCACATTACAACATGAGTGTGTGGGTAATTATCATTTAAAAATTCGAGAATTTCAGTACCATCGGTATCCGGTAACTCTATATCGAGAAAAATGACATTAGGGGATTTTTCTTTGATTAACGATTTTGCAGATTCAAAATCACGGCTTTCCAAAATATCTTCAAAGCCTAACTCAGTTAAGATTTGATTTAAGTAGTCACGAATATCTTGAACATCATCAATAATCAAAATAGGTTCGAGTGGGCGCACAAATTCCATGTTGTTTACTTCTTGTGATACAGCTTAAATTGTAGTTTTAATACTATGCTAAGCGATAATGAAGCTCAAGAAAGATACCGTAATAAAACCAACTATTTGAAATAAATCATTATAATGTCCGATACCGTCTAGTATTGGACATAGGGAGGTTGAACACAGATATAAAGCAGGCTTGCTGTGTGGTTATTTGTAATACCCTATAATTTATATTATGTTAAATAAGGTAAATTAATAACCATAGCGATTAATTGCACCTATTGTACAAAGTAAAAATATGAATAAATCAGCTACCTGCAAAATATTGCTAAAAGTTTATTAACCTCTTCGCTTATTTCATGTTTTTTAATAACGCCTGCAAACTTCGTTAAACAATATCTATTGTTAATAATACCGACCATCATACCCGATTTGTTTTCAAGTAATGCGTGAACACTAAAACTGCCAAGTCCGATTGCAAGCATTCGGTCACTCGCTGTTGGATTTCCGCCACGTTGAAGATGACCTAGTTTTGTTAATCGTAAATCAATATTTGGGTTTACTGATTTAATTTTCTTACACACTTCTTGTGTTCCTATCTCATCTCCTTCAGCAACAACAACAATTAATGCATGATCACTGTGAAAATCATCGAGGTTATTTAAAAGGCTTTCAATATCATTTCGGCTTTCAGGAATTAAAAATGAATCTGCGCCAGATGTTAAACCAGAATATGCGGCAATGTATCCTGAATCTCTGCCCATAACTTCAATAACAAAAACGCGATTATGTGATTCTGCTGTATCACGTATTTTATCAATACACTGCATTGATGTATTTACAGCTGTATCAAACCCCAAGGTAAAATCTGTACCCGCTAAATCATTATCAATGGTGCCTGGAATGCCGATTAATTGGATATTACTCTTTTGAGCTAACCACAAAGCGCCTTTAAAACTTCCATCGCCGCCGATAATAATCAGTGCATCTATTTTATTTTTATTGATAGTGTTTATTGCACAAGCACGGCCTTGATCTGTTTTAAAAACATCACAGCGAGCGGTTTTTAAGATTGTGCCACCTAAATGCATTGAAGACTGTAAAGTTCGAATATCGAGAGAGATTAAATCATTACTGATCAACCCTTCATAACCTTTTTTGATACCGCTAACTTTTATATTATAGTGCTGAGCAGTTTTAACTACACCGTATAAAGCAGCGTTCATACCTGGCGCATCGCCGCCAGAGGTTAAAATACCGATGTGATTTATCATAAAATGATCCACGCTATTAAAGTGAGTATCATTTATTTTAGATGAGATTTAACATTGAATGTAAAAAATCAATGCTACATTTGATCTCGATAAAACTATCATCAGATAAAGACAACAATCTAACTTAATTTATTGCTAACAAGTCATTATGTTCTTTGCTCGCCAACCTTTCATTAAATTGCTCCTTTGTATGCCAAAGATCTTCGCTGGATAAACTGATGTATAACATCGGAGTCGACTGTTCTTGAGCCAGTGACTTGAGCTTTTCATACTCACGCATATTTATGACTTGATCATCAAAAAATGTTTTTGTCTGATTGTTAAATCTGGGGTTGTTGTATGCATCCATTTGCCAAATTATAGATTGATACATGCTGCTGGATATTTCACCCATATTCTTATTCGTTTGAAGTACTTTATATTCTGAATAGATAAAGCTACTCAAAACCCCTATTCCAATCAAAGACACAGTTGTTAAAGCCGTCATTAATTTCATGGTCATCTCCTTATCCCATTACTTAAATAGTCATTAAATTTTCAAAAGCTCATGCTTTGCTCAAGCACTTTAATGAGTATAAGTGTTTTAAATGAATGTGACCTTTATTAAGACAATATAGGTGAATGCAGGGCTTAATTAATGAGTGTTAATTAAGTCTGTTAGGCTGTTGAAATGATTTAACAGCCTATTTAACATAATTTATAGAGGTGATTTTTAATGAAGTGCAGCCGTGAATGGAATCTTTTTACATATATCAGCTTCGGCGATGAGAATTTCTTCTAAACGAAGGTCTACCTGCGCCTTGTCAAAATATTCATAAGCCAGCTCAACAAATAAATTTTTGTGTTTTTCTTCTGATTTAGCAATTGCAACATAGAATTCTTTTTCTTTACCGGCAGGTAATGCTTGTGCCACAAGAGAGAAACGCTCATGTCCCCTAGCCTCTATTACTGCGCCAACAAGTAGCCTATCCATTAAGAACTCATCACGTCCGTTTCTAAAAACAGCACGAATTTGCTTAACGTATGGATCTTTTTGGTCATTACCTAAATTAACGTCGCGATCAATTAGCAACTTAAGCACCTGTTTAAAATGTATCATTTCTTCCAGGGCCAAATCTGTCATCGCTTTAACAAGTTTACGGCGATCTGGGTAATGCGATAACATAGACATAGCCATGCCCGATGCTTTTTTTTCAGCGGCAGCATGGTCTTGTAAAAAGGTATCAAAATCGGCTAGTACAGCCTCAGTCCATGAAAACGGAGTGTGGTATTTTAATTCAAACATTGTTTAACTTACTTTAAATTTAATAACGCAATTTTACCGTAATCAAGCGATAAAATCTTGTAACAGCGAAAAGTTAATATATAACCTTATCTATTTTTCCATTTGCAGTAGAAGCAACTTTAAGTGGGTGTTTAATATTATTCCAAGCAGTTACTTTGCCGCCAATGTTCATCTTTTCAAAGTTACTTAAACCTTGTGGAAACTCACAGTCTAAAAACATACATAAGCGTTCAAAACTCGTGTTTTTACTAATATCAATTGATAGAAAATCTGCTGGTCTATGCTCAAAGTAACGTTTAGCTTTTTTAAAATGTAAAGAATACTGCTGTTCTAAATATGCATCGGATGCAATGTTATCAATAGTTAAGTTATTAAAAGTATTTAAATAACAAAGTTTTATATGAGGGTTAAACCCACCATCGAGTCGGGTTAGATTATTAAACATTCTTTGTAATAATTGACGTATTGACGGGATCCACAACTCAATTTCTCGCTCTAAATAAATGAACTTTGAATGTGGGAACCTTTTATCTAAAACTTCAAAATCATTAAAAACTGGTGTATCAGCTATAACTTCAGCACTATTAAAACATTGTTTTGTATAAGCTGTATGGGCAGTTTTGTAGCCCAGTTCTAAAAATGCATTGCATACACTGGTGGTGCCCGTTCTAGGTAGGCCTATTATGAAAATACGGTTACGATTCATATTATTGGATGGGGGTTTTTATTGAATTAGGGTCAAACCACAATTTACTGTTATCAAGTGGCGTTAACGCTGACATATGACTATTTGTTAGTGGAATAATAGTTTTTTGATCAAGATTTGCATTGATAATCGCTTCGGTAAAATAACGATTAAAAAGCTCATCAAATTTACCATTTTCATGCATTCGCTTTAATCCAATCGAAATAGCTTTATGGATGTCTGGGCGACTAGGGTTAACAAAATAATAGATTGCCGCTGGATATTTTATTGCTATATTCGGAACTACTGTTATATCAGTATCAGCCTCAAGCTGTTTTAGCTCCCATCCAGTTTCTAAAATTGAGCGTGGAAATGCATCCCCTCGCCCTTTATGTAACATGCTAAACAAAGCTTCGTAACTTGTTGAAGTTGATACTTCAAAACCATTGTCCGTCAAAACGGTAGTATCAGGCCAATCATGACCTTGGATAAAATCAAGTTCAGAGAGTTCAGCTACGTCACTAATATTTGCAAATTTTATAAGCTTATCTTTTGTTGTTAATAATAAACGCAGCCCATATAACCCTTTATATATGGGTATTCTAACTGGCAGTAAGTCGCTTTCTCGCTCAATACTTGTCATAGACCAAGCAACATTAACTAATTGCCCTTCAACCAACTCTTTTAAAGAGCGACTTTGTACCATGTTTACCGATTCTTGTAATGTGTGTTCGTATCCACTGTGTTCGAGAGCAAATTTTAATAGGACTAATGGGTACCAACTCTCTTTTTCATAATCACGTTCAGGTTTTGGATAATACACGTCTAACCGAGGTGACTTTTCTGCGTTCGACTCTGTACCATGGACGTTTACCGGGCCCCAAAGCAGAGCTATAGCGATACAAAAAGACCACGATTTCATATTAGAAGAACCGATTTAGCAGCAAGAAAAATGCAGATAGCGCTAGTACAGCAAATGTCGATATCATACCTATTACACGTAGTTTGAAGGTGCCATCGTTTAACGCAATGCTGTGACAAATACGCCCAAAAACCAATAATCCACCCAAAGCATGGCAGTAATGACTACTCAACCCTTGAAATTCAGCTAAAAATATTAAAATAAGCGCAAAAGGTACATACTCAATAAAATTTCCATGGGCACGAGTTGCCCTTATCAATGATTCATTGTTATCTGTTCCTAAAGAGATTTTATTCGCTTTTCGGACTTTGACAACATTCATACTAAGGTGAATATACATGACTGCTAAGACAGCTGCGTAAAAAGAGATGATCACAATTTAATTCCAAGTATTTTTTTCTATGATAGCACAAGATCACTTTTTAAATAGCCAGCAACAAACTAGTTTTTTATGTTACCTTGTTGATAAAACAGGTCAAAAGGAAAAGTATGTTCACACCACGTAAAATTGCCAACACATATAGAGAAATGATTAATAGCATAGGCTTTTACCCATCTGTTTTATCAGTTAGTTTTCTGATTTTAGCGACTATAACAGTATCAATTGAATACACGTCACCCATCTCACAGTTAAAAGAACAGATAAACGTACTGTTAGTTGATAGTGAAGAAAATGCGAGAACTATTCTAAGCACGCTTGCAGGCAGTGTTATCTCTTTAACGGTGTTCAGCTTTTCAATGGTAATGGTCGTGTTAAATACTGCCAGTGCGAATTTATCGCCGCGTGTTATACCCGGTCTTATTACTAAAAAATCACATCAACTGGTACTTGGCTTTTACCTAGGTAGCATTATTTACGCAATTATTATGCTAATTAATATTAAGCAGATGGAAAATTATGTTGCGATACCCTCTCTAGGTGTCCTTATTTCACTCATTTTCGGCTTAATTTCCTTGGGTCTTTTTGTTTACTTTATTCATTCAATTTCAAAGGCTATTCAAGTTGATAATGTTCTGAATGATTTATTTAAACACACTAAAAAAGAGATCACAGGTGTTATTGATCGCCAGAAGTCGCATCCAATTCAAGAATTTCCTGAGTTTGAATCATGGCACTCGATCGAAAGTGCAACAGAGGGTTATTTTAAAGGGGTTAACTCACAAAGACTATGTGAAATTCTTGCTCAAGAAAAACTTAAAATTTATGTTGTTGTTAATCAAGGCTACTTCACTGTTAAAGGCTACCCTTTCTTGAAGTGTGATACCGATTTATCAGACAAACCTGAGTTAGTTGAAAAGCTTCTAAATTGCTTTATTTTTTATATCGAAGAATACATTAGCGATCACTACCGCTATGGTTTGACCCAAATATCTGAAATTGCAGTAAAAGCGATGAGCCCAGGTATAAACGATCCTGGCACAGCGGTAAAAGCTATTGATATGTTGAGCATTTTATTGATTGAAAGGTTGAAAATCAGCGATATAAACTACTCATTCAAACACGCAAATAAATATCCGCTTCTTTATCTTCATGAAACATCGTTTGAAGAATTACTTCATGATAATTTTACGCCGCTGCGTAACTATGCAAAATCAGATGCCTATGTTATGACGAACATACTTGAAGCATTCAAAAATATTTTGTTTACAACACATGAAAATGAACAGGCCACAGTTAATTTATTTAATTATTTAGCGGCAATAGTTGACGACATAAACGAACAAACGTCAAACCAATATGATAGAAATGAAGTAATAAATATGCTCAAATCAATACAAAGAATTTCACCAAATAAGGGTGAAATTCTATTAAAAAGATTTACTGATAAGGGCTAAAACTTAGCCACGGTGATGTACGTATTTCTTACCGTGGCGTATCGTTTAATTTTCTATTAAATAAATTGCGTAACTAGATGCAGAAATTGTAATTTCTCCCGCATGATATGAGTCAGGGACTACGCGTCCAGATTCACTATCTGCTAGCATAGCCATCTTTGCTCTTGCGTAAGGCTGTACACTAGTATCCATCGGACTCATTGAGGCACTGTACAATCCCTTTATATCTACACCATAATCACTAGCAAACTCTTTAGCTGCTTGGCGGGCATCTTCTATTGCTAACTTTTGTGCTTGCTGGTGTAGTTCATTATATTTACTTGATACAAATTGCGTGTTGTTAATTTGGTTTATACCTTCGTTAACTAAGCTTTGTAACAGCGTTGGGTATTTATCAATTGAATCGAGCTTAATTGTTATGTTACGCGATACTCTAAAACCAACAAATTCTTGAGCATTTGTTTGCCGATTATACTTGGTTTCACGGTATATATTTATCTGCCCTGCATTGATATCTTTATCTAAAGCGCCAGCATTTTTAGCAAGCTTAATTGCTTTTGCCATCGTTTTATCTGCTTTATTTTTTGCGGCTATTAAGTCTTTATCGATTTCTACAATACCGACATTTAGCAATACAGTGTCAGCTGCCGTGGTAATTTCTGCTTGGCCCTGAATATAAATATGTGGCGCGCTTGGGGTACTATCAGCAAACACATTAAAAGTAGCTGCAGCAAGTAAAGGTAATAAATAACGCATAACATTCCTTAATAATTAAATTCCATCTATTAGATAACGTACGCGGTTAATTGAAAATGAACAAGCAAAAAAAACAGACCGAAGTCTGTTTTAATAATCAATACACACAAATTTAGTTACTTACACGTTTATAATTACGGTATTTAGGTAACCAATAATTTTTATCAATTGCTGCCCATAACATGTCATCACTTATCTCAAGTGCAACACCTTCTTCAATTGCCTTTTTTGCTACCCCAAATGCAATACGTTTACTTAAGGTTTCAATTTCAGTTAACGCAGGTAATAAGCTGCCTTCACCGGTATTCGCTCGTGGAGAAGATTCTGCTAATATTTCACTTGAAACCATCAGCATTGCATCAGTAATTCTGGTCGCCTTTGCAGCAATAACACCTAAACCAATGCCTGGGAAAATATAACTGTTATTACATTGTGGGATTGGGAACGTCTCACCGTTATAGACAACCGGCGAGAATGGACTTCCTGTCGCTACAAGTGCTTTACCATCAGTCCATTTAATTACGTCCTCTGGTAATGCCTCTACTTGTTTAGACGGGTTACTTAATGGAAAGATAATCGGCTGTGTACAATTGCTATGCATCGCACGAACAACCTGTTCGGTAAATAAACCTGGCTGACCAGATACACCTATTAAAATATCAGGTTGAGCACAGTGCATAACATCTAATAATGATGCAAATTCACCGCTGTAAGTCCATTGTGCTAAATCATCGGTTTGTTGAGCCAAGGCTTGTTGGAAGTCACGGAGTCCTTGCATTCCTTGGGTTAGTAAGCCAAAACGGTCTACCATAAAAATTTGGCTTCTTGCTTGTGTATCCGAGATCCCCTCAGAAACCATTTGGCTAATAATTTGTTCAGCGATACCACATCCTGCAGAGCCTGCACCAACGAACACCACTTTTTGCTCTGATAATTTTTCACCTTTAACACGACATGCTGCAAGTAAAGACCCTACAGTAATAGACGCGGTGCCTTGTATATCATCATTAAAGCTGCAAATCTCATTGCGATAGCGTTTAAGTAAAGGCATCGCATTAGGTTGTGCAAAGTCTTCAAATTGTAAAAGCACATTTGGCCAACGGCGTTTAACCGCTTTAATAAATAGATCTAAGAATTCATCATATTCATCTTGAGCAATACGTTTATGGCGTGCACCCATGTACATTGGATCATTTAATAGTTTTTCGTTATTGGTGCCTACATCTAGCATTACTGGTAATGTATATGCGGGGCTTATCCCACCACATGCAGTGTAAAGAGACAATTTACCAATCGGAATACCCATACCACCAATACCTTGGTCGCCAAGGCCTAGAATACGTTCACCATCGGTAACAACAATAACCTTCACTTTACCTTTAGTCGCATTACGAAGAATATCGTCTATTTGATAGCGGTCTTCATATGATATGAATAAACCACGTGCACTGCGATAGATATCTGAGAACTTTTCACAGGCATCACCTACAGTTGGGGTATAAATAATTGGCAACATCTCTTCAAGATGATCTCGCACTAAGCGGTAATACAAGGTTTCGTTATTATCTTGTATTGCACGTAAATAAATATGCTTGTTTAGATTATCAGTAAAACTCGAATACTGTTGATAACAACGCTCAACTTGTTCTTCAATTGTTTCATAGCGCGGCGGTAACAAACCAGCTAGGTTAAAACTTTCCCGTTCTTTTTGAGAAAATGCACTACCTTTATTTAATAGAGGAGTTTCGATCAAGCCTGGGCCTGAGTGATGGATATAAAGATAATTTGGATCGGTATTTGTAGTCATAATTCCAAGCTTAGCGATGTCTTTTAAATTTGATCTGTCATTATTAGGCATGAATAAAAAAAAGCAATGAGATTCAACCTTGTCAGACCATTCACAATGAGAAAAAGCGCAATGAAACATCGCGCTTTATATACCCAAACCACCTCAAGATGCAGAATTCAGCGTTTCACAGGGGCTTAATATCAAGGCGTTACTTTGCAAGAATGGCATTCCCTTTTAATAAGTAACAACGATGAGAGTAAGTTCCTGTGGCGCCCCATGGGTTGGTTTA
>NZ_PDUS01000002.1:0-87054 GCF_002723455.1 Pseudoalteromonas sp. 3D05 | reverse complement strand
TACTGCGTTATTGATTTTAACAAGGGAACAACCATTATTTGCAATCAATGCCTTACCTAAATCACTTTTAACTCCAACGACGCTCGCATCTTGAGTTGGTTTGGGCATAGTATATTGTACATTATCTCAAGAATACGATTAAGGGTTATTCGTCAGATTTAGATGCTTTAATTGCAATATCTTTATCCCCTAACGCAATACCTTCCCGGCGAGGATCGGCTGCACCATATAAAGCACCATTTATTAGTTCAACTGCGTGTAAACCCGAGTTCAAGTCTCTTATATGAACAGTATGTCCACGCTTAGTAAGTGATGCTTCGAGCTTTTCTATAGGCATATTTTTTTCTAAGGTCGTATAACGATTACGGTTTGTTACACGCCCAAGATTAATGGCTTGTTGAGCAGTTAAATTCCAATCTAAAACACCAACAAGCACATGTGCAACATAGTTAATAATACGGCTACCACCAGGGGACCCCACCACTAAACGCAAACTTCCATCTTTGTTAAACACCATAACTGGAGACATAGAGCTGCGCGGGCGTTTTCCTGCTTCAACTCGATTGGCTAGTAATTTGCCATCTTTTTTGGGCGATAACGCAAAATCGGTGAGTTGGTTGTTTAAAATATAGCCGTTAACCATCACCGTTGAGCCAAATGCCATTTCAATTGAACTGGTCATTGAAACCGCATTGCCTATGCTATCTACAATTGACACATGTGTAGTTGAAGGCAATTCATAGGCATCGTCTTGCGCATAAGCTAACTTTTCCATAGGCTCTCCAGCAACCGCTGGCGTGTCTTTTTCAGTGATGAGTGCACTGCGTTGCCTTATATAGTCTGCCTTAAGGAGTTCTTGAGTAGGAATATATGCAAAGTCTGGGTCGCCCATGTACACATTACGATCAGCAAATGCCAAGCGTGATGCTTGCGTAAAATAATGAATTGATTGTTCTGAATTTGGCTCATACTGCGCTAGGTTTTTATCTTCTAATAAAGCCAGTATTTGAATTACAGCAACCCCACCGCTGCTAGGTGGAGCCATCGAACAAACTGTATATTCATGATAAGGCGCACATACTGCATCCCGCTGAACACTTTTGTAATTTTTCAAATCATTTATTGATAAAGTACCGGGTGCTATTTTACTGGTTTGAACCGCTTTAACCATTTGCTTAGCATTATCACCTTTATAAAATGCATCAATACCATTGGCCGCAATAGCTTTATAGATATCGGCCAGAGGCTGATTCTTTTTAACAGTACCAATAGCAAGGGGTTCATCATTAATAAAAAAATAATCACGAATAACATCAAGCTCAGTCACGCCAGGGTTAAAACGCTTGGCTAAGAGTTTATGTAATCTTGGTGATACTTCAAAACCTTGCTCTGCTAGTTGAATAGCTGGTTTAAACAGTTCTGGCCAAGGAAGCTTACCGTATTGTTCATGAGCGTTAGCAAAAGCATGAAGCACACCAGGTACGCCCACTGATCGCCCACCAACGACTGCTTCAATCCATTTAACCGCTTTACCATGTTTATCTAAAAAAAGTGTCTCATCTGCATTTCCTGGTGCTGTTTCACGGCCATCAAAACTTGTTAATGTATTTGTTTTGTGGTCAAAATACATCATAAATGTCCCCCCACCAATACCAGAGGATTGCGGCTCGACCAAGGTTAAAACTAATTGTGTTGCAATTGCGGCATCTACCGCACTACCGCCTTTCGCTAATATTGATTGACCTGCTTTTACGGCATATGGATTAGCTGCAGCCACCATGAACTGCTGACCTGAGACCTGTTGTTTTGCATAGTGGCCTGTTGCCGCTTCAGGCTCACGTGTTTCACGCTCTGTTGCACTGTTGGCTAAGGTAGGAATTAAAACGCTTGCAGCCAAAATGGCTAATTTTGAAAACTTAAATAACATAAAATAGCTTTATTACACCTAGATAATTGGCATCTTAAAATTAAACGGGCACAATATGCAAAAGAATGCTGTAAAAATAAGAATAAAATGCTCAATTTACCTATTCAACCCCGTTACATTATCCCCCCGCTTTGCTTAATGGCATTTAGTACGTTACTCGCACTGTTAGATTTAAATGGTTTACTCGAGTTTAACCGTGAGTTAATTGATAAAGGCCAACTATGGCGATTAGTAACAAGTCAGTATATCCATGCGAATCTGGCTCATTTAACTTTGAACTGTGTCGGCATTTTACTTATTTGGTTACTCCACGCAGAACACACAACCCCTAAAACGTATGCTATTCATACTTTAATACTGGCAATATGGTGTGGTTTAGGCATTTATATATTTTGCCCTGATATATACATATACACAGGACTAAGTGCATTACTGCATGGAGTTATAGTATGGGGAGCAATAAAAGATATTTGCGTTGGAATGAAAACGGGCAGCCTGTTATTTGTGGGTATTTGGCTAAAAATAGCGCATGAGCAATACGCAGGTCCAAGTGAACAAGTTGGACAATTAATTGCCTCTAAAGTGGCTATAGATGCGCATTTAATTGGTGCCGTTGGAGGAATTGTTTTAGCTATCCCGCTGATTATTAAAATGTTAAAAAAAACGCCAAACTAAGTTTGGCGTTTTTTATTTGTTAAGAAACTAAAGTGTTTCTTTAAACAACTTATAAATACGACGATATTCATCTAACCAGCTTGAAGGCTGAACAAAGCCATGCGGTTCAACAGGGAAAATAGCCGTTTCAAAGTTTTCTTTCTCAAGCTCAATCAGGCGCTGTACCAAACGAACTGAATCTTGGAAAAACACGTTATCATCAACCATAGGCGCATTAATTAATAAGTGATTTTTTAAGCCTTCAGCAAAATAAATCGGTGAACTTCTTTCATACGCAATAGGGTCTACATCTGGGTGGTTTAAGATATTAGACGTGTAAGGCGCGTTGTAATGTGCCCAATCAGTCACAGGACGAAGTGCTGCCCCTGATTGAAATAAATCAGGCTCTGTAAATAATGCCATAAATGTCATAAAACCGCCGTACGAGCCACCATAAGTGCCCACTGCACCGGTATCAACATTGGCATTTTTAGCCATCCAGCTAACACCATCTACTAAATCTTGTGTCTCTGGAGTCCCCATTTGGCGATATATAGCTGTACGCCAGTCACGTCCATAGCCTTTTGAGGCGCGATAATCCATGTCCATTACAACATAACCTTCAGAAGCTAATAGTGAATGGAACATAAACTCGCGGAAGTATCCAGACCAACCCATATGAGAATTCTGTAGATAACCAGCTCCGTGATTGAATATAACGGCTTTACGATTTTTCCCACTCTCGCCTTCAACGTAATCAGCAGGGTAATATACTTTAGCGTAAATTGGTTGCTCAGTGTGGCTTGAAGGAACCGCGACAATCTTAGGTGCAATTAATTGCTTTGCTAAAAACTCATCAGACACTGTATTGGTCAGCTGTGTTGCGTTAGCGTTTGCAGTGGCGTCTGCTACAAACAGTTCCGGCGGCGCCATAATCTTAGAGTGGGTTAATAAAAGCTTTGATTCATCAGGACTAAGTTGATAATCCGTCATGCCATTTAGGTCAGTGATCTGCTCTGATTGAGCTGTTTGCGGATCAACGCGATAGATTTCATAAAGACCCGGATGCTCAACGTTTGCCTTATAGTAAATAGCACTGTTATCAGCGGTAAGTGTTAAGTTAGAGACAACAAACTGACCTTTGGTAAGCTGGGTAGCTTTACTATTTAATGGTTTTTTATAAATGTGGCTGTAACCAGATTCTTCTGAAAGATAATAAAGCGTGTCTGAGTTATTTAACCAGCCAAAATCATTGTAGGTGTAGTTAACCCATGCATCATCATGTAAACGATGCTGAGAAACAAGTTCATTGTTTTCAAAATCAACTGATGCAATCCAGCGGTCTTTGTTATCCCACGCTTCAAGCATGATGGCTACTTGAGAACCATTGTGGTTCCATTCTATAGCACTTTGCGACCAGCCCCAGTCCATGATTAGATTAATTGCACGAGGTTCTTTTTTCGACTCGTATGTCTTACCATCACGCGCGTAGTTTTCTTCTTTTACAGCTGCAAGTACGTCTTCATCAAAGCCTGGTAACGTATCAAAAGCTAGCGTGTTTTGAGTTTGTGTTGCTAAATCAATATAAATCACTTCAGATGTTTGCGGTTTAGAATCAGCAACTCGGCGGCGCACTTTTTCAGCTTTTACACCCGCGTTATCTGTAATGTAATTAGGCATGATGTCTGCGTCTTCACGCCATGCACGGTCTTCAGTCACAACGGCAATCAATGCTTTACCATTGGGTGACAGTTGCACATCAGCAATACGGTTGCCTTTACCTAAATAAAACTGTGAATTTGCAATACTTGCATTTTGCTTATTCAACTGCTCTTTGCGTGTTTGTTTATCAAGTTTGTTTTTATGAGTTAACGCTATATAGTCAATAAGTTTATGTTGCTCTTTGGCAATGTAAGTACTTGGCTCTTTAACGCCAGATGGTTTATCTGCAAGGTGCAGATTAACAAGCTCAACACGTTTACCTGTCGTTAAATCAACCTTAAAAAAAGCATTAGCTTGACGAAATGCAAGTGACCCGTCAGTTAAAAACTGAGGGTTAGATTGCCTAGCACTATCATGGGTGATCTGAGTTATAGTATCTGACTTAACATTTTTTACGAAGATATTACCTTCAAAAACATAGCTTTGCAGTGATTTGTCAGCAGAGTACACTGCATTTTTAGCACCTAATGAATGCAATTGAGAAAGCGCAACTTGGCTAGCTTGTTGAGCGTTAATCGCTTGGGTGTATAAATCGCGTAACGTGTTGCCTTGTTGCTTTTGAGCAAAGACAATATTTTTTGAATCCGCGGCCCAAAAAGCACGCTCTGGCTGGCGACCTAACCAATCCGGATGCGCCATAGCTTGCTCTAGTGTTATTTGGCTTGTACCTGTGTCACTGGGTGTTGCTACAACACTTGCCACAGACGATTTAGAGGCTGGTGCTGAAGGTGTAGAGGCCGTCGTTTGACAACCGCTAAGCATAAAGCTTGATGCGATTGCCAACGCGATTAACGTTTTATTTGCTGTTTTTACAATCATGGTGCTTCTTGAGGATTATTATAATTACCCTAATTTAAGCAGAAGCCCCCTATTGATTGCAATTTTTTAAGATAAACAGACAAACTTTACAGCTAGATTAAACATTTCTAATTATGAGTGCTATTTTACAATAAGATCTAACCACACCATTCGATGATCTGAAGATGCATTTCTATCTTTAATTAATCGGTATAACTCACTATTCTTAGTTGGCCAAAATACGCCACCACCTTCAACACTTAAACCATATTCTGAAGGGAGCACATAGTCTGCCCTTGCAGCCCAATATGCAGTGTATGAAGCCGCAAAACGTTCAGAAAAACTACTTGCAGCGCCCTTGCTGACAGGTGTAAAGCGACTATTTATGAGTGGATTATCCAGTAATTGATTGGTTGTTATTGGACGTTTTTTATCTCCCTCTGGTGCTGCGTTTAAATCACCAAGGATCACAAATCGAGAGTCTGGTTTAAGACCTCCTTTATTCCCTTTATCGTCATAAATGTAAGCTGCATTCTCAACATAATCTTTGATAAGCCTAACTTCATCATGATTTCGTTTCCCGTTTCGGTCTTCGTCACCATCAAAAACAGGAGGGGTTGGGTGAGACGCAAGTAAGTGAACTGTTTTACCTTTAACTGTAATCGGTAAGTCCCAAAATGATTTAGAACTCAGTCGCATCGATTGCCACTCTTGTTCGTTATACCAGTTTTCACCCGTTTTAGGGTCTATAGGCATTTGAGCATTAGGCATATCTTTGTATTTAAACGTTTGCAGAGTGCGCGCTTTATCAAAATCAATGGGGTATCGCGAAAGCAATGCCATGCCATAGTGCCCTTCGAAAAAGCCAAAACCATACGCATCTCCTTGGACACCCTTTGCCTTACCATCGTTATCAAAATCAAAGGGTGATGCCAATCCTGTGTTTACAGGTGCTATGTATGTATAAGGGTAATTAATCGCAGGCTGCTTGTTTTGGCTGACTTGTAAGTAGTGCTTTTTAAAGTACTCAATGCCTTTTGCTTTATCAACATAGTCAAATTCATTTAATAACAAAATATCAGGTCTAATACGCTGAATAATCTCAGCGATATTCTTAATTTGTTGATGTTCGTTGTGCAATGCATTGACCAGCGCATCAGGGTTTATTTGTTTACCCTTTGGCGTGTAATTTGTTGCGTCCATACTTACATTAAATGTTGCAACCCGTATTGGTGTAGCAGCATTTGCGCTATTTGTGTAGCCCACTATCATTGAAGACGCCGCTAACGCCATTACAACTCTATTAAGTTTCATTTAAATAAACCCATCTAAAATTAATAACAAAATAACCCCACTCACGATAATCCATAATACCGTGGCCATTATAAAAGGTTTAACGCCTGCCTGTCTTAAAACAGATAAGGACAAGCCACTTCCTATAAGAAACAAGGTCACTACTAATACCTGTTTGGCAACACTATTTAATGTGGACCAAATCGATGAATAATCTGGTAGGTATGTATTGATAAGTGCAGCAGCTAAAAATCCGACTATAAATAAAGGAATACTGGCTTTTTCCTCTGAGCGCCAGAATACACCCGCCATAGTTGTATAGGGAATAATCCACATTGCCCGTGTTAGTTTAACGGTGGTAGCAATACTTAAAGCAACGGCACCATATGTAGCTGATGCCCCCACTACGCTACTGGTATCATGAATAGCAAGTGCTGCCCATAAGCCAAACTGCTCTTGACTTAAATTTAAATAATGACCGATCGTTGGAAACAATAATAAACCAACACCATTAAGTAAAAACACGACCCCTAAGGCAACGGCCACTTCATGATCCTTTGCTTTTATTACGGGTGCCATTGCTGCGATGGCACTGCCGCCACAAATGGCTGTACCAAATGAAATTAGCACCCCTGTATTGCGGCTTAACTTAAATACCTGAGTGAGTATTTCACCCAAACCAATGATCGCAGTAATACTGACAATGGTTAAAACTATAGAGCTACGCCCAACCTCTATAACTTGATTAAAATCAACAGCAAACCCAAGACCAATCACGGCAGCTTTGAGTAACCATTTACTCGCTGATTGCGAAAATTCCGCATACGGGTTGCCTAATATTATGGCAAATGCAGCACCAAAAACTAAGGCAACACCAGGTCCTATTAAAGGGGTAATACATAACCCGACTAAAATAAGATAGCTAAGTTTAATTAAATTACTTTTAACGGGCATAGTGTTCCAAAATACAGCGATATTTAATTTATTCGTGCTACTGCATTTAAGAGTGACATAAAGTTTTCATTAAAAAAAGAAAATGCGGTCATGTGCGTACTATTAGACTAAAAAAGGATGAAAGTCATGCAGATTTCGGGGCAAAATTGCAATTTTGAAGATGAAAAACGGGTATTCTTAGGATAACAAAGTAGAAAATAGCCGAGATAAACTCGGCTTGAATAGATTAATTTAAAATCAATGCTGCACTGGTTTCAATGATACCAGGGTAATCGCTCTCTGGGAGAATTTCGGCTAATTCAGCAAGACGTTCGCCTAACTCATGCAAGCTAGATGCTGAGACATTAATATGCCCCATTTTACGTCCTGGTTTAGCTGTTTTACCGTACCAATGGCTTGTCACATCAGCAATATTTAAAACGGATGCTGGAATACTTGATTGGCCCAGAACATTAATCATCGCACTTATTTGCTTAAGCTTAGTGTTACCAAGTGGCAACCCTGCAACAGCACGCATGTGATTCTCAAATTGTGAACAATGGGTGCCTTGCTGAGTCCAATGTCCCGAATTATGCACGCGAGGCGCTAATTCGTTAACTAATAACTGACCATCAACATCAAAAAACTCAATGGCTAGCACACCAACATAATCAAGTTCATTCGCAATTTTGTTAAATGCGTCTTCCGCTTGCTTTTGAATGGTTGACTTCTCTTTACCTGCAATAGAAAGCGTAAGAACACCATTAGTATGTTGGTTTTCAGTTAACGGATAAATGGCCGTTTTACCGCTTTTATCACGGGCACCAATGATAGATACTTCGCGATCAAACGGGATCATTTTTTCAGCTATAATTGTATGCGGTGAATGCTCAGAACCTGATGCAATAAAATCAGCCATTTCTGACCAAATTTGATCAATCTGTTCGTCTGATTTTAATCGCCACTGCCCTTTACCATCATAACCAGCTTGACATGTTTTGATGACCAATGGCTTTCCTAGCATTGTTACAGCTTCAACAAGGTGAGCTTTTTCTGTGATCAGCTTATAAGGCGCACACGCTACATCAGTTTTACTAAGCAATGCTTTTTCAATAGCTCGGTCGCCACCAGTTTTAATAGCGGCTTTACCCGGGTAAAATTTATTGCTTGCACAGCACAATGTAAGCACATCGTCAGGAATATGTTCAAACTCAGCTGTTATCGCATCAACCTGAGCTATCGTTTGTTCTAACGTTGTATCGTAAACTTCATTAGTTAAAGGGTGCACAATTTTTTTGCTGCCTACATCATAAGCAACAACATTTAAATTAAGCGGTGCACCCGCTAAACTCATCATGCGAGCTAATTGTCCGGCACCTAATATTAATATATTCATCTTACTCTGCTGGATTTGGGTTAGCTAAAATAGTCTCTGTTTGTTCTTTACGGAAAGCTTCAACCTTTGCAAAGATCTCAGGTTGTTGGCAACCTAAAATTTGCGCTGCTAGTAAACCTGCATTTGCAGCGCCAGCATCACCGATTGCTAATGTACCTACCGCAACACCTTTAGGCATTTGGCAAATTGAAAGCAGAGAATCAACACCATTTAATGTTTTTGATTTAACAGGAACACCCAGTACGGGTAATGATGTAAAAGCAGCAGCCATACCTGGTAAATGTGCTGCACCACCGGCACCCGCTATAATTACTTTAATACCACGGTCGCTTGCCGAACTTGCATAGTCAGCAAGTAATTGAGGAGTTCTGTGTGCTGAAACAACTTTAGTTTCGTACGCAATGCCAAATTTATCAAGCATAATTGCTGCGTGTTCCATAGTTGGCCAATCTGATTTGGAACCCATAATAATGCCAACAGTCATAAATACTCCTCAGTAAACTAATTTCGAACCAATAGCGGACTTTTGTCCTTATTTGAAGGCGGCTATTATACACGTATTAAAGATAAAATCGCGAAAAACAGCCAATAAAAAAGCCATGACATGCATGGCTTTAAAATTTCTACAAAAACGCGCTTTTACGCTTCTTTGCTTGCAAGGTACTCTGAATAAGTGCCTCTAAAATCAATAATCTCAGAGCCTTTGACTTCCCAAATACGTGTTGCAAGTGAAGATACAAATTGACGGTCATGTGATACAAACAGCAAGGTACCTTCGTACGCCTCAAGTGCTAAGTTAAGTGCCTCAATAGATTCCATATCCATGTGGTTAGTTGGTTCATCCATAAGTAATATGTTTGGCTTATGCATCATGATCTTACCAAACAACATACGACCTTGCTCACCACCCGATATAACTTTAACGGATTTTTTAATATCATTTTGCGAGAACAACATACGGCCTAAAAAGCTGCGAACTACTTGCTCGTCATCGCCTTCTTGTTGCCATTGCTCCATCCATTGGAATAAGTTCATGTCTTGCTCGAACTCATCGGCGTGATCTTGTGCGTAGTAGCCTATATTTGCATTTTCAGACCACTTAAATTCACCTTGTTTAGGTGCAAGTCGCCCTGCTAGTGTGTTTAATAGTGTTGTTTTACCGACACCATTCTCACCGATAATAGCAATACGCTCACCTACTTCAACGAGCCCTTCAAGCCCAGTGAATAGCATTTCTTCAAAGCCTTGGCCTACATTGTTAAGCTCAAGTGCATTACGGAATAGTTGTTTTTCTTGCTCAAAACGGATAAACGGTGTTTGACGAGAAGACGCTTTAACCTCATCCAATTGTATTTTATCAATTTGCTTAGCGCGCGACGTTGCTTGTTTCGCTTTTGATGCGTTTGCTGAGAAACGTGATACAAATTGTTGCAGTTCAGCTATTTGACTTTTCTTCTTCGCATTTTCACTTAATAGGCGTTCACGTGCTTGCTCGGCTGCAAACATATACTCGTCATAATTACCTGGGTAAAGACGTAATTCACCGTAGTCTATATCGGCCATGTGGGTACATACAGAGTTTAAAAAGTGGCGGTCATGGGAAATAATGATCATGGTGCAATCACGTTGATTCAATACATCTTCAAGCCATTTAATGGTGTAAATATCCAAGTTATTGGTAGGCTCATCAAGCAACATAATATCTGGATCTGAAAATAAAACTTGGGCTAGCAAAACACGTAGTTTAAAACCCGGTGCAATTTCAGACATAGGGCCATAATGCTGGGCAGTATCAATACCTACACCCATTAACAACTCACCCGCTTTTGATTCAGCTGAATAACCATCCATTTCGGCAAATTCAGTTTCAAGATCGGCAACACGCATACCGTCTTCTTCACTCATTTCAGGCAAGCTATAGATACGGTCGCGTTCTTGTTTGATTTCCCATAGCTCTTTATGGCCCATGATCACAGTATCAACAACTGAGTATTCTTCATAAGCAAACTGGTCTTGGTTAAGTTTTGCAACTCGTTCATTAGGATCAGTACTAACATTACCAGAAGAAGGCTCAAGTTCACCACTTAAGATCTTCATAAAAGTTGATTTACCACAGCCATTCGCGCCGATTAAACCGTAACGGTTACCTTCGCCGAATTTTGCAGAAATGTTTTCAAATAATGGTTTAGCACCAAATTGCATGGTGATGTTAGCTGTACTAATAATAGCGCTACCCTCCAAGGGGAATTCAAGAAATTTAATTGGCGGGAGTTTAAACCAAAAGCAGTGTTTTTTCTATGAATTATTGGTTAAGTAAACTTATCAAAATGCTAATAATCCGCATAAAAGAGTGTTTAGGCATGCACGCATTAAAATTTCTTAATACTAATCGTTAATTAGACATTTGTTACTTACTGAGTAGATAGCTAATACTGTGTTATTTCGTAAAGAGAAAGCTCAGCCCAAGATAAAAAACAAGCACCTAACGGCTTTAAAAAACTAAATAGAGCGTATAACAATTAAATTATTAATTTGGCCTTAATATTGTTTATTTCCTCTATGTATTTTTGATGATTTTTTTTCACTTTACGAACTTTGTACCTTTGTTACGCTTTCGCCCCTTATGACAACACACACATTTAAAAACAAGGTCACTCAATGAAAAAAGGGCTATCGTCACTTATAACTATAGCAATACTAGGTTCAAGCAGTGTCAATGCGCTAGAAATATACAATGACTCTACTAACAAATTTACTGTAGGAGGATTTATTGATGCTAGAGTAATAAATACTCAAGGGCAGACGGAAATCGTAAATGGCGCATCTCGCATAAATTTTGACTTTAGTAGGCAAATCCAAGACGAATTGAAAGCAATTGCCGTGCTTGAATGGGGTGTAAACCCCGTAGGCAGTAGTGACATTATTTATAATAACCGCTTTGAGTCTATACAGGATGAATTTCTATATAACCGATTAGGTTATGTGGGCATTGCTCACGATAAGTATGGTCAATTGACAATCGGCAAACAATGGGGTGCTTGGTATGATGTTGTTTACAGTACAAATTACAGCTTAGTATGGGACGGTAATGCCGCAGGTGTCTACACTTACAATAAAGATGACGGTGCAATCAATGGCACGGGCCGCGGTGATAAACTATTGCAGTACAGAAATAGCTACGGTGATTTAAGTATTGCAGCGCAAGTCCAATTTAAAAATAATGATTTTTATACATGCGATATAGAAGCCATCTCTGAGTCAGAATGTGAAACGCTTTTTAACAATAACAGCAGTGTTGCGCAACAAGTAGAATACAACTCAACTTATGGTGCAGCCTTAACTTATGCATTAACAAATAAACTAAGCCTAACAGCAGGCATGAACCGAGGTGAATTTGAGATTGTGTACGCAAAAGATGGCAATACTCAAACAGTTGAAGATTTAATTTACGGCGTTGGTGTAACCTATGGCAACTTTGCTAACCAAGGCCTTTATGTTGCAGCAAATATCAATAAAAATAAAAATCACGATACAGATAACCTAGGCCGATTAATTAAAGACGCTGTGGGGTTAGAGTCAATGGTCTCTTATAGATACGATAACAATATACGAACATTTTTAGCTTATAACGTGTTTGATGCTGGTGACGATTATGTGATTCAACCTAATTTTAATGCTGATCCCAACGACACATTTAAACGCCAGTTTGCTGTCTTAGGGGTTCATTACCTATTTACTGAAGACACCATTGTGTATATAGAAGCACGAAAAGATTTCAGTGATTTCTCAAGTGATAATAGTGAGCAAGAAAAACAAATGGCTCTATCAGAAGATGACGGTATTGCCATTGGTTTTAACTACACTTTATAAAACCAACTCATACCCAAGCCACCTCAAAGTGCAGAATTTAGCGTTTTACAGTGGCTTTAATCAAGGTATTACTTTGCAGCTATGGCAATCCGTTTTAAGACGTAACCAAAGATAAGATTAAGTGGCTGCGAGGCGCCTAATTGATTGGTTTAAAAGCGGTTTATACTGCGTTATTGATTATAATAATTGAACGACTATTATAATCAATGACCTACTTAAATCGCTTTTAATTCCAACGACGCTCTCCCCTTGAGGTAGTTTAGGCATATAAAATAAAGCTACCATTTATTCATACAGATTTGTTGTTATGATAAAAACACTACACGCCCCTCTATTCTTGATTTACTTTATTAGTTAAGAAGCTCTCCTATTGCTGAGATACCTTAATAAAAAAAAGTATGATGTGTTCTTTTATTAATTAGTTATAAACCCAAATATTATCTTGTTCTTGAACAAAACCGATACTAGAAAGTAGTTTCATCGAACGCTTGTTATGCAAATGTACGCGAGCATAGATTGAAGTAATTTTTTTATCCAACAACGTTTCAAAGTGTTTTGCTGTAATTAAATAACTAAGCACTTCGTACATGTAGCCAAAAGACCAATAGCGAGTGGATAACTCAAAACCCAGCCACACAGTTGTGTCTAGTATATCGTAAAAACCTACACTTCCCATTAACAATCGATCTTCATTATTGATAACGGCTAGACGAACACCTTGTTTATCATAATATCTAGCAATATCATTTTGAACCATTTGCTTTACGTCTTCCCTACTTAAAGGTATTTCGTAATCATTAAATTGTGCTACTTCCGGCTCATTCAAAACAGTAAGTAAAGAAGCCGTGTGTTTGTGTGTTATCAAACAAAGCGATACCCGCTTTAAGTTTATTGGGTTTAACATGTAAGCATTATTAAAGACTTTATAGAAAGCCATTATTACCTTAAGATACGAAGTCTTCAAGTAGAAAGGTAATTGTAATGAGTGAAGAGTTTAAAGTGATTCAGCCAACGACAACCGTTTATTGCCCTAAAAGAGGTGAAGGCTGGACACTAACAGGCATAACAAGCATTGAAGAGTTTACCTCGGTAATGTTTGATGGTGTAAGATACACCTTACCAGCTAGAGAAATTGTTGAACAATTGCTGCCTAATCAGCTTGCTAGAGAAACTAAAAAATAAGTTTGCTAGTCTTGTTTCATTAATTCAGTTAGGAAAAATCAAGCCTTTCCTAACTGAATTAATATTACCTTTTCTTATAAATTAACTGTACACCGTTTGACTAAAAAGAAATCATCTTGATTGCTTTTTGCTAGGGATCACCCCAAACCAAAACGCCATTTCAAAGGCAAAACCCGCTATAATAAAAATAAACAAGCCAGAAGTACTTCCATACGAATAACATGTAATAGCTGCAATTATTAGCACGGCTAAAATCAGCCATTTAGTAAATACGTTCATCCCTATCATCCTTATTTTTAAAAATATAATTTGAATTAATGCTTATCAGTCATTTCTTGGCTCTTTATAAAGAGTCAGCTAAATTCATATAAATAACGCAGTAAAATACCAATAATAACCCATACTATCAATGTATAGGCACTTTACAAAGAAACAATATTTCAATCCATGAAACCAAGAAAAGAAGTCACAAACGCTATTAACTAGTTTATCTATTAACGTAATGCTGAACTTTTACTTTATTTTTCTCAAATAGTTAACTCATCGTAATAGCTCGCCAAATATGTGCCCAATAAATTATTCAATCTAACATAAATAATTGTTTCTATTAATTTTATATTCTCAAAATACATAACTACAAAGTGTTTTGTTACTAACATTTATGTTCTGCATATTCTTGCGTAAATCCAATGAACAGCGGATTTAATGCAAATGTAAAATTTTTGTTGCCATAAATAGGACTAATGAGTACTTTAAGCAAATAATTAGTTTTTACAACAGTATGTAAGACTTAAGTACCAAATAAAATATATATCTCAAATTTACACAGGAGATTTACCTTGCTTGATATTATCGCGCTTTTTATAAGAGTAAATCATTACAAAACGTTTAATGAAGCATCAGTAAAGTTAAATATTCCTTTACCCACTTTACAAAGAAAAATTAAAAAGCTTGAAGAAGAATTATCGTTAGCGCTGTTTTATCGTGAAAAAGGCAGTTTGCGATTAACAGAGCCTGGTAAGAGTTTTTATAGCCACTGCCTAACCCATGTAGAAGGTTTACAAAGTACTCTATGTAACTTTAAAAACTTTAGTGAAAATAAAATAAGTAAAATTAAACTAATAGCGCCACAAAACTTTATAAAAAGTGCCTACTTTTCTGGCGTTATAAATCAATTCACACTACTTTATCCAAATATTAAGATTCACATGATGCTATCGGATGAACGGCTTGATTTAAAAGCCACCGAGTTTGATTTAGCAATCAGAATTGGAAAACTAGATAGCTCTCAAAATATATGTAAAGTCATAAACCAAATGAGCTTTGTTTTAGCTTGCTCATCGAGTTTAATTGAGCAATATGGCATACCAAGTAATTTTGACGATTTAGCTAAACTCCCCCACATATCGTGCTCGCCATTCGAAAACTGGTCGTTTAAAGCAAACAAAAATGAAAAGGTAATTTTTAAACCTCAACCCAATTTTATTTCTAACGATATAGAAATGTGTGCCTTAGCTGCTATTGAAGGCAGAGGTGTTTATTATGGCCCAAAATATTGTTTACTACCGCATATAAAAGACGAAAGCTTGGTTGAAGTATTAACGCAATTTAAACCCATTAAGCGAGATGTAAACCTGATATGGCCTGATAAATTAATTCCAAAAAGTACACGCTATCTAATCGATTTTTTAGAATACTCCCTCAAAGGGGTCAAAATGTAGACACCTCTCCAATTATGATTTTATTTTAGTTTTGTAATGCTTATGCAACTAATATTTTTGAAAGATCAACTTTCATTTAAGTCTCTATAAAAAATTAGCCAGTTCTTTAGAATCAAAATCGGTCCAAGGTTAGATCATTTAACTTGGGCCTAATTTAAATATGATTTTAAAGGATATAAATTATGAAAAAAATAATACCCCTCTTGCTGTTGTCACACACAAGTATTATAAGTGCTAATACAACTGCCATTTATCCAGATCAACTTAAAAATGAAAGCTTAGGTGCTGGAGTTTGCTCAGCTGATAATAGACTAATTACAAAGGCTGAAGCGCAAACCTACAGAGACGAACTTACTAACAAAATGGGTAAGTGGCAAATAACGGGATTAGCTGATGGCTGGGTTATTATGGGCTCTGGCTACGCAGGTGAAATAAAACAAGGGTCTGCTGCAAATTCTTGGTGCTACCCTAACGATCCTATTAGTGAGATCCCTAAATTAAGCCCAGTAAAAGTAGCGCCTGGCAGTCAAAGCCAAATTGAATGGGACTTAGTAAACCAAAAAGAGAATTTTATAAAACCCCTTTCATACCTTGCTCACACAATGGGTTTTGCGTGGGTTGGAGGAAATCGTTCAGATTATGTGGGTGATGACATGGAGGTATCTAAAGCGGGCTCTGGATGGAAAATACAAGGTTACAATGGGGGCAGCTGTGAGGGTTATCGATGTGATGAAAAATCAGCCATTACTGTATCTAATTTTGAATATGTCATGGATAACGAGTCATATAAAATAACAGGTGATGTTGTTGCCGCCGACAAAGAACTAATTAAAACGTTAACAGTCCCTGCAGTGAATGACACGTCAGCAGCTCAAATGTCAGTCGTTACCATTGAATACGATGCAGCTACTAATTGGTCTAAAACAAATGACTACAGTATTTCTGAGTCAGTTACCTTATCCAATACATGGAAGTCCCCTTCTGTTACTGGCGGATCAGACACTTCGTTATCGGTTACCATAGCAGCAGAGCAAGCGTGGGGGACAAGTAATGGTGGCTCAGAAGCTGAACGTGTTGTTGTACAGGCAAGAACCAATGTACCAGCATTTACAAGGCTTAATGCAAAGGTCGATTTGTTTAAATCATCAATATCGTACCCTTATTCATTCGATGCTGATATTACCTACGATCTTGCAATAAATGGCTTTATGCGTTGGGGAGGCAATGCTTTATTAAGCCACCCAGAAAACAGACCTAACGACACAGCTAATTTTGTAATTGGCCGTTGGGCAGGTCAGGATAAAAGCATTGAGTATCAATGGGAACACCGCTATATACCAGGTGAGAATAAAAAATGGGATTGGCCTTGGATGATAGAACAAACAAGCTTATCAACAATGCAATACTATTTAAGCCATGTTTTAAAGCCTAAAAAAACAACCCTAACAGGCCACTTTTATGCACAAAGCCAATTTGCTGGTAGCGTTTATTTTGGTGATGAAACCCCTCTTGTCACTAACCAAAGAAGTAAACGGAGTGTTTCAACTAGTGAGTACTCAAGTGCTGAGAAATTGAAAAAAGAATTTGAAGATGCTGGTTTTAAAAATGTAGTTGTTAATATAGAAATGATTGATTTATAAATCACCGTGGGCTCTTATTATGAGAGCCCTTTGTCAAAAATAAAACACAAAGTTTCATAGCCTACCTCCTCCTTTACTCATCATGTTATAAGATAAAACAAAAAGCTGAACTAGCATCACCTTTAGTTGATTTAAATATTATGCTTTGATGCATTACTAGAAATAACTTTTTAGTCTATTAGACAGATGTCAGCATAACGTGGTTATAAACATAATAAGAGAACAACAATGACACAAAATAAAAACAGCGTTGTAATATTAAGTGCGGTACGAACTGCCATTGGCAGCTTTGGTGGTAGTCTTAAAGACTTTAGCCCCGCGGAGCTTGGCACACTGTGCGCAAAAGAAGCCCTAACTCGGTCTAAGCTTACCCCTGAACAAGTCGGTTCGTGTGTGGTAGGCAAAGTTATTCATAACGGCCCTAAAGACGCTTACCTATCAAGGGTCATTGGACTAGATGCTGGGTTACCTATAAGCAGCCACGCTGTAACTCTTAATCGCTTATGTGGTTCAGGGCTTGAAGCAATCATACAAGCCGCACAACAAATACAATTAGGTGACGTTGATGCAGCCCTTGCTGGCGGAGCTGAAAGCATGAGTAGATCTGCCTATACCCTCGAAAGTAACCGCTGGGGGCAAAAAATGGGTAATAGTACAATGGTTGATGAGCTCACCATAACCTTACAAGACCCATGGGATAATAACCCAATGGGGATAACTGCTGAAAACATCGCAGAAAAATATTCAATTAGTCGTCAGCAACAAGACGAGTACGCAGCAAAAAGCCATCATAAAGCAGCTAATGCCATTAGTGCAGGCCACTTTAAACAGCAGATTGTACCAATAGAAATCAAGTCGCGTAAAGGGACGCACATTTTTGATACCGACGAACATGTCCGCGCCGATACCACAGCCGATAAGCTTGCAACTTTAAAACCCTACTTTAAAAAAGGTGGCACTGTTACCGCAGCAAGTTCATCAGGTATAAACGATGGTGCAGCCATGTTGGTACTTATGTCAGAGCAAAAGGTCAATGAGCAAGGCTTAAAACCGCTCGCTCGTTTAGTGGGTTATGCCAGAGCCGGCGTTGATCCTACTTTAATGGGTATCGGCCCTATTCCTGCAGTAAAGCAGGTTTTTGAAAAAACGGGTTTAGCTCTTGATGATATAGATGTGATTGAGTCTAACGAGGCATTTGCAGTACAAGCACTGTGTGTTGCTAATGAGTTACACTTTCCTGCACATAAGGTAAACCCGAATGGCGGCGCAATTGCACTTGGTCACCCTGTAGGAGCAACAGGGGCTATCTTATCCACAAAATGCCTTTATGAACTTAAGCGAACTAACGGTAAATATGGATTAGTGACTATGTGCATTGGCGGCGGCCAGGGCATTGCGGCTATTTTTGAAGCACTTTGAACTTGCAATGTTCATAGTAGATTGACCAAAATAAGGCCTGTATTACATACGACGGCAACCAAAGCCGTCGTATAGTTTGGGAATATCAATTTGAATATACAACATGTCCTTCTTTAATGCTTTGTACTATTTTTATATCCTTAATAGTCAGTGGATCCACTTTTAAAGGGTTGTTACTTAAAATGACGAAATCCGCCAGCTTCCCTTCAGCGAGCGTACCTTTACTCGTTTCTTCAAAATATTGAATAGCAGCCCATTGCGTTAATGTTTTTAATCCTTCATAAGGCGTTAAACGTTGATCAGGCCCCAATACTTTACCCGATCGCGTAATACGATTAACCGTTGCATCGAGCACTCGCATTGAGTTTGGAAATGTCACAGGAGCATCATGGTGAGAAGTAACCGTTAAGCCTGCTTCAACTACATCTCGTGATGGCGAAATATAATCTGCCCTTGGGTGCCCCAAAACAGACTCTACATGCCAATCACCCCAGTAAAAAGTGTGCATAGGAAACAACGATGGGAGGATCCCTAAATCGACCAAATCCGGGATTTGATCTTTACGTAAAGTCTGGCCGTGAATCATCACGCTACGGTGATCAACATACCCATAACTTTTTTTAGCCACTTTAATAGCTTTAATATATTGATCAATCGCAGCATCACCATTGGTGTGAGCAATAATCTGCCATTTGTTTTTAAACGCAGTGTTTATATGTTTAATCGCTATCTCATCACTCATGATAGGATAACCTTTATAGTCCAGCGGTTTACCCTCCGGTGGCGTATGATAATGTGATGATAACCAAGCTGTTTTTCCTTGTGGCGAGCCATCTAAAGTTAATTTAACCCCCCCTATTCGGTATCGATTAACATAACTGCGATCTGATTTATAAAATTCGGGCTTAACAGCTGACTTATTCCAGACGATGTCAGGGTATGAAACAACATCAATGAATAGCGATTTATCACGAGCTGCTCTTTCTAATGCCGAAGTCGCATCCGCTGTGGTGCGGCCATCTTGAGCAGTTAAATATCCATTTTTAGCATACTCCACCTGAGCAAGCTCAATGGACCTCTGTTGTACTTCAGCATCGGATTTAGTGGCAACAATAGGCAGTAATAGATTAAAGAAAGCGGCTTCTTCAAGCACGCCATTAGGACTATTATCTGCCAAACGTCTAATTACACCGCCTTTAGGGTCTTTAGTATCCTTTGTGTAGCCACCTACTTCTAGAGCTTTTGAATTGACACTTGCTAGATGACCCGATTGATGCATTATAAGCACTGGGTATTTAGACGAAATTTTATCTAGAACATCTTTAGTTGGATGTTGTTTTTCGCTAAGCTGCGAATCGTCATACCCATTCGCTAACACCCAACCAAATTTTCCGATAATGAACTTCCCTTCAGCAGACTCCATCCACTTTTTGGTTGTTGTCACTAAACTATTAAAATTTGCACCGGGGCCATCGGGAGGAGGTAATAAATTTGCCAATTGCGCAATTAAACCCGTATTGTACATATGGCTATGGGCATCCAAAAAACCGGGTAAAAGTGTTTTCCCTTGAAGGTCTTTGTTTTGTAGATTGTCAAACTTTTCTCTGGCTTTCGCTAAGCTACCAAGGTAAACAATCCGCCCTTCTGACTCAACTAAAGCTTCCTCATAATGCGGCTTTTCTCCTTCCATAGTGAGAATATCTCCGCCGTAATATATAACCGGATCAGCTGCTAGCGCGCTTGTTCCAAAACAAAATAATACTGATGGTAATAAAAAACGTAATCGCTTTGTCATTTTATCTTCCCTGTAAATATAGCTGTATTAAATTTAGCACATGATGTTTTAAACAAAAACATAAAGTGACACCCATAATTAATATATTGAAATTGTGTCACATAATTTACTAATCTGCTCTGGAGCTTCTCATGACTATATAAAACAAGTTTCAGCCTTAAATAAGTAAATATCGTTGTAAAACTTAAATCTCACGCACAGAAATACCCGCTCTATGTAGTTAAAGTAATATTAGATAAATTAAACTCTATGCGAATAGCTCTTAAAGTAACTGATGTTTGCCCGACCCTGCCAAGCACAAAAAGCGATTACTGAAATACTGGAACCAGCCTAATGCACTTCTACCGATTGATTTAGCCCACCATGTACAAAAGAAAGCAAATAGAATCAAAGTGAGTGCATTATCTTTGGCTGCTTTTTCTAAGCCTTTTATATCTGAATTGCTTGCGAAAGCCATTTGCTCGACGAAATCCAGCCTATTCTGAATCAGTTTAATAGGCTTAGCGTCACTATTTGCAAGTGCATTAAAACTTAAAAATAGTAACAATATCTAAATAAATTTCATGTCCATAATCTTCCTTCAAAACCTAACGCTCTTATTAATTAGCTTGAACATGATATCTATTTGTCATCTTTTTTAGAGTCTTCTTTTTTTTGCATACTAACCCCAAAAGCAATACCTAACGCTATTCCAACTGCCAACCCTACACCAATATTACCCATTGAAGCGCCAATAGCTAAGCCGACACCAACACCAAGCGCTATGCCAGCACCAACTTTATTTGATTTAGTTTTGTCTTTTTTATCTGATGACATTTTATAACTCCCGAGTGTGAATTGAGCCCAGCATTTTTAAAGCTAACTAAGGCATTGTTAAGCGTAAAATAATGGTTTTTATTACGTGTTAGCAACTTATTATATGCAAATTACTCTATATTGGTTTTATCATATGAACAGTTTCAGGCTTAAAACCTATATTTTGATAAAAGCTATCCGCTTTCTTATTATTTGCAAAGACCTCTAGATGTAACAACCTACAGCCTAAGTTTTTAGCCCACTTTTCACCCTGTTCAATTAAACGTTTACCTAAGCCCAAACCTTGCGATTTTGGTGATACGGCAAGAAGCGGTATAGTTCCACAAGTTTCACCTGAAATTCCATCCACATGTGTTCGTACATGAATAAAACCCAATGAAATATTATTGATCTCAGCGATAAAGGTGACGTTTGGTTTCGCTGTTTCTTGAAGCATTTTAGAAATGTAATCATTTTGCATTTTTTGAATAGCTTCGTCACTATGCCAATCTAGCTGAGCAACTTCAGCTAAATGAGGCGAAAGTTCAAAAATAAATGGGTGATCACTTTTTTTCGCTTCCCTAATGACAACTAAATTTTCCATACGAACCTTTGAATAATACTCATAAATCTGAATTGCATATAACAAACCTGTAGATTAACTCGTTTTAAATTTATATTAATTGATGCATTAACCATAGCCGAGTTGCTATTTTGGTTCAATCGGTTACTTCGATTTACATAAAATATAAAAAAGAGGGTTTGCTGTTGTTTGAATTGGCGTTTTGGAAGGTATGACAAGTGTTTAAGTGGCTTATTTGCAGTGGTACAAGATCCCCTTTTTTCTATTAACCCCTCATTTTGCAAAAAAGCGTATTTTTACCTCTTTTAACGTGCTTAAAAATACAGAAAAAGCACAAACACCACCACCAATAAATGCAATTTGAAAGCTAGACAGCGACGAAAAACTAAATTGCTCAGAATACATGTATTGCCCTAATAACTGTGCAACGGTAGTTACACCTAAAATAATCAACAATGGGCACACAACTAGCGTAAACCAAAACCAAATACATTTAATGTCTTTCATAATTAATGCCTTTCATAAAAACTTTCTTTTCCTTAATTTAACTTAGAGATTAATTAGCTAGTGAGCCACCAGCATTTTAAAAGCGATCATGGGGCTGGTATATAAACTTGATGTCTAAAGTCAAGAGTTGGATCCCTTTGATTCTAAAATTAGGATTTGACACTGTAGTCACTTGTTATATGCCGTAGTTTGCGTCTACTAATTCACCAATTGCTACATTATTTACTGATTCATTATTATTAAGCCAAGCGCCTATATTATCTCTATCTTCATTCGTAGCTGAAATATAACGATGCTCAGAACAAATAAAAGCACTAAATTCTTTTACGTTTCCACCACCCATCATTAGTTCATGGCCTTCAACAAAAGAGACTAACTGATCTAAAAACAAATCAAATTCTTCTGAGCTTTTAACGGCAATTGAACATGATACCTCAAAGCCTAAAACAGCAAACTCATCTAAATATAACTTTTTACGTAATCTACGACTTTTGACACTGCGCATGATTTTCCTTAGGCATATAACGCCCACTTAAGCGGACAAAAATTGTTGGTTAAAATGTGAAGCGAAGCGGAACCTAACCAACTGTTTTTGTTCCGTTTGAAGTGCTTGTTAGCTTTTACTTTTTAAGCAACTCTAATTTTCCGTTCTTGGCTTTATATAAGCCACTTTTTGTACTGACATAAAACTCACCATGTAATTTCCCTAAGTATGCATGAATTTCTAGCGGTGTTTCCGTTAAAATATGCGTAGCAAATGGTATTGAACCTTCAGAGTTATTTAAGACGAGGCAAGAATTTGATAAGCGTTCTTTACTTATTAGCGAGGAATTAACCTTTGAATATGTAAACCTATAATGGCCACCAACAACAATCTTATTATTTTCTGTTGTTGAAGCTAAAGCGTAAACAATATAGTCATCGGAGTTTTCGATGACAATAGTGTTGTAGTTACGGCTGCAAGGTGCCTGAATTGACTGTAAAGATAACTCTCTAACCGTAAATTTATCTGATAACTCTTTTGATATGGCTGATGATTTTACTAATTCAGGCGTTTCCCCATCCTTATATTGAACTTCAAAAACAATTTTGTATTCATTCGAAGTGCCACCTATAAAGTATGTAATTGGCCTGTCATTTTTTATTTCTGTAATCCAGCCTAAAACACCACTTGAGGCATTTAAAAGATCTTTTTGTAAAAGTAAGTCCGTGGCCTTTGCCGCGTATGTATCTTTAGCAAAAAGTTCAGCACCACGCTTTTCTGCGAGTTCGACTGTTATTGATTTAACCGGTGATAAATTGGTTTCGACAGCCCTCGGATCAGGTGGATTATTTGTTGTATTACAAGCAGATAATACAAGTACAGAAAGTAATGCTAGTGTTCTCAATTGAGTGATACTCCATGTAAAAGCTAACGCCCGCATAAAATGCGGATAATGCTTGGCTAAAATTAGCGAAGAATGAGCGTCAGCCAAGCGTTTGACGTCATTTTTGATGCGTTTGTTATGCTGCGTTTAAGTATTCATGATTAGCAAACAAAAAAACTAAATCTAGAGCTCCTTTAGAACAGTTTTTAACTCGTCTATTAGAAGCTTTACTAGCATAGTACTCATGAGCAAATTCATTACGTAACGAAATTAAATCTTCAAGCTTTGTAAAGTATTTAACGAATTCTTTTTTTGACTTATCTTTGCCCCAATAGTGATTTTCATAATAGTTCACTAGGCAATTAGCTATATACGTTTTATCATTTTGTTCACGCTCTAATCTACCTACAATTTTATAAACTTCTTTGTCGTCATCCGTGATATTTTTTTCCCACATAGAACTAAATAGTTCATCAGCTTCGTTTGCTATTTTATTTAAGATCAAAATAAGTAATTGGGGCGATAGTAATAAAACTCTTAAATAATCACCTTTATCATGCGCACTAACTAAATCTGCAATTTCTTCTTTATAAACTTGTACATTTGAAATGTCATTGTTCACACTAAGACTCCTAGCAGCATAACGCCACATTAAGCGGCAAAATGTAGTTGGTTAAAATTAGCGAGGCACGAGCAAAAAACCAACTGTATTTTGTCCGACTTAAATGCCTTGTTAGGTTTTAGCGTATAATTTTGAATAAACATCCTGTTTCTGATTCTCCGTTTTACAGTTATCAAAACGCTCGAAGAGGCTGAACCAATATAACCTCTCGTTCATTGTCATTCCATTTATTTGGCCGATTGCACTTAACCTAAATTTACTCCATTGCTGATAGCATCTGTCATGAATATCGTTTGTCGGGAGCCAAATATTCCCAAAATACTTTTCTATTAGTATCTCTAAATCATGAACGTTTGAATTATCGGCTTTCCATTCATTCAAAATCTCAACCAATTTCACTGAGATCAATTCAATATCTAAGTTTGAATAATGATGAATCAGTTCATCTAAATTCATGGAGAAACCTAACGCCCGCATAAGGGGCTGATAATTGTTGGCTAAAATGTGTAGCGGAGCGAAACTGAGCCAACTGTTAGCAGTCCCGTCTTAATGCGATTGTTATATTTTACTTAACACACCACTGTGATTGAGAATTGGTTGCGCCCAACTGTAATATTCAGATTTATCTGCGTCCCAAGGCCAAATACCATCTGTAGTAGGCCAAACTAATTGAAGCATTTTAAAGTCATCTCCATTGTTTAACCATAAACCCCAACCAAGATATTCTTTATAGTGAGACTTATCCACTTCAATAAAACAAACATCGAAGTTTCCTAGGAAATCTGAGTAAAACTTTCCGGTTTCAAAGGATTCACCAGCAAGCATTCTATCTTTGTAGTTATTAACAATAGAGTGAGCTAACTCAGATTTTAAACCTACGACAATTAGATCTGCTTTGTCTTGTTTTTGATTGATGCCAATAGAATATGTAAATGAAGGTTCTTCTTCGCCTTCCATGACATTAATCACATGACAACCAAACTCTTCAATGTCATCGAGTGCTTTTTGATCCTTTTCGTCCACCGAACTCTCCGTAAAATATAACGCTGCAATAAAGGGCGGCCAATACGTAGGCTGCTTTGTGTTATTTTGGAGCGCAGCGACAACACAAAGCAACCGGAGTGTTGGGCGTCCAGCCGGCGTGTATTTGCCGGCGATCTTTCATTGCCTTGTTACATGCTTATAACTTAGTACTAAGCCAAATTGCAAACTCGGTTGATTTTCTAACCACCCAAAATATTGGCTTATAAATAAATGACCTAGAGCCGTGAGATTGACCAAATTCTTGGTGCTCTTCTTCATCAGTTTTAATGCTCATGACTGCCTCATGAACCTCTGCGTCATTCTTGGATAAGAAGTCCAATTGCCAATCCAAATGATGCAATACAGTAGATTCAATTGAATCGGTACAAACCCAAATTGCATTCCTACCTGCTAGAGCAGTTAAGAAACCTAGAGTTGCTCCGCCAAACGCCCAGAAATACAGCGCGTAACAGTGTCTAATATTCCGACTTTTAAGGATGCGATCAAATGTATTAAAGTGCTGTTTTTCATGGCCCAGCATCTCTTCAAGTTTAGGAACGATATCTTTGTATAAATAGCGCGCAACAAACAATTGAGATCGATATATATTAATCGCCCCAAATTCACCTGCATGGTCCACTCTAAGAATTCGCTCAACTTCGATCATATTGTGATACTGATAATGACATGTAACGCCCTAATAATGGGCAAAAAATTGTTTGCTAAAATGTTGAGGAACGAAAACAGCAAACTGTTTTTTGTCCTTGTTTATTAGCTTGTTATGTAACGCTACCACGAAACGTGACCTATTGCTTCTTTGTACGACGCCAATGCCTTATACATAGCTAATTTAACACGTAACTTTTTGATAAAGACTTGATAGCAAAACACAGGTAATAGCCAAAAAATTAAAAGCGCTGATTGAATGAACAATAAGACAAATACGAATTCGTTAAATATGCCGTCAAGAAGAAAGAAAACTAACACGAAAAAATTAACAGTAACGAAAAGCCAAATAGCCCACCGAGCATCTTTAATCAATTGGCGTAATTCTGAAGATTGACTCTCAGATTGCATCACTTTCCTTAGTTTCATAACGCCCTAATAACAGGCAAAAAATTGTTTGCTAAAATTTTGAGGAACGAAAACAGCAAACTGTTTTTTGTCCTTGTTAATTAGCTTGTTAGCTTTCTTTCTTAGAAAAGGTCACCTTGTTTGTACCAACACATTCTACTGTCATATTATATTTTTCAGTTCGTTTATTGCGATGCCCATCCATATAACTAAAAGTTAAGATAAGTTCTTCAGTTTGATTTGTATTGCTAAACGCTAGTTCCAAAGAATTGCTCACTTTATAATCCCAGATATTATATTGTGATTGGGTCACTCTATATTTTGATGGTACTGAAATACTCACATCGGTAACTCTTGAGCCTGAATTCATTAACTTGAAGCCGTGTTTGACTACACCGCCGACATTTGAAAAAGAGTTCGCACTAACCAAATCAAAGATTGGTTGTGCCGCTAATACTCTTTCTTTTTCTTTTAATTTCTCTATTTCCAACTCACGATCAAATTTTGAGCTAGATAATCGAACCATCTCTTTTTGTTGCTCTACAGAATTTTTTAGTTCATCCGCTTGAAGCTTTAGTGCAGCAGAACTTTGTTTTAATTCTTGTGTTTGCATGATAAAACCAAGAATTAGCCAGAAAAACGTAATAGGACCAAAAGCGCCAGCACAAAAATCACCTATTTCATTTAAGGGCATAGTGTTTAATTGGGAAAACCTATCTCCGATTAGCCAAGATATAAAAATAATATAAATGAGGGTAGTGATTACACCAATTGTTTTCATAAAACTCCAATGGAAGCTAACGCCCCACTAAGAGGCAAATAATAGTTGGTTAAAATAAGCGACGAAGGAGCAAAAACCAACTGTTATTTGTCCTGCTTGAGTGGCTTGTTATATGTACAGTGCCACTAAAGTTTATTTACTCTATTAGCTCAAAAGTTGCATCGGATGTATTAAACATCTCGAGCCAAATAGTTACTCCGTCACTATCACTGCACTCTAAATCGTAGGCATCTTCGTAAACATCTAAAATAGTTGCGATATCTCCGACTCGCGGAGATCTTGAACCAAAACTATTCTCATGAGCTTTAAATACAGTGTTCAGCTCAGTGATTTTTACGACAGAATATTGCTTCATCACAACCTTATGAGTACATATAACAGCTTATTGAATACCACTTTGGGGGGTTATAACACCCCAAAACGGCGTATATTACATATGTTAATAATTCCACTAAATAACTTTAATGTAAACAAGTAATTACGTAGGCTTTAAAACACCCGTTGTTAAAATACACCAAAACGACTTTTAATAATGTTATTGGACAAAATATCAAGCACTGTGTAAATCAACAGTATCGCTAATTATGCCATTTTCGCTTATTAAATATCCAACTAACTGGCTGGTAATTTAGCTCGGTGGTTTTAATTTTTGCTGCTGTTTATTATGATAAGCGTACACCCTGCCTTTTTTATATCCATTAAGGTTTTAAAGTTATTTTTTAAGGATTATCTCATGTCTAGCTTTAACGAATCTCCAGAGCAAATTGCACAGGCCACAGAGGGCTATGTGATGCAGCAAACTATGTTGCGTATTAAAGATCCCAAACCGTCGCTGGCATTTTATGAAAACGTATTGGGCATGAAGCTGTTAGGTAAGTACGACTTTCATGGTATGGAATTTACCTTGTACTTTTTAGGCTATGAGCAAGATATGCCAAAAGGCGATGATAAAGAAAAAACACAGTGGGTGTTTGGTCGCCCTGCGTTGATTGAGCTTACCCATAACTGGGGCACTGAAAACGACGACAGCTTTACCGGTTATCACAGTGGTAATGAAGAACCAAAAGGGTTTGGCCATATTGGTATTAGCGTGCCCGATGTATACGCTGCCTGTGAGCGCTTTGCTAAATACGATGTTGAGTTTGTAAAAAAACCAGATGGTGGTTCAATGAAAGGCCTTGCCTTTATTAAAGACCCTGACGGTTACTGGATTGAAATACTTTCGCCAGAGGGCATTACAGACATTATTCAATCGCAATAAAAACCATTAAACATAAAAAAGCCTGCAAATGCAGGCTTTTTGTTTACAAGTACTGTGAAAAACTTGATTTTTAGCGACGTAGTGCGTCTATACGTGCATCAAGCGGCGGGTGAGATGAAAACAACTCAGCCATGCCTTTACCACTGGCAATACCAAAGGCCATCATTGAGCCTTCTAATTGCGATGGGTGGTTTTGCTTTAAACGCTCAAGGGCTGATCGCATTTTGTCTGCCCCCACCAAATGAGCTGCGCCATTATCGGCTGCAAATTCACGTTTACGGCTATAATGCGCAACAATTATGCTGGCTAATACACCAAATAATACTTGGAACAACATATCGAATAGGAAGTAAGTCCAGCTACTACCGCCCTCTTCTTCATCGCTATTGATAAAATTATCTACAATGCCCGCTAACACTTTTGCGGCAAAAATAACAAAGGTATTCACCACACCTTGAATAAGCGTAAGTGTTACCATGTCGCCATTAGCCACATGCGATACTTCGTGTGCAAGTACTGCTTCAGCTTGATCTTGACTCATGTTATGTAATAAACCCGTACTCACCGCCACCAGCGAATTATTTTTACTTGGGCCAGTTGCAAAGGCGTTCATTTCTGGGCTGTCGTAAATAGCGACTTCAGGCATTTTTATACCGGCTTTTTGTGCTTGCTGCGCAACGGTGTTTAATAACCACTGCTCTGTTTCGTTGCGAGGCTGCTCAATAACCTTTGCCCCTGTTGATTTTTTTGCCATCCATTTCGACATATACAACGAAATAAACGAACCACCAAAACCAAATACAGTTGCAATTAATAAAATGCCACCCAGGCTACGATGGCTCAGGCCCAGCGCACTCATTATTATTGAAAGCACAACACCTAATACCAACATCACCGCGAGGTTAGTTAATAAAAATAAAAATACACGTTTCATACATATTCTCCAAAAATAACAACTATTGCTCAGCGACTAGGCGTATGCTGATCGGACATAGCAAAACTGCGTTGTGACAGATTATGTCATAACGTTAGCGCTATTCTGTGACAAACTATGTCATAAAGCAAGCACTCTATCCTACTAGATAGACCATTGATAAAATTATCTGTATTTAGTTTTTTAGTTAAATACATATAATTTCCAAGCAGGTATTAAAATAAAAGAAGGAGTAAATAATTAGTTACTTAAATTCACATAACATTTAAGTAACTTCTGATACTGCAAAAAGATTAGTCTTGATAAATTGACTTTAATGTTTATAAAAGTGTTCAACTTAACGGGGTTAACATCAATCATGAAGAAATTTCCTTTATCATTACTAGCAATAACATCAACAGCGCTACTTTCATCTCTTCAACTTGCTCACGCCAATCAATGTGATGGTCAGTTATACGGTATCAATGCAGGCCGTGGCGATACAGGCATTGTCTTTAAGCTTGATGAATATACACAATCAGCTGAAGCTCATTCACGTGCCAAGTTTAGTTCATCCGCACTTGCTCATGTTAAAGAGTCAAACCGCCTCTATTATATATCTGCGCCACGCCCAATTGATTATAAGGTCGATGTGGCGCATTTAGATTTTAATAGTACGCAGTTGAAATCGTTACCTATCAGTGGCAGCAAATTTAAATACATTAAATTAGCCTATGTCGATTTAAACACTAACGAACATGTTGAAGTGGGTCGCACTAAAAATATGTATCGTTTAACTTATGATGAAACAAATAATCGTTTGTTGGGTTCATATAAAAATAAACTTTACACAATATCACCAGAGACAGCTGAAACTTCGTTGCTTGGTGAAATTTCAGGATTAGATAGCGATTCAGGGATTTGGCGCGGTGATATGGTTTTTAAAAACTCTGAGTTAGTGTTAGTGACAAGCTCTTCACTTTATACAGTCGATATAGATTCACTCAGAGCGACTAAACTAGCTGACCATAATTTATCTTCCGTAACAGGTGCTGCTCTTAATCAACAGGGTGATATATTACTGAGCCGTACTAGCCTTACAGATCTTGGGCATTCAAATAAGTCGCAGCTTTACAAAGTGAATACAAGCACCGGTAATACATGTCATGTTGCAGATTTCCCTGTTCGCATTAACGATTTAGCGGCTAACTTTAACGAGTCGACGACATGTTACTCAGCGCCTATTTGTAGTGTATCTGATATTCCAACAATCACTCTTTCAGCTATTTCAGACTCAGTGACTGAAGGTGATACTTTAAGCTATGAACTGCAGTTGAGTAACGTATTTGAACAAGACGTAGAAATTTTTGTATCAACGACACAAGGTACGGCAAATACTAACGATTATAGATTTATCAATCAGGTAGTAACCGTGCCTGCAGGGGAAACATCCTACGTTATCAATATTGCAACTATTGATAATAATGATTACAGCGAGGATAAAGCATTTACACTCAACGCAACTGCACAAAGTAATTCTGTAGGTTCAGCAACAGCACCTGCGTATATTTTAAATGATGACACGCAATGTGTACCAGAAAACTATACTCGCATTAATTACTCATTCGTTTCTGAGAGCTCTTCAAATAACAATGATTGGGGTATAAAAGTAAATGGTCAATATATAAAACTACTTGATGAACATGGCACAGATGGCTATTACGATGTTAAAGCAAGTGACTCAATCAGCTATGTGTTAGCGGTTAATGGTAATGCGAGCAAACTAAAAGCCGCATTTAAAATGTTCTGGAATAAACAGTATTGGGAAGATCAAAACGACCACGACTACAATGATTTTGTTGTCAGAGTAACGACTAAACCAATACAATCTGAATGTAATTAGTGAGTTAATATTATGATTGAAAAGCCAGCATTGCTGGCTTTTTTGATGACTAACTTTTAGTTATTAATTGATAAGACTTCGAGCAGGGTTTTATAAATTTGTAGTTTAGGTGTTTGCTCAGTATAAGGGCTTATTGCAAGCAGTGGCATGGGTAAGCGCGCCTTGAGTGAATCTAGGTTTGCTTGGTATTCATCCATTGTGGCATCAACTTGATTGGCTATCCAGCCAATGCAATTAACACCCATACTTTGCATATGTGCTGTGGTTAATAACGCGTGATTAATGCAGCCTAGTTTCATGCCTACAACCAAGATAACGGGTAGTTGCTCTGCACTCACCCAATCATATAAATATTGATTTTCATTAATCGGTAATGCCCAGCCACCAGCCCCTTCTGTTAACAGGTAGTCAGCGTCTTGGCTTTTAATGTTTTGATAAGCCAAAGACAGCTTTTCAACATTTAAGTTTACCCCTGCTTTTTGTGCAGCGATATGCGGTGCGATGGCAGGTTTAAAGGAAAACGGATTAACTATGTCGTATTTAGCGCTCACTGTTGCGCTTTCCATTAGCATTAAGGCATCCGCATTAACCAGTTGGTCAAACGCCATTTCACAGCCAGAAGCTATGGGTTTAAAGCCAATAGCGCGTTTTTTATGTTGGGCGAGCAACTTTAACAGCAAACTGGTTATATGGGTTTTACCGGCATCAGTATCAGTACCCGTAATAAAAAATTCGTTCATAACCTTGCCTTTATGTTTTTACTTTTTCTAATGATAACAATACCACATGATAAGATACATGGGCTTGGTTGTTTATCAATGGGTACGCGGCACACACTTTTTTTAAAGCCGATTTAGTTAGTAAACCAGCGCGTTGGGTTGAATGGTTTTGTGACGTCGCGCCAATGGCTTTTATTGAATGTATAGCGCTGAGAGGGTTTGTAAATTGGTCGGTGTAAATCACCTTTGTGGCACTATTGACTATAAACCCCGCATTTATGACCGATTGGTTTATATTGCTCTGAGTTTGAAAGCGGTTTATTCGGCTGTGTGAATCAAGCACCGAAAACGCCGTTTTTATTTCATGCAAAGAGCCTTCAACCACTGCGCTTATATACGCCCTTCCCCCTGGTTTTAACGTTTTATACAATGCGTGCATTAATGTTTCAAAATTAGCTGACCATTGTACAGCAAAATTACTAAACACTACGTCAACACTGTTTTCTTGTAACGGTAAGTTATCCATATCTGCGCAAATACGCGGCGCATCCACATTGCTACTTTTGAGCATAGTATGGCTTAGATCTATCGCCAAAACATGACGACACAACTCTTGCAAAGCATGTGTATTGACTAAAGGGCCTGCCCCTAAATCAATGCAGTAGTCTTTTTTAGCGTTGTCAGATGCCGTCATTAATTTAAACAAGTCATTGGCTGCTTGCTTTTGTACATTAGCGTGCGCTGCATAACTGTTTGCAGCTGTTGAAAACTTACGTTGTGTCGTGTGTTTTAAACTATTGCTAGATAAGCACTTTGCTTGGGCGTAACTTGGTTTATCAGCAACAGCGGCGAGTGAACTTATCATGCAATGGCCTTTTGTAAACACGTTATAAGAGTCTGAATGTCTTGCTGTGTATGTGCGGCGGTTAACGTAACGCGTAAACGCGAGGTGTTATGCTGCACGGTTGGCGGGCGGATCGCGCTTAACCATATACCTTGCTGTTTAAGGTGCTCACATGCGGCTAATGTTTGCTGGGCACATCCTAAAACAATAGGTTGAATGGCGGTGTTAGAATCCATTAACGCAATACGGTGCTCATTGGCTAAGCGTTTAAATAACGCAATATTTGCTTTTAATGTCGCTCGTTTCTCATTTGCATCTCGAAGCGTTTTGATACGCGCTAAAGTATGCGATGCATTTAAAGGCGACATGGCTGTTGAGTAAGTGTAATCGCGGTTAAACTGTACCATATAATCGATAAACGCATCTGTGCCTAATACACACGCGCCACTGCTTGCTACGGCTTTACCAAATGTGATCACTAAAACTTCAGGGAGATTACCCGCTGCAATCAAGGGTTCACAACTACCTAGACCAGTATCACCTAAAGCGCCAAACCCATGTGCATCATCAATCATCAGCCACGCATTGTGCTGTTTAGCTAAACAGATCAATTCGTTCAATGGGGCTTGATCGCCATCCATCGAAAATACCCCTTCGCTGATAATTAATTTATGCTTGGCGTTGGACTTCTCAAGGCGAGATCGTAAATGATTCATGTCATTATGGTTAAAGCGCACCATTGCCGCGTTTGCATGCAATGCGCCATCGATTAAGCTGGCGTGATTTAACTTATCTTGAAAAACAGCACTGTGTTGAGCAATGGCTTTATCTTGAAACAACGCTTTAATTACGCTGCTATTGGCACTAAAACCCGAGTTAAACAGCATCGCATTTTCATAACCAAATTCAGCACACAAATAATGCTCTAACTGCTGCTGGGCTAGTTGGTAACCTGTGACTAACGCTGAACTGTGACTCCCTAGTGTACGCGTTGCATGGCACGCGATGACCTCGTCACCAAAGCCTAAGTAATCATTACTCGCGAAGTTGAGGTAGCGTTTATTCTCTACCTCAATTTCCCGTGCGCTGATTGGGTTAACAATATGGCGCTTGCGTTTTAGTGCGCTTTGCTCGCGCGCATCCAAATGGGTGTGTATATAGTCAAATTGCATAGTTGTGCGCTGCGTTATGCAGGGTAAAACAGTTCAGAGGTCGCTTTATCGGCTACTTTAGATGACAAAGATGCGGCGACGGCTTCGTCTGAGTAATCTTGATGCTTTTCAGGGTTCATACCTAATTTTTTAATCAGGTTCATATCCGCATCAGCCTCAGGGTTTTCGGTTGTAAGCAATTTATCACCGTAAAATATAGAGTTAGCACCGGCAAAAAAGCACATTGATTGCATTTGTTCGTTCATAGCATTACGGCCTGCAGATAAGCGAACGTAACTTTTAGGCATCATAATACGCGCTGTTGCAATAGTACGAATGAAATCAAAATGGTCTAAATCATCCACATTTTCAAGGGGCGTACCTTTAACTTTAACCAACATGTTGATTGGTACACTCTCTGGTTGCTGTGGCAAGTTTGCAAGCCCCATCAGTAAACCAAACCTGTCAGATGCTTCTTCACCCATGCCCACAATGCCACCAGAGCATACTTTCATGCCGGCATCACGCACATTGCCAATGGTGTCTAGGCGGTCTTGGTATGTGCGTGTTGAAATAATTTGCTCGTAATACTCAGGCGATGTATCAAGGTTATGGTTATAGTAATCAAGCCCAGCGTCGCGCAGTGCGTGTGCTTTATCGTTATCTAACATACCAAGTGTCATGCAAGTTTCTAAACCTAGCTCTTTTACTTCTTTTACCATTTGTGAAATGTAAGGCATGTCACGATCTTTGGGATCTGACCATGCAGCGCCCATGCAAAAACGGGTTGCGCCTTTTTCTTTCGCAGCACGTGCTTGCTCAACGACTTTTTCAACTTCTAATAAACGTTCACGCTCTAAGTCTGTTTTATAGTGGCCAGACTGTGGGCAGTATTTACAATCTTCTGGACAAGCACCGGTTTTGATAGATAGTAACGTAGAAATTTGCACTTCGTTGGGATTAAAGTTTTCACGGTGAACAGAGGCGGCTTTGAATAGTAAATCGTTGAACGGCATTTCAAATAATGCTTTCACTTCTTTGTGTGTCCAATCGTGACGAACGGCTGCAAACTCCATAACTCTCTCTTTTTATTTTTTAATGACGGTGGATATTGGTTTAGTCTAAGACTTGGCGTAACATTGTCAACGAAACGCAGCAGATTAAAGTTTACTAATGATTAAAAAACACACAATCGACCTCGATTTTGATCGTCAACACATTTGGCACCCTTACACATCAATGACACAGCCGCTTGAGGTCTACCCTGTTACGCATACCCAAGGTAATAAAATTTACTTAGCGACGGGTGAATGTTTGATTGATGGCATGGCCTCGTGGTGGAGTGCTATTCATGGTTATGGCCACCCTGCATTAAAAGCTGCTATGCATCAACAAATAGACACAATGAGCCATATTATGTTTGGTGGCATTACCCACCAGCCTGCAATCGAGTTATGCAAAAAACTTGTGGCTATCACCCCTGAAAGCTTACAAAAAGTATTTTTAGCAGACAGCGGTTCGGTCTCTGTTGAAGTGGCAATAAAAATGGCACTGCAATATTGGTTAAGCCAAGGTATCACCACGAAACAAAAATTAATGACGCCATTAAAGGGCTATCATGGTGATACATTTGCAGCCATGAGTGTTTGCGACCCCGTTAATTCAATGCATTCCTTGTACAGTGGTTTTTTACCTGAACATGTATTCGTTCCTGCTCCTGTCAGTCAGTTTGGCGAGCGGTTTGATACCAACGAAGCCGAACAACTTGAACACTATTTTAAACTGCACCATAAACAGGTGGCCGCATTTATCATTGAGCCAATTGTTCAAAATGCCGGAGGTATGAACTTTTACCACCCTGACTACTTAAAGACCGTTAGACGGTTATGTGATGAGTACAATGTTTTACTTATTTGCGACGAAATAGCCACAGGTTTTGGTAGAACAGGTAAAATGTTTGCCGTTGAACACAGTGATATTGAGCCCGACATCATGTGCATCGGTAAGGCACTCACCGGCGGTACAATGACGTTATCAGCCACACTAACCACAGACAAAATTGCTATTGGTATCAGTGAAGGTGAAGCTGGTGTGCTAATGCATGGCCCTACATTTATGGGTAACCCTCTAGCCTGCGCTGTGGCATTTGCAAGTATTGATGTGTTATTAAAACAAAACTGGTCGGTTCAAATTACACAACTTAATCAATCATTGGCATCATTAAATAAATGTGCGGAGCTTGAACAGGTAAAAGATGTAAGAATACTGGGTGGTATTGGTGTGGTTGAGCTGGCTTGTGAGGTTGACGTTGCGAAAATTCAAGCGTATTTCATCAGCCAAAATGTTTGGATACGCCCTTTTGGCAAATTAATCTATTTAATGCCACCGTACATAAGCACAGCTGAGGATATCAAAATACTCTGTGATGCCATATACAAGGCAATTGCTAATAACCAGTATTAAAAAGCGCTGCTTACATGTTTGATTTTACCATTCAAACATGTAAGCCATTTTACTGATCATCTTTAACGGCACTTTGTGACTATTACGTTTGGCATATAAGTGTTGCATTGATTTATCTTTGACTTCACCAACAATCACTTCTTTTACTTGGTAGCCAAGTGCTAACGCTGCTTGACTATAAGCAATAAATTCCCACTTTTTAATATTGGTGTTATCAACGATTACCAAAGGGATTGATTGTGATAAAGCATTGATGAAGCGAGCTAGATTTAAGTTATGAAACTGCGATAGCTTAAATTTATCAAACTTATATTCACCTTGCTCGTCATAAAAGTAGTCATCCGTTGAGCAAATCAAGTATTGGCTTTGATCACCTGTGACGAGTTCGTCAGCAAGCGTTTGTGCGTAGTATGACTTACCTGAGCCTGGCAGGCCGCGTAAAATAAAGACTTGTTTCATGGAACCTGTAATTGTTAGTTAATTAGTTAAAAATACAAAGTTAAACCTATAATGCCATAAAAGCGGGATTTATCGCACACTTAAGGCAGATTTATTTAAATCGGTGTTTATTATTCACGCGCTTTATTAATAAAAGCCGTAATTGTATAAAAAAACTATAAAGAAATTGCAAAGAGTTGCATGCACATGTTTTTTTATTTTCCGTTCAAAGGTAAGATACGGGGTTCAAGTGCAACAATGCACACATTTATTAATGTAGGCAACTTATATCATTGGAGTGAAGATGAGCCACTTAGCGATTTCAGAGCTATTAAAAGGCAAGGTTGCGGTAGACAGCCAAGTAACAGTAAAAGGCTGGATCCGTACTCGCCGCGATTCAAAAGCAGGAATTTCATTTTTAGCCGTTCATGACGGTTCATGTTTTGACGCAATTCAAGCGGTAGTGCCTAATTCACTGACCAATTATGAAGAAGTAACGCGTTTAACAGCTAGCTGCTCTGTATCAGTAACAGGTGTTTTGGTTAAATCTGAAGGCAAAGGCCAGTCATTCGAAATCCAAGCGAATAAGGTTGAAGTATTAGGCTGGGTAGAAAATCCAGACTCGTATCCTATGGCAGCTAAGCGTCACAGTATTGAATACTTACGCGAACATGCGCACCTTCGCCCTCGTACAAACATTATTGGTGCAGTAACACGTGTTCGTAACTGCTTAGCGCAAGCGATTCATCGTTTTTATCACGAGCAGGGTTATTATTGGATCAGCACACCGATCATCACTGCAAGTGACTGTGAAGGTGCCGGTGAGATGTTCCGTGTATCTACGCTAGATATGCAAAACTTACCACGCACAGATAAAGGCGACGTTGATTACAGTGAAGACTTCTTTGGTAAAGAAGCGTTTCTTACTGTATCTGGCCAGTTAAATGGTGAAACATACGCCTCTGCTATGTCAAAAATTTACACCTTTGGCCCGACTTTCCGTGCAGAGAACTCAAATACCTCTCGCCACCTTGCTGAATTTTGGATGGTTGAACCTGAGGTTGCGTTTGCAGATCTTGAAGACATCGCAAAATTGGCTGAGAACATGTTGAAGTATGTATTCAAAGCCGTACTTGAAGAGCGCCGTGATGACATGGAATTTTTTGCACAACGTGTAGAGAAAACAGCTATCTCGCGGTTAGAAGAATTTGTAGAAAAAGACTTTGCTCAAGTTGATTACACTGACGCTGTTGAAATACTAAAAGCATGTGGCAAAAAGTTTGAATACACAGTTGAATGGGGTGTAGATTTACAGTCTGAGCATGAGCGATACCTTGCAGAAGAACACTTTAAAGCACCAGTAGTAATTAAAAACTACCCACGTGATATTAAAGCATTTTACATGCGCCAAAATGAAGACGGCAAAACCGTTGCTGCAATGGACGTAGTTGCACCAGGTATTGGTGAAATCATTGGTGGTTCACAACGTGAAGAGCGCCTTGACGTTCTTGATGCGCGTTTAGAAGAAATGGGCTTAAACAAAGAAGACTACAGCTGGTACCGCGACCTACGTAAATATGGTTCAGTACCACATTCTGGTTTTGGCTTAGGTTTTGAACGCCTAGTTGCTTACGTAACAGGCATGGGTAATGTACGTGATGTTATTGCCTTCCCACGTACAAAAGGCAGCGCTACATACTAAATATATACCAATTAATTAGTATATTTAGTAATAAAAACCAACCCTAGGGTTGGTTTTTTTGTTCCTATTTATTGTTCTAGAGAGTTTGAACTATACTTATTAAAAATATTCTACAAAACGATTTCTATGTTTAAACAACTGATATTATTTATAGTTTTATTGTGCGCACCAGTCATTAACGCCCAAGAAAAACCCACTTTAGAGACATTATTAGTCGCAGGCTCTACGTCTGTCACTCAAATGCTCGGACTTGTCCAAGAGGATTTTAATCAACAAAACAAAACAGTTATGCAGCTGCGTGGCATGGGGAGTGATAAAGGCATTACTGCTATTGCACAAAACCTTGTAGATATTGGCGCATCATCACGCTACATGACAAAACTCGAACAAGAGAAATGGCCCCACCTTAAACAATTTGTACTTGCCCAAGATGCTTTAGTATTTTTTGCTAATACCGATAATGAAATATCCAATCTTTCTGTTGACCAACTAACAGCGATCTATTCTGGTCAAATTAATCAGTGGTCACAGCTGGCAAGCTTTGAGGAAAAAAAATCTAGAAAAGACAACCAAATTGATTTATTTAGCAAAGGAGTTCAACACGGCACATTTGACGTATTTTTAGAGTTCTTATCACTCGATTACATGAAATCACCGCAATCTGATTCAATAAAACTTAAAAAAGAAGGTAACAGAGGGCTATTTTCTAAAAATGATGTACTTCTATACAATGAATTTAATCAAGCACTCGGTATTGTACAGCGTATTCCAACTGCTATTGCCTATGACTCTTTTGGCGCTGTTTCACAATTTTCAGAGTTAAAAAGAATAAATAAAATTAGGGTGTTATCTATTGATGGTGTCCAGCCTAGTTTTGAAACCATTAAAAGTGGGGAGTACAGCTTTGTAAGGCCGCTGGTAATTATTATTAACACTCAGTCGGATAAATCAATGAAGAAGGGAAAACAACTATTGCGATTTCTCGAGGCCGAAACCGTCAAAAAGAAACTGTCTGAGTTACATTATGTCATGGTTAATTGATGGCATTAAAAAAAGCTGCGAACCTAAGGAACAACAGCTTTTAACAACCAGAATCGTTTATAATTTACAGTGCTGATTCAAGCTCTGGTAGTACATCAAATAAATCTGCAACTAAACCATAGTCAGCAACTTGGAAAATTGGTGCATCAGGGTCTTTGTTAATTGCAACGATCACTTTAGAGTCTTTCATACCGGCTAAGTGCTGTATTGCACCGCTAATACCCACAGCAATATATAAGTTAGGCGCAACAATTTTACCCGTCTGCCCTACTTGCATATCATTGGGTACAAACCCGGCATCTACTGCCGCACGTGAAGCGCCAATTGCTGCACCAAGCTTGTCGGCAATACCATTTAGCAGAGCAAAATTTTCACCATTTTGCATACCACGACCACCAGATATAACCACCTCAGCGGCGGTTAACTCAGGGCGTTCAGATTCTGTTTGCTCAACACTGACAAAACTACTTAATGCATTTTCTAGGCTTGAGCTAATGGTGGTTATAGGTGCTGCCGTTTGCTCATTTTGTAAATCAAAGCTACTAGCGCGCACTGTAATCACTTTTTTGGTGTCTAATGATTTTACTGTCGCAATCGCGTTACCCGCATAGATTGGACGCTTAAAAGTTTCGGCATCCACTACATCAATGATTTCAGAAACTTGTGCAACATCTAATAATGCTGCCACACGCGGCATAAAGTTCTTACCTGTGGTCGTTGCACTTGCGACTATATGGGAATAATCAGATGCCAACGACAACACTAAATCGGCCGTGTTTTCTGCTAGTTGGTGGGCGTATGCTGCATCATCTGCAACTAACACATTGCTAACCCCGTCCATGAGAGCAACATCATTTGCCATACCGCTAATATCGGCACCTTGAACAAGTACATCAACAGCAAAACCTAATTTAACCGCAGCATTAATAGTTTTAGATGTTTCTGGCTTGAGTTGGCCATTATCATGATCTGCTATTACTAATGTTTTCATTTAAATCACCTTTGCTTCTGTTTTTAGTTTTTCAACTAATTGGGCAACATCTTCAACAACAATACCACCAGTGCGCTTTGCTGGCTCATTCACAGATACCAACTGTATACGGGGTGCTAAATCAACGCCTAAGCTGTCTGCTGCAATAACTTCCAATGGCTTACGTTTTGCTTTCATAATATTTGGCAACGAAGCATAACGCGGTTCATTCAAACGTAAATCCGTCGTTACAATAGCAGGTAATTTTAATTCTACTGTTTGTAAACCACCATCCACTTCACGCGTTACTTTTACGGTACCGCTGTCCACATCAACTTTAGATGCAAACGTACCTTGCCCACGGTTTGTTAGTGCAGCTAGCATTTGACCTGTTTGGTTATTGTCTGAATCGATTGACTGTTTACCTAAAATAACAAGTTCAGGTGATTCTTGCTCTACGATTTTAGCCAGCAATTTAGCAACATGAAGCGATTCAAGTTTTTCTTCTGTTTCGATATGAATGGCTTTATCAGCGCCAAGCGCAAGTGCTGTACGAAGCTGCTCTTGCGAAGCCTTTGCACCAATCGTCACCGCAACAACTTCGGTCGCAGTGCCCGCTTCTTTTAAACGAATAGCTTCTTCAATAGCTATTTCACAAAATGGATTCATCGCCATTTTTACATTGGTAAGATCAACGTCACTGTTATCAGATTTAACGCGTGCTTTTACGTTGTAATCGATGACTCTTTTTATTGGAACGAGAACTTTCATAGGAACTCCCTGATTATTTAAACCTACAAGCTAACGTGTACGTCAACCTATTTATTTTATGAATTCAGACTACTTCCTGTTGACGTAAACGTCAACCTAAAATAACCTTAAACTATTCACAGCCTGTAACGTTTCATTTGCAAGTATGAAATCCCCTTTGTAAAAGGTGCAGGTCCGTCACACACAAGAGGTTATTATGGTCGAACGCGAAACCATGGAATTTGATGTAGTCATTGTTGGCGCTGGCCCTGCTGGGCTATCAACAGCGATTAGACTAGCGCAGCAAGCACAACAAAAAGAACAAGAATGCATGATCTGTGTTGTTGAGAAAGGCTCTGAGGTGGGCGCTCATATTTTATCTGGCGCTGTATTTGAAACTACCGCATTAGACGAATTGCTCCCTAATTGGCAAGAATTAGGTGCCCCCGTGACTACTAAAGTCACCAATGATGAAATTTATTGGTTCAACAATGAAACAAAAGCAACATCCATCCCTCATTTTGCGACGCCTAAAACGTTTCATAACGAAGGAAACTACATTGTTTCTATGGGTAACGTATGTCGTTGGTTGGCAGAACAAGCTGAAAACCTTGGGGTTGAAATATTTCCAGGCTTCAGTGCTCACTCTGTGATAATAGAAGACGATTCGGTAAAGGGCATTATTACCGGTGACATGGGCCTTGATAAAGAAGGCAACGAAAAAGATGGCTACATGCCAGGTATGGAACTTCGTGCAAAGTACACTGTATTTGCAGAAGGCTGCCGTGGGCATTTAGGTAAACAACTTATAAATCAATTTGCATTAGATAAAGACGCATCACCACAGCACTATGGTTTGGGTTTTAAAGAGATTTGGCAAATAGACCCAAGTAAACATAAAGAAGGCACGGTTGTACATGGCACAGGTTGGCCATTATCAGGTGACACAAATGGCGGTGCATTTATGTATCACGCTGACAATAATCAAGTTGTGGTTGGTTTAATTGTTGATTTAAATTACACAAACCCGCACTTAAGTCCGTTTGATGAATTTCAACGCATGAAGCACCACCATACTTTCAAAGATGTGCTTGATGGTGGCGAACGGATTGCTTATGGCGCACGTGCCATTGCAAAAGGTGGTTTGCATTCTTTACCAAAAATGCATTTCCCGGGCGGTTTACTTGTCGGTTGTGATGCGGGCACGCTTAATTTTGCCAAAATTAAAGGTAATCATACGGCGATGAAGTCAGGCATGATAGCTGCGGATGTTATTTTAGACGCCATTACAAATGGTCAAGCTAATACAGACCTTACGCAATATACCAATGCTTTTAAACAAAGCTGGGCTTATAAAGAGTTGCATCAATCACGTAATTTTGGTCCTGTTATGCACAAGTTAGGTAAATTTATTGGTGGTGCATACAATACAATTGACCAAAATATTTTTGCAGGTGCGTTACCATTTACATTCAAAGATAATACGCCAGATCACGAAACCTTAGTTGATAAAAACGCTGCAGATAAAATTAATTACCCAAAACCTGATAGTAAACTGAGTTTTGACAAGCTATCGTCAGTGTTTTTATCGAATACCAATCATGAAGAGTCGCAGCCTTGTCACTTACAGCTAAAAAATAGTGCAATTCCAATTGATGTGAATCTTGTTAAATTTGATGAACCTGCACAACGTTACTGCCCTGCAGGCGTATATGAAGTTCAGCAGATAGAAGGGAAAGATGAATTTGTTATAAATTCACAAAATTGTGTTCATTGTAAAACATGCGACATTAAAGATCCGAGTCAGAACATAACATGGGTGACACCTGAAGGTGCTGGTGGACCAAACTATCCAAATATGTAACAACCTTAATAAATCCTAAATTGCAGGGGGCTTCGGCCCCTTTTTTGCGCTATGCTGAATAATACCGTCAGTAAAATTAAGAGTTTATTTATGCCTTCAGATAATGTGGTGTTTCGTTTTTTAGCAGAGCCGACCGATGTTAACTTTGGCGGCAAAGTCCATGGTGGAATTGTTATGAAGTGGATTGATCAAGCAGGCTATGCATGTGCAGCAGGCTGGAGTGGTCATTATTGCGTTACTGTTTCTGTTGCAGGTGTTAAGTTTAGGCGGCCAATCTTGGTTGGCCAAATAGTTGAAGTAAAAGCTCAAATAGCGCATACGGGAAAAACCAGTATGCAAATTTTTATACAAGTGCGCTGCGGTGATCCTAAAACACAAAACTTAGTTGAAACTAATCACTGTATCATCAGCTTCATTGCGATGGATGAAACGGGTTACCCCGTGCAGGTCCCAACTTACACAGCGGTCACTAATGATGAAAAGCAGCTAGAAAACTATGCAATTAAGATGAAACAAATTGCAATAGAAACGGAGACCTTGTTACATAAAACAACCCCGTAATCATTTAAGCGCTCTGTAAAAGTTACATTTAAATTGCAAAATTGTCCTTTGTGAAACTGAATAGGTGACTGAAAACAAAGCAAAACGTGACTTTTTAATATATTAAATAGCCAAATAGAACATTAATTACTCGATAAAACTTTGGCACAATGACTGCACCTATATAAATGGAAAATAACAAAGAGTTATTTATTTTTTATTTTGTAAAGGAGCTATTAAATGATTAAATCACTTTCAATTTCTGCTGTCGCATTAGCGCTATTTGGTTTTAATAATACTGCCCAGGCAGAAGTAACTGATATGGATATGCCGAGCATATATACAGGTATCGGCTATGGACAATATTCTTTTGAGTTTGAAGACTCAGAAAACGATACAGATTTCGATGACGACTCACAAATGCTTAAAGGTTACGTGGGTGCTCAATTCAATAAATACGTTAGTGTCGAACTCGCTTACCAAAACTTTGATGAAGTAAGTGACATCGATAGCTATGCTGAAGTTGATGGTGTGTCTCTTGCTGCACGTCTTTCAGCCCCATTAACAGAACGCTTTTCTGTCTACGCTAAAGGTGGCTGGCTTGAATGGGATGCAGAAGTAACTACAGATATCCCTGCGGTTGGCAGTGTGTCAGCAGACCAAGATGGTGGTGACGTGTTTTATGGTGCAGGTATTGAGTATGCGTTTACTCAAAATGTTCAAATGCGTTTAGAATACGAACGTTATAAATTAGAAGACGATATTGACCCAGATATGGACGTTGCATCGGTATCTGTGCAATACATGTTTTAATTAGACCGAATGGTTTAATTTAAAAAGGCAGCCTCGGCTGCCTTTTTCTGTTTTTAACGGTTAGAATAGCGCAAAATAAATAACAAGATTGGTTTTATGAGCGACTATCAGTTAACGGCCGTAGGTCATATTGAATCTCCCTATAAACAAAAGTTTGCAATTCCTCGCCAACCTAGATTGGTGCCACAAGCTAAAGCTAAACTTGTATTCTGTGCTGATTTCAATCGCGAAGAGTTTGTTCGAGGGCTTGATGAGTTTAGCCATATTTGGCTTTTATTCCGTTTTCATGAAACAGCAGACAAAGGATACTCAGCGATGGTTAGGCCACCTCGTTTAGGTGGCAATGATCGCAAAGGTGTATTTGCAACGCGAGCCACTTTTAGACCTAACGCCATTGGCATGAGTGCCGTTAAGCTCGAAGGTATTGAATACCGCAATGGCCAATTAAGCCTATTACTATCGGGGATTGATTTACTCGATGGAACGCCTATCTTAGATATTAAACCGTACTTACCCTACTCCGATGCAATGCATGATGCCAGTGCAGGCTTTGCTGATGTGCGGCCGCAGACCCAAATGAGTGTTGAATTTAGCGAAACCGCTGAGCAATTTATTACGGCTCAAAACCAGTACCCTGAGCTAAAAGACTTTATTGTTAATGTGCTAAAGCAAGACCCTCGCCCTGCTTATAAAAAGCAAAAAGATGGCGAACAAAGTTATGGTATGACTTTATATAACTTTAATATTCGTTGGCAAGTCAATGGTGAACATAACTATGTTAGCCACATAGAAAAACTGTAGAAAACTAAACTTAGCGCTTTAGTGTAAATGCTAGCGCTGTTAAACTTAACGCTGAATAATTTTATAACTATCGGAAAAAACATGCGTACCAGTCAATATATACTCGCAACACTTAAAGAAACGCCAGCAGATGCTGAAATCATCTCACATCAATTAATGTTAAGAGCAGGCATGATCCGCCGCGTTGCGTCGGGTTTATATACTTGGCTACCCTCTGGTTTACGTGTGTTACGCAAAGTTGAAGCCATTGTTCGTGAAGAAATGGATAAAGCAGGCGCGATTGAAATGCTAATGCCTGTTATTCAACCTGCCGATTTATGGCAAGAGTCTGGCCGTTGGGACCAGTTTGGTGATGAACTTGTACGCTTTAATGATCGCCACAACCGCCCTTTTGCTCTTGGTCCTACCCATGAAGAAGTGATCACCGACTTTGTTCGTAAAGAAATTAACTCATACAAGCAATTACCGTTAACACTGTATCAAGTACAAACAAAAGTACGTGATGAACGCCGTCCACGTTTTGGTGTTATGCGAGCACGTGAGTTCACTATGAAAGATGCGTATTCATTCCATTTAAGTGATGATTGCCTTAACAATACCTACGAAATAATGCACAAAGCCTATTGCAATATTTTTGAACGTTTAAACTTAGATTATCGACCTGTTTTAGCTGACACAGGCTCAATCGGTGGTAGCTTATCTCATGAATTCCACGTGCTTGCTGAGTCAGGTGAAGATGCTATCGCATTTAGCGATGCCAGTGATTATGCAGCGAATATTGAAAAAGCAGAGGCCCTTGCCCCTAACGAAGAGCGTCCTGCTCCAAGTAAGGAATTGAAGGCATTTCCAACACCTGATGCTAAAACAATCAGTGAACTTAAAAAGCATTACGGTGTTAAACCTCATCGTGGTGTTAAAACACTTATTGTATATGGCACTGCAGATGAAAACGGTGAACGAGGTTTAGTTGCCTTAGTAATTCGTGGTGATCATGAGCTAAACGAATTAAAAGCACAGAACCACCCGCTTGTACATTCGCCACTCGAAATGGCGCCTGAATCTGAAATTGTTGCTGCAATTGGCGCAAAGCCAGGCTCTATTGGCCCTGTTGGTTTATCTATGCCAATAATTGTAGACCGTACAGCCAATATAATGGCTGATTTTGTTGCTGGTGCGAACAAAGACGATGAACATTATAGTGGTATCAATTGGGAGCGTGATGTAGCTCAATACCAGGTTTCAGACTTACGCAACATTGTTGAAGGCGATCCAAGCCCATGTGGTCAAGGCACATTACAGATCAAACGTGGTGTTGAAGTTGGTCATATTTTTCAGCTTGGTACTAAATACTCTGAAGCAATGAAAGCAGGCGTACTGAGTGAGTCAGGTAAAAACCAAGTAATGACAATGGGTTGTTATGGTATTGGTGTTTCAAGGATTGTTGCTGCTGCCATCGAACAAAATAACGATCAATATGGTATTAAATGGCCAAAGCCAATTGCACCATTCGATTTAGCTATTGTACCAATGAATATGCACAAGTCTCATCGTATTCCTGATATTGCAAATAATCTTTACGACGGCTTAAAAGCAGCGGGCCTTGATGTGTTATTTGATGACCGTAAAGAACGCCCTGGTGTTATGTTTAACGATATGGAATTATTGGGTGTACCTTATACCCTTGTGATCGGTGAGCGCAACTTAGATGAGAACAAGGTTGAACTGAAAAATCGCCACACAGGTGAAAAACTAATGCTTGATTTAGACACTGCAGTAGAAACTATAAAAGCAGCAGTATCTAGCTAGTAGCTCGTACTAACGAGCAAATAAAAAGCCGCACTATGCGGCTTTTTTCGTGGTCAAGCTTAAGCTTAGCTACAGACTTTATCTCTACCTGTATTTTTCGCTTCGTAAAGCTTCTCATCGGCTTGTTTTAAAATAGCGTTCAACTGTATCCCTTTTATGTATTGTGAAACACCTGCACTACTGGTTAAAGAGATTGTTTCCTCAGTGTAGGAGGTTGCTCTGATCAAATCACATAATCCAGTTATAAATGCTTTTGCTTTTGTAATATCATAACCCGGCATTACCACTAGAAACTCTTCTCCCCCGAAACGTGCAAACTTACAGTCAGTGTCACTAAGATATTCATTAAGCGTTTGGGTAAAGCCAATTAATGCCTGATCGCCTATGTCATGACCATATTTATCATTTACATGCTTGAAGTGGTCAATATCTAGAATAGCGACGGCAAACAGTTTCTCCCTCTCAAGTAATTTCTTCAAGACAAAGTCAAGAATATACCTGCGATTTGGTGCACCAGTCAGTACGTCGGTATTGGCCCGGTACTGGCTTTTGCGAAACGCTTTATGTTGGTTAAAGGTAAAAATCGAAATAGAAACAAATGCCAAAAAACCGATAATTGAATACGCAGTTTGTAATTGCGCGTCTTTCTCTAATCGCTCGAGCTCAATTTGCTGATTTTTGAGTTTCTCTTCTGCAAGCTGTAGTTTTATTTCTTGTTGGGTGGATTCAAATTTTGAACGTGCTTCCTGTTCAAGTTTTTGTTGCGTGCTGAGTTTTGCCTCTTCGACTAAATCAATAAAAAGCCAAAGCGACTCATTAGCCGCTACAAAATCTTTTTGTATCTCTTGGCTTTTTGCCTTCAATAACAGTGTATTTCTCTTATATCTGTTATTCAATGGACGCTGGTATTGATTCAATAGTTCTTCAGAGCGTGCCAAATATTCGAGTGCTTGTGCTGGCTGATTTAGTGCTATAAATGATTTAGCAAAATTATTATATAAAGCAACAACATGAGCAGGGTTAATTGCTAAATCGGGCAGATAGCTTTTAGCTAAATATAATAGTTTAAGCGCTGTTGAATAATCTTGCTGTTTAATTGCGACAGATGCTTTTCCAGCTGGGCCCCAAAACAAATAACGAGGCACTTTTACAGTAACTGATAAATCTATCATTTGTTCATAGCATGCATTAGCTAAGTCAAGTTGCTGTGCTCTTTCGTAGGTTGAACATAGAACTGATATAATGGGTAAGCCATTTACAACATCACCATTATTTACAACATTATCTTTGGCAAGCTCAGCAAATTTAATTGCTTGGTCAAAAATCGACATCGATGTGTAATACGCTGCAAAGCCTGTATAAACATAATTCATGGTTGAATTAGGTATTTGCGAAGTCTTAGAAGCCAAATATGCAGCTTCTAGCAACTCAATAGATAATTTATAATCTTCTTGCCAAAGCAGTAATATAGCTTTAGTGGTTCTGGCCCTGATTTGCATTTTTAAATCATTAGATCTAACAAATAAAGCAATAGCTTGATCTATTTGTTTTAACGCTTGGGGAAGTTTGCCCTCTCCTAACGATAAATTACTGCGATATAACATCCAATAACCACGCAACCATGTATCAGTCTCTGGCAGCTGAGGAAAAACTGAGTCAAACGTTAATTTAGCAAGTGTTACGTCACCATGAAATGAATATAAGCGTGCCAATAATACTTTATAGAATAAATTTTTACTTGTTGGGGATTTATCAACTGACTGTTCTGAGGACAAGATAGTAATATACTGTATTGGTTCTACGAGTGCTTGTTGTTCAACACGGATTAATTCTTCATAGAGATCTGTTGATCCATAGGTATACATAGGGTTAAACCAACATACACATATTACTAAGAATTTGATTAACCGCATTATAATGAACTTTAACTAATTATGACCGAAGCTATTATAACGACAGTAAAATATTTTACTAATGAATACCTAAATTATTTATGAAAACAAAAAAGGCTCACTTTAAAAGTGAGCCTTTTTAAGAATAAACAAGCTATTACCAGCCAGTTTTTTCTTTAAGTGCTTTACCGATATCAGCAAGTGAACGTACAGTTTGTACGCCAGCAGCTTCTAATGCAGCAAATTTCTCATCAGCAGTACCTTTACCACCGGCGATGATTGCGCCAGCGTGACCCATACGCTTACCTTCTGGTGCAGTAACACCAGCAATGTAAGAAACAACAGGTTTAGTTACGTTTGCTTTGATGTACTCTGCAGCTTCTTCTTCTGCAGTACCACCGATTTCACCAATCATTACGATTGCTTCAGTTTGTGGATCTTTTTCGAACATTTCTAAAACGTCGATAAAGTTAGTACCAGGAATTGGGTCGCCACCAATACCTACACATGTAGATTGACCAAAACCAGCATCGGTAGTTTGCTTAACCGCTTCGTACGTTAAAGTACCAGAGCGAGAAACAATACCTACTTTACCAGGCTTGTGGATATGACCAGGCATGATACCAATCTTAGTCTCACCCGGAGTGATAACACCTGGGCAGTTAGGACCGATCATACGCGTACCAGTTGCGTCAAGTTTAACTTTAACGTCAACCATATCAAGCGTTGGGATACCTTCAGTGATACAAACAATTAGCTCGATGCCTGCATCGATAGCTTCTAAGATTGCATCTTTACAGAAAGGTGCTGGTACATAGATAACTGAAGCAGTTGCGCCAGTTTCTTGTACTGCATCACGTACTGTATTGAATACTGGAAGACCTAGGTGCGTTTGACCGCCTTTACCTGGGCTAACACCACCAACCATTTGTGTACCATACTCAAGCGCTTGCTCTGAGTGGAAAGTACCTTGGCCACCAGTGAAACCTTGACAGATAACTTTTGTATCTTTATTGATTAATACAGACATTATTTGCCCTCCGCAGCAGCTACAACTTTCTCAGCAGCATCTGTTAGTGATTCAGCAGCGATGATATCAAGACCTGAGTTCTTAAGAACGTCACGACCAAGTTCAGCGTTAGTACCTTCTAAGCGTACAACTACAGGAACGTTTACGCCTACTTCTTTAACTGCGCCAATGATACCTTCAGCAATCATGTCACAACGTACGATACCGCCAAAGATGTTAACTAAAACAGCTTTAACATTGTCGTCAGAAAGAATGATTTTGAATGCTTCAGAGACACGCTCTTTAGTCGCGCCGCCACCAACATCCAGGAAGTTAGCTGGCTTGCCGCCGTGTAGGTTTACGATGTCCATAGTACCCATCGCAAGGCCTGCACCGTTAACCATACAACCTACATTACCATCTAGGGCTACGTAGTTAAGCTCAAAGCTTGCTGCGTGTGCTTCACGTGCATCTTCTTGAGATGGATCGTGGAAATCACGCATTTTAGGCTGACGATAAAGTGCATTACCATCAATACCGATTTTGCCGTCAAGACAGTGAAGGTTACCTTCATCTGTAACTACTAACGGGTTGATTTCTAGAAGTGCGAAATCGAAATCGTTGAACATGTTGCCAAGACCCATGAAGATCTTAACGAACTGCTTCATTTGCGTTGGGTTAAGACCCAATTTGAAGCCTAGTTCACGTGCTTGGTAAGCTTGAGGACCCACTAATGGATCGATCTCAGCTTTGTGGATAAGCTCTGGTGTTTCTTCTGCAACAGTTTCAATTTCAACACCGCCTTCTGTAGACGCCATGAAAACAACTTTGCGAGAAGCACGGTCAACTACTGCACCTAAGTACAATTCGTTGGCGATATCTGTGCAGCTTTCTACTAAAATTTTAGCAACAGGCTGACCATTCTCGTCTGTTTGGTAAGTAACTAAGTTTTTACCTAACCAGTTTGCAGCAAATTCTTTTACTTCGTCGATAGTTTTAACTAGCTTTACACCGCCAGCTTTACCACGTCCACCTGCGTGAACCTGAGTTTTAACAACCCACATATCGCCGCCAATTTTTTCGGCAGCTGCTGCAGCTTCTTCAGGTGTATCGCAAGCGAAACCTTGAGAAACTGGTAAACCATATTCGGCAAAAAGTTGTTTTGCCTGATACTCATGCAAATTCATGATGCTTTATCCAATTTTTTATACTAAAAGAGCTGAATATTTATGCAAATAAACAGCTATCCCAAATTGCGCACTTAGTATAGATCCCAAGGCTTAACATGAAAACCCCAGTTACACCAAAGGCGCAAAAAAAAAGCTGTGAATGTTCATTCACAGCTTATATTTCATACAACTAGATTAAACATCTAGCAATAAGCGAGTTGGATCTTCAAGTAACTCTTTAATAGTCACTAAGAAGCCAACAGATTCTTTACCATCGATTTGGCGGTGATCATAAGAAAGCGCCAAATACATCATTGGTAGAATTTCAACTTTGCCATTTACAGCCATTGGACGATCTTGGATTTTGTGCATACCCAAAATAGACGACTGCGGTAAGTTGATAATAGGTGTAGATAATAATGAACCAAACACACCACCGTTAGTAATTGTGAAGTTACCGCCAGTCATATCATCAAGCGAAAGCTTGCCGTCACGACCTTTAAGTGCAAGTTCACGAATACCTTTTTCGATTTCAGCAACAGACAGCTTATCGCAATCTTTAAGTACTGGCGTTACTAAGCCACGTGGCGTAGAAACAGCAATGCTGATATCAAAGTAATTGTGGTAAACGATATCATCGCCATCAATTGATGCGTTTACTTCTGGGAAGCGCTTAAGAGCTTCAGTTACCGCTTTAACGTAAAAAGACATGAAACCTAGACGAATACCGTGGCGCTTTTCAAACACTTCTTGGTACTGTTTACGAAGGTCCATAATTGGCTTCATGTTTACTTCGTTAAACGTCGTTAACATAGCCGTTGAGTTTTTCGCTTCAAGAAGGCGGTTAGCAATCGTTTTACGTAAGCGTGTCATTGGTACACGTTTTTGTGAACGGTCACCCATTGGCGCTGCTGGTACAGACGCTTCTGCTTTTTTAGCCGCTGGTGCAGGTGCTTTTAAGAAGGTATCAACATCTTCTTTAGTTACACGACCGTTTTTGCCAGTGCCTTTAATTTTAGAAGCGTCTAGGCCTTTTTCAGCGATTAAACGACGAACAGATGGCGTTAATACATCTGAACTGTCACTAGAGTCTGCAGCAGGTGCTGCTTCTTCTTTTGCTGCAGGTGCAGCTGGTGCGCCGCCGGCTTTAACTTTACCAATAACTTGTTCACCAAGTACTGTATCGCCTTCAGCGTGGATGATATCACCCATAACACCGTCTTCTTGAGCAACAACTTCAAGAACAACTTTGTCAGTTTCAATGTCAACTAAGTTTTGGTCGCGAGAAACCGCGTCACCTGGTTGAACGTGCCAAGTAGCTACTGTTGCGTCTGCAACTGATTCTGGAAGTACAGGTACTTTAATGTCCACTTCTTTACCTTCTGATGCTGGAGCTGATTGCGCCGCAGGCGCGTCTTCTGATTTTGCTGGCGCTGAGTCTTCTTTAGACTCTTCTGTTGGCGCAGCACTGTCAGCGTCGCCAATTAAACCGATTACTTGATCACCAAGAACCGTTGCACCTTCTTCTTGTGAAATTTCAGTGATAACACCATCATTTTGTGCAACCACTTCTAACACTACTTTATCTGTTTCAATATCTACTAAGTTTTGGTCACGGCTTACTTTGTCGCCAACACTTACGTGCCATGTAGCAACGGAAGCATCAGCAACCGACTCAGGAAGAACAGGAACTTTAATTTCTGTGCTCATTGCTTATCCTTTATTTTCTATTGTAAGCGCATCTGCAACGAGCGCTTGTTGTTCTTTAGTATGCACTGACATATAACCACATGCCGGTGAAGCTGATGCCTTACGGCCTGCGTATTTGAGCTTCGCACCTTGAGGAATTGCTTCGACAAAGTGGTGCTGTGAACAATACCATGCGCCTTGGTTTTGTGGCTCTTCTTGACACCAAACAAAATCTTTAACATGTTGATAGCGAGACATAATTGCCTCCATTTCATCATGCGGGAACGGGTATAACTGCTCAACACGTACAATAGCTACATTATCTAATTCAAGCTTACGGCGCTCTTGCAGTAGTTCGAAGTATACTTTACCGCTACAAAATACAACGCGTTCAACTTTATCAGCATTAATATCATCGATTTCATCAATCATATTATGGAAAACACCTTCCGATAGCTCTTCTAATGAAGATGTCGCTAATGGGTGGCGCAATAAAGACTTAGGCGTCATTACAATCAATGGACGGCGAAGTGGCCTAACTGATTGACGACGAAGCATTGCATATACTTGCGCTGGTGTAGAAGGCACACACACTTGCATGTTATGGTCAGCACACAATTGTAAAAAACGCTCAAGACGTGCTGAGCTGTGCTCTGGGCCTTGGCCTTCATAACCATGTGGAAGCAAAATTGTTAGGCCACATAAACGGCCCCATTTTTGCTCACCAGAACTTAAGAATTGGTCAAATACTACTTGAGCACCATTCGCAAAATCACCAAACTGTGCTTCCCAAAGTACTAATGACGTAGGCTCTGCTGTTGCATAACCATATTCAAATGCAAGTACTGCTTCTTCTGATAAAACAGAGTCAAATACTTCAAACGTACCTTGCTCTTCACTGATGTGCTGAAGAGGTAAATAAGTAGAACCATCTGCTTGATTATGGACAACCGCATGGCGGTGGAAGAAAGTACCACGGCCAGAATCTTGGCCTGTTAAGCGAATATCAGTGCCTTCATTTGCAATTGTTGCGTAAGCTAAAGTTTCAGCCATACCCCAGTCAAGTGGCTTTTCACCCGCGGCCATCAGCTTACGGTCGTCATAAATCTTTTTAACACGTGACTGCGCTTTATGATCGTCTGGGTAGTTAGCAACAATGTTACCTAACTCTTTTAACTTTTCTACTGAGACAGATGCATCGTATTCGACATTCCAATCATGACCAACATATTTGGCCCAATCAGATGAATGTGATGTTTCTGGCTGAACTTCTTCAACAACACAGTTTCCGTCGTCTAAACCGTTTCTGTATGTGTCAGCTAAGGCTTTTACATCAGATTCAGTTAATGTGCCTTCATCAACTAGTTGATTGGCGTATATTAAACGTGGAACTGGGTGCTTTTTAATTTTTTGGTACATAATTGGCTGAGTTGCATTAGGCTCATCAGCTTCATTGTGACCGTGGCGACGGTAGCAGACTAGGTCGATTACTACATCACGTTTAAATTTATTTCTGAAATCAAGCGCGATTTGCGTAACAAACGCAACTGCTTCAGGGTCATCAGAATTAACGTGGAAAATCGGAGACTGTACCATTTTTGCAATGTCTGTACAGTAATCTGTTGAGCGAACATCGTCTTGTTTGCTTGTTGTAAAACCAACTTGGTTGTTTACAACAATACGGATACTACCACCACAACTAAATGCATTAGTCTGTGACAGGTTAAATGTTTCTTGAACTACGCCCTGTCCTGCAATAGCTGAATCACCATGGATAGTGATCGGAAGTGCTTTTGAACCCGTAGAATCATTTAAACGGTCTAAACGAGCACGTACAGATCCCATTACAACTGGGTTTACAATTTCAAGGTGAGATGGGTTGAATGCAAGTGCCATATGCACTTTGCCACCACTGGTCGCAAAGTCTGACGAATAACCCATGTGATATTTAACATCACCCGAACTGTTTGTGTCTTTATGTTTACCGGCGAATTCATCAAATAATTCGGATGGATTTTTACCAAGCACATTCACCAAGACATTTAAGCGCCCGCGGTGGGCCATGCCTATTACAGCTTCTTTTTGACCACTTTCGCCAGCACGGTGTATTAGCTCTTTAAGCATTGGTACAAGCGCATCACCACCTTCTAGTGAGAAACGTTTAGCACCTGGAAATTTAGCACCTAAGTACTTTTCAAGACCGTCTGCTGCTGTTAGCCCCTTAAGGATGCGTAACTTTTCATCTTTACTGAAATTTGGACGTGATTGCACTGACTCTAAACGTTGTTGCAACCAACGCTTTTCTTCAGTCGATGTGATGTGCATATACTCGGCACCCACAGAGCCACAATACGTAGTCTTAAGAGCCTTATATAATTCACCTAAAGGCATGGTATCGCGGCCAACGGCAAACGATCCCACGTTAAATTCACGGTCAAAATCAGCTTCAGATAAGTCGTGGTATTCTAATTCTAAATCGCGAACGCGCTCGCGTTTCCATATATCTAATGGATCTAGATTAGCATTTTGATGACCACGGAAACGGAAAGCATTTATAAGCTGGAGAACTTTAACCTGTTTAAGGTCACCGCTTCCACCCTCTGCTACCACTACTTCTCTATGCTTGTTTTTAGCAAGCGCCGCAAACTGTGAACGAACTTCTGAATGTTTTACATCAACATCCACACCATCTACTTTTGGTAATTGTTCGAACACTTCTCGCCATTCTTCTGGCACAGAAGTCGCATCGTCTAAATACGCTTCATAAAGCTCTTCAACATAAGCAACGTTACCGCCGTTTAAATGTGAAGATTCTAGCCATGCCTTCATCACACCTTCGTGCATTTATAAGCCCTTTTCTTTAGCGCAGAAATTAATTGTTATATAACAAGGTGGCTAACATTGAGTAGCCACCTTACTTTTTACAACACAATTAAACCGAGCGGTTTAATAACATTGATTTGATTTGTCCAATTGCTTTAGTCGGATTAAGACCCTTAGGACAAACGCTAACACAGTTCATGATACTGTGACAACGGAACACGCTGAACGCATCGTCTAAGTCAGCTAAACGTTCTTCTGTTGCAGTGTCTCGGCTATCAGCCAAGAAACGGTAAGCATGAAGAAGACCAGCAGGACCTATGAACTTGTCTGGATTCCACCAGAACGAAGGACACGATGTTGAACAACATGCACACAAAATACATTCGTAAAGACCATCTAACTTATCACGTTCTTCGATTGACTGAAGACGTTCACCCGCCGCAGGCGTGTCATTAATTAGGTAAGGTTTTACTTTCTCGTATTGAGTGTAGAACTGACTCATGTCAATAACAAGGTCACGTACCACTGGTAAGCCCGGTAGTGGACGTACAACAATTTTACCTTTGCCATTTTTTTGTAGCGTAGATAGAGGTGTTATACATGCCAAACCATTTTTACCATTCATGTTGACACCGTCAGAACCACACACACCTTCACGGCATGAACGACGGAAAGATAATGTTGGATCTTGCTCTTTTAACAGTAAAAGTGCATCCAAAACCATCATGTCGTGGCCTTCTTCCGTTTGCAAAGTATACTCTTGCATACGTGGGGCATTATCAACATCTGGATTGTAACGATATACAGAAAATTGTACTTGTGCCATCGTCTCGCTCCTAGTATGTACGTGCTTTAGGTGGAAATGCTTCACGCATCTTAGGCGCATAGTTTACATCACGCTTGCTCATTTCATCCGTAGTTGGATTGAAAATTGAGTGACATAACCAGTTCGTATCATCACGATCTGGGAAGTCAAAGCGAGAGTGTGCACCACGGCTTTCAGTACGGAAGTTTGCAGCTACTGCTGTTGAGTATGCTGTTTCCATTAAGTTGTCTAGCTCTAGACATTCGATACGTGCAGTATTGAAATCTGATGACTTGTCATCAAGACGTGCATGCTGTAAACGTTCACGAATTTCTTTAAGCTCTTGTAGACCTGATGCCATTGAATCACCTTCACGGAAAACCGAGAAATTCAATTGCATACATTGCTGTAGGTCTTTCTTAATTTGTACTGGGTCTTCACCTTGACCAACTGTTGAGTTTTCCCAACGATTAAAGCGTGCAAGTGACGCCTCTAGGTCTGAATCAGAAGCATTCTTAGATACTTCAACATCATTTAGGTAAGTACCAAGGAAGTTACCTGCAGCACGACCAAATACAACTAAATCAAGTAGTGAGTTACCACCTAAGCGGTTTGCACCGTGTACAGATACACACGCAATTTCACCCACTGCAAATAAACCTTCAACTACTTTCTCGTTACCATTAGCATCGATTTGCAGTGCTTGTCCATTTACATTCGTTGGCACGCCACCCATCATATAGTGACATGTTGGAATTACTGGAATTGGCTCTTTAGCTGGATCAACATGTGCAAATGTTTTAGCTAAGTCACAAACGCCTGGAAGACGTAGATTAAGCGTTTCTTCACCTAGATGGTCAAGTTTTAGCTTGATGTGTGGACCCCAAGGACCATCACAACCACGACCTTCACGAATCTCTGTCATCATTGAACGGGCAACAACATCACGTGACGCTAAATCTTTTGCGTTAGGTGCATAACGTTCCATGAAACGTTCGCCATCTTTATTTAAAAGATAACCACCTTCACCACGACAACCTTCAGTTACAAGTGTACCTGCACCAGCAATACCCGTTGGGTGGAACTGCCACATTTCCATGTCTTGCATAGAAATACCAGCACGAGTAGCCATACCAACACCGTCACCAGTGTTGATGTGTGCATTAGTTGTTGATGCGAAGATACGACCTGCACCACCAGTAGCTAATACAACCGCTTTAGACTTGAAGTAAACAACTTCGCCCGTCTCGATATCGATTGCAGTACAACCAACTACATTACCATCATCATTTTTTACTAAATCTAGCGCATACCACTCAGAGAATACGTTAGTTTTGTTTTTAACATTTTGCTGGTAAAGAAGGTGTAACAATGCATGACCTGTACGGTCAGCAGCAGCTGCTGTACGTGCAGCTTGTTCACCACCAAAGTTTTTCGATTGACCACCGAAAGGACGTTGGTAAACACGGCCATTTTCAAAACGAGAAAATGGTAAACCCATATTTTCAAGTTCAGTAATAGCTTCTGGGCCTGTATTACACATGTATTCGATAGCATCTTGGTCGCCGATAAAATCGGAACCCTTGACAGTATCGTACATGTGCCATTCCCAGTTATCTTCATGTGAGTTACCCAGCGCAACCGTAATACCACCCTGTGCTGACACAGTGTGAGAACGCGTTGGGAAAACTTTAGAGATTAGTGCACAGGTTTTACCTGATTCAGTGATTGCAAGAGCAGCACGCATACCCGCACCACCTGCGCCAATCACTACGGCATCAAATTCACGAACAGAATATTTCACTTAAACACCCCATAAAACGATTAGACCAATAGCTACGTATGCCGCTGCCATAAGGTTTAATACAAACCCTAAAACTGCGCGCAACTTTGCGCATTTAACATAGTCTGTTAGTACTTGCCAAAGGCCAATACGGGTGTGAACCATAATGCAAACAAGGGTAATTAGAGTAAACCCTTTCATTGCTAGGTTTGAAAACAGGCCTTGCCATGCTTCGAAAGTGACTTCAGGCGTCGCTAAGAAATAGCCAATAATAAAAATCGCGTAAGCGGTAATCACTAGTGCCGTGGTACGTAATGATACAAAATCTTGTACACCATCACGTTTAAGAGTTGCTTGATTTAAAACCATATCCACACCCCTGATAATACAGAAGCTACAACGCCAAGAGCCATCGCAATTTTAGCGCTGAAGTTACCTGATTCAAGTTCTTCCCAATGTCCCATATCCATAATGATATGACGGATACCACCGATAAGGTGATACGCCAATACAGAAATGGTGCCCCAAGCTATAAATTTGGCAATGAATCCGCTAAACAGACCCTTGACGAATTCAAAACCTTCGGCAGAAGAGAGAGACTCAGACCAAGCCCAAATGACAAACGTTAAAGCAAAAAATAATGCAACACCGGTGACGCGGTGAAATATTGATGCTTTAGCCGTTGCCGGCATAGATATAGTTGTTAGATCTAGATTTACAGGTCTTTGCTTTTTCACAGTTACTTGCCCATCTTGCCCACATAGGGGCTCATCTACTTGTTTTTCTAAAACCCACCAAAAAAGAAATTTTTTTGATGGAACTATCTAAGTAAACTTATTGGTTACGAATAAAGTTCACATTAATGCAAAAATTAGATGTAAAAATAATATTTACCTACAGACAATACGGTATAAAACCTTCGATAGTATATATAGCCAAAGGTCTTTTTACAATTCTTGTTTAGTTAGAGACGTTTGCGAATTAGCCAATGGTATAATATTTAATCCTGACAGAATATTTATTATACATTTATGCATAATATTTATAAAAATTGACTTTAACCCCCTCTTTCACGTTAAAATGGAAAGGATGTGCTTAAACAGATTCAGAACATAACAATCAGAGTTGTTATCTTAATAGGAGATAAATAGATGGCGGATAAGAAAGCCACAGTCCATATTGATGGTCTAGATCCAATCGAACTTCCGATTTACCAGGGTACTGCAGGACAAGATGTAATTGACGTTCGTACACTTGGCTCTCATGGTCATTTTACTTATGACCCGGGTTTCATGTCGACTGGTTCTTGCGAGTCTTCAATCACATATATTGATGGCGGCAAAGGCATCCTACTTCACCGTGGCTACCCAATCGAACAATTAGCTGAAGGTTCAGATTATGTTGAACTTTGTTACTTATTGTTGAATGGTGAATTACCAACTAAAGAGCAGTACACTGAGTTTGCAGAGCAAGTCACTCGTAGTACCATGCTTGATGAGAAAATCGCTAACTTCTTCCAAGGTTTCCGTTTTGATGCACACCCTATGGCAATGCTATGTGGTGTGGTTGGTGCTTTATCTTCTTTTTACCATGAAGACCTTGATATCACAGATGCAAACCAGCGTAAAACAAGCGCAATCAAGTTAGTAGCAAAGCTACCTACTATTGCAGCTATGGCTTACAAAACAAACATCGGTCAACCATTCGTTTACCCACGTAACGACCTAAGCTACGCAGAAAACTTCTTACACATGATGTTCTCTGTACCTGCTGAAGAGTATAAAGTTAACCCAGTAACAGCTAAAGCAATGGATAAAATCTTTATGCTTCACGCTGACCACGAACAAAATGCTTCAACATCGACTGTTCGTCTTGCTGGTTCTTCTGGTGCTAACCCGTATGCTTGTATCGCAGCAGGTATTGCATCTTTATGGGGCCCTGCTCACGGCGGTGCTAACGAAGCATGCTTAAACATGTTAGAAGAAATTGGTTCAGTAGACCGCATCGACGAATACGTAGCTAAAGCAAAAGATAAAGCGGACCCGTTCCGTCTAATGGGCTTTGGTCACCGTGTTTATAAAAACTTCGATCCACGTGCAACAGTAATGCGTCAAACATGTCACGAAGTATTAGAAGAGCTAAACATTCAAGATCCATTGCTTGATATTGCAATGAAGCTTGAACAAATTGCACTTGAAGACCCATACTTTGTTGAGAAGAAACTTTACCCTAACGTAGATTTCTACTCAGGTATCATCTTAAAAGCAATTGGTATTCCTACAAGCATGTTCACTGTGATCTTCGCAATGGCACGTACTGTAGGTTGGATCACACACTGGGATGAGATGCTTTCTCAACCTGGTCATAAGATCAGCCGTCCACGTCAGCTTTATACTGGTCACACACATCGTGATTACGTATCTACAGACAAGCGTTAATTTTTATTAATGCCAAAAAGGCCGCTTTTGCGGCCTTTTTTGTGTTTAATAGTTGAGAATTATATTAAAGCTATTACAATCCCTGCTACTTTTTATTGTTTGGTTTTTCTATGTTTGCTGTTAAAAAAATTCGTGCTGATTTTCCCATTTTAACGCAGCAGATAAACAATCAACCATTAGTTTATTTAGACTCTGCTGCAACGTCACAAAAGCCCCAATCAGTTATTGCTGCGACAGAGCTTTTTTACACACAGCAGAATGCAAATGTTCATAGGGGTCGTCATTCACTCAGTGAACAAGCAACAACAGCTTACGAAAAAGCGCGTGATAAAGTTGCCCAATATTTTAATGTGCAAAGCCGTGAAATTGTTTGGACTAAAGGTGCTACTGAGGCATTAAACCTAATTGCTTGTGGATTAACTGAACAACTTGATAAAAATTCAAGTATCGTTATTACCCCACTTGAACATCATGCAAACATCGTCCCTTGGCAACAATTAGCACTTAAAACTGGTGCTAAATTACATATATTACCGCTTGAAGCAGATGCAACATTCAATATGTCAGCCTGTATTGAATTTTTAAAACAAGTAAAACCAACCGTGCTTGCGCTCACCCATGCATCAAATGCATTGGGAAATATAACAAACCTAAGCCCATTGCTTAGTACTGTAAAAGGTTTTAACACAATCACTGTCGTTGATGGTGCTCAAGGCGCGATGCACCTACAGCCTGATTTAAATATACTCGATTGTGACTTTTATGTGTTCTCTGCACACAAAATGCTTGGCCCAACTGGCGTTGGTGGTCTGTATGGTAAGTATGAGCGTTTAAACGCCTTACAGCCTTATCAAACGGGTGGAGAAATGATTGAAACGGTAAGCCTTTTCAACAGCACGTTTCGCGATGCTCCTGCCAAATTTGAAGCAGGCACACCTAATATTGCAGGTGTAATCGGGTTTTCTGCCGCATTAGATTATCTTTTTGCACTTGATAAAAATGCAGCCTACGACTACGAACAAGGGCTATTTAATTATGCGGTTAATAAATTAAATGACATCGATGGCATCACAATTTACAGTAATTTAGAACATAATATTGGGACCATTTGTTTTAATTACAAAGACGAACATCCATTCGATATTGCGACATTACTTGATGGATTTGGTGTTGCCGTTCGTAGCGGCCACCATTGTACCCAACCTTTAATGACACATCTGGGTATCAACGGCAGTGTACGAGCAAGTTTTTGTTTTTATAATACTCACCAAGATATAGATATTTTCATTAATGCTCTGCACGAATGCATCGCCTTATTAGATTAAAAGTAGATAAGCAATGAATAAAACGTTTAAAGAACTCGCTGACACACTAAATAATTCTCCCGCATGGCAACAAAAATACCGCGAAATCATGCTCCTTGGTAAGCAATTACCGACAATGCCTGACGTTTTAAAAACACCAGATGCACTTGTACCAGGTTGTGAGAGTAAAGTTTGGTTGTATTTAGAGTTTGACCTGCAAGAAAACTGTTTAGTCATTATTGGGGATTCGGACACACGTATTGTTAAAGGCCTGCTTGCCCTAATTTTATCTTTGTATAATGGTTTAACACCGAGTCAAGTATTAGCTATAAATGCATTTGAGGAATTTGAAAAGCTGGGTTTAATAAGCCACTTAAGCCCTTCTCGAGGTAATGGTATCAAAGCCATTGTCGAACGTATTCAAGCAATGGCTGAACAAAAGTCGCTTTAAGCCTTAGCTAACCGTTGTTTTCTATCTAAATATTTACGAACCGCTTTGGCTGCTACAAAAAAGCCAAAGCTGCCAGTGATCATAGTCACTGAGCCAAAACCATTATTACAATCCATATTCATAGAACCATCTGCGTTTTGTTTTGCATGACACACGCTTCCATCTGAACCAGGGTATACGAGTTGCTCAGTTGAATAAACACAATCGATATTAAATTTACGCTTAGGATTGCTACTAAAGTTGTACTGTTTTCGTAAAATATAGCGAACTTTCGCAAGTAGTGGATCTTGTGTTGATTTTGCGACATCACCAAATGTTATTTGGCTCGGATCAGTTTGACCGCCTGCACCACCCGTTGTAATAATAGGCAGCTTATTGCGCTTACAATGAGCAATAAGTGCTGCTTTTTCTTTTACTGCATCGATACAATCAATGACATAATCAAAACCTTGAATATGCTCACGTATGTTATCTAAAGTAATAAAATCATCGATGACATCAATTTCACACTCTGGATTAATTAGCTGGCACCGCGCTTTCATGGCATCAACTTTAGCCTCACCAACAGTGCCTGTTAGTGCATGAATTTGGCGGTTCACGTTGGTCGCGCATATATCATCAAGGTCAATAAGTGTGAGTTTACCAACACCTGTTCGGGCTAACGCTTCTGCAGTCCAACTACCTACGCCACCGATACCAATAACACAAAAATGTGCACTTTGAAGCCAAGCAAAATGCTCATGACCATATAAGCGCTTTATACCACCAAAACGAATATCTGTTACTGAGTCTGTCATTTACCAATCCAAGTTCCATGGCTGTTGCCATGTGTAAAAGTTATCATGTTTAATTAATTGCTCATAAAGTGCATCGCTATTTGGTTTGCAAATAAACTCAAACCGCTCATTTTGCCAGGTAAAGCACAGGGCATAAGCATGTAAATAGGTACGTTGGCAATCAGTGCCACCATACAGTGCATCACCTAAAATCGGGGCAGCTATGCTTTTTAATGCTACACGCAATTGGTGCGTTTTACCCGAGTACGGTTTTAATATATATCCGCGTAAATTGGCAGCTACACTGAATGAATAAAACCGTGTAATAGCTGGGTTAGTTTGAGTCTTTAAAAGCTTAAAGCTACTTCGACGAGACTTAGTCATGTCTCCTTTTACCCAGCCTTGTTTTTTCTTTGGCTTAGCGTCTGACAAAGCCAAATAAAACTTATCAACCTCATGCGCAGTAAAAAGCCGTGTAAACTGGGCTGCAGATTGGCTGCTTCGCGCAAGTATAATTAATCCTGAGGTGACTTTATCTAGCCGATGAACAGAAAATAATTTTTCATTCAATTGTTGCTCAGCTAAAACCACAAAACCAGGGCCCTCTTCACTATGGAAGTTTAGCCCTGCTGGTTTTTCGATGACATAAAAGTCTTTGTGTTCAGCAATAACTGTTAAAGGTAACGGCTTATTCACTCAACGAATTACTTTTTAAATAATGCACTACACGCGCTAAATCTTCAGGGGTATCAACACCTGCATGAGGTGTAACTTGAGCTTGCTCAATCTTTATCTGGTGGCCATGATAAAGCACACGTAACTGCTCTAAAGACTCTAATTGTTCCAGCGGTGAAGGACTAAGTTCAATGTATTGTTTAATAAACCCTGCACGATAAGCATAAATACCCACATGACGTTGGTAGTTTGCTTTATCAACAAACGCGTTATTAGCTGAATTCATCATGTTGGCGCGATCAAATGGAATGCTCGCACGAGAAAAGTAAAGCGCATTTTTATGAACATCGCTCACGACTTTTACTGCATTTGGATTAAATACTTCCTCAATGTTTTCAATGGCAACACTCAGAGTGGCCATTGGTGCAACTGAATTAGCCAACAGTTCAGCTACTTGACTCACATTTTCGCTAGCAAGTAATGGCTCATCACCTTGCACATTAACAACGATGGTGTCATCACTGAGATTAAGTAAATCCATTACTTCTGCTAAGCGCTCAGTACCAGATTGATGGTCTTCACGTGTCATTAGTACATCACTTGTAAACGTATTGACCGCCTCGAAGACTTTTTGATGATCGGTTGCAATAACAACCTTACTTGCACCAGAAGCAAGTGCTTTCTCATACACGTGTTGAATCATCGGCTTACCACAAATATCGGCAAGGGGTTTACCTGGCAGTCGTGTTGATGCGTAACGCGCAGGAATGACGACTACGAATTCCACTTGTCTACCTCTTCTTGGCTTAACTCTCTCGCTTCGTTTTCAAGTAATACTGGAATGTCATCAACAATCGGGTAAGCTAATTTTGCTGCCGTGCTGATTAGTTCGTTATTATCTTTGTCTAGGCGTAATTTACCCTTACATACTGGGCAAGCGATAATTTCAAGTAGTTTTGTATCAAAGGCCATCGAGGATCCCTTTTTCTTTGAGTAAAAGATTGAGTTTATTGATTACCGCAGTTGATGGTTTAGCATCAACAGGTAAAAAGTACCAATTTGGTTTAGCAAAAGCACGGCATTTTACCGCATCTTTCTCTGTCATAATGACAATGTCATCGTTATATTTTTCAAAATCAGCGGGTGAATAAGCATAATGATCACGATAGTGAGCCGTAGAAAGCAGCTTAACACCACAAGCTTGTAGTGTATTTTCAAACCGTACAGGATTACCAATTGCACTTACTGCATGCGCACTATGTAATTGATCTTTAGTTTTTTCACCAGTAGCCACATTTAATAAAGTAGATGCCTGTAATTGATAACTAAATTTATCAGCACCTCCATTTTCTATGACTAAATCAACTGATTTTAAACGTTTTGTAGTTTCACGTAGTGGCCCCGCTGGCATCAAAAAGCCATTACCAAAGCGCCGCTCGCTGTCGACAATACAACACTCTATGTCACGAGCCATTTTATAATGCTGCATGCCGTCGTCTGAAATAATGATGTCTACATCGTAGTGTGCAATTAATCGCTTTATATTGGCTTTTCTATCAGGGCCTACAACAACAGGACACCCTAATCGGCGCTGAATAAGTACAGGTTCATCCCCTGCTTGCGTTGGTGTGGTTGCACTATCAACAATCAAAGGGTACACATCAGAAGAGCCACCGTAACCGCGGCTAATAACTGCCACGTTTAAATCGTGTTGCTGTAAATATTGCGCAAGCCAAATAACAAACGGTGTTTTACCATTGCCGCCGACACTAATATTACCCACTACAATGACCGGCACTTTGCCTTTAAATTGCTCAAACAGCCCTAATTTGTAACCTACACTACGTAACGTTGAAATAAGCCAAAAAAGCCCGCTCAATGGCAAAAGTAATAAGGTTAAAAAGCTAAAGCTTTTGTACCAGCTTTGTTCTATTTTGTTCACCCTTGCTCACCAAACTGCATTTTGCATAAAGCAGCATAAGTACCGTTGTTTTCAAGTAGCGCCTTATGGTCTCCACTTTCAATAACTTTGCCATTATCAATCACGTAGATTCGGTCGCTTTTTTCGATTGTTGATAGCCGATGCGCAATAACTATCGATGTTTTTTCTTTCATTAATTGATCGAGTGCTTGCTGGATCAACTTTTCAGATTCAGTATCAAGTGCTGATGTAGCTTCATCTAATATCAAAATAGGGGCGTCTTTCAATATAGCGCGAGCAATAGCAATACGTTGGCGTTGGCCACCTGAGAGCATCACCCCGTTTTCACCCACCATTGTATTTAGACCTGCAGGTAAATCTTTTACAAATTCCCATACATGGGCTTGTTTAGCGACGGCTAACAGCTCATCATCACTCAATGTACGTGTAATGCCATAGCTGATATTATTTGCAATGGTGTCGTTAAATAGCACCACTTGTTGCGACACTAACGCAAACTGTTTTCGTAAATCAGCAAGTTTATAGTCGCTCAGTGCAATGCCGTCTAATAAGATTTCACTAGGTGCTTGTAAGTCATAATAACGAGGTAATAAATTTGAAATAGTGGACTTACCAGAGCCAGAACGGCCCACTAAAGCAATACTTTCTCCGGCTTTAATGGTCAGTGATAAATCACGTAATACAGGCTCTTCTTTTGTTGGGTAATTAAAGGTTACATTTTTAACTTCGATTAACCCTTTTACTTTATCAACGCTTATTGTGCCGGTATCTTTTTCTACTTCTTCATCTAGTACTAAAAAAATACTTTGTGCAGCAGAAATACCGCGTTGTAAATCGCTATTGACGTTAGCAAGTTGCTTTAACGGACGTAACAACATCATCATCGATGAAATAAGTACAACAAAATCACCAGAGCTAATTGTGTCGATCATTGATGGCATCGATACTACAAATAAAATAACTGCCATAGCACTGGCCGCCAATATTTGAATCACTGAAACACTCAGCGCTTTTGTCGCATCCATTTTAATACGTTGCTGACGGTTGTGATTATTAATAGTCGCGAATTGATCAATTTCTTGCTTTTGCCCGCCAAAACCATGAATGACTTTGTGCCCACTGAGCATTTGCTCTGAGCTACGCGTCACTTGACCCATCGCTGACTGAATGTTTTTGGAGATATGACGAAAACGCTTTGACACAATGCTGACAATAACAGCTACTAACGGAATGATGATTAAAAATATTAAAGACAATTTCCAGCTGGTGTAGAACATAACCGTAAGCAAAAACACCACAAAAGCGCCTTCACGTACCACGATTAGCATAGCCTTGGTAATCGCTTGTTGTACTTGCTCAGTATCAAAGGTTATTTTAGATATTAAATCACCTGAGGAGTTTTTATCATGAAAAGAGACTGGTAAATGCAGGATATGCTCGAATAATTGCTGACGTAAAGACCGCACCACTTGCGAGCCGACGTAACTTAAACAATACGATGACATATAATTAAAAAAACCACGACCAAACACAAGTGCAACTACAACAAAGGGTGCGTATTTTAGAACGTCACTATTACGTTCATTAAGGCCCTGATCGATAAAAGGTTTCATCAATTGAATAAACAATGCATCCATGGCTGAATAACCGATCATGCCAATAACAGCTAAAATTGCTATGCTTTTATAATTACCAACGTAAGATAACAAACGCTTGTAAATTTGCGATGTTGTTTGATCCATAACACTCTCTAATTCTAAGTCTTCGGGTATTGTAGCCTCCAGCAACATAAAACTAAACTCAATCTTTTAGAAACCAATCACTTTGTGCCCTCGCAGAGCTTATTTCATAGCCACTTTTGTAAAATTTGACGATGATTTGACCATGCTCAGCTGTTGTGTATTGCTGTGCATTAATAGCGTCATAGCGTTTTAGTACTTCTTCATGTGGCAAATTCCACTGGCCTTTAAAAGCTGTCGAGTGAATAACAACTTCTGGAGAAACCGCTTTAATAAACATATTACTTGATGATGTTTTACTTCCATGGTGCGGACTTACAAGCACAGTGCTCTTTAATAGAGTCTTTTCTGTTATCAATTCTTGCTCACGAAGTTGTGTAATATCTCCCGGTAAAAGTACACTGTTGATGCCATCAGATATGTGAACAATGCACGAGTTATCGTTATCAGAATAATGTTTTCCTACTTTATGACTCATTGTGATGTGTAAATTGTTAAAATTTAATGTTTGTGTAAAACATGAAGAGTCAACACCTTCTGGCTGTGTAGTTTTAAATGTCCGCTCATAACCGAGTTTGAGCCATTCATCCAAGCCACCAGAGTGGTCTTTGTCATCATGACTAATTACTGTATGTATTACTTCAATTTGATTGATTTCTAGGTAAGGTTTTAAGGTAGAGTAAATTCGTGTGAAGCGATTAAAGTATATCGGGCCTAGATCATATACAAAGCCTTCATTGTCTTTCGTTACCAAGATCATAGTGCCATGGCCTACATCAAAAACATTTACTTGCCAAATTGCCTTTGGCGTCAGGTAATAATCAATAATAATAATACTAAGTGGCAATAAACTAATAACTTTTCCATAGGGCAACATATAAAATACGATTGCACTTAAATAGGTTGCGAGAATGACTGGTAAAGCAATTGACGGAGCGTTAATCCAACGTACTTCGACTGGAATTAAAAGCAGGCCTTCGAAACAAAACCTGATTAAACTATCTAATAAAGATAATATTAAGGTCATATCAATAGTCGGACTGAGCAGACTAATAAATAGTAAAGTCGGCATAACAATAAAGCTTATGAGCGGGACAGCAATTAGGTTTACTAAAAGGCCAATCAAACTAACCCCATGAAAGAAAAATAGGGTTAATGGAAGTAAACCTACAAAAAGTGCACATTGCAGCACTACTAAGCCTTTAAAGAATGTAAAAAATGTGAATTTGCCAAATGGCCTTCGATCAACTAAAACAAAAATCACACCCACAGCAACAAATGACAGATACAGCCCTGGGTTTAGTAAACTGAATGGGTCAATAGCTAAAATTAGGACGAGTGCAAACAATAAGGCGCGCCACCTAAGTGCCTGCTTAGATGAATAATAGACTATCAAAATACAGGCTAACATGATTAACGCCCGACTTGCAGAAACTAAAAAGTCACTTAGATAGACATAACAAAACGCTAAGCAAAAACCTGCAGCACTGTAGTAAATTGATAAATTAACAGTCTGTTTGATAGTGCGAATAAAAAACCAAAGGGCATACTTAAAAGCAAAATAACCAATGCTAAACACAAGCCCTATGTGTAAGCCAGAAATAGCTAATAAATGACTAATTCCAAAAGCTTGAAGTGTTTGTTTATGATCATAGGACATTACGCTTTTATCACCCGTCATAAGTGCATAATATAGCCAGCTCATATGAGTACCATCATAAATATTTTGAATATTTCGCCGATATTTATTAATTAAATTTGGTGCTACAGCATTTGATATTTGTATTGCTGTACTTACTTGTTTTGCTTTAAACAAGATACGATGACTAAATGCAGCACGCTCTTTATCAAACCCAGCAACATTTTTTTGACTGCGGTATTTGGTTAACTTTAGCCAAGTTGTGACGGTACTACCTACCTTTATTGGATACTCAGTTTTTAAAGTAACTAATACTTTAGGAGATTTAATTCGTGTAAGGTTTTTAGGATAAGTGATAGCTGCTTTTAAATACGTACTATCCCGTTGAGAAATGATCTCTTGCACGACAAACGTCACAAGTTCTGGTTGATTTACACTCAACTTTTGTGAAGAGATAGAATAAAAACATAAAAAATGTAACCAAACAGCTAAAATCCCGCAAATAAAACCTAACATTACGGGTAAAAACGGCTTAAAATAGGCACTTGCTATCACAATTAATAATGTGAAAAGAGTAAATACAAGGGTCTGATAATAAAATACGGTTATAACACAACCAATAACAAACCCAATGCTTAACCACACTGATGTAAATGGTTGCTTTAAATGGCTAAAAAAACGATCCAACGGTTTTTACCCGATCACAATACGATTAAACAGCATAAATTTTTACAAATTTTTGGCCGTTTACTCCATGATGCAAATTTATGGCATCTAAATCGCCGTTCAGCACGGGGGGCTTTTTCTGTTGGTTTGTTCTTTGCCTTCATCCCTGTTCCATTTCAAATGGTTTTGGCCGCCGCATTAGCCATTCCGTTACGAGTTAATTTACCCATCTCTGTCGCTGTAGTTTGGATAACAAATCCTTTAACTATGCCACCTATTTTTTATTGCTCATATATTGTAGGCACTATTGCACTTGGCCAATCAGAGCAGCACTTTGCTTTTGAGCCAAGTTGGCAATGGTTCATCGAAAGCCTAACTACAATTGGTCCCGCGTTTTTACTAGGTTCTTTGATATGTGCAACAGCTGCTTCACTGATAGGCTACTTTGGGATCGACTTACTTTGGCGCCGTTCAGTCCGAAAGGCGTGGCTTAACCGTCACACAAAAGACTAGGTTACATAACTATAGTCAAACAAGTCATTTGTACCAAATATAGAACACGATCAAAAAAGCCAGCTAATTTAGCTGGCTTTTTAGTGCACTCTTTAATGTAAAGGGTATTAACGTACTTTAGCGTCTATCTCGACTAAATCAGTTAAATGACACACTTCACCACTATGAGTTTTAATTCCATGCTCACCAAAATAGTCGCGTTGGGCTTGGACTAAATGACCATTACTTGGTGTTGTGAGCGTTGCAAAATAGGTCTGTGTTGAACTTAACACTGGAAATGCTAAGCCTGTCATCATTGCTTGACCTGTGATCTTACGTAATGAAATAGCTTCTTTTCCTAGCGTGTCAATAAACTCAACACCTTGAGCAATATTATCTAAGTAATCGGCACGAATAATACAGCCAGCACGCCATGTTTGTAGCGTTTTAGACAAATCAACTTTCCACTGATGCGCTCGTGATGCCCCTTTGATTAATGCAAGACCTTGACGATAAGCAAGTAAACTAGCAAGTAAAAATGCTTCTTTAAGCTCTTCTAAATCAAGTTCAACTTCAGTGGTAGACTTTGCCGCATAAGTCATTTCCTTTGCAGCGTGAGTATCGCATGTATTTGTTAAATGGCGAGCTTGTACAGCCGCAACTAACGATGGAACTGCAATACCAAGCTCTAAAGCATTTTGTGCTGTCCAAAGACCAGTGCCTTTGGCGCCTACTTTGTTGTCAATTAAATCAACTAATGACTCATCACTATCCGTTTCTAAAGATAAGATATGGCTAGAAATAGATAATAAGTAGCTGTTTAAGTCACCTTCTGACCATTGTTCAAAAATAGCAGCTACTTCTTTTGGTGAACGCTTTGTTCCTAAACGAAGTAACTGATACATCTCGGCAATAAGTTGCATCAAGGCATATTCAATACCATTATGGACCATTTTTACAAAGTGACCGCTTGCTGATTGACCCACTCGGGCGAAACATGAATCACCTTTGTAGCTTGCTGCAACCTTTTCAAACCACGGCTCGACACGCTCCCAACCGCCCTCTGAACCACTCGCCATCATTGCTGGCCCGTGACGTGCACCTTCGGCACCGCCAGAAATACCCATGGTGGCAAACTCAAACTTGTTTTGATACTTTAATTTGCGAGTAATACCATCTTTGTAATTACTGTTACCACAATCAACAATAATATCGTCACATTCAACGCCAGCTTCTACTAGTTCAGTACACACTTTATCAACCAGTTCACCAGCAGGGACTAACAGTAAAATTGAACGAGGTGCTGTTAACCTTTTAACCATGTCATTTAAATCAGACACAATATGCAGACGATCCGCCATGCCTTGGGATTTAGCACAACTTAATAATTCTTCGCCCGCATCGGGGTTTTTATCATAAGCTACGAGTGTCAGCCCTTTTTCTATCAGGTTTAGAGCCAGATTTTTACCCATAACGCCTAACCCTACTAATGCAACTTGCATTTAGTGTCCTCCTCGGTAACAACTATTGGTTAGTAAATGAAAATAATACCGCGCGCATTATACCCAAGCCACTTAAAATTGCGAGCTTGAGTTGAAGCAACTACCTTTATGCACGTTCGTTCATTATATCAAACAACGAGCACCACAGGGATTATTTAACATCAATTAGGACATTGACTGAGACTGACACCGGTGTCATAATGTCGTAATATTAATTTTGTATAAATATTGGCAGCAATTAAATAACACTTTGTTTATATAATGTGTTCTCACTGCCTTAAAGTCTATATTTGTGTATAAACATAAATATGTAAAAACGAATATAACCGTCAACCTGCTTACTCAGTAAGCCCACAGGAGAATTTGATGCTTAGACGCACAAAAATAGTCGCTACCCTTGGACCTGCAACCGATCGTGATAACAACCTAGAAAAAATAATCCGTGCTGGTGCTAACGTAGTGCGTTTGAACTTCTCACATGGCGTAGCACAAGACCATAAAGACCGCGCACAAGCTGTTCGTGATATCGCAAATAACTTAGGCAAGCACGTTGCTATCTTGGCTGATTTGCAAGGACCTAAAATTCGTGTTTCTACATTTAAAGAAGGCAAAGTAACTTTAGATGTTGGCGCTAAGTTTATACTTGATGCACAAATGGAAAAAGGCGAAGGCGACATTAGTGCGGTAGGTATTGATTATAAAGAATTACCACAAGATGTTTCTCCTGGTGACCTACTTTTATTAAATGATGGCTTAATTCAATTAACAGTACAGAGTGTTGAGGGTCATCTTGTTCATACTACCGTTACAGTAGGTGGTGTTCTATCGAATAATAAAGGGATTAACCGTTTAGGTGGTGGTTTAACAGCCCCAGCATTCACAGAAAAAGATAAAGAAGATTTAATCACAGCTGCTGAAATCGATGTTGATTATATTGCTGTATCATTCCCGCGTAGTGGCGATGACATGCGCTATGTGCGCTCACTTGCAGAAGCTGCAGGTTCTAAGGCGCAATTACTCGCTAAAATTGAACGTGCTGAAGCCGTTGAAACTGTTGAGGCAATTGATGACATCGTGCTTGCATCAGATTCAGTTATGGTTGCCCGTGGTGATTTAGGTGTTGAAATAGGTGATGCAGCTTTAATGGGAAAACAAAAACTCATTATAAGCCGTGCCCGCTCTCTTAATCGTACTGTTGTTACCGCTACACAAATGATGGAATCGATGATCGATAACCCTATGCCAACGCGAGCAGAAGTTATGGATGTTGCAAACGCTGTTCTAGATGGTACAGATGCTGTGATGTTGTCAGCAGAAACTGCTGCGGGTGATTACCCTGAAGAAACCGTTGCTACAATGGCGCGTGTTTGTCTTGGGGCAGAATCACAAAAAGAAACCCATGTTTCTAAGCACCGCTTAGATAGCCGCTTTTCTTCAAACGCTGAATCAATTGCCTTGTCTGCAATGTATGCAGCGAATCACTTAGATTCAATCAAAGCCATCGTAACGCTTACTGAATCAGGTAGTACTGCTAAGTTAATGTCACGTATTAGTTCAGGTTTACCTATTTTCTCTCTTTCACGTCATGCAAGTACTCTAGGTCAAACAGCGCTCTATCGCGGTGTTTACCCTGTTTTCTTTGACTCAACACAATGTGAAAAAGACAATATGGTTAAAGATGCACTTGGTACGCTTGTTGCTGCCGGTTCACTCAGTTCAGGCGATACTGTAATCATTACTCACGGTGATGCAATGGAAACTATCGGCGCAACCAACACAATGAAAATTGTAACTGTTGCCTAATAATATTGCTAAACTTAAAACGCGAGCATAATGGCTCGCGTTTTTAATTGGTAGCTTGTTATATGCCCTACATTTGACTTAACTCGCCAGTGCAGCTTTGACTTTATCTCGATAGCTACGGCTTACCTTTAGTTCTTGACCATTGTCTAGAACTAGTAAATATTCACCACTGACTTGTGTTACAAGCTTACTTATTTGTTTTGTATTCACAATCGCACTTCTGTGTACTCTGACAAATAATTTAGGGTCTAATTCTTGCTCGAGCTCTTTCATTGTTTTACGTAAAATATGAGTTTGGCCATCTTGGCAATGCAAACACATATAATCACCAGCGGCATCAACCCACTGAATTGTCGCAACAGGCACTCTGATAATTTCACCCTGCTCTTTTACCGCTAGAGATTCGGGGTAACGTTTATCTGATAAAGTATCGCCAGTGGCTAACTTCTTTAAAATCTCTTCACAATTATTTCCTGTAATACCTGCTACAAAACTAGCTAATTTCTTTTTATGGGCGTTGTCTTGTTGAGTTTTTAAATAAGTATGCACTTTTTCTACCGCCTGTTTTAGTCTGTTGTCATCGACTGGTTTAAGAATATAATCTAAAGCATGTATTTCAAACGCTTTGACCGCGAACTGATCAAACGCCGTTACGAATACAATAGCGGGTAATGCTCTAACACTTTCACTTAGTGCACGTGCCACCTCAAAACCGTTCATTCCTGGCATTTGAATATCTAAAAAAACTAAATCTATCTGCTCTGCATGACAAGCATCTATAGCCTCTTGACCTGAATTACACAGTTTTATAACCTCAATCTCATCGAACTCTTCCAACCTTACTGCTAAGCCTCTACGTGCTAAAGGTTCGTCATCGACAATTAGGGTTTTAATCTTGCTCATTTTTTCATAGCCTTCTCAAATGGAACGCGCAAATTAACTTTTAATCCACTTGGCGTATTATGTGACAATACAAACGAATAGTTGTTTTCATACAAAGTTTTTAAACGATCTTTAGTATTCGCAATACCTACACCTTGTGCATTGACTAGTTGACCATTGAGTAACTCAGTACCCGGGCCATTATCGCCTACTTCCAATAATAGTTCATTAGCAAATACTTGTGCTTTTATGTCAATCTGGCCACCTTCTGCTAGATGAGCAATTGCGTATTTAATCGCATTTTCAATGATGGGTTGTAAGATTAAACTCGGTACCAGTGCATTTTTTGCTTCATCACTAACCTCAACATTTACTTTCAAACGTTCATCAAATCGCACTCGTTCAATTTCTAGGTATAACATTAACGCATGTAGTTCTTGCTCTAATGGCACTTTTTTTATTGGATCAGTATTAAGCGTATACCTTAGAAAGTCACTTAGTTTTGACACCATCAAATTAGCATCTTTGTTTTCTTTAACCAAAACTAAGGTCGAAATTGCATTAAGCGTATTAAATAAAAAGTGAGGGTTAAGCTGATAGCGCAGCATTTTAAGCTGTGCTTCATGAGCCATTGTGGTGGCTTTTAGTGCTTTTTGGCGTTCGCTTTGAAGTAGCTGGTAATACTTAATACCAAAATACAGGCCGCTCCAACATAAAATTATATATACCGAATCAAGCCCTTGTTGAAAATAATAAAACCATTCATTAGGTCTATAACCATGGCGGTATATTTCCCACAAGTTAAACTTTTGCACCACAGCCCATAATGTTCCGGTAACATACGAAGCACTAAAAACCACTAACATAAGAATCCAAGGAGATGCATTCCATGCTTTTCGATACATATAACGAAGTGGCACCGTCATTAAACATCCGGCATAAGCGTTAAGCACAATGACAAATACGTAAATATCACGCATTTCGAAGACTTTTGAGCCAATGTAATTTACGAGAGCGTAACCTATCCAACCTGCAACTTGTAGGACCCAGAAGAAGCGTTGGCGGTCATCGACTAGAGATTGCCAATTCAAAATATATTTTTACCTCATTTATTTGTAATTATTATATCGGCTTAGTAGAAGTTAAATCACTACTTCCTATCTTGCTTTTTAAGAGGCTTACCGCAAAATTTTATTTTTTCCACAAAAAAAGGAGCCTAAGGCTCCTTTTCAATACTTATATGTAAAAGCTTAAGCTGCCGCTAGGCCTTCTTTTGCTTTTTCAACAAGCGCTGCGAATGCAACTTGGTCATAAACAGCGATATCTGCAAGGATCTTACGATCGATTTCTACAGATGTCTTTTTAAGACCATTGATAAAACGGCTGTAAGACAGACCATTTTGACGTGATGCAGCATTGATACGTGCAATCCATAATTGACGGAATGTACGTTTCTTAGCACGACGGTCACGGTAAGCGTATTGACCCGCTTTAGTAACAGCCTGGAAAGCTACGCGGTAAACACGTGAACGTGCTCCGTAGTAACCTTTTGCTTGTTTTAAAACTTTTTTGTGACGTGCACGTGCGACAACGCCGCGTTTAACTCTTGCCATTTCTAAAAACCCCTATTAAGCGAATGGTAACATACGTGAAACTAGACCATGGTCATTCTTATGAACCATCATCTTAGGACGTAGGTGTAACTTACGCTTAGAAGTTTTCTTAGTCAGAATGTGACGAAGATGCGCTTGTTTACGCTTGAAACCGCCAGAAGCAGTTTTCTTGAAACGCTTAGCTGCGCCTCTGTGACTTTTTAGCTTATAAGCCATTGCAATAACTCCAAATGTATTGCTTTAAAATTAGTAAGCAGGCGTGAGATATATTGCTATAGCTCCACTTTTAGGCCTAACTTACTGCCATATTCCGGTGAAAACTCAACATAAATGCTGCAGTTTTACTTTAAAACCGGTTAACTCAGGTGAATATTCGCATATTACTTGCAGACCTGAGCTAAATTCGGTGCGTATTCTAGCTCGTTTATTACTTTTTAGCAATAGGAGACATCATCATAACCATCTGACGTCCCTCAACACGATTTGGGAAAGACTCAACTTGTGCAAGTTCTTCTAAATCAGCTTTAATACGGTTTAGTAGTTCAATACCAATTTCTTGGTGCGCCATTTCACGGCCACGGAAACGAATAGTGATTTTAGCTTTATCACCCGCTTCTAAGAACTTACGTAAGTTACGAAGCTTAACCTGATAGTCACCTTCATCCGTACCTGGACGGAATTTGATTTCTTTTATCTGGATTTGCTTTTGCTTCTTCTTCTGCTCTTTTAGTTCTTTGCTTTTTTCAAAGATGAACTTACCGTAGTCCATGACCTTACACACAGGCGGCTCAGCATTTGGGCTGATCTCTACTAGATCAACACCTGCTTCATCAGCCATAGCTTGCGCATCTCTTAATGTTTGAATGCCAGCTTGCTCGCCTTCAATGTCGATTAAACGAACTTCTTTAGCTGTAATTTCATCGTTGATACGATTTTTTTGAGCTGTTTGTTGCCCTTTCTTGCCGCCTCTAATGGTACGTTCCTCCAAGAATATCAAATAATAAGTGTGCAGTTAGCAGTTGTGTTAATGCCCTGCACACCAGATTTTTATTGTCGATTTTTAATTTCTTCGCTAATTTTAGCGACGAAGTCATCAACACTAAATTTGCCCAGGTCTTCACCTGTGCGAGTACGTACTGCCACTTCCTGTTGCTCAACTTCTTTGTCGCCAACAACAAGTAAGTAAGGAATACGTTTTAATGTATGTTCTCGGATTTTAAAGCCAATCTTCTCATTTCTCAAGTCAGCAGCGGCTCTAATTCCAAGTTTATTTAATTTTTGTACAATTTCGTGCACATAATCCGCTTGTTTATCGGTGATATTCATAATCACCACTTGCTTAGGCGCAAGCCACGTCGGGAATAAACCGGCATACTCTTCGGTCAAAATACCGATAAAACGTTCAATTGAACCAAGTATAGCACGGTGAATCATTACTGGTGTACGACGCTCGTTGTTTTCAGCAACATACGTAGCACCTAAACGACCCGGTAAAGCAAAATCTAGTTGCACTGTACCACACTGCCACGCTCTGTCTAAGCAATCGTACAAAGTAAATTCAATTTTAGGACCGTAGAAGGCACCTTCACCCGGTAAATAATCAAATTCGATGTTATTTGCTTTAAGTGCGTCGGCCAATGCTTGCTCGGCTTTATCCCAAACATCGTCTTCGCCGATACGCTTTTCAGGGCGTGTAGAAAGCTTAACAACTATTTTTTCAAAACCGAAAGTCTCGTATGTGTCGTAAACCATTTTAATACATGATGATACTTCATCCATCACTTGGTCTTCTGTACAGAAAACGTGAGCATCATCTTGGGTAAACCCACGAACACGCATTAATCCGTGTAAAGCACCTGAAGGTTCATTACGGTGACAACAGCCAAACTCTGCCATACGAAGTGGTAAATCGCGGTAAGATTTTAAACCTTGATTAAAAATCTGTACGTGACCTGGGCAATTCATTGGCTTGATTGCATACTCACGCTTTTCAGACTCAGTGGTAAACATTGCATCTGAATATTTATCCCAGTGACCCGATTTTTCCCACAACGAACGGTCCATCATCATTGGACCTTTCACTTCTTCGTATTGGTACTCACGTAGTTTTTCACGAACAAACTCTTCAAGTTCACGGTAAATGCTCCAACCATCGTTGTGCCAAAATACCATGCCTGGCGCTTCTTCTTGCCAGTGCCATAAATCAAGCGCTTTACCAATACGGCGGTGGTCGCGTTTTTCAGCTTCTTCTAAGCGTTTTAAGTACGCTTTAAGTTGCTTTTTATCGCCCCAAGCGGTGCCATAAATACGTTGCAGCATTTTGTTTTCTGAATCACCACGCCAATAAGCACCCGCTACTTTCATAATTTTGAAGTGTTGGCAGAACTTCATATTTGGTACGTGAGGACCACGGCACATATCAACGTATTCTTCATGATGATACAGACCTGGACGGTCATCTTTAGCGATGTTCTCGTCTAAGATCTCAATCTTGTATGATTCGCCACGCGCTTCAAATGCATCGCGCGCTTCTTGCCAGCTGACGGTTTTTTTCACTACGTCGTAGTTTGTTTTTGCAAGTTGTAACATACGCTTTTCAATGGCATCTAAGTCTTCTTGACTCAGTGAGTGTTCCATATCGATATCGTAATAAAATCCGTTATCAATAGTTGGACCTATAGCCATTTTTGCTTCAGGGAACAGTTGTTTAACAGCATGACCGATTAAGTGAGCACATGAGTGACGAATGATCTCTAACCCATCATCATCTTTCGCGGTGATAATTTCTAAGCGTGAATCTTCAGAAATTAAATCGCATGCATCAACACTGTCTCCATTAACACGGCCAGCAATGGTCGCTTTTGCAAGACCAGGGCCGATATCGTTGGCTACATCAAGAGTACTAACTGGGTTTTCAAAACTACGCTGACTGCCGTCAGGGAGGGTAATAACTGGCATTATAAATCCTTTGTACAGTGGTGACGCCTACAATGCATCACATGTATTTAATAAATTAAAAAAAATAACTCCACAACGCTTTTACGAATAAGCATTGTTATGGTTAACCATTTACGGTTAATGCACCTGTTGAGTCTTGCTAAGTGCGGCTATATTGTCGCGCCTGAAACAGTGAAATACAAGTATTTACAACCACAAATTGACAAATAAGCGCTTCATTTCATACTTAAGCTAATTTCAGCTGTGAGAAACAATTATGTCCGTGAGTAAATCATTCAGATTCGCCAGCCTAAACTTACTTAATTACGCAGCTCCACCTTTTTCATTTTATCAATTACATGAGCGTTATAACGCGACACAATGGCAGAAAAAACAAACATTCATTGAAGACTTTTTAATCCAAAGCCGTGCTGACGTTGTTGCCTTTCAAGAAGTGTTTAGCATCAAATCATTGCAAACTCTGTGTAAAGAACAAGGCTATGACTACTTTGAAACTGTGACAACACCAAAAAGTGACAATCTTTACCCACAAGTATTATTTAACCCAGTCGTTGCTATTGCCTCAAAAATACCTATTCATGATGCGCAAGCACTCAGTCCATGCCCAGAATTATTAGAGTACCTAAATAACCAAAATGAGTTTAAGTTTAATCGCACACCTATAAAATGTCGTTTGGAACTGGATGGTTTGGGGGCAGTATATTTTTACGTAGTTCATTTTAAATCTCAACGCGTTCACTCAATGTCGCACATGCTTAATATTCATAACCAAGAAGATCCATTACTAGTATTACTACAACAGACCGTTGGCATGATGCAATCTCAAATTTCACGCTCGTTGGAAGCATCCATTGTTTATTACGATGCTTTAAAAACACAACGTGAAAACAATTGTGCAACAGTCGTGATGGGCGACTTTAATGATAATCTCCAAAGCCCAGCACTGGCATTTATGACGCAAGGGTTTCACCCTACCCGCTGTGAACCGTGTAAAGAATTTTCGCAGCCAGTTGTGGGATTAAGTGATGCTTTTTCACTTAGCACACAATATCAAAAAGGAATAAGCAAACCTGCTAGTCACTACTATAAAGGGCGCGCGAATGTATTAGATTACATTTTAGTGTCAGGTCACTTCAATGCTGACTGTGAACTTGGCAAAATTAAATCTTTAGACTACCTAAACTTTAACGCTCACTTAAATTCTGAACAACATGATGAAGACATCTGTAGCAGCGATCATGGTGGAATTGGAATCGAAATCGGTTTTTAAAATCCACTGCTTTTAATATTATTAATTGATATACTGTCAATAAATTAGCAAGTAAGAGAGTTAGCAATGAGAACGTGCGGTGTTGAAATTACAGGTAGTGATGTATTACTGTGTATTTTAAGCAAAGATAATGATGTATTTGATATACGTGATGTACGCCAAACTCGGTTCACACTGGGTAATGGTAACGACACTGAAGTAATGCGTAAATTTCAATTTGATTTTGCAAAATTAATGCAAGATTACCAAATTGATTCCGTTGCTATCCGTGAGCGCCAACCAAAAGGAAAATTCGCTGGTAGTGCTAAAGGGTTTAAAATGGAAACAGCCATCCAGCTAATTGAAAATTTAGATGTTCAAATACTAAGCCCTACACTAATTAAAGAGCAATTAAAGCGTAACCCTGTTCCTATCGATTTTGAAGAAACAGGTCTAAAAAAGTATCAAGAAACCGCTTTTATTAACGCATATGTATACATAATGCGAAAAACCTACCGCCACGACGAGGCGTAATTAACGATAGCAACTGCTATTTTATTAATTAGTTAAAAACGCGAGAGCAACTCACTTTAAGTGTTACATGTTCCTCGCGTTTTTTATTTTCCGCTAAATTAAATTAAGACATTGGTCTTACCTCACTTTCTTTTGTCGACAATTTGTGCTTTTCTAACATTGTATACTCTCACAACAATGACACGGAGCACATATATGCAAGCTACTCACTACGCTAGTCAAACAGATAAAATACATGGCAATAAAATTCCTCTTGAGAAAAGCTATTTTAAAGGCGCTACATCTTGCTCTTTAATCAACCAGACAATTGGTAGTTACTTTGACGCTATTGTCGACAATAACCCGGATCACCCCGCTATTGTCGTTAGTCATCAAAATATTCGCCTCACGTATAAACAATATCAGCAACAAATTAATCAATTGGCTATGGGATTACTTGCGTTAGGTGTAAAACCTGGGGATAGAGTTGGGATTTGGTCGCCGAATAACCTTGAGTGGTCTTTAACTCAATTTGCAACCGCAAAAATTGGTGCCATTATGGTATGTATAAATCCTGCATTTAGACCTAGCGAATTACAATATGCACTTAATACAGTCGAGTGCTCAACACTTATTACTGCGTCCAACTTTAAAGCAAGCAATTACTTTGCAATGCTTAACGAATTAATCCCAGAACTTGCAACCACAGAGTCTGGAAACATTTGCAGTGAGAAGCTACCCCATTTAAAAAACATAATACGCATTGGTAACGAGTCAAGCCCTGGCATGTTCAGCTTTAGCGATGTAATAGCGATGCCTACAGAGAAACACCAAAGCAAACTCGCTGAGATAGCCGCAACCTTAAATGCAGACCAAGATATCAATATACAATTTACCTCTGGCACTACAGGCAACCCTAAAGGCGCAACACTTACTCATAAAAACATTCTTAACAATGGTTTTTTAATGGCTCAAGCAATGAAGCTAACCAAAGACGACAAACTTTGTATCCCAGTCCCCTTATATCATTGCTTTGGGATGGTGCTAGGTAATTTAGTATGTATTAGTCAAGGCGCGACGGCCGTTTTTCCGAGTGACTCGTTTGACCCCAAAATAACTCTGGATATAGTTGAAAAAGAGCGTTGTACCGCCCTACATGGTGTGCCGACCATGTTTATCGCAGAGCTTGAACATAAAGATTTTGCTAAATATGACCTATCTAGTTTACGTACTGGCGTTATGGCTGGCTCTACATGTCCTGAACAAGTCATGCGTAAAGTGCACACATTAATGCATATGAAAGAAGTAGTGATTGGTTACGGTCAAACAGAGTGCAGCCCAATTAATAATGTAACAGAAACGGACTCCCCGATAGAAAAACAAGTCAGTACTGTTGGCCGTGCCTTAGCGCATACTGAAGTTAAAATTATTGATGAAGTCGGTAATCTACAAAAAATCGGCCTTCCCGGTGAAGTATGTAGCCGAGGTGCAGGCATAATGCGCTGCTATTGGAATGATCCTGAAAAAACAGCTGCCACTATTGATAATGACGGTTGGCTTCATTCGGGTGACTTAGGTGTTATGGATAATGAGGGATTTGTATCCATTGTTGGCCGTATTAAAGACATGATCATCCGTGGCGGTGAAAATATTTCTCCACGAGAAATCGAAGAAGTGTTGTATACCTACCCTGGTGTTCAAGATGCTGCCATCTTTGGCATAACAGATGAAAAGTATGGAGAAGAAGTGTGTGCTTGGATACAGCCAAGTGAAGGTGCTGTACTTAATGAAGATGCAATTAGGTTGTTTTTAAAAGACAAACTCGCCTACTTCAAAATCCCCAAACATATTCGTTTTGTTGATGAGTATCCAATGACGGTCACTGGGAAACTACAAAAATTTAAAATGCGTGAGCAAATGCAAGATGAAATTAAAGAAACGGCATTTGCCTAGTTAGCGCAAAGCATCAAATCTAATCTCCCAAAGGTTAGATTTGAGGCTACAACCTTGCTATCGATTGGCACTAAAAGTAAATCGCATTGTCCCAGTTTATTATCTACACCTTTTGTAGTGATTTTGGCTAACACCATTGGTAAAAGTTTTTGCTTCAATACAACGAAAGTCTAATGAACTGGCTAAAGCGCCAAATAAAGAGAGCCCACCACCTAATAAAATGGGGATAGTGGTAATGACCATTTCATCAATTAGATCTTCATTTAGAAAACTTTGGATTGTTAACCCCCCATCGATATAAAGGTTTTTATACCCTTGTTTATTTATCGCTTGTTCAATACTTTTGATGTCGTCATTAACTAAAAAAACTTTGCCGCTCAGTTTTTTCGGTAGCGCCTTAAGCGTACGACTTAAAACAAATACAGGTTTATCGTATGGCCAATCTATATCCATTGCGGCTATAAGTTCCATGGTATTTTTCCCCATCACTAATGCATCTATACTATCAACATGAGCTTGGTAACCCATATCCATACTTTCAGGTGCTGGGTCGACTTCTAACCAATCTAGTTCGTTATTTTTTCCCGCAATGTAACCATCAAGACTTGTCGCTATAAACACTTTATTAGTCATATTTTTCCCTGAAACTGACTTTGCTGCATAAAGATAAAACTACCTAAAATTAACGATGATGTTTAATATAAATAACAACAGGCAGCCCAATAAATTTAATTTAATTCCTAAAATGTACTTATTCAGACTCCCTTTTGCCATACGCGATCTCACTCTGCGAATATAACTTTGACGGTCACCCAATACTAACAACATTCCCCCTAATGTAAGCGCGTAAAAAATCCCCCCATATACTAAAGGGGCACCCTTGAATGCCTTAGCCATAGGAGTAAGTAACGTATAGTCATATATTAAAATAATAAACAAAACTTGAATAAACAACACCATTATCAATAAGGTGCTCGCTTTAAAACTTGTAGCTTGGTTCTTTTTATCTACCTTTTTCATCCATTGAGCACAAGAAAAATGCACTGTACAAATAAAAGCGCGCATCACAATCCTTTATAATTAATTTCAAGTGTTAGGGGATAAGCCACCTCCCTTTAAAACCTAAAAAGTTACAGGCGCAACTGGTTATCTCACAAAATAAATACAGCAGTTATAGTAAACTAAATCCCAAACATGATTTGCTTCTTGTTGTAACAGTTTAAAACAACTAGGTAATACACTTGCGTTGTATTTCTGCAAACTTGGTTTACACGTGTTATACAACGCCTTGAGCAATCATTGCCGCTGCCACACGTTTAAACCCCGCGATATTAGCACCTGTGGCTAAATCATTTTCACAGCCATATTCATTGGCAGTATCACTGACTGTGGTAAATATATGCGTCATTACGTTTTGCAGCTTTTCATCAACGTCAGATTTAGGCCAGCTTTGCATACTCGCGTTTTGTGCCATTTCGAATTGACTTACCGCCACCCCACCTGCATTCGCAGCCTTGCCTGGGCCAAAATACGTGTTGCTTTGTTTAAAGTGGTTGATTGCATCGGCAGAGCAAGGCATGTTGGCGCCTTCACAAACTAACATACAGCCATTGTTGGTTAAAGCTTGGGCATCAGCGTGGGATAATTCATTTTGAGTTGCACATGGTACTGCAATATCGCACTCGTAGCGCCATACAGCGTGTCCATCTGCTGGGTAATCATCAACCGAAGTAAATGACGCTCCTGAAAATGCATCAAGGTAACTATAAAGCGACTTACCTTGAGCTTTAAGAGATTCAATATAACCAACATCTAGACCCTCGGGAGCATAAATACAGCCTTTAGAATCACTGCAACTAAGTACTTTAGCGCCCATGGTATCGAGTTTTTTCATTAAATGAATTGCCACATTGCCAGCCCCCGACACCAACACACATTTATCTTTAACAGTGTCATTTTTAGCTTGGAGCATGTTTTCAATAAAATAAGCGATACCCATGCCTGTTGACTCATTACGTAATTCAGAGCCGTTCATTGTTAAGCTTTTGCCAGTAATAACTCCTTCAAAGCGATTAGTTAATCGTTTATATTGGCCAAAAAGATAGCCTATTTCTTTTGCACCAACCCCAATATCACCCGCAGGCACATCAGTAGTTGGGCCTAAATGACGACTCATTTCAGTCATAAACGATTGGCAAAAGCGCATAATCTCACTATCACTTTTTCCTTTAGGATCAAAATCAGCGCCCCCTTTGGCACCACCTAACGGCAAACCTGTTAAAGCATTTTTAAGTGTTTGTTCAAATCCCAAAAACTTAACTACGCTGGCGTTTACAGTGGGGTGAAATCTCAAACCTCCTTTAAAAGGCCCTAAGGCTGAGTTAAATTCAATACGATACCCACGATTAACATGAACTTGACCATTATCATCCTGCCAAGGTACCCGAAACATGATTTGCCTCTGCGGTTCGAGTAAATTTTCCATCACAGCGTGCTGCTGATATGCCTTATCTTCATTGAAAACCGATGTTAAAGATACAAGCACTTCTTCTACTGCTTGAATGAACTCATCCTCGCCTGAGTTTTTATCTTTTAATTTAGTTAATATCCGATCCAGATACTGCATCGTAAATCCTAATTTAATAAATACTTATATAATTTATAGTGCAAAAAACAATAATCGATCACCTATACAGTGGGTCTTTGGTTTTTCATACCACTGTAAAGTATTACTCAATCGCAGTTTTCATATCGTAAAAAATGGGACACACAAAAAGAAATAAAAAAAGAAATAAAAGGAAAGAAATAAAAGGAAAGAAATAAAAGGGACAGGCGCATATTTTCTTTTGTCTGGTGCATTTATATCTTTATAAATGACAAAATCAACGAAACCATCTTCATCGAAGGAGAAAATCCAGCGCTCTGAAAATGTTTCAACTTCAACATCAACGCACCCGATATGTTCAGGATAATCTATGCGAAGTGGAAATTTTTCTTTTCTCATTTGAGCTAAGAACTCGAAAAGTTTCATCGAAATCCTAAAGGCTAACGCCGCGCTCTGCGGCAAATTTGGAGCGCAGCGGAAAATTTGTCCGACAGCAGCGCTTTGTTATGCCATCTTGAGAGCCTCATCATTTTTTAGGATCTTCAAACATCATCTTACCAATCCACCAAATTGACTGCCCAACATTGGAAATCAATTGTTGCCCTTGCCTTAAATACGAATTTTCAGTGTCAATTCCGGCAAGCTCTAAGGCTTCTCCGATTTTTGAACTTGTCGGGTGTGCATCACCTACTCGCATATCATAAGCACCTACAATTGGACCGAAGACTTTACGAGCAGTATCATCTCCAACTTTCTGGGATAGTATGTCTTGCAGTAGTTTGTTTGAGCCAAGTTTATCCTTATTCGCATGTACCGATAACGCCCGCAACTCTTTGACATTAAGCCGGTCAGAGAAAACGCGCACAATTTCTTTTGCTAGCCTTAGCAATGACGCCTGATCTTTACTTTCGAATCTGGATATTTTCTTTAAGGCTTCTTTACGGTCTATATCATGTGAGAAAAGAGAAACATTAAACTCTTGCTTAAACCCATTCTCCAGCATGCTCATTACTTCGAAAAGTAACTCCTCTACTGCATGTGTGGATGCGGGTTGAGCCTTAACTTGAGAATCTAACAACTCACTGGAAACCTTGCCCTCTGGAACTGCATTATGTGCAGCCCATAAGTGCTGTTCCCATGAAGGGAGACGGGCGATGTCATAAGCATATACTGTAATGAAATCCGCTGAGTTTACTCCAAAGTGAATTCGATAACCGGACGTTGAGTGAATAGAACCTGTTTCGGCTGTATACCATTCAAGTGAGAAGCCTCGAAGCCCCAATAGCTCATTTACAATACTTGAACGAAACCATAGCCACCTTCCAACGTCTTCATTGTTTAGCTCAGATGATGCGATGCGAGTACTATCTGTTTCGACTATGAATTGAGGTAGATTTGTATCAGCGTCCCCTCTAACGCGTTTGCTAATGCCTTGGTGTTCAATCCATTCATCCCGCCAAAATTCTCCTTCCACCCGTACACCATCATAACCGGACTTGTTTCCTTCAGACTTTTCATAATCAGTATTTTCGTTTGTTTCGGGCCCCATTACAGGAGCGTCTTCCTCTTCGTCTACATCTGTATGTAGTGGTCAATAAAATTT
>NZ_PDUS01000026.1 GCF_002723455.1 Pseudoalteromonas sp. 3D05 | reverse complement strand
AAAGCGCGCAAGAGCTTATTACATGTGCTTTGGGAGCAAGAACAATGGCTTGATAAATACTTGCTAAATGAAAGTGATACACAAGTAAAGGGTGAATAACGATTACTTTAATCGAGGCCGTGAGCACAAGAAGACCCACTCTTAATCTCACGGCACTTTCCCTATGCAAAGTGAGCGTATGTACGCTGCCCTCAAAGGATTAGGTAAAGAAGCTCGCTTGGTTATGCTGCCATACGAAGCACATGGCTATAAAGCGCGCAAGAGCTTATTACATGTGCTTTGGGAGCAAGAACAATGGCTTGATAAATACTTGTTAGCGGATAAAACACCTGTTGAAGTTTCTCAAGCGCAATAGTGTATTAATGAAAATAAGCGCGGTAAATGAAGTAAATTTGAAGCGCCGCGCTTGTTTTATGTTGTTTTAAACAATGCAAATGGTTCACTAACATTGAACATATTATTGCAATATAAAGTCATCAATAGGTTGCTTTGTCAGCTTACCTATTTGCATAAAGGTAAAGATAATCGCACCAACCAACAACACCATTGTAGGGGCAACAATGACCGGGTAACTGAGCCATGTCATGCGACCTAACTCTTCTGCGTACTCAGTTGTACCAGGCATACTAACCACAATGGCTTTAGCCAAAAAATAATTTAATGTTGCTGATAAAAAGAACGCACTAGCAACAATAAATCCCGCTAACCGCATTTTTTTATCAAAAACAGCTGTATTATTTTGATCATCAAGGGCTTGAGTAAGCTTTTCAATATCTAACAGTTCAGGGTTAATTAATAACTTTCTGATCAGTGGGTAGGGGGTGTATTGGCTAATAAGTACGATGATGCCAATAATGGCTGGCACCATCGCTTCCTTAATGGCGATGTACTTAGGGTCAAGTTCAAATAAACTTATTCCCCCAGTGAGTAAGACACTTATAATCCCTAATATAGAGAAAAAATTAACTTTCCCAGATTGCTTGAGTTCCCATAAGCCAAAAAATAACGGAAATGCGAGTGCAACAACAACCGCCCAGACAGGACCAAGTGTGTCCGGTGTACTAAAACGACTTAGGATAACCGCAGGTAAAATAATATTAAAAATAAGGTTACTGAAAAAATTACTTTTCTTTTTTTGAGTTGTCATAGGTTTATTTTTCTTACTTCAATTGGATTTAGTATATACATATCTGCTAGTAAGATACATATTTCTAATTCGACATTCTTATTATACGTACTAGGGTCTGTTTATCTTTCAATGCTATACAGGCGCTGCCCTTGGGGTTCTGCCTAGGGACGATTTACTTTTTGTTGCTTACATGGATGGTGGTAAGGGGCATGAGCAGGACGCGTAAGCTTTGCTTGGTTTTTACTTAGCCCACTAGGTTGCAAACCTCGCGCCGCGACTAAAACGCCCCTGGCTTGAATAAATTTTAATCCGCAAAGATAAACAGACCCCAAAGTTTGTAAAGAGTGTTTAAAGCTCAGTTAAGTACAATAAAAGCATAAGATTAATTGACCTTTAACAGAGGGTATCTTATTGTTAAAAACGGTTCATTTTGTTTTGTAAACAAGGAAGGAAACGGTTGAAATTCCTACGAAGATTTCACGATATTGTATCGGATCAAACTCAAAGTTTTGATGAAAAAATTTATAGTTTATTGAGTTTTGGGCTCGAAGTATTCAATCTCGATATTGCGATTGTGAGTAAAATAGCCGAAGAATCTTACCTCGTTAAGTATGTAATCACACCCGATGACTCATTGCCTGTTAACACAAGTTTTGAATTATCAGGAACTTATTGCCTTCACACATTAGCGGCTGACGGTGCACTGGCGTTTCATCAAGCATCCACCAGCCGAATTGCAAACCATCCCTGTTATATAAATTTTCAGTTGGAGTCGTATATTGGTGCACCTATAAAGGTGGGCGCAGAGACCTATGGCACAGTTAACTTTTCTGCATCTAAAGCATCCAAACCTTTTACAGAACAAGCTTACGACTACGTCGAGCTATTTGCACAGTGGCTAGGGGCTGAGTTTGCAAGGCGAATGGCATCCAAGCAGTTAATAAAAAATAACAACACACTGCTCAAACTTGAGAGTGTAGCTAATATTGGAACGTGGGAGGTGGATTTATTAAATAGAAAAGTAACGTGCAGTGATCAAGTAAGACGAATATATCAAGTTCCTATGTCATTTCAACCAGACCTTAAGTCAACGACTGAGTTCTTTAAAGCAGGAAAAAGCCAAGAGGACATAAACAAAGCCGTTGAAAAAGCAATAAAATCGGGTGAAAAATGGCACTTAGAGCTTGAGTTGTTGACTGCGAAGGGCAAGCATATTTGGGTATCATCCTTTGGCGAGGCTGAAATGGTTGATGGCAAATGTGTTAGGTTATTTGGGACACTTCAAGAGGTTACAGAGTCAGTTGAATTGAGACTTGCGTTAAAAAATAAACAAGCTTTAGCGCAAAGGATGCTAGAAGACCGAAGTATGCTATTAGCTAAAATAAGCCATGAACTTCGCACACCGTTAAATGGTATAACTGGAATGCTGACAACTTTGTTAGGCGAGAAAGATGAAACCCGTCGCGTAGAAAAATTAAAAGTAGCGCTAAGAAGTGCAGATATTCTATTGAATATCATTAATGAAGTAATGGATTTTTCAAAAATAAATCACGGTGAATTAAAGCTCGAGCCTAATCATTTTCTATTAAAAACTATTTTTGTTGATTTGATCTCCTTATACATCCCATTATTTAAGGCAGCAAAAGTTGAATTTAAAACCAATATTAATGTTGCTGATGATTGTTGGGCATACTGCGATAACACGAGATTGAGTCAAATTGTTTCTAATTTATTAAGTAATGCGCTTAAATTTACCGAAGCTGGCTGTGTTGAATTTTCAGTGATTGCAGTGAAATCGAATAACGATTTATCACTTGATATCAAAGTTAGTGACACTGGAAGAGGAATGACTGAAGCATTTCTAGAATCACTTTTTTCTCCGTTCACGCAAGAAGTAGATAGACAAAAAAGCGTAGGGGGCAGTGGCCTAGGTTTAGCGATAGTCAAAGAGCTTGTTGAATACATGAGTGGCTCCATTATTGTGGACAGTACTTACCTCCAAGGCACTACTTTTTCTTTGCATATCCCCTTAAAGGTAGGCAAAAGGCAGGACGAGACGTTACAAGCAAGTGATGGCACAATAGATACCAGTTGTTTATCTGTGCTGGTGGTTGATGATAATCAAATCAATCGGCTCGTTTTAGATGCATCATTAGAAAAACTTAATATAAAAGCTGATATGGCCGTTGATGGTCAAGATGCGGTGTTTAAATGTAAACAGCATAAGTATGACCTCATATTTATGGATTGCGTGATGCCTGTGTTAGATGGCCTTGAAGCTACTCAAATATTGAGAGAACAAAATATCAGCACTGTTGAAGACACGCTCATTGTAGCTTTAACAGCCAATACGTCTGCAACCGATAAACTGGCATGTACGGAAGCTGGCATGGATATGTTTATATCAAAGCCATTTAAGTTGCATGCAATAGAAGAAGCGGTAAAAAGAGTGATAGAAAAGCGAGCATCAAACAAATCGTAAACGACACATGTCTATTTAATGTGATAAATGCGATGAACTTACCCAAACTACCGCAAGGTACTAGCTTCAGTTGGAACTAAAAGCGATTTAGGCAGGGCACTGATTGCAAGTTATATTGGTTCTATTGTTAAAATCAATAACACAGTATAAATCGTTTTTAGATCAGCTATTTGAGCGTTTCACAGGTACTGCCACTATTGCAACGTAACGTCTTGAGATTAAGCACCCGTGTAACGCTGAATTCTGTATATAGAGGTGGCTTGGGTATTCACCTTTACTTCGCTGTTTCAAGCGTCTTAATAGAGAAAGTTGTGTTCATAGCTGTTGCCTATTAAAGAGCCGAATCGTAATGTTTCGGCCTGTATTGGAGTGACTATTTTTAAAGGTAACACCAATTCTGAGCAGCTCATTCAATAAGCAGAGTAAGCAATGCATAAAGCATTTGACTGAAATCATATTGCATTAAACTAAAAATTAGTTACTTTTTGAATTGGACATAGAGCTACCAATAGAAGCAACAATTACCAGCAAAATTGCGAGCCACTGCCACATACTCAACAGTTCTGCAAGAATTATAAAACCAGCTAAAGCAGCAACAGCTGGCTCCAAACTCATCATAATGCTAAAACCTTGTGCCGGCATATTGCGAAGTGCAACCATTTCTAGCGTGTAGGGGAGTGCACTTGACATGATTGCTACTAAAAACCCAAGCGGAATAACTTCCCAACTCAGTAAAGCTAAACCTTGGTGAAATGCGCCATAAGGCACTAGCACAATGGCAGCAACGCTCATTCCCAATGCAACCGTCATTCCGCCTGAACCCTGATTTCCGGTTTTTTTGCCAAACAAAATATAAAAGGCCCAGCAGGCACCCGCACCTAAGGCTAAAATTACACCTAAAGGGTCTAAGCGTTCTTCACCATTCATATCTGGAAGCAGTAAAACTATGCCAGTTATTGCACATGCAACCCAAAATAAATCGCGTTTTTTTCGTGAAGATAATAAGGCCACAGCCAAGGGGCCTGTGAACTCAAGGGCAACAGCAATGCCAAGAGGGATAAGCTCAATGGCATAGTAAAACAAAATATTCATGCCTCCTAGGCTTAAACCATAGACAATGACAGGTACGCGCTGACCTAAAGGAGGAAACGTTTTCCAAGGTTTAAAGACAAGGCATAAAATAGCAGCAGAAAAACCTAAACGTAAGGCGGTGGTGCCTTCAGGGCCAATCAAAGGAAACAGTTGTTTTGCAACTGACGCGCCAGATTGAATAGTGACCATAGCCAGCAATACACAAATAACCGCAATAAAAAATGGATGGATAGAGCGCAGCATCACTGTCCTTTTGAAAATGGTGAAGCTAAATTTGCGGCGATTCTACTTACCTTTTGGCTTTTAAGAAATGTTTTTCGATAAATACCATGATTGTTATAGACGCCTGTAACCAACTTGATCTTGATTTGCCGCATAAGCACTTGCTTTAAAATGATTTTTAATCAGCTATTCAAAATTGCCATGGCTAAATGCACGGCAGACCAAGTAGTCTATGCCAAAGCCACATCAGGATACACAATTCAGCGTTTCACAGTGGCTAAATATCGAGGCATTACTTTGCCACAATGGCAGACCCTCTTAGAAAGTAACAACCATAAGAATAAGTACTTGTGAAATGCCCAAACGGCTGGTTTATAAGCGATTTATACTGCGTTATCGATTTTTACAATAGAACAACTAACTTGCAATCAATGCCTTGCTAAATCACTGTTAACTGCAACTAACACTCACGTCTTGAGGTGGTTTGGGTATACAAGTAAATGGTCAATTGAGTTTAAATCGGTTAATTTGCGTATTCAAGTTATTCGCTAAGTCGGCAAGCTCACTGGATGATTGCGAAATTTTCTCCGTCTGCATTTGAGTTTGTCGACTTGTGTCTTGCACATCATTGAGCCGTTGCGCAATGTCTTCCGTTACCTGTGATTGCTCCTCAGATGCCGACGCAATAGTCAAGTTTGCATCAGAGATTGAATTTGCTTGAATGCTGATCTCTTTGAGCATATCCCCCACTTTTTCTGAATTGATTACTGCCTCCTTAATCTGGTTATCACTAGCGCGTATTCGCTCAGTAACAGCACTACTAGCAGACTGGAGTGAGGTAATTTTTTCTTGTATCTCGATGGTTGAACTTTGCGTTCTGCTTGCTAAAGTTCTTACTTCGTCTGCGACTACAGCAAACCCTCGGCCTTGTTCGCCCGCCCGAGCAGCTTCGATAGCTGCATTGAGTGCCAATAAATTAGTTTGCTCGGCAATATTACTGATTACACTAAGTATAACAGTCACTTCGTTGACTGAGTTTTCAAGGTTGTTAAGATCTCCTAAAGATTCAGTTAATGTTGTTGCAACTGATTCGACCGATTTTATTCCTTGAACGACAACACTTAAACCTTGTTGGGTTTTTTCATTTGCAGATGTTGCACTTTGCGCCGCTTCAGCACAGTTTTGCGACACTTCTTTTACGGCTGTTGAGTTCTCGTATACCGAACTTGAAATGATTTCAATGGCATGGCTTTGTTTATCATTTAATACTTTAGCTTGTTGAGAAACCTCATCAAGGTTGTTTGCAGAAATTTGCGCTTGTTCTGATTGACTATTTATTTCTTTAAGCAAGTTTGAAAGCTTATCAATCATTACATTAAAGCTATCGGCAAGTTTTGCAATTTCATCATTCCCAGAATGCTCAATATAGCGTGATAAATCGCCTTGAGAGATTCTATTTGCCTCTTTAATGAGTCGTTGTGTTGTTTTAATAACTTTTTTCTCAAGCTGCAAGTAGCATAAAATTAATGTGACGATAATGGCAAGTACAACTAGTGTGCTGGTAAAACTTAACGTAGTCACCCGGCTGTTGTTTTCACTCACAAGTGCTGCGCTTTTTACTTTAATTGAGGATAAAAAGGCCTGCACAGGTTGTTGAATTTTTTCTACCTCGGCCATATATGCTGCATCAGTTAAAAGAGAAATAGCCGCAATCCAGTTGTTTGTTTCTTGGTCATTTAATTGGTTGGGTGATTTACCAATAAGGTTTGCGATCATCGCAAATGCTTTTTCTTCAGTGTTTATTAAATCCAGAGACAGGCTGTTAGATTTTTCGAGTAATGCAAGGTCGGAAGCTGCCACATTGTATTGTTTTAGACGTGTCACATAGCTTCTTTTTGTACCATCCAACCAAGCAATATCACCTTGAATTTGCCCTACGAGTTCAAAATAATCATCTTTATAACTTTGCTCTAGTGTCACAACATGCTGGCGTGCAAGCTCTGTTAATTTGATTGAATTAGACGACGATAACTTAGCTAGATGACTTAAAGAGTAGCGTTGTTGAGCAGAATATTGACTCTCCTCTAAGCCTTCTTTGAGTAAAAGTATAATAACCAATAAGCCGACTGCGAGGCTGATGGTTGCTGCGAAAACTGCGCGTAACATATACCTAATAGACAAGATAGCCACCGATGAGCTTGTTGTTGTTATTAATAAATATAGTGCAATAAAAAATAAAATGTAAAAAAGATAAAGAGGTTTTTATACTGTGTGCAATGCCTATATTAGGGTACAGGATTTGGGGCTGCAGCTTGGCAGCCCTATTGTTTGCATTAAGTTAAGTCGTTGGGGTAAACAACCCCGAGTTGTTGTCTTGCTTGATCAAGAACAGCCATTACATGCTGAGATAATTTATGGGTATTTACTGAAGATTCGCTGGATTTTGCATTTATTGTTGAAATAAAATGCACGATTTCATGACGCATATAGTTTTCATCAAACTCAGACGATAAGTTTTCTACAGAACCGTTGTTTGCGATAAAGGTGATATTTTTAAGTAATGACACTGACTCTATTCGAATACGACCTTTCTCACCTTGGATTTCAGTAAAGTTATCGCCTTGTGATATTTTTGAGTAATTAATGACCGCTTGCTTGGTATCATAATTAAGTAATATATCGCCGGCACCGTCAACACCGGTATCAAGCAAAATGCCACTTGCTTGTACGCTATTTGGTGGTCCCCACAATGCGATTATAATGTATAATGGGTATATGCCTAAATCGACTAATGCGCCATTGGCAAATTCAGGTAAAAAGGTATTGGGTTGTTCACCATTTTTATATTTGTCATAGCGCGAAGAATATTGACTAAATTGACCGATATATTTTCTTGGCGTACCAATTTTATTAATCGCTAATTTTAATCGTTCAAAGTTTGGAAGAAGTGTGGTCATCATCGCTTCCATATAGAGGCACTGGTTTTGCTTTGCTGCTTTAATTATTTTTGTTAGTTCAGCACTGTTAGCGGCAGAGGGCTTTTCACCAAGCACATGCTTTTTTGCTTCTAAACAACAAATTGCATAGTTCATGTGTAAGCTATTTGGTGCGGCAATGTAAACGGCATCTACCTGTTTGTCAGCACACACTTGCTCAATGTTAGTAAATACTTTGGCGTCGAGTTGATTATGCTTTGCTAAAAAAGCTTCACCGGTTGATACCTCACGTGAGCATACGCCATAAAGGGTAAATTCGCTGACTGTGAGTGCTGCTTTTAATAAAGTATCACTAATAAAGTTTGTCCCAACGATTACAAAGTTCATGCATTGTCCCTTTTATAAAATTGTGTAAGCCATTGCTGCCAGTCGGCTTCTAATTTTAACATTTGTTGATGCTTTTTTGCTTTAAAGTGCTTTTGTTTATCTTCGTCAAAGCAAAACGGACCTGCTCGGCACAGGCCACAATGATTTTTGGTTAAATAGCTTGGGTAGCTAAACACATTACATAGCGCATTGTTTTGCTCTGGGCTAAATACATAGGTAATTCCACTAGTATCTTTGACGTGCTTGTCTCTATCGACGTTGCGGATTTTATAGCCAGGGAATTGTGTTATGTCAAAGTTCATTTGGCCGAGGTAATGTGCATCAAGATTTTGGACTAAGCTACCTTCAATGTTCCAATGTAAGTACGGTTTCACATCTTTAGAAGTAATATAGCAAAGTTGAGCTCCAGCTTTATCAAGAGCGAACTGGCAGGCGTTCTTTATAAATTGATGTAATAGAGCCCGATTGAGTGTGTTGGCACTTGTTGATTGAGTTTGTGATTTAAAAACATGCTCACTTTTAAAAGCAGGAATGAGAGGAAATTGAAATATCACCAGATCAAACTTTTGCTCGCCTAGGCGTTGCCAATCAGATTGGCAGGTTACGTCAAACTGAGTCAGTACACTAACCGCGGCTTTTTCTAATAATTCGAATGCGTTATCACTGTATTTATCGCAAAGAGTTTTTTTACTGTCGTAGGTTGATGCAACAAGGGTGCTGGGTTTAATTGCATTAAACAGAGCATATGAAAAAGACAGATCGCCATCACCCACAGTGAGGATGCGCCATTTAGGGTTTAAATACATTTAATTATTCATTAGATTCATTCATACAATAATTATATCAAAAAGATGCTTTGCTGCGTTCCGCTTTATGTGATTTATCAATATACATATTTTGATCTGCATTATGTAAAATGGTATCAGGGTCTTGCTCTGCGCAAATTGGAGCAATGCCAATGCTTACACTCACCTGAAATTCCCTCATATCTGCCGTTAAGTATTCACGAAGCTCATTCAAATTAGGGCTGTCGTCATTACAAAATGCAATGAATTCATCGCCGCCAAGCCGAAAGCAATTGTGTTGTTTAAACTTATTAGACAATCGTTTGGCAAAGCTGGTTAAAATGAGGTCGCCACATTGGTGGCCATATTTATCATTTGCGAATTTAAAGTTATCTAGGTCAAAATAATAAACACGCTGGTAATGGTTTTTCAGTTGTTCAAAGCGAGTGAAGCACGCGCGACGATTACCTAAGCTAGTCAATTGGTCTTGGTTTGCTTCTAATTCTAATTGTTGCTGAAGGGCTTGGCTAAGTTGTATTTCGTGGTTTAATTTTCTAATCGTCTTGCGCTTTTCTATAATTAATAGATATAAACCCATACAAGTTAATAAAAAGCCAATATTTTTAAGGGCAGTATCGAAAAGCAAAACAGGAAAAATTTCTGTATCGATTAGATCATCAAGCAAATCTAATACAAGCCCTGTGCAATAGATAAGCCATGCAGAAACTAAGAGTTTGTTACTAATGTATGCATATACTTGTAATGTCAACGATACTGATAGCGCAGCCCAAAAAAGCTCCTCTATAATATCAATATCAAACAGTTCACTGTAGAAAAGCTGCAAGCTACACACTAGAACAAACAGCCAAATTATTACTATCCAATAGGGGTGCTTCATCACATACCTTATGCTAAGTCGTTATTTAAGGTATAGCAGAAAAAACCACAGCAAGTTAGTTTTCAGTTGCTCGTTTGTGAGCCACAGCCAACAAAGCTATTCGGGTTTTCAGCCCTTCGATGGCGATTTGCTTTAGAATCAGGTTAAATGTAATCAAAACAGCAAACACAATATGCACTGGTCCATGCGTAAAACCTGCTGTGGGATCAAAAATCATGACACCAAATAACAGGAAAAGTACCACTAAGAATATTTCGATTAACTGGTTTGAATAAAACGATAAACGTCCTTCTCCTTTGCGATCCTTTTTTATATGTATAGCACAAAAAAATGGCAGTACTTTAATCTTGAACAAGCCATTTTTTTCAACATAATTTTCACCGAGTTGATCGAGTTGTTGGCGCAATTGGTCTATCATGCAAGCTCCTTAATATAAGGAGGCAGATACTACAACATTCAACCCTTGAGCACCACAGCGGCGTTTACTCTGGGTAGACACTCATGCCAATCATTAATATATGGCATACAAAAACAACGGATGTCAGAATAAATCGCATTTTTTGGTAGTCAGGGTGATATGTTTTCCACGCTAATGTCGACTTTTCAAAAAATAATACAAGCCAAAAACTCGTGCCCAGCCATGCAAGCATCCATTCAATAGGTAAAAATGTAAGAAAAGGAATTGGTATAACAGGGGCGACAGCTTTGATTGCGCCGCTGTAACTTTGATTGCCAGCATGCCATTGGTTACCGGCCATAAACGCTAAGATAGCGATACTGTAAAAGGTAAAAAACTCCAGGTTAACACTATTGCTGCCAGTAATTAATGGCCACCCCACACAACCAAGAAAGGGCAATAAGCCTAAATAACCAAGTTGGATGTGATTGATAAATTTTTCCATTACAGCAGACCCTTAAAATACAGTTTCATAGCGCCGCTATTGTAGCAGCAATACACTCAACAAAGTAAATACGTAATGTGGATTATAAAAGTTCAATCTGAAAAGTTGATTGTTTTAATCTAAACAATCAATTTTATTTAATTTATGAATGGGCTTATTGTATTAATCAAGCCAACGCGATAGGCCAAACATATTGCTTGCGTTGGGCAACTTTAATCTTAAATATCAATGAGGAATACTATGAGCACTTCATTAATTAACACAAAAATTCAACCTTTCAACGCAACGGCATACCACAATGGTGATTTTGTAGAAGTATCTGAAAAAGATGTACTTGGTAAGTGGTCAATCTTCTTCTTTTACCCTGCAGATTTCACATTTGTATGTCCAACTGAGTTAGGTGACCTTGCAGATCATTATGCACAGCTTCAAGAGATGGGCGTAGAAGTTTACTCAGTATCAACTGATACACATTTTACCCATAAAGCATGGCATGACACGTCAGACACAATCGGTAAAATTACTTACCCTATGATTGGTGACCCAACTGGCCGTATTACACGTAGCTTTGGTGTCATGATTGAAGATGATGGCTTAGCGCTTCGTGGTACATTTGTAATGAACCCAGAAGGTGAAATTAAGGTTATCGAAACTCACGATTTAGGTATTGGTCGAAGTGCCAAAGAGTTAGTACGTAAAGTACAAGCTGCTCAATACATAGCCACTCACGACGGTGAAGTTTGTCCTGCATCTTGGCAGCCAGGTGAAGACACACTTGCCCCTTCACTAGACCTAGTTGGTAAAATCTAAATATAGTTTTTACCTGTAATAAAAGGGCAGGCAACTGCCCTCAAGCCAGCAGTGATCGCTGTTGGCTCCTCCCATATTAATATCGTTTATTAAGCACATCCGAAACTTGGTGTGGGAGGTTTGCTGCTCAAATTTCCACGTAAGGATTAAGCCATGTTAGATAACAACATAAAGAACCAGTTAAAAAGTCATTTTGAATCGCTTACACAACCTGTTGAGCTGCTTATTGCCTTGGATGACAGCAAAAAATCAGCAGAAGTCGAAAGCTTAGCAAATGATTTAGCATCACTAAGCGATAAATTTACGGTGATTAACAACCCCGACACTCGCGCCCGCCGCCCGTCTATGGTTGTTCACTCATCGGCTAAAAATACCCATATTACGTTTGCTGGCGTACCGATGGGACACGAATTTACAAGTTTAGTGTTGGCACTTTTGCATACCGGCGGACACGAAAATAAAGCAAAAAGTGAAGACATTGAACAAATACAATCACTTGAGCAAGAACTTAATTTTGAGATTTACATCAGCTTGAGTTGCCAAACGTGCCCACAAGTAGTTCAGGCGCTAAACACGATGGCGGCTACTAATAGCAATATTAAAGCAACAATGATTGATGGCGCGCTATTTCAAGAGGAAGTAGAAGAGCGCAACATTTTAGCAGTACCGGCTGTTTATTTAAATGGCGAACCATTTAGCCAAGGTGCATTGAGCCTAACTGATATATTAAACAAAGTAGATAGTAAAGGGGCGGCTCGCCAAGCTGCGGCACTTAGCAAAAAAGATAAATTTGACGTACTGGTTGTAGGCGGCGGCCCAGCAGGTGCGTCCGCAGCTATTTACTCTGCGCGTAAAGGTTTAAATACCGGTATTGTTGCAGAGCGGTTTGGTGGGCAAGTTGCAGATACACTTGGTATTGAAAACTTTATCTCTGTTAAAGCCACTGAAGGACCAAAGCTTGTAGCACAGCTTGAAGAGCATGTTAAAGAATACGATGTAGATGTAATGCATAACCAACGTGCTGCAGGGCTTGAACGCGTCAATAATCAGTACGAAATTACCCTAGAAAACGGTGCTACCTTAAAAGCCAAATCATTAGTGCTTGCAACCGGGGCTCGCTGGCGTGAAATGAATGTGCCAGGAGAGCAAGAATATCGTGGCCATGGTGTAGCGTATTGCCCACATTGTGATGGTCCTCTATTCAAAGGTAAACCAGTAGCTGTAATTGGGGGGGGTAACTCCGGTATTGAAGCCGCAATTGATTTAGCAAATATTGTAGAGCATGTAACGGTACTTGAATTTGCAGATACATTACGCGCTGATGAGGTTCTGATCCGCAAAGCAAACAGCTTAAATAATATTACTATTATTAAAAATGCTCAAACCACAGAGGTGGTAGGTGATGGTAACAAAGTCACTGGGCTAGCTTACAAAGACCGTGTAACAGGTGAAAGTAGAAACCTGAGCTTAGCCGGTATTTTTGTCCAAATTGGCTTAATTCCTAATACTGAATGGTTGAAAGACTCAGAGTTGGAACTCAGTCAATTTGGCGAGATTTTAGTAGACGCTAAAGGTGCTACCTCATTACCGGGTGTGTATGGTGCAGGTGACGCAACTAATACACCATTTAAGCAAATTATCATTGCAATGGGCAGTGGAGCAACAGCAAGCCTTGGTGCATTTGATTACTTAATTCGTCACACTGAGCAAAACAGTGACGCTGCTTAAAAACTCTTGATTTAACAGCCATACACCCATGACTGTTATTCTCCAAAGTCGCCCTCTCCAAAGGCGACTTTTTTCGTGTCTTAAAATAGGCGCTTGTGGTATGTTTTAAAATAATTGGAGAGATTTATTGGAAAATGCATGTACCAAGGAAGTTGTTTGTGTAAAAAAGTAGCGATTGAGGTCAATGGCCCAATAAGCAGTATTATCCATTGCCATTGCTCATTATGCAGAAAGTCTAGCGGCACAGCCTTTGCTACGAATGGTTTTGTTCAACGTGCTGATTTTAAAGTTGTTAAAGGCCAAGAAAGTTTAACGGCTTTTGAATTTAAACCGGGTCGTATTCGTCACTTTTGTACAGCTTGCGGCAGTCCAGTTTACAGTGAGAATCTCGATGACCCAACGCGCTTGAGATTACGATTAGGTATTTTAGACAGTGATATTAATGAGCGCCCACTCAGTCATAACTTTTGCAGCTCTAAAGCAAATTGGGAAGACTTTGATGCAAAGCTCGCTCATTATGACGGGTTTGAACCAACACGGTAAGTTTATTGGTATTTGGCTGCACTAATAAATTCGTCAAAGCTTTCGCACCAAATGATTACTGTATTAAAATCTGCAATATTAATGTCTTGCGGTATCTTGACTATAAAGCTGTTGAACGTTTTGATGCTTGCCACTCTTGTGAATGTTCCTTTAAATGCAAGGAACTCAGTTTCATTGTCTACAAAGCGATCAGCCAAATAAATTTGATAGTCTGGGCCAGGGCTAATTTCCCCTTCAAACGAAATGTGGCTATTGCTTAATTTTACCTGACCTTGTGCGAAATGCAGAAAATCAGAGCCCGGTAATTCGGCCTTAAACTCTCCTGTATACATCGCTTTTTGCGCATGATTGACAAGCTCTAGTTTACTGGGTGATGCGGGTGCTGTGAGAATTGGCAAGGCATACATGCCTGCTGCAAAACCAATTCCAAACACAATGATGTAGCTGAGTAGACGAATTAAAAGAGCCATCGTAATTGCCTTATTTTAAGTTAAATACCTTTCTAGAAGGTAAGTTCAAAGCACTGTATGAGCGGTTAATATAACGTTGATAGAGTTCGTCGAACTCACCGCTTTGTTGCAGTTTTAATAAACCACTTTGTAGTCTTGTTACGAGCAACTGGTCTTTTTTATGGGCATAGAAGTGATAGAAATTATCGTATTGCAACATTATTGTAGGTTCTATCACAAGCTGCTTGTAAGGTTGTTTTGCTATTTCAGTTGCAATTGCTGAGACTGAACGAGGAAAGTAATCAGCCAATCCTGTGGCTAATAACTTAAGCATTACATCATAGTCATGTTCGCCATTCACTGTTAGGCCATTCCTTATTAAGACATCGTAATCAGACCAAGTATGCTTTTGCAAAGCGACGAGTGGTTTTAGCTCATCGAGTGAATTGATATTTGCAAAGCGGTGTTGTTGCGACTGATTGATCATTAGCAATCGCTTTCCATGAAGGCCTTTGTACAGCGGGAGTGTGGTGTGAACAAGGTTTGAATGTGCGCTTTTAGACATAGAAAACCAGGCTAAATTAATGCTGCCTTCGTGGCTTAGCTCTTCAATGGCTCGTTTACGATTCATCGGGATGGTTGAGTAAGTAAATTTAACCTCAAAGTTTTCTTTTTTCAGGCTTGCACGCAGCAATGCATGCATGTAATCATTTTTTGGCGAATTGATATCACTCGGCGTTGCTAAGTGAAGGTTAATCACGTTTTCTTGCGCACACAAACTAAACACATGACATAGCAATACAAAACCAACAAACTTTGTGAATGAACGCAAGCGCATAATGCTATACCTACCTTGTTTAAATACATTAACTATAACCACTTTAGCCTAACAGGTGTAATTTATTGCATAAAAAATAACGCAAACTAAGAATTGCTATTATACTAAGCTTATCAATTAAGTATTGCGAGATAGAGATGTTAAATAACTATTCAGTTCGTACTCGCCTGGCTGTATTAGCATTACTGCCTTTAATAGTATTTTCCATTGTGTCTATTTATTCAATAAGCACCATGGGGCGATTAGTATCAGGGATTGATAGTTTATATGATGACCGTATTGTTCCGCTTAAACAGATAAAATCGGTATCAGATAATTATGCTGTAAATATTGTTGATTTGTTGCATAAATACCGTGCAGGGACTATTGAGCGTACTTCGCTTATATCTGCAGTAAACGACGCTAAAAGTACAGCAGAGCAACAATGGCAAGCCTACTTACAAACAACGCTGACAAGTGAAGAATTGCGGCTTGTGTCTAGTGTCGAAAATAAACTTTTACCAGTACAAGGCCATATAAGTGCTTTGTTAGAGGCGATTAACAACGGCGAATTTTCGTCATTATCGCAAAAGCAATTCGTTGCAGATCTTTATGCGCTTTTTGATCCCCTCAGCAGCAGTTACCAAGATTTAATAGATTTACAGCTTAAAGAGGCAAATAGCTTTAAACAACAAGCAGATGAGAACTATCAACTAATTAGATTCGCCATGATAGCAGCCATTGTAATACTCATTTTACTTTTATTAGTTGTGGCTTATTTTATTTATCGGTCAATACAAAACCCTGTAATGTGTTTGCGTCAAACTATTACTCAAATAGCGAGTGGCGCCGATTTGACGCTTCGAGCAGAGGTAAAAGGAAGCGATGAGATAGCAGATACTGCACAGAATTTTAATGCTATGCTATCGCGAATTCATACGCTAGTAACCGATATGGCAGGGGCGACTTTAACGCTTTCATCGGCTGCTGAACAAATGAACTCTATAAGTATACAAGTTGCCAGCACAGCAACTGAGCAAGAGCAGCAGTCAGCTATGATTGCAACAGCAATTACCCAAATGAGCAGCGCCATAGAGCAAGTTGCGCACAATGCCTGTGCTACATCAGAGAAAGCAGCCAATGCCGACACAAAAGCGCAACAAGGGCAGCAAGCCGTAGCAGATAATATTGAGTCGATTAATACCTTGTCTGCATTGGTCAATCAAAATACCGTGTTAATAACGGATTTAAACGCCCAAACAAATGAGATAAACCAAGTAGTAATGATGATTCAAGGGGTTGCTGAGCAAACTAACTTGCTTGCTCTGAATGCGGCGATAGAAGCTGCACGAGCTGGTGACTCTGGCCGCGGTTTTGCTGTTGTAGCAGATGAAGTCAGGCAGCTCGCCCACAATACCCAAAAAGCGACAGCCAGTATCAATGAAATGATCACTAAATTGCAAACCATGGCGCAACAAGCAGTTGGTGCAATGGAAAATGCTGAAAGTAGTGCAAAAGAAAGTGTTGATCATGCTCAGTACTCGTCTCAAGTGTTAAGTGAGATTAATCATGAAGTTACTGAAATATCTGATATGAACACGCAGGTATCAACTGCAACCCAAGAACAGCAATTAGTCGCAAATGAATTAAGTAGCAATATCAATGAATTTAGTTCAAGTATTACGTCGGTAAGTGAGAGCTCACAGCAAAATGCTCAAGCTTCACAAGAACTTGCTGAACTTGCATCAAGACTACAAGAGCAAGTAGGAGCGTTTAAGATCTGATTTACTGATTAGAGTTGCTGGTATACATCTGCGACACGAATTTCCATCATTGTTTCAGGGGCAGTTAAAGGTGTAAAACCAAACTGCTGATACAATGTATGGGCATCCGCTGTCGCTAAACAAAAGCGACGTAGGTTTTGTAGATCAGGGTGAGCCATAATTTCCGTTAGTAATATTTTGCTTAAACCTTTGCCTCGGTGTTCTTTTAGAATGAATACGTCTGCTAAATAGCCAAAAGTTGCGCAATCTGAGATGACTCTGGCAAAACCAACTTGCCCATCTTGCTCATGATACACGCCAAAACACAAAGAATTTTGTATAGCCTTACGCATAATCTCAATGGGAATCCCTTTCGCCCAATACGTGCCACAAATGAACGCATGTATGAGATCAATATTTAAACGTGATTGATTACAGCTTATTTGGTAGTTCATTATGTCCGGCCTCTACTATTTCATATTCTCTGCGAGCGTATACAACCTAAAGCCTGGTTAAGAAATGTACTGCTATGTGCTGATATTAAATAACAAATGTGTTTATTCGTCTTTAGCGTTTAGGTTATTTAGGTATCTTTTTAAAGTAACTATCAATCACTTTGCAATGCCTCAATGGGATCAAGCTGTGAAGCCTTAATTGCAGGATAAACACCGAAAGTTAAGCCTACTAGCGCGCAAATACTAAATGATAATAAAATGGCAGTTATAGACCACGATACAGCCCATTGCGAATAAATAGAAATAATCTCAGATAAAGCAATCCCAAATACAACGCCGAGTAAGCCCCCGAAGATAGAAATGGTAAAGCTCTCGGCAATAAATTGTATTCGAATATCTTTTTGCGTGGCACCAACAGCACGAAGCAGACCAATTTCTTTGGTGCGCTCTAGAACGGTTGCTAACATAATGTTCATGATCCCAATACCGCCAACTAATAAAGAGATGCCAGCTACACACGACATCACAATATTAAAAATTTGTTGAGTTTGTTTTTGTTGTGCAAGTAATGCTGCGGGTATCACTAATTCATAATCATCAATATCACTGTGGCGGTTTTTGAGTAAGTGATTAAGTGCTTGAGCCGCGACTATTGGATCTACAGACTTATCAATTGCAAATTTCAAACTGCTTAATTCGCTTTCAAGTAAGCCATTTTCAAAGCGGTGTAATGCGGTGCTTAATGGGATAAATACTTGGTTTTGTTCACTGCCCAATTTAATGCCTTGGAATTCTTTCTTTTTCAAATATGGCGCCTGCAAAATCCCTACAACTTCGAACCACAGGTGATTAATCTTTATTTGTTGACCAAGTGCATCGCCAAGTGGAAAAAGCTGTTTAGCCGTGTTTGCGCCAAGTAATGCAACTTGTGCGAAGTGCTTATTGTCGGCTTGATTTAGCGAACGACCTTGAAATAGCTCAAAATGAGACAACGCAAAATAATTTGCACTGACCCCAATAGCTCGGCTATCGCTGTCAGTGTACTGACTAAATATATGGTAAGTTTTAACATTCTTTTGTGATGCAAAATCGGTTATAAATGGGAGTGACTCATGGGCAACTTGTGCGTCTCGCAAGCTCAAACCTGCCGAATGCTTACGTTGCTCCTTTAACTCTTCTTCATTAAATTCCTTGGTATTTACAATTAAGTTATATAAGCCCATGGAGTCAATCATTTTCATTGCTTCTCGTTCAGCGCCTTCACCAATATTCAGCATAGCTATAACGGCCCCAACACCAAAGATCATTCCTAACAAGGTTAACAGCGTGCGTAATTTATGCTGTGCAAGCTCCATGGTTGTGTCGATAAATAAACTGAGATACTTCATTGGATGTCCTTTATATCTATCAGTGAAATAACATCTTTGCTTGTTAAACCATCTAGTATTTCAACATGACTTAAGTTATGTTTACCCAACTTAACCGTTGTTTTTACAAACTCTCCAGATTGTTCAAGGTAGACATAATGTGCATTTTGTTCAGTAAATACACTTTGCTTAGGTACAACCAAGCGTTCACTCCGCGGAGTAACGAGAATACGGGCATCAAGCTTTAAGCCTGGGCGCAAAATAGGCGTCTGCTTTGTAATGCTAGCCTTTAGTTCGTAATATTTTTGTGGATCGCCGCGCTTTATTGACTTAGGAAAAGGGGAGACGTTAATGACCTCGCCGTTAAATTGCTTTTCAGGCAAAGCAATCAGTTGAAATTGCAGTGATTGTCCTGGCGCTAAATCGATTGCTTCTCGCTCAGGAACATACAGCTTTAATTGCATCTGGCTGATATCAGGTAGGGCTGCAATTTTTTGACCCGGCCATAAAGTCTCGCCAGCACGAGGCTTTTCACCACGCCAATTAGTATTGTGGGTTAACAGTCCATCATGGGGGGCAATGATTTCAAGTTGAGACAGGTTAGTATTAAGCATGGCTAATTTTTGCGTGTATTGATCTTCCTGCATTTTTAATAGCATGATCTCCCCCGCAGCACTTTGCTCAAACCGCTTAGTTTGCCATTCGAAATAATCGTGTTTAGCATTTAAAAATTCAACGTTTTGTTGGGTTTCTAAGATATCTAGTTTTGAACGAATGCGCTCATCTTCTATAGAATAATCTTCAGCAAATTGCTTTTCTTGATTTACCATTACAATATCGTGATTTAGGATGGCTCTATCTTTACCAATAGCCCCTGATTTTTGCGTTAAATCTTGTGCTGTTTGAGCCGCTTTATTGTTGTGCTTTTGGCTTTGGCGGCGCATTAACTCGCCGTCAAAACGGGCAATAACATCCCCTTTTTTAACTTGGCTGTATTCAGGCATGAGCCAAGCTATTGTTTGTGGTCCTTTTGATGACGCTGGCGTACTAATAATGGTCTCATTTGCCGCAATCAGGTGACCCTTAGCTTGTACTTCGGTTAAAAACTCTTGTCGCTCAACCGTGTAAGTCAATGCGCTTGATGCGATATTTTCTTTTGAACATCCTGCAATTAACAATACTGATGAAAAAACAACTAATGTAAAATATATCTTCATAATTTCACCTCATCACCGACTTTTAAACCGCTTGTAACGACAGCAATATTATCTGAAAAATGACTTATCGTAATAAACTGTTTATCGTTTTCAGTAGTTGTTACATAAGGGCCTGTTTGGTCGTATCGAATACTCGCTAATGGAATACTAAGTACCTGCGAAAGTTCCGCGGTTGTTATTTCGAGTCGTGCAGTCAATCCAGGACGAATAATGCTGGTATCAAGATCGTCAATGCTCACTATGGCATCAATAATACGGCGCTTATCTTGAGGCGATTTTTCAGTGAAAACACGGCCTAAACGTTTAACTTTACCTGAGACAACGATTTCAGAGCTGCCATCAATCGTTATTTTTACAATTTGGCCAGGCGCTATTTTACCGCTGTCAGGTTCATCTATTTGCGCTTTAATTTGCATGTCTTGTAATACTGCAAGTTCAATAACAGGTTGACCAAACTGGACGCTTTCGCCAATTGATGACTTTTCGCCCTCATAATTAGTTTTATAAGTGACTAAACCATCAATAGGCGCCTTGACTTTAAGTCGTTCAATATCCTTTAAGAAACCGTTAACTTCGCTTTGAAGGCGCGCAACCTTACTTTCTGCAGTTTTTAAATTGAGCTTTTTGCTTTGTAGTTGATACGCTTGTTTACTCTTGGCAAGAGTGAGGTCATTGTCCGCAATGGTAAAATCAATCTGAGATTTTTTACGATCAACCTCTGAGCGAGAGTTATCAACTATTTGGGCTCTGCGCTTAGCTCTATCGTAATTCATTTTCATTTCAGCAACTTTAAGAGCCAGCTCTTGTTCTTTTATTAACTCTTTGTTTTGCGCATTTTCGAGTTGTTTTTTTGCTCTTTCCAGTTTGCCTTGCTTGTCGATTAGCCTGTCTCTAACAGGTTTATCATCGAATGAGATAACTACTTGGCCTTTTTTCACATGGCTGTTTTCTGGTTGCATGGTTTTTATTTGATATTGCCACATACGAGCCACAGAGGGCGGGGCAATCATTGCACTTGAAGATGACTCTAATTCTCCATTAGCTTTTACAGTGAGCACAACATCGTTGCTTTTTACATTAAAGTGCTGGTTGTCGGGTTCACTACAGGCTGATAGAAATAGCGCGGTCACAATGAGTAGCGGTTTAAAATAATTGGCCTGTTTATTCATGCCCAGTAGCTCCCATTGTTAATTTTGCACTCATGCCAGGTAACAGATTTAAACCTGGTGCGGTAAAGTTAAAACGTGCTCTAAAATAGGCATCTTTACCCCATTGTAAGCGCTCTTCTGGTTGAGTGGATATTTCAGTAAGTGTGGCCTGTAATGGGTGTTTCAAATAAGCATCAAAGAGAAGGTCAGCCTGTTGCCCGACTTTAAGGTCTTTATAATCAATTTCGTGGATCCAAGCTTCAATATACAGCTCGCTCATGGCAGGAATTTCAGCAATTTGCCAACCCGGTTGCGCAGTCATTCCTACAAACGCTTTTTCACCGTTCCATGGGTGATTAGCATAGAGCACAGGCCCTGTGCGCAGTGCTGAAATAGTCATACTTTCTAGTTGAGTTTTATTGTACTGCAGGTCGGTTTTTAGCTGCTCAATGATAAGCTGTTGCTTGTTATGTGCGACGATGTTTTCAGTTTTGACTTGAATAAGTTCTTCAGATGATTTTTGTCGATTAATTAATGCTTTTTCTAATTCAAGTTGATTTTTTTGATAATCATATGTGCTCAGGTTATCTTGCGGAATGGCAGCATCAATGCGCGCTCGTTGAACTAATAGTTCAGTGCGTTTATAGTTAAACTCAGCTTCAATTTGCTTTTCTTCATTGCTGGTGGTTATACGGACTAACTCTTCTTTTGCCGCTTCCAAGCTTACTTCATCTTGTTCAATGTTGGTCGCGATAGAGCCACTGTCGAATACAACGACAATTTCACCTTGTTGAGCAATGTCTCCTTCTTCCATCATCCACTGAACTTGTACTCGCCAGTTATCAGATTTAGGAGCATAAAAAGTTTGTTGTTCACTTGCTTTTAACTCACCACTTAATAGCAGAGGCTGTGCAAGGGTTGAATATGTAACGCAGCACAGCAAGAATACTAAACTGGTTTTAATGTATTGTTTAATTAACATCCGCTGTCCTCAATAACGACGCCGTCTTTCATCCTGATAATACGCTTTGCGTAAGCTGCAATATCTTCTTCGTGCGTAACCATGACTAAGGTATGGCCTTGTTGATGAAGCGTACAGAGTAATTCCATAATTTCATGTGATGTTTTGCTATCGAGGTTTCCTGTGGGCTCATCGGCAAATATGACGTTAGGCTCGTTTATAAGCGCTCTTGCTATGGCAACGCGCTGGCGTTGACCACCGGACATTTCAAAAGGCTTATGATGTGCTCGTGTCTCAAGACCCACTTTGTCTAACATGGCCATGGCTCTCTCGTTGGCTTGATGTTTGGGTATGTCAGTATAACGAAGTGGAAGAGAAACGTTGTCTTGTGCGCTTAAACGGGTTAGCAAATGAAAGGTTTGAAAAATGAACCCAATTTTTTTGTTACGAATTGATGAAAGACTTATATCATCAATTTCTTTTATACTTTCCCCAGAAAGTAGGTAGTTACCAGATGAAGGAGTATCTAAGCAGCCTAAAATATTCATTAGGGTGGATTTACCTGAGCCGGACGCGCCCATAACAGCAACAAACTCACCTTCCTTGATGTGTAATGAGACATTTTTTAATGCCATCACTTTTGTTTCACCGGCACCGTAAGTACGGTAAAGGTTTTCAACCCTGATCATATTGTTACTTTTTTATTATAGCTTTGGATTTATAAACTATCGATAAATATGACAATAAACAAGCTAAAATTGCACAGTAAGTGAAATTATAAAGTATTTATTTTTCAATAAAATCAATTGTTAATATTTTGTTTTGTTGCTTTTTTGAGAATAATATAAGCGCCTAGGTGGGTATTAATAAGGGGTCATAAATGTGTGGTTAAGTAGCGTGTATTTAAAACCACGCTACTTGTGTTACCGAGCTTGAAGAGTCGGTGTTAGATTGCTTCAACCCAAAGTACGCCTACTTCTTTTTTTATTACTTTTACATGGGTTCCGGCAGGTAATGGTTGGTGGCTTTTTAATTTCCAATTAATGCCAGAGTACGCATGCGTAGTTAAACCTAAATCATCAACATCATTTTTAATTATAAAATTTAGCTCAGCAAAGTCGCTATTTATGTCTTTGCTGTCTACGTTGTTTTGCATGCGCTTTAGCGGTTTCCACAATAAGACAGCACACGCTGAGGTGATCAGTGTATTACTCCAAAGAGCTGTCGTTAGTGATGTTTCAAGCAGGCCTACGTTCATCATTAGGCCGGTTGAAAATAATGAGATGCCTAAAAAAAGCAGTATAAATGTCGATAGCCCAAGCACAGCCACTTCGATAATTAGAGCTATTACACCTAAGATCATTAAGGCTTCGGGTAAATTATTAACAATATACTCCATCGGTTACTCCACTGTGTTAGCTTTTTTGCTTTTGGTTTAATGAGTTGATAATTGACATGCCTTGCGCGACTAATGAGCTTGCATCGGTGCCGTTATCAGGCAACAAAACAACGGATGATTCACGCGCAATGGCTTCTTTTGCGGCAATCGCCTTTGTTGCTAAATCGAGTTGTATCGCTTTTTGACCTTCTTCAGTGTCTGCTGCTTCACCTACTTTACGCAGTGCATCAGCTTGCGCTTCAGCGACAGCTATGATTGCTTTTGCCTCACCTTCTGCTTGCAGTATTTGTTCAGCTTTGTCAGCTTCAGCAGCTAATACTTGCGCTTGCTTCTTACCTTCTGCGACATTGATGTTAGCTTGGCGATCACCCTCTGACTCTAAGATTTGTGCTCGTTTTACACGCTCCGCTTTCATTTGCGCTTCCATCGCTTCCATTACAGATTGTGGCGGTACAATGTCTTTAATTTCATAGCGCAATACTTGAATGCCCCAAGGCTCAGCCGCTTGGTTAATTGCAGTGACGATATTTGTATTTAACAGATCTCGCTCTTCAAAGGTTTTATCTAATTCCATTTTACCAAGCTCAGAACGCATAGTGGTTTGTGATAACTGTGTAACTGCAAAAACGTAGTCATCAACACCGTAAGTTGCTTTGTACGGGTCTAGTACGCGAAAATAAAGCACGCCATCTACAATAAGTGAAATGTTGTCTTTGGTTATAGCTGATTGAGAAGGAACATCTTGTGCCTGTTCTTTAAGGCTTCTATCGGCGGCAATGCGATCTACAAATGGTACAATGAAATTCAGCCCCGCTTCTTTGGTTGATTGGTATTTACCAAAGCGCTCTATTAGCCATGCGCGATTTTGTGGAACAAATTTAACGCTACTTTTAAGCAGCACTAAAACAAAGATAAGTAAAAACGCTTCAACAGTGAAAACCATGTTGAGAATTTGCGTAATGGGGTCCATAAGTGCTCTCCTTAGAATCAAGCAACGATGCTTGTTTTTGAAATGTGTCCAATTGCAATTAACTTCAGATTACCACTAGTGTATTAATTCAACTAGTAAAAGTTGTTTAAGCAGCCTGACATATAAAAAGGCTCTACAAGCTATTTATCAAATATGCTGATGGTGTTACGTCCTGAGTTTTTAGCGATGTACAAAGCGCTGTCTGCTGCGAGGATCATCGAGTCCTCTGTGGTTGCTTTATCAGGAATACAGGTATAACAACCAATACTTAGAGTCAGGTTTTTGGATATACTTGAAAAAGGGTGGGCTATTTGCAACTCGCTAATACATTTTTGCAATAACTGCGCAAATTGACTGCATTGCTCTTTATCTAAGCAAGGTAAAATAATTGCAAACTCTTCACCTCCGTAACGCGCTGCTAAATCTCCTTCGCGCTTACATAGTCGATGGAGTGCTTTAGCTACCTTTTTAAGAACCTGATCACCTTGTTGGTGGCCATAGTTATCGTTGTAGAGTTTAAAGTAGTCAATATCACAAATTATTAAGCTGAGAGGTTGGTTGGCACGCGCAGCTCGAAGAATTTCAGTTTTTAAGGTTTGATCAAACCTGCGCCGGTTTGCTATTGAAGTCAAGCTATCAATATTGGCTTGTGTTTCTAGCTCTTTATTTACTTTAAGTAATTGTTGTTGCATTTGTTCAATATGCAGCTTGTAGGATGCATTTTTCAATGCGCTAGTAAGTATTTCACCAACTAATTTTATTCTAATTAAATCCGTTTCTGTCCAATCGTGTGCATTGCTCACACAGTCACACCCTATAAATCCAAATAAGGCGTTTTCAGAGTGTAATGCTATGCATAATAGGGACTTTATACCTTCAGCTTGAAATTCTGCTTTTTCTGGAGCGGCTTCATGAGGCAGTTTATTCACATCAGAGACAATAAAAACGCCCTCGCTTTTTAGCTTTCTAAAAAAGTACGGAAGAGCCTCTTGAGGAATATTCTGTAAGCGTTGTTTAAAGGGAATTATGGTGTGATTGACCCACTCATGAGTATTACTCATCAGCATCCCATCTTGGCTAAATTGAAACAAATAACTCCGATCGGCATCACAAAATGTGCCAATTGTTTGTAGCACATCTTCTATTTTCTTATCAACACTGTCTGATTGTATATCAATGAGTTGGCTTGATATTTTAGCGATGACTTCGTCAAAGTTATCGGACTTAGTGGTATTATTCAATTGGTCAAAAATATAAATGCTTGTGCGGTTATCTATATTTGTAAGTTTAACACGGACTCTATTGTGTAAAGGGCTTATTAAAAAATCATCATCCGCTAATGCATGTTCAGCAGACAAGAAGGTCGCCAGTGTAGTTGTATTGCGTGATAAGTTTGATGTAATAGTAATGCGCTTTAATTTTTCAGAAGTAATTTCGATTTGCTCAGGAAGGTTGAACATATTTCTAGCAAGTGCGTTAGAGTGCACCGAGGACGAGGCATCGCGCATTACTATAGCATAAGGGAGTGCTTGCAAAGTACACCATATTGTTTTGGAGTCCAGTTGCGTTTTGGCTGACGACACGATGGTAAATAACCCTATAACTTCCTATTAACATAGTTAGTTTACAATCAATTACTGAAAAATGGTATTTTTTGACCGCAATTGATTAATATATTACACACTGTATTATGCGCGGGACTTTTTTAGTGCGTTTGAGCTCGGGAAGTATTATAATTGATATTGTATATCATTACTGTTTGATTCTTTCATAAATGATGCTATTTCCTTCTATTTTATACAGGTAAACCACACCTTCATGACCGATATTACGACGCATAAAGCTTCTCGGCGACGCCTTTTAATTGCACTTGCAATCACTTGCTCTTTTATGATTATCCAAGTCGTGGGTGCTTATTATGCAAACTCTCTTGCCGTGCTAGCAGATGCAGGCCATCTATTTGTACATAATAGCTCACTTTTTATTGCTTTATTAGCATCTAGCTTAGCAATTCATTTAGCCAAAACATATAACGATGGTTATCAAAAAGCTGAGTTAACGGGCGGCTTAATCAATGGTTGTCTTTATTTAGCGATCAGCTTGGTTATTTTGTTTGAGGGAGGTGAGAGATTACTTCATCACCATGAGGGAGAAGGTGTTGCTGTAAATAGTTATTTAATGTCTGTAATCGCTGCGATTGGATTCTTATTTCATGGCGCTGCTGCATGGGTATTATATAAAGGGCGTAAAGCAAGCATTAACGTATATGCTGTATTTCTTCATTCATTCTTTGATCTTATATCAACTGTTTCGACTTTTATTGCAGGTGTCCTTATTTATCTCACCGGTTGGACAGTTATAGATATATTATCAAGTATGCTTATCGCATTATTTGTATTTTTCACTGGAATTAAAGTGATAATCTCTTGTGTTAAAGGGTTATCGCAAAGTAACGCCAAATTACCAGACGTCAATGATATTGAATCATCGATCAGCCAAGTTGAACATGTGGAAAATGTCCACAATGTGACAGTAACGCGTCGCGAAAAGAAGCTAGTTGTAGGTGCCCATGTCGTATTGAAACAACATTGCACTAAAGAAAAGCATGATGAAGCTTGTCGATTGAAAGTAGAGCAGCTGTTGGCTAAGCGGTTTAATATCGCAGAAAGCGTTTTACAGATTGAAAGTAACGGATGCCTTCATTAACTATGAAATTGGACAGTTTTTAATAACTTTAACTTGGCAAAGAAGGTTTTTTCCCTTACTTTTAGTGGTAGTTATTAATAATTAGGACATGTTCTTGGTTATATTTCAGCATCGTTATTTTGTACTTTTTTGCTCCATTATACTGGCGGTGCTAGCTGGTTTTGCAAATCTATTACCATTTTGGTTTTTAGACAGTTCAGAGTTTTTGTTCGGCCAGCTTTTTGTTTTACTCTCCCTTTTGTTCTTTGGTTTGCGCTATGCCTTGTTTGCTTGTTGTGTTAGTGCGGCTTTCATATTTTATCGCTGGGGACATTGCTGGCCTTCAATCGTTTTCATGGGGGAAGTTTTTTGGCTCTATTATTTCTGCTACTGCCGCGCTAAGCCACTATTTTTTATAGGCATAGCCTATTGGTTAACTATAGGTTTACCGCTGCTTGGTTTAATTGGCGTTTTTGTTGTAGATATTCACCTGTTGGGTGTATTTACAGCCTTAGTTAAATACTTTTTAAATGCTGCAATCACATTAATCGTTATTGATTTAATAAGCTTCTTCTTTATCAGGCAAACTTGGCAACGCAGTGGCTTATCCTTGTATCAAATTCTTAACTATATAGTGAGTTTGTTGGTCGTACTCGTCGTGTTGTTAACCACCATTTTGTTAACAAACAACCACTATACTCGTATCGAATACGAGGTTAAATCACAGCTGCTGGATAAATCAAAAGATATTGCCGCCAAGATAGATCTTTACTTAAATGATTTTCGTCGTGGGGTAGTGTTAACGGCAAAAGCAATTGAACATGGAATGGATGAAGAGGTTGCACTTGAAAACTTAATGGCGCAATACCCAAATTTACGCTCGTCAATAATTAGTGATGCAAATGCGATTGCTCGTGTATTTAATCCCATTAGTCTTAAAGAAAGTTTAAATGATGACGCACCATCCATTGCTGATAGGGATTACTACATTATTGGCAAAGAAAGACCAAACGGTTATATCTCAAATATATTTGAGAGTCGTGGGTTGGGCGATGTTCCTATTGTGGGAGTTTCTGCACCAATTGTAAAAAATGGTGAGTTTCAAGGCATCGTTGAAGGGTCACTGGTATTTGGCACATTATTGCAATTTAGACCAAGCTTTTTTGATAATGAAGGCGAGCTTATTGTTTTGGATGCTAGTCAGCAAATTGTTTTTAGTACATTAGCTAAGCAGTACCCTGTACTAACCCCAATTAGTAACTCAGACTTGGCGCAGCTTAAAGGCAATGAACGAGCTATTATGGAGCAGACAATTGATGGTGAGCAATATTATGCTCAATTATTTAAATCTCCAGAGCAGCAGTGGTATGTCATTACTTTATTCAATAGAAAGCATGCTAATTTGGTTGCAGCTGGCGCATGGCTTCAATCGCTGTTTTTAGCCTTTGTTATTATTGTCCTCATAGGTATATTTATCACGCGTTTGTCTAGGTGGTTAGTAAGGCCGATAGAAGATTTAAGTACACAGATTGATGAGTTTGATCCTAAGGAGTCTACAGTTACCTTGCCTCATGACAATCGCTCATGGCTAGAAGTGCACAATCTTCAACAACAATTTGGCGTAATGGCGATTAAGCTCAGTAATAGTTTTAATGAACTTGAACAAGCAAACATTGAAAACAAAGCCCTCAATTCAAAGCTAAAAGACTTCAATTATAAACTGGAAGAGCAGGTAAACGAGAAAACAAACGAATTAATAAAAGCGGTGGCTCTTGCTAATAAGGCAAGTCAGGCTAAGTCACAATTTTTGGCCAATATGAGTCATGAAATTCGAACACCTCTCAATGGCATTATTGGTTTAACGGATATTCTATTGACCGAAAATACGCTTGAAAATGAAAGTTGCGAGCAACTGCAAATGATCCAGCAGAGCGCAAACAATCTATTATTGATATTAAACGACATTTTGGACTTTTCTAAGATAGAGGCGGGTGCGCTGAAGCTTGATGACCAAAGTGTGAACGTGCGTCAATTACTTAATCAAGCTGGACAAGTGTTTAGTAATACAGGCGTTAAAGAAGGCGTGACTTTTGAGTTACTTATTGCGCCTAATGTTCCCAAAGTTATATTGGTTGATGGGTTGCGTTTAAGCCAAGTCATCAACAACCTATTAAGCAACGCAGGTAAGTTTACAGCTAAAGGTAAAATTAAATTACAGGTTGATCATAAAGACGGGAATTTACTAGTCGCAGTTCAAGATACTGGTATAGGTATTTCGCAATCGCAACAAGCTTCCTTGTTTAAGGAGTTTACTCAGGCTGATATATCAACAACTCGGCACTATGGTGGCACAGGGCTAGGGTTAGCCATTTGTCAGCGTATTTTAACCTTGATGGGTGGTAAGCTTGAGGTAAGCAGTGTGGTAGGCGAGGGGAGCTGTTTTTCTTTATCATTACCAATTGAGCTTGCGCAGTCAGCTGAAATTGAAGAAAAGCAGATGGCAATACCTGACTTGTCCAATTTTCGTATTCTGTTAGTAGAGGATAACCCTATTAATCAAATTGTAATATCGAAAATGCTGGCAGACACTCGGTGTTCTTTGCAAACTGCTGGGGATGGTGAATTAGCGCTTTCGTGTATGCGCAAGCACGAATTTGATCTGATATTGATGGATTGTCAGATGCCGAATATGGACGGTTATCAATGTACCAGAGAAATACGCAAAAATGCGCAACAGTTCGGCCCAGTCACAATTATTGCTATCACTGCTAATGCCTTTGAAGAAGATAAGAAAAAATGCTTACAGGTAGGTATGAACGACTTCATATCAAAACCCGTTGATAGAGCTCAATTATATAATTGCTTAGTTAAGTGGGCGAACAATTAAATGCAGTCTAATTGCTTTATTACTTGATTTAGCGTCGACTCTTTTAAGAGTTCAGTTGCTGGCATCGGTTTGGCAAAGTAATAACCTTGAAAATCGTGACAGCCAAGTTTGTTTAGAAACTCTATCTGCTCAAGCGTCTCAACACCTTCAGCAATACAATAAAGCCCCAAGTTCTCAGCAAGCAAGTAAATTGTTTTGATAATTGATTCATTTGAAGCGTCAGAGCCGATATTTCTGACAAAACTCTGGTCTATCTTAATAACATCAATTGGAAATTGACTTAAATAAGTCAATGAAGAGTAGCCAGTACCAAAATCATCAAGTAATAACTTAAACCCTGCATTTCTCAGTGAATGTAATTGTTTTGATGCTTTTTCTTTGTCTTCTAGCAAGGTGTTTTCAGTGATCTCTAACCGCAGTTGAGATGGCTTAATATGATGACGGGCTAAAATTAGAAGCAGTCGCTCACTTAGATTAGATTTCAAAATGTGTACCGGTGATAAATTTAGCGAAAGATAAAATCGAGGATTTGAGCGCAGTAACGAAGAGAGCTCACTTAAAGCTCTGTCTAACGCTTGTTCAGTCAACACATCAATTAAGCCTGCCTCCTCTGCGATAGGAATAAACTTAGCGGGAGATACAAAGTTGTCCTCGTGTTTCCAACGCATCAATAACTCAACCGCATTGATTTTTTTAGTTTTATTATTAACTATGGGTTGATAATAGTTGAATAATAAATCATCTTTAAACGCATCCTTCAAAGCATTTTCTAACAGGAGTTTTTGGGTGATTTTGTCATTCATTTGCTCTGTGAAAAACTTAAAGCCATTTCTACCTGCTTGCTTAGCATGCATCATGGCAATATCAGAGTGGCGAATTAACATATCCGCAGAGTCGGCATCAAAAGGGTAGAGAGCAACACCTATACTTGCTGAAATATTAATAGCAAAGTCATTAATTTCGACCCTTTTTCCTAATTCTTCGGAAACGGATTTAACCAAAGTACTCAATGATTGAGGTGATTTTAAGTTTTGTATCAATAATAAAAACTCATCGCCGCTTTGTCGGCCTAAGACAGAGTTTTTACTCAACATATTATTTATACGCTGGGTTATATTACAAAGAAGCTGATCTCCTACTGCATGCCCAAAGGAGTCATTTACAGGCTTAAATTTATCTAAATCGATAAATAGTAAGGCTGCTAGAGTTTCATTCTTATTGGCATCTTGAATGGCTTCATTGATTTTCTGGTACATCAAAGTACGGTTAGGTAACTTTGTTAAAGGGTCGTAATTCGCTAAATAGCGTAACTCGTTCTCTGCTTGCTTTTGCTCTGTTAAGTCTGAAATAACAATCACGTAATAACTGATCGCTTTGGTTTCCTTTGCAATAGCAGTAATACTGATATGGATAGGGTGTGACGGGTTTGTTTTACTTTTTATATATGCATCACCACGCCAGTTTTCTTTTGCCTTTAAGGTTCGTAGTACATTGATATATTCAACATATTGACGTTTACCTAAAGCGGATAAAAATCGTTTTATATTGAGCTTATCTGCATCTGAATTAATAGAAAATGCATCTGAAAAGCTGTTATTAACAGAAATAGGCTGATAATTATTATCTAAAATGAGTAGCCAATCATTTATTTGGCTAAAGGCCTCACCTAAAACTGCAGCAAGTTGGGCGTTGGCTCTGTGTTGGGTAATGTTGGTGTAAATACCAGAGACCTTGGTTATTTCGCCCTGTTCGTTTCTTTGTGATACACGGCCTGTATCTTGATACCAAAGCCAATGCCCTTTTGCATGTTTAAGCCTGTATGTAGCTTGCCATTGATTATTACTATTATTAGAGACGAATTCGTTCCATGCTTTTATTAAATGTGCTTTATCATCTGGATGTATTAGTTGACCAAATTCTTTAACACCGACTTCATGACTAGTCACCTGATAGCCAAGCTCTTGGGTTAAACGGTTTTGTGAGCCTGAACTTGTGCTTAAATTGACCTCCCATACCCCACTATTACTACTGTTTAGTGCCAAGTCTGTTTGTTGTTGAGATAGTAAAACTCGCTTGTGGGAGTTTTCGATTGTGTTGCGTTTTGTTCTGTATTGCCAAACAATAATAAAAACAATAGATAAAGAAATTAATCCATATACAAATAATGCCAATGGGGAACGCCATGGTGCATAGGCAACATTAAAATTAAGCTTTGTGGGTTTGCTCATACCATTGCTATTGTTAAGGTAAGCAGCAATAGAGAGTTGATAGTTTCCTGGTGCAAGCTTTGTAAAAAAGACTTTATTCTTTTTGTACTTATCATAAGTAAACGAAGTAGGGCCTTTCAAAGTTACCTTGTAGCTTGTTTTGTCGATATTTAAAAAATCAAAGTTAGAGAAGCTAACTTCCAAGCCCATATCGTCAGCACTTAATTGTAATACGTCGTTTTTATATTGTTCAGGGTGATAATTAAGATCCCTCGAAAATAATTCAATTGCAGTGATCTGTGTTTTTAAATTTTCTTCAGAATATGGCACACTTAAAAAATCCTGCGGTGCTAATGTCAACAATCCCAAAGTAGTGCCAAAAGCAATGCGGCCATCATTAAGTAAAGAATGTGAATCAAGGTTAAACTCATTAACTGTTAACCCATCTTTAACGGAATAAGCGTTTATTTGCAGTGTGTTTAGATTTACGCGATATAAACCATTCTGGCTACTTGCCCATAGAAAGCCAAACTGATCTATTTGTAATGCAAAAATAGACTTAGTATTAATACCTTGGGCAAAATTAATGCGAGTTTTTTCTTCATATGTTGTTGCATCTAATGCAATGAGTCCTTCATGCGAAGAGGCAAGCCATAGTGTATTGTTGTAGTCGATAACCGTGTCGTAGGTGACAACATATGAAAGGGGGTTATAGTTCTCAACTTCATAGATTAAGGTCAGTTTTTGTGTTGTCACGTTATAGCGGTATAGCGCACCGGAAACACTTATAAGTAACTCATCAGGCTTATTTGAAAGGGGCTTTAAAAATGCATAAGAAGTTTCAGGGTCAAGTAGGTCTCGAAGACCTTTAATAATGCGAGTTTTCCCTGTTTTTCCATCATATAGGTAATAATTATCACTGTTGAAGAATGCGAAAGTGTCAGCTGTTATTTGATGAAAACCATATACACCCGGTTGATTAATAACATCTTTTGTTAGTCCTTGTGAGGGAAGAGGCACAAGCTGTTTAGTTTGTTTATCAAAAAGAGCTAGGCCTTCATACAACAGCAGCCATAAATAGCGAGTAGGTTCACCTAGATCTGCGTTTGTAATGCCATACACACTAAACTCACCATAGAATGCTTTCTCATCTAGGGTATCTAAAAAAGTAGTGCTTTTATAATCACTATCAAGATGAGATATCCCATTTTCTGTACCTAACCAAATTGAATTCTGTTCATCTTGAAACACGCTATAAATAACGTTGTTGTGTAACTTCCCATTATGGGTTATTTGAATATTACTGAAGCGTCGAGCGAGTGTTGGCCACGTAAAAACACCCTGAGAGCGTGATGCTAACCACATACCCCCAGATTTATCGACTAATACTTTAAGTATTGTGTTATCTGTAAAGTGAAACTTACTTTGGTCAAATTTAAGGATTAGCTCTTTTTGGCCGCTTTGGCTGTGGTATTGGTAAAGGCCTGCTTCAGTTGCAATGAAGTCGCCGTATTGTGTTGTTGTATAGTCCCAAATGTTATTGTCGTTCACCAGTGTTTTAACGTTTGCTAAGTCAAGCTTTGTACCTTGGATTAAGTCGATGGAGTAAAGTCCTTCAACAGTTCCGATTATCAAACTAAGCTGTTCATCGATGGATAGATATTTAACGTTTGTGTTGTAATCATTTTGTTTTGATTCGGGCAGAAATGGGATTTTTGTTGTGTAATCATCAATGATTGATTTAGAGTAAAGACCGTTAGTTGTGCCTATGTACAGATAATTTTTATTAACAGTGAGCGCTCTTACAATATGATCTTCTTTGTTAATTGAGAACTCGCGGGACATTGACTTTGTGGTCGTGTTATAAAAATAAACGTGGTGATTAATTGCAAAGTAAAATGCATTTTCGTCTTGAGTCACCGCTAGGATAGGTGAAAACGCTTTATCTTCCTTATTTAATTTACCTGAATAAATCTGTTCTGCGGCCAATGTGATTGGATCTATTATAAAGGCACCAGAAAATTCTGTAGATACAAGAATCTTGTTATCGCGTGTTTTCTTAAGTAAAACGATAGAGTATTGATCAAAAGCAGGGAGGATATTGACTTTGTAGCCATCAAAACGATTAAGCCCTTGGCGAGTGCCAACCCAAATGTAGCCTAAATCATCTTGAATAATATCAGTGACATAACCTTGTGAAAGGCCTTCATCAGGCGACAAGCGCTGCAATTGTTGGGCATAGTTGTTAGCATATGCCTTTTGGCAACAAATAGCATACATCATAGCTAAGATTAGCATAAAAAAAGTACTGAAGCGCACGTATAAGTTGACCCTGCTCAATTCGTTACTACAGACTAATATAGCATAGCGATAGTGTATTAATGAGTGAATTATAAGTGTATTTTTAACAAGTGTAAAAAAAATGCGTCAATAAATTACGCTTATAATAAGGAACTAACATGAAAAAAACATTCTCAGTAAGTTGTTCACAAAGCCTTCTGTTAGTAATTGATATTCAAAGTAAGTTAAGTCCTGTGATGGCTCAGTTTGAGCAAATTAAACATGTGACCGAACAGCTTGCTAGCGCTGCTAAGCTGTATGATATTCCACAGCTTGTAACAGAGCAGTACAAACAAGGGTTAGGCACCACGGATGAGGCATTAAAAGCAGTGTTAAAGGGGGCAACTTATTTTGATAAAACGCATTTTAGTGCTTTTAAAGAAAATGGATTTAAACAGCTTCTTGCAGATTACAATAAACCCCAGATTATTGTTGTTGGAATGGAAGCACATGTGTGTGTACTCCAGACATGTTTAGATTTACTTGCTCATGACTACAGGGTGTTTGTGATTGCTGACGGTATTTGTTCACGCAAAGAAATCCATCGTGATATTGCGCTCAATCAAATGCAAAGTGCTGGTGCGGTGATTACAAGTGCAGAAAGTATTATTTTTCAATGGGCAGAAGTGGCAAATTCTGCAACCTTTAAAAAAATACTTAATATCGTAAAGTAACCTATAATACTAAAGTAACTTTGCTGTGCGCAGTAGGGTACCTCGAATTTTTTATCATCAAATGATCTAACAGAATGTAATAAACGTTTAAACTACTATTTTTAGGGGTATACATGACTGATAGAAGCCGTCTTTTTACAGTTTTATTTGTTTTGCTTTTTGTTGAGTCAGTCGCTCTAGGCATTTATTTTTCAACTCTGATGCCTGCTTTTTTAATAGGTCTTCCCCTGTGTATATTGCCTATTTGGTTGCTAAGGACACACCCTGAACGCAAGTTAACGGCACATGTAGCAAGCGCTGCGCTTATTATGTTTTCATTTTTGCACATTCAACAATCGTTTGGCTTAATTGAGGTGCACTTTGAAATATTTATTTTAATGGCTGTCTTAATTATGTTTGTGCAATGGCAGGTATTCATAACTGCCATTGTATTAGTAGCCATTCATCACCTTTCATTTTATTTCTTGCAGACTCAAAACTCAGGCTTTTACGTTTTTGATCCAGACCGTTTAGCGTTTAGCACGGTTATCATTCATGCTGCCTACGCTATTGTTGAGGCTTTAGTTGCTGGCTATATTGCTATCACTTTGCAAAGAGAGCGCCGTGCAGGACTATCACTTACCGCAGCCACTGATAAAATAATGAATGATCCTGAGCATGTTCTACTTTCAACCCGCGCCGATGAAACAAAAAATACTACAGTTCAAGGGTTTAACTCGCTTTTGGAGTCTTTAAATACAGTGATTGAACAAGTTAAGATGCAGTCTTTTTCGTTGAAGAGTAATTCCAAAGAATTGGTTGAGGTCCATGATGAACTTGCCGCTGCTGCCGATAAACGTGCCCAGCAAACTAATGATATAGCGCATTCAGGCAGTTCCGTTGCTCATGGTTTTACGTCGGTAGAGCACGAAAGCAATGTATTGAAACAACAGGTTGACGCAATTACATTGGCCGCAGGAGACACGTTAAGTGATGTTGAAAAAACAGATGACAAAAGCCAAGAATTACGTGGTCACTTAAATCATACAGATGAACAAATAAAATTACTTGTTGCAGCTGGGGATGTAATATCTAACCTCCTCAATGAGATATCAGGCATTGCAGAGCAAACTAATTTACTTGCTTTAAATGCAGCGATCGAAGCGGCTAGAGCCGGGGAACAGGGGAGAGGTTTCGCGGTCGTTGCGGATGAAGTGCGCTCGCTCGCAAATAGCAGCAAAAAAATTACAGATAAAATTTCAAATACACTTAAAGATTTAGTAAGTAATAGTCAAACATCAACTCAGTCGATGAACCAATGTATGAGTGTGGTAGAAGAGCTAACAGATATTAGCTTCACTATGAAAGAGAATATTTTAGGCATGTCGCAGCAAATTGAAACGGTTGCTAGCAGTACGACCTCTGTGGCGAAAGTTGTCGCTGAGCAAGTAGGTAATACAGAACAGATATCAGCGAGTGCAGACGCGTTACGTATGAGTCAGGAGCAAGATTCAGCGATTGTTGCTAAGCTAACGGCTAAAGTGCAAATGATTGATGTAAGCATCGATGTTCTAGAGCAAAGCATTGCAAAATTCAAGTAAGAAAAACATCAAGCTTTACGCCATTATTCTTATATGGTTCATCAGCGTTGTAGCAGGGCTTGTCTATTTTCAATTTTCATCAATCAGTACTTTTGATCCGCAACAGAAACTGTTAAAAAATGGTTGGCTTGATGACTTTAAAAAACAAACTCAATGGCAAAACCCAAGCGATGCTATTTTAACTATTGTTATTGATTCCGAATGTGGTTGTTCTAAACGTTCAGCTGACCATGTAGAGCAGTTAACCTCATTAGCAAATAATTACGATGTTAAAGTAAAGGTATTAGATGCCGCTAAAATGAGCAAAGAACTGTTGCCAAATAGGCCTGGTGCTGTACTTGTCGATTCTGCAGGAGAACTTGCCTATGCGGGACCACTTTCAGAAGGTGTTGCTTGCTCATCTTCCAATGGTTTTGTGGAACTTGTAATGAATAATTTGCAAGCGGGGTTTAATTCACGCTTAACCATTACACAAGCGCAGGGGTGTTATTGTCGAGGAAGTTAATAATTGTTTCAATGCTTAGAACCGTTGCTTAAGCATTGATTAAATATGATCAGCAAACCGTTTACCCTTCAAACCATAACGAGATGTTGATTCCCTTTAAAATGCTCTTTTTGCTTAATTATCGACCTTCAACCTTGACTTTCTTTGTTAGCGTGGTGTGTAGTTAATACAATTAGTTTTAACTATAATATGTACAATTAATTCAAAAAACAAAGCACTATTTGGTGTTATTAAAGGATTATTGGAATTGAGTAGGGAAAAAGAATACAATTTTGTAAGATTCATAACCAGTGTATGTGTCATTCTATTGGCATCGTTTGTTATAGATAGGCTTGAGGTGACTTATCGCTTTCATATAGGGACTTATAATGTAATCCCTTTATTAATGCATTTGATTATGTTTAGTTTACTCTATTACCCATTTATTAAGTTTTTTAGCTGGTTGTATGGAGAGTTTAAAAAGTAAAATAGTTTAGTCTACTTTATATAATACATTTTAGGGCTGATGCATCCATCACAAAAGCTTGAAATATCTCGGGGTAAAAATGAACAAAGCAAGTATAGCGGTTATTGCATTTTTACTTGGTGCAACTGTGAGTGGATTTATCGGGTTTAAGCTCATGATGGAACTTGGGTATCAAACAGTTATTAGTAAGTTGGCTGATAATACAATTTTTTATCAGCAAATAGAAAAGGGCCAATCAGCGCTAACGCAAGCTTCAATAGCATCTTCATTAGAACGGTATATATACTTAGCTGATGAAAGTGAGGCTTCGATTTGGCTTTCCCCCTCACAATATGACAAGCAAATTATTATTAGAGCAAAAAAATTGCAGGCACAGCTGGGAAAAAAGCAACCATCAATGTAACTTTCATTATTTTTAATAATTTCGGATCGTGTGCCGATAAAGGTATTTATAAAACGTTACAGTCAATCAGGGACTACCTCTTCATAAAATTCAGTTCTATTACGGCCACTATTTTTAGCTCTATATAACGCTTCGTCAGCTTTATTGATCTGCATGTCGATTACGTCCGGATAAACTAAATCCTCAGGTTGTAAAACGGATACACCAATGCAAATAGACAATGTACTGTCTGAGCTTGGTTTCACTTTTCTGGCTTCTTCGTGCAAGCGTTTGCAAAAAGCGCGAGTATCTTCAAGGTTTGCTTTATATAGTACAACTAAAAACTCCTCTCCACCCCAGCGTGCAACAATATCACTAGCACGTGTAACCCGTTTTAAAATACATGATAGTTCAGTTAACACTTCATCCCCTCGGTTATGGCCAAAGCGATCATTAATTTTTTTAAACCAATCAATATCAATGGTTAAAAACGACACCGGCATAAACTGCCTTTTTAGCTGATTAATGATTTTAGCTAAATCGTCTGTAGCAGCTCGTCGGTTATGTAAACTAGTCAGCGGGTCTATTCTGGTAAGAAGCGTTAGCTTTTCAGTTTTACTTTCTAGGTGTTCCCTTGCGGCCAGCAGCTCTTGATAGAGCTTATCACGAGCCGCCGCAACGTAAATTGACCAGTATAGTTTTGAATCCAAAAGCTTGATATGAGCAACTGCTGGTGCTTTCTTTTTATCACTTAAAAGTAAAGATATCTGTATTTCTTCGCAAGAGCCGACACTAAAAATAGCGGGTCTAATATAGCTTTCAAATAAAATAGAACTAGCCTTTGAAAGAATATCAAATAAGTTATTTTCAGCATTCACATTTAACCCAAGCAGATCGTTTGCATATTGATTGCTATATTCGAGTTTATTAGTTTCCATGTCAGTTACAATCAATAAGCAAGGAAACGAGTCAAGCGTCGGTTTATTCATCTAAAAATTGATTAATTAAACTAAATACGGTTTCAGGGTCCGTCATATGTAAACAATGGCCATGGGCGTTTATGATCTCTAAAGTTGAGTCTGTTATTTTCTCATGCATATATTGGCCTATTTCAACAGATGCTAAATTGTCTTCTTTGCTTTGTAATATCAAAGTGGGCAGTGTGAGCTTTTCAAGTGCTGCTCTGTCATCAGAGAAGAAAGTGGCTTTGGCAAAAGGTTTGGCATAATTAGGATCGGTTGAGCAAAAGCTTTCAGATAATTCGTTAATTAACTCAGTTTTATTATTTTGCCCCATTACGAGAGGTGCCAAATAATTAGCCCAGCCAATGTAGTTTTTATCCATTAAATCAATTAGTTCTTCTAAGTCGCTTTTGTCAAAGCCTCCAAAATAGTTTGGTGGTAAGTTAAGAAAGCAAGGGGAGGGGCAAACCATTATAATTTTTTTAAACAAACTCGGTGATTCAATAGCTGCGAGCATTCCTATAATGCTGCTAACAGAGTGACCAATGAAGACAATATCTTTGAGTTTTAATGCTTCACAAATCTCGATTACATCGTGTGTATAACCGTTTAGTGATTGATAGCGTTGTTTACTAAAAGCAGATGTGTCTGATTGACCGCACCCTACATAATCAAATAGCACCAATTTATAGTTTGGGGCTAACATAGGCTGGATAAATCGCCACATATTTTGGTCACAGCCAAACCCATGCGCGAGCATAATTGTTGTATCACCATCGCCAATTATTTTGACGTTGTTACGAGCTAATATGTCTTTAGGCATAAATTAAATCCAGTACAAAATGTGTGGGTATGATGTGCATTTTAAGTCACCACTGCAAGTAAAAAAATAATCCAACCAAATTCTATAAAATCTGCCTATTCAATTGGTTAAGTAAAAGGAACGCGCATGATCGTAAAAGTCGCGATGCTTAAAGTATAGGCCAAGAAGGCACAGCTGCCTACGTAAACAGTAATATTAAATGATAGTGCAACTAGTTAACTAAAAATTGAGGATCACACAACTTCAATAAAGTCCTCTAAAAACCAAGCTGCAAATTCATGGCGCCCCTCAACGTTTGCTTTGCTGTAAATGACCGATGCTTGCTGGCGAACAGTTTTTTCCTTGGTATGCCTTATTGCACTTATTTCTTTAAAGCTTAATCCCTTTAATAACAGCATGGGCGACCTCTTGCTCACTGGGAGTGAGTGACCATTGTGTAAATTGAGAGTGGATCATTGCACTGTATGTATGACGCGCTATTTTCATTTCGGCTGAAATATTTTTTAGTTTATCGTCAGAGATGAGCAACTCTTGCCTTAAACACAATAACGTAGACACCCATCATAAAGTTTGTATTTCGCCAATTTTTTACTAACGTTTAATTAGTATGAAAATTAATCAGGGTGAAATGTGGCTACTGCAAGAAAACGT
>NZ_PDUS01000011.1:76202-142285 GCF_002723455.1 Pseudoalteromonas sp. 3D05 | reverse complement strand
ATTGATGATGCAGCGCAAAGCAATGCACAGCCCGAGCAGCCTGCTGAATTGGCTGAAGAAGACGACGAATTTGATTTAGACGATATCGACTCACTTATTGATGATGCAGAGCAAAGCAATGCACAGCCCGAGCAGCCAGCTGAATTGGTTGAAGAAGACGATGAATTTGATTTAGATGATATCGACTCACTTATTGATGATGCAGAGCAAAGCAATGCACAGCCCGAGCAGCCAGCTGAATTGGTTGAAGAAGACGACGAATTTGATTTAGACGATATCGACTCGCTCATTGATGATGCTGAGCAAAGCAATGCACAGCCAGAGCAGCCAACTGAATTGGTTGAGGAAGACGACGAATTTGATTTAGACGATATCGACTCACTCATTGATGATGCAGAGCAAAGCAATGCACAGCCCGAGCAGCCAGCTGAATTGGTTGAAGAAGACGACGAATTTGATTTAGATGATATCGACTCACTCATTGATGATGCTGAACAGCCAACTGAATTAGTTGAAGAAGAGGATGAGTTTGATTTAGATGATATCGAAGGTTTAATCGATGATGCTGCAACAAACGAACAACCTCAATCAAATCAAGAAGCGCAACATACAGCGAATGAGCATGACTCAGAACTTGATGAAGCGTTGTCAGATTCAATGGAGGACTTGTCAGCTGTTGAAGATGAGTTAAACGTTGATGATGTAGAAAGTATAGCGTCGTCCCTCACTGATGAACCAGATTTAGAAGAACTTGAAGTAGAACCTGAGCTTGAAGAAGAGCCAGAGCCTGAAGCAGAGCCTGAGCTTGAAGCAGAGCCTGAGCTTGCAGAAGAGCCTGAGCTTGCAGAAGAGCCTGAGCTTGCAGAAGAGCCTGAGCTTGAAGCGGAGCCTGAGCTTCAAGCAGAGCCAGAGCTTGAAGCAGGGCCTGAACTTGAAGCAGAGCCTGAGCCTGAAGCAGAGCCAGAACTTGAAGAAGAACCTGAGCTTGAAGCAGAGCCAGAGCTTGAAGCAGAGCCTGAGCTTGAAGCAGAGCCTGAGCTTGAAGCAGAGCCAGAACTTGCAGAAGAGCCAGAGCCTGAAGCAGAACCTGAGCCTGAAGCAGAGCCAGAGCTTGAAGCAGAGCCAGAACTTGCAGAAGAGCCTGAGCTTGAGGAAGAGCCTGAGCTTGAAGAAGAGCCTGAGCTTGAAGAAGAGCCAGAGCTTGCAGAAGAGCCAGAACTTGAGGAAGAACCTGAGCTTGAAGCAGAGCCAGAACTTGCAGAAGAGCCAGAGCCTGAAGCAGAACCAGAACTTGAAGAAGAACTAGAGCTTGAAGCAGAACCTGAACTTGAAGAAGAGCCAGAGCTTGAGGAAGAGCCTGAACTTGAGGCAGAATCTGAGTTGTCTGAATTCCCAGAGGGTGATGACTCAAACGTCATTATGGATGAAGAAGACCTTCTGGATGAATATGATGATCCTGCTTTAAAAAGTGTTGATGAATTACTAAATGAACTGCAACAAGAAGACGATTATGTTGCTGATCCACAGTGGTCTTCTACAGATGATCTTAATGATGATATTGAAGAAGTTGAAATAGATTTAGGGGATGACCCACTCGACGAAGAGGGAATTTCATCAGATATTGATTTAACAGCTGAAGATGAATCACCTGAAACTGAAGATATAACTCCTAGTCAAGAGCTTGAAGAATACCCAGAGCTTGAGCTTGACTATGACGATATGGATTCACCTCAAAATGAGGCAGAACTTCCACTAAGTCAAACAGAGCAAGATCTTGCAAATGCGATGGCTGGCGGTCAAGAAATTGATAATTTAGAACATGATTTTGATGACGAACAGTTAATTGAAGATGACTTTATTAGCAATGAACCATTGGAAGATGAGCTTGATATTCCAGAGTCAAGTTCAGAGCTTGAGCAAACAATTACCCCAGAAGTCAATGAAACAGTGGATGTTGACCTCAATGATGAAAATGAAATAGATTCTTTAATTGATGATTCAACCCAGAGCAATGAATTAGACGCATTCGCGCAAGATGAAGTTGTTGATGATGCTGAATTACAATTAAGTCAAGCTGAGCAAGACTTAGCTGAGGCTATGTCCGCAAATGAAAACTCTGACACATTAGAGCAAGATTTTGATGACGAGCCCTTGATTGGGGATGAATTACTGGTTGATGATGAAAAGAAAGAGCCAGTGTTTGACAGTCAACTTGATGATATCAATGAAGAGGCCCTTGGTCAGATAGCTAACGATGACGTTGCTACAGAGTTAGAAAGCAGTATTGATGAAACAAGTTTATCAGACGATGAACTTGATGATGACTTTATGGCCGATCTTACTCAAACTGATTTTGATTCTTTACTCAGTGAGTTAGCGGAGCCTGAGCCTTTAAACATTGAAGACAGTGATGATTTTGATGTTGACTTTGATGCGTTGCTTAATGAGGACCTAACAGAGCTGAATGGGTTAACTGACACGCCAGCAAGTGAGTTAGAAAGCTCTCAAAGCACCCTTGATCCTGTTGATGATGAATTTGTAGATATTGATGCCTTGATAGAACAAAGTGATGATGCAAGCCCTGAACACGAACCTTATGACGACATTGATATGGATGTGGGGCTAAGTGAATATGATGCATTATTGGCGGGAGAAAACCCGACTGATGTAGATTTAGAGAGCGGAGGCTACTCTGCCAAGCTTGATTTAGCGCGCGCATACATTGAAATAGACGATATGGACTCAGCGCTTGATGCTATTGAAGATGTTATAGCGAATGGCCCTGAAGAAGTGCAACAAGAAGCGCAGAGTTTGAAGGCTAAATTAGGCTAATAGTGTTTTATATAAACAAAGGGTCTGAACTCACGTTTAGGCCCTTTTTTATTACACCTTTTAAATGAAAGGTGTGGCGATTAGTTTATTTGTATAGTGTCACTTTTATTAGATTGCTATATAGCATAAAATGCCTCGTTCATTAGCACAGTAGGTAAAGCAGTCATTATGCGAGTAGCACTTGGGGTTGAATACAACGGCGCACGATACAGTGGTTGGCAGCGTCAATCGCACGTTAACAGTGTACAACAAGAAGTAGAAACAGCGCTTTCGCGTATTTGTAATCACCCAGTTGAAATTGTTTGTGCGGGACGCACCGATGCGGGCGTTCATGGCACGGGTCAAGTGGTACATTTTGATACTGAGGCTGACCGAGAAATGGTTGCCTTTACAATGGGAATGAACACACTCCTACCAAAAGATATTGCTATTCGATTTGCGAAACCTGTCAGCGAAGATTTTCATGCTCGCTTTAGCGCAACAGCAAGGCGTTACCGCTACGTTATTTATAACTTCGCTTACCGCGGGGCGATTATGAATGAAGGTGTCACGCATTTTTATCACCCATTAGACGAAGTTCAAATGCAAGAAGCCTGTCAGTATTTAATTGGTGAGCACGATTTTACATCGTTCCGTGCGCTGCATTGTCAAGCAAACACAGCAAATAGAACTATTCATCACTTATCTGTTAAACGCCAAGGCGACTATGTGATTATTGATATAAAAGCGAATGCTTTTCTACATCACATGGTGCGAAATATTACAGGGTGTTTAATGGATATTGGATTACATAAGCACAAGCCGGTATGGCTTAAAGAGCTACTTGATTTAAAAGAGCGCGCAAAAGCCAGTGCAACGGCTAAAGCGGCGGGTTTATATCTTGTTGATGTTGATTATCCTGCGCAGTTTGAGATCCCATCAACAACGCTGGGCCCTTTATTTTTAGCAGATTCGGATAAATAAAGAATTTCTAAGCCGCCAGAAGTCAAGGTCATTTCACTACTAAGACCAGTTTTTTATACCGTCGGCGTGTAATTCATGTTTTAATTGAAAAAATTGTCTGCCTGTATATTCGGGCAGGAAGCGACACAGAACAGTATTAAGAGAGTTGCAAATGAGTTGGTTAGAAAAAATCTTACCTAAAACGACAAAATCTTCTGGCCGTAAAGAGATCCCTGAAGGGGTTTGGGCTAAATGTACAGATTGTGATTCGATTTTATATAAAGCAGAGTTAGAAAAATCACTGAATGTATGTCCTAAATGTGATCATCACATGCGGGTGAGTGGACGTAAACGTTTAGAGCATTTTCTTGATGATGCAGATCGTCAAGAGCTAGGTACCGAGCACGAACCAAAAGATGTTTTAAAGTTCAAAGATTCTAAAAAGTATTCAGACCGCATTAGCGCAGCGCAAAAATCAAGTGGCGAAAAAGACGCCTTAGTTGCGATGAAAGGTCGATTAAAAGGTATTCCTGTTGCTGCTGTTGCATTTGAGTTCTCATTTATGGGTGGCTCAATGGCGTCGGTTGTTGGCGCGCGTTTTGTAGATGCTGTTGACCAATGTTTAGAGCACAACATGCCGCTTATTTGTTTTTCTGCCTCAGGTGGTGCACGTATGCAAGAGGCGCTTATGTCGTTAATGCAAATGGCCAAAACCAGTGCTGCACTTGCTAAAATGAGTGAAAAAGGCTTGCCGTTTATTTCGGTGATGACCGACCCTACAATGGGGGGGGTATCGGCGTCATTAGCAATGTTAGGTGATATCAATGTGGCTGAGCCAAAAGCGTTAATTGGTTTTGCTGGACCACGTGTTATCGAGCAAACAGTACGTGAAACCTTACCGGATGGTTTTCAACGCAGTGAATTCCTACTCGAGCATGGTGCAATTGACATGATTGTAGACCGTCGTGAGATGCGTGATACGCTAGCTCGCGTACTGGCTAAATTTATGAACTTGCCTTCTACTGAACAAGAGCATAGAGTAGCGTAAATTTCAGCTTAACTGATTACACGCTATGACAAAAAATATTCCTAGCCAATCATCAAGCCTTGATGATTGGCTTTGTTATTTAGAAAGTGTTCACCCTGCAAATATAGCTATGGGGCTCGAGCGCGTAGCCGACGTTGCCAGCAACATTGGTTTATTAGACACCTCAAGTAAAATTATTCTGATTGGCGGCACAAACGGCAAAGGTACTACAGCACGTTGTTTAGAGTCACTCTTGTTGGCTCAAGGGTACAGTGTGGGCACGTATGCTTCTCCGCATTTAATTCAATACAATGAACGTGTTCGCATTAATGGCGCTGAGCTTGATGATCAATTTCACGTTGATGCATTTGACTTGTTAGAGCAGGGTCGTGGTGAAACACCATTAACGTACTTCGAGTATGGCACCTTAGGTGCGTTGGCGATATTTAAACGCCATAGCGTGGATTACGTACTACTTGAAGTGGGCCTCGGTGGCCGTTTTGACGCTACAAATATCGTCACTCCTTATGCAAGTGTTATAACCACGATAGATTTAGACCACAAAGAGTACCTTGGCGATACCCGCGAATTAGTTGGCTACGATAAAGCGGGCATCTTTAGGGTTAATACACCAGCTATCGTTGGGGATTTAAATATACCTCATACTGTGACTGATTACGGCACAGAAGTTGCGGCGGATATGTATCTTTCTGGTAAGGATTTTGTATTTAAAGAGCATCAAAGCAGCTTTACTTGGCAATTTAGTGAATTTGATTATGAGTTTGTGAAGCCAAGTATTCCTTGTCAAAATGCAGCCACTGCATTGACTACACTCGCTGTGCTTGATTTATTGCCTAGCAAAGATGTAATCAATAAATGTTTAAGTAATCTAGTGGTCGAAGGGCGCTTTCAGAGGCTAAGTTCATCGCCTTTGGTTTATACTGATGTTGCACATAATCCTGAATCAGCACGTTACTTGACCAAAAAATTAAAGCACTTAGCAGATCAAGGCTTTAAAGTTCATGCGTTAGTCGCTATGCTTAAAGATAAAGATAAAGTAGCTGTTTTAAATGAAGTAAGCCCTGTTATAGACCAATGGCATTTAGCTGGTCTTGATTGCTTTAGAGGCGATACAGTAGAAAACTTAGCCAATGCAATGAATAATGTAAAATCTCATGCACCACTGGCGCAATACAAGAATGTTGAAAGCGCGCTAAATGCTCTACTCCCAAAAATGGATGAGCGTTCAGTGCTCATTGTTTTTGGTTCATTTTTTACGGTTGCAGCAGCAATTCAATATTGGAAAAAATAGAGAGATACACAGTGAACTCAGGCTTCATAAATCGTTTAGTCGGCACCAGCATTGTAGTGATTGCAGCTATCATATTTATTCCAAATATATTGGATGGTGAGAAGGTGCATTACCAAGAAGGGTTTAAGGCCATACCTGAACGTCCTGAGTTCAAAACCATTGATTTGCAAGAAACAATAGATGACTCGTTTGCCAATGCTGAGCAACCAAAAATGCAAGTCGTTGAAGATATTTCAAATGATGATGCATTACTCAGTGACAATAAAGCAGACAAGGCGCCTGAAGTTATAACCGCAGAACCAGAGTTCGTTACAGCAACAACGGATAGCAATGGGCAAGTAAACACACATTCAACTCCGGCGATTAATACTCAAAAACAGATTGAGCAAGCCCCAGAGCCTGTTCGTCAGCCAGAAGAAAACCTGACCAAAATGGCCTATGTTATCCAGCTAGGCAGCTTTTCTCATGCAGCGAATGTTAAATCTCTTCAAGCTAAACTTAAGGCAAATGGTTTTAAAACCTTTACCCGTCCAGTTAAAACTCCAAACGGTACTTTAACCAAAGTTTTTGTTGGTCCATCGCTAGATAAAGCGCAACTTCAAAGCAAACTGCCTGAATTAAAAGAACTTACAAAGTTAAACGGCAAAGTTACGCAATTCGAAGTAACAAAATGATCTGGCAATTGGGCGGGTTGTCTTATAGAATGCGCCCCAAATTAACGACTAGTTGGTTATTATGATCTGGGTTGATTACGCCATTCTTGGCATTATTGCACTGTCTACTATCATAGGTTTAATTCGTGGCTTTATTAAAGAAGCAATGTCTTTAGCCGTATGGGCCGGCGCTTTTATCATTTCTAGTTTATTTTACCAATATTTAGCCTCCTTCCTAACCAGTATTTCTGAACCCCTTTTAAGAAATGCAGCGGCCATTGCCATATTATTCTTTGCGACGCTATTGTTAGGCGGAATGTTAAACTACCTCTTAGGTGAACTTGTACAACGTACAGGCTTATCTGGCACCGACCGTGTCTTTGGCATTGTGTTTGGTGCACTGCGTGGCGTGTTGGTCGTGAGCGCGTTACTCTTCTTTCTTGATGCTTTTACCGGTGCGCCAAATACGCATTGGTGGGGTAATTCTATTTTGATCCCAGAATTTGGCTTTGTTGTTGAGTGGTTCTTTTCGTACCTCGAAAACAATTCAAGCTTTTTAAATTCGGTCAACCGTTAATCACCGAGGAAAAATTGCATGTGCGGTATCGTTGGAATAGTCGGAACATCTCCTGTAAATCAGGCGATATATGATGGCTTAACTGTTTTGCAACACCGTGGTCAAGATGCTGCGGGCATCATTACCATAGAGAACAACACGTTTAGTTTACGTAAAGCGAATGGCTTAGTGAAAGATGTTTTTCACACTCGTCATATGAAGCGCTTACAAGGGACTATTGGTATCGGCCATGTACGCTACCCAACAGCTGGCTCGTCTAGCTCGTCAGAAGCACAACCTTTTTACGTTAACTCACCGTTTGGTATTGCCTTAGCTCATAATGGTAACTTAACCAATGCAGAGCAGCTTAAAGAGCAATTATTCTCTGAAGCACGCCGTCACGTTAACACGACATCAGATTCTGAAATTTTACTTAACATCATGGCTCATGAGTTAAGCAAAGCTGACAAATTGAAGCTTGATGCTGAAGATGTGTTCACTGCTGTCACTGAGGTTATTAGCAAAGTACAAGGTGGCTATGCAGCCATCGCAATGGTAATTGGCCATGGTGTGCTTGCATTTCGTGACCCAAATGGCATTCGTCCACTCGTATTTGGTAAGCGAGAAACTGCAAACGGTACAGAGTACATGTTCGCTTCAGAGAGTGTAGCACTAAAAACTGATGGTTTTGAGTTTGTACGCGATGTAGCACCAGGCGAAGCAATTTACGTAACCGAAGCGGGTGAGTTTTATTCTCAAGCTTGTGCTGAAAAAGCCTCTTATTCACCGTGTATCTTTGAGTTTGTTTACTTTGCTCGTCCAGATTCAAATATAGACCGTATGTCAGTGTATGCAACACGCGTAAACATGGGCACCAAGTTAGGTGAAAAAATAGCCCGTGACTGGGCTGATAAAGACATTGATGTGGTTATTCCTATCCCTGAAACATCGTGCGATGTAGCGCTTGAGATAGCCCGCGTACTTGAATTACCTTACCGTCAAGGCTTTGTGAAAAACCGTTATATTGGTCGTACTTTTATTATGCCAGGCCAAGAAATGCGTAAAAAGTCAGTGCGCCAAAAGCTGAATGCTATTGATCGTGAGTTCAAAGGTAAAAATGTTCTATTAGTTGACGACTCAATTGTGCGTGGTACTACTTCAGCTCAAATCGTTGAAATGGCCCGTGAATCAGGCGCTAAGAATGTTTACTTTGCCTCAGCTGCACCAGAAATTCGCTTCCCGAACGTGTATGGTATTGATATGCCATCTGCTGCTGAGCTTATTGCTCATGGTCGTGAAGTAGAAGACATTAACGCTAGCATTGGCTCTGATGGTTTAATCTTCCAATCACTCGATGACTTAATTGCCGCAGTTCGCCAAGAAAATCCAGAAATTAGCCGGTTTGAAACTTCAGTATTTGATGGTCAATACATTACAGGCGGTATCGATCAAGATTACCTTAATCGTATTGATAGACTGCGTAATGACTCCGCTAAATCAACGCGAGAAAGCGCAATGTCTTCAGGGTTAGAATTACATAACCAAGAAGAAAACGGTTCAGATTAACTGAATTTGCAAGCGCAAAAAAAAAGGAGCTAATTTAGCTCCTTTTTTGCATAGGAAAGGAAAATAACGAAACACATTTAATAACTTCTTCACGCCTGTTTTCTACTTCAAAAATTGACTATCTCAGCTCAAGAACAACATTTATGTAAATGCTGGGTTAATAATGCCATTTGTCCACAACATAGCTGTGACGGCTAAAATAATTACCAATAGAATCAAGCCGCATGTAACAACTGAACTTGCGTAGATGAACCCCCTTTCTTCGGGAATATGCATTAAAATCGGTACGCCAGTGTAAAGCAAATAGACAGAGTATGCTAATGCGACCATGCCTGCGCATACTACGAACCACAACTCAGGTATAAATGCTGCTAGTGCAGACATAAACACCGGCGTTGAAGTATAAGCTGCAAGCTCGAGTGTTTGAGTGAAAGTGGGCTTTGCCCCGAACGTAACCGCCATCCAATGAGATAAATAGGCAAGTGCAAAAACACCTATAATTAATGCGGCATACATGGCGATCGCAATTAAAAGTGCACTGTCATGCGTGAGGAAAACAGGGTTTCCGGCGCCAATGCTCCAGCCTAGATACACTGAAGAGTAATACCCCATTGCAGATGGAAATAATGCAATAAGCAGGATGTGAGAAAGGCTATAGCTTAGGCTTTCATGACGGTTGTCTATCGTTTGCCACTCTTCAAGTGGGTGAGCATAAATGCCCCATAAATGGTTTAAAATCATTGCGTGCCCCTTAAAAGGATAAATTTACTGTTTTATTTTTATACAGCTTATATTAAGTTATGGTTCAGTAATTCGACCTTGTCAAGAAAGTGCCATTTGCTAAGGTGTATTAGACATTAGTAGAGGTTGGGCTGATTTATCTTTGTCGGTGTTCCATGGTAATATACGGTTTCTATTATTCTATTTTATGAGCAATTCCAACTGTGCCACATAGCGAACTTTTGCAACCAATCAACGACTTTTTAAACTGTGAAACGCCAAATGGTTGGATCGATAAAGCAACTAAAAAAGAAAACCTACCTATAATCCTAATCGATCACTTAATTTGTGAGTTAAAAGCCGCGCAAAGCGCAATGTTTTTAATAAGAAAATACGCAGTAGACAAGGAAAGTGGTGACGCTCTGCTTGAATGGCTTAAACCGTTTGAAACGCTTATTTACAAGCGTGAAGGAAATTGGCGTGATTTAGCATCTAAAAATAAACTAACGAAGTCTATTATTCCTAAATCTAACTCACCTTATGGGCAAGACTTAATTGACAAAATGGTGATGCTGATAAAAGAAGAGCTACATCATTTTTATCAGGTACTTGAAATTATGGATGAGTATGGCGTTGAATATAAAAGTATTACGCCGTGCCGTTACGCCAAAGGTATGTTACGCCACGTTAAAACCTTTGAACCAGACGCGTTAGTGGATAAACTGATAGTAGGTGCATATATTGAGGCCCGCTCATGCGAACGGTTTGCAAAACTTGCACCACATGTTGATAAACGCCTAGGTGATTTTTATATTTCGCTCCTGCGTTCTGAGGCGCGTCATTATCAAGATTACTTAGCCTTAGCGCAAGAAATTGCACAGTTTGATATTACGGAACGGGTTGAATTTTTTGGTAATCTAGAAGCTGAGCTTATCTCTAGCCCTGATGAGGACTTTAAGTTTCATAGTGGATTACCCACCTAAAAATACACTAAACACCAAGCATTAAATTAATCAATAAGACATGAGCGGCTTCCTAATACACTCGATATCTCCTTGTTTTGTGTATTAGGGCACTTATCTTTTAAGTTTTATAAATATTTCTTCTTCCTTTCAATCCATGATTATTTAATACATTTTTTTGATTTTTTTTAAATTTTTTATTTTTTCTTGGGCTCGGTGTTTGAGCGCCACATATAGCGGCTCTTTGGCGTTAACAATTGCTATATAACTTACCAAAATAAAACACATTTATTGCCAATATCCATTTTATTTCTGAAACAAATTGGACTCTTTACCATCTCTCTTCTAGTGTTAATTCAGGGTGTTCTCTAATTGGGTATTTAATTCAATTATTGAGATTTATTAATACCAAAGCCTCCTCAAGATGCGAGGGCCATTGGAATTAAAAATCGATGTAGCCAAGGTATTGATTGTAAATAATGGTTGTTACCTTGTTAAAATCAATAACGCAGTATACATCGCTTTTAAACCAACTCGCAGGGCGTTTCAAAGGTACTTACTCCCATCGCTGTTCCTTCTAAAAAGGGATGGCCATTGTTGAAAAGTAACGCTTTGATTTTAATTCCCTGTGCAACGCTGAGTTCTGTATTTTGAGGTGGCTTGGATTTATAAGGTTTACTCCTCTGTTTAATTTTGGTGAAAAGTATGAGCGATAAAGATGGATTGTTTTTATTTGCTGAAGAAGAAAAAGCAGTAGATAAAGACTTAAAGATATGGAAAATTTTAAGCGTTGAAGATGATTTAGATTATCAAAATGCGTTAATTAACAGCTTAAAAGTTCTAAATGTTAAGGACGGCTATAAGTTTGAATTACTGACGGCAAACTCCGTGTCACAAGCTGCCCTTGCGTTAAGTATGCACCCCGATATTGCTTTAATTTTTATTGATGTAGTGATGGAAGATGATGATTCTGGTTTACGCTTGGTCAATACAATAAGAGAAATCATTGGTAATGCTGAAATGAGAATTGTCCTGTTGACAGGACAACCTGGTTTTGCTCCCGAGGCTGAAGTAATGAAAGTGCTCGACATAGATGAGTATTGGAATAAATCAGACATTTCTGTTGAAAAATTACAATCAATCGTAAACAGTAATATGCGTACTTGGGAGTATATTTCTCAGATAAAATCAGCCAAACAAGGCTTGCAGCTAGTATTAGATGCGTCCCGTAGTATTAATAGTAAGCATGATATGGCTTCATTTTCATATGCTGTACTTGAAGAAATTAGTAATATTTTAAATATTACGCAAGGAGGCGGCATATTTTGTTCTAGCAATTCTTCTATTGATTGCAAAGCAACAATACTTTCTACTCAAGGTTGTTTCAGAGGGGCTAAGGGGACGCTTCATGAAAATACTTTATCTGAAGAGATTTACCAAGACTTTCAATCTGCAATTGAGCGTCGCCAACATGTTTTTGCCAAACATCACAGTGTGTTTTTCTTTGGTGCCCCAGCAGAGGGGGAAGTTGATTACATCACAATAGTAAAATCAAACAACCCCATCAATGAACAACATGAGTATTTACTAAAAGTGTTTAGTGAAAATGTTAATACTGGCTTTTCAAATATATCATTGTTGAACCGTCTAACTGAGCTTGCCTATACCGATGTCACACTTAACTTAAAAAATCGAAATTGGTTAATGCGAGAAATAAAAAACATGAACTCGCGCGAGCGCTTGAAAACCCGATTATTGCTTTTTGATATTTATCAGTTTGATGAAAAGTCATTCACATTTGGTCATGAGTTTTGTAATAAACTTATTAAATTAGTGCACGACAGTATTACATCAGTTTTCGCGCAAGAAATGCCTCGTATTGCGCTTATTAGTAACAGAGCATTTGGCCTGTTAGTTAGCGATGATTTTGATATCGCTGAAGGTGTAAAACTGTTTCAAAGCAAACAACAATATGAAATTGAAAACGTAAAGCAATTTATAGATGTTAGTACTTTGGAGCTTGAGCTGAGTTCAGTGATTGGATTATCACCAGATAAAATTATTAATTTGGCTGAGTCAAGTTTAACTATAAAGTCAAATCAAGTTCACTACATCAAACACACCAAAGAAAAAACACAAGCAATAGCGAGGCGTTATCAGTTAATGGCGCAACTCAGAACGGCTATTGGCACTAAAAGTTTAGAAGTGGCATTGCAGCCAAAAATGAGTTTATCATCGTTAACACCGGTTGGTTTTGAAGCTTTAGCAAGGTGGCGATTGGCTGACGGCTCGTTTGTGCGCCCAGATGAATTTATAGAGCTTGCCGAGACCGCTGGTTTGATTAATGAGCTCGACAATGTCATTTTTGAAAAAGTACTACAAAGTATCAAAGTGTTAAATAGTCACGGCTTTAATTTACCTGTAGCGTTTAATGCCTCTTCGTACGATTTAGTTAACCCAGATTATTTTAATCAGGTAAAGTCAAAAATTGACGCGCATGGAATTTCTCCTTCACAGCTCGAAATCGAAGTTACAGAGACGCAGGCGATAAGTAACTATGGTTTGATAAAAGAAACGTTAGAGCGATTTAAAGCCTTAGGCTTGAAAGTTAGTATTGATGATTTTGGGACTGGGTATTCATCGTTGGCACATATAAACGAAATACCTTCTACATCAATAAAAATTGATCAGTACTTTGTTACTAACCTCGAGTCTAACAAAAATAACCAGTATATGATTAAAATGATCCTCTCTTTAGCGGAGCAATATAATTTTCTTGTTATTGCGGAGGGAGTTGAAAATGAATTCGAGGCTAGCTGGTTGCTCGAACAAGGATGCGAAACAGCGCAAGGTTATTATTTTTCAAAACCCCAATTTATGGATGATTTACTGATTTGGTTAAATCGTTATACCGACAAACATGAATAACACTGATCCTACACTTACAGCGTCAAATAAAGGTTTAATATTAAAGTCTTTGTTTAGCGCGTTTATTAACCTATTAATTATGTGGTTGATTTATTCGCAGGTTTATCAAAGTGAAATAAATGAACTTAATGCGATACAAGATGAAAAGCTCACATTTATAAGTAATAGCCTTACGAGAGAAATAAGCAGCATTGAAAAATTGACAAAAATACTCGGGCAGGGTTCAGTTTTAAAAAAAAATGGATCTGAGGCGTTATCAACAATTTATGAGAAAAGGCCTCGCATCAATGAGTATTTTTTAAACTTTGCAGCAGCTACAAAAAATATTTCTCAAGTAAGGTGGATTGACTCGCAAGGCCAAGAGCGCTTTAGGGTTGATATCAGTCAGAATAAAAACACAATTGTTAAACAGCGCTTCTTGCAGAATAAAAAAAATAGGTATTATTTTATCCAAGGCATGCAAGTTGAAGCACCAAACACATTCACTTCACAGGTTGACTTAAATATTGAACGAGGAAAAATAGTTAAGCCGCATGAGCCCACAATTCGCGTAACATACAGAACAAATAGGAACGAGTACCTTATTGATGGCCTGATAGTCGTGAATTTTAACCTCGATTACTTGTTTAGAGAAATACAAACGTTTAACAAAAAAATGGCTCAAGTAAGTATTTTAAATCAAGATGGTTTTTGGCTTTTAAATAAAGATCCTGCGTTAGAGTGGGGGTTTATGTATAACAAACCAAACAATACGTTAGCCATTCGGTCTCCTGAACTTTGGAGTACGATGACACAGGGTCAAACAGGCATAAATTCCATCTTAATCGATAATAATATGTTTACGTATCGCCGTTTTTCGATGCATTCAATACCAGAAAGTAAAAACAATATCAGTGATGCGAATAAAGAAATAATCATTCTATTGAGCAGTCCAAATGGTTTAATTAATAATGAGAAGCGCTTTGCAGTTCAATTAACGGCTATAGTTGGTTTATTGTTAAGTTTGGTTAGTTTTGGTTTGATTTATCGTGATCATAAATACCAAAATAAATTATTAACTCTGTCGAATAAACTGTATGTTGACAAAGTCGAACTCGCAATTGTGAATCGTCAGTTAGATAAGACACTTAAACGGCAATTAGCATTGCAAGCAAGTTTAATTGAGGCACGTAAACTTTCTTCATTAGGTCTTCTTGTTGCAGGTGTTGCACATGAAATGAATACGCCTATTGGTGGTGCATTAATTTCAATATCTAACGCAGATTTAGCATTAAAAAAGTTAAGCAAAGCAGTAGAAAAAGGGTTAACCAAGTCAATGCTAGACGAAACAATGTTTAGCTTTAATGAGAATTTAGTACTCGCTAAAACGAACTTAGAAAAAACAGCTGTTCTTGTTAAAAGTTTTAAAAAAATGGCTATAGAACGTCACAGTGATGAAGTTGAGTTGTGTGATTTTGATAAACTAATAAAAGAATTGCTTCTTTCATTAAACTCACGGTTAAAAACTTCTTCTGTGAAAATTAGTACCCAACTTTTAACAGATAAACATATTGCCAGCCGCCCAGGTATTATTTCGCAAGTTATTGAAAATTTAGTTATGAATGCGATGAATCATGCATTCGACGAATTTCAATCGGGCGCAATAAACATTAAAGTCGAGCAATATAATGGTGAAGCTATAAGGCTTACAGTTTCTGATAGCGGGTGTGGTATTAGTGATGATGTAAAAAGTAATATCTTTGAACCATTTTATACAACAGCTCGAGGGAATGGGAACACAGGTTTAGGTTTATATATGGTACATCAATGGGTTACTGAGGTATTGCACGGTGAAATAACATTAGATTCGGACCCACAGACTGAGGACTTCTATAAAACCCAATTCACGATTACTATGCCAGATTTGGGAAGAAGCTAATTGCTTGTCAACTTAAAAAGGAGTCGACATGAGCTTTTGAGACTCAGGTGTCACAACTAAATATGACCCTTGCGTGTACCAATCGCCCAGGACTGTGCGAGTAAGGGCTTCACCATGTGCTTTATAGTGATGTACATCGGGGCGGTGAGTATGTCCGTGGATCATATTATTCACCTGATGTTTTGCAAAAACATTCAGCACGGCTTCTTCGGTCACATCGAGGATGTCTAATGATTTTCCGGCTTGGTTTTGCTTTGATTTTTCGCGTGCTTTTTTTGCCACACTTCGGCGATACCACAAGGGTAGTGCCAGCATTAAACGTGGCCACCACCAACCTCGACCTTTTTTACGAAATTTTTGGTATTCAATATCTTGAGTACACATTTCATCGCCATGCAATATGACAGTAGGTGTGCCATATAAATCAATCACCGTTTGTTCATCGAGTATAGTCATACCGGCTTTTTTAGCGTAGCCATCACGCATGATAAAGTCGCGATTCCCATGAATAAAAAACACTGACGTGCCGTTATTGCTTACCTGCTTGAGCCTTGCAGCGACGTCTGTGGATAATTGCGTGACATAATCATCGCCTACCCACACTTCAAAAAAATCACCCAAAATATACAAAGCATCGACATCTTTATTAACAATGTGGCTATCTAAAAACTGGTAAAAAGCAGCGGTGATATCTGGGCGGCTCTCAGATAAGTGTAGGTCGGCTATAAAGTAAGTTTGGCGCATTTTGACTCGAGTGCTGGATCTTAATAAATAAAAAGCGGATGATTTCACCCGCTTTTATAATATATCCAAACCACCTCAAGATGCGAGTTATGCACTTTTAGGTGGTTTGGGTGTAAACTTAACTTAGTCTACAGTTACGCTTTTGATAATAACATCATCAAGTGGTACATCTTGGTGGAAACCAGAGCTGCCAGTTGCAACTGACTTGATTTTCTCAACTACATCCATGCCTTCAACAACTTCAGCAAACACGCAGTAACCCCAACCTTGTGAAGTTTCGCTGCTAAAGTTTAAAAAATCATTGTCGTTCACGTTAATGAAAAACTGAGCTGTCGCTGAATGTGGATCCGGCGTACGTGCCATAGCCAATGTGCCTTTTTTATTTGAAAGGCCATTGTTTGCTTCGTTTTGAATAGGGTCATGTACTTCTTTTTGTGTCATACCTGGCTCAAAACCACCACCTTGAACCATGAAACCATCAATTACACGGTGAAAGATTGTGCCGTCGTAAAAGCCTGCATTCGCGTACTGCAAAAAGTTCTTAACAGTATTCGGAGCATCTTCTTTGTGCATGTTTATGGTGATATCACCAAAATTTGTGTGTAGAACAACCATGAGGTTTCCTATTAGCTGATTTATTTAGCACTATTTTATCTTAGTTAGCTAAGATTAACAAAGTGCTTATTGATTTGATAAAGCGCTAGAGCAGGGGCTTTTCAAGTGGTAACATAGCCAATCAAGTAAACAGTCAAGGACTTAAAATAAATGGTAAATATATACAACACACTCACGCGTCAAAAAGAGCAGTTTAAACCTATGGTCGAAGGAAAAATCGACATGTATGTGTGTGGTATCACCATTTATGATTACTGTCACATTGGCCATGCTCGTACATTTGTCGGTTTTGACGTTATCGTGCGCTACCTTCGCCACATTGGTTATGATTTAAAATATGTGCGTAATATTACCGATGTAGATGATAAAATTATTAAGCGTGCTAATGAAAACGGTGAAGCTATTAATGACTTAACCACTCGTATGACAGTTGCCATGCATGAAGACTTTGATAGTTTAAATATGTTGCGTCCTGATATCGAACCAACGGTAACAGGCCACATGGACGAGATCATCGAAATGGTTGAGCGTTTAATTGCAAAAGGCCATGCTTATGTTGCTGCGGATGGCGATGTATTGTTTGACGTATCGACGTTTGAGCAATACGGTGCGCTTTCGCAACAAGATTTAACAATGCTACAGGCTGGTTCACGCGTTGAAGTTGCACAAGATAAAGACGATCCACTTGACTTTGTATTGTGGAAAAAAGCCAAAGCAGGTGAGCCTTCGTGGTCGTCACCTTGGGGCGAGGGTCGCCCTGGTTGGCACATCGAATGTTCGGCAATGAGCTCTAAGCATTTAGGCGAGCATTTTGATATTCACGGTGGCGGGTCAGACTTGCAGTTTCCGCATCATGAAAACGAAATCGCGCAATCATGCTGTGCCAATAATGGTAAATACGTAAATACGTGGATCCACACTGGTATGGTGCAGGTAAACAAAGAAAAGATGTCTAAATCATTAGATAACTTTTTCACCGTACGTGATGTACTTAAAGAGTACGATGCTGAATCGGTACGTTACTTTTTGATCTCAGGTCATTACCGTAGCCAACTAAATTACTCGCAAGAGAATTTAGATCAAGCACGTTCTTCGCTTGAACGTATTTACACAGCACTGCGTGGAGTTGAGCCTATCGTATGTGAGCTTGAAAGTAACGAGTATGTCGCTAAGTTCAGAAAAGCAATGAACGATGACTTTAACACGCCTGAAGCACTACCTGTTTTATTTGAGCTAGCAAAAGAGCTTAATCGGGTTAAAAGCTCAGATGCTGATCAAGCAGGTAAAATTGCTTATGTTTTACGTTGTCTTGGAGAAGTGCTTGGCGTAGCTCAGCAAGCCCCAGAAACATTTTTACAAGGTGGCCAAGCTGATGAAGAAGTTGCCCAAATAGAGGCGTTAATTGTTAAGCGCAACGATGCTCGTACCAATAAAGATTGGGCTGCTGCGGATGAAGCTCGCGATGCACTCAATGCACTCGGTGTTGTGCTTGAAGATTCTGCTGGTAAAACTACGTGGCGTAAAGCGTAGGTATATCGGTTAAAAGTTTAAAAAGGTTGCCACATTGGCAACCTTTTTTTGTTTTCAGCACCTAGAGCATCTACTTTAGTTAAATAATCTGAACTCTGGATAATACATCTATCTCCAGCGGCTATTTTCAACGCTAACGGCGTTGAACTTGCTTTCAATAGACCAGCTATTGACGCGTAAATTCGCCTTTTTATCGCTAAAAGTCTTCGGCTGAAGACGGATAAATATATTTGTGTATTAATATCAATACATTAGAGTCTATCATGTGGGGTAGTCACTTTTGGCAGTGAGGGTATTTTGTTGATACGTCAGGCACAAACGAAGACGTAATACGAAGGTATGTGAGGAATTAGTAGAAAGAGAAAAGCAAGCACAAGCTTAACATTGGATTAAACAACGCCCCTTTTAGAGGCGTCGTGTAAGAAGAGTATTATTTCTTCTGGTTTAATTCACGCGTTAGTTTAGCGTGCTTACTAAGCTCGGGTAAGCCAAGTTTTTCATAGCTTTTTTCCATCATCTCGAGTGCTTGGTTCAAATAACTACTTTGAGAATAATGTTCAACAACGTATTTACCTCTATTTGCAGCAGCCAGGTATGCTTCACGCTCATAGTAATAGTCAGCCACTTTTAGTTCATAACGGGCCATTTTATTTAATAACCAAACTAAACGTCTTTTTGCCTCAGGCGCGTAGCTGCTGTCAGGAAAGCGATTTACTAATGTTGATAAATCAGTAAATGCTACTCGTGTACGCTTGGCATCGCGGTCAGCTCTGTCAACACCAAAATATTCTTGGAATGCATTTTCGTCCGCTTTGATATTCACCAGACCGCGCATGTAGTACATGTAATCCAAGTCTTTATGGTTTGGATTTAATCGAATAAAACGATCAATTGTTGCAAGTGCTTGCTCAGTATTACCTGCTTGATAATGAGCAAACACTAAATCCATTTGTACTTGCTTTGACATTGGGCCAAATGGGTAGCGAGAATCAATGGCGCTTAGTAACTCAATTGCTCGTGCATATAAACCAGAATCCAGCGTTTGTTTAGCATCTTCATAAAGCGCTTGTGCAGACTTATTAGGAACGCGTTGTATATCTTCTTGATCCGGAGCTGATGAACATGCCCCTAAACCAAGTAATGAAACTGTAAAAACGATGGCGAATGCACGTTTACCTATTCTATTTATCATTTTATTTGTTACCTTCGATGTCTTCGGCTAGGCCAAGTGGGTAAAACCGAGTAAACTATACTTATTATATAAATGCTTTTACTAAAAGCGATTCTAACCCAGTCGAGCACAGCTTGCACTGGTAAATTGGGTAAAGTTACTAATGTCAGAACAAATTTCACTTCAAGCCGAGGTGCCAACTGAGTTAGGCGGTAAACGTCTAGACCAAATATTGGCGCAATTGTTCCCTGATTATTCACGTTCACGCATAAAAACGTGGATTTTGGATGATAAAATCACCGTAGATGGTGAAATATTCAACACACCAAGAGAGAAACTGCTTGGTGGCGAGATGGTAAACGTTGAAACCAGCATTGAAGCGCCAAGAGAATATGAAGCGCAAGATATAAAATTAAACATTGTTTATGAAGATGATGATATTTTGGTCATCAACAAACCAATGGGCTTAGTCGTACATCCTGGGGCAGGTAATCCAGATGGCACGGTGTTAAATGCGCTATTGCATCATTTCCCAGAAATCATCAATGTCCCACGTGCAGGTATTGTGCATCGTCTAGATAAAGACACGACAGGCTTGATGGTGGTGGCTAAAACAATTCCAGCTCAAACACACTTAGTGACGGCATTGCAAAAGCGTGAAAACTTTACACGTGAATATGAAGCAATCTGTAATGGGACTATGACTGCTGGTGGTATGGTTGAAAAGCCAATTGGTCGTCACCCAACTCAACGCACGCACATGGCCGTGCATGAGCAAGGTAAGCCTGCTATCACGCATTACCGTGTAGCTGAAAAATTTCGTGCGCATACCCGTTTACGTTTACGCTTAGAAACAGGGCGTACACACCAAATTCGTGTGCATATGGCGTTTATTAATCATCCACTTATTGGTGATCGCTCATATGGCGGACGTCCTCGCCCACCTAAAGGTGCAACACCTGAGTTATTTGAAATGCTCAGAGCATTTAATCGTCAAGCGCTACACGCTGTAAAACTTAGTATTGCGCACCCAATTACGGGTGAAATGATGACGTGGCAAGCGCCAATCCCTGATGACATGGTCGCTATGACGCATGCTTTGCGTGAAGACACAAAAGCTAATCCTAATATCGATATTTAGTGATGCATTTGACACCTACATGGCATGCGCCAAATAACATTGGTGCACTGAGCACAACGCGAGAGGGTGGTTTTTCTGATGCCCCTTTCGCAAGTTTAAACTTGGGGCTTCATGTAGGTGATAATCAGCAACATGTACAACAAAATCGACAAATACTAACGACAGATTACTTACCTGCAAGCCCTATCTGGTTAAATCAAGTACATAGCAGTGATGTGGTCATTGTAGATGAGCACTTTGATTATAAAACCATTTTAACGGGGGATGCGCTTTTTACGCGCGAACAGAATCAACCTCTTGCTATCATGACAGCTGATTGCTTACCTATTTTACTTAGTACCCAATGTGGCAGTGAGATTGCTGCAATACATGGCGGGTGGCGGGGATTAAATGCGGGTATTATTACGAACACGGTGTCTAATTTTTCATTCCCAGCCTCAGATATTATTGCGTGGCTAGGGCCTGCAATTGGCGCACAGCAGTTTGAAGTGGGTGCTGAGGTGAAAGCTAGCTTTATTGAGCAATCAGTTGAGTATGAACAAGCTTTTTCACCATTAAAAATAAACAAATACCTTCTCGATATATATGCCATTGCACAGCTCCAATTACGGCAAACTGGAGTTAAAACGATTAGTGGGGGTGAGCACTGTACAGTGAGTCAGCCAGAAATGTTTTTTTCATACCGACGAGACGGTAAAACAGGGCGAATGGCATCTTTGATCTGGCGCAAGTAATTGTGTTCTACGCGGATTATATTTCTTCTCACACCTTGAACAAATCATCAAACATACCCATTAATTAACTAATTAATTTTTTAATAGGTAACCCTCATGCGTTTAGATAGATTTACCAGTAAATTTCAATCTGCGCTTTCTGATGCCCAATCATTAGCGCTTGGTCGTGATCACCAATTTATTGAGCCCGTACATTTGATGTATTCATTATTACAACAAAGTGGCTCAAGTGTTCGAGCGTTGTTTGCACAAGCCGGCGTCAGTGCTGATGAGCTAAATACTAAACTATCCAAAGAGATTGAAAAGTTATTCAAAGTGGAAGGTGTTGGCGGTGATGTTCAATTATCAAACAACATGGTTTCACTGATCAATTTATGCGATAAATATGCACAAAAGCGTAAAGACAAATTTATTTCGAGTGAATTATTTGTGCTTGCTGCGTGTGCTGATAAAGGCCCTTTGGGGGACGTGCTTCGGGCGTTAAACGTCACCGCACCCAAGATAGAATCAGCGATTGAAGCGATTCGTGGCGGTCAAAAAGTCGATGATCCAAACGCAGAAGAAACACGACAAGCACTTAAGAAATTTACTATTGATCTAACTGAGCGTGCTGAGCAAGGTAAGCTTGATCCTGTTATTGGCCGTGATGATGAGATTCGCCGTACTATTCAAGTACTGCAACGTCGAACTAAAAATAACCCCGTATTAATTGGTGAACCGGGTGTTGGTAAAACGGCGATTGCCGAAGGCTTAGCACAACGTATTATTAATGGTGAAGTACCAGAAGGGCTTAAAAATAAGCGAGTGTTGTCTCTTGATTTAGGTGCGTTGGTAGCCGGTGCTAAATACCGTGGTGAATTTGAAGAACGTTTAAAGTCTGTACTGAATGAACTGGCTAAAGAAGAAGGCCAAGTTATTCTGTTTATTGATGAAATCCATACTATGGTTGGCGCGGGTAAAACCGATGGGGCCATGGATGCAGGCAATATGTTAAAGCCTGCGCTAGCGCGTGGTGAGCTTCACTGTGTGGGGGCAACAACGCTTGACGAATATCGCCAATACATTGAAAAAGATGCAGCACTTGAGCGACGCTTTCAAAAAGTCTTGGTTGAAGAGCCATCCGTTGAAGACACTATCGCTATTTTACGTGGCTTAAAAGAGCGCTATGAATTACATCACAGCGTTGACATAACCGATCCTGCAATTGTGGCAGCAGCGCATTTATCGCACCGATATATAAGTGATAGGCAGCTACCAGATAAAGCCATTGACCTTATCGATGAGGCCGGTTCGTCAATTCGTCTGCAAATTGACTCAAAGCCAGAGTCCTTGGATAAACTAGAGCGCCGCGTTATTCAATTAAAGCTTGAAGATAACGCGCTTGCAAAAGAAAAAGACGAGGCCAGCCAAAAGCGTCGCTCAGAGATGCAAGAGTTGATCAGTGATTTAGAATCACAATATCGTGAACTCGACGAAGTGTGGAACGCAGAAAAAGCTTCGTTACAAGGCACGCAAGTAATTAAAGCGGAGCTAGAGCAGGCACGTTTAGATTTAGAGGTCGCAAGACGTGCAACGGATCTTCAACGTATGTCTGAGCTGCAATACGGTCGAATCCCTGATCTTGAGCGTAAACTTGATTTAGCGTCGCAAGCTGAAATGCAAGATATGAGCTTGCTAAAAAACCAAGTAGGTGAAGACGAAATTGCTGAAATATTATCGCGTTGGACGGGTATTCCAGTATCTAAGATGCTTCAAGGTGAGCGTGAAAAGTTATTACAAATGGAAGAGCAACTTCATGCAAAAGTAATCGGTCAGGATGAAGCAGTTGTTGCTGTATCAAATGCAATTCGACGTTCACGTGCAGGGCTTGCGGATCCTAATCGTCCTATTGGCTCATTTTTGTTCTTAGGCCCAACAGGGGTAGGTAAAACTGAGTTGACCAAAGCGCTTGCAACTTACATGTTTGATACAGAAAGCGCGATGGTGCGTATCGATATGTCAGAGTTTATGGAAAAACACTCTGTGGCACGCCTTGTTGGTGCGCCTCCAGGTTATGTTGGTTATGAAGAAGGTGGCTATTTAACAGAAGCTGTTAGGCGTCGCCCATACTCTGTAATTTTACTCGACGAAGTTGAGAAAGCACACCCAGATGTGTTTAATATTTTGCTGCAAGTTTTAGATGATGGCCGCTTAACTGACGGGCAGGGGCGCACAGTTGATTTTAAAAACACTGTGATCATCATGACCTCAAACCTAGGCTCAGATATCATTCAAGAGCAAGCGAGTAATAACGATTACGACACACTTAAAGAAAAAGTGATGGGTGTGTTAGTCAGTCAATTTAGGCCAGAGTTTATAAACCGAATTGATGAAACAGTTGTGTTTCATTCGCTGGCGAATGAGCATATTAAAGAGATTGCTGATATCCAATTAACTAAATTACGCGAGCGCTTAACGCAGATGGGTTACTTACTTGAAATAAGTGAAGGCGCATTGGAGCGTATTGCTGCAAGTGGGTTTGATCCTGTTTATGGTGCTCGACCGCTCAAGCGTGCTATTCAACATACTATCGAAAACCCACTAGCGCAGAAGCTTTTAGCAGGAGAATATCAGAGTGGCAGTATGATAGTAATAGATGCCGATGAAAACGGGCTTATCTTTACGGCACGTTAGTATTGGGGCTTTGGGTACATAAAAGGCCAGCAATTAGCTGGCCTTTTTTCTCAGTGACTATTTATACCTTAAAAGTTTGTAATATATCTCTGACTTTTGCTGAACCCTCAACAAGGTGAGCTGCATCTTGAGCTACTTTATAACTCATATTTAAGTTCTCATCACTAAAGCCTTTAATTTGCTCAATATTGTTGCTTATATCACCACTGACCACCTGCTGCTCTTCTGCTGCAGTGGATATTTGCGTTGCTAATTGAGAAATCTCGCTAATCTGTGCAAAAATACTGTCGAGCTCCACTTGGGTGTGACCTGTTGTATCTACGCATTGATCAGCTTGGGTTTTGGTGTTTTTCATAACAGACGACCAGCTAAATAAGGTGTCTTGTATTTCTTTTATAGAATTATGAATCTGTGATGTGGCTTTTTGAGTACGAGATGATAAAGCACGAACTTCATCGGCTACTACCGCAAAACCACGGCCATGTTCACCTGCTCGAGCAGCCTCAATTGCAGCATTTAATGCAAGTAAATTAGTTTGCTCAGCTATGCCCTCAATTTCAGTCATTACTTGACCAATTTTATCGGCTTCAGTGGCTAATGCGTTGGCAGTACTGGCCGCTTCCTCTACTTGAACAGCAAGGCTAGACACCATAGTGCTATTGTCTGCTATATGAAGCTTGATATCTGAGCAACTTTGGTAAGTCACATTTACTTTTTCTGCAGTATCATGTGTGCTACTAGAAATCTCACCAATAGTGGCGCTCATTTGTGACATAGCAGTGGCAATTTGACTAAGGCGTTCGCCTTGGGCAGAAATACCTTGCTCAGTAAGAGATGACTGATTGTCTAAGTTTGAAGCAATGGAATTAAATGTCGCAGTTGCATCTTTTATACGGCCCAAAACTGTACTTAGCTTTGCGTTCAGCATTTCATTATTATAGTGACTAATACTAAATGGATAAGCGCCAACATAGATATACCGAGAGACAGAATCAAACGTTGCTTTTTGTTGCTTTAATAAAGCTGGGGTGACAAAAAGCTCATCATAATTTAGTGCCATAACCACCAAACAAAATACGGTGGTAATTAATGCGATAGTCATAGAAGAATATATGGCTAATAATACTAGACCAATAAGTGTCACTATTGCAGATAAAGACTGCCTTAGAGTAACAAGCTCTCGGTATGAAGTAACTGATTTACCAGCGTTAATTTTCTTGTAAAGCGCAGCTGCACGTTCCTTTAATTGCGTTGTGGGTTTACTTCTTACTGATTGATAACCAACGAGTTGGTTATTTTCAAAAATAGGGGTTACGAATGCATCTACCCAATAGTAACGGCCATCTTTACAACGATTCTTTACCATTCCACGCCATGAGTGACCCGCTTTTAATTTTTCCCACATTTCTTTAAATGCTGCTTTAGGCATGTCTGGGTGGCGAACGATGTTGTGGTTTTTTCCCATTAACTCTTCTAGTGAATAGCCGGCAATGTTGCAAAATGATTCATTGGCATAAGTTATGATGCCTCGTAGGTCGGTTGTTGAAACGAGGGCTTCGTCTTGCGAAAATGAAACTTCTTCATCGATTAATTGTTGGCCACGACGCATGGGATATCCTTAAATACTCATTTATTAAGGCTATTATAGAGCTTAAATGATTATTACACACCTAAAATACTAGGTTTTGGGGGTGGGGCAAGCTTAAAGTCTACTATTAGTTTTAGTTTATGATTAATTACATTCTAGGCGAATGATTTTATGAGTTTACTAGGTCTATTATTATGCATTTATGGGCGGGGTTATATATTGGCACGACAGTGGTGCTATCAAAGCAATTGTATAATCCCCTTTTCAATGGCAAGATTAATAATAGTGAAAAAGTGTATGGGCATTGGTCACGCGTTGAATGTCGTATTCTTTCATGAACAGTAAGTAATAGATATTACGGTGATCCTGATTGTTTTGCCTTGAGTATTATCATTTCGCCCCCATAGACTTAGGATTATGCCACGTGGCTCGAGGAAGTATTTTTTGACTACACATGAACTAACTACAACGTTAACAGCGTTATCTTCAGAAAAAAATAAACACGCCATAAAAGGTATTCAACGTGGTATTGAAAGAGAAGCGCTTAGAATTAAGCCTAATGGCGTTATCTCTCAATTAGGGCACCCAAAAGGAGTGGGCTGTGCGCTAACAAATGGCCATATCACTACTGACTTTTCAGAATCTCTTTTAGAATTTATTACGCCTGTTAGTGAGTCAGCGGAAGAAACTCTTAAACAACTACAAGACTTGCAAAAATTTACATTATCAAAAATGGATGATGAATTATTGTGGCCAATCAGTATGCCGTGCTTTATCGATCATCAAGATGATATTGTACTTGCTCAATTCGGTGAGTCTAATGTTGGTCGCATGAAAACTCTATACCGTGAAGGTTTAAAAAATCGTTACGGCAGTATGATGCAGGCGATTGCTGGTGTTCATTTTAATATCTCATTTCCTAAAAGCCTGTGGCAATCACTCCAAGCTTTAAAAGGAGACACAGGGCCTTTAGATACATTTATTTCTGCAGGTTATTTGGGGCTTATTCGAAACTTTAAGCGCGAATTGTGGTTAATTAGTTATTTGTTCGGGGCATCACCTGCTTTATGCAGCTCTTTTTTGCAAGGTCGTAAAACAGATCTTCCGTTTAAAAAGCTGGGTAAGGGTACGTTGTTCTTAGAGACTGGCACTGCGTTGCGTTTAGGTGATTTGGGTTACACTAATAGCGCGCAGTCATCACTAAAAGTTATGTATAACTCATTAGATGAATATGTTGCAGGCCTAAAGCGAGCCATTCACTCACCTTCAGATATTTACGCTGATATTGCTGACTATAAAAGCGATGAACCAAAGCAGTTAAATAAAAATATCCTGCAAATTGAAAATGAGTTTTACTCGCCGATTCGCCCTAAGCGAAATGCGCAAAGTGGTGAAACTCCGACTGATGCGCTTTTACGCGGTGGTATAGAATATATTGAAATACGCGCTTTGGATGTTAATCCATTCAGTGAAACGGGTATTTCTTTAGAGCAAATACACTTCCTAGACGTGTTTTTAACGTACTGTTTATTAAAAGATTCCCCTGAGATGGATTGGGATTCGCAAACACGCAGTACTGAAAATCTAGACTCTGTCGTGAATAATGGCCGAGATGCGTCACTGTTATTGAATAAGTCTGGCAATCCAACGAACTTAGTGCAATGGGGTGAAGAGATATTCGCTCAGTTAGCTGATGTAGCAGATTATATGGATACAGCTTACGGTACGAGTCATTATGTGCAAACCATTGCACGATTGAAAACATGGTTAAACGACGCCTCGCTGACGTATTCAGGTCAATATGTTGCTCAGCTCAAAGAACAAGATGTTGATAATGGTCACTTTGCACTGGCACTTGCACAGAAGTATAAACAAAGCCACCAAGTGACTCCATATCATGTGTTTTCAGATACTTACTTGCAACAGCAAGCTGAACAATCGATTGTTGATGAACAAGCGATTACAGCTGCAGATAGCATTTCTTTTAAAGGCTATTTATCTGAGTATTTTAAAGGTAATCAATAAGCAAAAAAAAGCAGCCCAATGTGGGCTGCATAAAGATTCTTCAGGGATGAAACAATGCTAAACTGCGCATTCAAATAATCTGACTCACACTTTTATAAAAAGTTCAGCGAGAACGCAAAAAAATGAAAAAAAGTTTAATAATCTTATCGCTGGGAGCTATTTTAACTGGTTGCGCAACAGCGCCCCCTAAGCAACCTAATGATATATGTAAAATTTTTGAAGAAAAAAACGATTGGTATTATGATGCAAGAGATGCTCAAGAAAAGTGGGGATCGCCTAAACATGTTCTAATGAGCATGATGTACCAAGAAAGTTCTTTTCGTCATGACGCAGCGCCGCCGATGGAATATTTTTTATGGATAATTCCAACAGGACGAGCCAGTTCAGCCTACGGTTACTCACAAGCAAAAACCCCCACGTGGTCAGATTACATTCGTGAAACCGGTAATAATGGTGCCGACAGAGATGACTTTGATGACGCCATTGATTTTATGGCGTGGTTTGTTTATAAAACCAACAAAGTCAATGGCGTATCTAAATGGGATGCGTACGCGCAATACCTAAATTACCACGAAGGGTGGGGCGGTTATAAGCGCGGAACCTATAAAAAGAAAAAATGGTTAATGAGCGTTGCTAATAAAGTAAAAAACCGCGCAAGTCGGTACGGTGCACAATTAAAAAAATGCGAAGACGATTTGGACAAAGGTTGGCTAGAGCGCATATTTTCATAGCACCCATATTTTACGGATCTAAAGTTTCTTCTTATTAGCCTAAAGGGCTAACTACCAAAATGGGGCAAGATAGCTTGCCCCTTATTTGAATAAATTTCAATCACGAAAGGTCAACACGCCCTAGAGTTTTATTAGCGGTAATGCACTATTTTTTTGATCCGTCCAGTGTACTAACTGAGTGTTTGGGTAGGGTTTTATTGGCGATAATTCACTGATTTCTATGGCATCTAAAAACTGTTGGTTGCTGGTTAATACAACCCATTCAGAGCCTAATGCAGTTAACTTTTTTGCACTGTGCTTAAACTTTATTAATGCTTTATCAAAGTACCTACTATGCGCTTGGATCACTGGCAGTAAATCTATATGGTTATTTGATATATGGATGATTAAAATGCCATTTTTACTTAATCGTTGCCAGTAAAGCTCAAACGCTTCTTGAGTTAATAGGTGGGCGGGAATAACATCACTTGAAAATGCATCAATAACCAATGCGTTCATTAAAGGTGCATTACTTTTAAGCTCGTTTGTTAATGCGACTCTGCCATCACCAATGGTGACATTTATTTTGGCTGGGCTGTTTTTAAGGTAATCAAAATACCTATTTGCCATTGTATAAACCGCGGGGTTTAACTCATAAAAATGCACTGTTTCGTGCTTGTCTGCGAGGCTAGCTAAAACACCTGCACCTAACCCCACGACGCCCATGTTAAGCTTTTCTTGGCTTTTAAGTATCGCCAACGACTTAGCGACGCCTGTATGTTGATGATAGTAACTGCTAGTGAGTTCATCTTGACCATGTAAGGGTTGTGAACCATGCACCGTAGTACCATCAATTAAACGCCTTTGCGCAAGCTCAGGAGTATTGATATCTTTTACTGTTATGTAACCATAAAAATTCCTCTGCGATGCAACGTTATATTGATTAAAACTAGAATAAAGCACTAAATAGCAGCCACACCACAAAGCTGTCGCACCGAGCAATATCGTATTTATTTTTTTAATTTGAGTTAGATGAATGTAACTAATGAGAATAAGCAGTACTGCTAAAGCGACGATATACTCGGTGATTTGTTCAAACAGCAGCGGAGCAAGTAACGTTGTAAATAAACTACCAAGTGCGCCACCTAAAGCAATATACAAATAAAAGTGTGTTAGTAATGTACCTTGTGGTGCGAGTTGCCTAAGTTCACCGTGGCAAATCATGCAGCCACTCAATAATATAAAGCTATAAATAATAATTTGCGCAATTGCATTAAACTGACTTCCTAAGAAGTACATTATTAAACCTGCAAATGCGCTGAATATAAAAGCATAACCCCAAACAGAGCGGTTATAGTTGTTTTTATTGGCAAACGTATAACTAAAACTACCTAAATAGATAGCGAGAGGCACCACCCATACAAGTGGCATTGGTGGAATGTTGGTGCTGATCATTTGTGTGGTTGCAATTAGCAAAATTGAGCTTGTTGCGGATAAAATAAGCCAAAGCATATTGGGCTTTTTTAGAATGGTTTGTACGTGTGGTAGCGATGAGTTATTTTCTTTGCTGCTTTTGCCTAATAGTTTATAGGCTAAACAAATTAATAGTATGCAGTAGGTAAGCAGCCCTATTTGCCAGTAATTTTTTTGTTGCGGCAGTGAAAATAACACCTCAAATACGAGTGGGTAGCTTATTAAGGCTAATAAAGAGCCAAGATTAGAAACCGAATACCAATGGTAGGGCACTGCATTTTTACCACGCTCTATGTACCATCGTTGCATAAGTACACTTGTGGCGCTTAGCAACATAAACACTAAGCCAATTTGATTTAATAAGATTGCCATAACTGACCAGTTAGGGGCTAAATCTAAATTAACGTGGAATTTGTTTAGGCTAATTAAGCTCGCTACAACAACAAGCGAAATATGGATTACCATTTGTTTTTTTAAAGGGTAATGACTTAAAAAGTGTGCGTAAAAGTAACCAAGTAATAAAACAGTTTGATAAAAAAATAGACTAGCTGACCACACTGATGCGCCGCCTCCAAATCGTGGTAACAGCTCTTTAGATAGCATAGGTTGAATTTGAAATAGCAAAAAGGCGCTAACAAAAATGGTTAATAAGAATAAGATACGAAGCATGGATATTAATTATTAATGAATCATGTGAGCAGCATTGCGGGTAACAGATCAAGCAGCAATGGAATTAGCCTAGAGTTTCTCTTAAGAAAACCTTAATATATGATTTATAATAATTTATTGGAGTAGCCAGTGGGCAAGTTTGTAATAGGGGAATTCGCTATAGATGTCAGTAGATGTAAAATATCATCAGCTGATACAGAGCAAGTCGTTGAACCTAAAGTCATGGATGTACTGCAATATTTGTATTCTCATCGGGGTACTGTGGTTAGCCAGGAACAAATTTTTTCAGCTGTATGGCCAAATGCGACATTCAGCCCAAGCTATGTGCAGCGCTGTATAGCATTGCTTAGAAAGGCATTGAATGAAGATTCAAAAAATCCACGTTTTATTATTACTCACCCAAAGCGCGGGTACAGCCTCGAAGTAGCTGAGCCGCAGTTAAATAAACCCAAACGTCTATACTTACCAGCGTTGGCTATTTTAATCGTCATGTTGATTGGGATTGTAAGTTGGCTTTACCCTGATACACCGCAAGTAAAAACACACTTTACTAAATTGATGCCTATTTCTTCGAGTGAAGAAAATGAATCTAGTATTTCTTTATCACATAATGGTGAATATGTAGCCTTTGTGCGAGGTGATAAGTCAAACCAAACTATCTGGTTAAAAAACTTACGCTCAGGAAAAGAAATTAGGTTAACCCAAAAACAGTCAACGTATCACAGTCTTGGGTGGAGCAGCGACGACAGTGAAATCGTATTTGTGCACCAGCAAGATACCCAAACATTGGGGTATTTCACCTTAGATAAACTGACATTACAACCTGCAAACTACAGAGAAATTTATACTTTTAAAGACTTTAAAGTGACGAGCCAGCAGTTAGAGTGGGCCCATGACAACCATATTTATTTTATTGAAAAACGTCAAAGCGATAACCATACTCAGCTAAGTTCAATCGATTTAACAACCCAAGAAAAAAGAGTCATTAAGTCATCCGCTGGGCAAGATTGGATGAAGTTGCAGGCACTATCACCAAGTCAGCAGTCTATTGCGCTTGCCTCTGAGGCTGGGCAAAATAAATACAGAATTGATTTGTTCGACATTAAAACAAGCACAACAAAAACATTAGCGGTTGTTGAAGACTCAGTGCAAGGTTTGAGCTGGCACCCCGATGAAAAACAATTATTGATCAGTAATAAACATGAACTCCAGTTATTAAATTTACAGGGGCAACTAAAAAAGTTGGCGTTTAATAATTACCACATTATTAGAGACGCGCATTTCTCGCTGTCAGGTAACGAGATTTTAATGGAATTAGTTAAAGTTGATGTAGATATAATCCGCTCAACTCGTCAAGCGCCAACGCAATTCGAAACGCTCGTAGATACCTCATCGGTCGACTTTTTACCTGTGTATTCCCCTGATTCGTCAAAATTTGTATTTGAATCTCATCGGTTTGGTATAAAGCAATTATTTTTATATGAAAATGGCACGCAAACGCTGATTTTTTCTAACCCAAACAACGAAGAACTATTTGGTATAGTTTGGTCAAAAAATGGTGAAGAAGTGATCACTGCCAGTAAAAATACACTCTTCAGAATTAATCTAAAAGAAGAAAGCTTTGAAAGTATTCCTCACTCCTACCATTCATTTTATCTGCGAGAAATGTATCACCACGAAGACGCTATTTTAGTTTCTTATCGCGCTGCAGACGGGGTTACTTTTCATCCCGCTAAATTTGACTTAGAGACGCTTGAGTTAACATCTTATACAGGCTCAGGAGAACGCTTGGCATGTTACGCAATGGATATAGATGAGCAAGATCAGGTTTACTTTTCCAATGAAAAACAAGTGTTTAGATTGAACAAAAACAAAGCGCTTGAAACTGTTTGGCAATCATCTACAAAAGAGATCATCGGTTTGAGCGCCGGAGCTACGAAAATGACAGTCACCCTTGCAGATAAAGACGGTTATGAGATGAATGAAATAGATTTTAAAACAGGGAGTAATAAAACCATATTTAATGGCAAAGATGATGGAAAAATGCTGATAAATACATCCCATGATTTTCAGCAATTTCTTTATTTAACCGAGCCCAAAAGAACACGTACCTTAGTGCGCTTAAATTAATATTCTAGTGGATTAGGCGTTTATTTATGATGATTAAAGGAGGTTGTTATGAAAACGGACATTGAGCACCAAGCAACATTAAAACGCTTAGAAAGATTTAGCCGGTTTACCGACAGCAGTGTTGGTATACCTTTTACAAAATTTAAGTTTGGTATAGAAGCGCTGATTGGTATTATTCCCGGTATTGGAGATGCAGCAGGACTAATTCTTTCAAGTTATGTACTTTTTGAAGCGCAGCGTTTAGGTGTTGGTTGGCGCGTTAAATCAAGAATAATCACAAATATGCTCATTGATTTTTTTGTTGGCTTGATCCCTATTGTGGGTGATATTTTTGATGCTTTTTTTAAAGCAAATACCCGCAATACTCAGCTTTTAAAACGTTATCTTCATGAGCGAAGTAAGATAGAAGATTTATAAATTTGTAACTTTGTACTAGCTCATATCTGAGCTTACAGATTAAGTGAATAGGTTTAGACTTCATCTGACAGACAGCCATGAGCGATTAACGAACACTGCAAAAGTTAAATTTATTCCTATGTTTTAAGTAGAAATCTAATTTTGTCCAATAGCATTATTAAACGCCGTTTTGGTGCAAAATAACAAGCGTAATTCTCAGCCACTTTAATTACTTGTTTACAAAAGTAATTATTGGTGAAATTATCAAGGTCTGTAATATACGCCGTTTTAGTGTGTTATAAACCACCCAAATGGTGTTCAATAAGCTGTTAAGTTGCTATCTATATTCAGTATCAATCTAAGCCAAGGAAGAATCATGAAAAAAACAATTATCGCTTTAAGTTTATCGCTTGTTATTACAAGCTCCTATGCAGCGTCTCTTGAAAAGGCAAAGGTTCTATCTGAGCATGGTTTGAAAGACCAGGCTAAGATTGAGTTAATTGATATTATATTTAGTAAAACATCAGACTCCAACAAAGCTAAAGCCTACTATGAATTAGGGAGAGTCTCATTTGAAAGTAATCAAGTCACACAAGCCTTAAAAACATGGACTCAACTCTCTCTTAAATACCCCTCTTCAAATGAAGCTAAATCAGTTAAAAATAAAATTGATCAGTTATCTGAAATAGTAGGCGAAAGTGCTAAAGAGTCTGTAGATAATGCAATCGCTGCATCTTATTTAAAACACGCGGATTTTTGGTCATCAGATAAAGATAGTCGTTTTACAATTGACTCTAGTTGGATTCCAAAAGTAGAAACAGCTAACAAATGGTATGACAAAACGATTACTGAATTCCCAAATAGCAAAGCAGCAAGAATCGCCTACGAAGAAAAAATAAGAACTCTTTTGGGTTGGAAAGAGCGCGGCCAATATGGTTCTAGATTTGGTGTTGAAGAAGATTTTGCCAAATACATGCCTCAGGTTCTAAAAGCTTTTAAGGAGCTTGAAACGCAATTTTCAAAAGCTTCTACGTTACAAGCTTTCCGCTATCAAATTGCACAAGCTTATTGGAGTCAAAAAGACTGGGCAAATACTCGTTTGTGGCTGAATACCATTATCACAAAAGCAGGTGATACTGATAGTTTCTACAAAGACACTGCTCAGCGCCGTTTGCAAAAAGTAGAGTACTAGCAACTTAACAAGGCACTTAATCGGAAAAACTACAGTTAGCTTTTGCTCGTACCTCGCTAATTTTAGCCAAATTGTATTTTTCCGCTTAGTTTATCGTTACACGTACAAGGAGATATCGTGATTAAAACTGACCATATATCTATTCAATGCCCCCAGTGTGGACATACTGAATTTGAGCAACCAGAAAACCCAAAAGATGACGACTTCGTGAAATGTAATAGCTGTCATTTTAAAATCATGTTGGCAGACCTAAAAGAAGTGGGTATTGAGCAAGCTAAAGAAGTCGTCATTCCTGAAGCGAAGGCAGAAATTGAAAAAATGCTCAAGAAAACATTTAAGGGGCGTTTTAAATGAGTAAGTTTGAAACTCTAAGCTTACTTGTATCTGCTTTGGCAGCGATAATTTCTACCGTATCTTTGATGCGCACAAGGAAGTTAGCTAAAGAACATTTAGAACTTGAAAGGATCACCGCTGAGCTATCTAGGCTTCAAATTGAAAGTATCGCAGAAGAAAAATCAAATAGAACGAAGCCAAAATTCAATGTAAATCTCACGAAGCTTGGTAAGTCTTACAACTTTTATATTTCCAACACAGGACACGGTAGTGCCTACAATGTCAATTTTGAGCTAGTCGATTGCGAAGATAGTCCTTTGTCATCTCATGACCTAAAAGATAAGTTTCCTCACCAAGAGATAAAGGCAAACTCAAGAGTTAAGCTCTTAGCGGGAATACACACGGGAAGCCCCAAAAAGTATCAAGTTAAGTTAACTTGGGAAAGTGAGAACGGTGAGAAGTATGAGGAAATGTTTTGGCCCACTATATAGCACGTGTAAAAAGCGACTAAGTTTATGAGTGTCCGCAATTGGCACTATGCGACTGTCAGATTGATCAAAATCTAAAAGTCAAACCTGACAGATTAAGTTAAGACTTATTCACTTAGTCTATGTGTAACGCTTTTTACTTTCCCTTTAAAAGCCCGTACAATTCGCCTCGTTTTTAGCATGTACTTATTACAGTTTATTCAGGCGAATTATTAAACCTTATGCACCAAATAGCCGATCTAATATCTATTTTTGAGTCAACGTTTTATCAAAGCCATAATACGCGCTTAGTAAAAGGTGAGCATGAGCCCATTTATATTCCTGCTAGTGATGAAACAAGCTTTCACCAAATTATATTTGCTCATGGTTTTTATGCCAGTGCTCTGCATGAAATTGCTCATTGGTTAGTCGCTGGCGATAAACGACGATTATTAGAAGATTACGGTTATTGGTATTGCCCTGATGGCCGTGATAAAGCGCAGCAAGCTGAGTTTGAAAGCGTTGAAATTAAACCACAAGCCATTGAATGGGCACTTAGTGTTGCCGCTGGGGTTAATTTTAATGTCTCGGTTGATAATTTAAATGGCGAACAAACGTGCCGATTCGCTTTTCAAGCACGCGTATACCAGCAGGTTTTACATTTGCTACAAGTAGGCTTCAATGAGCGTACTAATCGGTTATTACATGCGTTAAGTTCATTTTATAAAACACCGTGGCCTATCAGTGCTACGCAATTTGAGTGGCAGCCCCCTGAGGAGCTAAAGAATGCAGTTTAAATTAGGCTTAATTGTAAACCCTGTTGCGGGTTTAGGTGGAAGTGTTGCATTGAAGGGCAGCGATGGTATTGATACCGCTGCAAAAGCCATTGAATTAGGCGCCCAGCCTAAAGCCAATTTACGCACTATAGCCGCGCTTGAGGTGTTGCTGCCTTATAAAGAGCAGTTAACCATTTTTACTGTTAATGATGTCATGGGTGAAAACACGGCTAAGGAACTTGGCTTTTCAACGCAGGTTATTTATCGCAGCGAGCACTCGACAACCAGTGATGATACAGAGCTTGCTGCAAAAGCCTTGCAGCAACTTGGTGTAGATTTAATATTGTTTGCTGGTGGCGATGGTACCGCACGCAATATTTGTCATGCGGTGGATGACAGCGTACCAGTGCTTGGCATTCCTGCTGGCTGTAAGATTCATTCAGGAGTTTATGCCATTACCCCTAAAGCAGCGGGTCGGGTTGTAGAGATGCTGGTTAAAGGCGAGCTAGTTACATTAGCAGATGCGGATGTCATGGATATTGATGAAGATGCTTTTCGCCAAGGCACAGTAAAAGCCAAGCGTTACGGTGAAATGCAAGTACCTAGTGAAGTACGTTATGTACAAGCCGTTAAAAACGGCGGTAAAGAAACTGATGAATTAGTACTTGCTGATATTGCAGCTTACGTGGTGTCAGAAATGGAAGAAGATACCCAGTACATTATGGGCAGTGGCTCAACCGTTGAGGCAATAATGGAAGAAATGGGCCTTAGTAACACCTTGCTCGGGGTTGATTTAGTGCAAGATCAAAGCCTCTTAGGCAACGACTTGACCGCTCAACAATTAATTGATTTAACGAAAGGTGTGCCAACAAAGTTGGTGATCACTTTGATCGGCGGACAAGGGCATATATTTGGTCGGGGTAATCAACAATTAAGCCCTGCACTTATTCGTGCAATTGGTAAAGACAATATTATCGTTGTGGCAACCAAAACAAAATTACAGGCCTTAAATGGCCGGCCGCTCATTGCTGATACTGGCGATAGCGAACTAGATGATGAATTAAGTGGTTATATGCGGGTTACAACCGGATTTAACGACCATGTTATGTATGCTGTGGGTCACCAAGACACCCTGCAAGTACAGGAGAATTAAATGAGTTTAGTAAGTTACATTGATGCAGCGCAGCAATATTTTGACGATTTAGTAGTAAAAGCCACTGATGATGAGCTTTTTGCAGGTGGTTATCTACGTGGTCATTTTGATTTAGCCGTAGGCTATGCACAAGTAGAAGAGCTTAATTTAGAAGTGTCAGAGCTTAATGAAACGGTTGAGAAAAGCTTAGTTAAAGCTTATCGCAATGGTGAACTAAACGAAGATGATAAAGCACTTGTAGTGCGTATCTGGGAAGAAGTAAAAGCACTCGCTTGAATGTGATTTATTGTTGTACAAATAAAAACGGCTGAATGGCCGTTTTTTTGTGCACTTACAAATGTTTGTTCCTAATTTACAGCTTTATTGTTTACTTAAAATTTACCTAACGCAGCATTTGCGGTAATGTATGCTGGTTAAACTTCTAGGGAACAAGCGAAATGAACAACAATAATGATGCGACAATGCCGACCGGGCTAGTTGCGCGATTTTTAAACTTTGTCGAAAGGGTGGGTAACAAACTACCTGATCCAGCAATTATCTTTCTATTTGCCATGCTACTCATTTGGGTTTTGTCGTGGTGGTTTTCAGGTATTCAGTTTGATGCAATAGATCCACGCACTGGCGAAGCCATTATTATTAATAATATGTTGGCCAGTGATTCACTCGCCACCTTCTTATCGTCTATGGTAAAAACATTTACCGGTTTTGCCCCATTAGGCGTGGTACTAGTAGCAATGCTGGGTGTCGGTGTCGCTGAGCATTCAGGCTTTATTAACACGGGCTTAAAGCTTATGTTAAAGGTAACGCCTAAACAGTTACTTACACCGTCTATTATTTTGGTTGCCATTGTTAGCCACACCGCAACGGATGCCGGATATGTATTAGTTATCCCACTCGCTGGCGTTATTTTTTATGCGGCAGGGCGTCATCCGCTTGCGGGTATTGCAGCGGCGTTTGCTGGTGTAAGTGGCGGTTTTGGTGCTAACTTTATTCCTTCAGGCATTGACCCATTATTGCAAAGCTTTACCCAAAGTGCGGCGCAAATAATTAACCCGACAATGTCGATTAACCCATTAAATAACTGGGCGTTCACTTCAGCTTCTAGCTTATTTATTGTTTTATTAGGCTGGTATATCACTGATAAAATTATTGAACCTCGATTGAAAAATACAGATCTTGACGGAAATGAAGAAGATCTTCCTGTGTTTGAAGATGCGCGTAGCGATGAAAAGCGAGCTTTCTTTATTGCAAGTGCAGTAATGGTGGCGGGACTTGCTTTATTGGCATTTGTTTCTGCACCAGCGGATTCAGCAATGCGCAGCGCTGATGGTTCACTTACTAATTTTAGTTCACCTTTAATGCAGTCAATCGTGCCGCTTATCTTTTTATTGTTTTGGATCCCAGGTGCGGTTTATGGTTTTACAGTTGGCACGTTTAAAAGCACTAAAGACATGATAGATGCAATGAGTAAAGCGATGAATGGCATGGCTTATTACATTGTAATGGCGTTTTTCTGTTCGTTATTTATTGCAGCGTTTAGTAAATCAAACTTAGGTGCGTTACTGGCAATTGAAGGCGCACAAATCTTAAAAGCAATGGAGCTACCGAGTGCTGTAACGGTTGTAGGTATCATCTTTTTGACTGGCTTTGTTAACTTATTTGTTGGTTCTAGCTCGGCTAAATGGGCGTTACTAGGTCCTGTATTTGTGCCTATGTTAATGCAACTGGGTATTTCACCTGATTTAACGCAAGCCGCGTATCGTGTAGGTGATTCAAGCTCAAACATTATTACTCCGCTAATGCCTTACTTCCCGCTTGTGGTGGTGTACTGTCAGAAGTATGTTAAAGGCACGGGCATCGGCACCTTGATTGCAATGATGCTGCCGTATTCAATTGCCTTTATGATTGGTTGGAGTTTGTTTTTACTAGGCTATTGGGCACTTGGTATCCCGCTTGGTCTTGATGCAAGCTACGTTTACCCTGCAGTTGCACCATAGCTTAACCATCTTATTTTTAAATTAAAAAAACCTCATCATGAAAATGGTGAGGTTTTTTTGTATTTACGATGTTTTATACCCTAGCTAATGTATTAAAAGCTAACAAGGAAGCAGTTAGCAGCTTAATAACTTTTGCGTAACTTTTGATTGAGGCTGACCAAAGATAGTTTCAGTTTTACCACTTTCAACAATTTCGCCGTGATCTAGCACGACTAAATGGTCGCTTATATGGCGAACTAAGCTTAAGTGATGAGTAATCAAAATATAGCTTAACCCAGTGTCTTGCTGTAATTTTAGCAACAAGTTAACGGTTTGAGCGCGCACAGAGGGATCTAACGAAGATAAAGCTTCATCTAATACAACAACTTTTGGATCGAGGATTAAAGCACGAGCCAGAGCGACTCGCTGCAATTGACCGCCGCTAAACATATGCGGGTAGTAATGTTGGTGGTCGTTCAATAACCCCACTTTATGTAAGGTCGCTGAGATTTTGTTGGCGCGAGTTTCTTTATCTAAATCACTATTGTATTGCAAGCAATCGTCGAGCATATCGCCAATGGTTAAGCCTGGATTTAATGAAGCTTCCGAGTCTTGGAAAATCATTCTTATATGGCGGCATTGTTGATCACGTATACCTTTATCTTCGATAATTGTGCCATCAAGTAATATTTGCCCGCTATCAGCGCTGTCTGCACCAGATAAAAGTTTCGCAAGCGTACTTTTTCCTGAGCCAGTTTCGCCAATAATGGCTAAAGTTTCACCTTGATTCAAACAAAACGAGATATTCTTCAAGACCTCAAAGCGTTTACGTGAAAACAGGCCTGCGCGTAAGTTAAAGCTCTTTGATAAGGCTTGTACCTTGAGCAATGGTTGCATCATTTCATCGCCTTAATTAATGGAAAATGGCAGGCATAACTATGGCCATGTTGTTTCGTTAATGGGGGAGTTACAACACAGGCCTTTTGTGCTTGTGGACAACGTGGTCCGAGCCTGCATCCAATGGGTAAATGCTGCAAGGTTGGAATAGTCCCTTTTAGCGCATAAAAAGGCTCTTTATGTGCTAAGCCTTGTTCATAATCTGGAAGGCTCTTTAATAGGGCTTGAGTGTATGGGTGACGAGGCTGTTTAAAAATTTTCCCCGTTGGACCTGCTTCAACCATTTGTCCGCAATACAAAACATGCATGCCATGAGACCAGTTCACGATTTCTTCAAGTTCATGAGAAATCATGAGGATCGACATGTTTTTAAGTTGATTCAAACTTTTTAGTAATCTGAATACTTGAGCACGAGTCGTGCTTTCAAGTGCGGTGGTGGGTTCATCTGCAATTAAAAGTTTAGGAGTACGAGCAATGGCCATTGCTATCATAACCTTTTGGCAAACCCCTTCAGAAAGCTCATGTGGGTAACTTGTTAAAACCTTTTCATGGTCTTTAATACCCACCTTATGAATAAGCGCTTTTACACGGTCTTTACGCTGACGATTGCGCTTTAAGAAAAAGCCCTTACTTTGAATTTCAGGTAAGGTTTCTGCTATTTGGTCAAATATTTTAGCTGTGGGGTCAAGGCAGCGACTTGGGTCTTGATATATCATTGCGATATCTTGACCAACAATTTTTCGTCGTTGTTCACTTGATAACCGCATTAAATCGACACCTCGCCAGTGCATACGATCGGCTGTAATGTGCCAGCGTTTATTGAGCACGCCCACAATGGCTTTGGCAATTAAGCTTTTTCCTGAGCCAGATTCACCGACTAGGGCGTGAACTTCACCCTCTTTTAAGCTTAAGCTCACTCTATCTACTGCACGAATTACAGTGTCTGAAGTTCTAAGCTCTATCGTTAAGTTACGTATGTCGAGTAATTGCATTTAATCTGCCTTACGTTCTTTTAACACTTGGCGAAGACCGTCACCGACTAAGTTAGTAGAGAGGACGGCTAAAAAGAGCAATACGCCGGGTAATCCAACTGTCCAAGGAGCCAAATAAATTAATCCAAGGTTTTCAGCTAAAATAGCCCCCCACTCAGTCGTGGGTGGTTGTGCGCCTAGCTTGAGAAAGCCCAGAGCCGCTATATCTAATATAGCTGTAGACAGCGCCATGGTAAAAATAACCACAATATGCTCATAAATGTTAGGGAAAATACCACGAGAAAGCACATGCCAGTTTGAGGCGCCATCAAGCTTAAAAGCGGTGATATAGTCTTTGTTAAGTTCTTCCACAATCAGGTTTCGCACTGAATGAATAAACTGAGGTAACAAGGCCAAAATAATTGCCCAAACAGTGTTCATCAAACCAGGACCTAGAATGGCAATAATAATAATGGCCAATAAAAGCGATGGAATGGATAACGTGATATCAAGTAAATGATTTAAAAAGCTCGAGCGTAAACCGCGGCTAATACCGGCAAACGTGCCCACCAAAACACCTATAACAGTGGTTATTAATGCCGCAATAACAGATAAACCAAAGGTATAAGTTGCCCCGTTCATTAAGCGTGACAGAACATCACGACCGAGGTCATCAGTGCCCAGAATAAAACGGACATCCCCAAGGTCATGCCATGAAGGAGGGATGAGCAATGCATCGCTGTGCTGTTGATTAACACCATAAGGTGCAAGAAAAGGCGCCGTCGTAGCCAACAAAACAAAAGCAATAAACACCCATAAGCCAACTAATGCCGGGTGATTAGACTTAAACTTTCGCCAAAATCGCGCTAGGGGCGATTTGTTAGACTCTTCTGAAAATAAATTAAACTTTGCCATGCGCTTGGTTCCGAGAAAGCGGATCGAACAGGGTATAGGTCAGTTCAGCAATGATAGTGGCTAAAATAACAAACATAGAAACCGCAAGTAAACCGCCTTGAATTGCAGGGTAATCACGTTGATAAATACTATCAATGAGCCAACGGCCTACACCAGGCCATGAGAAAATAACTTCTGTTATCATTGCAAGTGTGATCAAAGTACTAAATTGAAGACCGATTTGTTTAATAACAGGTAAAAGCGCATTACGCAGTGCATGATGCACTATTAATTGTGCTCTATTAAGCCCTTTAGCTCGTGCAGTTTTAATAAAATTTTGCTCAAGCACATTTAGCATCGATTCACGTGTAAAACGAATCAATACCGTGGTGGGGTACATGGCCAATACAATGGTCGGTAACGTTAAGTGATGAACTGCATCAATCATTGCCATGCCAGAGTAAGGAAACCCAGCCAAAGCAATATCAATGAGGATAAACCCTGTGTCTGGTGGGATTTCGTATAGCAGCCCCATACGGCCCGACATCGGAAACCAACCTAGTTGCAACGAAAAGACCATGATGAGCAATAGCGCCAACCAAAAAACGGGCATTGAATACCCAGCAAGTGTTGAGGAGTTAATCAGTTTATCTGGCCACTTTTTATAATAGGCTGATGCTATTATTCCTGCGGGCACGCCAACTATCACTGAAATAATTAACGCGTATAAACTTAGCTCAAGTGTAGCGGGAAATAAATCCACAATATGGTTAAAAACATTATCGCCAGAGGCAAATGATAACCCCCAATCCCCCGAACTTATACGCTCTAAAAAAGCAAAGTATTGAGACACGTAATTTTCGTTAAAGTGGTATTTTTCTTGAAGTTCACTCGTTTGTGAAAAGCTTGTATTAGAAATCCCGCTTAAATTACTTAATGCATCACCTGGAAACAAGTAACTAAGTGAAAATGTGAATATGCTTAAGGTGAGCATCATAAAAAAAAGTAAGCCCAAGCGCCGTAAGAAATAATCTAACACCATTACTTCTTCCTCGCATTAGCCAGCGAAATCCCGCCGAATGGCCCAAGCGGAATGCCTTCTACATCGCTGCTACTTGCTTGAAATCGCATACCATGAGCAAGCGGTAACAATGGAAGTTCATTGATAAGCATGGATTGCGCTTGTTGGTAATATTGTTTGCGCATAGCCAAATCAGTGCTATCAAGTGCCTGTGTCAACAATAAGTCAAACTTAGGGTCACACCAATTTGCAGGATTTTTACCACTAAAGGTGGCAGAGCAACTGAGTAAAGGACTAAAAAAGTTATCTGGGTCCGGTGTATCAGCAGCCCATCCAAGTAAAACACTATCATGGCGATGTTCACCAATACGTTGAATAAACGTATTCCACTCATATTCTACAATGCTGACATTGACACCAATTTTGCGTAAGTCGCTTTGCATTAACTCTGCCATTTTACGCGCATTTGGGTTATAAATTCGACTCACGGGCATAGCCCAAATAGTCATATTGAAACCGTTTTCCAGACCCGCTTCTTTTAAAAGTGCCATAGACAAGTCAGGGTTAAAATCAGGCATATTTTGTTGTGATTTAAATGCCCATGAGGTGGGAGGGAGAATAGATCTTGCTCGAATACCGTTACCATAAAAAACGGCTTGCATGATTTTTTCAATATCGATGGCATGAGCAAGCGCTTTGCGCACTCTTATATCATTAAATGGTGGTCGTTCAGTGTTAAACGCCCAATACCCCACATTGAGATTCGTTTCTTTTTGAACGTTTATGTCGTCGCGTTGCGCCAAAATACTCAATTGAGCGCTACTTGGGTGAGCTGTTACATCACATTCTTTAGTGAGCATTTTTGCAATACGTGTCGTACCGTTGGGCGTAATATCATAAACCAACTGCTCAAGCACGACTTTGTGTTTCCAGTAGTCGTTATTACGGTAATAACGTACTAAATGATCACGGCGGTACTCTTTATATATATAAGGACCAGTACCAATTGGGTATTGATCAAATAAATTGAGTTGCTCTTGTGCTTTTAGTTGCATCGCGTATTCACGAGACAATACCACTGCAAAATCGGTTGCCATATTAGCTAAAAAGCTGCTTTCAGCATTAAATAGCTCAAACCGAACTTGGTAGTCAGATACACGCACTATGCGGCGAATAAGTTGATCAATTCCCACACTTTGAAAGTAGGGGTAATTTGCATCACCAACAAAGTGGTAAGGGTTGTAGACATCAAATAAACGACTAAAAGTAAATATCACATCGTCGGCGTTAAAGTCTCGCGAGGGGGTAAAGTAATTAGTAGTGTGAAATTTAACGCCTTTGCGCAAAGTAAAGGTGACGGCTTTACCGTCGGGGCTAATTTTCCAATCTGTTGCTAGTTCACTTTGAAATTCAGCCGTAACAGGGTCAATGCTGATTAAGCGGTCATAAAGTTGATTGGCAATGATGTCAATAGTTGAACCAGTGGTTGTAACTTGTGGATTAAACGAAACAGGATTTGCCTCAGCGCAATACACTAAGCCTTGGTTCTTTTCTTCTAGCGTTTTTTCTTCGGTATCGATGCAGCCTGCTAGGCAGAGCGACAGCATACCAAGTAATAATTTATACACTCGTTCAACCTCTGACTATTGTTGTTGATCTAGCAAATTATATTTTTTCAAATAGCCTCTAAGTTGATGATACGTCAAACCAAGTACTTCTGCAGTCTTCTTTTGATTAAATTGACTGTATTCCAGTGCTTTTTTTATTAAATCAATTTCAAACTCATTTGAAAGATCTTTTAAACTGCATGGAAAACTATGAACCACAGGCTCACTAATCGGAGTAACTTCTTTAACAATCGGCGCATCTTGTGTTGATTGTTCAGCCTTAACAGGGGCTTTAATACGTTGTTTGGGTCTGAATTTACTTTCAAATGGATCTAAAACAATCTGGTGAACGGGAATATGTTCATTACCATGTCGGTATAAGCTTCGCTCCACGACATTTTTTAACTCACGAATGTTACCTGGCCAGTCATAGGTTTGCAGTATTTCAACGGCGCTTCGGGTAAAGCCACTAAAAAGCTCCCACTCTAAATCACGGGCCATATTAATGGCAAACTGCTCAGCTAATAACATGATGTCGTCTTGGCGCTCACGTAGCGGCGGCAGAGTAATTACATCAAAGGCAAGTCGGTCAAGTAAATCACTTCTAAATTCGCCTTGTTCGGCCAAATAGGGTAAGTCTTCATTGGTAGCACACACTAAGCGGGTATCTACTTTAACGGTTTGTTTACCACCCACCCGTTCAAACTCGCCGTATTCAATGACTCGTAGTAGCTTTTCTTGCACCATAGCTGAGGTATTGGCTAACTCATCTAAAAACAGGGTACCGGAATTAGCACGCTCAAAGCGACCTTCATGGCGTTTACTGGCACCCGTAAATGCGCCACTTTCGTGGCCAAACAATTCGCTTTCAAGTAGGTTTTCATTTAATGCCGCGCAGTTGAGCTTTACATAGTTTTGCTCCCAGCGTTTTGACAAAAAATGTAAACGAGCAGCAATTAACTCTTTACCTGTACCGCGCTCACCAATAATTAATACCGGTTTATCTAAACTTGCCAGCTGCGATACTTGATCCAATACAGCTAAAAAGCTGTCTGATTGGCCGAGTAAGTTATCCTGTTGACGAAATTGGCTCATATTCCCTAACTCTTAGTCATTTTTACTAACTGTTAGTGTATTTCATAATTCGGGAGAACTAAAGGAATTTGTATTTTTAGTTTAACTTTATGAAAATATTAATGTATTTTATGTTTTATAAAGTTGGCAAGCATATTGTAACAGTGAGTGCAGACCAATTAAGTTAAACATCACAGAGGTAAATGTTATGGGAATTTTTTCACGTTTTGCAGACATTGTTAATTCTAATATCAATGCCATTTTGGATAAAGCAGAAGATCCTGAAAAAATGGTTCGTCTTATCATTCAAGAAATGGAAGACACATTAGTTGAAGTTCGTTCAACATCAGCTAAAACACTCGCTGAGAAAAAAGAGTTAGTACGTCGCGTTGATACATTAAAAGCACAAGTGTCAGAGTGGCAAGACAAAGCAGAGCTGGCACTAAGCAAAGATCGTGATGACCTAGCGCGTGCCGCATTGCTTGAAAAGCAAAAGTCGGCTGACGCTGTTGCTGCCGTTGAAAATGAGCTTAGCCATGTAGAGTCTCATATCGAGAAATTGCAGCAGGAAGTGAGCACATTACAAGAGAAATTGGCTGACGCGAAAGCACGTCAAAAAGCTATTATCTTACGTCAACGCTCGGCTGAGTCGCGCCTTGAAGTGAAAAAAGCACTCGATAGCTCAAAAGTTGAAGATGCTTTAAATCGCTTTGAACGTTACGAAACTAAAATTGATGGTCTAGAATCTCAAGTAGAATCGTACGACTTAGGTAAAAAGTCATTATCTGATGAAATTGCTGATTTACAGCAAAATGAGAAGATTGACGACGAGCTAGCAGCGCTTAAAAAGAAGCTTGCTGACAAATAAAATATAATAATTAAGGGGGAATACTTTCCCCCTATGCTTAAACAAATAAACGGATTGTGCAGGAGAAGGTTATGATTGACGCAGATGTGCTGGTTGCCCCAATTATCATTTTTATGATTGTGGTTGCGCCACTATGGTTAATTTTACATTATCGTAGCAAAAAGCAGGTAAGCCAAGGCTTGAGTGAACATGAACATCGCCAGTTATTAGAGCTTGCTCAAAAGGCAGATAAAATGGCAGACCGAGTAGAAACACTAGAAGCACTACTTGATCAAGAGGCCCCACAGTGGAGGCGTAAAGTATGAATACTAAACGTGAACTGTTAAGAGACCCAGTACGAGGCAAAATTGCCGGTGTATGTGCAGGACTCAGTGATTACTTTAATATGGAATTGTGGTTAGTCAGAATTATTTTTGTCACCGCAGTTTTATTAGCCGGCGGTCCTTTATTTGTGGTTGCCTATATTGCAGCGTGGTTTATTTTAGATAAAAAGCCTGCAAATTCACCGGCAAGCTCTTATGCAACACAGCATGAAGACCCACTTGAAGTAAAATTTAAAGTATGGCAAAAAGGTGAGCCACCACGTCGCGCATTGCAAGATCTTAAAGATCGTTTAGGCCGTGTTGATTCTCGTTTGCAAGAGATGGAACGTTACGTTACTTCAACTGAATTTACGGTTAGCCGTGAAATCAATAAGCTTTAAAGGATTCAATAGCACTTTATCAGGCTCGTAAACTAAGTAGATAAAGTGCTCACTCATTATGATAAACACTTCATCTGCTAAAAAAGCCTTTAGTAAACTCAAAGGGAAAGCTGAAAAAGCGGTCCATCGCAGTCTAGATCAACACGTAAAGCTTGCCGTAACAGGCTTAAGTGGTAGCGGTAAAACCGCCTTTATTACCGCACTTGTTAAACATTTAACCAGTCAAGCTGACGATAAAAACTTACCTTTTTTTGATGTTATGCAGCAAAAGCGCCATATCGCCACTAAGGTGGTGCCGCAGCAAGCGCTAACTATTCCTACCTTTGCTTATCAAAATGCGTTAGGGGCATTACTGCCTCACGATGGCGAACCTATGTGGCCTGCCTCAACAGAGCGCATAAATACCCTACGTTTGGCTATTAAATACCAAAGTGGCTCGGGTTTACGCTCGCACATTGCACCACAGTCAACCTTATATCTTGATATTATTGATTACCCGGGTGAATGGTTGCTCGATTTACCGATGCTTGAGCAAAGCTACCAGCAGTGGTGTGAGCAACAATACGCGTTATTAGTGCAGCAGCCTCGCGTAGATAAAGCACAAAACTTTTTATCTGCACTTAATAATCTTGATTTGGATGCGCCTGTCGATGAGCACGCCTTAAGTGAAATTGCCAAACTCTACCAAAGCTTGCTAGTGGGTTTAAAAAAAGACACTAAACTTGCCATGCTCCAACCGGGGCGTATGCTGATGCCAGGTGAACTGCAAGGCGCACCACTTTTGTTGTTTTTCCCTGTGGCTGAATATGACTCTGAAGTCATACCCGGTTCAAATTTGGCACATTTACATAAGCGTTTTAACGCCTATGTAAAAGAAGTGGTGAAACCATTTTATACCCAGCACTTTCGTCATTTTGACCGTCAGATTGTATTGGTTGATGTACTGAGTGCATTAAATGAAGGACCTGAGACGCTGCATGAACAAAGCGCTGTTATTGGGCAATTACTGGCGCATTTTAATTATGGTGAAAATAGCTTCATAAAGCGTTTATTCAAACCCAATATAGATAAATTATTGTTTGCAGCTAATAAATCCGATCACATTAGCGGTGAACACCACAAAGATTTAGCCTTACTACTTGATTCATTGGTACATGAGCAAGCAAATCAGCTTAAGTTTGATGGGGTAAAAATTGAAACCATCGCCATGTCATCTATCGCCGCGACGCAACCGCGAAAAATTATTGAGCAAGGCAAACCCCTTAATTGTATTTATGGCAAGCCATTAAATGAGCAGCAATGGTTGACTTACTTACCTGGGCAACCGCCATCACGTATGTTGACTAAAACAGAATGGCCTGCAAACGGATTTGAGTTTTTGTCATTCTCACCTATGCCATGCCCAGATAAGCAGTTAAAGCATATTCGGTTAGATCATGTTATGCAGTACCTATTAGGAGATAAACTTACATGAGCGAATCAACTTCATTTCAAGCAGGAAGGCGTATTGAGTCAGAGCAGCCAGTTGCCGATCCTGAATTAAACTTGGTGACTGCAAAAATCGTTGAACACGGTGAATTTGAGCACCAAACAGAACAAGAGCCTGAGTTAGACGATGATATTGACTTAGCACCCGTTTATAAAAAATCAAAATGGCAAACCTTAAAAGGGGTATTTGTCGTAAGTTTTTTAACCTTAGTGCTCATGGAATTTGCATTTTCGCTAATGATTGCATTTCAACAATCAATTATTTTAGGCACTGTTTATTCGATTGCCGTTGTTACTGGCTTTTTGCTAATTGGCCGTTTGTTATGGCGTGAATACCGCATGTTACGCAGTTTAAAGCGCAATCAATTACACCGTCACGAAGCCGATAGGTTACTTAATTCAGAGCAGGTGGGTGGTGCCTTGCCTTGGCTAGAAAAGCTTAATAAGCATCAGCAATTAACAAGCTTTGAAGAGTTTAAAGCAAGTGTTGCAACGCACCATACAGATAAAGAAATCATGACCTTGTACGCTGATAGCTTATTGGTCGCGCAAGACACCCAAGCAAAGAAATTAATTAACCGCTTTGCCACAGAGTCTGGTTTGCTGGTGGCACTTAGCCCGATTGCATTAGTTGATATGATGGCTGTACTGTGGCGAGGCACTAAATTAATAGAGCAAATAGGGCGTATTTATGGTATTGGATTTGGTTATGCAAGCCGTATTAAGCTCTATAAAATGCTGATAAAACAAGTGATGTTTGTAGGAAGTGCAGAGCTGGTATCTGACTTAGCGGCAACCGCACTTAGTGCTGAGTTACTGGGTAAGCTGTCTGGTCGTGCGGCGCAAGGTTTAAGTGCTGGCATATTTACCGCGCGTATTGGTTATAAAGCGATGGAGTTAAGTCGTCCGCTACCTCGTCTTGAGCATAAACGCAGCTTGCTTAAAGGTACCGCCCAGCTTATTGCTAGTAAGATTGTGTCTCGTAAAAAGACAAGCCAAGATCAACAACCCCTATAGAACTGACAACATATCTGTACAGTGGCTATTAGGTGCTTAGCACTGAATAGCCATCTGTGCATCCGGCATGCTTGTTATCTATCAGCTGATACGCTTTGATTATCATATTAATAATAATCAAAAAAGATCAAACAATGAAAAAACTCCACATCGACAGTCAATGTATTCATGGGCCAAATAAAGCTAACGACCCACATGGTGCTTTAACATCGCCTTTATACCAAACCTCTACTTTTCACTTTACCGATGCAGCCCAAGGTGCAGCTCGCTTTGCAGGCGAAGAGCCTGGTTATATTTATACCCGTTTAGGTAACCCAACGACTACAGAGCTTGAGCAAAAGGTTGCTCAACTTGAAAACTGTGAAGCCGCTGCCGCCACTGCAACTGGCATGGGGGCAGTGTCAGCATCGGTGTTGAGCTTTTTATCACAAGGCGATCACCTTGTTGCGTCGAGTGCTTTGTATGGCTGCACATTTGCTTTTTTTGCTCATATGCTGCCGCGCTGGGGAATTGAGGTTAGCTTTGTTGATATGACGAATGAGCAAGCATTACGAGAGGCGATAAAACCCAACTCAAAAATGATTTTTGCTGAAACCCCGATTAACCCAACAATGGCGGTAATGGATTTAAACTTGATCAGTGATGTTGCCAAGCAGCATCAGCTTATTAGCGTTATCGACAATACTTTTTTAACGCCACTGCTGCAAAAACCAACCGATTATGGCATTGATCTAATTGTCCACAGCGCAACAAAATACCTAAACGGCCATGGTGATGTTGTGGCAGGTTTAGTGTGTGGCTCCGATGAGCATATAAACTTAATCAAAATGACAGTACTTAAAGACATTGGCGCAACCATCAGCCCCCATGATGCTTGGCTAATTAACCGTGGTTTAAAAACATTAGCAATACGAATGCAACGCCATTGTGAAAGTGCGCAAACTATAGCTGAATTTTTAGAGCAACATCCTCACGTTAATACTGTTTATTACCCAGGTTTGGAGTCCCATCCTGGTAATAAGTTTATTGGCACACAAATGAAAGCGGCGGGAGGTGTAATCGCATTTGAGTTAAAAGGCAGCTTAAAAGATGGCGAACAATTTATTAATAGCACCAAACTGTGCACATTAGCGGTGAGCTTAGGTGATGCTGAAACATTGATACAACACCCTGCGTCGATGACTCATTCGCCCTATACGCCAGAGGAGAGAGCAGCTGCAGGCATAAGCGATGGCTTAATTCGCCTTTCTGTTGGGCTTGAAGATGTTAACGACATTATTAACGATCTCAACCATGCATTTACTCAAATCATGTAGAGTGTAATCTTTTGTATACGGTAAAGTGTCGCTTCAGGCCTTTTAAATTAGGCCTGTAAATATTTTGCTTTATAACTGTAATTTTAGCTTTACGTTTTTTGTGTTGTGACCATCGGCTGATATTAACCCAGCTATTAAACTTTGCCTTACATTTGCTTAGTATCTGGGTAACACGTTGATACCGATATTCGGTTTAACAGCAAGAAGGTAATTATGGCTAAAGCAAGTAAGTACACCTCTAGAACACCTGATGAAAATGGGGTGATTCACTGGAGCGATGAAGAAAACAAAACATGGTCAGAACTCGTTGCCCGTCAATTAAAGTGTATTGAAGGCAAGGCGTGTGATGAATATATGGAAGGGCTAAAAAAAATAAACCTTCCTCATGATCGCATTCCGCAGTTAAGTGAGTTAAACGAAGTGTTGTTAGCAACCACAGGTTGGCAAGTAGCACCTGTGCCTGCATTGATTGACTTTGATGAGTTCTTTCGCTTATTAGCAAACAAGCAGTTTCCTGTGGCGACTTTTATAAGAACACGTGAAGAGTTTGATTATTTACAAGAACCAGATATTTTCCATGAAATTTTTGGCCATTGCGCGATGCTCACCAACCCTGACTTTGCTGAGTTCACTCATAAGTATGGCCAGTTAGGCTACGCAGCAGAGAAAAAAGATCGCGTTTATTTAGCGCGTATGTATTGGTTTACTGTAGAGTTTGGTTTGATGCAAACCGAAGACGGCTTACGTATTTACGGTGGTGGTATTTTATCAAGCCCAGGCGAGACACAATACGTCTACTCTGATAAGCCTGAAATTAACCCAATGAATGTACTTGATGTATTACGCACACCGTACCGCATTGATATAATGCAGCCTTTGTACTACACCATAAATTCTATCCATGATTTATTTGATATTTCACAGTTGGATATTATGGCGATAGTTGAGCAAGCAAAAGAGTTAGGGTTACACGACCCAAAATTTCCTCCTAAAGAAAAAATAGCAAGTTAAGGATTTAAAATGTCATCATTAAGCGCACAAAAGTGTGAAGCATGTCATGTTGATGCTCCAAAAGTGTCAGACGAAGAGCTAGCAGAACTAATTAAAATGATCCCGGACTGGGTGCCAGAAGTACGCGATGGCATTATGCAGTTAGAGCGTGTTTATAAATTTAAAAACTTTAAACAAGCTATTGCCTTTACTAATAAAGTGGGTGATATGGCTGAAGACGAAGGTCATCACCCGGGTTTATTAACTGAATGGGGCAAAGTGACGGTTACTTGGTGGAGCCATTCAATTAAAGGTCTGCATAAAAATGATTTTATCTGTGCTGCAAAGACTGACGATGTTTTTGCTGCGCTATAAGATGTTAATAAAACGACTCTTATGAAATTTCTAAAGGCGCATGTAAATGCGCCTTTTTTAAATCAAAGTCCATAAAGCGTATATTGGCAATAATATCGCCCAGATAGTGAGGAGGGTGAATAATATACTTGTCTGCCAGTAAGAAAACTTTTCAGGCTTGGGTTCTTGCCAGTTTTTATCGACAAGTATGATTGAATTAAAATCAGCTTGAAAATTTTCATCCACGGAATAAATTCGGTTATCTAGAGTGAAATCAATAGCGTTTCTGAGAGTTAATAACCCTTCTTTGTTTCCAAGAATACAGTCTGAGTTGACCTCATTATAAATTTTGATCCAAGGCTGTTCTGACATCTATGATCCTTTCATGCTTTTTAATACAGTATATAATAGTACGTTATATTTATTTTTTAAAAAATATGTCCAACAAACGCACTCATTATAACAAAAATATAAACCAGAACCCTAAATGGGTGACATCTACGGCTTATGATTTATAAACGTGTAATGACATTAAATATAGTAAGCTGACAAAGTTAACCCCTGCCAGGAAGTTTGATACAATCGAGCGTCTTTATTCAAAATTATTAAGGAAGTCGCGGGTGGTAAACCTAGGTCAATTGTTTGGTGAACTCAAAACGTGTTTAAGAAAAGATCAATTCATCTTCAAAAAGCGCCTTCATGGCATCAAAAAAATATCTGATGAAGCTAAACAAGCGGCTGTTATAGAAAAAATAACCGCTGATATAACACGTAGCCAACAGTTACGTGAGGTTCGCTTAGCCCAGTTACCAAAGGTAACGTACCCAGAGCAACTTCCGGTTAGCCAGAAAAAAGACGACATTAAAGACGCGATTGCCAATAACCAAGTGGTGATCATTGCTGGTGAAACAGGCTCAGGTAAAACCACGCAAATACCGAAAATGTGTTTAGAGCTTGGTCGTGGGGTTGATGGCTATATTGGTCACACCCAACCGAGACGTTTAGCAGCGCGCAGTGTTGCTGATCGTATCGCCAGTGAGATGCAATGCGAGCTTGGCCAACAGGTAGGTTTTAAAATTCGTTTTAGCGACCAAGTATCAAACAATAGTTACATTAAATTGATGACCGATGGTATTTTGCTAGCCGAAATTCAGCAAGACCGTTTTTTAAATCAATACGATACCATCATTATTGATGAAGCCCACGAGCGTAGCCTTAATATCGATTTTATTTTAGGTTATTTAAAAAACCTATTACCAAAGCGCCCCGATTTAAAAGTTATTATTACCTCTGCCACCATTGACCCTGAGCGTTTTTCAAAACATTTTAATGATGCACCCATTATTGAGGTATCAGGGCGTACTTTCCCCGTTGATGTACGTTACAGGCCGTTAATTGAAATTGATAAAGACGACATGGAAGCAGAGGGCGATCAACTACAAGGCATTTTTGATGCTGTGGATGAACTGTGCCAAGAAGGCCCCGGCGATATTTTGATCTTTTTAAATGGTGAACGGGAAATTCGTGACACCGCCGATGCACTCAGTAAACGTAACTTAAAAGGCGCTGACGTACTGCCTTTGTATTCGCGGCTATCAAATGCAGAGCAGAACCGCATTTTTGCTCCGCACAGTCGCCGTCATATTATATTGTCGACCAACGTGGCTGAAACGTCTTTAACGGTGCCGGGCATTCGTTATGTTATTGACCCAGGTACTGCGCGTATTAGCCGCTACAGCTACCGCACTAAAGTACAGCGCTTGCCTATTGAACCGATATCTCAAGCCAGCGCGAACCAGCGTAAAGGGCGTTGTGGCCGTGTTGAGGCGGGGATTTGCATTCGGTTATATAGTGAAGATGACTTTAATTCGCGTCCTGAGTTTACCGACCCTGAAATACTGCGCACCAACTTAGCCTCGGTTATTTTAAAAATGCTTGGCTTAGGCCTAGGTGACATGGCTAATTTCCCATTTGTACAAGCACCTGATAGCCGTAATATTAATGATGGTTTAACTTTACTCGAAGAACTTGAAGCGGTTAAGCCTAGCAAGCGCAATCAAGAAACACGATTAACTAAATCGGGCATGGATTTAAGTCGCTTGCCCGTCGACCCCCGTTTAGCAAAAATGGTACTGACTGCGCAAAAGCTGGGTGCATTGCGTGAAGTAATTATTATTGTTGCAGCTTTGTCTATTCAAGACCCTCGTGAACGCCCGCAAGAAAAACGTGCCGCAGCCAATGAAAAGCATGGCCGTTTTGACGACCCCGATTCAGACTTTATTGCGTTTTTGAACTTGTGGAACTATTTAGAAGAACAACAAAGCGAGCTCAGCAACAGCCAATTTAGAAAGCTTTGCCAAAAAGACATGCTGGCGTATATGCGTATCCGTGAATGGCAAGATATTGTTTATCAACTAAGCACGGTTTGTAACGAAATGGGCATGAAAGCCACTACCAATGTAGCGGATGGCGATAAAATTCACCAAGCATTGTTGAGCGGTATGCTAAGTCATATTGGTTTTAAAGACGAAAAGCAATTGTACAAAGGTGCGCGCAATAGCCAGTTTCATATTTTTCCAGGCTCAGGGTTATTTAAAAAGAGCCCTAAATGGATTATGTCGGCTGAACTGGTTGAAACCAGTAAGTTATATGCGCGTATCAACGCCAAAATAAACCTTGATTGGGTTGAACCCTTTGCTCAGCATTTAGTTAAACGTAGCTACAGTGAACCCCACTGGGAGAAAAAGCCGGGCGCTGTCATCGCATTTGAACAGCAAGTGCTTTACGGGTTGATTATTGTTTCTAAACGCCGTTGTGTGTATAGCAATATTGACCCCAAAGTGAGCCGAGAGCTATTTATTCGTAGTGCTTTGGTTGAACAAGAGTTGGGTCAAAATGAAGGCTTTTTACAGTTTAACCGTGAGCTGATCGAAGATATTCAAACACTGGAAAATAAAAGCCGCCGCCGCGATATTCTTGTCGATGAACAAACGCTTTATGAGTTCTACGAGAAAAAAATCCCGCAAGATATAAATAACCGTGCGGCATTCACTAAGTGGTACAAAACCAAAAAGCAGCAAGATAAACGTTATTTGCACATGAGTCGCGAAGACTTAATGCAACACGGCGCTGATAGTGTTACCGAGTTTGATTACCCAGATGTGTGGCAACAAAATAATTTAATGCTGCCGCTGAGTTATCATTTTGATCCCGGCCAAGCTGTCGATGGCGTTGCTGTGCAAATACCCGTCGCTTTATTAAATCAGGTTGAAGAAAGCGGTTTTGATTGGCATATTCCGGCGTTTCGCCATGAACTCATTACGGGTTTAATTAAATCATTGCCTAAATCGTTGCGCCGTAACTTTGTGCCCGCACCAAATTACGCCGATGCTGTACTTGCAGCCATTACGCCAATGCAAGGTAACTTTATTGAGGCGCTCAGTCATCAGTTGTTACGTATGACCGGGGTACGTGTTGAACCTGATGCATGGGATTTATCAACCCTCGCGACTCATTTACGTTTTCAGTTTGAAGTACGTGATGATAAAAATACTTTGCTTGCGCGTGGTATGGACTTAGCTAAGCTAAAAGCGCAGCTACAAGGTAAAGTAACGCAAACGCTATCAAAAGTAGCCGATAAAGGAATAGAAAAGGCCGACTTAACACAGTGGGATTTTGGTAAGCTCCCCGCTTCATATGTGAAAAAACAAGGCCAATACGAAATTAAAGCATACCCGGCCTTGGTGGATAAAAAATCTTCCACAGCTGTTGAGTTATTTGATAATGAAATCAAAGCGCAAGCTGCACATCAGCAGGGATTACGTCGGTTAGTGTTATTAAATGTACCTTCGCCAATAAAGTATCTACAACAAAACTTACCTAATAAAGCCAAACTTGGCCTCTACTTTAACCCATTTGGTAAAGTGGCTGATTTAATTGATGATTGTATTGCCGCAGGTGTAGATAGCCTACTTAAAAATTTAGGCGATGTGAGAACAGAGCAGGCATTTGAGCAAGTAAAAGAGCAAGTACGTGGTGAACTAGGCGATAGGGTTGTTGCCATTGCTACGCAAGTGGAGCAAGTATTAAGTATTGCCCACGCTTTACATAAAAAAATGAAAGGCCGAGTTGATTTGACCATGATCACCGCTCATGGTGATATTAAGAGCCAGCTTGAGTCATTAGTCTTTAAAGGTTTTGTTTCCTCTCATGGCGCTGAAAAACTAAGCGACTTAATTCGTTATTTAAAAGCGATAGAAAAACGCTTAGAAAAGTTGCCAGTTGACCCAAATCGTGACAGATTATGTGTACTAGAATTAGACAAGGTCGCACAAGAATATCAAAAGCAGCTTAATAAAGTGGCACCAGGACTACCTGTGCCCCAAATGCTAATTGATATTTTTTGGATGCAGCAGGAACTTCGCGTGTCACTTTTTGCGCAAACTTTAGGCACGCCTTATCCAATTTCTGCAAAACGTATTTTAAATGCTTTAAAAGAGTGTGAATAGCTTTAACAGAACAAGAAGGAACTAATCGTTATATGGATTCAATGGCTCGTTCGCGTCTACGGCTTCTGGTTGTAGACGATGAGTACTTTAATTATGAAATGCTAGCAACGGCGTTATCAAATAGTTTCGATTTGAGCTATGCTGATTCAGGGCAAAGCTGTTTAACTTCTGCCATTGCTAATCCTCCCGATGTAATATTGTTGGATGTATGCATGCCGGGGCTTGATGGCTACGATACCTGCCGGCTGCTAAAAAACACACCAGAGACACAAGATATCCCGATTGTCATGGTGTCGGGTTTGGAGTCTGAAAAAGAACAACAAGCTGGATTTGAAGCTGGCTGTGATGCCTATGTCATTAAACCATTTTCAGTCGTTGTACTAGTTGATAAAATTAATAGTGTTGTTTAGGAGACAGTATGCTTAATGAAGACCAACGTAATTTTAGACGGATGCAAATTAACGCAAAAGCCACTTTAACAACGTTAGAGCCAATTAAAGATGAGCACTACGATGCATTATGTGTTGATTTGAGTGCGACAGGCTTATCTTTACAATTAGACGATTTACTAGAGATAGGTACAATTGTTAAGGTTAAAATTGACTCCACGAGTCCTACAATTGCACCGTTAGATGCTGTTGCTAAGGTGATCCGTGCCTCTAAAGAAGAGGATGGCACGATCACCGCAGGCCTTGAGATTATGCAGTTTAATTAGGCTGCCTAGTCAGCCTAATAAACCTTACAAATTAGTCCTTTGAGGTAAAAACCTTCAGGGTAGCTACCAGCAATAGGGTGATCTGCAGCTTGGTTTAAACGCTCCATAATCAACAAGTCTTTACCGGCATCAAGCGCTGCATCGGCAACCACTTTTTGGAACAAGTTTTGTTCCATCAAGCCTGAACAAGAGAATGTGAGTAATGTGCCGCCGGGTTTGAGTATTTGCATGGCAATCATGTTGATATCTTTGTAACCACGACACGCGCCAGTGAGTTGCGCTTTATTATCTGCAAACTTTGGCGGGTCCATTACGATAGTGTCGAATAACACTCCCTCTTCACGGTATTGACGTAAGAGCTTAAAGACATCTTGTTTGACAAAATCGACTTTATTTAAATCAAGGTTGTTATGTTCGACGTTACGTTTTGCTGTATCAAGCGCAGGTTGTGACACATCAACATTAGTGACATGCTCACAGCCACCGCGTAATGCGTAAAGTGAAAAAGTACCGGTATAACTAAAGCAGTTAAGTACTTTTTTGTCTTTAGAAAAGCGTTCTAACGCGGCACGGCTATCACGCTGATCAAGGTAAAAGCCAGTTTTATGGCCTTCAATAATATCAACTTCGAGTTTTAAACCGTTTTCTTCTATTAATACTGGCTGCTGTGGTTTATTACCCCACAGTACACCTGTTGTAGGCTCTAAACCTTCTTTATTACGCACATCAACATCAGAACGCTCATATACATCACAACCAGGGAAAATAGTCATTAGAGCGGCAACAATTTCACCTTTATGACGCTCTGCACCTGCGCTCAACAACTGACAGACCAATACATTGTCAAACTTATCAATAGTGACACCCGGTAAAAAGTCAGACTCAGCGGCACATAAACGAAAACCCGTTAAACCACCTTCTTCAATAACTTGGGCGCGAGCTTCAAGTGCACGACGTAAACGGCGTTCAAAAAAGTTTTGGTCGATAACCTCTTTTTCATCAAAGCTCCAAACACGTGCACGAATTTGCGAGTGCGGGCTATAAGCGGCAGTTGCTAAAAATTTACCTTCGTTATCATGAATAGTAACGGTGTCACCTAGGCCAGGCTTGCCTTTAATTTTTTTAATAGCTTTAGAAAATAACCAAGGGTGCTTTCTCTTTAAAGATTTCTCACGACCAGCTTGCAGGTAAATAGCAGATGACATTTGCATACTCATAACAGATAAATTAGCTGTCATTTTAGTAAAGCGGGGTCGAACATACAATGAATGTTTTGCACAACTGGCTATAACCGCGTTAAAGTAGCCACAATATATTGTTTTACATTGAAACAGCGAAATTTATGGAACAGCAAATAGCGTTACCGGCGCCGCTACAACAACTTGAAAATGCATGTCGTGGTTTTATCTCGTCACTTATTTGCGCTGATGTAGCCCATGATATAACGCATATTGAACGGGTCGTCAGAGTAGCCAAACAATTATGCATTGCAGAGCAGGCCGAGATGGCTGTAGTGCTCCCTGCTGCGTGGTTACACGACTGCGTAGCGGTTGCAAAAAATCATCCCGATCGTGCCAAAGCTTCAACCATGGCGGCAGATAAAGCGGTTACCTTTTTAGCCTCTATCGACTACGACGAAAGTTACTTTGATGCGATTCATCATGCCATTGCAGCCCATAGCTTCAGTGCCAATATAAAAGTGCAATCGATTGAGGCACAAATCGTTCAAGATGCAGATAGAATGGATGCACTCGGTGCAATTGGGGTTAGCCGTTGTATGAAAGTAGGGGGCTCAATAAGCCGTCATTTATATCATCCACAAGACCCTTTTTGCCAAAACCGTGAAGCAGACGATAAACGTTATACGCTTGATCATTTCTTTATTAAGTTACTTCATGTTGCAAAGAGTATGAATACACCGTCAGCTAAAGCAGAAGCTCAGCGCCGCACTGATTATATGTTGGCATTTATTGAGCAGTTAAAATCAGAGGTCGGTGAGTAATATGACTACACCATTATTATCGGGAATTGATCACTGTCATCTAAACGTTGAAAACCTCACAGAGGCTGTTGTTTGGTATAAAGAGGTGCTCGGTTTTAATGTTGTGCCTGAGCTTGCATTTTGGGATAAAGGCAAAGGCCCGCTCACGCTCGAAGACGCAGCAGCAACAACACGACTGGCATTATTTGAACGCACAGGTTCAAGTAAAGGAATCGCGTTTGGTGCAACAGGGGAGCAATTTATTACTTGGCTTAACCATTTTGAATCGCAGAAAATTAAAACGATTGTTGCCGACCATGGTGTTACATTTTCGATGTATTTTAAGGATAACAGTGGCAATAATCATGAGATTACTTCCCATGATTACAACCACATCAGCAGGGCCATTGATAAATCAATCTTGGTAGGTTGAGTAGACTTTCATTATTTCATCAAGCTGGCCTTCAAACAGGTCAATAAGTTGCGGATCAAAGTGCTTACCTGCTTGTTCTCTCATGTGCGAGAGTGCTTCATCGACACTCCACGCTTTTTTATAAGGACGTTTAGAGGTGAGTGCATCAAATACATCGGCGATGGCGACTATGCGTCCTTCAATCGAAATTTCTTCACCTTTAACACCGTTAGGGTAACCTGTGCCATCCCACTTTTCGTGATGCTCCATAGCTAGGATATAAGCGAGTTGCAGTAATGGTGAGGTTGAGTTGGCTAATATTTTGGCGCCTATCTCAGCGTGCTGCTTCATGTAATCAAACTCATTAGATGTGAGCTTTCCTGGCTTTAATAAAATCGCATCAGGAATACCTATTTTACCTATGTCGTGCATGGGAGCTGCTTGCCTTAGAAGCTCGGCGTGCTGTTCATCCATCCCATAAGCGAGTGCCAATATCTTACTATACTTACTCATTCGAACAATGTGTTCGCCGGTATCAGTGTCCTTATATTCAGCCGCTTGCCCAAGACGGTGAACTAAATCAACGTGGGCGAGTTTCAGTTGTTCAGCTTGCACCAGTGATAGGTGTGTTTTTACTCTAGAACGAACAATGGCAGGGCTAATGGGCTTTGTAATGTAGTCAACAGCGCCTATTTCAAAACCTTTAAATTCATCGTTTTCATCAGCAAGCGCTGTAACAAAAATAATCGGGATATGCTGTGTTGCGGGGTTACCCTTTAACCGTTTGCATACTTCAAAGCCGTTCATATCAGGCATCATAATATCAAGCAATATAAGCTTAGGAGGCTCTTTATCTATAAGTGCAAGGGCGGCTTCGCCTGATTTTGCAAACGACAAACGGTATTGGTTACTTAACACCTCGCGCATGACTTTAAGGTTAGCAGGCTCATCATCAACAACTAATACACGAGGTCGGTTTGCGCTGATATCCATCACTGGGCCTCCATTTGTTCTGTTTTATTCAGCAGCTCGATTAACGCTATTAAGCTGTCTTGAGCTGCATCGAAATCAAATTCGTCGAAGTACTCAACCAAATTGTCTACCTCAGTTTGATAACCTTCAGGTGTATGACGTTTAATCATGTCTAAAAGTTCATCATTAAGCTCTGCATTCTCAGCGTCTTTATAAAGTTGCTCGCAAAGTCGTTTAAATTCATCAGTAGAGAGTGCACTCATGTGTGTTGAATTGTCATTTGTTATAGCAGGTTTACAGGCTAAGGTTTTCTCCTCGAGTAATAAGCGTACTGCTGTTAGTTCAACTTCGAGTTTAGAAATTAGCTCAGTTTGCAATTGTGGAGATTGTGCCTTTTCCAGCTCTGAAAATAATCCCATCATAGTCGGTAAACCTAAGTTACCTGCTAACCCTTTTAATGTATGCAGGTTACTTTGTGCATTGTCTAAGGCATCGATCCCACCACTAAAAAGGGCATCGCAAAGCGTTTGCTGTTGTTCAAGGAAACGCTGTATTTGTGTGATTTGTTTGCATTTAGTGCCCCACAGTTGGCGTCCTCTTTCAAAATCTATATGCTTTGCATTCGGGTCTTTTTGTTCTATGAGTACCTCTTTTTTCAGGCTATAGCCAAGTACCTGAGAGATTTCTTGATTGAGTTGGTTAATATCAACGGGCTTGTTTGCAAAGCCATTCATACCGGCTTTCTTAGCGGTTAGTTTATCTTGCTGTAAAACGCTCGCTGTTAAGGCAATAATTGGGGTGTTTTTTAGTTGCTTATGCTGTTCAAGCTCGCGTATTTTTTGAGTCGCTGTTATGCCATCACACTGTGGCATGTGAATGTCCATTAAAATCACATCAAAGTCTTGCTGCTCAAAAATAGCCAGAGCTTCTAATCCATTGTTAGCTGTGCTGACTGTATGATCGTCACGAGAAAGCAATAAGCGGAGCAGTTCTACATTTTGTTCAATATCGTCAACGACTAAGATTCGAAGTGCTGGTAATTGGGTATGTAGACCGTCAAAGTAGTCAATAAGATTTTCATTACCAACCTCTAAAGGAAGCGAGAAGAAGAAGCAGCTGCCTTTATTTTCTTTACTTACTAGATTGATAGTCCCACCCATAAGCTCAACTAATTGTTTACTAATAGTAGTACCGAGGCCTGTGCCACCAAAACGGCGTGTAGTGGTGCCATCAGCTTGTTCAAAAGGCTGAAATATTGCTTTTATGCGCTCTGGTGCAATACCAATCCCCGTGTCTTGGACTTCAAAAAACAGGTGATCATTTTGTGTTGTACTCACTGTTACATGAATAGAGCCTTGTTCGGTAAATTTAATAGCATTGCCAATCAAGTTTGTTAGAACTTGGCGAATACGATCGGGATCACCATAATAAGCTTTATGAACAGAGTTTTTGATCGTTAGCGTTATTTCAAGGTCTTTTTTCTTGGCCTCTAACCAAAAGGTTGAAATGATGCTGTCGAGTACAGGTTGCAAAGTAAAATGCACTGGCTCTATGGTTAATTTTCCTTTTTCAAGTTTAGCCGAGTCAAGTACCTCGTTTAACAGCCGAAGCAGCGAGCGCGCAGCGTTATTAACAGTCACCAGATGTTTTTGTTGCTCTTGATCAAGAGGCGTATCCATCAGCAAGTCACTAAAACCAATAATTGAATTCATCGGAGTGCGAATTTCATGACTCATGTTGGCCATAAACGACTGCTTAGCTTGTGCAGCTTCCTCTGCTGCAACCTTGGCAAGTTTTAGCTTGTCTTCGTACTCTCGTCGTTCACTGATATCGACTAAAACACCATCAATCCAAATAGCTTCGCCTTGCTGGTTAAATTCAAAGCTGCCTTTTTCTAGTATCCATATTAACTTACCATTACGGTGACGCACTCTGTATTCAATAGAGTATTCCTCTTTCTTAGCAATAGCATGCTCGACAGCTTTATTGATATGCGCAATATCGTCTTTAAATAGTAAATCGCCATATTCTATATCTTTGTTTATAAACTCATTAGGAATATAGCCAGTCATTTCATTGATGTTAGGGCTGATAAATATCATGCTCCACTTTTCGTTTATTTGGCAACGAAAAACAACACCGGGCATGTTATCCATTAAAGAGCGATATTGTTGTTCTTTGGTGACTAAATCTTGCTGTAGTTTGCGTTGCTCTGTCAGGTCTGTAATGAAGCCAACATATAATGGATCTTGATTAGGTTGCTCAACTTCCCCAACCCCTAAGCGGATGGGGAAGACATTTCCATTTTTATGCTTTGCAAAGACATCACGGTTGACCCCAATGACTGCTTTTACATCAAATGTATTCTTTTTTGCTTTAGATAAATAGCTATCATGATGTTTAGAAATCTCATCATCCATCAGCATTTTAACGTTATTACCTTGTACATCAGCTTCTTGCCAGCCGAAGATGTGCTCAGCTGCTTTATTGAAACTAAGGACGTTACCTTTTTGATCAATTGTCACTATTCCATCAATGGCGGTAGATAAAATTGCAGCGAGTCTTGACTCATTACTGGTCTTATCTTCCAGTAGCATTCTGTAGCGGACCATACCGTTTATAATAGCAACAATAGCAGTGAGAATAACTGTTGAGAAAACCACGCTAATAGCAATTAAGGTCAGCTCTGAACTTTGACCATCAGTGATTAAAGGTGATACTGCAACAAAGCGAGTTGCAGCCATTCCCATGTAGTGCATTCCTGCAACGGCAAAACCTAAAATAATTGCACTAATTAGGCGCGATTGCGTCACGTTTAATGTGGGGAACAATCGGTTGATATTAAAGCGGGCATACAGTGAAATGTAAGCAAGTACAACAGCAACCAAAATCGACAAACTGAATGTCAGCGGGTCATATCTTAGTAAAGGGCTAAGCTGCATAGCGGCCATACCACTGTAATGCATTGTTCCAATTCCAGCGCCTAGTAAAATGGCGGGAATGATTAGTTGTATATTCGATTTATCTTCTTTTACAAGCATCGATGTCGCCGTGAGACAAGCTAAAAATGCAGGAATAAAAGATAAAAAGGTCAGCGCTGGATCATAGCTAATATTTGTGCATAACGAGAACGCTAGCATGCCAATAAAGTGCATACTCCAAATACCGCCAGACAGCACTAATGCAGCCGTTGAATTAGCGAGTTTTTGGTAGTTATGAAATCGAGTTACTTTAGCAAGATCAATGAGTAGTGCTGCAAAATAAGCTGCAAAGATGGCAGTGAGGACTGATAATGTTACCAGTAATGGATTATAAGTCCCGTTAATAATGAGACTAGGATCCTGGTCGGTAATAAAAAAGGCTGACAGCATAGCGGCTCTAATCTTGTGATTACAATCAGATAACTCATTGATTGAAAGTGAAATGTGCGAAAATAATTAATTTTAAAAACAAAACTAACTGAAAAATATATTAGTAAATATCATACCATTAATTTTAATAGTAATTATAGCTTGGTTAAATATTTCTAACTTTTCCTATCGCGTCATTCGTTTTACAAATACGACTACGAATAAAGCGAGCGAAAAGCTTCCACAGAAAGCTTCAATCGCCGCAATTAAACGGGATACGCCAATGGGAGTAATATCGCCATACCCCAAAGTAGTGAAGGTCACTACGCTAAAATAAAAACTGTTTAGTAAGGCTGATAAATTGTCACTTAATGGAGCAGAAAAGTTGAGCTTTAGAAGAGTATCGTTGTATGTCACGCCAAATAGAAAATAGCATAAAGCACAGATAACGATGAGTGATAAACTAAAACGAATCACATTTTGTGGTTTTTCACCGTAACCACATAACATATTGATAAAACTTGAACTGAGTCGCTTTAAAGAATATTTTGGATATTGCTCATGTCGCATTCTCAGTTCATTAAATGTAAAATTACCCGCTAGTTCAAACAAACCCTGTTGCTCAGACGCCTTTCTCAAATTACGATAAATCTCTTCGGATTGTTCATAGAGATCGATTGCCTTAGCTACGTCTTGCTTTTTTAAAGAAGCTTTTGCTTGTTGTTCTTGAAGTAAGTGAATGCCTAAATCTATGTTATCGATTCGCGTATTGCTTAACTTTATACCTAATAAATTTGTATGCTGAAGATTACAATAATGTAGACTTGCTTCGTGAAGGTTTGCTTTCATCAATGAGGCGTGGGCAATTTTATTGTTAAATAAGTGAGCACCTGAAAGATTTGTGCGGTAAAAATTACTATAAGAAAGATCGAAACCTTCCTCCTCATCATGTTTAACCAAGTTTAGTCCGGTTAAATTTGCGCGCTGAAGCTCGAGCCCTTGGAGTAGGCCTCCTTTTTTTGCATAACGCTCTAATTTTTGAGTCAACTCAAGGCCAGTTTTATCAAATTTCTTATCGTGCCAAAAGCAAAATCCTGTGCCCATGTCGGTTTCTTGGCATTGTTTGTTATCAGGTGAGGTATAACTACAACAAGGCTTGTCTGGCATAATTGTTTCAGCTTCAAATTATTACACTTATTTATAGATTAGCAGTTATTTAGCAAGGTATTATGTCCGCATGCAAATTTCTTTATTAGCCCCCTCAAGAGTTTAAATTGGTTGAATACACATTAAAGCGAAGTCGTCGACGTAAAACGGTTGCGATGAAAATACAACAGCAATCATTAACGGTTTATGCCCCTTACGGTGTCGCGATTTCATCAATAGAACATTGGCTACAGACAAAACAAGATTGGATCCAATCACAGATAACAAAACAAAGTGAATTATCTCAAACGCAGCAGCTACCACTGAAAACCTTGCAGATAAACGCGTTTGGCTCGCCATTGAAGCTAAGCTTTAATATTGGAAAAAAAACGGCTGTGGATGCGATAGACAGTGGCACAATGTCGGGTCTAAACATTACAATCTCATCTCGTGTCAAACATAAAAAACAAATGTACCAAAGCCTGCTTGAAGCTTTTATGCATGAGCAATTAGAAAACTATATTGAAATGCGAATACATGAATATTGTATGCAAATGGGTGAAGAGTTACCGACTAAGTTAAAAATTATGGCTTATAAGCGACGTTGGGGCAGTTGTAATCGACGTAGGGAGTTGACGTTTAATCTTTTACTCGTCGGTGCGCCAAAATGGGTGATTGATTATGTGGTCGTGCATGAGTTATCACATTTAAAATACTTAAACCACAGTACTCAATTTTGGTTGAGAGTGGGGGAATTTTATCCGCAATACAAAAAGGCATCAAATTGGCTAAAGGAACATGGAATGAGTCTACAATGGGTATTTGATTAGCGTGCGGATTTAAGTAATAAAAAATTGAGGAAAAAAGAAGTGGTGGAGGGAGCTGGA
>NZ_PDUS01000011.1:52814-76146 GCF_002723455.1 Pseudoalteromonas sp. 3D05 | reverse complement strand
GCCGCTCGGGAACCCCTCCAATGCAACGGCGCCGATAATAGCAAACTTATTATTTAAGTAAAGAAAAAAGCTAAAGAAATATCAAATAATGCCGATAAATATTTATTCAACAACATAATCGGCTAAAGTCTATGCAAATTGATGGATTGTTAATCACAGAGAGTCAACTCGACAATCGCCTTGCGAAAAGCGTGAGTGAATCGCGTCGTGGCGAGTTTGCGTTACTTTTAGCAATGCTATCTCATGATGCTCTGGATTTTAGTCAGTTTCATTTACCTAAAACCCCATTTGGCGCTGATGCAAAAGAATATGATGAATCCCAGCTGCGTGCTGAATTAGGGGCAGGACCTAAACAACCTCTCGCACCAGATGAGTTTGATATGCTGATTGGTGAACATAATGCACAACGTTTACAACAATCAGGTATGAGTGACATACGCTTACGTTGTTGTTTATCACCAGAGCCACTCGCTGTTCGAGATGATAAAAATCATATCCCACTTCATATCATTGATAACTGTGAACCCGTGGTTCGTAAGCGCCATCTAGATAAAGAAACTCAACTAGATAACCCCCAGATGGACGCAGCAGCCTTTTATGATAGCCTCAATAATGATTCCCTGCATCAGCCTCTTCACTTAGCGCAAGCATGACACTGTTTTGTAATAATTAACCGTTAACGTGATTTATTTCGTTAAGTGTAAAAAAAGCACCCAAAATTTAAATGCAGTTGCTATAATGGCTCAAGATGGGATTCAAAAAATACCATTATCATTAAACCAAGGTAATTTAGGAACGTAATGAAGAAAACATTCACGCTGAATCACGAGAAAATCAAATACCCTCGCATGGTTGACGCTGCAAAGCATGAAGTGAAAAAATATTTGAAAAGAGAGCGTAACAAAACGTTACCGTTCGATGCAGATTATTGGGCTTTTGATTGTAAGTTTGGTAACACAGCAGAAGAAGCACAAGTTGTGCATGTTGCCGAAATTAATAATTGTATCAGCGAAATTGAAAAGCAGGAGCTGGCATCTTTCTATGTAGAAATTTTGGCAAGACCTGCACAGCGCCAGTCGGCAGATTTTGATGATGAAGCTGATGATTAAACAATAAGCGTTTATTGTGTTAAAAGAGTGGGCTTAATTGCCCATTTTTTGTGCCTGAAACAAAACCAAATTTCAGGTATCCTAAGGTCTGTGACCTTTAAAGGTAAATATGTAGTCGTTTGTTTGATATTTTGCCAGCTTAGGGCCTGCGTGGTGAGGTTACTCTCCATAAATAAGTGATAATTCATCATCAATTACAGACAGACTCTAACAGTAACTTTAATAATAAAAGGATGTTGTATGTTTATTTCAGCTTTTTCTCTTATAGTTCTTAGCTCTGTGCTATCGGTGTCTTCAGTTTCGGAGCAAAATTGTCAGCAAGAGCTGCCTACAAGCATACTTAATGAAAAAGAGTGGCGCTTTGCCACTGATCCACATGGCAGTGAAGTGAAAGTGAAACAAACGCTCTTAACCGATGAACGCATTTGGATTTCGTTCAAACGAGTGCCAAGAGTGGATGCAAAAAATAACTCTTGGGTTGAGCTTATCTATGATCTTCCAAACCAAACAGTTGAAGGGAAATCAACTATTTTGCTGGAATATAAAAGCAGCAAAAATCTTGTTGTAAAGCTGTCTCAAAGGGATTATGGCGGGCAAGGTGATAAAAGTTATGCACACTACCAATATATTCTACCTGCACAAGCTCAGTGGGGTACCCACTGCGTTAATTTAGATGATTTTTCTAGACCAAGTTGGACGCCTGTGAATTCTATCGATAAGGGGATAATAAAAGAGCATGTGAGTGCAATTTACTTAGTACCAGATCTAAAGGATGAACTTGGTGGTGAAGCGACGATTGAAGTTAAAAATATTTCATTAAGACCTTAACTTTCAGCATAAGATCCTAGATACAAAAACCAGCAATAGCTGGTTTTTTGTCTAACGTGGGTTTTTAAGCATCAGCCAATTTAACACGGATCTTGTTTTTATCAACATTGCTCTGGTTTAAGGCTTTAATTGCCTCTTCAGCTTCTGATTCTATAGGCATTTCAACAAATGCAAAGCCCTTTGATTTACCCGTCTCTTTGTCTAATACAAGCGTGCATTCAGCAACTTTACCGTAGGCGGTGAATAATACACGAATGTCTTGCTCAGTCGTTGCGCGTGAAAGATTTCTAACTAATAATTTCATAATAAGCCATGATTAATATAATTATGCTAATTGTCGCAAGGAATGAACAATTGACCTAGTGATTAATTAAAAACCAAGTAAATATTTTATTAGTCATTGAAATAAATTCAATATTGCAACAAGCAACTAACTATTTGTTTTAATATATAGAATAAATAGAGCATAAAAGGAGGAACTTTGATGAGAGAAAATGATTCTTACGCCATTATTTTACTCGGCTCTCCTAATTGCAAAAGTGGGGAGTTATCTAAAATAGCAAAAAGTAGATGTGATAAAGCCTTTCAGTTATATACGCAAAACCCTAGTTGCAAAGTATTATGCACTGGTGGATTTGGCGAACATTTTAACACCAGCCCATTTGCCCACGGCGAACTAACCAAGGACTATTTAATAAAACAGGGGATTTCGCGAAACGCCTTTCTAGACGTAGCTTTAAGTCGATTTACATTTGAGGACGCAACAATGTCTCTGCCTATATTGACTGCTAATAATATAAAAAAAGCGACGATAGTGAGTTCTGAATTTCATATTAAACGTGTTGAATATGTGTTTAGTAATCTTATTTCTCATATTGAGTTAAATTACCTAGCTGCTACGACCCCTCTCGATCCAGCTGAGCTGGAATTGTTATATCAACATGAAGAAAAGGCCATGATCCGTGAAAAACAGAACATAGCAGGCACAAAAGTATAAACTATATTTATTGATTATATTGGATTAATTAGCCGTTTAATTGACATGTAAATGAAAAGGTCATACATTTATTTAACACAATGCGTGTTTATAATTTGAGGGACTAAATATGAAAACTACGATTTTGGTTTTAGCACTCACTGCGCTTGCTGGCTGTAATTCTACCACTTCGCAAGAAGATGAAAAGTTTTTACTGGTTGACAATAAAACAGGGCAGGTGACAAGCTTTCATAATTCAGCTAATGCATGTAAAAGTGCGATGATAAGACAGAATGTTCGCAATAAAGCGGATTGGTTAACATCAAAACCATCACCTTATAGCATGAATCCTACATTACCTAAAAACAGAGATTATGATGTCTGCATCAAATAATCTTAAGTAAACTAGATCTGTAAACACTACACCCTAAATGTTAAAGGGTGTAGTGTTTAAGTGTTACTTAACTTCTTTACCCGCGGCTTGTTGATCAGCGTGATAGCTCGAACGTACAAATGGACCTGAGGCTGCATGAGTAAAGCCAATTTCATCTGCATAATCTTTTAACGCATCAAATTCAGCTGGCGGTACATAACGCTTAACAGGTAAGTGATGTTTTGACGGTTGTAGGTATTGGCCTACAGTAAGCATATCGACATTATGCTCACGTAAATCGCGTAATACTTCTTCGATTTCGCTAATTTCTTCGCCTAAACCTACCATTAAACCAGATTTAGTTTTAACTTCTGGGTGCGCTTCTTTAAAGCGACGCAGCAACTCTAGTGACCATTTATAATCAGCACCTGGGCGAGCAAGCTTGTACAAGCGTGGCGCAGTTTCAAGGTTGTGGTTAAACACATCTGGTGGCGTCTCAATTAAGATCTCAAGAGCACGATCCATACGACCCCGAAAATCAGGCACTAATATTTCGATGGTAATGGTTGGATTATGTTTGCGGATTTCGCGAATGCAGTCAGCAAAATGTTGCGCACCGCCGTCACGTAAATCATCGCGGTCAACTGAAGTTATAACAACATAGCTTAACTTCATGTCTTTAATAGTTAGTGCTAGCTTCTCAGGCTCTGCGGCATCTGGTTTTAATGGGCGGCCATGGGCAACATCACAAAACGGACAACGACGAGTACAAATAGCCCCTAAAATCATAAAGGTTGCTGTACCATGGTTAAAACACTCTGATAGGTTAGGGCATGAAGCCTCTTCACATACTGAGTGTAAGCCGTGCTTACGCATTGCTTGTTTTATGCCGTCGATACGTTCAGTTGACTTTGGTAAACGTATTTTTAGCCACTCGGGCTTGCGCAACATTTCAGTTTTTTCAGTCGGTAATACTTTAACTGGGATCAACGCCATTTTTTCGGCGTCACGTAATTTTACCCCTGGTTCCATCTTGACTGGTTTATTCATTCGTTTTCAAACCCTTCAGTATGCTTAACCTGTGTAGCATTAAGCTTTGTGATCATGTGTTTTACAAGTCCATTACCTGCTTGCTCGAGGTTTTGTGGACCATCTAAATCAGTTGTCTGCACCATATTCATACCCGCATAACCACAGGGGTTAATACGTAAAAATGGGCTCAAATCCATACTTACATTTAAGGCCAAGCCATGAAATGAACAGCCGCGACGAACGCGAAGGCCTAACGATGCGATTTTACTATCATCTACATACACACCCGGTGCATCGGCTTTAGCGTATGCTTCAATATCATATTCTTTCAATGTATCGATAATACATTCTTCAAGCCAAGTTACTAATTCACGTACACCAATTTTTAAACGACGTAAGTTAAATAAAACATACATCATTTGTTGGCCTGGCCCGTGATAGGTCACTTGGCCTCCGCGATCAACTTTGATCACTTCAATATCGCCAGGTGCAAGTAAATGTTCTTCCTTTCCTGCTTGGCCTTGTGTGAAAACCGGTTCGTGCTCGACTAACCAGATTTCATCAGCAACAGCATCATCTCGAGTGTCGGTAAACTCTTGCATTTTTTGCCATATTGGCATGTACCGCTGGCGGCCTAATTGGCGCACGATTAACGTGTTTTCGCTCACTGCAATCTCCAATTAGGGTTTAAAGCATGTGACGAACGTCATCGATATTACTGATCACGTTGTAGATTTCTTCAATATGTTTGCCACTGGTCACTGTTGCAACAAAAGTCACAGACTCGTAAGTACCTTTACTGCTAGGCTTTACTTTAGGCGCGTAGTCACCAGGTGCAATTGGCTGTAACTTTTCAAGAATTTGGTCAGTTAAATTAACGTTTGCTAAGCCCATTACTTTGAAGGTAAACGGACAAGGGTACTCTAAGTACTCATCAAATTTAGTATTTTCTACAGGTGTAGCCACGACGATGACTCCTTACATAATGCGCTTATAACCGACTAATAACCCACACTCGACCTTGTAGGTTAGATATGAGGCGCATTCTAGCATTTTTCAGGCAAAAAAAAACGCCTTGCAGTGCAAGGCGCTTAGAATTATTAAATTAGCAATTACATAATCTGTAAACGTAAGTAATCATAAATTTTACTAAAGAAACTACCTTCCTCAACTTCTTCAAGCGTTACAAGAGGGTATTGTGCAATCTCTTCGCCTTCAAGTTGTAAAAACAAGGTGCCAACTTTAGTACCTTTAGTAAGCGGTGCCTCTAACGTTTTATCCAGCTCAAAATTAGCTTTTAAATTTTTACGTTGGCCGCGAGGGATAGTGATAGGAGTATCTTCTAAAATACCTAATGATACATTTTCTTTGTTGCCCATCCAAATGCGTTGCTCTGCAAAGCTATCACCTGCTTGATATGGTGTGATTGTTTCGAAAAATCGGAACCCGTAGTTTAAGAGCTTTTTACTTTCAACTTTACGAGCTCGTTCACTTGAAGTGCCCATAACTACAGCGATTAAGCGCATTTCGTCTTTGGTAGCAGAGGTGACTAAGCTGTACCCAGCTTCTGAAGTATGCCCCGTTTTGATACCATCAACATTCAGGCTTTCATCCCATAATAAAGAATTACGGTTATACTGCTTGATACCGTTAAAAGTGAACGACTTTTCAGCGTAAAAAGCATACTCCTCAGGAACATCACGAATAAGTGCTGCACCTAGTGTTGCCATATCGCGAGGTGTTGTGAAGTGCGCGTCAGTATCTAAACCATGACTGTTAATAAAATGCGTATTGCTCATACCTAACTTTTCAGAGTGAGCATTCATAAGGTCGGCAAATGCACTTTCACTCCCTGCAATGTGTTCAGCCATTGCTACGCATGCATCATTACCTGATTGAATGATAATACCGCGGTTTAAATCTTCGACGCTGACCTGCTTACCCACTTCAATAAACATTTTAGAAGATTCAGGGAAGTTTTTGGCCCACGCTTTTTCACTGACCGTAACCATGTCTGTTGGTGCAATATTGCCAGCTTTAATTTCTGTGCCGATAACGTAACTAGTCATCATTTTTGTTAAGCTAGCAGGTGCTAGACGAGTATCCGGCTCACCTTCGGCAATAACCTTACCAGTGGTAAAATCAACAAGGAAATAACCTTTTGCATTAATTTGTGGAGGCGCAGGGATGATCTGTGCAGTGGCAGAGAAAATGGCAGCAGAACAGACTAAGCCGCACACACCGTTGAGAATTTTGTATTTAATTGATTTCATCATACTCATTAATGGTTAAAGTTAAAGATTCGCGTTGTTCTCATTCTAAAGCGCTTACTGGCTGTAAAGCAAGAACGCGTTTTGAAATTGGTTTTGTTTTAATTTTTCTAGCACTTGCTGAGCTTCTTCAGCGTTTTTAATTGGTCCAAGTCGCAACCTATAAATGGCATCTTTTTCTACAATACTTGTAGGTAAATTATATTGTTGGCGCAGGGTTGAGGCAAGTGCTTCAATATTTGCTAATGTGCTTCCCGCTGCAACTTGAATATAACTAGGGCGTGTAGGCGAATGCGCTAGTGTAATTGCCTCAAGCTTAACCTTGGCTGTACCATGATTGTAATAACCAAGCTTATAAGCCGCTGCGTATGATAAATCTATGATTCTATCATCATGAAAAGGGCCACGATCATTGACGCGAACAATGGCAGATTTACCATTGGCGGTATTAGTGACTCGAACAAAGCTCGGCAAGGGCAAAGTTTTATGTGCTGCAGTCATGGCAAACATATCATAGATTTCACCGTTTGATGTGTGATAACCGTGAAATTTTCGGCCATACCACGAGGCTATTCCTTCTTCTTCGTAGCCCGTTTCATCTAGCATGGGGGTATAGCTTTTACCAAGTACAGTGTAAGGGCGGCCGGCGCTTGCACTTTTTATTACTTCAGTTACAACAGCATCCTGCATTTCTAAAACGGTTGGTGCACGTAAAGGCGCAGCATCATGCCTCATGCTATAACGACTACTGTGATCTGTTTTACTTCCTGAACTACTACAGCCGCTTACAATAAGCGCAATAAGCATCAGGCTTATATACTTCAACATCCACTTCATTATTTTAAAAGCATCCTCTTATCAGTGGCAATCGACATAATTATGCCAAAGCCAGCCATCAGTGTAACCATTGACGTTCCACCATAACTTATCAGTGGCAAAGGGACGCCGACAACCGGTAAGAGCCCAGATACCATACCAATGTTTACAAATACATAAACGAAAAAAGTAAGGGTCAGTGCACCTGCGAGCAACTTACCAAACGCATCTTGCGCATTGACGGCAATGTATAAACCGCGGCCTATAATAAATAAATACATACATAGCAGCAAACATACGCCAAACAGACCAAACTCTTCACTGAGAACTGAAAAAATAAAATCAGTGTGGCGCTCAGGTAAAAACTCGAGTTGTGATTGTGTACCTTGTAGCCAGCCTTTACCTTCAATTCCGCCAGAACCAATGGCTATTTTAGACTGGATTATATGATAACCAGAACCTAAAGGGTCACTTTCAGGATTAAATAAGGTCAGTACACGTTGCTTTTGATATGCATGCATTCCGTAATGCCAAAAAGGCCAAGCGGATAAGGTAACCAAGCCTGTTAAAAACCCAATTAGACGCCAACTTAGTCCTGATAAGAATATGACAAATATACCTGAACTTGCTATCAGAATAGATGTGCCAAGATCTGGCTGCTCCATTATAAGTAAAGTGGGTAAAATCACGATGGCAAAGCCAACCATTAAATGTAATGCTCTCGGAGGGAGGTGATTTCGCCCGATATACCATGCAACCATCATTGGGACGGCCAGCTTCATTAGCTCGGACGGTTGAAAGCGAGTGACTCCTAAATCCAACCAGCGCTGCGCACCTTTTGAGCTAACACCAAAAAGTATCACCCCAACCAACATGAGTAGCCCTAAGCAGTACAAAGGGATCACGAGCCGCTTCAGTGTCGCTGGGCTAAATTGCGCTAAGACAATCATCGCTATAACAGCTGCGGCCATGCGGGTAGCGTGGCGAAGCATCATTGCTTCATTTTGACCACTTGCGCTGTAAACAATAGTTAAACTAGCAACCATCATACAAACCAATGCAAGTAGCAGAGGTAAATCTAAATGTAATTTATCCCAAATAGACCGCTTATCATGTAATTGCATTATTGTTTAGCACTCCTTGCAATCGTTATGGGATTTGCTGAAAAATAATAATCCATTAACTGACGAGCAATAGGGGCGCCAACAGAGCTACCTCCACCGGTATTTTCTACCACCACTGAAACCACAATTTGAGGGTTTTTGTACGGGGCAAAACCAATATAAATTGCATTGTCGCGTTGTCTTTCTTTGAGTGACTCTGCATCGTAACGCTCACCTTGGGCGATACTGACTACTTGAGCTGTACCCGTTTTACCTGCCGGATCATAAGTTGCCCCCCTGAATGCTTTGTGAGCCGTTCCCGTTACTTTATGCACAGTATTATGCATTGCATCCAGGGCAATACGCCAGTGATCAGCATTTTTCAATTCAACGGGAGGCTTTTCTTCATTATTTATTTGCGTTACTTCATCTTCTTTTTTTGCAACTTGGACTAAGTGGGGTGGGAAATTACGGCCCTTATTAACGAGAATATTAGTTGCGTTTGCAATCTGCATAGGCGTGGCTGTCCAGTAACCTTGTCCAATTCCGACGGAAATAGTATCTCCTCGCCACCACGACTCACGAAAGCGGCCTTCTTTCCATTCTTTTGATGGTAAAATAGCGCTCGTTTCTTCGTGAATATCAATGCCTGTTAAATCACCGAAGCCAAATTGCGCCATAAAGTTGCTGATTTTAGTGATCCCCAAACGATAAGCCGTGTCGTAAAAATAGGTATCACATGACTCTTCAATTGCTTTGTAAACATCAACATGACCATGGCCCCAGCGCTTCCAGTCACGCCATTTGTGTTCAACATTGGGGATTTGAAAAAAACCAGGATCCCACATTTTTGTTTGCTCTGTTACTAAACCTTCTTCAAGAGCAAGTATAGCAAGGTGCGGTTTTACAGTTGATGCCGGTGCATATCGCCCTTGAGTTGTTCTATTTATAAGTGGGCGGTCGGGGTTTAGTAATGCTTTATAATTTTTACTACTGATACCATGGACAAACAAATTTGGGTCGTAGCTTGGGTTCGAATAAAGCGCCAAAACGCCACCGTCTTTTGCGTCCATCACCACAATTGCACCGCGCATGTCTTTTAATGCATGTTGTGCAATTTGTTGTAATCCAATATCGAGTGTTAACACTAAATCATGACCAGGTTCGGGTGGCGTCATACTCAGCGTTCGAATTACACGTCCTCGGTTGTTTACTTCAACACGCTGTGAACCTACTTGCCCATGTAACAGTTGTTCATAATACTTTTCAATACCAAGTTTACCAATGTCATGAGTTGCTCTGTAATTGGTGGCTTGATCATCCATTTCGAGCCTAGCGAGCTCTTTTTTGTTTAATTTAGCAACATACCCAAGCGCATGGGTCAGCGTGTCGGCATAAGGGTAGTAACGAGCAAGACGGGCCTCAATACTAAAACCAGGGAATTTATGCTGGTTAACCGAGAATTTAGCGACTTCAGATTCGTTCAGTCGCGCTTTTAATACTTGGCTTTTAAAGCGGCGGTTATGCTTGATGTCGTTAAGAAAGTCATTTTTTTGCTGATCAGAAATAGCGATGAGTTGACTAATGGCTGCTAACGAGTCATCAAGGTTCTTAACATCTTCGGGTATAACTTCAAGGTTATAAACAGGCTTGTTTTCGGCAAGAAGGACACCATTTCGGTCATATATAAGACCTCTATTGGGTGCAATTGGAATAACCTTTATGCGATTGTCGTTCGAACGCGTTTGATAATCTTGGTGATCATCAACTTGGATGGTGTACAAATTTGAAAGTAATATAGCGACAAGAATAGTAACGAAAACAAAACCCACAAATGCGCGACGTGCAAACAGATTAGCCTCTGCTGAGTGATCTCGAATTGTGGGTCTTCGTTTGAGCATGTTGATTACTCGCGATGATAAGGATGGTTATTGTTTAAACTCCATCCTCGATACAAGCTTTCAGCTACAATAATGCGCACTAATGGGTGCGGCAAGGTCAAGTTCGATAATGACCACTTTTGTTCGGAGGCTGCAATACATTCTGGTGCTAATCCTTCCGGACCACCAATCAACAAACTTACATCGCGGCCATCCAGTTGCCACTTTTCCATATTTTTTGCTAGTTGGTGTGTATCAAGTGCTTTGCCGGTGACTTCAAGTGTCACAATACGATTACCTTTAGGTATTGCCGCAAGGGTTTTTTCGCCTTCGATATGTAAAATCCGCTTTATGTCGGCATTTTTTCCGCGCTTTCCGGCTGGGATTTCAATAAGTTCTAATGCCATATCTTTTGGAAAGCGACGCTGGTATTCTGCGAACCCGGTCTCTACCCACGCTGGCATTTTTGTACCAACGGCAATCATTTGTATTTTCACGCGTGTCCTTCCAAACTCAGTTTAAATAAAGGGCTATTAGCTCCAGAGCTTTTCTAGGTCATAGTAGCTACGTGCTTGATCTTGCATCACGTGTACGACTACATCACCTAAATCTACCAGAACCCATTCGCCTTCATTTTGACCTTCGTATCCAAGAGGCTCTTCACCGGCATGACGGGCTTCTTTAGCAACATGATCAGCAATTGATTGCACATGACGTTTAGAGTTACCTGAACAAACAAGCATGTAGTCAGTAATGTCAGAGTTGCCTTTTACATCAATCTGAACCACATCACGGGCTTTCATATCGTCAATTTTGTCTAGTGCAAAGGCGAGTAGTTGTTTCGAATCCAAAGTGTTATCTCATTAAAAAAGGGAATAGCTGTTATTTTATCACGCTGGTGATTTTTATTCACCACTTAGATAAAGTTGATGATCGTATATGTACTGACTCACCGCAGTAGGAAGAAGTTCCTCACACGATTGGCCTTTTTTTAGTTTTTTTCGAATATCGCTCGACGCAATATCCATCATTTGACCAGGTAAGAAATACAGTCTCCCAGCACGTTCAGAGCGAAGCGTGTCAGATGATGTTGTAAGGGCCTTTTTTTTATAATCAATAAGCTGCGTGCTCAAATTAATATTTTGATTAGGGCGTTGAAAGACAACAAGGTGACAAAGCTGTGTAATTGCTTGCCATTCAAACCATTTATCAAGCGTATTAAACGAATCAAGGCCAATTAAAAATAAAATGGGTTCGTGAGGGTATTCATTGCGTAATTCTTTTAAGCTCAATAGCGAATAAGAGGGTCCTTGGCGTTTTAGCTCACGCAAGTCGAGTGAAAAATAATCATAAGGTTCAATAGCAGCCTGTAACATTGCAATGCGATCTTCGTTGCTGATCCCTGGTATTGCTTTATGTGCAGGAATGGCACATGGCATAAATTGTAAATAACGAAGGTTCAAGTGCTCAACACATTGCTTAGCCATATTGATATGGCCTAAATGAATGGGGTCGAATGTACCACCAAATAGTGCAATCATTTTGGCTCCTAATTTTTAAACAAGTGGGTGAGCGGGGAGAGCAACATCAACCGGTTGGCAAAAAACGAGGCATATATGCGCCAGAGCTTGGTATGGTTTAATCAAGGTGCCTTGCTTATAACTTGCATCAAATTGTGCGAGCAAACTGATCAGATGCTCAAGTGTTTGTATAGATAAGCGGTTTAGCGCTTGATTAACAGGCCCTTGCTGGTTTTTCCAAATCGCTTTTTGTTTAAATAAACTGGTTAAACTCTCGCCTTGTAATAGGCCTAATTGCAAACTCAATAGTGTATTTGCTTCTTTGTTTATAGCCCATAAAATAGTGACCGCTTCAGTATTATGATCTGCAAGCTTGGTGAGAATTTTAATTGCTTGGCGGTTATTACCTTGCAAGAGTGCATCACTTAAATCGAAAATATCGAATTTAGCTTGATTAAGTAAACCTTGAAGTACCAATTGTTGATCAATAAGCGCATTTCCGTGAAGCAATGATAGTTTTTCAAGCTCTTGAAAACAAGCGAGTAAATTACCTTCAGTTGCATCAATCAGTGTACGTTTAGCATCATTTTGCATATTAATTGATAAACGGTTGCACTGCTCATCGAGCCAACGTTGTAGGTGATTGCCAGATAATGGGTAGCAAGGGACAAATACACCGTTTTTATCTAGCGCTTTAAACCATGCACTGCGCTGAATTTCTTGGCTTGCTTTGGCGCCAGTTACTATTAGAAGTGTGTCGGGGTTATTGAGTTCAACCAGTTTTTTAAATGTTTGGCTGCCAACAGTGCCAGGTTTTTGATAATTGAGATCAAGCTCAATTAAAGTACGAGCACTAAATAACGACATACTTTGATATTGCGCGATTAATTCTTGCCAATCAAAGCCGGGCATCAATGTAAATTTTATGACTTCGTCAAAGCCTTGCTGCTTGGCTTTTGAGCGAATTTGTTGTGCGCATTGCGCTATTTGAAAAGGCTCTTCACCAAACACTAAATAAAAAGGCTGGAGTGCTTTATTTAATTCACTCGATAATTGGTTAGCGTAACAGCGCATTATAGTTGTGACAACTCTCGTACTATCCGACGACTTGCTTGCTTACGTATTTCATTAAGCAATAAATCAAGTTCTTTGGCTTTCGCAAGTGCGTTATCTGGGTCATCTTGGTAATTGCGGTATAGCTCAAAACTTTGCTCGATTGGATCAAGGCCTGGGCGTTTTAGGGTGTATGCAACACTGTAAGCGAGTTCGTATTCAGCCACCTGGCCATTTTTAAATAACGACAAAATCTGGCGCTCTAAACGGTCTTTAGACAAATATAGTTGTGCAACATTTTTTGCAGGTTCTGATTGCAATTCAACTTTGCTTAAAGTGAGTTCTTTTTCAAGGATGGCAAAAAGAGCTGACTTTTCATCATCCCCATGAAGAGTCATGATTTTTAAGTCATCAGGTAAGCTCGACGCTTTTTTTAAGTGAAAGCCACAGCTGGTAAGTAAAAAACAGACTAGCACTAAGGCTAGTCCGTTTTTAAAGGCATTGAATGATGCCATATTAGTTAGCAACCACGTTGAGTAGTTTACCTGGTACGTAAATCACCTTACGAATGGTTACACCATCGGTAAACTTAGTTACGTTAGATTCTGCAAAAGCAAGTGCTTCAACTTGCTCTTTAGTTGCATCAGCAGGCACGGTTAATTTTGCACGTAACTTACCATTTACCTGCACGATGATAAGCTTTTCATCTTCAACCAAAGCAGATTCGTCAACTGTAGGCCAAGCAGCATCAAGAATGTCGCCTTCTTTACCAAGCTCTTGCCATAATTGATGTGACAAATGCGGTGTGATTGGTGCAAGCATAATTAATAGTGCTTCAAGTGCTTCGTTAGCAATCGCTACATCTTGTTTATCGGCCAGTGGTGCTTTTAACAATTTGTTAGAGATTTCCATGATAGCTGCAATCGCGGTATTGAATGTTTGACGACGTTCAACATCATCTGTCACTTTTGCAATCGCTTTGTGTAGCTCACGACGAAGTACTTTTTGTGGGTTGGTTAGCGCTGATTTATCAAGTGCTTGGTAACCTACTGTGTTTACATCAACCGCGTATTTCCAGATACGTTTAATGAAACGATGTGCGCCTTCTACACCTGAATCAGACCATTCAAGTGTTTGCTCTGGTGGTGCGGTAAACATCATAAATAAACGGACTGTATCTGCGCCATACTGCGCGATAACTTGTTGTGGATCGATACCGTTATTTTTCGACTTTGACATTTTGCTCATGCCTGATGAGAACACCGGCTCGCCATCGTCTTTGTGCCATGCTTTAGTTACACGGCCTTTGTCGTCTGTTTCGGTTTCAACGTCACTAGGTGAAATCCAAATGTCGCCGCCTTTTTCATCTTTACGATAGAAAGTTTCAGCCAGTACCATACCTTGACAAAGTAAGCGGTCAAATGGCTCATCTGAGTTTACTAAACCAAAGTCACGCAATAATTTATGGAAAAAGCGCGAGTATAATAAGTGTAAAATAGCGTGCTCAATACCACCAATGTATTGGTTTACTGGTAGCCAGTAATTAGCCGCTGCAGGGTCTAACATACCTTCATCATGGCGAGGGCTACAGTAGCGTGCATAATACCAAGACGATTCCATAAAGGTGTCGAAGGTATCTGTTTCGTGAAACGCAGGGGCACCGTTAACGGTGGTTTTAGCCCACTGTGGATCTGCTTTGATTGGTGACGTTACACCATTCATGACCACATCTTCAGGTAGGCGAACTGGTAGCATATCTTCACTAGCAGCAAGTTCATTGCCGTCTTCATCGCTAAGCATTGGGATTGGTGAACCCCAATAACGCTGGCGGCTCACACCCCAGTCACGCAGGCGGAAGTTTACTTTACGCTCGCCTACGCCAAGTGCTTCAAGCTTATCTGCAACCGCATTAAATGCACTGTCAAACTCAAGGCCATCAAACTCACCAGAGTTCACTAATACGCCTTTGTCTGTGTAAGCTTGTTGGTCAAGGTTTACTTCAAGTTCAGAGCCTGTAACAGGTGCGATAACTTGTTTAACGTCTAGGCCATAGGCTGTTGCGAATTCATAATCACGTTGATCGTGTGCAGGTACTGCCATTACTGCGCCAGAGCCGTAATGCATAAGTACAAAGTTAGCGACCCAAATTGGCAGTTTTTCACCCGTTAATGGATGAGTTGCATAAAAACCTGTTGCGATGCCTTTCTTTTCCATCGTTGCCATGTCTGCTTCAGCAACTTTAGTGTTTTTACACTCTTCAACAAACATTGCTACAGCGTCGCTATTTTTAGCCGCTTCTTGAGCAATAGGATGCGCGCCTGCAACTGCAAGATAAGTCACACCCATAAACGTATCTGGGCGAGTTGTGTATACGCTAAATTTTTCGTTGTTATCTGTGCGAGTGAACTCGATATCTAAGCCTTCAGAGCGGCCAATCCAGTTACGCTGCATGGTTTTAACTTGCTCAGGCCAATCTTCTAGTTTGTCTAAGTCGTCAAGTAGCTCTTGTGCATAGTCAGTAATTTTAATAAACCACTGTGGGATTTCTTTTTGCTCAACCACGGCACCAGAGCGCCAACCGCGACCATCAATAACTTGTTCGTTTGCAAGTACAGTTTGGTCAACTGGATCCCAGTTTACCGTTGACATTTTTTTGTACACTAAGCCTTTTTCATAAAGCTTAGTGAAAAACCATTGTTCCCACTTGTAGTAATCAGGGTGACATGTAGCGATTTCACGATCCCAATCATAACCAAAACCTAATTGCTTGAGCTGGGTACGCATGTAATCAATGTTTTCGTAGGTCCATTTTGCAGGCGCTGTTTTATTTTTAATTGCCGCATTTTCTGCTGGTAGACCAAACGCATCCCAACCCATAGGTTGCATTACGTTTTTGCCTTGCAAGCGTTGGAAGCGAGAAACAACATCACCAATGGTGTAGTTACGCACATGACCCATGTGGAGTCGGCCGCTAGGGTATGGGAACATAGAAAGGCAATAATACTTTTCTTTACTCTCATCTTCAGTGGCTTTAAATACTTGGTTTTCTTCCCAATATGCTTGGACTTTTGACTCTATATCTTGTGGGTTATATTGCTCTTGCATCTATGATTCCAGACTTCTTGCAAACTAGTAAAAAATTGCCGAATAGGATACCCCAAAAATAGTACTAATCACAGCGGCAAATAAGCGGATTTTATAAATTCATGACTTAATTAGTTTTCAGGGCAGGTTAACCTATACTTGTTCAAGGTAAACACTGATTTAACGTAGTTTTAAAGGAGTACATAATGGCTGATTATAAAGCATGGTTAACAGATTTAAGTGCCTGGTTAAAAGATGTAAAAGAGCACGAGCTTAAAGGTGCAATGGATAAGTTTGTTGAATCTGAACAAGCACTCAAGCAATTAGGTCAAGAAAAGCTAACGCTGTACCGCGAATACTTAAAACGTGACATTGAACACATTAAAGAAAACGACAATCACTATGATTCACTTGCATGGCAAGAGCTTAAGGAATCTTTGTGGTTTGAACTTTCACACATAGAAGATAAAACCCAACTAGAATGGCACGCATTAAACCAAGATTTTAAGCATAATGGCGTTTATCACCAAGGTGAATGGATAGCCATGGGCACATTAGTATGTAAGAATTGCAGCCATAGTTATGATATTTATCATGCCACGCAAATTAGAGCTTGTTCGCAGTGCGACGGTATCTATTTTTCTCGTAAGGCATTACAACCATAAAATAGTGGGTTGGCTCATCGCTTTGCCGCTATTAAAATTAATCAGCTGATGTGCTGATACAAAAAGAAGTTAGAATGACGAAAAAACTGCTGCCATTACCTGTGTCTGCGTTAGCGCCGACTATCTCACTCAATCATGTGCAATCGTGCATGAATAATCCGTATCCTGAAACCTTGACTTTTATCGGTCAACAGCGCGCTCAAAGTGCGCTGGATTTTTCATTGGGGATGGAGCTTCCCGGTTACAATGTGTATGTCATGGGGGAAGCTGCCCATGGTCGCTTTACTTTAGTAAAAGATAAATTAGAGGCGCACAGTAAAGGCCGCCCGACGCCAAATGAGTGGTTGTACGTTAATAATTACGATGATCACCGTGAGCCAATCGCGATGTTTTTACAAGCAGGGCAAAGTAAGCAATTGGCCGATGATATCGACTCGTTTATTGATGAAGTGCTCGACACTTTTCCGGCAGCATTTGATAACCCAGCTTATCAGCGTAAAAAGAAAAAAATAGACCGTGAGTTTAATGACGCCTATGACGCGGCAATCACCGAAGTTGAAATTGCTGCACTTGAACAGAGCGTTGCTTTAATTGAAGAAAAAAGCGTAGTGGGGTTTGCTCCGTTAGTGAATGGCAAGCAGTTAAGTGATGCTGAATTTGCAGCCCTTGATGATGATTTACGCGAGCAATTTTATGAGGTTATCGAAAAACTAGAAGATGCCTTAATCGAAGCATTAATAGAGTTACCGCGTTGGAAACGTGAGTCCTCAGAAAAACTACGGAATTTAAAAAAGTCCACTGCAGAGCTGGCGACTAAACCCTTATTAAAAGATTTAGAACATAAATACGCTGCTCATATCGGCGTGCTACGTTATTTAAAAGACATTCGAGTTGAAATTATTGATGCCGTTCTTGAATGGCTTGACGACGAAGATGTCAGCGAAGAAAACAAAGAAGACTTTGATAGCAAAGGCATGTTGACCGACTTTTTTGCGCCCAATATTTTGGTCGAATTTAAAGAAGGCGATGCAGCGCCGGTCGTCTATGAACCCAACCCAACGTTTGGCAATATCTTTGGCAAGATAGAGTATGCCGCGTCGCAAGGTTCGTTGATCACTAGCTATCGCTCAATTCAGCCAGGGGCTCTTCACCGTGCTAATGGCGGCTATTTGATTATGGATGCCGAAAAAGTCATGGCTAACCCACAAGTGTGGGATGGCTTAAAGCTGTCATTAAAAACGCATCAGATTAAAAATGACCTACCATATCAAGACAGTGCTGTAGGCAGCAGTTTTACACTTCGTCCGCAGTTAATACCCCTTGATGTGAAAATTATTTTGCTAGGCTCACGAGATTTGTACTACACCATTGGTGAGTACGACGAAGAGTTTGCTGAATTATTTAGAGTGTTGGCGGACTTTGATTACTACTTACCTAGTAGTGACAAACTGCAATATCAGTTTATCACTAAAGTGACTGAGTATTGCCTAGATACGCTAAAGTGTAGTTTGACCGAATCAGCTATGGTTAGACTACTTAAGTTTAGTTATCGCCAAGCTGAACACCATAATAAACTATCAGCGCGTTTTGCTGACGTGCTAGAGCTTGTGGCAGAAGCCAGCTTTTACACCAAACAAGATAATTTAAGCTTAATTGATGCTCATCATATTGATGAAGCAATTGAAGGTAAGCAATACCGCACAGGGCAAATTAGCGAAAACATGCTCAGCGACATTAAAGAAGGGCACACCCTAATCGCTACTGACGGCCAAGCCGTGGGTAAAGTGAATGGCCTAACTGTATTACACATTGGTGATACATCATTTGGTACGCCTGCACGTATTACTGCCACAGTATACGCTGGGGCTGATGGCGTAATTGACGTAGAACGTGAAGCGGAGCTTGGTAAAGCAATCCACTCTAAAGGGGTCATGCTACTTACCGGTTACTTGGGCAATAAGTACGCTCAGCAATTTAGTTTAACGCTCAGTGCTAATATCGCTATCGAGCAAAGCTATGGGTATATAGATGGTGATAGCGCGTCATTGGCTGAGTTATGTGCGCTGATTTCGGCAATTACTAACCTACCAATAAGCCAATCAATTGCACTAACAGGCTCAATTAACCAACATGGTGATGTACAAGCCATCGGTGGCGTAAATGAAAAAATAGAAGGCTTTTTCAAACTCTGTAAAATGCGTGGTTTAACGGGTCAGCAAGGTGTGATTGTGCCTAAATCGAACCAAGTTAACTTGGTACTCGATGATGAAATACTTACCGCTGTTGAACGAGGTAAATTTCACATTTATGCCGTCGAAACAGTTGATCAAGCTCTTAACGCATTAATGGATATTGACGCTGGTGAGCTGGTTGATGGTCATTACCCTGAAGATTCCGTTAATGGCATTGCCTTAGCGCGATTAAATAATATTGCCGATATCGTCAATGGCGATAGTGACGAAGACGAAAAAGAACAGAGTGAAGAATCATGATTAATATTATTTTAGTGATAATTATCGCTATATTTTGCTACTTAATCTTTCAAAACAGTAAAAAAGTTAAGCAACAATCGCTTGCTAATGCGCAGCTTGGCAGTGACTTTTTAGCTACCAACACTAAAGTTGAAGGCATAACAGAGACAGCTTCAGGGCTACAATACAAAATTGAGTACAGCAGTGGCTCTGATGTAAAACCTAACCCTAAAAGCATGGTGAACGTTCACTATCATGGCACCTTGCTTGATGGCAGTGTTTTTGACAGTTCAGTTGAGCGAAACAGTCCGATTAGTTTTGGCTTACACCAAGTAATAAAGGGGTGGACTGAAGGCTTACAATTAATGAGCGAGGGCGATAAATACACCTTTTATATTCCACACCAATTAGCTTATGGTGAAAAGCGTGTAGGGAACATTCCTCCTACGTCTTTACTTATTTTTGAAGTTGAATTATTAAAGGTAGAGTCGTAAAAGTAGCCATATAAAGCGCTTTTATGGATGTTACTTACTCATGGGCTGAATATATATAATCAGCCCTTATTTATAGCCTAAACAATTTAATAAATAATACTACCCACTAAAAGCAATTTCACTAATTTCTAATTTAAACTCACCTTGTTGTTTTTCAGCAATCATAAAACCCAACTGACTAATTTTTAAAAAGTTAATAGTTGGTTGTTGTTCAAGCTCTCGTCCACGAAAGGTCAAAATAAAATCACTGGGTGAAAATGTAAAAACCTGCCATTGGTCTTTTTGTGTATCAAACGAAACCGTATAAGCAGGGCCATCCATATATTGATTTGTTCTTAAACGAAGTTGATAAGTTTTGCCATCACCTTTTACGCGCAATGCAATCTGTTTAGAAGGTTCATTTTCTGTATTGATGATAGTGCGTACAGAGGCAAAGCCGCCATTATTCTCAAGTGACACAGTTCCTGCAAAGACTAAGTGGTTATTCTTTTCGTAAACTTGACTAGTCGAAAGCCCGCCCATGACCGAATCATTTACACTGTACCAATTTGGAATGGCATCGACATCGCTAGGTGCTAAAAGCACGCCCGCAGATAACAAAGGTACCAAGTGAGTCTTCATACTAAATCCTTACGCGTTAAGTATTTAACCTGAATTCTGGATAATAAATCTATCTCCAGCAGCTACTTTCAACGCTAACTGCGTTGAATTTACTTGCAATAGGCTAGCTATTGATGCGTAAATTCGTCTTGTTATCGCTAAAAGTCTCCGGCTGGAGACTAATAAAATATATTTTGTGATTTAATATCAATGCATTAGTACATCTCTTAACCAGAGTTCAGGTTATTTAGTAAAACAATACGTAATATGGGATAAATGGTTCAAATTAATAGCTAATTCTCACAGACGAGATGTTTGTAAAATTAGATAAGTTATTTGTTTTGTAAACAGAGCAATCGTTATTGATCAAATAATGCATCCAGCGTGAAATACTCAACACCATGACCCGATTGCATACTGATCTGAGATAGCTTGATTGCAACTTGTTGCCCTGTAATAGGCCTGTATTTCTTTAGTCCCGGGATCACACACAGCAGAGGTAACAAAACACTACCAAGCTTTTCTGCAAAGCGAAAATCATTAGTGCGCTTACCCAGCAATAACGAAGGTTGGATAATACTAATACGTTTAAATGAAAGGGCTTTTACAGCATCTTCCAGTTCACCTTTCATCTTTAAATAAGCGCTATTACTGTTTGCATTTGCACCACTTGAGGACACCAGTAAATAGTGTTCTACCTCCATTTGTGCAGCAAGCTGAGCGACATGAAGTTGATAATCAAAATCAACTTTTCGCTGCGCATCAACTGAGCCCGCCGTTTTTTTAGTTGTGCCCAAGCAAGAAAACAATATATCAGCGTTAAATAGAGTGGAGTATTGAGATAGGTTATCAAAGTCAATAACATGATTAATCACTTTATCGCAGTGATAGTTAACAGGTCGGCGTGTTAAAGTAACGACCTTAGTGATATGAGTTGCCTTAGTTAATTGCTTAACTAAATGACTACCCACTAAACCTGTTGCGCCAATGACTAATGCTACTTTTCCCATATCATTCACTCCTTTTTTATCAGATGATTCGGCGAGCATTGTCATAGATATTTGAACGTAAGACAAACTATTCAATAGTTAAAGTAAACCTCAGGCTAGAAACCCAAACATTATTCATGGCATGATAAGACATAGCCCCTTGAAAGCATGAAGGGATAATCCAATAAAAAGAATAATTTCTAATAAGGCACTTTTATGAGTTTGATGACATTAACCACTCAAGGCAGCGTTGCGGTTATTACATTGACAGAGGGTGAAAACCGTCAAAACCCACAGTTTGCTAAACAATTAAAACATACCCTTGCAGAGGTTGTTGCAAACGATGATCATAAAGCATTAGTCATTACGTCAAGTGATGAAAAAAGCTGGAGCTTGGGTATTGATACTGATTGGTTGATGCCCGCGATGAAAGCGAACAAGGCCGATGAAATACGTGGCTTTATGTATGACATGGACGATATTTTTAAAACGTTACTACTTTTTCCAATGCCTGTGATTGCGGCGATTAATGGTCATGCGTTTGGCAATGGAGCTATCTTAGCCTGTGCGTGCGACTTTAGATTTATGCGAAGCGATCGTGGGTTCTTTTGCTTCCCTGAAGTTGATTTATCTATTCCATTCTTACCTGGAATGATAGCTTTTGTGAAAAAAGCGCTACCTTACTACCGTTTTAATGAGATGAAGTTAACAGGTCGTCGTGTTGCGGGTGAAGAGCTGGCAAGAGACCACGTTGTTGAAAAGGCAGCAAAAGACAACGATACCTTGCTTGCTGATGTAATGGAATTTGCTACAACATTTGATAAAAAGCGAGCTATTTTTGCAGAGCATAAAAAACGCCTGCACAAAGAAATAATTCAGATTATTGATGAAGAAAATAAACCGTATATTGATAACCTTTCATTGATGGTTTAGTTGTACAACAGGAAATCGCTAGTTAAAGGATATAGGCGTTTATGAAAGTAAAAGAAATGGAAGAGTTAGCTTTAACACGAGCAGAAACCAAGGAAGTTATAACGCCTTATGCATTTAAAATTGATCAAGCATTATTAGGCTTGCCATTGGCCTCACCCACAAGACGGGCGTTAGCGATGCTAATAGATGTAATGTTAATTTTTCTTGCGGCAAAGCTCAGTGCTGCTTTAATTGCATTTGTCGCTACAGTGGCTTTTTATAAAGGCACTGCGCAAAAACACTTACCTAAAATGAACTCGCTTTGGCGGCGAATATTAAAACTAACGGCTGCTACTTTGCTGTTCTTCAGCTCGCTGTATTTATTGTCAGTAGCAATTGATTACTTTGATGGTGACACTGTTGGCGAAACGGCGACTATTCAACAAGATATAATATTAGATCCAGAAGAAATACAGGCTGTTAATACGTATTTAAAACAGACCCAAGATGCACAGCTGTGTGATCAAACGTGTCAGGCAACTGAGCTGGCTAGTTTAGTATCTCAAGTAGCAAAGCTAACTGAACTAAATGAGCTCAGCGAAGTTAACGAAATTGAACATATTAATATGGCGAAAGGGCTGTTGGATTTGATCATCGAGGCAAGCGAGCAATCACATGATGAACAGTTATTAGAGGAAACTGAATCTATAGAGCCTCAGGCAAACTCATCAACATCTCATAGTATTTTAAAGTGGGGTATAGGGATTATAGAGGATTTAGGTCTAGGCTTTGGCTGGGCAGCTATTTATTTCACTTTGTTTGCTCTTTTATGGAAAGGGCAAACGCCGGGTAAAAAAATATGTAATATTCGTGTTGTGGCATTGAATGGGGAGCAGTTAGGTTTACTAGATTGCTTTGGTCGTTACGGTGGTTATGGCGCAGGCTTTGCAACCGGTTTATTGGGGTTCTTACAAGTATATTGGGACCCAAATCGTCAAGCCATTCAAGATAAAATATCAGCGACAGTTGTTATAAAAGGGAGTATGAATCAGCCCGTAAATATACAAACAATAGAAGAAGCGGTCAGTGAATAATTTTAAAAACGCGTAAATATAATAGCACCGCTGCTATGTGGTTTTTGCCATAAATGACAACCT
>NZ_PDUS01000011.1:0-52776 GCF_002723455.1 Pseudoalteromonas sp. 3D05 | reverse complement strand
AGGTTGTCATTTATGGCAAACATTTACCTAGCGCCTAGAACCAATAACTATCCCCAAAATCCCCATCAACACCACTACAATCCACACCGGCCAATTACCATATTGACTATAGATACTATTTCCTTGAATAAGTTTAACATTGGCTTTTAATATGTCGGCTTTGAACTGTGGCATGCTAATTTGTGCTTGACTGATAGGGTCGTAAACACCACTGATACCGTTGTTTGTAACCCGTATTAGCGGGCGTTGTAATTCTAGGGCGCGCATGCGGGCCATTTGCATATGCTGGTGCGGACCATGTGAGTCACCAAACCAGGCGTCATTACTAACAGTAAACAAGATATCAGAGTCGCTGCGGTAGTTACCACGTACTAAATTAGCAAAAGCAATTTCGAAGCAAATAGCAGGGAGAATATTTAAGCCGTTGGCGCGTAAATTGTTTTGTACTTCATCACCACGTGAGAATGATGACATGGGCAAATCAAACAAAGGCGCGATTGGGCGCAGAATATCTTCAAACGGTACAAACTCACCAATAGGGAGTAATTGATGTTTTTGAAAGCGGTTTTTACCTAGGTATTGATAATGGCCGTGCTCATCGTTACGTTCTTTATTACCCAGCACTATCAAGGTGTTGAAGACCGTTTTGGTATCTAGTTGGTAGTCAACAATACCCGTAATAAGGGCAGTTTCATTAAATGAAGCTGCGCTATCAAGACCGACTAAAAAGCTGTCTGCAAGGGCTTCTATTTCAGGTACCGCAGCTTCTGGCCAAACGACTAAGTCAACATCCCAGTGCGGGCGTGTCATGTCCTGATACTTACTCATAGTGGTCCAAAATTCACTGGGTTCAAACCGTAAGTTTTGTTTGATGTTCCCTTGAACAAGCAAAGTGCTGATGGTTTTATCACTGTAATTAGTATTACGACTGTAGTGATTAATCCCAACTAGCACAGCAGCAAACAATGCTATGATGACTGATGTTTTAAACTCTCGCGTACATACTAGTCTATATAGGCCAAAGCCAATAGCAATACAGACTAATGTTAAGCCAAATTCACCAATGATGGGGGCCAGGTAATTAAGCGGGCTGTCGGTTTGAGTATAACCAAAACTGAGCCATGGGAAACCCGTTAAAACGACACCACGTAAATACTCAGTAATAGCAAAACCAGTTAACAATAATAAGCCATAGCTATTAAGACCGCTAGCAAAGCGTGTGGCAAACATAAAGGCAAGGGCGGGGTAAATAGCTAGATAGGCACATAACAGCACCATAAGGAGCACTGAAGCAACTAGCGGCATGCCACCGAATGTTGCAATAGACACATGTACCCAGCTAATACCGGCCCCAAACCAGCCTAGGCCAAAAATAAAACCATATTTTGCGGCTTGTTTACTGGGTTGCTTACCGTATTGCAGATTATGTGTGGTGTAAATTGCCAATAGCAGGCAAACAAAGGTCAGGGGCCAAATCCCGAAAGGAGCATAGCTTAAAGTTAAAAGAAGGCCCGCAACCAGTGCGAGCCATGCTTTTTTATCTTTTGCTAAATGTAGGCAATTAGTCAGTATTGTCTTCACTGTCGCTATCATCAGCCTTAGGTACGGTAACCTGTAGTTGCAATAGACGACGGCTATCTGCATTGGTTACTTTAAATTGTAGGCCATCAATTTCGATGGTTTCTCCGCGTCCTGGCATATGGCCAAACGCGTGCAACACAGTGCCACCGATAGTGTCTGCTTCTTGTGTGCTATAGCCTGTTTTAAACTTTTCGTTAAAGTCATCAACGGGGGTTAGCGCCTGCACTACATAAACATGTTTGGCAAGTTGACGAATATCTTGTTGCTCTTCTTCTTCGTCATGCTCGTCTTCAATTTCACCTACGATGATTTCTAAGATGTCTTCGATGGTGACTAAACCCGATACACCACCATACTCATCAATCACAATCGCCATGTGATAGCGCTGTTGACGAAATTCATTCAGTAATGTGTCAACGCGTTTACTCTCAGGCACCACAACAGCTGGGCGTAAGTAATCGCGCAAAGACGGAAGTTGGTCGTCTTTATTTAATATTAACGGCAGTAAATCCTTCGCTAGCAAAATTCCTTCAACATGGTCTTTGTCTTCACACACCACAGGGAATCGTGAATGGGTAGAGTCAACCATCATAGGAATTAACTCTTCTAGCTTTGCATCAACCTCAAGTGTGATCATTTGTGAGCGCGGGATCATGATATCGCGCACTTTAAGCTCAGATACACCAAGCACACCTTCAATCATTTCTTTGGTTTCAGGGTCTATGACATCCCGTTCTTGCGCATCGGCAATTACTTCAACCAGCTCTTCTCTATTCTGGGGTTCCCCTTGCAACATTTGGGTAATTTTACCCAACCAGTTCTTGCTAGAAGAACCCTGGCTAGTCTGCGAGTTATCGTCGCTCATTGCGTCTATCTGCTCCGTTTGTTTAAATATCGTCCCGATATGGGTCTGCTATACCTAGATCAGCAAGTAACTGCTTTTCTATGCTTTCCATTTCATTCGCATCTTCTTCCTTTATATGGTCAAATCCGAGTAAATGCAAGCATCCGTGGATCACCATATGGGCAAAGTGGTCGTGAAAGGTCTTTTCTTGTTCATTTGCTTCAGCTAAAACAATCGCTGGACAAATGATTAAATCACCTACAAGTGGAAGTTCAATTCCCGGTGGCGCTTCAAACTCAAATGAAAGAACGTTTGTAGGTTTGTTCTTACCACGGTAATCATTATTAAGTTGCTGGCTTTGTTCTTCATCAGCGATAACGATGGTGAGCTCAGATTCATCACGGTACTGACTTAATACTTTATTAGCCCAAACAGCAAATTTCTCAAGGCTAGGTAAGTTGTCAAACTCGCACGCAATTTGTAAATCAAGTTCTGTTGTCAAAGGTTTACTCATTATTATCAGTGGCTGCTTGTTCAGCATTTGCTAGCAGATCTTTAGCGCGTTGTTTTTCGGCGCGTTTAATGCGGTCCGCTTCATCGTTACGCTCGTAAGCTTCCACAATGCGGGCAACAACTGGGTGGCGAACAACGTCGTGCGATTGGAAAAAATTAAAACTAACTTCTTCAACATCACTGAGTACTTCGATTGCATGGCGAAGACCAGAGCGAGCACCACGTGGTAAATCGACTTGAGTGATATCACCGGTTATAACTGCTTTAGAATTAAAACCGATACGTGTTAAGAACATTTTCATTTGTTCTACAGTTGTATTTTGGCTTTCATCTAAAATAATAAAGGCGTCGTTAAGCGTACGTCCACGCATAAAAGCAAGTGGCGCTACTTCAATAACATTTTGCTCTAGCAGCTTTTCAACCTTCTCGAAACCCAGCATCTCGAATAAAGCATCATATAAAGGCCGTAAGTATGGGTCAATTTTTTGGCTTAAGTCGCCAGGTAAGAAACCTAATCTCTCACCTGCTTCAACAGCAGGGCGTGTAAGCAGTATGCGGCGTATTTCTTGGCGCTCTAAGGCATCAACCGCTGCTGCAACTGCTAGGTAGGTTTTACCTGTGCCAGCGGGTCCAATACCAAAGGTAATATCATGGCGAAAAATATTTGATACGTAATGACCTTGGTTATCGTTGCGGGGTTTAATTACGCCACGACGAGTTTTAATCACCACTTCTTTGCCGTATTCGCTAAGTTCGTCTTGTTCAAGGGCAGTTGATTCAGAAATTGCCAAGTGAACGGTATTAGGTTCAATTTCTTTAACCACACCACGCACAGGTTGCGTTTCAACATACAAATCTTTGACGATTTCCATTGCAGCAAAAGCACTGGTGGTTTTACCTGTTATTTTAAAGTAGTTATCGCGATGAGTGATTTCGACGCCTAAACGGCGTTCGATCTGTTTGATATTCTCATCAAACGGTCCGCATAAAGATGTGAGGCGTTTATTGTCGGAGGGTTCTAAATAAATCTCTAATTTTTTTAACTGATTACTCAAAATGGCTTCCTGTTGTGGTGTGCCAGCTATTGCTGGCACTGTCATTGTCGCCTAAGGAACGAATGTAGTAACACCGATTTCATTGGGTGTTGCTTGAGGTTCAGGCTGCGCTGCTTTACTAAGAATGTCAGCAGGAGCGATATCACGGCGTAAATTCATTTCTGATTCTGTACGAATCAAGTCACCACGTAAAGAATTAGGCAGTGCTTCTGTTATACGTACATCAACAAATTGACCGATCACATTGTGTGGCCCTACAAAGTTCACTACGCGGTTATTTTCAGTACGACCTCGCAATTCCATCGGGTTTTTCTTTGATGGACCTTCAACGAGTATACGTTGTTCGGTATCAAACATTTGGCGACTGATTTGCTGTGCCATTTGCGTAATACGATTTTGTAATAAGTATAAACGCTCTTTTTTCTCTTGCTCAGAAACATCATCAGGTAAGTCAGCGGCAGGCGTACCAGGGCGTGCGCTATAGATAAAGCTGAAGCTCATATCAAAACCAATATCATTGATAAGGTTCATGGTTGCTTCAAAGTCAGCGTTGCTTTCACCTGGGAAACCAATGATGAAGTCAGACGACATGCTTAAGTTCGGGCGAATTTTACGTAATTTACGAATAGTTGATTTGTATTCAAGTGCTGTATGGCCGCGCTTCATTAAGTTTAAAATACGGTCAGAACCACTTTGTACTGGTAGGTGTAAGTGATCAACAAGCTCAGGTACATCTGCATAAGCGTCAATAATATCGGGTGTAAATTCTACTGGGTGAGATGTGGTATAACGAATACGGTCAATACCATCAATCGCTGCTACATAACGGATTAAATCTGAGAAGTAACAAATTTCGCCATCGTAAGTCTCGCCGCGGTAGGCGTTAACGTTCTGGCCAAGTAGGTTTACTTCACGTACGCCTTGCTCTGCAAGCTGAGCAACTTCAAGTAATACATCATCTAGTGGGCGGCTTACTTCTTCACCACGTGTATAAGGTACCACGCAGAAAGTACAGTATTTAGAACAGCCTTCCATAATTGATACAAATGCACTTGGGCCTTCAGCTTTTGGCTCCGGTAGGCGGTCGAACTTTTCAATCTCAGGGAATGAAATATCAACTACAGAGCTGCCTTTATTGCCTTGCACTTGCTTGATCATCTCAGGCAAACGGTGCAAAGTTTGTGGGCCAAAAATGACATCAACAAAAGGAGCACGTTGACGAATAGAGTCACCTTCTTGAGAGGCAACACAGCCACCAACACCAATAATCAAGTCAGGTTTGTCATCTTTTAATAATTTCCAACGACCCAGTTGATGAAACACTTTTTCTTGTGCTTTTTCACGAATTGAACACGTATTGAGTAGAATGACATCTGCTTCACCAGCTTCTTCAGTTAACTGATAGCCGTTGGTTGCATCGAGGAGATCCGCCATTTTCTGAGAGTCGTACTCATTCATCTGACAACCCCAAGTTTTAATATGCAGCTTTTTACTCATTGAAATATAGCCTCGTTTTCAATTCGGTAGTGGCACAAAAATGTGCTAGAAACAGGAGTTAAGTAATATGAGCATTTAAATGCCCGTTAACTTAAAGGACGCGTATTTTATCTGGATACCCGCCCAGATCCAAGTATAGATTTGATCTTTGTGATTTGAAATCAAACAAACTGCGCAATAGTGCGTTTGAGCATTAAAGCAACTCGCATTTTTTCAACTAAGTACGCTACAATCAACGCCATAGTTAGTGACCTAAGTTGTGATCAAAAATATGCAAAAAAACAAAGTTATCGTTGTCGGTGGCGGCATGGTCGGCGCCGCAATGGCAGTAAAGTTAGCACAGCAAGGTTGTGATGTTCGTGTTATAGAGCAACGACCTATTAACGCTGAGCAAGTATTGCAAAGCGAGACTATCGATATACGCGTATCAGCTATCAATCGTTTTTCTGAAAAGTTACTTGATGAGCTTGGTGCAATGCCATTGTTACGAGCATCACGCTTGGCTCCATATCAACAGCTAGAAGCGTTTGAACGTGCTGGGGATAACCTTCTTTTTGACTGTAATGATATTAACACCTCGCACTTAGGTCACTTAATCGAAAATAAACTAATTCAAGCCAGTTTATGGCAGCAATTTAAACAACATAATATCGATGTGCTCACCATCAAATCGCCTATTTGTGCTATTGAACAGACAGCGCAAGATATTAGCTTAATCTATGGTGAAGAGCGTTATAGTGCCAATTTAGTGATTGCAGCAGACGGTGGTCAGTCGCAATTGCGCGCAAAAGCAAATATTGGGGTAACAGGTTGGCAATACCAACAACATTGTATGGGCGTATTAATTAAAATGGATGCCCCACAACAAATTAAAACATGGCAACAGTTTAAACCTTCAGGCCCTGTAGCATTTTTACCTATGCAGGCACCTTATGCCAACTTAATTTGGTATGACGACGCAGCTAAGTTACAAAATTTAAATAAATTAACCAAAGAACAGTTAAAACAACAAATAATTGAAAACTTTAAACCGCTAGCTGGTGATTTTGAAATTGTTAATCAAGCGGTCTTTCCACTTGCTCGTCAACACGCTAATAAATACTCAGCAGGGCGTTTGGTGTTAGTTGGAGATGCTGCACATACAATAAATCCTCTCGCTGGGCAGGGAGTCAATCTAGGCTTTCAAGATGTAGCAGCGCTTAGCGATATTTTAGCATCGGTAGATGACATTGGTAACGAAAGTCATCTCAAACATTATGAGCAAACGCGTCGTAAAGCAAATTTACTGATGATGAGTATGATGGATGCATGCTATTTTGGTTTTTCTAATCAGCTAACCCCTTTACAGTGGGCGCGTAATCGTTTTTTAAAAATAGCCAATAGCACTGGACCTATAAAGAACTGGGTACTGAAATACGCGATTAGTGGAACGTTGGATTAGTTTATTCTGGCGATCACTAAATTTGCAGCACTGCACTAATAACAAGTGCCAATTGAGGGCACTTGTTATTATCGTAATAAAACTTAGTTCCACATACCTGAGCGCGAATACATGTACTCAGCGGTTGCACACCAATTAACATCTTCCCATGTAAAATCAGTATAGTAAATTTTATCAACGCATGCCGTCATTGAACTTTCAACTTTATAAACGTCAACAATACAAGTGGTGCCATTACAGTTAGTTGAACGGTCATAAGTGCCATTAAAAACCCACTCTACGTTAGAAACTGCTTTCGATGTATTAATTTTGAACACTACTTTTGGATCAAAGTTAGGATTACTTTCACCACCAAAACATCTGTTTTGAGAGTAATTGTCATATGCCATGGTGTCTACATAACACGATACTGAATTTGCAAACACGTTTGTTGAAAACACACTCGCAAATAAAGCTACGACTAAATATATTTTTTTCATAGTAATTGTCCTTATTAGAATTTAAATCGCTCTTAATTTGAGCAATTTAAATGCTACCACTAATTTCACAAAAGTAAACACAATATTAACATGCTGTTAATACATTTACCTTAAATAGGGCTTTCCATATGGTAAGGAAAAATTTCCATGCGACTATGTATTGTAGTTGTGTGTACATGTGGCCTTTATTGCAAGGGGGTTATAGTGTGTAAGGTTGCTCTGGGAAAGTAATAAAATATACGAATGAAAGAATTAAATAGGCAGAGTAAAGAATAGTATAATTTATTCGCTGTTCTTTATTAAATAGGCGGGTTAAGAAATTGGCTGGGATACCAGGATTTGAACCTGGGAATGCCAGGATCAAAACCTGGTGCCTTACCGCTTGGCGATATCCCAACTCTAAATTTGGATGAGTTTTAGTTCTAGGTAAGAACATGGTGCGGAAGGAGAGACTTGAACTCTCACATCCTAAGATACTGGAACCTAAATCCAGCGCGTCTACCAATTCCGCCACTCCCGCAGTTCTTTAGATACAGATTTTATTGTTTTGGAACTTAAATCCAGCGTCTAATTAAGACAACTACCAATTCCGCCACTCCCGCATCAAAGGGGTTGCTTTTTATACTCATAGCGAGAGTTATTCTTTAACAACATTCTTTGGTAGAAGAAGTTGGCTGGGATACCAGGATTTGAACCTGGGAATGCCAGGATCAAAACCTGGTGCCTTACCGCTTGGCGATATCCCAACTAAGAATTATTTGATAGTTTAGTTCTTATCAAGAACATGGTGCGGAAGGAGAGACTTGAACTCTCACATCCTAAGATACTGGAACCTAAATCCAGCGCGTCTACCAATTCCGCCACTCCCGCAGTGTTTTATTAATGCAGATTATTGCTTTGGAACCTAAATCCAGCGTCTAATCAAGACAACTGCCAATTCCGCCACTCCCGCATATAATTTTATGTTTAAACTCCTAACAGAGTTTTCTTAATACAACATTCTTTGGTAGAAGAAGTTGGCTGGGATACCAGGATTTGAACCTGGGAATGCCAGGATCAAAACCTGGTGCCTTACCGCTTGGCGATATCCCAACTAAGAATTGTTTAATACTTTTAGTTCTTATCAAGAACATGGTGCGGAAGGAGAGACTTGAACTCTCACATCCTAAGATACTGGAACCTAAATCCAGCGCGTCTACCAATTCCGCCACTCCCGCATTATCACTTTGAATTAATCAAAGAAATGGTAATTATTTTAAACTCTTCATTGAGTGCAATTTAACTCTTGCAGAGCCACTTCAAAAAAAGAAATGGTGGCTAAGACGGGATTTGAACCTGTGACCCCATCATTATGAGTGATGTGCTCTAACCAGCTGAGCTACTTAGCCATTGTTGGCTGGGATACCAGGATTTGAACCTGGGAATGCCAGGATCAAAACCTGGTGCCTTACCGCTTGGCGATATCCCAACAGAAAACAATTGATAATTTTAATTCTTATCAAGAATATGGTGCGGAAGGAGAGACTTGAACTCTCACATCCTAAGATACTGGAACCTAAATCCAGCGCGTCTACCAATTCCGCCACTCCCGCATTTCAAATTTTGATAAATCAAAATTGAAGTAGTTATTTTAAACTCTTCATTGAGTACAAAAAAGAATGGTGGCTAAGACGGGATTTGAACCTGTGACCCCATCATTATGAGTGATGTGCTCTAACCAGCTGAGCTACTTAGCCATCTTTTTTGTTAGCACTTCATCGCTGAGTGCGGGGCGTATTATGCTGATATGACCCAAATCCGTCAACACCTTTTTTGCAAAAAAACACTTATCAGGGTTTGTTTGCAGGAAAATTAAGCTAAGCGGCTATTTTTTATTAAAAATGGTGTTTTTTTAACAAGTCTGAAAGCAAAAATCTTCGCGTTACTATTATTCGATAATAGCACAAAAACAAAAAAGGCTCGTAAATACGAGCCTTTAAAATCATTGCCACACTTTATATGGCGAAATAATAACTATACGTTGAACAAGAAGTTCATTACATCGCCATCTTTAACGATATATTCTTTGCCTTCTTGGCGCATTTTACCTGCTTCTTTTGCACCACTTTCACCTTTAAAGGCAATATAGTCATCATAAGCAATCGTTTGTGCACGGATAAAGCCACGTTCAAAGTCAGTATGTATCTTACCAGCTGCTTGTGGTGCAGTAGCACCAACAGGAATAGTCCACGCACGAACTTCTTTTACACCCGCTGTAAAATAAGTTTGTAAATGAAGTAATTCATAGCCACCGCGGATAACGAGGTTAAGACCAGGCTCTTCTAAACCCAGATCAGCCATAAACTCAAGTTTATCTTCATCATCAAGCTCTGAAAGCTCAGATTCAATTGCTGCACATACAGGAACAACAACGGCGTCTTCTGCAGCTGCAATTTCACGTACACGGTCAAGGAATGGGTTATTCTCAAAACCGTCTTCAGCTACGTTAGCAATATACATAGTTGGCTTGATAGTTAAAAAGTTGATAGAAGCAATGGCTGCTTTTTCTTCTTTAGTTAGTTCTAAAGAACGTAAAGTTAAGCCTTCATCAAGGTGTACTTTTACTTTTTCAAGTACAGCATTCTGTTCTTTCGCGTCTTTATCGCCGCCTTTGGCTTTTTTAGCGTTACGGAATAAGGCTTTTTCAGCACTGTCCATATCAGCCAGCACAAGTTCAGTGTTAATTACGTCGATATCGTCAGCTGGATCAATAGTACCTGCAACGTGGATGACGTTTTCGTCTTCAAAGCAACGTACAACATGGCCAATTGCATCCGTTTCACGAATATTTGCTAGGAATTGGTTACCTAGGCCTTCACCTTTTGATGCGCCTTTTACCAATCCTGCAATATCAACAAATTCCATACTAGTTGGAAGAATACGCTGAGGATTAACTATTTTAGCAAGTTCGTCTAAGCGAGCGTCAGGAACCGGAACCACACCCGTGTTTGGTTCGATGGTACAAAAAGGGAAGTTAGCGGCTTCAATGCCCGCTTTGGTTAATGCATTAAATAGAGTAGATTTACCAACATTTGGCAAACCAACGATACCACATTTAAAACCCATAGTAAGATACCTTGTTTAGATCCGTTCAACCGATTTAATAACTATGTTACTAGGGTTTAAACGAATGAAGTCTGTTTTGTGCTTTTAACACACCGTCTTTTGCAAGTATTTCCATACAACGAACTGCTTCATCTACAGCTGCATCCATTTTTTCTTGGTCTGCTTTGGCTGCTTTTCCAAGCACCCAACCGGTGACCATTTCACGATGTCCTGGATGACCGATACCAACGCGTAAACGCATAAAATCTTTTTGATTTGCCATTTTTGCAATAATGTCTTTTAAACCATTATGACCGCCATGTCCGCCGCCTTTTTTTAATTTAGCAACGCCCGGGTCTAAATCCATTTCATCATGTGCAACTAAGATGTTTTCAATAGGGATTTTGAAAAAATTGGCTAAACTACTGACCGCTTTACCACTCAAATTCATATAGGTGGTGGGGATCAATAATTTGAATTCTTGGCCTTGAATAATCACTTTGCCTGTTAGGCCGTGATATTTAGGATCGTGTTTAAGCGTACAGTTGTAGCGTGCTGCGAGTTGCTCGATGAACCAAGCACCTGCATTGTGGCGTGTGTTTGCGTATTCGGGGCCTGGATTAGCCAGGCCCACAAGCATTTGAATAGAATTCAAGGTGCAAGACCTTAAATATTATTCTGCAGCGTCTGAAGCTTCGTCTTCAGCTGGAGCTGCTTTGTTAGCTTTAACAGTAACTACTGACTGATCATGGCCTTCGCCTTTAGCAAGTTCAACTGATTGAACGCCAGCAGGAAGTTTAAGCTCAGAAAGGTGGATTGAATCACCAGCTACTAGGTCAGAAACGTTAACTTCAACGAATTCTGGAAGTGCTTTTGGAAGACATGTGATTTCAACTTCAGTTAACTGGTGAACAACAGTAGCACCAAGTTTAGTTACTTTATCTTCGCCGATGAAGTGAAGAGGAACTTTAGTATGAAGTTTATGAGTAGCGTCAACACGTTGGAAATCAAGGTGAGTAAGCTTAGGCTTGAAAGGGTGACGTTGGATATCTTTTAAGATAGCTTCAACAGACTCGCCGCCAATGTTAAGCGTAAGAATGTGAGTGTAAAAACCTTCGCTTTCTTGTGCTTTGATCATATCTTTATGAGCAAGAGTAAGCGCTACTGCTTCTTTTTCTGCACCGTAAAGGATTGCAGGTACTTTGTCTTCGCGACGTAGGCGGCGGCTCGCACCAGTACCAGTTTCTACGCGAAGTTCAGCGTCATAAGTGTAAGTTGTATCAGACATAATGTCTCCAATAATTTAAAAGTGTAGGGCCTTTGCGACCAAGGTCCCTAGCCAAAAGGCGCGCTATCATACCACCACCTATTGACAAAAGAAACACAGGGTAAAAAAAAAGCGCCAAATAGGCGCTTCAATCACGATAAAGTATCGATATTAATGTTCAAACATCGCAGAAATTGACTCTTCGTTACTAATACGACGAATCGTTTCAGCAAGCATATCTGCCAGTGTAAGCACTTTGATTTTTTCAATCGACTTTAATTCATCAGATAACGGAATCGAATCGGTAACAATTACTTCGTCAATCACTGAGTTACGGATGTTCTCTGCTGCTGCACCAGATAAAACTGGGTGCGTTGCATAAGCAAAAACACGTTTAGCACCATGCTCTTTTAATGCTTCAGCCGCTTTACATAAAGTACCGCCGGTGTCGATCATGTCATCGACAATGATACAGTCACGGCCTTCAACATCACCAATGATATGCATTACTTGAGAAACGTTTGCTTGTGGGCGGCGTTTATCGATAATTGCAAGGTCAGTGTCGTTAAGTAGTTTTGCAATAGCGCGGGCACGAACTACACCACCAATATCAGGAGATACAACAACAACATCATCAAACTGACGTTCCTTCATATCTTCTAATAAAACTGGGCTACCAAATACGTTATCCACTGGCACATCAAAGAAGCCTTGAATTTGCTCTGCGTGTAAGTCAACCGTTAGAACACGATCAACGCCGACACTTGATAGGAAGTCAGCAACAACTTTTGCGGTAATTGGCACACGCGCAGAACGTACACGACGGTCTTGACGAGAATAACCAAAATAAGGAATGACGGCTGTAATACGACCTGCAGACGCACGACGTAATGCATCAACCATAACGATTAACTCCATTAAGTTATCGTTAGTAGGGGCACAGGTTGATTGCACAATAAAAACGTCCGAGCCACGAACATTTTCATTAATTTGAACACTGATCTCACCGTCGCTAAAACGGCCAACAACAGCATCGCCAACTTCAATATATAAACGTTTTGCAACTTTTTGAGCTAACTCAGGTGTTGCGTTACCAGCGAAGAGCTTCATGTCAGGCACGGTAGGGTTCCTCAGGCACTGAAATTTGGGACTAACAAACGAGGCAAAAGCGCCATTTGTTAACTTAAATTGTATTTTACTTGTACGTTACTTCATTGCTTAAATGAATAGCGTTCAACTGCGTATGGGCAGGAGAGATATTAACGCTACTGGCAATAAAACCATTCCAATCACTCGGAAGATTTTCAAGAACATGAAGTGCCTCTGTTTGCGATGCAAATTCAACAAAACAACATGAGCCTGTGCCAGTCATCTTAGACGGGGCGTATTTTAGCAACCACTGGAGGGTTTTTTCAACCTCAGGACAGAGCTTTTTAACTAATGGCTCACAATCGTTGCGCAAAATTTGGTGTTGCCAGTGACCATTAAGCTTGGGTGTATCGCGCGTTAAATCGGGGTGAGTAAAAATTTTAGCGGTACTTATATGTTCACTTGGGTGAACAACGCAATACCATTTTTGTTCAAGCTCAACATCACTAAGCTTCTCACCAATCCCTTGCGCTAGTGCACTTTTACCGTTTATAAACACGGGCACATCAGCACCTAGTTCAATGCCAAGGAGGGCGAGTTCTTTTAAAGTGAGGCCGCAACCCCATAATTTATTGAGCCCTAAAAGTGTTGTTGCGGCATCCGATGAACCTCCGCCCACACCTCCACCCATAGGCAAAATTTTAGTTAAATTTATTTTTGCGCCTAGGCTGGTTTTTGTATGCTTTTGCAGTAATACAGCAGCTTTGTAGATCAAATTTTCTGTCAAAGGGATGCTATTTGTATCACCGGTTAACTCAATGCTGGGAGTATTTAGCCGAGTAAACGCTAAGTTGTCACCATAATCCAAGAAGGTAAATAGAGTTTCAAGCTCATGGTATCCATCATCACGACGGCCATTTATGTGTAAAAACAGGTTGAGTTTTGCAGGTGCAATAAGTGAAAATTGAGGGGCAGAATCTAACTTCATATTAATTAAAATACCATCGGTAAAGTTGAATTTTAAGTCTAATTTTTTCGTGCTTTAGTGTTAGCTTTTTTGGTAGCCAAAATCCAGCATATTGCTGATAGTCGCCATAGGTAATATCCCATTTTTGACCGTTATTTGATTGCCACGTAACGGTTTTGGCGCGATCTAATTCATCAACACGCAATGAATCGTTAGTGACCGTCCCTTTTAGCCAGTTATCGGCATCTTCAATCGGGATAGTAAACCCAGTTAACCGTTGAAGCAAACGAGAAGCACTTGCATCTTGATATGTTTCATCGTCAAATTCGAGTTTTGCACTGTGTGCGTCATGTTCTAATTCGAGTATTCGAATCCCCATAAATGTTGTTAGTACTAATTGATTCAAATCATCTTGCTGTTGCCAGTTTAAGTTTGCAGACTGGCGCTCATCAGGACTAATAAACGCAAGTTTACCTTCAACTTGCCATGTCTTTTGTGCAGATAACTTTGTCTTCCAGTCATCATAAAGACGGGTTTGAGGGTCAATTCGATGCGCACAACCACTTAAAAATAAAAAAAATGTGAGTAAAATCAAATATAGTCGAATCAAATGTCGTTCCTTACTTTCCATATTCCGTTGATTTTTGATAAAATTATGCCTTTCGAGCATCGCTTAGCAATATTTGGCACATATGACCATAGTAGCACTGGGTATAAATCATAAAACCGCATCTGTAGAACTGCGTGAGAAAGTCGCTTTTTCACCAGAACAACTTTCAGAAGCCTTACAGCAATTGAGTGATCATGATCAATTCAATGAGGCTGTTATTGTTTCAACCTGTAACCGTACTGAAATCTATTGTAGCCTTGCCCAGCAAAATTCCCAAATACTGTTGCAATGGTTAGCCAGTTTCCATGGTTTAGATGAACAAGAACTGAGCAATAATATTTATTGCCACCAAGATAACGAAGCTATAAACCATTTGATGCGAGTTTCTTGTGGTTTAGATTCGCTTGTTTTAGGTGAGCCACAAATACTTGGCCAAATAAAGCAGGCTTATAATAGTGCAAAAAACCACAACTCTGTTGATGTGGTATTCGACCGTTTATTTCAAAAAACGTTTTCAGTGGCAAAACAAGTGCGCACTGAAACTGATATTGGAGCAAGCGCTGTATCGGTTGCATATGCCGCAGTTAACTTAGCAAAGCACATATACGGTAAACTTGATAAAACCAAAGTATTACTTATCGGTGCTGGTGAAACTATTGAGCTGGTTGCCAAACATTTATACCAAAATGATCCACAACAAATTACGGTTGCTAATCGGACTATTGAGCGTGCGCGAGCTTTAGCGCAAGACGTATCCGCAGATGTCATTGCGCTAGCACAGTTACCAGAACGTTTGCATCATGCTGATATTGTAATTAGCTCCACCGCCAGTACGTTGCCTATCATTGGTAAAGGTGTGGTAGAACAAGCGCTTAAACAACGCCGCAATAAGCCAATGCTATTTATAGATATTGCGGTTCCTCGGGATATTGAAAGCCAAGTAGGGGAGCTTGAAGCCGCCTATTTATATTCCGTTGATGACTTACAAGCCATTGTGAGCGAGAATATCGCATCACGCGAGCAAGCCGCAGAAGAAGCACAAGATATTATTACACATCGCAGTGCTGAGTTTGCAATGTGGATGCGTTCACTTGATTCTGTCGATCTAATTCGCAGTTATCGTCAAGATGTACATGATATAAAGTCTGAGCTGGTTGATAAGGCTATTAGCCAATTAACAATCGGAAAAGACGCAGAAAAAGTAATATTAGAGCTGGCCAACAAATTAACCAACCGTTTAATGCACGCGCCTACCCGTGCAATTCAAGATGCGGCGAAAAAAGGTGAAGTTGACCAGTTAAGCCAATTAAAGAAAATGTTAGGTATTGATCAGGAATAACAGTTACATGAAAGAGTCCGTTTATCGTAAATTAGAAACCTTAGTTGAGCGTTACGAAGAAGTGCAAGCGCTACTAAGTGACCCCTCTGTTATCAGCGATCAAAATCGCTTTCGTGCTCTTTCAAAAGAATACTCAGAGCTTGAAGAAATAGTAAAAGCATTTTTATCGTACCAACAGTCACAAGACGATGTTGCAACCGCTGAAGAAATGCTAAAAGATTCAGATCCTGATATGCGTGAAATGGCGCAAGAAGAATATAAAGAAGCAAAATCACAGATTCAAATTATTGAAGATCAAATTCAAGTATTAATGCTACCAAAAGACCCGCGTGATAATAATAACGTGTTTCTTGAAGTGCGTGCGGGTACTGGTGGTGATGAGGCGGCTATTTTTGCGGGTGATTTATTCCGTATGTATACCCGCTATGCTGAGACGAAAAAGTGGAAAGTGGAAGTGGTTAGCACCAACGAAGGTGAACACGGCGGCTTTAAAGAAGTCATTGCTAATATCAGTGGTGAAGGTGTTTACGGCCAACTTAAATTTGAATCAGGTGCGCACCGCGTACAACGTGTGCCAGAAACTGAATCTCAAGGGCGTGTTCACACATCTGCCTGTACAGTCGCGGTAATGGCTGAAATTCCTGAAGCTGAAGCAATTGAAATCAATACAGCAGATATCAAAGTTGATACGTTTCGTGCATCAGGCGCCGGTGGTCAGCACGTTAACAAAACTGACTCAGCGATTCGTATCACGCACATTCCAACAGGTGTCGTGGTAGAGTGTCAGGATGAACGCTCGCAGCATAAAAACCGTGCCAAAGCGATGTCAGTACTTGCTGCACGCTTACAACAAGCAGAAGATGAAAAGCGCCATGCGGCAGAAGCTTCGGAGCGTCGTAACTTAGTTGGTAGCGGTGACCGTTCAGAGCGTATTCGTACTTATAATTACCCGCAAGGGCGTATTACTGATCATCGTATTAACTTAACTCTTTATCGTTTAAATGAAGTGGTAGCTGGTGACTTAGGCTGTGTGGTTGAGCCACTAATGCAAGAACACCAAGCTGATTTACTCGCTGCGATGGGCGATGAATAACGGTGACTGACACGGTTGAATCGGCAATACACAGTGCTACTTTGCTTTTGCAAAATAGCACTGACAGCGCCAAGCTGGATGCCCAAGTATTACTGCTTGAGGTATTAAACAAACCCCGTAGCTATTTATTTAGTTGGCCTGAAAAGCAACTTACGGCGGAACAACAACAGTTGTTTAATAGTTATTGTCAGCGTCGCTTAAGTGGTGAGCCCGTCGCGCATATCACCGGCACGCGAGAGTTTTGGAGTTTACCACTGCAAGTAAACCCTACAACCCTTATTCCTCGCCCTGATACCGAAACCTTAGTGGAAACGGCGCTAGAATTACCTCTTTGTGATAATGCCAGTGTACTTGACCTTGGTACCGGCACTGGTGCAATAGCGCTTGCATTAGCTTCAGAAAAACCCCATTGGCAAATAACAGGGGTTGACCGCGTAGCGCAAGCAATTGCATTATCTACATTGAATAAACAAAGACTAGGCTTAGAACAAGTTAACTTTTTACAAAGTAATTGGTTTAGCAAAGTTGAAAATCAAAAGTTTGATCTAATTGTGAGTAATCCACCTTATATTGAACATGATGATGAGCACTTGGCCCAAGGCGACGTTCGTTTTGAGCCACTTTCAGCTCTGGTAGCAGAAGATGATGGTATGGCTGATATAAAGCATATTATTACTCAGGCAAAGGATTATTTAGTGCCTAATGGTTATCTTTTGATTGAGCATGGTTTTGAACAAAGTATTAAAGTGCATCGTTTTTTTGCACAAATGGCATATATAAATATACTTACTGTTAAAGATTTAGCATATAACGATCGTGTAACATTCGCCCAGTGGCCAAAATAACCAAAACAGCACTGTGAGAATCTATGCAAATGGCCAAAAGGACCGAGTATGATGGATGATTTTTTGTTTTCAGATGAAGCGCAGGAAGAAGTGAGTGAAGTTGTTCGCGGCACATGGAAAGTAATAATTGTTGATGACGAACCAGAAGTACATGCCGTGACAAAGTTGGCACTGAGTGACTTCGAGTTTCAAGAAAAGCATTTGGAATTTATAAGTGCTTATTCAGGTGCTGAGGCAAAAAAAATTATTGATGCTAATCCCGATGCAGCCATTGTATTACTTGACGTGGTAATGGAAACAGATGATGCCGGTCTTAAAGTCGCGCAATACATCAGAGAGACAGCCAAAAACAATCATATCAGAATTATCTTACGTACCGGCCAGCCAGGCCAGGCGCCAGAAAGGCAAGTCATCGTTAATTACGACATAAACGACTATAAATCTAAAACAGAACTAACGGCGCAAAAATTATTTACTGTGGTGATGTCGAGTCTGCGTTCATACCGCGATATCTTGTCTATTGAACAGTCCCGCCAAGGGCTAGAAAAAATAATAAAAGCGTCACGTGATATTTTCGCCGCACACTCTTTAGAGAGTTTTATTGAAGGGGTGATGCAGCAGTTAACGTCCTTATTAGGAACCGTTGATAAAGCCATGTATGCAACAAGTTTGGTTGCGAGCAATCCTGAGGATAACCAAAAGAAATTAGTCGTTTTTTCTGGTAGTGGCGATTTTGAACGCAGTGAAGGTAAAGCAATTGAAGAAGTGCTTGATAGTGAGCAGTTACTAGCTTGCAAAAAGGCGCTACAAGATAAAACAATCGTTTATAGAGATAATTACCTGTTTGCCTATTGCTGTAGTGAGTACAATCATAATTCAATGTTGTTTATTTCAGGCATACCGCAATACCTAACAGACACCCAACGCCACTTAATCGAAATCTTTTCACAAAATGTTCAGTTAGCCTACGAAAATGTGCAGCTTCAAGCAGAAATTGAAGCAACACAGCAAGAGCTTGTGTTTAGGTTAAGTGAAGCACTTGAGCAACGCTCTACAGAGACTGGCAACCATGTAAAACGCGTATCCCATATTTGTAACTTATTAGCATTAAAGTATGGACTATCAAAACGTGATGCTGAATTGATTCGATTAGCCTCACCCTTGCATGATGTCGGTAAAGTGGGAATTCCAGACGCTATTTTGAATAAACCAGGCAAACTTAATAGCGAAGAATGGGAAATAATGAAGACCCACACGCAAAAGGGAAATAAAATACTCGAAGGTTCAAAGCGTGATATCGTAACAGCAGGCGCTGAAATTGCTCGCGACCATCATGAGAAGTGGGATGGTACTGGCTACCCCGAAGGAATTTCAGGTGAGCGTATTCATATTTTTGGCCGTATAGTGGCGCTAGCTGATGTTTATGATGCATTACGCCATAAGCGATGCTACAAAGAAGCATGGTCAATCGAGGATGTTACTAATGAAATTAACGCACAAAAAGGTAAACATTTTGAGCCTAAATTAGTGGATGTATTTAACGATCACATTGACGATTTAGAAAAAATTCTCGCGCTATACCCAGATTAAGTAAAATTATTTAAAACGTTATTTTTAAAAAAGTTAAGATAGGACAACATGGATTATTTAGCAGTAAAACACACACATATGGCGATTGCTGTATTAAGTATTATTTTATTTTATGTACGTTCGTTTTCGCGCATGGGCAGTGGCGTAATTGCGAAAAATAAAGTGGTTTTTATTGGCAGCCATGCCACTGATACATTTTTGTTAATCTCTGCTATTGCTGTTATGGCCATGGCAAAAATTAACCCACTTGAACAAATGTGGTTACTCGAAAAAATTATTTTAGTGGTTGCCTATATTGCACTTGGCATTGTTGCGAGCAAACAAAAAACAATGGCAGTTAAAGTGGGCTTTTTAGTTGTAACAACCGCTGTTATCGCTTTAATAGGTAAGCTTGCAGTAACCAAGACCCCTTTGATCCTCTAATATTGTCGCTCAAAGGTAAATCTTCATACCCTTGAGCGATATTCCCGTTGGTAACTGATTTAAAAACTAGGTAAACTAGCTGCTCGTTTTAATAAAAGATGTTGTAGTATTGATGACCGCTCCTTGGTTTGAAGATGAAAATGAGACCTATCAAAATGAACCTTACGATGAATTTGCTCCTGATCCACTATACCGCTGCATAAGTGCCGAGGCTAAATGGGATACACAAGCTAAGATAAGCGAAAGTTTTGCAACGCTCAGTGAGTTTGAAAACTTAGTTATGCAAGTTTGTCAGCAACAAGAAGATATTCATGAGCGATTAGATACCTTAATAGACATGTTCTACACTCAATGGATGTTTAGCGTCTCTAGCTTAAAAGTCCCTGAATACACACTAAATAGTTTCAGTTATACATTGTCAATGCGCAGTGGTTCTCCTACCACATTGGGTATTTTATTATGCCATCTTTTATGCCACGCTAATTACGACGCCAGTGTGTGTATTTCTAACAGTGATGTAAATGTTCATATCGCTATTAGTGATGAAGAGGGCTATGTTTTAGAGCCCAGCAGTGGACAGCAAAGTTGGTATATTATTCCTGAGAATGCAAGTGAAGAAAATGGTGATGAGCAAGAGCCATTAGAGCTGATTTATGGGGATGATGTTTATAAACTTTACTTAGCTCAGCAAAAGTGGGCATTTATAAGTGAAAATAAATTTGGTCATGCATTAACCTGTGTTGAGTTGTTGATGGATTTACTAGGCGACGATCCTTACGAGCGCAGAGACCGCGGATACCTTCTGAATCAATTAGATTGTCCTAAAATGGCCAGAGATGACCTACAATTTTTTATTGATGAATGTCCAGATGATCCGGCAATTGAGATTATTCAGCACCAAATAGAAGAACTCGAAGATAATAATAAAACTCACCACTAAATTTAAGGAATCAACATGGCTGACACCCATACTGCATTGATCACCAATGACGCCGTAGTATTTGGCTTATTGGCGATAATACTTGGTTTTATTTTTAAAACATCCCACAGTGAAAACAGTACACTAAAGAAGTTTTACAAATATGTCCCAGCATTATTGCTTTGCTACTTTTTACCTTCACTACTTAATACTTTTGGTATTGTTGACGGTCACTCATCGAACGTTTACTACGTTGCATCACGTTATTTACTACCTGCATGTTTAATTTTATTAACAATCAGTATTGATTTGCGAGCTATTATCAACCTTGGGCCCAAAGCACTGATAATGTTTTTAACAGGCACAGTGGGTATCGTTATCGGTGGGCCCTTAGCAATACTTGTGATGAGCGCTGTGTATCCTGAAGCAGTAGGTGGCCACGGCCCTGATGCTGTATGGCGTGGTATGACAACTATTGCTGGAAGCTGGATTGGCGGTGGTGCAAACCAAGCGTCAATGAAAGAAATGTTCGAAGTGGGTGGTGATATTTTCTCTGCCATGGTCACTGTTGACGTGATTGTCGCCAATTTGTGGATGGCGGTACTACTGCTTATGGCTGCCAATCACAAAGCAATAGATGCTAAAACAGGTGCTGATACCAGTGCCATTGAAGATTTAAAACAGCGTGTAGAAAAATACCATGCCGAACATGCCCGCATGCCTACACTGAATGATTATATGACAATCATTGCCATTGCATTTGGAATAACAGGGCTTGCCCATTTTTGTGCTGACTTTTTAGGGCCATTCTTTGGCGCAAACTTCCCGTGGGCACAAGAGTACAGTTTAAATAGCAAATTTTTCTGGTTGATTGTTATCTCAACGACCATAGGCATAAGCTTGTCCTTTACTAAAGTACGCCATATTGAATCATTTGGTGCATCTAAAGTGGCCTCGAGCTTTTTATATATTCTCGTAGCATCGATTGGCCTACATATGAATATTACAGCTATTCTTGAATCACCTATGTATTTTGTTATCGGCTTAATTTGGATGTTAACTCATGCTAGTTTGATGTTGATAGTCGCCAAAATTATAAAAGCGCCACTGTTTTACATGGCAGTAGGCTCACAAGCGAATGTAGGCGGCGCGGCATCAGCCCCTGTCGTTGCATCGGCATTTCATCCATCACTTGCGCCAGTAGGTGTATTATTAGCGGTTATGGGTTACGGTGTGGGCACTTATATGGCTTATATTTGTGGATTAATGATGCAAGCAGTTGCACCTTAAGGACTAACGATGAACAATCATTTAATTAAAATTAACAACATTGAACTTGCAAACGACAAACCGTTTGTGTTGTTCGGTGGTATGAACGTATTAGAGTCGCGTGATTTAGCAATGCGCATTGCTGAGCATTATGTAGAAGTGACCAGCAAGCTTAATATACCGTATGTATTTAAAGCGTCTTTTGATAAAGCAAATCGCTCGTCAATTAACTCTTATCGTGGTCCAGGTATGGAAGAAGGGTTAAAGATTTTTGAGGAAATTAAAAACACCTTTAACGTACCTTTGATCACAGATGTGCATGAGCCGCATCAAGCTGCTCCCGTTGCTGAGGTTGTTGATGTTATACAGCTACCAGCATTCTTAGCTCGACAAACAGACCTTGTTGTTGCAATGGCAAAAACAGGTGCTGTGATCAACGTTAAAAAACCACAGTTTTTAGCCCCGCATGAAATGCGCCATATCATTACTAAGTTTAATGAGGCTGGCAATAAGAATGTTGCACTTTGTGAGCGTGGTTCTAGCTTTGGTTATAACAACCTGGTTGTAGATATGCTCGGCATGGATGACATGAAGCCAATGGCTCCTGTTATCTTTGATGCGACTCATGCATTACAACGTCCTGGTGGTCGCTCAGATTCTGCTGATGGACGTCGCGCGCAAGCCGCTGAACTTGCACGCAGCGGCATGGCATTAGGGCTTGCTGGGTTATTTATTGAAGCTCACCCTAATCCTAATGAAGCAAAGTGCGATGGACCTTGTGCCCTTGCACTGAGTAAATTAGAAGGCTACTTGAGCCAAATGAAAGCGGTTGATGATTTGATTAAAAGCTTTGCACCACTGGATACCAGTGCTAGCGATTTATAATATTAAATAATATTTAAAAAGCGGCTTATGTCGCTTTTTTTATGTCTCGAATATACACATCCTTGGCATGGGTATATAATCCACTCATAAGAAAAACTAATTCTATGAGTGGTTAATATGTCTCGTCGCGTCCCGCCATTAAATGCCCTTAAAGCATTTGAAGCAGCTGCTCGCCATTTGAGCTTCACCAAAGCTGCCGAAGAGCTTTATGTCACACAGGCCGCAGTGAGTCATCAAATAAAAACACTTGAAGAACACCTTGGTTTAAAGCTGTTTTTGCGTAAAAACCGCTCATTGTTATTGACCGAGGAAGGACAGGGTTACTTTTTAGATATAAAAGAAATCTTTACCCAGTTGATTGATGCCACAGAAAAGCTGCTAGCGCGAGGGGCGAAAGGTTCACTAACGGTAAGCCTAACGCCAAGTTTTGCAATTCAATGGTTAGTGCCCAGGCTTAGTTTATTTAATGAGTTACATCCTGAGATTGATGTACGAATAAAGGCGCAAGATCAAGACGAAAACTCACTCTCTGATGATGTTGATGTGGCTATTTATTATGGTCGTGGTCATTGGAGTGGGGTGCAAACACATAAACTACACACCGAATACCTTGTACCCTTGTGTAGCCCTATGCTGCTAACAGGACCTAAGCCCCTTGATCAACCAAGCGATTTAGCTAATCACACATTGTTGCATGATACTACGCGAAAAAACTGGAAAACCTGGATGAAAACCGCCGGTGTGCGTAATGTACAAGTGAATCAGGGCCCTATTTTTAGCCACTCTTCTATGGTGCTCCAAGCTGCGGTACATGGTCAAGGTGTTGCAATTGGTAACAGTGTTTTAGCAAAACCAGATATTGACGCCGGACGTTTGGTGATCCCCTTTAGCCATAGTTTAGAAAGTAAAAATGCCTACTACTTGGTTAACCGTGAATCACAATCAGAGCTGGGTAAAATAGTGTCCTTCAAAGAGTGGATGCTTGATTTAGTCGAGCAAGAACAAGAGTTTTAAAATGACAATACAATGGATAAAAGCAAAAAAACCTGCCCACGCCCAGTTTATTTTTGCTCATGGTGCAGGTGCAGGCAGTGACTCTGAATTTATGCAACAGATGGCAAACTTGCTAGCCGAGCAAGGTATTAATGTCGGGCTTTTTGATTTTGAATATATGCAAATCGCCAAACAAACGAATAAGCGCAGACCGCCTGAACGGGCCCCTAAATTACTGGCTTATTTTGCCCACGTAATTGAACAAACAGAGCCAACACTGCCATTATTTATTGGTGGGAAGTCAATGGGTGGAAGAATGGCCAGCATGCTTGCGTGTGAAACAGATAAAAAGATTAACGGTGTGTTGGCTTTTGGCTATCCATTTCATCCGCCGGGTAAGCCCGAGAAGTTACGCATTGATCATTTCGGCGATATTCCATGTCCATTTATGGTGCTCCAAGGTGAGCGGGACACATTTGGTACGCGTGAAGAGTTAGAAGCGCTGAAGCTTGCAAAGCGTCCTGAGTTTATGTGGTTAGCTGATGGTGATCATTCTTTGAAACCACGCAAAAAAAGTGGTGTTACACTTGAGCAGAATTTACAAGTGGCAGCTGATCGCGCAAGTAAATTTATTAAGCAGTATTGTTTGTAGAACCAAAGGAGAGCGCTATGATCAAACTATTTCTCATGGCTGGTAGCTTGTTTTGTATGTTATCTGTGGTGCTAGGCGCATTTGCTGCTCACGGATTAAAAAGCCGAGTATCTGAATATGCTCTCGGCGTATTTAAAACCGCTGCTGAGTATCAAATGGTCCATGGCCTTGCGCTTATTGCAGTGGCTATTTTGATAAAGTGGGGCTTAAATTTAACCGCCGCTGGTTTGCTTTTTATTGCGGGTACCTTACTTTTTAGTGGGAGTTTATATTTACTCGCGATAACAGGCTGGAAGTGGCTAGGGCCGATTACACCTTTAGGCGGACTGTGCTTTATTGTGGGTTGGTTGGTTATTTTAGCGCAAGTTGCACGGTTTAAATTTTAATAAAGAATATCGCGCAGAAAGCGCAATTTAAGGGTTTTTATGTCAAGCGTAGTGATTTATTGTCGTAGTGGGTTTGAAAATGATGCCGCAGCAGAAATAACCTTTCATGCTGCAGAGCAAGGTTTTGCCGGTTATGTGAAAGCCAAACCTAACACAGGTTATGTTATTTATGAGTGCTTTGAGGCATCACACAGTGACGAGATCATCAAAAAAGTCGATTTTAAAAACATGGTGTTTGCGCGCCAATGGTTCGCGGGTACGTTACTTGAAAATATGCCCATTGAAGACCGGGTTGGTGAAATTAAAACCGCAGCAGCCGATTTTCCGCTGTGTTCAGAACTACGTGTAGAAACCCCTGATACTAATGAAGGCAAAGAGCTTTTAACGTTTTGTAAAAAAATATCAACTCCTCTTAAAAAAGCTTTGGAAAAACAAAACACCGTATTGCGTGAGCCCAAAGCTAATCGTCCGGTTATGCATGTGATGTTTTTGACTAACAATACAGCCTACGTGGGACATTCATACAGCTACAATAACTCACCATTCTTTATGGGCATTTTGCGCTTGCGTATGCCAAGTGATGCGCCGAGCCGCTCGACTTTAAAGCTTGATGAGGCATTTAATGTATTTATACCACCTAATGAAGTTGAGTCACGGGTACAAGCAGGAATGCGTGGCGTAGATTTGGGCGCATGCCCAGGTGGATGGACATATCAACTAGTGCGCCGCGGTATGTTTGTCAGTGCTATTGATAATGGCCCAATGAATGATGATTTAATGGAAACCGGGCAAGTGAAACACTTTCGAGCCGACGGTTTTAAATACCGCCCAGAGAAGCGCAATATTCAATGGCTCGTGTGTGATATGGTTGAAAAACCAACTAAAGTAACAAACTTGATGATTGATTGGGCAGTGAATGCCTACGCAAAAGAGCTTATTTTTAACTTGAAGCTGCCAATGAAAAAGCGCTTTGATAGTGTGTATGAATGTTTAACTATGATCAAAGAAGAGCTTGATAAATACGGTATTACCTATGAGCTTCAGGCAAAGCATTTGTACCACGATAGAGAAGAGATTACGGTGCATTTGAATGTTACTAAAGTACCACAGAGTTTATATAGTTAAGTAACCTGAACTCAGGATAATAAATCTATCTCCAGAGGCTACTTTCAACGCTAACTGCGTTGAATTTACTTGTAATAGGCTAGCTATTGACGCGTAAATTCGCCTTGTTATCGGTAAAAGTTTCCGGCTGGAGACTAATAAATATATTTGTGATTTAATATCAATACATTAGTACATCTCTTAACCAGAGTTCAGGTTAAGTAAGTTTAAAACGTAAAAAGCACAGCCATCGCTGTGCTTTTTTATAGTTGATTGAGTTAATCTCGGTAATTAGGTCGGTAGTTATCAACCCATAGGCGCGTTGCACCACACACTGCGACAGGCATAACAATTAGATTAACGATTGGAATAGCCGTCAGCAGCATCACAGCAAGACCAAAACCGTAGGATAAGCCCTGCTTTTGCTTTAAATCTTGTTTCATCTGCTTAAAGCAAATTTTGTGGTTATCAAATGCGTAGTCTTTATATTGCACCGCATACATCCAGCAAGTAAACAACACCCATAGCACTTGGCCTATCACAGGTAATATCCATAATAAAATAAAGAAACCAATTGCGCGGGGTAGGTAATAACACAGCTTGGTCCACTCGCGGCCCAGCATGCGGGGAACATCTTTGACTAAGTCAGCGAAGCCATCATCATTAATTTTTTGGCCCGTTAAATAAAGCTCTACCTTTTCACTCAGCAAGCCATTAAAGGGTGCGGCAATAAAGTTTGTGATTACACTAAACAGCATACTGTAACTAAATAGAATAACTAAAATTGCAATGGGCCACATTAACCATTCTAGCCAACTCAACCAGCTTGGCAGCATATTGTTTAAATAGGCAAACCCTTCAGTTAGCCAGCCGTATAAAAAAAACAGTGAGCTACCAAATAGTGCAATATTGATTAATAAAGGAATAAATACAAAACGTTTGAGACCTTTTTGAGTGATCAACTTAAAACCGGAAAAAAAATACTCCATACCTTGAGTAAACTGCACGCTAAATACCTCAGATCATTTTTATCATTAAGCGCAGTATAAATCGCTCAGTTTTATTGAACAGTATTTTTAGGTAACAAAGTATTTTTTCTTTCGTAAGGCGGGGGGAGAAGCGGATTTTAGCGGTGTATAACGTTAAAAAATTTAATATGCGCAAATACTATTATAGAGTTTAGTAGGTTTAGTTCGATGATCCCGATATACTGATGTCCCTTCATTTTGAGCAATAAGCATGTCTAAAATTTTTATTATTGGTTTACCACGAACAGGTACAACCAGTATTAGTGTCGCTTTATTAGAGTTGGGATTAAAAGTGGCTCACACAGCTTTCACCAAAAAAGCGTTTGAAGTGGCTGATGCGATATCTGATGCGCCGTGTTTTAGTGATTATAAACAGCTCGATGCGCTATTTCCTGGGTCTAAATTTGTGTATTTGAATCGCGATTTAGATAAATGGATCCCATCAATTACCATGCTACTTGAAAAAATGGCACCGCATTTAGAGCTAAAAAATGGGCATTTTAGCCCTGTGTTAAAGCGCAGTTTTCACCAGACCTTTCCTAACATTCACTCGCAATGTGAGCACACTTTGACTAGTTATTACCGTTTACATCAGCAAGGGGTATTTAATTATTTTAAAGACCGCGATGACTTTATTTCACTCGATGTGAGTCACTCGGGGAGTCTCTTAAAGTTAAAACAGTTTTTAGGGATGCCTGCTGAAGGTGAGCCAAACTTCGCGAAACTAAATGTGGGGCGCAATGTTGCTAACTGGCGTGAATATAAACACCCCAACAAAGTGAATGCTAACTTAGCAGGATTAGAACATCGAAAATTTTTTGACTATTGCTGATTATAGCCTGAGCGCTACTTTGTGATATTCGCTGATTTGTGATTATGACCATTACTAAAGAAAGTAAGTTTATCAATAAGATCAGGTACTAGTCGCTGGCTATTATATTCAAAGATTTTATTCATTTGCTTGGAGTGGAATTGTCCTTCTATCTGGGAAATATTATTTTGTGCCCACACTTGAACTGAGTTTGAGTGATTAAATTGCTCAGGCATGGACTCTTTGTCATTGAGTAGTGTTTGCCACAACTCGCTTTGGATCTGTGTGGGAGTACCGGTAAACTGCTCTAGAGTGTCATTTATCCAGCCCATCCCTATTGTGTCGTAAGCATTTAAAATAGTGTTATATACCCAAACCACCTCAAGATGCAGAATTCAGCGTTTCACAGGGGCTTAATATCAAGGCGTTACTTTGCAAGAATGGCAGTCCCTTTTAAGAAGTAACAACGATGAGAGTAAGTCTCTGTGAAACGCCCAAAGGGTTGGTTTAAAAGCGATTTATACTGCGTTATTGATTTTAACAATAGAACCACTATTACTTGCAATCAATGCCTTGCCTAACTCGCTTTTAATTCCAACTGAAACTCGCATCTTGAGGTAGTTTGGGTATATAACTCACGCCTATTTGAGTCTGAGCTAATATTGTCTTGTTGGGCGACAAATTTACCATTATCCATTTGGTAATATTGCTTATTGGCTTGATAGTTAGTTTGCTGTGCTAAGTAGCTCAGTAAATTAAGTTCGCTGTCTTTATCAACCTCACTTACCATCGCTAATACCTCATCAGTTTGATGGGTTTTAAGTAAGCTCACCATATCGATAATACTGCTGTTTTGCTCAAGATTACTTTGAGATAAATGACTATTTAGTTGAATAAGCTGATCTTCGCTGAGGTTTTTATTCATTAATAAATTTGCATAATCAATGACCAATTCATACTTGGCTAGATTAGAGCCATAGTTTGATTTAAACCAGTTAACATTATCTGGTTTACTGATCATTTCTACTATTTCGTGACCATGTTTATTTTCACCGACAGGTGATATCGGGTTTGTATAATCATTTCCTTGCTGCACAAGTGTGCTCATAGTCTCGAGCGTCGAGCTAAGCTCATCAGCAGATAGTTGACTCATAGATGAAATGAGTTGTTCACTAATGTTTTTATTTTCCATGCCAATATAATGGCGCGAGCTTGCGACCATAAATTCAGTAAATATAGCGAGTTCCTCATCCGACATTTTTTTAGTTAAATCAAGTAGCTCAGATGTTGGCTTTAGATGTTGAAACATTGTTTGTAGTTCACCATCAAGGCGTTCAACCTGGTCTAAAAACGCATTGATATCGTCAGGGTTGGTAAACTCACCATATCGATATGTTTGTTCTACAAAGGGCTTATTAATATCTAATGGACTAGAGGCAATACCATATTTTTTCATGCCAACAATATGATGAGGACTGTATGTTTTGGCAGTATTTCGGCCTTTGAAACTGTTCAATAGCAGTTCACTTTCAGGCCCTTTTTTAGCGATTATATAGTTACTTATAGAGTCTGCTTCATTTACTTTTACAGTCGCTGTAGGGGGAGTATTAGGTCTGTGTTGTTTAATCTGATCAGTCAGTTGCGAAAAACCTACAGTATTGGAGAGTTTCATCGTTAATCCTTTAACATATCCGGCTATAACTATTTATCGTCTAAACAGGCTAAACCTTGAGCTAGATGGGTTGATTTTTATCGTAGTTAATTTGATTAAAAATAATTTAAACGTTTAAAAAAAAGAAAAACAAGGCGAACAAGGTTGTTCATTTGTTACAATTCGGTATAGTTTGACAACAAATTTTTAATATAAAATTGAGATGTTCTATGCAGTTAGTCGATTTAAACCCCAATGACCAGGATGTGATTAATGTTTTTACCGATATCGACCGACTTATTTGTTCCTTGTACCCAGTGGCGACCGCGCAGTCTCTTACCTTAGAAGAACTAAGCTTAGATAATGTGTATGCCATAGGCCTTAAAAACGAAGATGGCATTGTTGCCTGTGGTGCTATTGTTATGCAATTAGACACCCCCCCTTATGGTGAAATACGCCGCTTGTATGTAAAACCTAGCTATCGTGGTAAAGGTTTATCTCGGCGCATAATGCAGATTTTGTTGCATCATGCAGGCGAAGAGCAGATTCCTTTAATTCGTTTAGAAACAGGGCCTAAGCAAAAAAAATCAATCAGTTTGTATGAAAATTTAGGCTTCCAATCATGTGGCCCGTTTGGTAACTACAGTGAAAATCCGCAAAGTTTGTTTATGGAACTGGGCCTGAACCAATAACGATTAAAATACTCCCCTAATTGTTTGGTGCTTATGCAGCTTTAAGCACCTAACCGTTTCTTTTTCTTCTCTTGTTTTAGCATCTTAAAACTCACTCGTTACGAGTAAAAATACTTGTTGGACTTGAGCCTATTTTTTTCTTTTAATGCGCGCAATTAGCCGACAATGATTTCGGCATCATTAAATAAGAGAGAAAGATAAATGAAAGATACAACATCACTAGAGCAAGCTCGCACGAGTTACAATGTTCGTCATTGGAGCCAAGGTTTTTTTGGTATTAATGATCACGGTGATGTGTATGTTGCACCCAAGGCTGATGCTCCAGAGCAAACCATTGCATTAATTGATATCGCCAAACAGCTTGAAGATAAAGGCTTGAGCCTGCCTGCTTTAGTACGTTTTCCGCAGATATTGCATCATCGCGTTCACAGCCTATGTGCAGCTTTTAATACTGCAATTGAAAGCTACAACTACCCTAAAGATTACCTATTGGTTTACCCAATAAAAGTAAATCAACAACGTGAAGTGGTTGAGGAAATAGTCGCCAGCCAAGCAAATATTGAAAAGAAACAACTGGGCCTTGAAGCTGGTAGTAAGCCAGAGCTATTGACTGTACTAGCATTGGCAGAAAAAACCAGCGCCGTGATTGTGTGTAATGGTTACAAAGATAAGGAATACGTGCGTCTTGCATTGATTGGCGAAAAGCTAGGGCACAAAGTGTATATCGTGTTAGAAAAGCTCTCTGAGTTAGACATGGTACTTAGCCAAGCTAAAGAACTTAATGTAAAGCCACGTATCGGTATTCGTGTGCGTTTGGCGTCGCAGGGTAAAGGTAAATGGCAAGCCAGTGGTGGCGAAAAATCAAAGTTTGGCTTATCGGCATCACAAGTATTGCATGTGGTAAATAAGTTAAAAGAAACCGACCAACTTGATTTAGTGCAGTTAGTGCATTTTCACCTAGGCTCGCAAATGGCCAATATTCGTGATGTACGTTTGGGCGTGAGTGAAGCGGCGCGTTTTTACTGTGAACTACGCAAATTAGGTGCTCAAATCGAGTGTTTAGATGTCGGTGGTGGTTTGGCGGTTGATTATGACGGCACACGGAGCCAGTCGCATAACTCAATGAATTACAGCTTAGGTGAGTATGCCAATAACATTGTTTACACCATTGGCGATATTTGTAAGCAGTACGAACAACCGTTTCCGACGATTATTTCGGAGTCTGGCCGTGCGCTAACTGCTCACCATGCGGTACTTATTTCAAATGTAATTGGCACCGAAAGCTATGTGCCAGAGGACATTCAAGCACCAGCGGATGATGCACCGTTATTACTGAAAAATATGTGGCAGTCGTGGCAGCAATTACATGTGTTGACTGATGACCGTGCATTAATTGAGATTTATCATGATAGCCAAGGTGATTTAGCTGAGGCGCATAACCAATTTGCAATGGGATTATTAGATTTAACTCAGCGTGCGTGGGCGGAGCAAATTAACTTACGTGTATGTTATGAGCTTAACAAACATATGGATAATAAAAACCGTTTTCATCGGCCTATTATTGATGAACTTAATGCACGATTAGCGGATAAGTTTTTTGTTAATTTTTCATTGTTTCAGTCACTACCTGATGCGTGGGGAATCGACCAAGTGTTTCCGGTATTACCATTAAGTGGTTTAACTGAAGCACCACAAAAGCGTGCGGTGTTGCTTGATATAACTTGTGATTCTGACGGTGCACTTGATCATTATGTTGATGGCCAAGGCATTGAAAGTACTCTACCGGTGCCAGAATTTAGTGCTGAAAAACCGTATTTAATGGGCTTTTTCTTAGTGGGTGCCTACCAAGAAATACTGGGTGATATGCATAATTTATTTGGTGATACCCACAGTGCGATGATCACAATGGATGAGCAAGGTGATGCCCGTATTGTAGAGGTTAACCAAGGGGACACAGTGGCCGACATGATGCGCTATGTACACTTGGACGTTGAAGGCTTTCAGTCTTCTTATGCGCAGCTGGTGGCCGGTAAATTACCAGCAAACGAGCAGCAAAGTGTGCTTGACGAGTTACAAGCTGGTTTAGACGGTTATACTTATTTAGAAGAGCTTTAATATGACGACCTTGTTTGATCATACCGATCACTCATTGTACTCCAATGGCATGACGTTTTTACGCCAGCCCATGGTGCAAAATATCACAGACATCAATGCAGATGTGGTAGTACTTGGTTTACCTTTTGATTTGGCGACGTCGGGTCGCCCTGGTGCACGCTTGGGGCCTGATGCAATTCGTCGCGCATCGGTGCATTTAGCGTGGGAAGAAACAAAATACCCGTGGACGTTCCCATTGTTTGAGCGTTTAAAGTTAGCCGATGCTGGGGATTTTACTTACCCAGTTGGCGACCCTGAGTATTTTACCGCCCAGCTTGAATTAGCCGCGGAGCAAATTTTACGTCAGGGTAAAACTTTACTCGGCCTAGGAGGGGATCATTTTGTTACTTTGCCGTTACTGCGCGCCCACGCTAAACGTTTTGGTAAAATGGCTTTAGTGCATTTTGATGCGCATACAGATACCTATAGCAATGGCTCGCGTTATGATCACGGCACTATGTTTTATCATGCGCCAATGGAGGGGCTGATAGATGTAGAGCACAGTATTCAAATCGGTATTCGTACTGACTTTGATCAAAGCAAGCATGAATTTGCCGTCATTGATGCCATGGCAGCAAATGATTTATCGGCGCAAACTATCGCTGAGCAAATTTTAGCGCGGGTGGGGGAGTTACCTGTGTATGTTACTTTTGATATTGATTGTTTAGATCCCGCATTTGCGCCAGGTACAGGCACACCAGTTTGTGGCGGACTGAGCAGCGATAAAGTGCTTAAAATCTTACGCGCTCTCAAGGGAATAAATATAGTGGGAATGGATGTTGTAGAAGTGTCGCCGTCGTACGATCAAAGTGAACTCACCGCGATAGCAGCTGCGACCATTGCCAATGAATTACTGCATTTATGGACGTTAAAACATAAGTACTGATTGAGCACTGTAATAAAAGCGCCATGTAGGCGCTTTTTTCATAATTCACTTGAACTTCATATTGTGTTTTTTTGCATAGGCCAAACACACTGGAACTTCTATGAGTATGTAGGTTAAAAACGTGAACCAAAACCAATTAACCTTAAAGATTAACCAACTAAACTCAACGCCAGAATCATAATAAAGACTCCCTGCAACGACTAATGTGATAGTTGTGGCGAACAGGTCTTGGCTTGATACTTTTACAAAATCATTGCCAGCAAAACGCGGGTAAACAACCCCATAACCTAGTGCGATTACGGTAATAACCAATGTAATTAATGTTAACTCAGGTGTCATTATGGTGTGTACTGCCTCGCAAAATCAATGCGCTCTTGAGAACTAGGGTGTGTAGATAAATATTTAAGCCACGACTCATCAAGTTGCGCTTGCTCATCTAATTTGTTTTGCAGTGCTTGTATAGCATCGGCAAAATCATCATTAGAATAACCTAAAGCAATTAATTTCTCGATAGCGTATTTGTCTGCTTCACGTTCCATATCTCGTGAAAACGCTTGCTGCAAAAAAGAAGAGCTAGAGCCAAGTACGACTTCTGTGATCCCTTCTAAGTCTCCAAAAATAATCGCTAACACTATGGTGCTAGCAGTTGCTTGCGCCGCTAATCGAATACCATGATGGTACTGAACATGGCCTATTTCATGAAGTAAAATTGCACGCAATGCATCCGGTTTATCTTTGAGTAAAATGACTAATTCATCGGTAACAATGACTCGGCCATGAGGTAACGCGAATGCATTAGCAGAAAAATAATCTGATTGATAAAATGACAGCCTAAACTTTTTTTTATCTAACTGAAGGTCATCAAGCATACTATGCCACTGCTGTTGAATAAGCGCTTGTTTCTCACTCGGAAGCTGAGTTGGCTCTAACGCTATTTTTTCAATTACTTGTAAACTTTGTTCACCCATAGCTTCTACCATTGAAGGAGAGGCTAAACCAACACTGTATACAGCAATAGCAGGTATGCCACGATAGAGAATAAACCACAGCAACAACGGTATTAAAATAACTGAGGCCAAAATAAGTAGTTTATTTTTTTCTAATTGCTGCGCTATGCCATGGCTATGATGAGTAAACGGCCATTGAAAATTAATATCATCAGGTATGAACCGCCCACCATCAGCAAAACACACAGCAGTTGCAATACCTGGCAAGGGACTTTCAAATGAGCAATCTAGATTTGAAACCGAAACGATAGAATTCGTCTGGTTATCAAACAATTGTATTTGCTCGTCATTAATTACAGCGCTGCACTGAATATGTTGGCTGCGACTAGGGTAATAGTAGCAGCCTGTTGTTTGGGTTTGATTCATTAGGTAAGCGATATATCAATGTCGAAAACGTTTGCAGCTTCTTCTGCAAAGGACGACTGTTGTTGCTCTGCAGTATCAATAATAGCTATTGCGCCATGATAAATGGTTACCTCAGTAGCGGAGCAAAGCAAACGGGCTTTTCGTATTTTCGCCCATGGGTAAGCCATTCCTAAAGTAAAAATGATAGCAAATGCATTGGTAAACAACAGCATGGCGTATTGAACAGCTTTTAAATCTGATTTAAAGCTCGCCACGTCTTCGAATTCGCTATTGTTTAAAATATGATTGCGGATAATAGACTGATAAACAGCACTCACTAAGGTCAAAAATGCTACATATAATGCAGCGATTAAAACAGGGAAAATTATAGTTGATGGGTGAATATTTTCGGCATCGATAGCACCAATTCCCATTGCTGTGCCTGTCAAACCTAAAATTATACCAAAAATAACCAAACCGGCTATGGTAACGCCAATGGTTATTAAAGCAGCCATGTAGTATTTCTCACCTTGAAGATTGACTGTAATTGGCTTGTTACCGTAGCTGATGTTTTCGTGCATATATTGATCAATGCGTTTTAGTACGTATGGCAGCAATAGGTAGAGAGTAAAGATACTCGCAATGGGTAATATAATAAAATTTATAAATGCTTCACCGTAGTTACCGGCAAAAGCAAACCGCACATTACGATGTCGAGTCATTCGCATGTTAAACCTAAGGCCCTGATTAATAATCCAAGGCATCGCGAACAATAAGCAAATTGCTAATAAAATACCAAAGGTTGGAAAAAATTGTATAACAAGACTGTAAATCACAAACACAGCAACAGCCAATATACGGCCTTTTAATATTTGTATAGGCGTTGCCAAGTAGTCAAAGCTGTGGCCGTCTATTGATGTATTACTATAAAAATATCGATAAGTACGTACTTTTGCCCAAGCAGAGTAGATACCTAAGGTGAGTATGCTCAGTAGAATATTCACTGTCCAAATACCAAAAAACTCACCAGCTTTACCACTGAATTTTACTCTGTCTTGAGATATTATTTGTGGTGAAGGGGCGTGCGTTGTATTGACTGGAGGGGTGGTTGTGTCCATGTTATTTCCATATCCTTAAATTAGGTCCAGAAATCTACTAAATAATTGCCTTTTTATCAATCAAATTATACTGCAATGGTTGATTTACAGTATTTTTTTAGGCTTTTCAATTTTAGAACTCTCCCGTAAACCTGTTATACTAACTGCATCATTTTATGGGGCTGTTATGATTTCAAAAAACCAACTCAAGTTAATTCGTGCATTAGGGCAAAAAAAGTACCGAAAGCAATACAATCAATACCTTGTACAAGGTGAAAAAAATGTACTTGAGTTGTTAGCGAGTGATTTAGCGGTTGTTGATTTATTTGCTACGCCTGCGTTTATTAATCAGCATCAGGCTCAATTTAATAAAGTGAGTATGATTGAAGCGGATGAAGACACCTTAACAAAAGCCAGTACTTTGGTTTCGAACAATGCGGCGATTGCGGTTGTGGCGATGCCTAAAGTGGAGCTACCGAACGCGCAAGGGTTAATCTTAGCGCTAGATGGAGTGTCTGACCCTGGTAATTTAGGTACGATCATTCGTGTTGCTGATTGGTATGGTATAAAACATATCGTGGCAAGTATAGATAGCGCAGACCCTTACAACCCAAAAACAATCAGTGCCACAATGGGCTCATTTGTGCGTGTTGCAGTAAGCCAGGTTGATTTACCTTCTTATTTAAAAACGCTTAACTTGCCCATATATGGTGCATTTTTAGAGGGTGAAAACTTACATAAGACTGAATTATCGCAATCAGGTGTGTTACTTATGGGCAGTGAATCTCATGGAATTCGCAGTGAGTGCGCTGAACTGGTAACAAACAAAATAACTATTCCTGCTTTTGGTGCGGCCGAATCGCTCAATGTCGCGATGGCAACAGGGATTATTTTAGATAACTTTAAACGCCAAGCTTAGATTTTGCATTTACTTTTGCTGTCTATAACAGTTACATTTAATCGTTAATAATTAATAATAAGATTCGGTAAACCAAATAGATGCGTTTGAGCACCATAAAATTAGCGGGCTTTAAATCCTTTGTAGAGCCCACTAAAATTCCATTTCCTGATCAAATGACGTGTGTTGTTGGCCCCAATGGCTGCGGCAAATCAAACGTGATTGACGCAGTACGTTGGGTTTTAGGTGAAAGCTCAGCAAAAAACCTGCGTGGTGATGCCATGACCGATGTTATTTTTAACGGCTCCACTAATCGAAAACCTATCTCTCAAGCATCTGTTGAGCTCATTTTTGATAATACTCAAGGCCATCTACCTAATACCTTTGCTGATCGTAACCAAGTTGCTATTAAACGTTTAGTTACTCGTGATGGTCAATCGCTGTATTTTTTAAATGGTAGCAAGTGTCGTAAACGCGATATTACTGATATATTTTTAGGCACAGGGCTCGGCCCGCGCAGTTATGCGATTATCGAACAAGGGATGATCTCGCGTTTAATTGAGAGTAAGCCTGCTGATTTACGTGTTTTTCTTGAAGAAGCTGCAGGGGTATCAAAATACAAAGAACGACGAAAAGAAACCCAAACCCGCATTAAAAGCACCCGTGAAAATCTTGAGCGTTTACTTGATGTGCGCCAGGAGCTGCAAGCGCAAGTTGATAAGCTCGCTTTACAATCGGTTGAGGCCAAAAAGTTTAAAGAGTTAAAAGCCCAAGAACGAACATTGAAAGGGCAAATTGCGGTGTTAAAGTGGCAAAAGCTGCACCAACAACAAGTAGATAAAAATCAGCAAATAGCTAAATTAAATGAACAAATTGATTTTTATAAACAAGCCAATGCAGGCCACGATGACGTATTAACGAGTCTTGAGCTTCAAGTACAACAACGCCAACAGCAGTTAGCTGATGCGCAACAAGCGCAACATAATACCCATACCCAACTGACACGCATTGAACAACAACAAATCAGCCTAAAGCAACAGCATCAAACATTAAGTCAAAGTTTAATTAAGCAGCAAACCCTTCAGTTGCAAAGCCAAGAGCAGCAATTGCAGCAGCAAGGACATACGAGTGAGCTGGCTGAGACCTTACAAAATGCCATAGAACACACACTTATCTGTGATGAACAAGTGACGCAAATTGCTGAGCAAGTAGAGCAATCTCAACAACAAAAAAACCTTGCAAATAGCCAGTATCAAGAGCTAAACGAGCAACTTCAAACGGTATCAAATAACCATAATAAAGAACTCAACACCCAAGCACAGCACCAGCAAAACCTGCATTATATCATTAAACAATTGGATGATATTGAACAGCAATCGGCAGAGCTTGCAAAAAATTCAATTGCAAAGCAGCTAGATGAACAACATACGTTAATGCAATCTTTAACCAAAGAACTTGCAGCAAAACAAAGCGCACTAAACAAGACAACGCTCAGTGCTCAATCCGCTTATGATGCATTAACACAAAGCCAAATTGCGCAGCAAAATGAAGCGCAAGCAGTAAATGAGAATAAAGCCAAAATTGCCGGTTTAAGTAGTATGCTTAAGGGTGACAATAATCAAGATACAGGCACTTTATTAGCGCAACTTGAGGTAAAGTCTGGTTATGAACAGGTAGTTGAACAGGCCCTTTTGAATTTAACACACTTAGCTGTTAAACCAGCCGCTGATAACAATAGTGTTTGGCTCAGTACAAACAATGCTAAAGCGGGTTCCGTTGCAGCACTCATTGACCGCGGTGTTTACCCAGATTTATTAGAACGTATTGCTTTTGCAGATAATTTTGAGCAGAGTATATTTGATGATGAGTTTTGGCTTGCGGTTATTGACAGCAATGCCAATATAAATGGGCGTAACTGGCATTTAAGTAATCATGGCGATGCTGAAAGTTCTTTGCTGCTCAAACATAAGCAGCTTAATGAGGCTAAAGAGTTGGCTACCTCATTGCAATCACAGCTTGAAAGTGCGCAAACAGTTGTCAGCGAAAATAAATCCGTACACAGTAATCTATTGATACAAGTAGATGACTTAAAAGATGCTGTACACCAATTGGCACAAAAAATAGCGGCAGCCAGCACGCGCCGCGATATGCTAAAAGAACAATTAACTCTGTGGCAAACCCAACAAGAAAAACTCTCTACTAAGCGTCAAAGTTTACTTGATGAACAAGTAACTATTAACGCAGCTATGCAGCAGCAACAACAGCTTATCGAACGTATAGAACAACGACAGCAGCAATTATCAGCACAACGTGAACAAGCCAAACAGACACAGCAACAGTGCGATAATGAATACCAGCAGCATAGTCGTGTATTTGAGCAATATAAGAGTCAAGCACATCAAGCTAACTTAGCGGAGCAAACAGCGCGTAGCGAGTGCCAGCTAAGTGAAACTAAGTTACAGCACGCTTTGAGCGCATACAACACCGCCAGTGAATCGGTAACAGAGTTAACTAATCAAATTGAAGAGTTAGTGATCCCACTTGAAGAAAGTGCCGAGAAAATACTATTACTTCTTGAGCAGCACCAACAAGGAGAAGCTGAGCTAACTAATCTAAAAGCTGGTTTAGCGGATGCAAAAACGGCGCTTTTGGATAAGCAAACCACACTCAAATCATCACAAGGTGAATTAAGTAGTTTACAAGAGAAACTCCAAGCTTTAGCCCTTGAAGAGCAAAGCTTGATAGTAAAAGCGCAAGCCGCGCTTGAGCCATTGGCTGAACTTGAGCAAAATTTAAAAGCAGTATTGGCGCAATTACCAGAGTCAGCTAATTTATCTACAATGCAAGCACAGCTTAATCGGATAGCGCAAAGTGTGAATGAATTGGGCGCGGTAAATTTAGCGGCAATCGATGAGTTTGACCAAGCTAAGCAACGCAGTGAGTACTTAGAGCAGCAACTGGAAGATTTAACGAATGCACTTTCAAGTCTAGAAGGAGCAATTCATAAGATTGACCGTGAAACCAAAACGCGTTTTAAAGCAACGTTTGACCAAGTTAATCAAGACTTCGGTGAGCTATTTCCTAAAGTGTTTGGCGGCGGTAGCGCATACCTAGAATTAACCAGTGATGATTTATTAGAAAGTGGTGTTAGTATTATGGCACGACCGCCAGGTAAGAAAAATTCAACAATTCACTTGTTAAGTGGTGGAGAAAAAGCGCTGACCGCATTATCATTAGTGTTTTCAATATTCAGGCTCAATCCAGCTCCTTTCTGTATGCTGGACGAAGTTGATGCACCACTTGATGATGCGAATGTTGGCAGGTTCTGCCGTTTAGTAGAGGAAATGTCACAATCTGTGCAATTTATCTACATCAGCCATAATAAAATTGCGATGGAAATGGCAGGACGATTAACTGGTGTTACAATGGCTGAACCGGGCGTATCACGCATGGTTGCAGTTGATATTGAACAAGCAGTGCAAATGGCACATGCATAATACTATTTTTGATAGAACAAATAATAAAAGGTGAGGGGATGGCCGAACAATTAAGATGGGTTTTAATTATTATCAGTGTAATAGTCATTGGTGGATTATTAATACATGGCCTATGGTCAGTTCGTAAAAAAGAGGCACCCACGACTGCGCCGAATGAGCGCGTTGAACCAACTGAACAACCATCAGTAGAGCAGCATTCTGAGCCTTTACAAACAGCTCAAACTGAGCGTGATGAGCCACAATTTGGCGATCTCAGTTTTTCAGCTGATGATGTAAATGAAGTCGAGCAATCGGGTGAAGCTGATACTCAGCGCTCAGGTGAGACAGTTGATGAAGCTCAGGCAGAGCAAGAACAAGAAACTCCTCCTGCTGACTTTATTATCGTTCACATCCAAATGCCTGAAGGCATGGCGATGGAAGGCAGTAAGTTATTACCGGCAATCAATACACTCGGTTTTAAATACTCAGAAGAAGGTTTTTTTAATCGCCACCTAGACCCTGCGGGACTTGGCCCTGTGCTATTTCGCTTAGTAAATATGTATAACCCAGGTACGTTTGATATTGATAATATGGAACAATTTAGTACCGCAGGTATTAGCTTATTTATGACTTTACCGTGTGACGGTGACGGCCTTGCAGCATTCAATATGTTGCACAGTGCAGCGAAGAAATTAGCGGATGAATTTGGTGCCACAATATTAGATTCTCAACGTGAAGAAATGACCGTTGAAAGCGTGCGCGAGTACGTTGAAAAAGTGAGAAGTTTCAGCGCTTAATAGCTTATTCAATAAATTAACTTTTTAAGAATTTTTAAGCCACTAGGCGATAACTCGTTTAAGTGGCTTTTTTATGTTTTAGAGGCCAATATGTCTACTCCAGTTTTAACGCAAATTAGTGCGCTTCGTCAGCAATTAGATGATCATAACTATAACTATTATGTGCTCGATAGCCCGTCGATTCCGGATGCTGAATACGATCGGCTTTTACGAGAGCTAAGTGCTCTAGAAACCGCTAATCCTGAGTATTTTAGCGCAGACTCTCCAACGCAGAAGGTCGGTGGAGCTGCCCTTGCCAAGTTTGAACAAGTTGCTCATCAGGTGCCCATGCTTTCACTTGATAACGCGTTTAGTGAAGAAGAGTTTGCCGCTTTTAACCGCCGTGTCAAAGAGCGGTTAATGGATAACAGCGAACTAACTTTTTGTTGCGAGCCAAAACTGGATGGCCTTGCTGTCTCTATTTTGTATCGGGATGGTGTGCTTGTTCAGGCCGCCACTCGCGGAGATGGCCAAACGGGTGAAAACATTACTCAAAACGTAAAAACGATTCGTAATGTACCGCTTAAATTACGCGGTACTGATTACCCACGTGAAATAGAAATCCGGGGTGAAGTATTTATGAATAGCGCAGGATTTGACAAGCTTAATGCTGAAGCTGAAAAACGCGGCGAAAAAGTGTTTGTTAATCCACGTAATGCTGCGGCTGGAAGTTTGCGCCAATTAGATTCAAAAATAACGGCAAAGCGACCACTGATGTTTTATGCCTACAGCATTGGCGTTGTGACTGAAGGTGAGTTACCGAGCGATCATTATCAACAATTGGCTAAGCTTACTGATTGGGGCCTACCACTTTGCCCTGAGACCAAGCTGGTGGAAGGTGAAAAAGCTGCGCTTGATTATTATCAAGATATTTTAGAGCGTAGAAGCAGCTTAAAATATGAAATTGATGGCGTAGTTATTAAACTCAACAACAAAGCAATGCAAGAGCGTTTAGGCTTTGTTGCCCGCGCACCGCGCTGGGCAATCGCCTATAAGTTCCCTGCTCAAGAAGAGATCACAGTGCTCCTTGATGTTGAATTTCAAGTAGGGCGTACCGGTGCAATCACTCCTGTCGCGAGGCTTGAACCGGTATTTGTTGGTGGTGTTACAGTGTCGAATGCGACATTACATAATGGTGATGAAATTGCGCGCTTAGGTGTAAAAGTGGGCGATACCGTGATTATCCGCCGTGCTGGTGATGTTATTCCGCAAATAACGCAAGTTGTACTTGAACGCCGACCTGATGATGCCAAAGACATTGTTTTTCCTAAAGCGTGTCCTATTTGTAACTCGCACGTTGAAAAGGTTGAAGGTGAGGCCGTTGCGCGTTGCACGGGGGGCCTTGTTTGCCAAGCGCAACGTAAACAAGCGATAAAACACTTTGCTTCTCGTAAAGCACTCGATGTGGATGGCTTGGGCGATAAGATTGTTGATCAGTTAGTCGATAGAGAGCTGGTTAAAACACCTGCTGACTTATTTATTTTAAAACAAGGTCATTTTGAATCACTTGAACGAATGGGGCCTAAGTCGGCTAAAAATTTGGTTAGTGCTTTGGAAGATGCAAAGCAAACGACGTTAGCTAAATTTTTATACTCACTGGGTATACGTGAAGTGGGTGAAGCAACGGCGCAAAACTTAGCGACTCACTTTTTAACCCTCGAAAAAGTAACTCAAGCAAGTATTGAAGCCTTGGTTGAAGTGTCCGATGTAGGCGAAATTGTTGCAAAACATGTGAGTAGTTTCTTTGCAGAACCACATAATACAGACGTGGTTAATGCGCTTATTGAACAAGGTATTCACTGGCCAGAGTTAGCGCCTGTAAGCGTTGATGAGCAACCACTTGTGGGGTTAACCTATGTACTCACCGGCACACTCAACGAACTGAACCGTAACGATGCAAAAGCACGTTTACAAGCATTAGGTGCTAAGGTATCTGGCAGTGTTTCAGCAAAAACAGATGCACTTATTGCGGGTGAAAAGGCGGGCTCAAAGCTTAATAAAGCACAAGATTTAGGCATTGATGTCCTTACTGAGGATGATTTAATCGCGTTACTGGCGAAACACAATGGATAGCGTACTTGCTGTATTTGAAAGTACAGCATTGAGCTTTGGCCAGTGGCTAAAGCCGTACCTGTACAATATAGCCTTGTTGTTGGTTGTGTGTTTGGTATCGCTATATGCCAATGACATTATCAAAGTAACTAAACGCTTTGTTGCAAGGCGGCATTTTTTTGTCAGAGTCGCTGTATTTGTTTTAGTAACCGGTTTTGGTTTTGGCTTTTTGGTGGTATTTGCAACACCTCTATTGAGTAAACTGTTATTGTTTTTTGGTACACAGTGGTTAGGTCTCATGGTGATATGTGCTTTTACTGTGTTAGGTGTTATTGCTGACAAGAAGAATCAATTGTAATGCGTTATGGTCCAGAATATTGGGATAAATACGGTACTTACCGTACGCCGATCGCATTTCATTTAAGTTTACTTGTGCTATTAAGAGCCTATTTTATTTGGATAATTGCGGCGTTAAGCCGCCGTCCTGAATTAGATATTATGTCTTTGGTTTTTCGCTCTAAATATGATTTTTTTAGTGCGTTGGCAATTGGTGCGCTAGCAATCATCCCGGCAGTCATTTTTTGTTTTAGGCGGCCACAAAAAAATAATGTTACATCAGCGCGTTTAGCTAAAATATGGCGTTTTATGCGTTGGCCTTTACTAGCCTGTGCTGCACTAGATTTAGGTTGGTTGGTTATTCAGGCGGCCCATAGTTACTATCAATTTTCGATGTTTTTGGCGTTGCAAATGGTGGTCGTACTGTGGGTACTACTTTATTTAGCAAAAAGCCGTTATTTGACAGTGTTTTTTAATGATTGGCCTGATCCAATTACTGAAAAAAAGCAGAGTAGGCACAATGAATAAGATTAATCTACGTATTGCCTTTGTGGTTGCTATTGTTGGTTTATTACTCGCTATAATAGCAACATTTACAGCAGTATTGCAGCAACCGTGGTTTATCTTCGTTGTTGCTCTGTGGGTATTCACCTTCTGCTCAGCCAGCTACCGACTTACATCACTTTTTAAAATGCGTAACCCTATCTGTGACTTTTTAAAGCGAGATACGCAGCATATAATATTATTCAGTCTTAATGGTTTTTTTGATAGTAAAAGCGGTCCGCAATGGTTGGTAGTAGAGAGTATTAAACGTATTGAAATAAGAGATGATTATATTTGTTTTTATAATCAGGATGAGAGTGACTTCAGTGTGAGCTTACCTGCAAGTAAAGCTGAGTTAGAACACTATTTGCATCGTTTTTTTACCCGAGAAGAATGGCAATCAATTACCTTATATTGAAATGAACAGCAAGTATGGCCGGTATAGTAAAGAGTTACTTTATTTATTTTCTATTAAACAATAAATCGACTTTTTAGGAGCATTGCCATGCGGCAAACAGTGGGGTTAGGCGGAAGTTGCCATTGGTGCACCGAAGCTATTTTTGCTTCCTTGATAGGCGTTGTGCGTGTTGAACAAGGCTGGTTTAAAATAGCTGATACCACTAGCGATTTTAGCGAAGCGGTAAGGGTCACATTTGATTCTGATATTTTAAGTTTAACAGACTTAATTGCTATCCATATTGATACCCACAGTGCTACTGAGGTGCATAGTATGCGTCATAAGTACCGTTCGGCAGTTTACACATACAGTGAGCAGCAAGCTCTACAGGCACATATTGCCATTCATGAAAAACAGAATGACTACAGCAAACCCTTAATTGTTCAAGTGCTTGCGGCAGGTGAGTTTAAACATTCCCCTGCAAAGTACCAAGACTATTATTATAGTAATCCGCATAGGCCTTTTTGTGAAATGCGGATAAACCCTAAATTATCAAAATTATTAGCGCATTATCGTGATAATGTAGACCGTAATAAACTTTCTCATCTAATTTTGTGAGGTTAACGATGTTAAATTGGAATGATATTTTAAATTTTGCTAGTAAAGGTAACCCCGAGCCAAGTAGAAAAGTTGAGAAGACTGATGCTCAGTGGCGTGCTCAACTAAGCGATGAAGCCTTTTATGTTACACGTAACAAAGGAACTGAGCGGCCACATAGCTCAGACAGCTGTACTTTATTTGAGCCTGGTGAGTATGCCTGTGTATGCTGCGAAAATGTGCTATTTGAAGGGGATGAAAAATTTGATAGTGGCACTGGCTGGCCATCATTTACACAACCTGCAAAAACAAACTCAATTGCTTACATTAGTGATAATAGTCATGGTATGCAGCGGATTGAAGCTGTTTGCAATGTTTGTGATGCGCATTTAGGGCATGTATTTCCAGATGGCCCAATGCCTGGTGGTTTACGCTATTGTGTTAATGCTTTATCACTTAAAAAACTTTAAATAGTGTTTAGTCGGGAGGCGTTATTAGTTGAGCAATAGTAAAAATTAAATGCTCCCGACAAATAGGTTTTGTAATGCAGTAATCGGTTAATTGAGTAAATTCAAGTTGTTCATTTTTCAGTGCAGAAGCGGTTACTGCAATGATAGGAATATGTTTATATTGTTCATTTTCACGTAAGGCTCTAGTGGCCTCAAGCCCCCCGATAACTGGCATTTTCATATCCATGATGATGAGATCAGGCGGACATTGAGCTATTTTTTCTAAAGCAACTTTGCCATTTTCAGCTTCTTCAATTTGAAATGGCCAACGAGATAAAAACGACACTAAAAAATCACGGTTGTAAGCAATATCATCCACAATTAATATTTTATTTGGGCCAAACCTATAGCTCGCAATTGCTGGAAAGTTATTTTGGGTTGCGATTGCCTCATGTTGCGCGTAAGCAATATCAGGAATTTCAATCGTAAACTCGCTGCCTTTATTGGGTTCACTGGTCACATTGAGGGTGCCGCCCATAAGCTTAATAAACTTAAGTGATATAGTAAGCCCTAAACCGGTGCCACCGTATTCATCACTTTTTTGACCTTGCGCTTGCTCAAATGCATTAAAGATATTTTGTTGTTGATCTTTGGCAATGCCTTTTCCTGAATCAATCACTTTTATAATTAAACTAACATGATCGCCGGTATTATTTACGTTAGCATCAAAAATGGCTCGCACATAACCTTGTTGGGTAAATTTTATAGCATTACTTAGTAAGTTAATCATAACTTGGCGAAGTTTGTTGCCGTCAAGTAGAAGGGCTTTTTTGGCATTAGCCGTACATTTAATAGTTAGCCCTAAGTCTTTTTGTGCGCATTGTTGCATAAACATCATAGACAGCTCATTACACATTGAACTTAGTTCTACATGATCAAGTTCTAGGTGCATTTTACCCGCATCAATTTTAGAGATATCCAAAATATCGTTGAGGATATTTAAAAGCGAATTGCCTGAAACAGTAATGGCCTCTAAATAACGTAATTTGGTTACGTCAATTTCTCTATCTTGTAAAAGCTGACTAAATCCAAGCACCGCATTTAAAGGGGTACGAAGTTCATGCGACATATTGGCCAAGAATACACTTTTAGCCTGATTAGAGTACTCCGCCTGTACTTTTGCAGCTAAGTACTCTTGGGTACGTGTTGTTACTATTTCTTCAAGCACCGATTGTTGCTCATGCATGTTATTGATTTGCTCTCTTACGGCGGCTCGCATCATTTTAAACCCACTTGCCAAAGTACCAATTTCATCTTGGCTGTTAATGTGGATAGGGTGATCTAACTCACCTGTTGTAATAGCGTGCGAAAACTCAACGAGTTTATCGATAGGTTGCAAGATAATTTTGCGAATTATTATATAAGCTATTATTAGTGCGGTGGATAAGTAAATGGCAAATAATGAGATTGCATTGGTTATGATGAGCTTTATTTTCTCTGCTAAATCATCACCCGCAAAGCTGACAATTACAGAGCCAATTTTATTTTTGTTATGGTTGTTAACAGGGATCACAACATCATAATGACCGTCTTTACTTAGTATATTTTGTTGGTTTTTCTCAATGGCTTGTAAGAGGGCATTATCAGTGATGACTTTAGACAGTTGTTCTCTATCTATATGCGCGACAATGTGCGCTTTGTTATCAACAAAATATATATTTGTTAAATTGTTAAAGTTATTTTGTGTGATTAAATCAGTTAATGCGATAGCTTGAATCTTAAGTACCCAACTGTCCTTGTTGCTATCGGTCGTAAGCTGATCTATTTCAACAAGCATGGGTGTTACGATAGCTGAGGCTTTTTCGCTCATATTTAATAATGTTTGATTTTTTAACTCAATGACATGCAAACCCGTACTAACACCTAAAACGAGCGTGATGGTAAAGCCAATTATCAATAAGATTTTATGAGCAATAGTTAAGTACATAGGCGTAAAATTTATTCTTTTTTGTTTAGTAGGGAATCAATTTTTTCATTACTGCTATCTAAAGTGTTTTGAATATCCGCACCATAAAAAATTTGACTGTATGCATGAGAAATTATTTCACCAATTTCAGGGAATAACGTAATTCCCGATTGGATATAGCTGGGGGTGGCATTTTCAAAAACCCACAACATTGTATTATTGAACCCCGGTTTATTTACTAAGTTAAATAACTGCTCCTGCCAAATTTGCATACGTGGAGGTGACCCACCAGTACTCAACAACATGGCAGTTTGAGCACTTGTAGCCCACTGTATAAACAACCAAGCAGCTGATTTTTTTTGCGAGTGTGCGTTTATTGCCAGGGCCCAAGCCCATGGAGAGGTTTCTCTTGAAAAAGGCCCTTTAGGCAGTGGGGCTGCCTCCCATTTGTCCCAAACAATAGATTCATTTTTGGTGTCTATTTCATTATAAAAATGTGAAGCAATAAAAGCCGACGCCAGTTTGCCTTCTTTAAACAGCTTACGTATTTGATAAAAGTGCAATGTGCGACTATTCGCAGGGTTGCCGTAGCCTGTAACTAAATCACGATAAACTTCAATGGCGTTATAAGCGCTTTGTGAGTTACTGGTTGCTCTAACTTCGTCAGTAACTATCTGTGCACCATAAGAGCGCATAATCGGTAAAACAGTCCATGTATTTAAACCAGCCCCAGGCATCGTTCTTGATGCAAATGCATGTACATCGCTATACTCAGGGTGTTTATCGAGCGCCTGCTGAAGAGCAACCTTGGTTGTTAATAATGCTTCATAGGTATCTGGAACATCAAGATTGAATTTGTTAAATAAGTCTTTTCGGTAAAAATATATTGGCGCAGAGAAATCAAAGGGCAGAGATAGAAGTGTACCGTCTATTTGGCATAGAGACAGGCTATTCGGGCTTATATCTGTCATTTTATACCAGCTTTGATCGGTCAATAGTGGGTTGTTTAAAAAACGAGCAAGGGGTTCTAAATAATTATTTGCATGGGCTTGCCCCAAAAAGGTAACGCCCATTGGTATCACATCATATAACCCCAGCCCTTTACTAAGGTCAATCGCTCTGCGATGGCGCATTTTGGACTGCTCTAATGCATGGAATCCAACAGAAATCCCTGTTAGCTTTTCAAATATAGGTAAGTATGGCTTTAACGCCATAAATGCAGGTTGCTCATCTGCAAGAACATTAATATGAGTGCCTTCATATCGGCGCCAGTCAATATTTGCTTTTTGCCAGTTGGCTAACGACGTTTTACTTTGTACGAGTTGAAAGGGGTTGGTCAAAGTACAACATGCAAGCAATAGATAGAGTATATTAAAACGGCGTTTCAATGTATTTCCCCTACTATGTTGTTTAAATTATGGAATGTTTATATTGTTATTAATTAACTATCTTTATCAGTTAATTTTAATCCCATCTCTTGTGCATTATTAACAATCTTATTAAAGCGTTGTTGTTGCTCAGCATCCAAAGATGCAGTTGATAATAGTGTATAGCACTTTTTTGCAGTAATTAAATTAAATGATTGCCCATTTTTTTTATTATCGTCAAATAGGCACTGCAGCAAGTTTAGTGCAATACTCGCATTGCGAGGCATGATTCTAAACGCTTGACTAAATGCCTCAAGCGCCGCATTTAATTGGCCTTTATTAAATTGAGTGACGGCATGATTATTAAGTTCTTTTGGTCCCATTTTTATGTCTCTGCGTTCAACTTGTTGCTGTTGAATATAACGCAAGTAAACGGGGTCACTTATATTTGGGTGACGTTCGCAATGATTAATGATTTGGTTAAATAAGTTCTGTGCTTTGACATGAAAGCCTAATTCGTGGAACGCTTTTGCTTTATCAAGCGCACCATCGATTGAGCGAATTTGATTTTCATCATCATCAAGTTGTTCAATTAGCTTTTTAGCTTTTTGGTGCTCATCTTTAAGGTAGTGTAAGCGAGCGTTTAAAACATCAATCTGAGTTTGATTATGACTATTTGGAAATTGATTTTTTAAGTCGCTCAAATATTTATTTGTTTGGCGTGAAATGCGTTGTATTTGATCGCTTTGATCTGTTGTAAGCGCAAAATCAATTCCAGCACGCGCTGCATTTAAATAGATATCAGGATGGTCATGAATCGAATACTTAGCGTATTGAGCGATGTCTTTATGTGTTGTGTAGCTTTTTTCGTAGTCATGGTTCAGCATTGCAACGTTACTTAAAGATTTTTGGCGTTTTAAATTAAGTGGGGCAATATCTGCTGCTTCACTTAAAAACTCTTGTGCAGACTCAAATTGATTTAGCTTAACTTCTAAAGAGCCAAGTAAGTTTAATGCCACTAAACGTGTTTCGTTCTGAGTTAGCATTGTCTTAAGCATACGCTGGGCAAGGATATGCTCATTATTTGCAATTAAGGCTTCAACTAAACCAACTTTAGCCCATGTGAACTTTTGTATATTTAGTGCTGATTTAAAAAATGTTTTGGCTTCTTCATGGCGTTTTAGCCTAAGTAGTACATCACCTTTAAGGCGTAATAAGATTGCGCTGTACGTGTTTTGTTTACTCATTAATGATGCATTGATGTTTTTTAATGCTTTTGAATCATTACCATCATCAATCAAATTATATATTTTCTGTAAGTTACTTTTACGTAGCAATATTTTTTCGATACGTGTTTTTAAATCACTAATGGAAAATGGTTTAACCAAAAAATCATCAGGTTGGAGTTCAAGCACGCTGTGAACTAATGAGCCGGTTGTTTCAGCTGAAATGAAAATGAATCCAGTGGAGTTTTTGATTAACTGCTTAACTCTGAGCTCTTCATACAATTGGTAGCCATCTTGATGTTTGCTTAAATTAAAAGAGCATACAATAAGTTCAAACTGTTCAGTAAGACAAAGCTCTTTTGCTGCATTTGCATGCTCAGCAAAGTGCAATTGCCGAAAGCCTAACTTTTCAAGCGATTGTTTCATGTAGCTTTGAGCAAGCGGTTGCTCTTCAACTATTAGTATTTTTGCATTAGGAAAAGTCTTTTTCGACATTAAGCTTCGGACCATATGAATGTACCTTTGACTATAATAAACAGTCTAGCCGCTTACAAGGCAATTTAATATTTAATCACAGTAAATAGATCTTTATTTAATTGATAATTAAAAATAACTTGATTGGAAAAAGAAAAAAGATAGTGCATAGGAGGTTATAGAGAAGTATATCCAATGACATAACACTTAAGTTAAGTGGCGTCCCCAAGGGGATTCGAACCCCTGTTACCGCCGTGAAAGGGCGGTGTCCTAGGCCTCTAGACGATGGGGACGCAGAAATTGGTTTGCAAATCACTGATTTGCTATTTCTTCGTAAGATGAGACCGAGCCTGTAAGGCAAATGGCATTATCTTTTCAGAAATATTTTCTGTGTCACTAGGACAACTGAATAGTTAGACTCGTTTCAGGCGAGTAGTTTTCATAACACAGCACTTATAGTAAGTGGCGTCCCCAAGGGGATTCGAACCCCTGTTACCGCCGTGAAAGGGCGGTGTCCTAGGCCTCTAGACGATGGGGACACATAAATGTGTCACTAGGACAACTGAATAGTTAGACTCAAATCCTGAGCTTAAGGTAATGCGAATGAATGCAAATATAGACTCGAGCTGTATTTGCTTCGCTATTTTCTCGGTAAAACCGCCTCTGAAAATCAGATTGGCGTCCCCAAGGGGATTCGAACCCCTGTTACCGCCGTGAAAGGGCGGTGTCCTAGGCCTCTAGACGATGGGGACACAGAAAACTGCTACCCTAGGACAATTGCACTATTAAGTTTGGTGGAGCTATGCGGGATCGAACCGCAGACCTCTTCGCTGCCAGCGAAGCGCTCTCCCAGCTGAGCTATAGCCCCAACTCAATATTGCTATACACTGCTTGGTAAACCGTGCTGTGTATTGCTGAGTGCGGGGCGCATTCTATGCAGCCACCCAAATAATGTCAACAATTTTTTAAGTAACTTTATTCAAATGCCCTATTTTTCAACAAACTGGATAATCTATAAACTGGGCGGGGTGTTTTTTGAGCTTTTTACTATTACACCGTTTATGAAATTGATGTTTTGACTTAGTTTTGATTCTCTAGCGCTTTTTCAGTCTTTTTAAAAGGTATACATTTATATGCAAAATAGCCTGGGGTAAATTTACGCTTCATAATACGTTAAATTCATTAAAGTGTTTTAAGAGTAATATTACAAAGCAACGTGCCGTTTTTATAAGGTAGCTTAGCTGCTCTATTCAATAATGGTGATAGAGTGGATTGTTTGGGGTAGTAATATATGTAAGTTGCTTTTATCGTTTTATATAGCGTGTGTCACTACTTAGTCGCTATTAGCACCCCAATGCCAGAGAATATTTAAATAGCGAATATTAAAAAATAGTCATAATGGCTGTTAAATGAGCAGGAAAGCACTTCTTTGATTATAAAAACCACATCTAAACTATTTTTACACATTCAAGTGTTGACACATTTACAACTCTATCTATAATAGCGCCCCACAACAACGCAGCAATGTGTTGTTTTTAGATATGGGTCGTTAGCTCAGTTGGGAGAGCATCGCCCTTACAAGGCGAGGGTCACTGGTTCAAGTCCAGTACGACCCACCATTATTTATAATGGTGTAATTAATTATCGTATCTAAATTCTATTTGAGTTGTTTGCTCAGTTAGAAAAAGAGGGCCTGACTGATATTTAAATATATCGACAAAGTCCACTGGTTAAAGTCCAGTACTATTATTTTAATAGTAGCGTTTTATTTATATGTGGGTGATTAGCTCAGTTGGGAGAGCATCGCCCTTACAAGGCGAGGGTCACTGGTTCAAGTCCAGTATCACCCACCACATATAAAATCTGTTATTTCTTAATAGTTGTTTTAAAATTGTAATATGGGTCGTTAGCTCAGTTGGGAGAGCATCGCCCTTACAAGGCGAGGGTCACTGGTTCAAGTCCAGTACGACCCACCATTTTAAATGGTGTTTCATGTTACAAAATCTAAATGAGTCATAAACTCAGTTAGAAAAAGAGAGAACCACCGTTATTTACAAGTCCGGCTAGGTTCACTGGTTAAAGTCCAGTACTATTTATTTTAATAGTAGCGATTAATTTATATGTGGGTGATTAGCTCAGTTGGGAGAGCATCGCCCTTACAAGGCGAGGGTCACTGGTTCAAGTCCAGTATCACCCACCACATATAACCTATTATTTTATCAATAGTTGCGTTTTAAAATTGTAATATGGGTCGTTAGCTCAGTTGGGAGAGCATCGCCCTTACAAGGCGAGGGTCACTGGTTCAAGTCCAGTACGACCCACCATTCTTAGAATGGTGAGTATTAAATATATAATTTGGGTGATTAGCTCAGTTGGGAGAGCATCGCCCTTACAAGGCGAGGGTCACTGGTTCAAGTCCAGTATCACCCACCAAATTATATTAATATTCGAGTTAATAAGTTTTAATAAAAGTCACATCTATTATATGTGGGTGATTAGCTCAGTTGGGAGAGCATCGCCCTTACAAGGCGAGGGTCACTGGTTCAAGTCCAGTATCACCCAC
>NZ_PDUS01000019.1:96544-96676 GCF_002723455.1 Pseudoalteromonas sp. 3D05 | reverse complement strand
CGTGTGCCGCTCCAATTTCTCACCAAAGAAATTGGTTTAAGTTTCAAGGAGAAAGTTGAAAGCTACAAGCTGTTCTAACTTTTAACTTGAATCTTGTCACTAGAAACTTTTTATGCGGCACTAGCTCAGTTG
>NZ_PDUS01000019.1:88883-96309 GCF_002723455.1 Pseudoalteromonas sp. 3D05 | reverse complement strand
GCCTCGTGTGCCGCTCCAATCTCTTTTCTTAACATTTCATACTTACCAATACTCAGCTACTTTAAAATACTACTGTATCCAAAAAGCAATGCTTTAGCTCTTATCCCAAAGACAATACTCAATCACCTTTCTCGCTTTTTACTCAGTCGACTTGGTTACAAACTTTGCATCGAGTTTAAACAAACTTTAATTCTAAAAGATTTGTAGAGCTTGCTTTAAGAATAAAAAAGCCCAGTAAATGGCGACATTTGCTGGGCTTTTCTGTATTTATACCAAACCGCAATAATACTTAATTACTTTATAAAGCTATACAGCAGCGCAAGAACCGCTAAGCTACCCATAAATAGGATGAAGTAAGCACTTTTGCCACGGTACTTTTTAAGTGCGGGAACTTTAAATACGGCTATCATTGGCATGATAAATAAGATCATGGCAATAATAGGGCCTGATAGTTGATCCATCATATCTAAGATGCTCGGGTTTTTAACTGCACAAAACCAGATAGCAAAAAACATAATTGCCACGCCTAACTTATCAGCGCTCTTCACACCTAGTTTGGTTTGCTTAGTGACTAAGCCATTAAAGCTTTCACGCGCGCCTAAAAAATGCCCTAAGAACGATGATGTTATGGCTATAAACGCCACTAGAGGGCCTAGGGTTGCTATAAATGAGTTTTCAGTGATGTTTGCTAAGTACGATAAGATAGATACATTTTGAGCTTTTGCCTGCGCCATTTGTTCTGTTGAAAGAGAAAGCACACACGAAAATACAAATAACAGTACAAACACAATCAATAATAAGCTGGTACGCTTTAAAATAGCTTCTGATTTTGCTGCTGCATCATTGCCATAGTGACCACGCTGCACGTTAGCAAAGCTTGAAATTGCCGCCGCATGACTAAATGAAAACACAATAATAGGCACCGATAACCACAGAGTTTTAGCAAAGCCACTTAATTCAGGAAAAGCCATATTAGGCATTTGCCAGCTAGGAATTAAGTAAATAGATAAGAAAAATAAAATAGCGACTAATGGATACACTAAAATGGCGAACGCGCGTAGCATGAGCTTTTCACCGCCCAGCATTAAGCTGATCATGCCAGCAACAAGTACACCCGAAAGCAATACCCTTGAAGGTGATTCCATGCCCAGTTGATTGACGATAAAACTATCAACTGTATTCGTTAGTCCTACACCATAAATAAGCAAGATAGGAAAGATAGATAAAAAGTATAACAATGAAATTAGTCGTCCGGCATTTACGCCAAAGTGCTCTTCTACAACATCGGTAAAATCAGCATCCTTATTATTGGACGATAAAACGAATCGCGCTAAGCCTCGGTGAGCTAAAAAAGTCATAGGAAAAGCTAAGCAGGCCAAAATAATTAATGGCCAAAAACCACCAATTCCGATATTGATAGGCAAAAACAGAATGCCCGCGCCTACAGCCGTACCAAATAGACTTAAAACCCACTGCGTATCGTGTAGATTCCATGTTGTTTTGTTTGTTGTCGATGCATCTAACTGCGTTACATCTTGATATGAGCTCATTTATACTCCACCAATTAGAATAATAATTTGCGGCAGGATATATAAGTTGAAGCATGAATGCATGTTTTGTCGATGTATTAACATAAGTATGCTGTAAGGTGTTACTTACAGATGGAAAGAATCGTTCTTTTTCTACCAAGACTGCTTATATTTTATGGATGGCTTGGCAGCAATGCGATTTATTTTTAGGTAGGGCATAACTTGTGTTGTGTGGTTGCTTTGTGTTTACGAGCGATATGTACTCTCCGTGTTTATATTGTCACTTTAGACGGTGGTGTAATTCAATTCTAATAGATTGATAAACTTAATATTACGTGCTTTAAACAGCGTTCCAAGTTAACAAAATAGCTACCCTTGGAATTATATCCAAGCCACCTCAAGATGCGAATGTCAGTTGGAATTAAAAGTGATTTATGCAAGGCATTGATTGCAAACAATAGTGGTTCTATTGTTAAAATCAATAACGCAGTATAAATCGCTTTTAAACCAACCCGCAGGGCGTTTCACAGGCACTTACTCTCATCGTTGTTACTTCTTAAAAGGGATCGCCATTGTTGCAAAGTAACGCCTTGATATTAAGCCCCTGTGAAACACTGAATTCTGCATCTTGAGGTGGCTTGGGTATTTATGTTTAAAGCACGCTTAATGAGCCTTATTCTTTTGTTTTGGCTGGATCTTTCAGCACAGACATTTTAGGTGGCTGAAGGGCAACAATGCGCTCTCCTTCCTGTGGTGGTTTTTCCATATTGATAGTGAAAGGACGAATTTTAATAGGTGCGTCGTCGTCACTGTCCTTCTCCGAATGCAAAATAAACAAAGGAATAGCTTCATTATTAATTTCTTGGTATTTATCCCAGCTAAACTCTTCAGAAATTTTAGTTGAGCTTACCTTGCCTCCTTTGGCAATCAGGCTACTTAGTTTTGAATAAGCACCGCTCTCGCCAAACAGAATTTGCCGCGACAAGAAAGTTGCACTGTCCTTATTCGCTTTGGCATGGCTGGTAGAAGAGCGCAGTGAAAATACATTTTTTTCGTTTAATAAATGAGAAAAATACTGTACGCCCAGCGCGTTATGATGCCTATTAGGCGATAGTGCTAACACACTGCGTATTGTTGTTAGTGGTAAGTAGCGCTCTGCATGTTCAGATTGAGGGTTACCATAATAACAAGGAAGACCATCCATACGAGCCATTTTACAGTTTTCCCATGCTGGATCAGATAAATGGACAGGGATATTTTGATCTTTTAAACCACGTCCAATTGCGCGAGCAACATGGTTAGCCCCGATGATTAAGATTGTATTTGGAGAAGGTTGACGTACACCGAGTAGCTTAGCAACAGGGATCGCCGTTAAGCTTTGTAACACAACAGTGATAATAATAACGGTAAAAATTAACGGGACAATTTTTTCAGCATCAGCGACACCAGCTTCCATCATACTAATAGCAAATACAGAGCCTACAGCAGCCGCTACAATACCGCGGGGTGCGATCCACCCTAATACTAGGCGAGATTTGACAGGCAAATCAGAGCCAAAAGTAGATAGCGCGATACATACAGGTCGAGCAATGAACAACACAACCGCTAGAAAAATAAATACGTCACCGTCGAGCATCATTAAGTCAGAGAGCTGCAATCGAGCAGCAAGCAATATAAATAATGTCGAAATTAGAATCATCGACAAGTCTTCTTTAAACTCTAAAACAGAGTCAATTTCTAAGTCATCTTGGTTTGCTAACCAGATACCAAATACTGTTACAGCCAGTAACCCAGATTCATGGCTTAGGTGGTTAGAAATGGTAAAACTAATAAGCACTAAAGCTAATATACCAAATTTATGTAATTCAAATGGTAACCACTCTCTGCGAATCAACAAAGTTGTAAGCCAGCCTGCAACCACACCAATAGATAAACCGACACCTAGTGTTTTAAATAGTGCAATAAGGGTATGAACAAAGACTTCACCTTGGCCAACCAGCATAACAGCTTCAAAAACCAGAACCGCAAATAGTGCGCCAATAGGGTCTATAACAATGCCTTCCCAACGTAGAATACGGTCAATATCTTGTGTTGGTCTCATTGAATTTAAAAGCGGTGCTATTACGGTAGGGCCTGTAACAACAAGTACAGCACCGAGCACGGCGGCGACGCGCCAATTCAATTCTAAAATCCAGTAAGCACTTAAACTAATAATAATGCAGGTGGCAATCATGCCGATAGAACACAAGTTTCTGACAACTTTACCAATCCCTTTGAGTTCCTTGAAATGCAGAGTCAATGAGCCTTCAAATAGGATAACAGCTACACTCAATGACACTACCGGGAACAACAAATCGCCAAGTAATGCGTCAGGGTCTAATACGCCAGTTGCAGGCCCAAGCAAAAGGCCGGTGAGTAATAAAAACAAAATAGCAGGAACGCGAAAGGCCCACGCTACCCACTGAGCTAGAACCGAACAAAGCGCAATCCCGGCTATATAAATGGCTGACATATATAAAGTATTCCTTATCTATTACTTTGATTTAGAGAAAAGACTATCAAACTTATAATACAGGGATATACACGTGTATGATCATTTCTCCTAATAGAATTTTAGCTGCTAATGATTTTTTTGTAGAAAATATCGTGGTTATTGAGCTAGTCCATTTCATTAAAAATTCATTATTCTTTAACATTATGAAATATATGGATAATTTATCCTATCGTCTTAGCATAATTAAGCGCATAAAATATAACCTTGATCTTACAGTCGATTTTAGCGTATTATAGTTAGTGTTCAAACAATTTGTTATCTAAATAGTTCTAGTTGAGCTATAAGCGAATACATATAGTTATTTTTAAGTTAGTGCGAATAAAGCTGATTTAAATGCAGGTTACTATATTTATTTGTTTAAAAATCAATAGTTTTTTGTTTTGAATAAAATTTGTATGTAATTACTCATTTTTGGGTATTGGTTTACTTGAAAGCATATTGCCTCTTAAAGGCTATTTTTATATTTTGAGTTGAATTATTACCTGTTCAATATTTGGCGCCCATCGTGGTGAACAAATCTCGGTCCTTAAGTCATCACCCTATCTGTTGGTGTATCTGACTTTAGAGGCTCTATGTATGTTGTTAATAAAGAAGCTTCACACAGCTTTTTACAGCGATGCATAAACAACACTTTTTATTTTACTTTATAACCGTTCAATCTAATGATTGGATGAAAGTTATGCTATATCTAAAATTCACTATTTCAGATAGAAATGGGCGTATTTTGCTGAGTGCTAAAAAGTGTATAGGAACATACAAATTGTAAACTCGCAGCTTAGTAATAGTGCTAAGTGATTGTTTTCTTACTTCTCTTTGAGAAGTTACAGTTAAATGGAAAGTTGAAATACATTATGCAAAAGTTAAATTGGCGACGTATTGTACTTAAAGTGGGTAGCGCATTAATTGCTCCTGATCAAGATGGTTGTCGCTCTCGTTATTTATTAACTATCGCACAGTTTATCGTTCGTTGTCGTAGTCGCGGCATTGAAGTTATTTTGGTTTCTTCTGGCTCTGTAGCAGCCGGTGCTCATCTATTCCCTGAACAGCAGGAACGTACAGTGACCATGAAAAAAGCCATGGCAGCTGCTGGTCAAACAGAAATGATGGCAATGTGGGACCGTTTTTTCGATTTCCCTTCAGCACAAATTTTGTTAACCCACGGTGATTTACGTGATCGTGAACGTTATGAAAGCATTCGTGAAACCGTATTCACATTATTAGAGCACGGTGTATTACCAATCATGAATGAAAATGACACGGTAACCACTGATGATTTAAAAGTAGGTGATAACGATAACTTATCGGCAATGGTCGCAGCTGCGGCAGATGCTGATGCGTTGATGATATTTTCGGATGTTGACGGTTTATACAATAAAAACCCGAACTTACATGATGATGCCGTATTACTTCCTGAGATAGAGTCTATAGACGAATCTATTTACGCAATGGCTGGCTGCGCAACCAGTGCAGTGGGTACAGGTGGTATGAAAACCAAGATAGAAGCCGCCGAGAAAGCAACATCACACGGTATTACAACTTACATTATTAACGGTTTTAAAGAGCAAACATTTAACCAGCTACTTGAAGGGATCAACCCAGGAACTGTCTTTTTACCTTATGAAAAACCGATGCAAGAAGCTGTGCATTGGATGACTCACACAGCGAATGAGCAAGGTGAGGTTGTTGTTGAAGGTTCATTTGATGAATCACTTGAAGGTGAAACAGGTTGTATTCGCGGTGATGAAATTGTTGCCGTGCATGGTGAATTTGCTATTGGTGATACTATCTTAGTTCGTAGTAACGATGGTACACGCTTAGCTAAAGCAACAGCTAATTACAGTAGCTGTTTATTAAATTTTATAGCCGATAACGAACAAAGCGAGTTTAGCGATAAGATGCAAGATTCGATTGGCCCAGTTATTTCAGAGAAAGATATCGCATTATTGGAGAAGTCATGAGTTTAATTACGGATATTTCACGTCAAGCAGCAAAAGCTGCACACCAGTTAGCTTTACTCGATACCGAGACAAAAAACCGTGTGCTGCTGGAAATGGCTAGCGCTTTAAGAGAGCAAAAAGCATTCATCATTAAAGAAAATGAGAGTGACTTAAGCGCGGCACGTGACAATAATTTAGCTGCATCAATGATTGACCGCTTAACACTGAATGATGAGCGCATTGAAGCGATGGCTGAAGGTATTGAAGTGATTGTTAGTCTTGAAGACCCTGTTGGTCAATTACGTGACATAACAGAACGTCCGAATGGCATTAAAATTCGTAAAATGCGCGTACCGCTTGGTGTCGTGTGTATGATTTATGAAGCACGCCCAAATGTAACAGCTGATGCGGGCGCATTGTGCTTTAAATCAGGAAACGGCGTAATTTTACGTGGTGGTAAAGAAGCGCTTAAAAGTTCACAAGCAATTGCAAGCGTAATGCACCAGGTATTAGAGAATAATGACTTACCGGCCGCACTTATTTCTGTCATCCCAGATCCAGACCGTGGATTATTAATGGAATTGATGCAGCAAAGAGAGAGCATTGATTTGATTATTCCACGCGGTGGTGAAGGCCTCATTAATTTTGTGACAGACAACAGTACTATCCCTGTTATTCAGCACTTTAAAGGTGTGTGTCATTTATATGTAGATAAAGACGCTGACTTAGAAGTTGCGGTTAATTTACTACTCAATGGTAAAACACAACGTACAGGTGTATGTAATGCGTTAGAAGGTTTAGTGGTTCATGAAGCAGTAGCCGATGAATTTTTAAACCTGTGTGCTGTAGTTCTTCGTCAAGAAGGTGTGAAAATAAACGCCGATAGTAAAGCAGCTCAATACTTTGATAATGCAACCGTGCTTGCTGACAGTGAGTTTGGTCAAGAGTACCTTGATTTAGAAATTGCTATTCGTGTTGTGCCTGATTTTGCAGGGGCAATTGATCATATTGCTCAGTTTGGTTCAAACCACACTGAGGTTATCTGTACTAAAAACCAAGATGCAGCTAAATTATTTCAGCGCAGTGTAGATGCATCAGTTGTAATGGTTAACGCATCATCACGCTTTTCTGATGGTTCACAACTAGGTTTAGGTGCTGAAATCGGTATTGCTACATCTAAGTTGCACGCATACGGCCCTATGGGCTTAGAGTCGCTTACAACTGAAAAGTACTTAGTGGATGGCGAAGGTCAAGTTCGCGAATAATCTAATCTAAACCGCTGTTATGGGCGGTAGAAAATTAAATCGGTGCTGACGAATGTTGGGGCCGATTTTTTTTTGCTCTAAATTTTTAACCTGAACTCTGGATAATAAATCTAACTCCAGCGGCTACTTTCAACGCTAACT
>NZ_PDUS01000019.1:70333-88794 GCF_002723455.1 Pseudoalteromonas sp. 3D05 | reverse complement strand
TAATAAATATATTTGTGATTTAATTTCAATACATTAGTACATCTCTTAACCAGATTTCAGGTTAATTTATTAAAAAAATTAAAATGATTTAATAAGATTTAAAATTATTGAAGGATGATTTAGTTCAGATGGTGTTTGATTTATTCTTTAGAAGAGGTAGGAAAGTGGTGGAGCTAAGCAGGATCGAACTGCTGACCTCCTGCGTGCAAGGCAGGCGCTCTCCCAGCTGAGCTATAGCCCCACATTCCTAAAGTTGCAAATTTTGCAACCCACTTGAGTTTCCCTTTCAAGCGGGACGAACTTTAATGAGATTTATAGATTTGGTCAAGTGTTTTTTAATTTTTTATGAAAATTCACGTAAGCAAAGTTTTTTTGATAGACTAGGAACTCATAAAAAGCAGATAGAAACTAAAATGAAAAAATATACTTGGATGTTACTCCTGTTTCTATTCGGTTGTGCAAGTCAACAGGAAGATGCGCCGTTTGAAATCAACAGCAAGCAACTGTATAAAAAGTTAGATGGCCAAGGGAATAAAATCTTTGCGTATGTAGTGTCTGTAAAAGCCAGTAGCCGCAAAAGCCGTAATTCTGATCGGCCTTTAACACGCAGCGAATTTAAACGATTTGCAGAGCAAGAATATTTTGAAGAGTCCAATAGCTTAAAACTAGAGTTGGAAAATCAAGCTGTAGCATTGTTAAAAGCTGAATTAGAGCAACAGCAATATTGTCCTGATAAATATGAAATAGATAATGTTGTTTGGCGTGATTTAAGTGTTCAATTAAGAGGGCGTTGTTTATAAATGCTTGCAGATAAAAATAAGCTGGCTGCATACCTTACGCATTTAAATATTGATTACGAGGTAATAGACCACCCACCTTTGCACGGAAGCTTAGATGCGGATGCGTTATTGGTTGAAAGACCCGGTACTCGTTTAAAAAATTTATTCTTGCGTGATAATGAAGGGAAAAACCATTTCTTAGTGATTACGGCTCATGACAAACAGCTTGATTTAAAAGCATTGGCCAAATATCAGGGGTTATCTCGCCTAGGGTTTGCATCAAATGAGCGACTAGCTCGCTATTTAAAAGTCGCCCCCGGGTGTGTGTCTATGCTTGCGCTTATGAATGACAAGCAAAACAATGTCACAGTTTGGCTAGATCAAGATATATGGTTTGGTGATTTATTTCATTGCCACCCATTTGAAAATACGCAAACGTGGATTATGGCTAAAAGTGACTTAGAGCGCTTTTTTGTAAGCACAGGGCATCAACCTAAGGTGGCTTTTTTACCTGCAAAGTAGCCACTTATTACCAGTGCAAACCCACCTGAACACACAATTAAAAGAGTGGCCATAAACGCCGTGTGCCCATATTGCTGGTACACCAACCCCGGCACAAAGGAGCCTAATGCGCCTCCGCTATAATAAAATGATACATAGCCACCATTGGTTACACTGGCAGGTGCTACGCTTAATTTATTTACCAAAGGTGCGGCAGTAGAGTGAATCATAAACATCGCCGCACAAAAGCCCGTAAAAGCAATCAAAAATACAAGTAACTCTTCGCTCATCAGTAAAATAATGGTGATGCAATAAAATGCAAATACACCACATAATAAATGCCATGGAGAACGGCTTCGCTTCAACAGCCAAGGTGTCGTTATTGAGAATAAAGCACCCAACAAATAGCCACTATAAATAAAGCCAATATCGCGAGTATTGGTTATTAAAAAGGTATCTTGCAAAATAAACGGAAGATAATTGAGCAAGGCAGCAAAGCAAAAAAACATACAAAAAACTGCACTATACAGTTTTAATATGGGGGCTGTTGCAAGCTGCTTTAAATAACTTAATGGTGATTGCGGTTCTTCCATAGGTTGGTATGTGCGGTTACTCATTGTCAATGCAAGTAATACCAAACCGGCAGCTATCACGTAGTAAAAGCTTTGCCAGCTCCATAAGTCAGCAAATACTGCGGCTAACACGCGGCCGAAATAACCACCTGCAATTGTACTACCTATGTACAAACTCATCTTTTTTTGCAAGCAGTCCGCTTTATATGACATGCCAACATAGGTTGTCATGGCCGTGAGTGCAGCAGGTAAGATTAATCCCTGTATAAAGCGGATAAGCAAAAGTAGTTCAAATCGTGGTGCGAGGGTGAAAATAATACAGCTGACTGCAAGCCCAAGCATTGCATTACGTAAAATGTTCAGTGGGTTATGCTTGGCGAGTATTAAGCCATAGATAAGCGGGGCAATAGCTAATGGCACCATTGTTGCCGTCATCAGGCTGCCCGCAGTAGCAGGGTTGACTGAAAATTGAGTTGCAAATAACCCTAAAAGTGGCTGGGGCGCATATAAAACAAAAAAGATAAATAATGAGCACAGTAATAAATGAAAAATTCGCATTCATTTAGCCTAACAGCAAAAGCAGATAGCTTACGCTTAGTTGTCATTAAATCAATTGCAATAGTTAATTTAAGCCATTACTTTAGATAAAGAAATACAAATTAGTTGTGCTATATCAGGTTTTGCATTTTTAGCTTTGCTACATTACCAGCATAAAGATGGTAAATCTTAAGTATTAATCCGTAGCGCAATTAATGGGTTGGCAAAGTTGGTTGAATTCTAGCGCAACTCGTATCTTGAGGTGTGGTGGGTATCGGTATAAAATAATTCTAATATCAGTTTTTCATGGAACAAGACAATGGGTTCATTACAAGACCAGTTACTTCAGGCAGGGTTAACAACGTCGCACAAAGCAAAAGTGGCAAAAAGTGAGAAACGAAAGCAACAAAAAAAACAAAAGAAGGGGGCAACTAGTAACCCCAGCGATCTGCAAAAACACATTCAACAAACCAAGCTAGAGCAGCAAAAGAAAGCCGAAGAGTTAAATCAAGCGCGCCAAGGTGATTTAAAGCAGCGTGAACAAGTTGCACGTGTTAAGCAAATATTAGAGCATCATAATCAAGATGAGATCCGCGGTGAGCGCACCTTTAATTTTACTTTTGAGAATAAAGTAAAAGAACTTGATGTTAATGAAAAAACTCAAAAAGCGTTATCAGGCGGGCGTTTAGCAATTTGTGTGCTTGAAGGTCAGTTTTATGTACTGGAAGATGAGCCAGCACGCAAAGTAGCTGAAGTTGATGAAAAATATATCGTATTCCATGTTGAGCCAGACGACAAAGGTAAAGACGATAATGACCCATATGCTGACTTTGAAGTACCTGATGATCTTGTGTGGTAATAGCGCACTAATAAAAGAGAATAAGTAATATTTGGCCTAGGCCGTAAACGACGATAGATAGGTAGGGTAACCAATCTTTTTATTTGTCTCTTTTATATATAATAGATTGTTTTTAACTATTATTGGTACAATGAGTGACGTATACCAAAGAAGTATCAGTGATCTACACTGTGTATGATTTACGTACAAATTAGCAAGTTAGTGTGCATGGTCTACACTTAATTGGTCAGATTTCTAAACCGTTAAAAAGAAGAGAAAATATAATGAGCAAGATAAAAACACTACTTTTAGGGGCAAGCCTTGCTGTGGCTGCAAGTGCTTCATTTTCAACAATGGCTGCGGACGGTGAAGCGCTTTATACCGCTAAAAACTGTCAAACATGTCATGGCGCTGAAGGTAAATCACCTATCATGGCAATGTATCCTAAGCTAAATGGTCAAAACAAAGAATACTTACTCGCACAAATGAAAGACATTAAGTCAGGTGCTCGCGCAAACGGCATGAGCATGGCAATGAAAGCGATGGTTGCAAACGTATCTGAAGAAGAAATGGCGGCAATTGCTGATTACTTATCAAACGTTAAGTAACTGACACGTTAAGCTGACTCTTAGTTAACGCTCAAACAGCCACATCAATTTATTTGATGTGGCTGTTTTGTTTCTAATGGTTGATTGCAACCTTAGACTGCTTTAGACTTCTATACATCTATTTCGCATTGTACTCAGTGTGTTTATACAAGGCATAAATATGTTTGAATTACCGCAACTGGATTTAAAAAATAAAGTATCAGAACAGGAGTGGCAGTTACGTGTTGATTTAGCCGCTTGTTACCGTTTAGTTGATCACTTTCGTTGGGGTGATTTAATCTACACGCACTTATCGGCACGGCTACCAGGCACTGATCATTATCTAGTAAATGCGTTTGGCCTCACGTTTGACGAGGTAACGGCATCAAATCTGGTGAAAGTGGATTTATCTGGCAATATCTTAGATGACACTCCGTTTAAAATTAACCCTGCTGGTTTTACAATTCACAGTGCTATTCATGAAGTGCGTGACGACGCTCACTGTGTTATCCACTTACATACAAAAGAAACTATTGCAGTAGCGACGCAAAAACAAGGCTTGCTGCCACTTAGTCAGTATTCGATGTTTTCTTTACCATCGTTGTCTTATCATGGTTATGAAGGGCTTGCAGTGAATGATGATGAAAGAAAACGACTGCAAGATGACCTTGCTAATACTAATCATATGTTATTAGTCAACCACGGCGGGCTTACTGTTGGCCCAACAGTAGGTGATGCATTCATGCGTTTTTATGATTTACAGCGCGCGTGTGAAATTCAACTCGCACTACAATCAAGCGGTGCAGATGTTACGCCAGTACCGCAAGCCATTATCGATAATATTTATAATCAAGCTAACGTTGTTCACAGTGGTAGTACGGGTGGTCAGCTAGCTTGGCCTGCAATGTTACGTAAAGCCTATCGTCTTGATCCAAGTTTTGCTAATTAAGGAATTTTCATGAAAGTTAATCGCGTTGAAGTATTTGATATCCATTGCCCTGAGCGTCCAGCGTGGACGCCTGTATTTGTCCGTATTCACACCGATGAAGGCATTAGCGGTGTTGGTGAGGCGGGTCTTGCGTACGACTTAGGCCACAGTGCCGCTGCTGCCATGATCAAAGAAATGGCTGATGCGTTTTTGATTGGTCATGACCCATTTCAAACAGAAAAGTTATGGTCACGTATGCTACGTGAAAGCTTTTGGGGTTTAGGAGGCGGCCCGGTCGTGTATGCTGCAATGAGCGCCATTGATACTGCGCTTTGGGATATTAAAGGTAAAGCACTTGGTTTACCTGTTTACCAGCTGCTCGGCGGTAAAGTTAACGATAAACTACGTACTTACGCCTCGCAATTACAGTTTGACTGGGATAGTGAATTTAAAGCCTTAGTACAACCACAAGAATATGCAGAAGCCGCTTTAAAAGCGATTGCAGAAGGTTACGATGCCGTTAAGGTTGACCCTATTCAGTATGATAAAGACGGTAATACTTACTATGACCGCACCAAGATTATTTCACGCGCTGAAATGAAGCTTTATCGTGCACGCATGCAAGCAATTCGTGAAGCGGTAGGTGATGAAGTTGATATTATTTTTGAATGCCACAGCTTGCCGGGGGCAACATCTGCCATTCAAATCGGTGAAATAGCTGAAGAGTTTGATTGTATGTACTACGAAGAGCCGGTTAACTATTTAAATCACTCATTGCATGCAAAAGTTGCGGATAAAGTCGCTGTACCAATCGCCGGCGGCGAACGTTTATATAATCGTTGGGGTGTGCGCCCATACCTTGAAGATCAAAGCATTGATGTATTACAACCTGATATTGGTTTGTGCGGTGGCTTTACTGAAACGAAAAAAGTATGTGATTACGCTGATATTTTTGATGTAAGAATTCAAGCGCACGTATGTGGCGGCCCAGTTGCTACAGCAGCATCGCTACATCTTGAAACAGCTATCCCTAACTTTTTGATTCATGAGCACCACACTTATGCAATCAAAAAGTGGAACCGCGAATTATGCTTACAAGATCCACAGCCAAAAAATGGCTTCTTTGAAGTGTCAGAAGAGCCTGGCTTAGGTATTGAGCTAAATGATGAGATTGTAATGCGTTCACAACGTGTAGAAGTTAAGTAATCACTGTATTGCGCCTAACATTAAAAAAGCCCGATTAGGGCTTTTTTAATGTTTATCCGTTGTTTATTTTACATGTTACGTCAGGCAATGACTCAGTTGCTTTGCTATCTAAATGGCGTACAAAGCAGGTACCACCTTTAATTAACAATTCAAATTTATCAGGCATGTTTAGTTGTTTGCCCATAATTGGGTTGCCTAAAGAGTCTGTTTTAGAAGCACTATCAACAATGATTACACTCCCTGTCATAAATACATCTTCAGCGACGGCAATGGCATTACTGCGCATGAGCCGTGCTATGCCTTGCGCAATTAATTCGCTTTGCGGCTCTTTTAATAGTGCATGCTGTAATTTGGGCGTGGGCTTATCTGCTGGTGCTGCACAGCCCAATAATAAGGTACTACTCAGTATGCAAATACCAAAGATGCTCTTCATTATAATTTCACTCATTTCCAGCTTTAGGTAACACTTTATTCTGCTCTGCAAATGTGATGGCTCGCGTATCAATAACGTAAGGCGTGTCACTTTGCTGTGAAGGCGCAAAACCTTGCAGGCTGGCCGTTGATGTTGGCGCAGGGCAATTACCTGTTTCACGATAATTAAGCGCTGTTGCTAAGAGTGCTTCATTAGGATCGCCTAACTGACGAGTAAAGTCATCAGCCACAGCACAGCCCGCAACACGCACAGGTAAGCGCTCAGTGTTTAGTGTATTTTGTGGGGCAAAACCATCTGCATACTCACCAAAGCCCTTGTTATTTTCACCGGTAAATTGAATAGTAAAATAGGTAACATCGCAGTTATCGGTAGCATAAAACCCATACGGTTTACCACAGGTGCCGGCTCCGATTTGTATTACGTCGATATCAGCCCCCCTTAAACCGTTAATAATGGCTTCACTGGCTGAACACGTGCTACTTGTCGTGAGTAAGTAAACGCGTTCTAAGTTAAGGGTAGGTAGTTTAGTACCTGGATTAAGGCTTGGGTTTTCAGCAAAGCCAACAAATTCATCGGTAAATAATACGGGCTCTAAACGCTCACCTGTTACAGGATTAAATACAGGGTGTTTATCGTTAAAAATAGTGCGTTCAAAAATTTTATTATTGGTATTCGCATCACCTGCAATCATGTAAGCAACTTGGCTGGCCATTTGTAAAAAGCCACCACCGTTGTAGCGAATATCGATGATTAAATCGGTGACATTTTTGTTTTTTAAAGTATTAAATGCATCATATAAGGGTTTTTCTGCAACTGCATTATGGCTATTAAATTGAAAATAACCGACATTCCCATTAGCCAGTGTTTTTACGTTAGTCACCGGTTGCGTTGCTATTGATTGAGCGGTGAGCGTGACTTCTCGTATTTCTGATGTGGTCACGCTTTTAAACGTAAACGTGGTGACCTTACCTGACTCTTTAGGGAATAAGCCCGCATTAATGATATCGACATCCTCTTGCGTACTGGCATTAACAAAGTCGACACCATCTACTTCTATGATTTCAAAACCACGAGAGAGCGCCGCTTGGCTAGCAGGGGAGTTAGGCTCTGTATAGCTTATAATTCCTTGGCGAGGTGCTGTTGGGCTAATTATTTTAGTTTTAAACCCATAGCCGAAGGCAATTCCAGACTGACTTTGTGCTTGCCATTGTGCTGTGGGCAAGCTGGAATGGAAGTTGTCTTTATTGGCGCCAGAGTTGGTGATTTCTTCCGTTTTTAATAGTTGAAAGTAATCAGCAACAGATTCTGTAAGTGCAGGGTCTCGGTCTACAATTTCATCATACCAAAGGTAGGTTTCATTACTCCATGAGCGTAGCCAATGTTTTTCGTTAAGTGCTTGGCACTGTTGCTCAAAATTACGCGATGACTGAAATTCACCTTGTGCCCAATTAATCACTGTTGGCGCTGAGGAGTTGCTGTCAGAGGAGCCAGAGCCACATCCAGATAAAACACTCAGAGATAGAACTGATGCGACAGCTAGTTTATATTGTGACTTTTTCATTAATCGTACTCACACTTAACTACTTTAATAGAATATAGCGCTTTTTATTTGTACAAGATAGTCACATTAAATTTAAAGCTGGTAAAAGCAAAGTGCATTGTCGTAGCTCAAACTTTGCCACAGAATTGGGTTTTTACATAGTGCATGATGGCTTTGCCAAATAGCCTCATAACTGTGTTGTATTTGGCAAACCGGAAAGTTGCTAGCAAACATCACGCGTGATTGGCCAAATTGCTGGAATATAAAATCAAAACACTTTTGTTGCTGTATTTTTGAAAGGGGGAGTAGTTCAAATCCCGAATATTTAATATATACGTTTTGATTATGCGCTAAAACAGCGATCCCCATTTTCCAGTCATCTATTTTTTGAGGTAACCCGGCATGATTAATAACCATTCGTAAATTTGGGAGCTGCGCGCAGTAGTTAGCAACGCGTTCGCTAACTGAGGTGTTTTCTAGTTCAAATTGCGCTTCAAAATGTAACCCTAACTTGGCTAAGTAAGCCAGATTGGTAACCGTGTTTGGGCTCAGTAAGCGCGAGCTTTCCTCTGCTTCTGTGATATCTCTGATACCAACAAGTGATGGATGCAATAAATTTGCAATTGCTTGTTTGAATGTCTCAGGGCAATCATCAATCTTTGCATAACCGATTGCTTTATAATGAGTCTGTGCTAAATGCTTACTGAGCCAAATTAACTCTTCAATTGGGTGGTTATTATTAAACCCAGCTTCTATGTGAACAAGGGCCTCTAAATCAAATGAACAATGTTGCATTAACTCAGCAGCAGTGACAGGGGCTTTTATTTGGCCAAGGTGTGGCCATGGAGGTGGTTTACCTCCTTGTAACCACGTGTATTCACCTTCAATTAAATTGAAAAAATGCACATGAGGGTCAATTATTTTATTATGCATTTCATTTACCTAACTATTGGGCTGTGTAGCCGCCATCAATGTTTTGTAAGCTGCCAGTGATAAAGCTTGCATTGTCACTTGCTAAAAATGCAGTTAAAGCGGCCACTTCTTCTGGCTGCCCTAATCGACCTAGTGGTTGTAATGCACCCTCTTGGGCAACGATATCAGCTTTATTGGCGCCACTACTTTTGCAATAGGCGTCAATAGCATTATGAAATAAAGGCGTTTCAATTGTGCCTGGGCATACAGCATTGGCACGAATGTTAAAGGTTGCGTAATCTAAAGCCGTTGTTTTTGCCATCGATGCTAGGGCGTGCTTTGTCAGGTTATAAGCAAAAGAATTGGTTTTGCCTATACTTGCTTGGTCAGAAGCGATAAAAATTATCGCCCCACTTTTTTGTGCTTTCATGCTCGGTAATACGGCCTTAACAGCAGCGTATGCCCCTTTAACATTGAGCGCGAATAATGAGTCAAAAGTTGCTTCGTCGGTGTCTTCTATCGTCGCGCTAAGATGCTTACCTGCATTTGATACGAGTACATCAATACGGCCTTGGCTTTGCGCTATTTTTGCGATTGCCAGCTCTACTTGTGCGCTCTGGCTAACATCACATTCATGCCAACTACCAAATTCACCCTTTTGAATGTCTAAGTTAAAGACCTTGAAGCCATCACTCTCTAAGCGCTGACAGATAGCACGTCCAATACCTAAGCTTCCACCGGTTACTATTGCAACTTTTGTCATTATTTGTCCTTAATTAGTGATTGTGACCACAGCCGCCTTCGCTATGAACATGGCCATGAGACAGCTCTTCGCTCGTCGCTTCACGCACAGAGATAACGTCTACATCAAACGTTAATGTTTTGCCTGCAAATGGGTGGTTTAAATCACAATCTGCATTAAAGCGGCCAACTTTAACAATGGTAACTTGGTGCTTACCTTGGTTTGAATGCACCATCGCAGTCATACCTGGTTTCCATACTTTGGTATCGCCTTGCAAGTGTTTAAGTGGAATACGTTGAATTAAATCATCAACGCGTTCGCCATAAGATTCACTTGGTGCTAATGTCACGGTTAAGTTGTCGCCAGCAGATTTGCCTTCAAGGGCTTTTTCAAGACCTGGTAGCATACCTTCAAGGCCATGAATGTAGCTAAGTGGCGTGTCGTTTTTACTACTTTCAAGTTGCTCACCCGCTTCACTTAAAGTGTAATGAAACTCAACCGCTGAATTTTTACTGATTTGCATGCCAATCTCTTATAGGAAAATATAGATAAAGGCTGATTTTACGCTAATTATGACAGATCTGAAACTATTGACTATTGCGGCTTATTTAAGGTTTTTTCTAACCCCGAAAGCATGCCTTCGTTATTAATTTTGGGAGCAGGCTTTGTAGCTTGAGGTAAATGAAGTACTAATAAAGCACCGGGCTTTAAAATACTGGATGCACTAAGTTTGTTCCACTGAGCCAAATCTTTGTGAGGTACATCATATAACTGGCTTATTCCCCATATAGTGTCGCCGGGTTTTACTTGATATTCCACGGCTATGGTGGGTATGGCGATTTCAGTGTGCTCAAGGTATGGGCTGATTTTATAATCTATCGTTAAAGTGTCAGGCATGGTGCGTGGCTGGCCGACAGTTAGGGTTTCACCAATGTTAATTAGGTTTGATAGCTTACTATTCATCATTTTTAACTTTTTAACTGGCATGTCAAAGCGACGCGCAATGGCATACAAAGTATCCCCTTGTTTTACAATGTACTCTCCTGCAAAGTTACGTTTAAAAAATTGACTCGTTAGAAGGTTCTGCTGTGCCATAGGGATTAAAAGGGTATGGGGACCATTCGGCGAGCTTTGATTTTTTAAATACCCAGAGTTGAGCTTATGAAGTTGCTTACGACCAATACCAGATAAATTAGCTATCACTGAGAAATCAAACTGCTGCCCAACATCGAATTCTGTTGTGATTGCTTTGTTGGCTAATTTCGGGCGCTTTAGGCCTTGAGTGGGGTTTTGTACTAAGTAGCTCAGAGCAAGGAGCTTTGGTACATATTCAGCGGTTTCTTTAGGTAACTTTAATGACCAATAATCGGTGCTTTTACCACGTTTTTTATTTTCTGCTATAGCACGTTTTACTCTTCCCTCACCGGTATTATAAGCGGCTAAAGCATGTAACCAATTACCGTTAAAACGTTTGTGTAAGTATTTTAAATAAGCCAATGCAGCATCTGTCGATGCTAATACATCTTGACGGCCATCGTACCATTGGTCTGACTTTACTCCAAAATGATGGGCTGTTGCGCCAACTAGTTGCCACACTCCAACAGCATGCTGGGATGAGCGTATTGCAGGCCTAAAGTCACTTTCTACAAAAGGTAATAAAGCGATTTCCATAGGGAGATTTTGTTGCTCTACTTTTCGTACAATATGATATAGGTAAGGTGCGGCTCGTTTATTAACAGTTTCTAAATAATGAGGCTGTTTTGCATACCATTTAATACGCTTTTTTAACGCTTTGTTGAGGTATATCTTAAACTGTAAATTGTGTGCAATATGCTGCCATAAATCTGTGTGGCGCTGATTTTTCGTGGCTTTTGAGGCTGTTTTGGGCGTTGTTTTCTCTGGCGCTTTTATACCTAACGGTATATCGCTAATGTGAGTTTTTAATGCTGTAGTCGGTAGTGTGTTCGAAGGCTTAAAATGATTAAAAATGATTGGGGCTTGAATTGTTTCATCAGATTCAATTGGGTGCTCGATTGTTTTACATCCGAAAAGCAAAAAAAACATTAGCAATAAAGCACAAAAATATCTGCACATAAAAACCACCCAACTTCAGTCCTTGTTTAAGTTTAGCACAACCCTGTGCGGCTGCTATTTTGACTGTTTAGCGCGTTTAAGTCCAGCTTGCAGAAACATTGGGTAAGCTTTGGCTGAAATATCATCTGTAATGTACTGGTTAGCAAATTGTTTATTAAAGCTTTGTTGGAGTTGAGCTAAGTTTTGTTCTGGGTTGTTCTGTACATGTTCTTGTATGGCAATTAAAAAAGCGTGAGACTGCTCAAGGTTTTTTACTGTTAATGGCTTACCGTGGCCTGGTAAAATAACCTGCTCACTAGTGCCTGTCGTTAATTCTTTCAATAGCGCTTGCCAGCTAGTTAAATTTCCGTGCCCTGGGTAAGGTAAGTAGTCGACAATATCTCCACCGATTAAAATTGTTCGCTGCTCTGCAAAAAGCATTAAATCAGCATCAGTATGTGCTTGGTAGGCATTGATTGTTATAGGGTAGTTACCCAAATCCAGTGCGAGTGAGTCAGTAACTGTTAAAGCAGGTGGATGCAGTGCGTACTCTCGCCATCGCAGCAGTCGTTCTTTAGCTAACTTAAGTTTATCGCGCCATGCTGGTTGCTTATCTACAGGTTGCTTGGCTAAGCGCTGAAAGCTTAATTCAATACTTTGCTGGTAGTTATCTAGCTTATTGGTATACGCCTGTTGAAAATCAGTAAAGCTTGTTGCTAATTTTTTATGTGTAATTAATTTAGCATCTGGATAATGATGCTGTAGTACTGCCATTCCAAGTAGGTGATCGTCATGAAAGTGGCTTGCGATTAAATAACATAAGGGAACTTCAAGTGTGCGTTTGAGGTGTTTTACCGTTGCTTCAACAGTAGAGAAGTTGCCACTGGCATCAAAGATTAATGCACAGCTATCCCCTTTAATGAGAATTTGGTTTGAATCATAAAAACGTAAATTAGCGGGCTGTTGAAAAAAATCGACTTGGTTAGATATTTTTTGCCATTGCGCTTGAGCCTGGCTAATCGACAATAAAGCGCCTGCAAAAACTAAAAAGTGAGTTAAGCGAAAGCTGATAAAATAGTTTTTCATCATTTATCCCTAGTTGTCATGTGCAGGCTAAGCAGATAAAAAACAAGCGCAAAATGCGCTTGTTTATTTATGGTTAGAGTCGTTTAAATATAAACTCAGTTTATCTATAAGCTCATCTTGTTGTTGTTGTGCTGTTGCTTGTTGCTTTTGCACTTCTAACAACTCGTGGCTGATGTTCAAGGCAGCCATAAGCAAGGCTTTTTGATCATTTCTTACAGTAGAGCGTTGTTTCATTTGCTCTACTAAATCATTGAGGTGCTTAGCAGCTGCAATCAATGCGTCTTCTTGGCCTTGTGGGCAAGCAAATTGCTGTTCTTTGCCTAGTAGCTCAACAGTGACTCGCTGATTTTGCAGCTCTGACATTAGCTTGCCTGTTGAGCGCTTTGTAGCTTCTCTAGCAGTGAGCTTAATGTGCTGCTTGTATCTTTTTGCTTTTCTTCGCTATCAAGTACTTCAAGCTGTAAGGTTTCGTTTTCGTCTATTAGCTGGCCATTTTTTTCTGTTAGGCTTTTTACTTCAGCTTGTAGTTCATTATTACGAGTGATTAATTGGTCGATCAGTTGTTCGAGTTGAGAAAGAGTTTCGTTGTTCATAAAGGCGCTCATATAACTGTTATTAATAACTTGCAAATGTAAAGCAAAGTTACACTATATGCTAGCACTTACGCAGCTTTTAGCTGTTTTTTATTTGGTGTTAAGGGGAAATTCAGCTGCTAAGCTTCTTTGTTCAGAATTGGTTCACTTTAATCGTCAGTATTATGATGTTTAGGAAGGATATTAATTTCATCATAAACTCGTATCTTAGATAAGCTTGGGTATAATGAGTTTGTTCACAGCTCCTATCAATTGGTTTATAGCGAAACTTAAATTATGCTCAGTTACAGACATTCATTTCATGCTGGAAATCCAGCCGATGTTCTTAAACACCTCGTGCTTGCGCAGGTATTAAGTTATCAAACAATTAAAAATAAGCCACTTGATTATATCGACACTCACTCAGGGGCTGGTTTTTTTGAATTAGCTTCTGCTGATGCACAAAAAACACAAGAATTTCAAGATGGCATAGCAAAGCTTTATCAGCACAGCAGTGGTCACGAAGCTTTAAATGACTATATAGCATTGATCAAATCTTTTAATGAACAAGGTGAGCTTGCTTTTTATCCAGGTTCACCAAAAATAGCTGAGCATTACTTACGCCGCCAAGATAAAGGCTGGTTTTTTGAGTTGCACCCTCGGGATCTCGTGTTACTAGAAGAAAACATGCAAGGCAAGCGCTCAATCCGTGTCCGCGGTGAAAATGGTTTTGCGGGACTAATAGGTTTGTTACCTCCTGCATCACGCAGAGCTTGTGTGTTGATTGACCCACCTTATGAAATTAAAGACGACTACGATACAGTCGTTAAAACGTTAGTTAAAGCCCATCAGCGCTTTGCAACGGGTACTTACATGATTTGGTACCCAGTTGTTGACAGAGAACGTATTGATCGTATGGAAGAGGGGCTTATAGCTTCAGGAATGCGTAATATTCAATTATTTGAGCTAGCTACGCAAGCCGATACTGACGAACATGGTATGACAGCATCAGGCATGATTGTAATTAACCCTCCTTGGAAGTTAAAACAAACCATGGATGCCGTGTTACCTGAATTAGTGGATTTGTTAAGCGACGCCAGCGGCTTTTACCGTAGCGAGCAGTTAGTTGAAGAATAACCGTGTGAAGCAGTTTTAAAAAACGCCCAACTTTGTTTGGGCGTTTTTTATGCAAAAGTCTAATTAAAGTACGTTGCTTGGAAGGTTGCAGTGACTTTACCTGCTGCATTTTTCATTGTGAGTGTTTCACCATCAATAGCAAATTCGCTGGCGGTATCAAGTACTGCTGACATTGTAGTTTCAATATTCATTTGCTCAATACACATTTTTTGAGTGCTTGCTAATGGCTTAAAAGTAATGGTTTTTTCATTGGCTTCGTAGCTACCAGTAAAGTTATTGCATCCTAAAAATCCATGTGTTGTGCCATCGGCTTTAAATTGAATAAAAGGCTCTTTGGTTTTCACCTCAATCGCTTCACCATTAAGGTTTACTGCTTTCCAGTAAGTGTTTGTTAGGGTTACGTCTGGCTTAGCAGCAGCGGCTTTTGACACGATAACTTTATAAGGTTGATCTGTTTGCTGTTGCGCAAAAGGGTTATTACTGGTTGTGCTAATGTAAAGCAATTTGCCTTGGTTTTCGATACGTGCACTAACGCTGTAACGATGGCCAGCTTTAATTTCTGACTTATCATACTGCAGCGATACATCATAAGGCGGACCACCATTGAGCTCTAAGGTTTGCTCGCTAATAACATCGGATTTAACGTCCATTTTAGACACATCAGAAAGCTTAACGGTCATTACGGAGCCTGGTGGTAACATGCTGCGGTCTAAATAGGATACTTGGGTATTAAGCGTCGCCATTGTTTTTTGCTCTGCTGTATTGTCGGATGCATTCTCCTGAGTACAACCAGAAAGGGCAATACTTGCCGTTAATAAAACAAGACAGCCTAATGATGATTTTTGTAATGACATAAATTTTCCTTGAATGAGCTAAAGCTTGTAGCACGCACGACTACACAACGAATGCAGCGTAATCCTTTCGCACTTAATCTTAGCTTAATTAACCCCAGCTCTGAATAATAAATCTATCTCCAGCGACTACTTTCGACGCTAACTGTGTTGAATTGACTTGCAATAAGCCAGCTATTGACGCGTAAATTCGCCTTGTTATCGCTAAAAGTCTCCGGCTGGAGACTAATAAATATATTTGTTATTTAATATCCATGTATTATTACATCTCTTAATCAGAGCTCAGGTCAATTAGCAAAAATGGGTACATGGCCCATTTTTAAAAAATTAAACTGCAAGGTTAAGCTTATTTTTTTACATACTTGGTCAAAATAACTATACGTTGACCGTCTACACGCCCTTCAATGTGCTCAGGGTTGCTAGTTAAGCCAATGTTACGCACGGCGGTACCACGTTTAGCAACCAAGCTGCTTCCTTTAACATCGAGGTCTTTGATAAGAGTCACTGTATCGCCTGCTTGCAAAACCACGCCATTACTATCAAGGTGTTTAATATCATCTTCTTCAGCAAGAACTTTTTGTGCCCAGCTAAGTGTATCTTCTTCAAGATAGATCATATCTAAAGCGTCTTGTGCCCAGCCATTTTCTACTGCAAGACGAGTAAGCATTCTATAAGCGACTACTTGCACGGCTGGCGTCTGGCTCCACATGCTGTCATTTAGGCAATGCCAATGTGTTGGTGTTAGCTCAGTAGTTAATTCAATTTGGTTTTTACATGTCTGACAAACAAAAATGCATTTATCTGAATGTGCTTCAGCAACTGGTGGTACTTCATAAACTGATAGGTTATCGGTTGCATTACATAACTCACATTGGTTATTGCTACGCTCAATTAAAGTCTGTTCGATACTCATATTTTAGATTCTTTTAGTGTGGGCCTAGATATAAAGCAAGTATACCACTGTCGAGTCCCAGAAAAACATATCCCTGATAAATGTAAGGGTATTTTTACTATAATTCATTAAATCAGAAAGTTCTGGTTGCTTTGATTGAAGGGAATTACTACTTTTAAACACAGTTTATACATGCAAGCTTCTAAAAAATCACTATACTAATTTAATATATGAATACTCAATTGATGAACCTCAAAAGCAGCCGCATCAGAAGGGCAAGAAATGTCGAATACTAAAATAACAAAAACAATGCCCACTATGGTGACGCAATACATCGCACGCCAACCAATTTTTAATGCCGAAAAAGGCATCTTTGCTTACGAGCTATTATATCGTGATTCAGTTAATAATGTGTTTCCTGCAGGCACCTCAGATGGCCAAGCCACGGGGCGATTATTTTTTAATGCGCTTATGCTGATAGGATTAGAAAAATTAACAGCAAAACAATACGCGTTCATCAACTTATCGTCAGATGCCTTATTGGAAGACTTTCCGCGTTTATTACAGCCTAGTAGCGCTGTTATTGAAATTGTCGAGCGTGCCAATAACATTGAAAAGGTTACCCATCGCGTTAAATCTTTAAAAAGGGAGGGTTACACGTTTGCTTTAGATGATTATGATGGCGATGAAAAGTGGGAACCTCTTTTGGAGCTTGTTGATTATATAAAACTAGAAGTTGAAGAGCCCATCATTAAAACTAACATGGCGTTAAAAAAGCTTAAACGCCGTTTTCCTGGGTTAAAAATAATTGTTGAGCGTATAGAGACTCATGAACAATTTTTATCGTTAAAAAACGCTGGATGCGACCTCTTTCAAGGCTTCTTTTTTGCACGCCCAGAAATGCTGACGTACCAAAATGTTGAGCCGTCAAAATTGGCGGTTTTTGATTTATTAAGATGCACCTCACGATTGGATCTCAATTTTGATGAAATACAGCAGCGAATTGCAAAGGATGTAGGTCTCACTGCACGGATTCTAAAACTGGTTAATGCTCGCTCAGAGAGTAAGAGCTTAGTTATTACGTCAATTTCACAAGCTGTTATCTACTTGGGGGAAGACGCTATTCGCCAATTTGTGCGGGTACTTGCTTTAAGTGAACTAGGGGTAGATAGGCCAACTGAATTAACTAAACTTGGCTTAATCCGTGCACACTTTATGCAGCTAATGCTGGAACCCGGCGGAAAGGACATGTCAGAGCAAGGCTACTTAGTCGGATTAATTTCAATCCTTGATGCGATACTAAACATAGAGCTCGATGTTATCGCAAAAGAGTTTTGTTTGGGCGATGAGCTATCAGGTGCTTTGCTTAACTATAATGGAATGCTTGGTGCAACATTGCAATTAGTTCGTGCTGTGGAAGAAGATAATTGGCCCATGGCGGAGCAATTGCTTGAAACAATTCGCCCAGCTTCAAATATAGAGGTTGTCTATAATATTATGCTTAGTGCGCGAGAATATGGTGATGAGGTATTAGCGTCTATTATTGAACAGGTATAATGGTTTCATTATGATACGATGCTATTAATTTTTTTTGATGTCGACTTATGCGTAAAATTTTACCACTCACAGTTATAGTTATAGCACTCGCATTATTATTACCAGGTATTACGCAACCTGTTTTAACTCTTGAGGGGAGAATAGACAAGTCGCAATTAGCTCAAGTGGGCATTGAAATGCTAGCAGAGGAAGGTGACGTAAGTACCCGCAATATGCTGATGATGGCATCAAGTATTCTGGGGCTTGACAAACTTGAAGGTGAAATTAGCGCATACCAAAAAACACGCAGTATTTGGGGTACGGTTAATGAACTGGCAGATAATAAAAACTATTTAGTCGCCGTGCTGGTGGCATTTTTCTCTATAGTTATCCCAACCTTAAAGTTATTAATGCAATTGTTATACATGTTTTTACCAGTGAATAAATTTAAACACATGCTCGGTCGAGTTATACAAGGTGTTACTAAATGGAGCATGGTAGATGTATTTGTGATTGCTTTAATCGTCGCTTATCTTGCCGGTAATGCTGATGGCCAAATGGGTGAGTTGATCAATATGCACGCTCAGTTGGGTGCTGGTTTTTGGTATTTTACTGGTTATTGTTTATTTGCCATTGCCGCGAGTAGTTTAATTAAAGTTACGCCAAGAAATAGTTAAACATTTGTGTTAACTGTGTAGTTATCATAAACTTCGCTAGAACCTAGAACCTAGAACCTAGA
>NZ_PDUS01000019.1:34091-70269 GCF_002723455.1 Pseudoalteromonas sp. 3D05 | reverse complement strand
AGAACCTAGAACCTAATTTTAAAAGGCATTGTGTTGCAACGTATTAACCAGAGTTTATTGGCCATAGTCTTGTTACTCACTTTAGTGGGTCAAGCTGTTGCGTCTGTAACTATGTCATGCGAAATGCCTCATATGAGCCAAGCTCAGGTGCAAGCTGTTGATACTACCGATATGCATCATGATATGTCATCAGGTATGATGAATATGGATTGCTGCGATGACGACGCAACAAGCAACCAAGAGTGCGCTTGTCCAATGAGCGCATGTAGTACTCATTCTATGTTGAGTATGGAAAGTTTATTTACCGCCGTGCTACTCAATTCCGATAAAGTACAGCTCTACACCCCGCAAGAACAACATTATATAGCCAGTTCGTTATATCGCCCTCCTATGCCTGCTTAATTGCAGGATAGGTGCGTCTAAAATTTACTAAATTATATTAAAAATCACCTATTACTGCCTCTAAATTAATCATTTTTTTAATTTTTCTGGAGAGTAGTGTGAAACACTTTTCTATATTTAAAGTCAGTATTTTAGCTTTGCTGTTAGGTACTGCAACATCAGCACACAGTAACGAGCTAAGCCTTAAACAAGCGCTCGATTATGCGCTTGATAACGAGCCTTGGCTGAAGGCCAATAAATATCAACAAGTTGCTGTGCAAGCACAAAGCTTAGCCGAAGGCACGCTACCTGATCCGGTATTAACCTTAGGGCTGATGAGTTTACCAACGGATGGATATGCTTTTGATCAGGAAGGCATGACCCAGTTAAAAGTGGGTGTAAGCCAAATGTTTAGTCGTGGTAACAGCCTAGAGCTGAAACAGCAAGCTTTAGCTCAATCAGCGCAGCAATATCCTTGGTTGCGTGCCGACAGACTTGCCCAGGTTAAAACCATTATTATTGAATCTTGGCTCAACGCATATCGGGCTCAGCAAAGTATTGCGCTGATTGAGCAAGATAAAGCTTTGTTTACACAATTGATTGATATTACCGAATCAAGTTATGCCAGCTCTGTAGGTAAAACCCGTCAGCAAGATATTATTCGCGCGCAGTTAGAGTTAACCCGCCTTGAAGATAAATTAGTGATGCTAGAGCAGCAGTTTGAAAGTGCAAAAAAACGGATGTCGCAATGGCTACCGATGAGTATGTTAACTCAACCTGTGAGCGCTAAGCGCGATGAAATTAAGCCATTAGCTGACTTTGCAGAGCTTAAATTTGAGCAGCTCATGCCGCTGCTGATGAAACATCCTGCCATCGTTGCTATAGAACAAAGCATTGCTGCTAAACAAACCGAAGTTGCAGTGGCTAAACAAGGCTATAAACCGCAGCTTGGTGTGAATATGGGCTATGGCTATCGTGATGATACGCCGACGGGCGACTCTCGCGCCGATTTGTTTTCTATCGGTATTAGTATCGATTTACCGCTATTTACCGATAATCGCCAAGACCAACAAGTTAATGCTGCAATTGCCATGGCTGAGTCGGTGAAAACAGAGAAATTGATCGCACTACAAACGCTCAAAGGGATGTATTTTAAAGAGTTTAGCCAGCTTAAAAGGTTACAGCAGCGTGACGCGCTTTATCAAACTAAGCTATTGCCACAAATGGCAGAACAAGCACAAGCGACATTAAATGCTTATACCCGCGATGATGGTGATTTTTCAGAAGTGATGCGCGCCCGTATTAGCGAGCTGAACGCCAAAATAGACGCGTTGAATATCCAAATAGATCAACAAATTATTATTGCGCGCTTGAATTATTATGCAAGCAGCAAAGATGCTGTTGTGATGGCAGAGCTACTTGCAGGAGAGCATAATGAACATTAATTTAAAACTGCTTATAGCAGTATTATTCGGGATAGGTATTGCCTCAATTGGCTTTGTTATTACGGATCACTCAAGAGATTCTGTAACGGTTAAATCAGAACAACGCCCCCTGTATTGGGTTGCACCTATGGATAGTAATTATCGCCGTGATGAACCGGGCCTTTCTCCCATGGGCATGGAGCTAGTGCCTGTTTATGCTGAGAGTGAGAGCAATGACCAAGACGGCCCCGGTACAGTAACAATATCTCCTACAGTGGTTAATAACCTTGGCGTTAGAACCGCAAAAGTACAGCTTAAAGCATTGCAAAGTGAAGTGAGAACAGTGGGCTACGTACAATTTAATCAAGATCAATTAGTACATATTCACCCGCGTGTTGAAGGCTGGATAGAAACTTTGTACGTTAAAGCTGCTGGCGATAAGGTTGAAAAAGGTGAACCGCTGTATACCTTATATTCACCGCAACTGGTAAACGCACAAGAAGAGTTTGTATTGGCCGTGAATCGCAATAATTCCGTACTTATTCGCGCAGCCAAAGCACGCTTAAAGGCATTGAATGTGTCAGACGGTTTTGTTGAGCGTTTACAAGCAAATAAAAAAGTGATGCAAAATATTACCTTTTACGCCCGACAAAGCGGTGTAATGAATGAACTTAATATCCGTGAAGGTTTTTATGTGAAACCCGGTACTTCAATGATGAGCATTGGTCAACTCGATGAAGTGTGGGTCGAGGCTGAAGTATTCGAGCGCCAAGCGCAGCTTATAAAAGTGGGTTTACCGGTTACCATGACACTTGACTATATCGCAGGGCAAAGTTGGCGAGGTCGAGTTGATTATATTTACCCAACGCTGGATGCTAAAAACCGTACATTACGAGTGCGCTTGCGCTTTAACAATCAAGATCATCAACTAAAGCCAAATATGTTTGCGCAGGTGACCATTAATGCTAACGCTGAACAACAACTTATTGTGCCAAAAGAAGCTGTTATTCGGACCGGCTCGCAAGACCGGGTGGTAGTGGCTCTAGGTGAAGGTCGCTTTAAATCAGTGGCAGTAGAACTTGGTCGCAGCGATAGTGATAACACGGTTATCTTGGCGGGTATTAATGCCGATGATGAAGTCGTCATCTCAGCACAATTTTTGTTGGACTCTGAATCAAGCAAAAGCTCCGATTTTAAACGTATGCAAACACCAGCAGCTATCACCAGCGTATGGGGGAAAGGCGTGGTGAATAGTGTTATGGCAGATCATCGTATGGTGAATATTAGCCATGAACCAATGGATGAATTAGATTGGCCTAGTATGACCATGGACTTTACCGTTGCCGATAGCGTTGATTTTAAGGCGTTGCAAGCAGGGCAAGCTTTGCATTTTGAGCTAACAAAAAAAGCGGATAACAGTTATCTGATAAGCGCTATTCATATAATGGATTCAACTCATATGATGGATGAAGCTGACAGCATGGCTACGGTAACAGGCAGTATCAATACTATTGATAAAGACAAACGAATTGCCAATATCAGTCGTGGCGCAATTAAAAAATGGAATCGAGGTCCTGCCACTATGGACTTTACATTTGCTGAAAGTGTTGATTTAAGTCACCTTGCAGTGCAGCAAAAGCTGACATTTACCTTCAGTGTGCAAGACGGTGAATTTGTCATCCAGCGTATTGATACTGTATCAAGCATGCAATCACACAGTGGTCACTAGGGGGCATTATGATAGCAGCAGTTATTCGTTGGTCCGTTACTAATCGCTTTTTTGTCTTGTTATTAACAGCAATATTGATTGGAGGTGGCTTATTTGCGGTAAAAAATACTCCAGTTGATGCTTTGCCCGATTTATCAGATGTGCAGGTGATTGTAAAAACCTCCTACCCTGGACAAGCGCCACAAGTAGTGCAAGATCAGGTTACTTTTCCGCTGACCACTGCCATGCTTTCAGTACCTGGGGCGAAAACAGTACGGGGCTTTTCATTTTTTGGTGACTCCTACGTGTATGTCATTTTTGACGAAAACACTGATCTTTATTGGGCACGAAGCCGAGTACAAGAATATTTAAGCCAAGTTGCTAGCCGTTTACCTGATGCCGCAACCGCAGAGCTTGGCCCAGATGCCACCGGTGTTGGTTGGATTTATTTATACGCGCTGGTAGATAAAACTAATCAGCATGACATTAGCCAGTTACGTAGTTTACAAGATTGGTTTTTGAAGTTTGAATTACAAACCGTCCCAGGGGTATCAGAAGTGGCTTCGGTGGGCGGTATGGTTAAACAATACCAAGTTAATGTAGAGCCAGATAAACTGCGGGCTTATGGTATTCCGCTTAGTTTAATTCAAACGGCCATAAAGCAAGGCAACCAAGAAATGGGCGCCTCGGTAGTAGAAATGGCCGAAGCTGAATACATGGTAACCAGCTCGGGTTATATAAAAAGCGTGGCTGATTTAGAAGCCATTCCACTGGGTGTTAACGCCAACGGCACACCACTGCAATTACGCGATGTAGCCGACATTCGCCTCGGCCCACAAATGCGCCGTGGTATTGCAGAGTTAAACGGCGAGGGCGAAGTCGCGGGTGGCGTAGTGGTAATGCGCTATGGCGAAAACGCACAAAAAACCATAGAGCTGGTAAAAGCAAAGCTCGAGTCTCTAAAAAAAGGCCTGCCAGAAGGCGTTGAAATAGTGCCTGTGTATGACCGTTCAAATTTGATCAAAAATGCCGTAGATAACCTTAGTAGCAAGCTAGTCGAAGAGCTAGTTGTAGTAGCTCTGATCTGTGTCGTTTTTTTGTTTCATGTGCGCTCATCCTTGGTGGCTATTGTTACTTTACCTTTGGGAATTTTAACGGCGTTTATCATCATGTATTGGCAAGGCATTAACGCTAATATTATGTCGCTCGGCGGTATTGCGATTGCCATAGGCACGATGACTGATGGCGCAATCGTCATGATTGAAAACATGCATAAGCATATGGAAAAAAAACCATTAACTGACGAAAACCGCTGGCAAGTGGTCACCGATGCGGCCAGTGAAGTCGGTCCCGCACTATTTTTTAGTTTATTGATTATTACCGTAAGTTTTATGCCGGTGTTTATTTTAGAAGCGCAAGAGGGTCGTATGTTTTCCCCGCTTGCGTACACCAAAACCTATGCCATGGCAGCATCTGCGGGTTTAGCAATCACTTTAGTGCCTGTTTTGATGGGCTACTTTATTCGTGGCAAAGTCATTTCAGAGCAGAAAAATCCGGTTAATCGATTACTGGTTAACACCTATAAACCATTACTGAATCTCGTCTTACGGTTCCCTAAAATGACCTTGTTGTTAGCACTGGTAGTCGCCATTATTGGTTTTTACCCAGTGAATAAAATTGGCAGTGAGTTTATTCCGCCGCTGGATGAAGGCGATTTAATGTATATGCCCACCACTTACCCAGGTTTGTCGATTGGTAAAGCGCGTGAGATTTTACAGCAAACCGATAAGCTTATAGCCACAGTACCAGAGGTGCTAACAGTATTTGGTAAAGTCGGGCGCGCAGAAACCGCCACCGATCCTGCACCACTAACCATGATTGAAACCTTTATTCAGCTCAAGCCAAAAGATCAATGGCGCGAAGGCATGACCTTAGCTAAATTGAAAAAAGAGCTCGATGGCTTAGTGAAGTTTCCAGGCCTGACAAATGCGTGGGTTATGCCAATCAAAACCCGTATCGATATGCTGGCAACCGGGATTAAAACGCCGGTAGGCATTAAAGTCGCAGGGCCAAACTTGAATGAAATTCAAAAAATTGGCCAGCAGATAGAAGTCTTACTTAAAGACTTGCCCGGCACGGCTTCCGTTTACTCAGAGCGAGTAGCTGGTGGACGTTATATCAAGGTAGATATCAATCGTGAAAAAGCAGCCCGTTACAGTTTAAACATTGCTGACGTACAGCAAGTGGTTGCTACCGCTATTGGCGGCATGAATGTCACGCAAACGGTTGAAGGGCAAGAGCGTTACTCGGTGAACTTGCGTTATCCGCAGGATTATCGCGATTCGCCAGAAGCCCTCATGTTATTGCCAATTGTAACCCCAACAGGGCAAAGAATAGCACTTGCCGATGTGGCCGATGTGTTTATTGAAGACGGCCCACCAGGTATTAAAAGTGAAAACGCTCGTTTAAACGGTTGGAGCTTTATCGATATTGATGGCATTGATATTGGCAGTTATGTAGACAATGCGCGCCAAGTGCTCGACGAGCAATTAGTGTTGCCACCGGGTTACTCAATAACGTGGGCAGGGCAATATGAGTACATGGAGCGTGCTAAAGATAAGCTTGCCTATATATTACCACTGACCTTAGCGATTATTATTGTGCTGTTGTACCTCAACTTTCGAAGCTTTGTAGAAGTGGTAATAATTATGGCTACTCTACCCTTGGCAATGATTGGGGGGATCTGGCTTATGTACATAGAAGGCTTTAATTTCTCAGTTGCCGTGGGTGTGGGCTTTATTGCCCTTGCTGGGGTCGCGGTTGAAATTGGGGTGATCATGTTGGTGTACTTAAACCAAGCTTACAATGAAAAGTGCGCGCAAGCACAACAAGCTGGTAGAGCACTTAGCTTTATTGAGCTTAAACAAGCTATTATCGAAGGCGCAGGCCTGCGAGTACGCCCAGTAATGATGACAGTCGCCACTATTATCATCGGTTTACTGCCTGTGCTCTACGGCACTGGAACAGGCAGCGAAGTAATGAGCCGTATTGCAGCGCCTATGGTCGGTGGCATGTTTAGCGCGATAGTGTTGACACTATTGGTATTACCTAGCGTATATTTACTGTGGCGAAAGCAATCACTGAAGTGATTTAAACGGTCTATAACTTTTACTGGTGGTGTGTAACTTGTACCCTTAAAAAGTGCTTTGTATATCACGCCACCCGTATTCATGGTTGATTTAAAAGGATTAAATGTTTTGGCACAAAACCCGCACTGAGTTATCCATCACGTGAGTAAAAAAGGAATACACATGCAAGTTAAAACGATACAAGAAGTGTACGATTGGACGATACTTTTTCACACCCAGATGGCAGCAAACTTCCATAGTGTGAAAGGCAGCCTTGATGAACATAATCAAATGTTGGTTGAGTATTATTTGGAGTATGAAAAAAAATTAGCCGAGGATTTGGTTGGTTTTAAAGTGATCACTGAAATTAATACACTCGATACATACTGTTATGAGTATTTCGCTAAAAATCCAGAGTTGCTAACATTTAACGATCTTGATCAAGGTAAACAGGTCGATGAGCACGTTATTCAGGCATATTTAACGGAGCAACACCAAGCGGTGATTGAGTTATATGAGTACTTATTGTCTCGAGCTAAAACAGAAAACGGTAAAGAAAAAATAGCGCAGTTATTAGAGCTTGAGCAGCAAGGTATCAAACAAATGATGCAAAGCTCAAATCGTCATATGGATATGTAAAAAATATACGGGTAGCACTGACTACCCGTGTTATTTCATTCAAACAAAGTCGATTAAAAATCCGACTTTCTTTAAGTATTTTTGCTCTTGTTGTAGGTCAGCTAATAGCAAGGTTTGTTCGCTTAGCCACCCCACAGGGAATTGCAATAACATACTGTTTCCCTTCACGGTTACCGCCAAATCTTGGTGTTGATCACTTAGGCGCTTTTGATTTAATAATACCGCTAATCTGAGTAAAACTATGAGTTGTAATATCTGAAAATGGGGTAACGAGAGAAGTTGAGGAAATGCTTCTAAGCGAATCTTTTTACGATAAAAACGTATCAAACAACTCAGCAATGTTTGTTGTTGTTGTGTGAAGCCAGGCAGCTGACTATTTTCAACGACGTAGGCACTGTGCTTATGTAGGCCCGATGAGTTAATACTTAAGCCTATTTCATGCAATTGCGCAGCCCAAACAAGTAATTGATGGTTATCCAGTGAGTCCAATTGCCACTCTTTTTGCACTTGAATAAAAAGCCAGTCCGCGGTGTTTGCGACTCGCCCAGCGTGTACTTTATCAATAGCATTTCTTTCGCTTAAGTTAGCGATTGTATTGGTACGAATGTCTTTTAGTGCTAACTTTTGCTGCATTTCATGAAGTAGCCCTTCACGCAATGAGAAGTCACTGTAATCCATTTCGTCGATACTAAATAACTTAAAAATAGCGATTAAAATAGCCAACCCGCCGCAAATACTGGCTTGGCGCTCAGGGCTTAATCCCGTGATAAGTAAGTTATCAATCGTTTTAGCTGCGATAAACTGCGTTTTTAATTCAAGTAGGCGCTCTAGGGTAATGGTTTTTTGTTGTGGATCATTTGCAATAATCATTGCAAGAATCGACTTAATTGTTCCTGAGGTACCGACCACCGCGTCCCAGCCTGCACTCATATAGCTGGCATAAATAACCTCAAGCTCTTGCTCTGCTCTGATTTGCGCTTTATTGAAGCGTTTTCCATTAATGATCCCATCAGCAAAGAACTGCTTACTACAACTAACACACCCCATATTACGGCTACTGAGCAATGAGTGTTCAAAATGTTTGCCAATTATTAGTTCTGTACTGCCACCACCAATATCGACAACTAAGCGATTTTCATCATGATGGATATAATGAGCCACGCCTTGGTAAATTAAACGTGCCTCTTCCTGCCCTGATATAACATCAATATGATAAGGAAATACCTTACTTGCTTGTGTTAAAAATGCATTAATGTTCTTGGCGCGCCTAAGGGTATATGTTGCGGCTATTTTTACATTACTCGCAGGGAAGTCCTGTAATGTAGTGGCGAACTGTTTCAATACGGCTAAAGCCCGCTCGGTCGCAGCTTGACTAAGTTGGTGCTTATCATCCAATCCATCAGCCAAATATACGCGCTGTTTCTCTTTATGAAGAATCTGCAAAGAGCCATCCACTTCTCTTGCTACCACTAAGTGAAAACTATTTGAGCCTAAATCAACGGCAGCAATTGAAGGGTAATTATTCATTATGGTAATTGTGTTCCCATTTTTTTAAGAGGTCATGGATTGCTATTTGTGAGCGAATCTTTTTGCGATTACCGCGTTTGACATAGAGGTTTTTTTGCTCACTATCAATAATACGTGCTTTTGTGCGGTCTTTAAATTGTAAATCAATAATATCAATAATCAGTTGTTTTAACTTTTCATCATAAATGGGAACACCCACTTCAACACGGTGATCTAAGTTACGTGTCATCCAATCTGCTGATGAGATATATACTTTTTCTTCGCCTTTAGTACCAAATATCATGACTCGAGGGTGTTCTAGGAAGCGATCGACAATACTGATTACACGAATATTGTCGCTAAAATTTGCAATGCCAGGCACTAAAGAGCACATACCACGTACTATGATTTTAATCTTGACCCCTTTGCGCGCAGCAAAATACAAATTATCAATCAGTTCTTTATCAACAAGATTATTGACTTTAATCGATATCTTGCCCGATTTACCGTTCTCGACATTTGTTACTTCTTGCAAGATCAATTTATTAAGGACTGTTCGCGCATTAACAGGTGAGATCATTAAGTGCTCAAAAACAAACGGTTTATAGCTGTTTTCTATAAATTTAAATACGCTGTCACTTTCATCACAAATGCCGCTATGCTTGGTAAACAAACTAAAGTCAGTGTAAATTTTAGCTGTTTTTTCGTGAAAATTGCCGGTGCCTATATGTGTATACTTTACAATTTGGCCTTTTTCACGGCGATGGATAATGCATAATTTACTGTGTACTTTTAATGCGGGGATGCCAAAAATAACTTTAATGCCCGCAGCGCTCAATACCTTTGCCCATTTTATGTTATTTTCTTCATCAAAGCGTGCTTTTAGCTCCACCATAACGGTGACTTTTTTGCCATTTTTTGCCGCATTAATTAGCGATGAGATTAATCGAGATTTACTGGCGACCCGATAAATATTTACTTTGATTTGTGTAACTTTTGGGTCAAACGCCGCTTGACGTACATATTCAAGTAAGTGATTAAAAGTATGGTAAGGGTAGTAAAGTAATATATCCTGCTGAGTAATCGCGTCAAACACACTTGCATGGGTATTAAATGAGCTACTTTGTAAAACGGGTAAGCTTTTATTCTCTAGGTATTGGCGTCCTATATTAGGGAAGCCAATAAAATCCCTAAAGTTCCGATAGCGCCCACCTGGTATAAGGGCATCATGATGGGTGACCCCTAAGCGTTTCTTCATCACTTTAAGCATCGACTCAGGCATTACTTGGTCGTATACCAGCCTAACTGGCTCGGCATAAATTCGCTGCTTTAAGCCTTTGGACATTTTATCAAGAATACCTTCTTCTAGCTCGTCGTCTAAGTTGTACTCAGCGTCACGGGTGAGTTTGATTGAGTGACCTTGTATTTCGTTAAAACTGAAAAAGTTACTAAACACATCATTAATAAAAAACAAAATTATATCATCGAGTAATACAATTGTTTTGTGACGACGCGTTTTCTCCGGAGGTAAAATTACAAACCGAGGGACTCTATCGGTTGGCACTTCGAGCATCGCATAATGGCTTTTATCACTGAGCATTTCGACAAAGATGTAGGTCATTGTATCGTTGATATGATCAGAGTAATCTTTATTCTCATCCAGCATGATGGGAGAAATATGCTGAAGAACTTTGTCATGAAAAAAAGTTTTTAACCAACTGATATGAAAATCACTGAGTGCCTCTGGGCGATCAACATGGATGTTATGATCATTTAAGTCGCAGAGGATTTGCTGGTGAATGGCATTAAATTTTTTGGTTAATTGCAGGACTTTTTGCTGAATTTCAGCAAGTAATATCTCATCTTCATCAAAATTCGTATCAGGTAATTTATTTAGTAGTATTCGGCGTTTTACGTCAGCAACACGAACCCTAAAAAACTCATCTAAATTATTAGAAAAAATCCCCAAAAAGCGCATGCGTTCTATAATGGGGTTGTTTTCGTCAGCTGCTTCTTGAAGCACTCGGTCATTAAATGACAGCCAACTTAACTCTGGTGCAAAATAAGTGATTGTTTGCGACACGTTTGAGCACGCATTCATGATTCATTCCTTAAATAACGTCTCCTTAAAAGGTAGTACAAAAAGATGACATTATCATGACAAACATGTCAATTGCATTACATGTTTGTCATGGGAATTTACGACAGTATGGGAAAGGTTTACGCTGACTCAATGTCAACGATCAAATCAGCTGTAATAGCCTCTAGTGCATTAACAACTTCATCTTTGTTCATGCCTTGAGGAAGTTCAATTGTTGCCACAGCGCTAAAAATAGGTACTCCCCAATTTGGCGCGCTTTGTTGTTTAGAGTTTAGGTGAGTAATGCTGGCACCTTTGTGTCTAATAACACTGGCAAGCTCTTGCACTATCCCTGGGCGATCATTACCTGTGATAACAAAGTTCAATGTTTCAGCGGGGGTGTTTTCAATTGACTCGACACCGTTTTCAATTTTGACCTCTAGATCTGGCAACTCATCGAGTGCAACTTGCAACTCTTTAAGATGCTCCTCAGGTACTGTTACTTCTAAAATTCCTGCAAAATGTCCAGCTAAATGACTCAAGTTACTTGTTAACCAGTTTCCATGATGACTTAAAATAGCAGACGAAATGTCTTCGACAAGGCCGGGGCGATCGTGCCCTAAAATAGTGATAACTAATTGCTTCATGAGTAGGTTCCTAAAAGTGCCGTTCAGAAAAATGCATCGGCATGAAATAGTTGAATGATTATTATGTTTATAAAGCCAAGTTGAGTATTGACTCAGTTAGTTATTTTGTCCAACTTTTGTTGGGTTTGGTTCCAATTTGATACAAAGAAAAAGTAGGTTTCTCATACTTTAGTTAGTTAACCTACTGTTTATTATGCGGTATTAGAAAGGTGAAATTTTCTCATATTGGTGGTGTAAGCTATTTTTTTGATAAATATTAGCGTTTAAAGCCATTGGTTATAGCTAGAAAGCAAATTAACGCTATTATGACGTCTGTAACATTACTGTCATCTTGGTGAAATATAATAAGCCAACGTTAAGTTTTAAAGGTGTTTCGATGACTTCCAATCCGAATAAACCGTCTTTCAATACGGATAGAAGCCGTCTGTTTAAAGACCGGTTTGCCCAATTTAGCATTACTGCTGGCGGTATAATGGTATTAATAGCGCTGCTGTTAATATTTTTCTATTTGCTATATGTAGTTCAACCTATTTTTGAATCTGCGAAAGTGGAGACACGCGATAGCTTTGAATTGAATAATATTGAGCAGATTGCAGGCCTAGGTGTAGAAGAGCAAACAGAAGTTGCGTTTTTACTGACTAGAGCGGGCGCAGTTGATTTCTACAGTGTAGAAAAGCAAACATTTGGTAATAAACTCACAAGCCTCCCTGTCACTCTCGACGCTAAAGTATCAAGCTTTGCTAAAAGCGCGCCTTTTCAGGGGCAATACGCATATGGTTTGGAAAATGGTTCAGCGGTCATCGTTGTACCAAAATTTTTAGTTACGTTTCCAAATAACAAACGCAAATTAACGCCTCGTTTAGATTACCCACTGGGTGAAATGTCACTGGTTGTTGATGATCAAGGTGCTGCCATTTCTCAATTTGCTTTTAGCCACTATGAAGAGAAAACGGCCATCGTTGCACAAACCGTTGATAAACGCTTAATGTTTAGCAGCTTTGTTGCTGAAGAAAACATGTTCACGGGCGAAATTGAGTGGCAAGTTGAGCGCACAGAATTAGATGTTGATGGGCGTATTGATCAATTGCTCATGTCACCAGACACAACACGCACTTTTGTCCGCACGGCAAATCAAATTTATATCTATGATACGCGCTTTCCTAGCGACGTTGAACTGATTCAGGTTTTGGCTGCTAACGAAGAAAATGCTAATTTAGTTTCTGCAGAACTTCTAGCTGGTGCAAACTCATTGATGCTTGCTAATGACAACGGCGAAGTATCTCAGTGGTTTGAAGTCAACACGGATGACGGTCGTGAGTATCAAAAGATTCGTGCTTTTGAAACAACAAAACAAAACAAGCTAGATATCTTCACAGAGTTTTATCGCCGTACTTTCTTTACTACCAGTTCAAATGGTGAGCTAGGTTTGTACTACACCACCAGTGAAGCAAAACTTTGGCAAGGTAAAATAAGCGATGGTGCAATTGAAAACTTTGCAATTGCACCACGTTCGAACGCGGCACTTATTTTAGCTGATAACAAGCTAACCGTTGTAGAAATTCATAACGAGCACCCAGAAGTAACCTGGTCAGCTTTATGGCAAGAAGTGTGGTATGAAGGCTACCCAGAGCCAGGTTATATTTGGCAATCAACATCAGCAAGTGATGATTTTGAATCGAAGTTTTCTTTAGTGCCCATCTCATTCGGTACAATTAAGGCGGCAATGTATGCCATGTTATTTGCTGTGCCGATTGCATTGTCAGCGGCTATTTATACAGCATACTTTATGTCAAGTGAGTTACGTAAAGTAGTTAAACCCACCGTCGAAATAATGGAAGCATTGCCTACGGTAATTTTAGGTTTCTTAGCGGGTTTATGGCTGGCGCCATTAATCGAGGAACATTTACCTGCCATTGTCGGTTTATTGGTTATGTTACCTTTGGGTATTATTGCCACAGCTTTTGCTTGGACAAAGTTACCAGCCAGCATTCGTCATCGTATTCCTGAAGGCTCTCACTCAATTTTACTTATTCCTGTTGTGTTACTGATAGGCTGGTTAGCGTTTGCAATGAGTGGTGCGATTGAACTGTGGATGTTCGATGGCAATGTACGTCAATATCTGACCAATGAATTAGGGATGACATTTGACCAACGTAACTCATTAGTTGTTGGCATTGCGATGGGCTTTGCTGTGATACCTACTATCTTCTCTATTGCTGAAGATGCAGTATTTAGTGTACCTAAGCACCTTTCGAATGGCTCTCTTGCGTTAGGAGCTACACAATGGCAAACATTGGTAAGCGTTGTATTGTTAACTGCCAGCCCGGGTATCTTCTCTGCGGTAATGATGGGATTAGGCCGCGCAGTAGGTGAAACCATGATTGTACTTATGGCAACAGGTAACACACCTATTATGGACTGGAGTATCTTCCAAGGTATGCGTACGTTAGCGGCCAATATTGCAGTTGAAATGCCTGAGTCTGAAGTAGGGAGTTCACATTATCGAATCCTGTTCTTGGCGGCATTTGTATTATTCATATTTACTTTTATTTTCAACACAGTGGCTGAGTTTGTTCGTCAGCAGCTGCGTGATAAATACAGCTCAATGTAATTGGAGAAACACGACATGGTAAAGCAGTGGTTTAAGTCAGGTTCTCCTTGGATATGGATGACAGGTGGTGCAGTAAGCATCAGCTTGATATCTGTTCTTGGATTATTAGCGATGATTGCATGGAAAGGGTTAAGCTTTTTCTGGCCTTCACAAGTAATGCAATTTGAGCTAGATGGCTCAGTGACAAAACAAACCGTTATTGGTGAAGTATATGACCGAGAAATGGTGCCAAAATCACGCCTAGAAGCGATGGGCGTAGATTTATCAGGTTTTAACAAAGAAAACTTAGAACGTTTACTCATTAAAACGGGTAACCGTGAATACGTAGATTTAGATTTCCGTTGGGTACTTGAAACGGATATAAAATCAAAGACGACTCCTGCGGATCTTGCAGTATTTGAACGTAGTAAAAATGGTAATTTTTACGGCTATATTGAAACAGTGATAAAAGACGGGCAAGTCATTACTGACAATAAAAAACAAGTACTGGAAGAGCTGGTTGATCGTGCAGTAGATTTAAATGATCAAGCTGCAGATCTACAAGACGGTGACATCGGCCATATAAACTATGAGCTAGAGCGTCTGCGTCTTCAGGAGAAGTCTTACTTATTAGACGATGCGCTGACTGATGAGCGAGTGGCTGAGCTTGCTCAGCAACGTGCAGCACTTCGAGCCGATTACTTGGTGCTTGAAAAACAACTTTTTGCACTTCGTAGCCAAGCAAAGCGCGACAAAGTAACCGTTAAAGATATGCGCGGTGTAAGTGTTACTATACCACTTTACCAAGTACTTGATTTTTGGTTACCAAACGACATGGGCTTTTTTGCAAAACTAGGCCACTACTTTGTACAGTTAGGTAAGTTTATTTCAGACGACCCACGTGAAGCTAATACTGAAGGGGGTGTTTTCCCTGCTATATTTGGTACGGTATTCATGGTAATGCTGATGGCGGTGATTGTGACTCCATTTGGTGTTGTTGCTGCAATTTACTTACATGAGTATGCTGCTAAGAATGCAGTGACAAAAATGATTCGTATCGCGGTGATCAACTTAGCGGGTGTACCCTCAATTGTATATGGTGTATTCGGCTTAGGCTTCTTCGTTTATGTATTAGGCGGAAGCTTAGACCAACTATTTTACCCAGAAGCAGCACCTAGCCCAGTGTTTGGTACACCGGGTGTGATGTGGTCAGCATTGACACTCGCGATTCTTACGCTGCCTGTTGTTATTGTTTCGACAGAAGAAGGGTTGTCACGAATTCCAAGTACAGTGCGCCATGGTTCATTGGCACTTGGTGCTACGAAAGCTGAAACTTTGTGGCGTATTATTGTACCAATGGCAAGCCCAGCCATAATGACAGGTTTAATATTAGCCGTTGCTCGCGCAGCGGGTGAAGTTGCGCCATTAATGTTGGTGGGTGTGGTGAAAATGGCACCCACGCTACCGCTTGATGGTAACTTCCCGTATTTTCACTTAGATAGAAAGTTTATGCACTTAGGCTTCCATATATACGATGTTGGCTTCCAAAGCCCGAACGTTGAGGCGGCTCGTCCGCTGGTATATGCCACTGCATTCTTATTAGTATCAGTGATTATCACATTAAATATCACAGCAATCGGCATACGTAATCATTTACGTGAAAAATACAGATCGCTTGAGCATTAATTAGTAAAGGTATAAAGACATGATTACAGTCGCTCCACAAGTAAACCAGTCAAGCACAGGCTTGAAGTTGGATTTAGAGAATTTAGGTAAAGAGCAAACAGCACTCGAGATCAAGGACTTGGATCTTTACTATGGTGATAAACAAGCATTAAGCTCGGTTAATATGAAGATCCCTAAGGGTCAAGTAACCGCATTTATCGGGCCATCAGGTTGTGGTAAATCAACATTGTTACGCTGTATTAACCGCATGAATGACTTAGTTGATATTTGCCGTATTGAAGGCGAAATATTACTTCACGGTCAAAATATATACGATAAAAATGTTGATGTAGCTGCACTTCGTCGTAATGTTGGTATGGTGTTTCAGCGTCCAAATCCATTCCCAAAATCGATCTACGAAAATGTGGTTTATGGCCTACGCTTACAAGGTATTAAAGAAAAGCGTAAACTAGACGAAGTGGTTGAGCAGTCTTTACGTGGTGCTGCGTTGTGGGATGAAGTGAAAGATCGGTTACATGATAGTGCATTTGGTCTATCAGGTGGTCAGCAACAGCGTTTAGTTATTGCACGTTCAATTGCAATTGAGCCAGAAGTATTGTTACTCGATGAACCGACATCCGCGCTTGATCCAATTTCCACTTTGGTTATTGAAGAGCTGATCAACGATTTAAAAAATAAGTTTACCGTTGTTATTGTTACACATAACATGCAACAAGCAGCGCGTGTATCAGATCAAACTGCATTTATGTACATGGGTGAGTTAATTGAGTATTCCGATACCAATACGCTATTTACCACGCCAAACAAAAAGAAAACTGAAGACTACATTACAGGTCGTTACGGTTAGAAGTTTGTTGTAGGTCATTTGCAGTAATAAACGAATTTGATAAGAAGGTTAATAATGGAACACAATATCAATAAGCACATTTCAGGTCGCTTTAATCAAGAGCTTGAAAATGTTCGTAACCATGTATTGAGCATGGGTGGTTTAGTTGAACAGCAATTAAACAGTGCGCTTGATGCGGTTAGTAATGGCGATGCAGAACTTGCGCGTAAAGTGCGTGAAAACGATTACAAAGTTAACGCAATGGAAGTTAATATTGACGAAGAATGCACCCGCATTATCGCGCGTCGTCAACCTGCTGCCAGTGATTTACGTTTAGTTATTGCAATCGCTAAGACCATTGCAGATTTAGAGCGAATTGGTGATGAAGCTGAGCGAATTGCAAAAGTTGCACTAGATTCATTTACCAAAGATCAGCAAGATTTATTAGTGAATATTGAGAATATGGGTCGCCAAGTTTCTAAAATGTTGCATGATGTTTTGGATGCATTTGCCCGTATGGACGTCCAAAGAGCCTTTGAAGTACATAAAGAAGATGCCAAAGTTGACCGCGAATATGAAGCTATCACACGCCAAATAATGACGTATATGATGGAAGATCCTCGCTCAATTCCAAAAATTATGGATTTGGTGTGGTCTGTTCGCTCATTAGAGCGCATTGGTGATAGATGCCAAAACATTGCAGAATATATAATCTATTTTGTTAATGGAAAAGATATTCGTCATACATCTCAAGAAGATATTGAAAAGTCACTATAGCTTTATCTTCTCATTATCATGTTAAAAAGCGACCTTGTGTCGCTTTTTATTCTTTTACTTTAGTAAATATTGCACGCAGAATGGCGCTAAATAATAAAAAGCGTTCACAATCGTTGTGAATGCTGTAAAATTCGTGCTGCAAAGCATACTAATTTGATTTAAGGGTCAGTTATGCCTACAAACGCATTTTTAGGGGTATTCGCAAAATCTCCTATCAAGCCAATGGAAGATCACATCAAAAAGGTACATCAAGCAAGTAAAGCGTTGATCCCTTTTTTCCACCACGTTTTTAAAGAAGAGTGGGCTCAAGCAGAAGAAATTCGCTTAGACATTCGTAATTTAGAGCGTGAAGCCGACGACATGAAAAGAAATATACGTTTACAACTACCGCGTGGTTTATTTATGCCGGTAGAGCGTACAGATCTGCTTGAGCTCGTCACCCAGCAGGATAAAATTGCTAATAAAGCTAAAGACATTGCTGGTCGTGTAATTGGTCGTGAAATGACCATACCAAAAGAAATTCAAACTGATTTCTTAGCCTATGTAACTCGTTGTGTTGATGCGACTAAACAAGCATCAAAAGCAATCAATGAATTAGATGAGCTATTAGAAACAGGCTTCAAAGGTCGCGAAGTGACCTTGGTTGAAAAAATGCTCGTTGAATTGGATGCAATAGAACAAGACACGGATGATATGCAAATCAAAATACGTCGCCAGTTGCGCGTCGTAGAAGATAAACTTAATCCAGTCGATGTGATGTTTTTATATAAGATCATCGAATGGGTCGGCGAACTTGCTGATATAGCAGAACGCGTAGGTTCACGTCTTGAGCTGATGTTAGCTCGTTAATTTACACTCAGTTCAATAACGAAAGATTAAGGTTACACAATGGATATCATTGCATCTTATGGCACGGTATTAATTTTAATTGCCGCTGCTGTCGGTTTTTTTATGGCTTATGGTATTGGTGCGAATGACGTCGCCAATGCGATGGGGACATCAGTTGGTTCAAAAGCACTCACAATCAAACAAGCAATTTTAATTGCTATGGTGTTTGAATTTGCAGGTGCTTATCTGGCCGGTGGCGAGGTAACATCAACAATTCGTAAAGGTATTATCGATTCAACACCATTTATGGATATCCCTGAATTGATGGTGCTGGGTATGATTTCAGCGCTTTTTGCAGCAGGTAGTTGGTTACTCATTGCCTCGTTCTTAGGTTGGCCTGTTTCAACAACTCACTCAATCATCGGTGCTATCATTGGTTTCGCCCTTGTAGCAGTAGGTAGTGAAGCTATTCAATGGGGTAAAGTTGCGGGTATCGTAGGCAGTTGGATTGTAACACCTGCTATTTCAGGCTTTATTGCATACTTAATATTTATGAGTGCGCAAAAGTTGATTTTCGATACCGAATCTCCACTTAAAAATGCTAAACGCTTTGTACCAATCTATATGGGCTTAGCTGGTTTTATTATGTCTTTGGTTACTATCAAAAAAGGCCTAAAGCATATAGGTGTGAATCTAGGCGCTGTTGAAGGTTATGCCTTAGCTATCGCCATTGCAGTAGTCGTAGGTTTACTAGGAAAAGTTGCTATTTCTCGCTTGAAGATAGACCCGCAAGCGGATAAAAAAATGCAGTTCAACAATGTTGAAAAAGTGTTTGCAATCTTAATGGTACTAACTGCATGTTGTATGGCATTTGCCCATGGTTCAAACGATGTTGCTAACGCAATTGGTCCATTGGCTGCAGTTGTAAATATAGTTGAAAACAATGGTGAAATTGCTAAGAAAGCTGCACTAGCATGGTGGATATTACCGCTGGGTGGTATTGGTATTGTTGCTGGTCTTGCTATTTTAGGTAAGAAAGTAATCAAAACAATTGGTGAAGGTATTACACATTTAACACCTAGCCGCGGTTTTGCTGCTGAGCTTGCAGCTGCTTCAACTGTTGTAATTGCATCTGGCACAGGTTTACCTATCTCAACCACACAAACCCTTGTTGGTGCGGTGTTAGGTGTAGGTATGGCGCGTGGTATTGCCGCACTTAATATGGGTGTAGTAAGAAACATTGTGGTTTCTTGGGTAATTACATTGCCAGTTGGTGCAGGTCTTGCTATTGTTATTTTCTACATATTAAGAACTGCGTTCGGAGTCTAATTCCCGTAGCTTTTAAGTAGCACAGACTTTTAGCTTGAAAAGATCTCAATGCCCTCGGTATTGGGGTCTTTTTATTTGTAGGTAACAAAAGTAATGACTAATCTACCCAGTATCAAACAGCTACAGTATCTATTGGCTGTGCATCAGCATCAACACTTTGGCCGCGCAGCAAGTGCCTGTTTTATTGGTCAATCGACATTAAGTAGCGCAATTCAAACGCTTGAGGAAACCCTCGGCTGCCAGCTTATTGAGAGAGAAAACCGCAGCTTAATGTTTACTGCTGTTGGTGAAGAAGTGGTTGAGCGCGCTCGAAAAATTATCGACGATACCATGAGTGTTAAAGAGTTAACTAAAAGCCACCTTAATCCACTGAGTGGTAAGTTGACCCTCGGTGTTATACCAACAATCGCAAGTTTTATCGCGGCGCCTCTTTATCATTTTTGTCAGCAGCAATTTAGCGATCTCGAACTGGTGCTTGTAGAAGATACCAGCGACAGCCTGCTTGATAAGTTAGAGCATGGGCATATAGATTTAGCGCTATTAGCATTACCTTATGAAACCGATAAATTTCATACTCAGGTACTGGCACAAGATCATTTTAGTTTAGTGCATCATGCAGAATATAAGCCCGCAGCAGGTATAGAAGACTTTAATTTATTGCCTGATGCAAGTGTCTTCTTACTAGAACGGGAGCACTGTATGACAGGCCATGCGTTGAGTGCTTGCCACTTAAATCGTTCAAGCTGCATTAATCCGTTTGAAGCAGCCAGCTTGCATACTTTGCTTAGTATGGTCGAATATCAGCTTGGCGTGACCTTCTTGCCGCAAATGGCTATCAATGCCGGAATTTTAGCAAACAAGAACATGCTCGCGACCCCCTCAAAGGGTGATGCTTATCGTGATATAGGTATCTTATGGCGTAAAACTACCGGTCGAATTCGTGATTTTAGGCTTTTTAGCCAAGCGCTGAAGGACTTTTTAACCAAGCAGTGCCAAGTTTAATTTTTTAAACTCAACAAAGCGCAATTTAATTGCGCTTTTTTTTAATTTTTCAAACTATTCACCTCACTCCCTCGACTAAGATAATAAGTAAATAAACTAAAAACTGAGAACCGTGTTTTTTCAATCGCAAGAGACTTTAATTCAAAAAGCGCAGCAGGGTAATAAGCGAGCCTGGATCAAGCTCGTTAAGCAGTATGAGAGCCACGTTTATAATCATTGCTTACGTATGCTTAGCAATCCCGATGATGCAATGGATTTGATGCAGGAAGTGTTTATTTCTGTGTATAAAAGTTTGCCTAACTTTCGCGGTGACGCCAGTTTCAATACCTGGGTATTTCAAATAGTGCATCGTCGCGGGGTTGAATTTTATCGCCGCCGGCGTATCTATCAGCCGCTCGATGATACGCCTGAGCAAACGTGCAAGCACGGTGAGCTTGAACACAATCAAATCGTGCAATTAGAGCATAATCAGCTCAAAGTGATGATGAATAATCTACCTTGGGAGCAACGTTTGGTGGTGGAGTTAAAGTTTTTTCAGCATTGTACGTTTGATGAAATTGCACTGCAGTTAGACATATCAACCAATACAGCTAAATCACGTTTATACAGTGCATTAGGTAAATTAAAAGTACATTTGGAGGCCGTTGATGGCTAATTTAGACGCGCTTTTTGAACAATGGTTAGAAGGCAAGCCAATGACAGATGAGGCGCTCGAGCAATTAAAAGCGAGCCCGCAATACAGTGTCATGCTAGCACAAGCACAGCGCTGGCAAGCGCAAAGCCGTGACTATAAACAGCAACATGTGCCTGATTGGAACCGATCATCCACTTTAGGGGTAAAAGCAAGGTACAACAACCAAAGCAATAGTGCTACCTGGGCCGTTGCAGCCTCGATTATAGTGTGCGCTTTGCTGTTTTTAGTGCCACATAAAAATGATCAAGATGAGTTGTCGGTGCAACTGGCAAAGCAAACAACACTGTTGCAATCCCAGCAAAAGCAAATAGACCAACTACAAAATATTATTTCGGCACAAAATGAGCTGCAACAACAGTATATGTATCAATTAACTAAAGAAGCCATAGCGACCGGGCGGGTCGAGCGCCAAGAAGACATCAATAGTTTAATTAGTTATATAAAAACTCAACGAGCTCAAGATCACGCTTATCTGCGAATGCAGTTAAATGATATAGCCGAACAAGTTCAAGCGCAGCCCATGGCTGCTATCGCAAAAAATTAGGAGTAAATCATGAAAAAAATGATGATGTGTAGTGTTATCGCTATTGCAACTGGGTGTGCAAGTGTTCAATCGCTAGCGCAAGCACCTGAACAATTGAGTGCAATTGCCCGTGAAGTTAGCATAATGGAAAACATACTTAGTACGGCGTTAAAGCAAGATACGGATAAAAAAGTGCGCGCCATAAACGCAAACTACTTCGCTAAACAAGGCATAGTGTTCGAATTAGATATTAGAGGGGCAAATCGCTGGCACGCTATTTTTAGCGGGGCACCCGATGCTCCATTGCCTCCTATGCCTGACATTGATTTTTCAGATGTGAACATTGAATTTATCAGTGATCACGTCGAAATCATCAGTGAACAGGCAGTAGAGTCTTCACGAGAAGCGTATCAACATGCAATGGAAGTAATGCGTGATGGAGCGGAGAAAGTGCGCGACATCGCTGAGAAAGAGCGAGATGTGAGCCGCGAGTTACGTGACTTAGAACGAGAGAAACGAGATTTAGAATTCGCGACACGTCATGACAACAGCGCTGAGGAAAAAGAGTTAGCAGCGCGTAAAAAAAGCGTAGAAAAAGAGATTAAAGCACTCGAAAAACAACAAACTAAGCTGACAAAGGAACAGAAAAAAGCACGCCAAGAAATTAGTGCTAAACAAGCACAACGCGAGAAACAAAAAGCCGAAGAGCAAAAGCAGTTACTCGAAAAAATTAGCCAAAGTATTAGTTTAACGCTTTGTGACTATGGTAGTGGGCTGCGCAGCTTACCAAATAATGAGCATGTTAGTTTTGTGTTAGGGGGCTTGGGGCAAAACAGTAAAAGTTTAATTAAGGTATTTAATAAAAGCGATATAAAAAAATGTGTGATTGGTGAAACTAAGGCCAGTGAGTTGGCACGTAAAGCCGTTAGTTACCAATTTTAGTAAAAATTTAGAATGAAAAGCAGTCATTTATAATGGCTGCTTTTCATTATGACCTTCAAATTCAAATTGTTTATTGAGGTGGGTAATATCAGGCAGAAACAACAAGTAGACCCAGACAACTAAATTAAAATACGGTACTAGGCCTAAGCAGGCAAACGTAGTTTTAGGGTAACCTTTTCTAGTGGCATATTTATAGCATTGGTACGCTATACCCAAGTTCACTATTAGTATTAACACGATCAATTGCACCATAACCTAGCTCCTTAATCGACAAAACCACCAAAAACAGCATGTTATTTTATAATGGTATGTTCTTGTCAATCTATGATGTCTTGTTTATTTTTGTCTATCTGTTTATAAGCAAGACATTTAACAACGTCGAGTAAAAGTATAGAAGAGTTACGGCTAGATGAAAGTATAAAATTGGTTAAAAATGTATAAATTTGTAATGCTCAAGCTAGGTTATTGTTCGTAAAAAGTTTTATTTTTAGATATTTTTTCGAGCTCATCGGCTATTTTTTCTACAGGCTGAGGCCGTGCTATAAAGTAACCTTGTCCATAATCAACACCTATTTCTTTTAATGCTAAGAAAATATCTTTATTTTCAACATACTCAGCCACAGAACGTTTATCTAAAGAACGGCTGATATCATTAATGGCTTTTACTAATGCTAAATCAATCGGGTCGTTAAGCATATCTCTTACAAATGAACCATCAATTTTGACATGCTGAGCGGGTAATTGCTTGAGGTAATTGAACGTGCTGAAGCCTGTGCCAAAATCGTCAATTGAAAAGTGACAACCAAGGCGGTTGAGCTTTTCAATCATCGCACGAGTTGCTGTTAAGTTATTAATACTAGCAGACTCAGTGATTTCAAAGATCACCCGTGTCGGCGGCAAATTATAGTCTTTCAGTGTTGACTCAATATGTGGTAACAGGCGTTCATCTAAGAATGATTGCGCAGATAAGTTAATAGCTACTTGGCTGAGCTCTGGGTGCTTGGCAATCGCAGCTATCGCATTACGAATAACGCACTGGTCCATCAGGTATGTATCATTGAGAAGTTCAAGCGATGGAATAAACTGATTTGGGTAAACCAGTTCATCGCCTAACTTTAAGCGTAAGAGAGCTTCAAAGTACGCTACTTCGCCTCTTTTAAAGTCCCAAATAGGCTGATAATGCAACTCTATCTGATCTTGCTGTAAGGCTTGGCGTATGCTGTGTCCCCACTCAAGACCCGCTTGCAAGGTGTTGTGATTGGCATCATCTTTTGAATAGCAGTGAACTAAATTTCTACCCAAACTTTTTGCAACATAGAGCGCAATATCTGCTTGCTTTAAACATTCACTCGGGTCGTTATTTGAAGCTGTAATTTGCGTTAAACCGATTGAGCAACTGATGGAGTAAATTTGTTCTTCCGATTTAAATTGATGCCCATCAATCGCCATACAAATGCTTTCAGCAACTAAGTGCGCATCTAATAGATTCATATTTTTTAAAATAACAGCAAACTCATCACCACCAATACGACAGATTAGATGTTCATCACTGATATTAGCTGTGAAAAGTTGTGCGACCTCTTTGAGTACGATGTCACCTTGCTGATGGCCTTTGCTGTCATTAATTATTTTAAAATGATCTAAATCTATGTAAATAAGTGCATGTTCACTTTGAGCAAATGTATATTCAGGCTGACAAATAAGGTTAAGCTGTTGATCAAAGTAATAACGGTTGTGTAGGCCTGTTAATGTATCATGAAGAGCCAAATGGCGTAGCTGTAGTTCCGCTTGTTTTCGTTCATGGATGTTGTCTATTGTGGCAGTTATACTGGCAGCATTACTACTATTTTTAATAAGTTGTAGACGGCATTCAACCCAAATAGCACGCCCTTCTTTATGCTGGATCTGAATTTCTACTTTTTGCTGCTCTTTGCCGCCATTTAGAATATTACTAATGGTGCCGAGTAATTTTACTTTACACTCTTCTTCACAAAAGTCAGTTAATGACTTAGTTAAGGTGTGTTTAATACCAAAGCCAGATAGAGATTCCCATGCGGGATTAATAAACCGAATAAGACCTTGTTGGTCAAACTCAAGCACAACCGTATTCAAATGTAACAAGATGCGCTGATGGGCCGAAAAAAGCTCTTTGTAGCGGCTTTGGCTTTGACTTAATTGCTCTACTTTTTGGGCAAACTCAGCATAACTCACCATAAAATCTTCGCGGCGCGCGGCATGGTCGCATACCTTGCTCAAAAACGTAGGCTGGTATGGCGTACGAATAAAATCAGTCACTCCCGACAGCAGTAGTTGCTCAGCGTAATCTGCATCGCGCGTATCTATTATTGTTACTATGGCTTGTTTGGGATTATGTTGTAGCATTTCTTCAACAAGTTGGCTTGCCGCCACGGCATTTGCTGAGGTGGCATCTAACAATACAATAGAAAAAGTTTGTTGCAGATAAATTGCCAAAGCTTGTTTATTTGTTTTTGTGCGGGTGCAGGCAAAATTAAGCGCCAATGTTTCTTCAATTTCACCCGCTTTTTTATCGTCAAGCTCAATAAGTAAAAGATTTAAACGGCTACTTTTTTCTAAATGCGTTGATAATACATTGGCAAGTACCTGAGGCAGCATGTCTTGACGTTCAAACGGTAATACCGCATCAATGCCATAACTGCGCGCTGTTGTTTCAGCGATTCTTTCACAATAAATAGGGGGTGTTAGTACAATAGGTGTGTTTTTTGGCGTTTTTAATAATCCTGAGCGAATCATGCGAGAGAAGCGCCAGCCGTCAATTTTACCGACATCTAAGCCAGTTATAATAATATCAACAGTCTGATTTTTTAGCAGCTCTAATGCTTGCTGGGTATCATCGACCTCAATGAAAGTAAACACATTAAGTTTGCTTAGAGTCGACCTAATAGTCTGCCGTTCAGCCACACTGGCGTTTAATATCAGCAACTGGAGCTGCTTAGCCATGACGTCACTACCTCTTATTCAACCTATGTTAATACAGTAGATTAGGATAATGCCATTTGTCCTTAACCACAAGAAAACATTCCTGGGTTTTTAAACTTAGTTGAGCAATACGTTTGATAGGGTTAAACTTGGCGCGAATTTTTTGATCTGGATGTAGATGTTATGCGCGTAGCAGACTTTAGTTTTGACCTACCTGATGAGCTTATTGCTCGTTTTCCAAAAGAAGACAGAACAAGTAGCCGTTTACTAACTTTAGATGGCCCAACTGGGGCATTAGAGCACAAAGTATTTAGTGATATTTTGGAATTAGTAAATGAAAACGATTTACTGGTATTTAACAATACTAAAGTTATTCCTGCTCGCATGTATGGGCAAAAAGAATCGGGCGGTAAAGTTGAAGTACTTGTTGAGCGGGTATTAGACGAGCACAGAGTGCTGGCTCATGTGCGTGCAAGTAAATCGCCTAAAGAAGGCTCCGTTATTACCTTAGAAGGTAAGGCAAAAGCAACCATGGTAGGTCGCCATGCAGAACTGTTTGAGCTTGAATTTACTGGCAGTGAAAATGTACTTGAGATTTTAAACGATATTGGTCACATGCCATTACCGCCTTACATTGACCGCCCTGATACAGAAGATGACCGTATGCGTTATCAAACTGTCTATGGTGAAAAACCAGGTGCAGTAGCAGCGCCAACAGCGGGTCTGCACTTTGACGATAAGCTTATGGCAGCGTTAAAAGATAAAGGGGTTAACATGGCCTTTGTCACATTACACGTAGGGGCGGGGACTTTTCAGCCAGTGCGCGTTGATTCGGTTGATGACCACATCATGCACTCAGAATACATTGAAGTGCCTGATGATGTTGTTACTGCGGTTGCTAAAACCAAAGCAAACGGTGGACGCGTTATCGCGGTAGGTACCACGTCTGTTCGTTCGCTTGAGTCGGCGGCTAAAATTCATGGCGGTAAGCTTGATACTTACTTTGGTGACACCGATATTTTTATTTATCCGGGGTATCAATTTAACGTAGTCGATGCCATGGTAACTAACTTTCATCTTTCTGAATCGACTTTGATTATGCTCGTGAGTGCTTTTTCAGGGCAAGACAATATTATGTCTGCTTATCAAACCGCGATAGAACAAAAGTACCGTTTTTTTAGTTACGGTGATGCGATGTTTTTAACCCGTAAATAAGGGTTAATTAAATGTGTTTAAAGCCCAGCCGCGTGTTGGGCTTTTTGATTTGAGTAATCGCTCTTTTAATTCTCACTTTTAGCCCAATTAATAGTATTGCGCTAACAAAAAGGTTAGAATCGAACGGTTAAATTATAGCTTGTTGGACTGTTTTTCTGACATTGAGGATGATATGAAATTTGAATTAGACCGTACTGACGGTAAAGCGCGCCGCGGCCGCTTGATTTTTGACCGAGGTGTTGTAGAAACACCTGCATTTATGCCCGTTGGTACCTACGGTACTGTTAAAGGCATGACCCCAGATGAAGTAAAAGATACAGGCGCACAAATTTGCTTAGGGAACACCTTTCACCTAATGCTTCGCCCTGGTACTGAGATCATCAAACAACATGGTGATTTACATGATTTTATGAACTGGGATCGTCCTATCCTAACTGATTCAGGCGGCTTCCAAGTTTTTAGCCTCGGCGCAATGCGTAAAATCTCTGAAGAAGGTGTGTTGTTTAGTTCACCAGTAAACGGTGAAAAAATCATGCTTTCGCCAGAAAAGGCAATGCAAGTACAGCGTGATTTAGGATCAGATATTGTAATGATATTTGACGAATGCACACCGTACCCGGCCACTGAAAAAGAAGCAAAAGATTCAATGGAATTATCACTTCGTTGGGCTAAGCGCTCGAAGGAAGGGCATGGTGATAACCCGTCTGCTTTGTTTGGTATTATTCAAGGTGGTATGTACCCTGAGCTTCGTGCGCAGTCACAAAAAGGCCTTGAAGAAATAGGCTTTGATGGCTATGCCTTAGGTGGTTTATCAGTGGGTGAGCCAAAAAATGAAATGATCAATATTCTTGATCATTGCGCTTATAAAATGCCTGAAAACAAACCGCGTTACTTAATGGGCGTAGGTAAACCAGAAGACTTAGTTGAAGCGGTACGCCGTGGTATTGATATGTTTGACTGTGTTATGCCAACGCGAAATGCGCGTAATGGTCACTTATTTGTGACTGGCGGTATTGTTAAAATCCGTAACGCTGTACATAAAACAGATACCGGTCCGTTGGATCCTGAGTGTGATTGCCACACATGTAAAAACTATTCGCGTGCATATCTACATCACCTTGATAAGTGTAACGAAATTTTAGGTGCGCGACTAAACACAATTCATAACTTACGTTACTATCAACGTGTTATGGAAGGCTTACGCAATGCGATCAGCGAAGGTAAGCTTGATGAGTTTGTAAACGATTTTTATGCGCGCCGCGGCCAAGAAGTGCCAGAGCTTGCTAATACCGAAAACTAAGAAATCAAATTTTATAAAAATTAAAGAGGAAGTGTTATGAGTTTATTTATTTCAAACGCCCACGCAAGTGCGGCAGGTGCAGCGCCAGCAGGCGGTGGTTATGAAATGCTGATCATGTTAGCTATTTTTGGTTTAGTGTTTTACTTTTTGATTTACCGTCCACAAGCAAAGCGCGTTAAAGAACATAAAAGCTTAATGAATGCGATGGCAAAGGGTGACGAAGTACTTACCCAAGGTGGTTTAGTGGGTAAAATTGCTAAAATCGCAGAAGATAAAGATTTCATCGTTATTTCATTAAACGATCAAGCTGAAGTGACTGTGCAAAAATCAGCAGTTTCTGCAGTACTGCCTAAAGGCACAATGAAGTCGCTATAAATATAATAATAAGGACAGACTCGTGTTAAACAAGTTTCCATTATGGAAGTATTTACTTGTTATCGCTGTGTTAGCAATGGGCCTTTTATATGCTTCACCAAACCTGTATGGCCGCGACCCGGCGATACAGGTTTCTGGCGCAAAAGGTGCAGATGTTGAACTCAGTACATTAGATACAGTAAATGGCATCCTCAAAGAAAATAATGTAACGGTGAAATCTACAAAACTTGAAAATGGACAAATTTTAGTTCGCTTCAAAAACGTAGAAGAACAATTAAAAGCGCAGGATATACTGCGTAACTCACTAAGCGAAGATTACATTTCAGCCATTAATATGGCCCCGGCGCAACCTCATTGGTTAAAAACCCTTGGTGGTAACCCAATGAAGTTGGGCTTGGATTTAAGTGGCGGTGTTCACTTTACGATGGAAATCGACATGGTGACAGCGGTTGATAACGCGCTGGAACAAATGGAGCAAGACTATAAGAGTGACCTACGTGGTGAAAAGCTTCGTTATCGCTCCATCCGTCGAGTAGCAAACAGTGAACGTATGCGCGTAGAAATGCGTAGCGAAGAAGATAAAGATGCAGCTGAGCGCTTCTTACAAACTCGTTATCCACTTCATACCTTCATCAATGATAGCTCAAACGATAACGCGTTTTATGCCAACCTGAGTGATTTAAAGCTAAAAGAAATTCGTGATTATGCTATCAAGCAAAACGAAACTATTATTCGTAACCGTATCAACCAAATAGGTGTTGCAGAGCCGAATGTTCAACGCCAAGGTGCTGAGCGTATTATCGTACAGTTACCTGGTGTTCAAGATACCGCGCGTGCGAAAGAAATTCTTGGTGCAACAGCAACGCTGGAGTTTCGTGAAGTAGACGAGAACGCAGACGTATCAGCGGCAGCGCAAGGGCGTATTCCGCCAGGCACAGAAATGATAATGAGCCGTGATGGTTACCCTGTGGTGCTTAAAAAGCGCATCATTCTTGAAGGTAGCCACATTACAGGTGCGCAATCAGGTGCTGATGAATACCAACGACCGCAAGTAAGTATTACCCTTGATAGCAAAGGTGGCGCTAAAATGAATGCGTTTACCAAGCGTGCAATTGGTAAGCGTATGGCAACGGTATTTATTGAATATAAGCCATCAGGTAAACAAGATGCCAACGGTAAAGCACTTCCACCAATTAAGGTTGAAGAAGTGATTAACGTGGCGACGATTCAGGCTCGCCTTGACCGTTCATTCCGTATTACTGGTATTGATAACCCTGCTGAAGCGCATAACTTAAGCTTACTACTTCGTGCTGGTGCACTTGTAGCACCGATTCAAATCGTTGAAGAACGCACAGTAGGACCAAGCTTAGGTCAGGAAAATATTGAAGCGGGTATGACTGCCGTTGCACTAGGCTTCTTGTTTGTTCTTGTATTTATGCTGATCTATTACAAAGGCTTTGGTTTAGTTGCGAATATTGCACTAGCGGCAAATCTTGTATTGATCATTGGTGTTATGTCATTGATCCCTGGCGCAACGTTAACTCTGCCAGGTATTGCAGGCATTGTACTAACAGTTGGTATGGCCGTAGATGCTAATGTACTTATATTCGAGCGTATTCGTGAAGAACTGGCTGATGGCCGCAGCCCTCAACAAGCTGTTCACCATGGTTATGACAGTGCATTTAGTACAATCTTTGATGCAAATATCACGACCTTGATTGCAGCGATAATCTTATTTGCTGTGGGTACCGGTCCAATTGCAGGCTTTGCCGTAACATTAGCGATTGGTATTTTGACTTCAATGTTTACAGCGATTGTTGGTACACGTGCCGTCATCAACTTATTTATCGGTGGTAAACGTGTCGATAAGCTGTCAATTTAAGGAGCGATAATGCAAATTTTAAAACTAGGCGGTAGAACATTAAAGTTCATGTCGTTACGCAAAGTTGCAATGGGTATCTCAACGCTGCTTATTTTGGCTTCACTTGCATCCATCTTTGTCAAAGGTTTAAACTTTGGCCTTGATTTTACTGGTGGTACAGCGGTAGAGGTTGGCTTTTCTCAGCCTGCGGATTTAAAAAATGTACGTTCAGTATTGGCCGAAAATGGCTTTGCTGATGCATCGGTACAATTGTTTGGCTCCAGCCAAGAAATCTTAGTACGTTTAGCCCCTCGTGGTGACGACGTAAAAGCTGAGGTTATTGGTAACCAAGTAATTGCCGCGTTAAAAACGGCCGATGATAGCGTTGAAATGCGCCGTATCGAGTTTGTTGGCCCAAGTGTCGGTGAAGATTTAAAAGAGCAGGGTGGTCTGGCCATGTTAACTGCGCTTATTTGTATCTTGATCTATGTTGCGTTTCGCTTTGAATGGCGTTTTGCATTAGGGGCAGTAGCTGCACTTATGCACGACGTGATTATTACGCTAGGCTTATTCTCAGTGCTTGGGTTGGAGTTTGATTTAACCATCCTTGCCGCGATACTAGCAGTAATAGGTTACTCACTTAACGATACTATTGTTGTATCTGACCGTATTCGTGAGAACTTTCGTAAAGTCCGTATCGACGACACAATTGAAATCATTGATATCTCTCTTACACAAACACTTAACCGTACTTTAGTGACATCAATTACCACAATCCTGGTATTGATTTCATTGTTCGTGTGGGGTGGTCAAACAATTCATGGCTTTGCCACGGCATTATTGTTTGGTGTGTTTATTGGTACTTATTCTTCTGTTTATGTTGCCAGCGCTGTTGCAATTGCAATGGGTGTAAGCAAAGAAGATTTGATTCCAGAAGTGATTGAAAAAGAAGGGGCGGACCTAGACCCAATGCCATAGGTTTAGATTTGCACTTATATAAAAGCCGCTTACTTAAGCGGCTTTTATTGTTATTACGGGTTATGTAGATTTATGTTTAAGTTGTTCGTATTCGTCTGCTCGGTTTTTATATTAACGGCTTGTGATAAGCCCCAATCAGAGCCACAAGTAAAAACTGAAGCTAACAAGCTAACTCCTTCAGAGGCTTTTCTTGCCCAAGCTTCACAGCTTCTTAATGCGATTAATATGGGTCAAAGCCTTGTTAGTTTAACAAGTGAATCTGCTGCGCTTGTTAAAGTTTCAAATGCGCTAATAGATCAGTTTATGCAGCAGTATCCTCAGTGCACAAATTACTTAACCGCGCTAAATGTTGCATTGGCAGAGTTAACTTCTCCCGCACTTGAAAAAATAACACGTAAGCAGCTGTCTAATTTAACACTCCCCAAATTTAATGAACCTATCTGCTACCATGCAAAAGCAGTATTAGTTCACGCTGTGACTATTCAAGTGCTTAGTATTAAAGCAGATAAAAATGAGCAGATATCGCTGGTACCTGAACATGAGATAATCTCAGCTTTAGCGCATTATGATCAGGTTAAAAAGAGCCTTAACCAAAAGCAGTAAAGTTGACATAAAATTGTCATACATTATTGCTACTTTATGTGCCTCTAATAATTAGTATTGGCTTGGTGATAGGTGAGTGAGCAGCAGCGTTCTTTAGAAAATATATTGCATAACAGTGATATAACAACTTTGTTTCAACCTATTTTCGATATTTCTGACAAACAGATATTAGGCTATGAAGCATTGAGTCGCGGTCCCACAGGCAGCTTACTTGAGATGCCAAGCGAACTGTTTAGTGCCGCTGTTAATTACGATAAAATATCTGAGTTGGAATTACTGTGCCGCTCAACAGCCATAGAAAGTTTTGTAAAACTAGGCTTAAAGGGCAAACTGTTTTTGAATGTAAGCCCCAAAACGCTGCTTGATCCCTGTCATCCAAAAGGTGAAACGCTTCACCTGATTGAAAAATTTGGACTTGCTGCAAGTCGCGTGGTGATTGAGGTAACTGAGCAAGAAAAAGTGGATGATGGCTTTTTATTGCTTAAAACCATTGCGCATTACCGTAAATTAGGCTTTTCAATTGCTATTGACGACCTTGGTGCTGGTTACTCTGGTTTAAAACAATGGTCAGAGCTGTGCCCAGACTTTGTAAAAATAGACCGCTACTTTATAGATCATTGCGATCAAAGTGTCGTAAAGAAAGAGTTTTTAAAATCGATTATCGAACTTGCCAATGTAACTAATACAGAGGTCATTGCTGAGGGCATAGAGCGAATAGAAGAACTGTATTTATTAGAAAGCCTAGGCATAGTCAATGCTCAAGGTTTTTTGCTCGAACGACCAAACACAAAGCCAAGCACTGAATTTAAAAGCCCACAGTTGGAGCAGCTTAACTTTTCACCTTCAAGCAACCAACTTGAACAATCAATGGCTATAGGTTGGTTGGCCGTTGAACAAGCAGCAATTTTGAGTGAAACACGTTGTAAAGATGCCCATAAAATATTTGAACAAGACAAAGCAATAATCAGTATCGCCGTTTTAAACGAGCAACAACAGCCTGTAGGCTTATTACATAAAGACCAACTTACCGAAGTCTTTGCTGCACCCTATGGCCATGCATTATACGGCAAACAACCTGTTACAGCGTTAATGCATAAGCAGCCACTCATCGTTGATGAAAATCAATTGTTAGATACAGTTAGCCAGCAAATTACTGAGCATGATTTTGATATTCGTCGCCACATAATCATTACGCGCGCTGAGCAATACTTAGGTTTAGCACCGTTACGCGACATTTTAAAACATATTACAGAAGAAAAAATACGACACGCGCAACACGCAAACCCTCTCACCATGTTGCCAGGTAATGTTGCCATTAATGAAGCAATAGAGCACCGTTTACGCACTAAAAATAGCTTTTCACTTGCTTATATAGATTTAAACCACTTTAAACAGTTTAACGATCTCTATGGTTATGCCAGTGGTGATAGCGTCATTAAGTTATTAGCGAATGTCACGGTTCAAGCGTGTGTAAACATACCTAGCTTTGTAGGTCACATCGGTGGAGATGACTTTATGGTAGTGTTTGACAGTGATGACGCTGTTATGATTTGTAATTATATCATCAAGCAATTTGAGCTTGAATCTAGAGCATTTTTTACGCCAGAACATATTGCCAGTGGAGGGTACTGGGCCTGTAACCGTGAAGGCGAGAAAAAATTTGTACCGTTACTGACATTATCTATCGGCCTTGTAGAACCTGATTTAGCGTTGTGTAATAACAGTCACCAGGTTGCGGCTCTTGCTACTGACGCTAAAAAAGAGGCTAAGCGTTATCGCGAAAGTCACTTATTTGTATGTAAACGGCGCAGCCCAGCTCCTGCAATGGTAAGATTAACACCCGATAAAAAAGTACTATAAAATAGAACGCTTGAGTATTTATTCAACTGCGTGTAGGTTAAAGAAAACCCACAGAAAATAATAACAATGACACAATCATTTTTTTATTTACTCATAAATAGCTTTATTTTTTATTGTTCAACATTATCCGCTCAGACTATTAACGTCGCGCAAGAACCCCGTGCTCAATACAAGCGCGACGAATATTTAAGTACACTGCTGGTCAAAGCGCTTGAAGCCGCAAACTATTCAGCTTCATTGAATCATATTATTGTTCACCCTCACCAACAACGAACACTAATCACTCTGCAAAATAATGATGTCGATTTATACTGGAGCATGACAAGTCCAGAACGAGAAACGCTAGCAATCGCCATTAAAATCCCATTGTATCGAGGCTATATAGGCAAGCGCGCCTTAGTTACTCAACGCGCATTGTTGCCCCAGTTTAAAAATATTACAACACTTGAGCAGCTTAAGCCTTTAACAGCAGTGCAAGGGCATGATTGGCCAGATACAAAAGTGTTGTCGCATAACGGATTAAACGTTAGGCCATTAGCTAATTATGAAGCTATGTTTGGTTTAACTGCCACTGGGCGTATTGATTACTTTCCCCGATCGTTTATTGAAGTGGGCTCGGAGCTTACTGAAGTAAGTAATAGTGAATTGGCAATAGTGCCAAATATATATCTTCACTATCCTGCGGCTTTTTATTATTTTGTATCTAAAGATAAACCTGAACTGGCTCAAGCAATAGAGCAAGGGTTAACGAAAATGCAGAAGACGGGGGAGTTTTTAGCACTATTTAATAAATACTTTCGTGATGACTTAAACGCACTACCCTTTAATGAAGCAAAAGCGATAGAGATTAAGTTAGTTAATCCTCATTTTACGCAATAAAAAAGGAGCCTAAGCTCCTTTTTTATTTAGTGCTGAATCTTAGCGTAGTAATGATTCAGTTAAAACTGGACGAATCTCACGAATAATCGCTTGTGTCAGTTTTGGTGCACCACAAATAAGGTTACCGCTTTGGTTATAGTTATTACCGCCAGCGAAATCTACAACCATACCGCCAGCTTCTTTAACCATAAGTTCACCTGCAGCGCTGTGCCAAGGTTTTAAGCCAATCTCAAAGAAACCATCAACGCGACCAGCCGCAACATATGCCATATCTAACGCAGTACAACCCGCACGACGAATATCTGCAGTGTGAACAAACAATGCTTTAAATGCTTCAGTGTATGCATCCATGTGGTGTTTGTTTTTATACGGGAAACCTGTAGCAAGAACGGTACCTGCAAGAACAGTTGTTTTGCTAACGCGAAGACGTTTGCTGTTAAGCTGTGCGCCTTGACCACGTGAAGCGGTGAAAAGCTCGCCACGGATAGGGTCGTAAATTACAGCTTGGTCTAAACGACCTTTAACTTTTAGCGCGATAGAGATCGCAAAATGAGGAAGCCCTTTGATGAAGTTTGTTGTGCCATCAATAGGATCTACAATCCATTGGTAATCTGCATCCTTGCCTTTGTGCTCACCTAATTCTTCACCCACGATAGAGTGAGTTGGGTAAGACTGTAAAATAGTGTCACGGATTACGGCTTCAGCTTCTTTATCAATATTTGTAACTAAGTCGTTAGTGCCTTTTTGTTGCACTTCAACTTTTGATAAATCTTCACTTGCGCGAAGTAAAAGTTTGCCTGCGTTACGCGCAGCGCGAACCGCAATGTTTAACATTGGATGCATGGTTTTACCTTTGGGTTGTAAAAGAACGTTTATATATTTTAAGCTGGCGTATTCTAGCGACTTTTGACACAAAGTAAACACCAAACCTCAAATAGTTCTGAGTGTTTTTTATACACGTTTGTTTGGGAAGGATTTTATAAGTATGGTTTTTCCGTCAGCCGTCAGCCGTCAGGTTCATAATTTGCTCTTAATTGTTTTTGTTCCTATATTTTTTACTTGTTTGTAAAGCGGAAAGTATAATGAACTTTGAAAACTTAGAAGTATGGAAGCGATCAGCAAGGCTAAGTGCTGATATTTATAAATTAACCGTTAACTTAACAGATTACGGTTTTAGAAATCAATTAACTCGTTCAAGCTTGTCGGTACCTAGCAATATAGCTGAAGGAATGACTCGTGAGAGTAACAAAGAACGGCTTAGATTTTTAGATATTTCTAGATCTTCACTAGCAGAAGCAAGAACACAGATTTATATTGGGATGGACATTAGTTACATAGATATTAATATAGGCGCTCAGTGGATAAATGAAACCATTGAATTATCAAAAATGTTGACAGCCCTCAAGGCAAAAATAAAATTTGATAGCTGATAGCTGATA
>NZ_PDUS01000019.1:33072-33973 GCF_002723455.1 Pseudoalteromonas sp. 3D05 | reverse complement strand
TAGCTGATAGCTGATAGCTGTGCTACAATTCCTGCCAATTTTTTGTATGAGTTAAGTAACACCGCAATGATCTTAGATGACATCCGTATTGTTTTAGTAAACACCTCGCATTCAGGTAATATTGGTTCTGCAGCACGTGCAATGAAAACCATGGGCTTATCAAAGCTTTATTTGGTTGATCCAGCGTGTGAAGTTGATAGTCATGCCAGTGCACTCGCTGCCGGTGCTACTGATGTCCTAGGTAATGCGGTAATTGTTGATACCGTTGCAGATGCTATTGCTGATTGTGCGCTTACCATTGGTACAAGTGCGCGTTCACGTACTTTATCTTGGCCTATGGTTGAGCCACGTGAATGTGGTGAAAAGCTTGTCGATGAGGCTGTAAATGGTCCTGTTGCGTTAGTATTTGGTCGTGAAAATAGCGGGTTAACTAATGAAGAACTACAGCTTTGTAATTACCATGTGTGTATTCCTGCTAATCCAGAATACAGCTCGTTAAACTTAGCAATGGCGGTACAAACACTGTGTTATGAAACGCGTATGGCATTTTTAAATCAACAACCTAAAAAAGTTGAAGAAGACGAAGCGGTATACCCAAGCTCAAAACAAACCGAGTTATTTTACGACCACCTAGAAGAAACACTGCATAACACCGGCTTTATTATTAAACAGCATCCTGGTCTCGTTATGACCAAGTTGCGTCGTTTATTCAACCGAGCACGCCCAGAAGACGCTGAGATGAATATTTTACGCGGCATTCTAACGTCAATAAACAAGTCTATAAAATAAGCGAAAGTTATAAGCACTAATACTTGACTAAATTACTCAGGTAATTACAATGAACACAATACTTGACCAAAAAGGTCGGGTATTGAAGTTTGTCTGATAGCTGATAGCTGAT
>NZ_PDUS01000019.1:27538-33017 GCF_002723455.1 Pseudoalteromonas sp. 3D05 | reverse complement strand
TAGCTGATAGCTGATAGCTTCTAAGATAATACTTGACTATTTTACTCTGGTAATTAAAATTTGCACTCTTTTGTGCGGGGGCTCTATGAAGTTAACATCAAAAGGCAGATATGCCGTTACAGCTATGCTCGATGTTGCACTACATGCAAATGTAGGTGCCGTACCCCTTGCCGATATTTCAGAACGACAAGAGATTTCTTTGTCATACCTTGAACAATTATTTGCCCGTTTACGTAAAAATGGTTTAGTAAGTTCAGTGCGTGGTCCAGGTGGGGGTTATTTACTTGGTCGCGACTCAAGCACAATTTCAGTCGGCGATGTGATAAGCGCCGTTGATGAATCAGTCGATGCAACGCGCTGTCACGGCGCAACAGGCGGATGTCAAAGTGGCATGCGTTGTTTGACCCACACATTATGGTCAGACTTAAGCACGCGGATTGAAGACTTTTTAAATGGTATTACCCTTGCTGAATTGGTTGAGAAATCTGACGTTAAAGAAGTCGCATCTCGCCAAGATAACAGCGTTAATAATGCAATTAAGCAATTGGAAAATATTCAAGTAAGCTGTCAACTATAAGTTGGCGCCAGCGGAGATAGAAATGAAGTTACCGATTTATTTAGATTACGCAGCAACCACGCCAGTTGACGAGCGTGTTGCAAAAGAAATGATGCAATGCCTAACAATGGATGGCAATTTTGGTAACCCTGCATCACGTTCACACCGTTTTGGTTGGCAAGCTGAAGAAGCAATCGATCAGGCGCGTACTGATATTGCTGATCTCATTAATGCAGATCCACGTGAAATCGTTTTCACGTCGGGCGCGACAGAGTCAAACAACCTTGCAATTAAAGGGGCTGCACAGTTTTACAAAAAGAAAGGTAAGCATGTAATTACCGCTAAAACTGAGCACAAAGCTGTTATCGATACGTGTCGTGAACTTGAGCGTCAAGGTTTTGAAGTAACTTATATGGACGTTGAAGAAAACGGCCTACTTGACCTTAAAAAGCTTGAGCAAACAATGCGTGAAGACACCGTATTAGTTAGCATCATGCACGTGAATAACGAGCTAGGTGTGATTCAAGACATCGCGACAATTGGCGAAATGTGTCGTGAACGCAAAATCATGTTCCATGTCGATGCTGCGCAAAGTGCGGGTAAAGTGTTAATCGATATTCAACAGCTTAAAGTTGATTTTATGTCGTTCTCAGCGCACAAAGCATATGGCCCTAAAGGGATTGGCGCGTTGTACGTTCGTCGTAAACCTCGTGCTCGCCTTGAAGCGCAAATGCACGGTGGCGGCCATGAGCGTGGTATGCGTTCTGGTACTCTTGCAACTCACCAACTTGTTGGTATGGGTGCTGCATTTAGAATTGCAAAACAAGATTTTGAAAAAGATCATGCTCACATCAGTGCGCTACGTAAGCGTTTAATTGATGGCATTATGGCTGATATGGACGAAGTGTATTTCAATGGTGCGCAAGACCAATCAGTACCAGGAATTGTTAACATCAGCTTTAATTTTGTTGAAGGTGAATCGTTATTAATGGCTGTTAAAGATATTGCTGTATCATCAGGCTCTGCCTGTACATCAGCAAGCTTAGAGCCTTCTTATGTATTGCGTGCGCTTGGCCGCAATGACGAATTAGCACATAGCTCAATTCGTTTCAGCATCGGCCGTTTTACCACCGAAGAAGAGATTGATTATACCGTCAATTTAATGAAAAACTCTATCGGTCGCTTACGTGAGATGTCTCCTTTATGGGAAATGCATCAAGAAGGTGTTGATTTAGATTCAGTTGAGTGGGCACATCATTAATTGATGGGCACACCCACTAGCAGGTAGTGAGGATAGTATTATGGCGTATAGTGATAAAGTAATTGATCATGTTGAAAACCCACGTAACGTAGGTGTTTTAGACAAAAACGATCCATCAGTTGCAACTGGTATGGTTGGCGCACCAGCATGTGGTGACGTAATGAAGCTGCAAATTAAGGTATCTGATACCGGTGTTATCGAAGATGCTAAATTCAAAACATATGGTTGTGGTAGTGCAATTGCCTCTTCATCACTTGTAACAGAGTGGGTGAAAGGCAAAACACTAGACGAAGCTGCAACGATTAAAAACACTGATATCAGTGCTGAGCTTGAGTTACCGCCAGTGAAAATTCACTGTTCGATTTTAGCCGAAGACGCTATCCAAGCAGCAATTGCAGATTACAAAAGTAAACAAGCGAAGTAAGAGATAACCATGGCAGTGACATTGACAGATGCGGCAGCAAACCGCGTAGAATCATTTTTAGCAAATCGCGGTAAAGGCCTAGGCCTGCGCGTTGGCATTAAAACGACGGGCTGTTCAGGTCTTGCTTATGTTCTTGAGTTTGTAGACGATTTATCTGAAGGCGACGAAGTATTTGAATCCCAAGGGGTAAAAGTAATCGTTGATGCTAAAAGCTTAGTATACATTGATGGTACAGAGCTTGATTACACGAAAGAAGGTTTGAATGAAGGGTTTAAGTTTATTAACCCGAATCAAGCTGACGAGTGTGGTTGTGGCGAAAGCTTTACAGTTTAATCGCTCATTGCAATTGTATTCTTAAGCCCTGCACCTGTAGGGCTTTGTTCTATCTGAAATTTATATGGTTTGATAATGCGCTATTTTGAGTTGTTTGCAATACCTGTTGATTACCAAATTGATTTGGCAACAGTCAATAAAAACTACCTAGAGCTACAGCGTGCCGTTCATCCAGACCGACACGCAAATAGCAGCAGCCGCGACAAATTATTAGCAGTGCAAAATGCTGCTGAAATTAATGATGCACTACAAACACTTAAGCACCCGGTAAAACGTGCCGAATACATGCTAAGTGAGCTCGGTGTTGATATTCGTGCTGAACAACAAACCCTGCAAGACCCGCTATTCTTAATGCAACAAATGGAACTACGTGAAGAGCTTGAAGAGTTAAGCTCAAGTAGTGATCCAGATGCAGCCATTAACCAGTTTGAGCAGCAAATAAAACAACTCGATAGTCAATACAGTGCACAACTTGCAGCACAGCTGGCAAGTGATGATGAACAGCAATGGCAGCTAGCGGCAGATAACATTCGTAAGCTTAAGTTTGTTTATAAATTACGTGATGAACTAGAACGTATTGAAGATAGTTTATTCGACGATTAATTTTTTAACTTACTCATTAAAGTAAGTAAAAGCGAGTTAAAAGAGCATTATGGCATTATTGCAAATTGCTGAGCCGGGGCAGAGCGCGGCACCACATGAACATAAGTTAGCCATAGGTATCGACCTTGGTACAACCAACTCATTAGTCGCGACGGTACAAAGCGGTGAAGCACGCACATTAACCGATGTGGCTGGGGCTGCTATGTTGCCTTCAGTAGTACGTTATCAAGCTGATAGTGTTACAGTCGGTGAGCACGCAGCGCAAGCCGCTACGCAAGACCCAGCAAATACGCTTATCTCTGTGAAACGCTTTTTAGGCAAAACTCAAACAGAAATACAACAAAGCTACGGCCAATTACCTTATGATTTTTGCGAGCATGATGGCGCGTTAACAATCACTACTTCAGCAGGTAATATCAGTCCAATCACTGCTTCTAGTGATATTTTAAAAGCACTTAAACAACGTGCAGAAGAAAGCTTTGCAGGGCAAGATATTTTAGGTGCCGTGATCACCGTGCCTGCCTATTTTGATGACGCACAGCGCCAAAGCACAAAAGATGCGGCAGAGCTTGCTGGTATCAATGTACTGCGCTTATTAAACGAACCAACAGCAGCAGCTGTGGCCTACGGTTTAGATTCGGGTCAAGAAGGCATTATTGCTGTTTATGACTTAGGTGGCGGCACGTTCGATATTTCTATCCTGCGTTTGAACCAAGGTGTATTTGAGGTGTTGGCTACTGGTGGTGATTCAAGCCTAGGTGGTGATGATTTTGATTCATTATTAGTGGATCACTTTAAACGTGAAACTGGCGTAATGAATTTATCGCCCTCAGTACTTCGTTTATTCATCAATAAAGCCAAGGCGTGTAAAGAAGCATTAAGCCAATACGCAAAAGTGAATGTTGGCCTTGAATTTGACGACGAAAAACACATGGTCGAAGTCACCCGCGAAAAGTTTGAAGAACTGGCAATGTCGTTAGTTAAAAAAACACTGCGTTCGTGCCGACGTGCAGTTAAAGATGCAGGCATTGTTAATGATGAAGTGTTGCAAGTAGTTATGGTCGGCGGTTCGACTCGTATGCCGATTGTACGCAGCCAAGTCGCTGAGTTTTTTAACAAAGAGCCACTAACTTCGATTGACCCAGATCGCGTTGTTGCCTTAGGTGCAGCATTGCAGGCTGACGTATTGGTAGGTAATAAACCAGATTCAGATATGCTACTGCTTGACGTACTCCCTTTGTCACTTGGTCTTGAGACCATGGGTGGCTTGGTTGAGAAAATCATTCCACGCAACACCACGATCCCTGTTGCACGTGCACAAGAATTCACCACATTCAAAGATGGCCAAACAGCCATGTCATTGCATGTGCTACAAGGCGAGCGTGAACTGGTTGATGATTGTCGCTCATTAGCTAAATTTAGCTTAAAAGGCATACCAGCAATGGCTGCTGGTGCAGCGCATATTCGGGTCACCTTTAAAGTGGATGCCGATGGTTTACTGAGTGTGTCAGCCATGGAAAAGTCGACTGGTGTACAAGCTGACATTCAAGTAAAACCGTCATTTGGTTTATCAGATGACCAAGTAGCAAATATGCTTAAAGAGTCAATGACAAACGCCAAAGATGATATGCAAGCACGCATGCTCAAAGAGCAGCAAGTAGAAGCGCTGCGTGTTATTGAAGCACTTGAAGCGTCACTAGCTACAGATAGCCAATTGCTTGATGAAGCAGAGCTTAGTATGTTAAAAACTGAAATAGCTGCGCTCGCTGCTATTCGTGAGTCAGCCGTTGAGCCAAGTGATATTAAAGCAGCCATTGAAAAAGTGGATAACGCCAGTAGCGTGTTCGCTGAAAGAAGAATGGATGCATCGATTAAAAAAGCACTGCAAGGGCAGTCAGTAGACAACGTTTAAAGAGGTTAGAATGCCACAAATTATTTTTCTTCCCCATCCGGAATTATGTCCTGACGGCGCAGCAATCGAAGGGCCAACAGGTGAAACGGTACTTAACGTTGCTTTAAAAAACGGTATCAGTATTCCACACGCCTGTGAAAAATCATGTGCGTGTACAACGTGCCACTTAGTTATTCGCGAAGGCTTTGACTCGCTAGATGAAAGCGATGACTTAGAAGACGACATGCTAGATAAAGCGTGGGGTTTAGAGCCCGAGTCACGTCTTGGTTGCCAAGCAATCATTAAAGATGAAGACCTTGTGGTTGAAATACCAAAATACAATCTCAATATCGTTAATGAAGAGCATTGATTTAAAGCAGTAAGCTTTGAGCCGTCAGCCGTCAGCCGTCA
>NZ_PDUS01000019.1:25968-27460 GCF_002723455.1 Pseudoalteromonas sp. 3D05 | reverse complement strand
TAGCTGATAGCTGATAGCTACTAACGGAGGCCTCATGTCACATTTAGTTTTTACTGATTCATTTATTAACGGTGAGTTTTACCCAACAGATTCTCACTTTGATGTAACTGACCCCGCGACAGATAAAGCGATTGCTTCGGTTAGTGATGTTGACCAAGCTGGCGTACAACAGGCTATTGACGCAGCTCACGGTGCGTTTATTAAACTAAAATCGACTAATCCTTCTTCGCGAAGTGAAGTATTAATGCGTTGGTACGAATTAGTTATAGAGCACAAACAGACCCTTGCCGAGTTGATGACAAAAGAGCAGGGTAAACCGCTCAAAGAGTCCCTTGGTGAAGTAGAGTACGGTGCCGGTTTTATTAAATGGTTTGCTGAACAAGCAAAACGCAGTTATGGCGATGTGATCCCACCGACCGACAATCAACACCGTTTAACGAGCTTTAAGCAGCCAATCGGCGTTGTGGCTGGTATAACACCGTGGAATTTCCCTATTGCCATGGTGACTCGCAAAGTAGCCCCAGCTTATGCCGCAGGCTGTAGTTTTGTATTAAAGCCCTCAGAACATACGCCGCTTTGTGCTCTCGCATTGGCTTATTTAGCAGATCAAGCGGGCTTTGAAAAAGGCGCCTTTAATGTACTGGTATCTGAGAATGCTAAAATGGTCGGTGAACTGCTAACAGAATCTGAGGTTGTTCGTAAGTTTACTTTTACCGGTTCAACCGGTGTGGGTAAGCAGTTACTATCGCAATGTGCCTCAACAATTAAACGTACATCAATGGAACTCGGTGGCAATGCGCCATTTATTATTTTTGATAATGCTGATTTAGATGAAGCCGTTACAGGCCTGATGGGCGCTAAATTTAGAAATGCTGGGCAAACTTGTGTTGCAGCTAACCGCATTTTTGTGCAGCGCAATGTGTTAGATGAGGTGGTTAAAAAGCTCAATGAAAAAGTAACCTCATTAAAAGTCGCCAGCGGTTTTGTCGACGACTGCGATATTGGTCCGCTGATATATGCCAAAGCAAAACAAAAGGTTCAAGACTTGCTGAGTGATGCAAAACACAAAGGCGCGACTCAAATAAATGATGTCAAAGAATTAGGGGGTAACTTTCAAGCACCTGTTATTTTAACGGGTGTTACCCCTGAAATGGATATTTACCACCAAGAAGTATTTGGCCCAGTAGTTAGTATTATCGCATTTGACGAAGAAGCCGAAGTACTCGCACTTGCCAATGACGTGCCGTATGGCCTCGCCGCTTATTTTTATAGCCAAAATATCAAGCAGGTCTACCGCGTGAGTGAAGCATTAGAATATGGCATGGTGGGTATTAATGAAGGGCTGATCTCCAACCCCGTTGCGCCTTTTGGTGGTGTAAAACAATCAGGCCTAGGGAGAGAAGGCGGCCATCAAGGGCTCGACGAATACCTCGAAGAAAAATATGTGTGTATGAAAGTTTAGCTGTAGGCTTTAAGCCGTCAGCCGTCAGCC
>NZ_PDUS01000019.1:21408-25823 GCF_002723455.1 Pseudoalteromonas sp. 3D05 | reverse complement strand
CTGATAGCTGATAGCTTTTATTTCAATTAATGATAGCGCTGTCATTTTAGTTTTTATATGATGGGGAGGAATTTATAAACAATAATAAGAGATTATGCAGGGGGAAATGCGTAGTCTTAGGGTATAAACGAGGAGAGAGTAATGGATTTAAAAAAGCACGCATTGGCAGGTTTGATTGCTGCGATGCCATTTATGGTGCAAGCGCAGTTTTCGCAAAGTGATATAGATAGCTTTGCAAAACAGACCACATTAACATTTGCAGTCATCGACAACTTTCATAATAAAGACGCCGGGTTTTTAGGAAAAATCACCTTAAATAACCAATCAAACGTTGCACTTCCTGCTGGTGAAAGTGATTGGCAGCTTTACATTCACTCTGTCCGTAAAATTAATACTGAGCATGTTGCTGGTTTAAATATTGAGCACGTTAATGGTGATTTACATCGTATTGTACCAACTAAAGACTTTAAAGGTTTAGCAGCAGGCAAAAGCTTAGATATCGAGTTTGATGCACAAGTCTGGGTTGTGGCTTATACCGATTTTATGCCGCGAGCATTTTTTGTCTCTGGGGATAATACGCCTGCTATCTTTGCGAATACCGATACAGAAGATATGAATCAATTTGTAGCGCCATTCGAGCGTGAAAATCAGTTGCGTCGTTATAACGAGCCTAAAGATCGCACTGTATTAATCACGCCACAAGTGCGCTATGAGCGTAACCAAGCCGCGGCTATTAAAGTATCTAAAGAAGACGCACTAAAACGCATTATTCCAAAACCGCAAAATATTGAATTTAATCGTGGTGTTGCCAAACTTGATAACAGCTGGCAAATTCGTTTTCAGGGTCAATTGAAAAGCGAAGTTATGGTTTTCATGCAAGACTTACAAGATGACTATGGTCTAAAACTTAAAGCACAGCCTGATCATATTAAAGCCAACAATGAAAAACTGATCAGCTTAAAAGTAAACCCAAATCTTGCAGAGGGTAAAAGCGAAAGTTACACCCTTGAAATTGATGATGACAAAATTGAGATCGTTGGCAGCGATAATGCTGGTGTATTTTATGCTATGCAGAGCTTCTTAAACTTAATACCAGCAAATAGCCAAGGTGCGGTTGAGATGCCACAGCTGGAACTTGAAGATAGTCCGCGTTATGAATGGCGTGGCATGCATTACGATAATGGCCGTAACTACCATGGTAAAGAAGCCATGTTCAAATTAGTTGAACAAATGGCGCGTTACAAGATGAATAAGTTGCACTGGCACTTTTCGGAAGATGAGGGCTGGCGTTTAGAAATCCCAGGTTTACCTGAATTGGCTGAAGTGGGTGGTTACCGTTGCTTTGATCTTGAAGAAAAAGCGTGCTTGTTAACACAGTTGGGTACAGGTCCGTTTAAATCTGGTTCAGGTAATGGCTTTTTAACTCGTGATGAGTTTGTGGAGTTATTAAAGTTTGCTAAAGACCGCCATATTCAAATTATTCCTGAAATAGAAGGCCCAGGTCACGCGCGTGCATCTATTAAAGCTATGGAAGCGCGATACCATAAACTCAGCGATCAAGCTAAGCAAACGGCTAAAAATAATTTAACAAATAAAAGACAAACCAACAAAGAAGTACAGCAAGTTGATATCAGTGCAGCTACACAATATCTATTGAGCGATCCGAATGACACCTCCGTGTACATGACGGTGCAAAACTACAAAGATAACTCAATGAATGTGTGTATGGATTCAACCTACGCATTTTTAGATAAAGTGACTTATGAATTACAGCAGATGTACCGTGAAGCGGGTGTGCAACTCAAAAACTTGCACATAGGCGGGGATGAGGTAGGTGCAGGCTCTTGGGTTGGTTCACCTATATGTCAAGCAATGTTCGCTAACCCAAATAATGGGGTAGCAGGGCCAGCTGATTTAAAGCCTTATTTTACTCAACGCGTAGCTAAAATGCTTGAAAAGCGTGGGATATCGCCGGGTATCTGGGAAGACGGTATTATGTATGATAAAACAAACTCGTTTAAGCGTAATGAGTTCCCAAATAAGACCTTTACAGTAAATGCATGGGATAATATTTGGGAGTGGGGAGTTGCCGACAGAGCGTACCGCTTAGCGAATGCAGGTTATCAAGTCATTCTTTCACATGGTACGCACTTGTATTTTGATCACCCGTACGAGGCGCACCCTCAAGAGCGTGGCTACTATTGGGCAACGCGCTATACCGATACCGCAAAAGCATTTAATTATATGCCAGATAATGTGTACGCTAATGCAGACTATACACGTACTCGTGAGCCGATAGACAACTTAGAAGCACTTGTGGGTCGCCCATTGCCGAAACTTGAAAAGCCTGAAAATATTTTAGGTATGCAAGGCCAGGTTTGGTCTGAGACGATTCGTACCGAAGAGCAAGTGCTAGCCATGATCTTCCCACGTATTTTATCTGTTGCTGAGCGTGCTTGGCATAAAGCTCCATGGGAAGGCGAGCAAGCTAATACAAAACAGCGTGCTAAAGATTGGTCACAATTTGCCGCTGCGGTGGGCCTTAAAGAGTTAACTAAACTGGCCAAAGCTGATGTAAGCATTAATTTACCTGTCCCAGGCGGAGTGGTTGAAGATAGTAAATTAAAGGTTAATACTCCTTTTACTTACTTAGAAGTAGAGTACAGCTTAGATGATGGTCAAACTTGGCAGCGCTACACAGCTCCGATCAGTGTTTCTAAATCGCAGAAAATCGCTTTAAGAAGCCGCTTAAATGAGCAACTGCATAGCAGAATTACCTATATAAATTAATATATTAGTAAGTAGTTTTAAATTGAAAGGGCCTTTAGGCCCTTTTTTATGCCAATTGTAAAATAAATAGTTACTAGTAATATGCCTGTAATTAACGTAAAGTTTTATGGCAGCGCTGTCATTTTTGTTAGGGTAATGTTATAAATTACCCTCTAGAATGAAGCTATGTGAAGTAAATCTAGTTAAGATACTTACTAAAATATAGATAACTATAATTAAAGCTCGCAACAAGAGAATGTTTTATGGAAGCCACCGTGTCAAATAAGCAAAGTAATTTTATACCCATGGCGATAGTCGCCACTCTATTTTTTATACTCGGTTTTGCAACCTGGTTAAATGGCTCATTAATGCCTTACTTAAAACAAGTATTGCAACTAACGCCATTTCAGGCATCGCTGATTTTATTCTCTTTTTATATTGCAGTAACCTTTACTGCCGTACCTTCAGCGATGATTATTCGTAAAGTCGGCTATAAAAATGGTATGGCACTGGGTATGGGCACCATGATGGTTGCAGGCCTACTCTTCATTCCTGCTGCAAAAACGCAAGTATTTGCCTTGTTTTTATTTGCACAGCTAGTGATGGGGGCAGGTCAAACATTATTGCAAACGGCGGTTAACCCATATGTAGTTCGTATTGGGCCAGAAGAGTCTGCAGCGGCACGTGTTAGTGTAATGGGTATTTTGAATAAAGGTGCCGGTGTAATTGCACCGATTGTTTTCACGGCGCTTATTTTAAGTGACTTTACAGGTTCAGTGGGTAAAGAATTAACTCAGCTCGAAATCGATGCAATGGCAAATAGCTTGATTTACCCTTATTTAGGTATGGCTTTATTTATCGGTGCGCTTGGTTTTGCTGTAACAAAAATGCCACTACCTGAACTATTAGATGACGAAGAGCAAGGTCAAAAAGGCCAAGTGAAAGCCGCTTTAGCACATCCTAGCTTAGCGCTGGGTGTTGTTGCATTATTTGTTTATGTTGCTGTTGAAGTAATCGCCGGTGATACAATTGGTACTTTTGCTTTATCGCTAGGTGTTGAAAAATACAGTGTTATGACCTCTTATACCATGGCTTGTATGGTGCTAGGTTATATTATTGGTATAGCACTCATTCCTCGCGTAATATCTCAGCAAGCTGCTTTGAGTGTATCAGCCATTTTAGGTAGCATTCTAACAGTGGCCATTGTAGTGAGTGATTCAAGCTCTGTAGTTGTTGCAAGCGCGCTTGGTTTAGAAGTGCAATTACCAGATACACTATTAATGATTGCTGTGTTAGGATTCGCTAATGCAATTGTTTGGCCTGCTGTATGGCCACTGGCACTTTCAGGTTTAGGTAAGCTAACCAGTGTTGGTTCTGGTTTATTGGTAATGGGTATTGCCGGTGGTGCATTTGGTCCATTATTTTGGGGCCTTGCCAGTGGCGGTGTTGACTCTGCTGACGCACAGCAAGCAGCCTATATTGTAATGTTACCTTGTTATTTATTTATCCTTTTCTATGCTGTTAAAGGCCATAAGATGAAAAGCTGGAAGTAAACGAGTTACAAGGTGCTAGGAAGAAATAGGTACTAGGAAAAGTTTGACAAACCCCGAGCTATTTATAAGCTTGTTAGAACCTAGAACCTAGAA
>NZ_PDUS01000019.1:0-21241 GCF_002723455.1 Pseudoalteromonas sp. 3D05 | reverse complement strand
TAGGAGCTAGAAGCTAGGAGCTAGAAGCTAGGAGCTAGGAGCTAGGAGCTAGGAAGTGACTAGAGGCTAGGTATAGTCGAAGCTCTGTGCACTCTGTGGTAAAAATTGTTTAAATGGTTAACTCACCGCAGAGGTAAAGATTAAATGGTTAAAAGTCTGCTCATCATAACCGGCAGCACGCAGCAAATAACCCAAAGCCATGTTTGGATTTTCTATACAGAATTAAAATGGGATGTTAAACAAAGGAACGATATTAATAAGATGGGAAAGATGGGGCGATTGACGGGGCTTGAACCCGCGACAACCGGAATCACAATCCGGGGCTCTACCAACTGAGCTACAACCGCCACAACACACCTTGTTTGGTGTGGCGCGGATAATACATAAAATTATAAATCTTGTGAAGGGGTAAGCGTAAAAAAATTGAAAAAAAATAGAATATCAATCATTTTGCATAAAAATCATTCTTTTCATACTGTGTTCATGTTGTAAGACTACACTTTCGCGCTCAGAAAATTCGTATTTCACTACGTACTTTTATACTAGCCAATAAATTAATATAAAAAAACGATTCAAATCAGATATAATTTAACCAGCAAACTGCTTAACCTCACATCAGGAGTGAAAATGGATACAATATTAAACTGGATAAACGAAAACTCAGGGTTGATCCTGCATTACGGCATACAAGCTGTTATCGCACTCGTGATCTTTCTATTAGGTGGACGCGTTGCAAAATTTTGTGCAGGCTTAACTGAAAAAGCATTCGATAAGAAAAAAGTTGATAAAGCGGTAGGCTCGTTTGTATCAAGCATTGTCTACGCGATTGTATTTATGGCGACTATCTTGATGGCGCTATCGCAAATTGGTATCGAGACAACATCATTTATCGCTATTTTAGGTGCTGCAGGCTTAGCCGTTGGTTTAGCACTTCAAGGGTCTTTATCAAACTTTGCATCAGGTGTGCTTATTATCCTACTTCGCCCATTCAAATCAGGTGACTACGTAGAAGCTGGCGGAAAAGCAGGTACAGTCAAAAAAATCGAAATATTCTCTACGGAATTTCGTACGCCAGATAATAAAGTAATCATCATGCCTAACTCGTCGATTATGTCAGGCCCAATTGTTAACTTTTCACGTGAAAAAACACGTCGTATCGATTTAGTAATCGGTGTTGGCTATGATGCAGACCTACGTGAGGCTAAAGCGGTGCTTAAATCTGTGTTAGACAAAGAGTCGCGTATTTTAAAAGATCCGGCTTACACAGTGGCAGTCAGTGAACTTGCAGACTCAAGCGTAAACTTCGTAGTTCGCCCTTGGGTTAATTCAGCTGATTATTGGCCAACGTATTTTGATTTAATGGAAAACATTAAAATTGAGCTCGATGATGCCAACATTAGCATTCCATTTCCGCAAATGGATGTGCATTTCCACAAAGAAGATTAATACATAAAGCACGCAGGCTAAATTGCAGCCCATCGCGATTTTAGCAGCGTGCTCTTATTTAACGTTAAGTAGCAAGGTTATTTTTTAATGAAATTAAAGCTTTTATCAATTTTAGTTGTAGCATCAGCTGCAACTAACGTTTTCGCTGAAGAAACTAAAACATGGGACATTACCAGTGAGCTAGGTGCCATCGTCACTAGTGGTAATACAGAAACAACTACCCTAAAAGGTGGGATCAAAGCATTACACAACTTAGAAAACTGGAATAATGAATACAAGGTTGATGGTCTTTATAAAGAAGACGAAGTTGAAAATGAAGCCGGTGCTAAAGAAACGCAGCGCACTAATGAAAAGTACTCGCTTTCAGCGCAAGGTAATTACAAATTAAACGAAGATCACTCACATTTATATATTTACGGTTCGTATGTTTCTGATTACTTTGGTGCTTATAGAAACGAAGCCGTAATTTCTGCAGGTTACGGTCAACGTTTTATTGACCGTTCAGACATGTGGTTAAATGCTGAGATTGGTCCTGGTTACAAGCATTTTGAGTTTCCTGAAGGTAGTGTGGATGAAAACGGAATTCCAAATGCGGGCGACACAGACAGTGAAGTTATCGCATTAGGTAAATTGGATTATAATTGGCAAATATCTGATAACGCAAAATTTACTCAATTAGTATCTGTAGAGTACGGTGACACAAACACCAAAACACGTTCTGAAACGGCATTGCTAGCTAAAATTAATGGCTCGCTACAAATGAAAGTTGCTTATAACATCACCAACAACTCAGTTGTTGCAGATGACAAAGAAAGCACTGATACAGAGACGTCATTGACTTTAGTTTACAGTTTTTAACATTTTATTTAGTTAAAATGACATTAAACTGCAATAAAGGGGCCTTGGTCCCTTTTTTATTTGTACTGAAATAATGTAGAATAGCCAATCTTTTTGGCCGTAGAACTAGGGACACACCTATTTGTGATGTTATTTAATCGAATTTTAATAACTTTTATACTCTTTTTTTCTGCATTTACGTGGGCATTCACGCCGAGTGCAGCGCAAATAGAACAGTTTAAAAAGTTACCCAAAGCTCAGCAAGAAGCCCTAGCAAAGCAGTATGGAGTAGACCTTTCAAGTATTACAGGTAAGGGTAACTCACAAAATACAGCTCAGGAGCAGCCAACAATACAACCTCGACTTCAAGTTGAAGAAGAGCTGCTAACTGACGATGAGCGCTTTAAGCCTAAAGAAAACGAACTTAAGCCGTTCGGTTATGAACTGTTTGCTGGTGAACCCACTACTTTTATGCCAAGTGAAAACGCAGCTGTTCCTGATACGTATTTAATCGGGCGTGGCGATCAGTTGAATATCAACTTTTATGGCAAAGAAAGTGAAAGTCATGAAGTTGTAGTCGATCGAGAAGGCCGTATTAGCATTCCAAATTTAAGTCCTGTGCAAGTTGCGGGATTAACCTTTTCTGAAGTAAAAGAATTAATCAAAGCTAAAGTTGAACAAGAAGTTATTGGTATAAAAGCGTTTGTATCAATAGGACAGTTGCGTAGTATTCGTATTCTTGTTTTAGGCGAAGCATATAAACCAGGCAGCTATAGTGTTTCATCACTTACAACAGTATCACATGCTTTATTTATTAGTGGCGGTGTTTCAGATATCGCCTCTCTGCGTAATATTCAAGTGAAGCGAGCGGGTAGAGTAGTCGCTAACTTTGACCTTTATGATCTATTGATTAAAGGCGACAGCCGTAGCGACATAATATTGAAGCCAGGTGATGTGGTATTTATTCCTTCTGTGGGTCCTCAAGTAGCGGTCGATGGATTAGTAAAGCGCCCTGCTATTTTTGAATTAAAAGAAAACGAAAACGCTCGCGATTTATTAAATATGGCAGGGGGTCTTAAGCCTGAGGCATATGCTAAAAAAGCAGTTATAGAGCGGTTTAATAACCATAACAGAAAAGAAATACTTTCAGTTGATTTCACAGCTAAAAGTGTACGTTATACGCCAAAAGATGGTGATCGCATTCGCTTTAATCCGATCAGCTCGCAGTATGATAATTCAATTAGCGTAGTGGGTGCTGTAGCACGGCCCGGTCATTATCAATGGCATGAAGGTAAGCGTATTTCAGATGTATTTACGTCGGTTAGAGGTGATATGCTCCCTCAAGCGGATTTAGGCTATGGATTATTAATTAGAGAAGTTAACGTTGCTGGCGATATTGATGTCTATCAATTTGATATAGCACAAGCAATTGTAAAAGCACCTAAGCATGATTTACAGCTTCATGAAAATGACAAAGTACTTGTGTTTAGCCGCTATGAAGAAAAAGCAGTTGAGGAGCTTGCATTATCAAATCTAGCGTTAACTGAGGCACAGCAAGAACTTCAAATAAAAGCTAAGCAGTGGCATGAATATCAGCAACAAGAGTTTGAGCGATATATAGGTGTTCTGGATGAAGATCCGTTTGAAGAAGATAATAAACAGAAAAACCTCACACTTGCACAAATTGCAAAACAGCGCTCTGGAATAGAAGACAAAGAATTCGAACCTGAAGATTATGCTTTGTTCAGCAGACATAATTTATTGAAGCCAATAAAGGCAAAATTAAAGCAGCAAGCATCAGTGGCTAATGCTATGAAGTTAGTCGAAATTAATGGCCATGTGACGTATCCAGGTGTTTACCCTTTAACAGTAAACTCAGGTGTAAATGAGTTAATAATGGCTGCAGGTGGCTTGTTGGAGTCAGCATATACGGAGCAAGCTGAAATTACTCGCATAGTTGCTAATGATTCTTCAAAAGTTGAGCACATTAAATTTAATTTGGAAAAAGCAATATTACAAGAAGGTGGTCATAACCACATACTTAAAAGTAAAGATAGTCTGAATGTATTCTCAATTCCGAATTGGCAAGAAAATGTAAAAGTAGAGCTTAAAGGCGAAGTTAAATTTCCAGGTATTTACACGATACGTCGTGGTGAAACACTTACAAACCTTCTAGCCAGAGCTGGCGGTTTTTCTGAGTTCGCAGAAGAAAATGCAGCAATATTCACTAGAGAATCAATTCGTCTGCAAGAACAAAAGCAGTTAGCTAAATTGTCAGAAGATTTACGACGAGATATAGCACAAAAAAGTTTTGAAAACTCAGTCGGTGGCACATCACTTTCTTATGACGAAATGAATAAATTACTTACTGATTTAGCGGATGTAGAAGCCGTAGGTCGATTAGTTATAGATTTACCGTTAATTGTTGCCGATAAGCAATCATTAGTTTTGCAAAATGGTGATGCCTTGTATGTTCCTAGTAAGCGTGACTCCATTAGTGTGATTGGTGAAGTAAACTATTCAACGTCACACCTTTATAAACCGGGTATAACTTATAAAGATTACATAACGTTAAGTGGTGGTTTAAAGGAACGAGCGGATGATGAAAGAATATATATAATTAAAGCGAATGGTTCTGTTGTTATTCCTGATACTGGCACGTGGTTTGCTGTTAATGATGCTCAAGTATTAGAGGCTGGCGACACAATCGTAGTTCCACTTAATTCTGATTATATGGATAACCTAACACTGTGGAGCACTGCAACCCAAATAGTATATCAATTGGGTATTGCTGTCGCTGCTATAGGCAGTCTGTAGCAAGTAATAACTAACAAGCAACAAAGTTAGTGTTTATATTTATCGGTATATATTATGAAACACACCATAGATAGAGATTTGAAGTAATGCTAAAGACAGAAACTATTAATAAAGAAGATAGTACGCAAGTGCAGCAGATCACTGATGATGTGATTGATCCTAATGAATTAATACAAGCTCTTTTACAGAAAAAAATATTGATAGTAGCTGTTACCTTGCTTTTTACTTTTTTTGCTGCTTTATATGCAATTAATAGCCCCAATATTTATAAGTCAGAGGCTTTATTAGCTCCAGCAGATTCAGATAAATCTGCTGGCGGCCTAGGTGCTTTAGCTGGACAGTTAGGTGGTTTGGCTAGTATGGCAGGAATTAGTATTGGGGATGATGGTGATGAAAGTGTGAAAATGGCTATCGAAGTATTAAAGTCTAGAGAGTTTATAAGTGAGTTCATCCAGAAGCATAATATATTACCTGAATTAATGGCTGTTGATTCATGGAATATGATTGATAACACTTTAACGTATAATGAAGATGATTACTTAGCCTTGGAAGATAAGTGGATAAGAGATGTGGATCTTCCATTTAAAGCAAAACCATCAATGCAAGAAGCTTATAAGCAGTTTAATAAGATCATGTCTGTAGCTTTGGCCAAGGATACAGGAATGGTCACTGTTTCTATTGAGCATGTATCTCCTTACATAGCGCAAAAGTGGGTTAGATTGTTAGTTGAAGATATTAATGCTGAAATGAAAAGTAGAGATGTGCTTGAAGCCAAACGTAGTACTGAATTTTTAAATAAGCAAATATCTGAGACTACTGTTGCAGGGATCAGGGTTATTCTATTTAAACTGATCGAAGAGCAAGCTAAAACTATTTTATTTGCAGAGGTTAGGGATGAGTACATATTTAAGACGATAGACAAAGCCATTGTTCCTGAGGAAAAATTTAAGCCTAAGAGGGTACTTATTTGTATATTAGGCTCTGTTTTAGGACTTGCGTTGAGTGTAATGTTTGTACTAATGCAATACTTTTCTAGAAATAAATAACTTAGTGTATCGTCATTATATAATGACGAGTAAGAGTTAGTTGAATAGACTTTTATGCTAATCGCTATGTCACATATTAAATACAGAAAGAAATCAAATGTTCGAGAATGAATTAAATCATACAGATATACGTGTACTTAACAGGTTTAAATCTAGCAGTGAAGCTTTAAAGCAAAACACGATATATTTATATTGTCCAGAAAGTGTAGAGCCTTTGATCAATAAACTAGCTACTAACTATGACTTTGATATTAAAGTTAATGACTACAGCTTAAAAGATTTAAGTAAACAAGTAATATGTCACTATCAAGTTGCAGAATTAAGTTTAGATCAAAGACACTACCTTGTGGTTGCTACTGAATTAGGTGCTTGGGTAGAACCTCTCGTTAGTTATTTAGATGCCCGTTTTGGCTATACAGAAGTCGCGTTACTTCATAGTAGTTATTTCTTGCATCAAAAGGCCTTTTCTATTTTATCTCATAAGCGAACACAGTTTGCTAAAAGAGTTGTGGATATAGTTGCTGCATTTTTACTGTCTCTAATTGCACTTCCAGTTGGCTTGATTACGGCGTTACTTATTAAGTTAGAATCACCAGGGACTGTTTTTTATAAGCAAAAACGAACAGGGCAATATAACGAAGAGTTTTATGTGATCAAGTTTAGATCAATGAGTAAAAATGCTGAAAGTACAGGTGCTCAATGGGCATCAAAGAACGATAGTAGGGTTACACGAGTTGGTCAATTTATAAGGCGAACACGTATTGATGAGTTACCTCAAATTATAAATATTTTAAAAGGTGAAATGTCAATTGTGGGACCTCGCCCAGAGAGAGAGATTTTTATCGATAGTCTTGAAAAGGAAATCCCTTATTACCGTTTTAGACACGCTGTGAAGCCAGGTATTACAGGGTTAGCTCAAATAAGTTACCCTTATGGTGCATCTACAGAAGATGCTATTTGGAAGCATAAATATGACATTCATTACATTAAGCACCATAGTACGTGGTTAGACATTAAAATATTAGTGAAAACTGTGAAAGTCGTGTTATTTGGTATGGGTCGATAAGATTTAATTTAGAGAGATATATTTTGAAAATTCTTGTTACAGGCGGTGCAGGCTTTATTGGCTCAGCAGTCATTAGATATATAATTGAAAATACGAACGATACAGTTATTAATTTAGATAAATTAACATACGCCGGAAACTTAGAATCTTTATTTAGTGTTCAGGATAACGAACGCTACTTCTTTGAAAAGGTGGATATTTGTAATAGTTCAGAGTTAGTTAGAGTCTTTGCGCAGTACAAGCCAGACGCTGTTATGCATCTTGCAGCAGAAAGTCATGTTGATCGTTCAATAACAGGATCAGCAGAATTTATACAGACTAATATTATTGGCACATATAACTTACTAGAAGCAGCTAGAGCTTACTGGAGCCAATTATCTGCTCCTGCAAAAGCTGCTTTTCGATTTCACCACATTTCAACTGATGAAGTTTACGGTGATTTACCTCACCCAGATGAGCAAGATGGCGTACTACCATTGTTTACAGAGGAAACATCTTACTCACCAAGTAGCCCTTATTCTGCAAGTAAAGCATCAAGTGATCATCTTGTGCGTAGTTGGCTTCGAACTTATGGTTTACCAACTATAGTTACTAATTGTTCAAATAACTATGGACCATATCATTTCCCTGAAAAACTAATTCCACTTGTTATCCTCAATGCCTTAGAAGGAAAAGATCTCCCTATTTATGGAAAAGGAGATCAAATACGTGATTGGTTATATGTTGATGATCATGCGCGGGCCCTTTATAAAGTGGCCACTGAGGGAAAGATCGGTGAAACCTATAATATAGGCGGGCACAATGAGAAGAAAAATATAGAAGTTGTCCAGACTATATGTAGGATATTAGATGAGTTGGTTCCTAAAGAGACTAAGTATGAAGAGCAAATTACATACGTTGCAGATCGCCCCGGCCATGATAGACGCTATGCAATAGACTCAACCAAAATGAGTAATGAACTCAATTGGACACCGGTTGAAACTTTTGAATCAGGCCTGCGTAAAACTGTGGACTGGTACTTGGCTAATACCACCTGGTGTGAAAATGTACAGAATGGCTCATATCAAAGAGAGCGTTTAGGCACGCTAAATGAAATAAAGGAAGATAAATAATGAAAGGTATTGTACTAGCAGGTGGATCAGGGACTAGACTTTACCCGATTACAAAAGGTGTCTCAAAGCAATTACTACCTGTTTATGATAAGCCAATGATTTATTATCCAATTTCAGTACTGATGTTAGCTGGAATTCGTGAAATACTAATAATAACAACAAAAGACGATATGGCAGGCTTTCAGCGCCTGCTAGGTGACGGTAGTGAGTTTGGTGTTAATCTATCCTATATAATCCAGCCGAGCCCTGATGGGTTAGCCCAGGCATTTATACTTGGTGAAGAGTTTATAGGTGACGATGACGTGTGCTTAGTCCTAGGTGATAATATTTTTTATGGCCAAGGTTTTACACCAAAGTTAAAACACGCAGTTGAAAATGCAAAAAATAAAAATGGCGCAACAGTATTTGGTTATCAGGTAAAAGATCCTGAACGCTTTGGTGTTGTTGAATTTGATGAGAATAACAAGGCTATATCAATAGAAGAAAAGCCTACAAAGCCTAAATCACATTTTGCGGTAACAGGCCTTTATTTTTACGATAACCAAGTTGTCGAAATGGCAAAAAATGTGAAGCCTTCTAGCCGTGGTGAGTTAGAAATAACGTGCCTAAATGAGATGTATCTTAAAAACAAAAAGCTTAATGTTGAAATGTTGGGACGTGGCTTTGCTTGGCTTGATACAGGGACGCACGAAAGCTTATTAGAAGCAGCAAGCTTTGTTGAAACAATTGAAAAACGTCAAGGCTATAAAGTTGCTTGCCTAGAAGAGATTGCATTTAATAATGGCTGGCTTACCAAGTCACAAATCATGGATTTGGCAAAACCCTTGCTAAAAAATAATTATGGGCAGTATTTATTAGAAATAATTAAGGAATAAGTATGAGCTTAATTAAACTAATTAATTTACCGCCCTTAGGTGATGAGCGAGGATCGCTTGTTTCTCTTGAAAGTAATAAATCAATACCATTTGATGTTAAACGAGTGTATTACATTTTTGGGACTAAACCTGGTGTTTCTCGAGGGTTTCATGCCCATAAAAAGTTAAAGCAAGTAGCAGTATGCGTGACAGGTAAATGCCGTATGACACTAGATAACGGCACGCAAAGAGAAGATGAGTGGTTAGACTCAGCTACTAAAGGTATTTTGATTGAAGATATGATCTGGCGGGAAATGCATGACTTTAGTGAAGATTGTGTATTACTTGTATTGGCAAGTGAGCATTACGATGAATCTGATTACATTAGAAGTTATGATGAATTTTTAAAAGGCGTGAGTTATGTTTAGTAAAATTTTGGTTATAGGCGCGGGAACTATGGGAGCTGGGGTTGCTAGTCAATTCGCTCTTAAAGGCTTTAGCGTAACCGTTCTAGTAAGAAATGAAGACAAAGCTATACGCCTAAGATCTGATCTTGAAAAATTAATTAAACGCTCTTTAAAGAGAATGCAATCAGAAGAAACGCAGAGTGATATTTTAGCTAAAATTAATATTGTCAAAGAATTAGAAAATGACGTCGGTTATGATTTTGTTTTTGAGGCTATTAGTGAAAACATAAGTCAAAAAAAGCAAATTATTCATGATTACACTGATTTCATAACAGAGAATACAATCTGGGCAACAAACACATCAAGCTTATCTGTAACAGACATGGCCGCAGGCTATAAATACCCTGAAAACTTCATTGGTATTCACTTTTTTAATCCTGTTGCGAGCATGGAATTAGTTGAAATAATACCATCAATGCTGACTTCACCATCTGTGGTTGAAAAATGTTGGGAGTTTTGTACTTTATTACAAAAAAAACCTGTGCGTGTAGAAGATAGTCCAGGTTTTATTGTAAATAGATTGCTTATTCCAATGATAAATGAAGCGGTTGAAATATTAAGTAGTCAAGTTGCAAGCGCTGAAGAGATTGATTCAGCAATGAAGCTAGGAGCTCATCATCCTCTAGGGCCTTTAGCGTTGGCTGATCTCATTGGTAATGATGTTTGTTTATCAATTATGGAAGCCTTATATACTGCAACTTCAGACTCAAAATATCGACCTTCATACTTATTACGTAAAATGGTTAGTGCAAAAAAATTAGGTAGAAAAACGGGTATTGGTTTTTACTCATATTAAAAGGAACTCCAGATGGCAAATTTGATTCATTCAACAGCTATTATTAGTGAAACCGCTTCAATTGGGGAAAATGTCACAATTGGAGCGTATACGATTGTTCACGAAAATGTATCTATAGGCGATAACACTGTTATCGAGTCATTTTGTGAGTTAGGAGTGGAGAATGCATTTTCAGACGGTTTACCACTTATTATTGGAAAAAACAGCCATATTCGTAGTCATAGTGTTTTTTATGCGGCTTCCACCTTTGGCGATAATTTAGTAACAGGCCATCGGGTAACGGTGAGAGAGAAAACAACTGCTGGTGTTGGATTTCAGCTTGGTACGCTAGGTGATATTCAGGGTCATTGCACGATAGGTGACTACGTAAAATGCCATAGCAATGTTCATATTGGTAATAAGTCAAAAATTGGTAATTATGTATGGATTTTTCCGTATGTTGTTCTTACAAATGACCCGCACCCGCCAAGCGAGGTTTTACTAGGCTGTGAAATCAATGATTTTGCTGTGATTGCGACTATGTCAGTTATTTTACCTGGTGTAAAAGTTGAATCTGATACATTGATAGGTGCAGGTAGCATTGTAGGAAAAACTGTAAATTCAGGGTGGGTCGTAGCGGGTAACCCAGCAAAGCCGATATGTGAAATTACCAAGATCAAACTTAAGGATGGCTCTAACCGAAACGCTTATCCTTGGCGAAGCCATTTTACACGCGGGTATCCCCAAGCCGAAGTGGAAAAGTGGATTGCTGAATTTAATATTTGAGTGCAGTTAGTTGTTGAACAAGTAAATAGAGTTGATAATGATCCCTTTTCTAAATCTAAAAAAAATTAACAATCAATATAAAGCTGACTTAAATGCGGCTTGTAGCAGAGTTATAGAATCTGGTTGGTATGTTCAAGGCAGTGAGGTAGCAGCATTCGAAAACGAGTTTGCTCAATATTGTGGTACAAAACATTGTATTGGTGTTGCCAACGGCCTAGATGCACTTACATTGACATTAAGAGCGTGGAAAGAGCTAGGTAAGCTAGAAGACGGTGACGAAGTTATAGTGCCAGCAAATACTTACATAGCAAGCATCTTAGCTATAACTGAAAATAAATTAAAACCTGTATTAGTAGAACCGCAAGAGCATAGTTATAATTTATGCCCTTTAAATACAGAAGCCGCTATTACCGCTAAAACGAAAGTAATACTAGCCGTTCATCTATACGGGCAACTGGCAAATATGCCGGCGATTATGGACATAGCACAACGTAAACAGCTACTTGTACTTGAAGACTCAGCTCAAGCCCATGGCGCTAGCTTGAATGGTAAAAAAGCGGGAAGTTGGGGTGACGCCAGTGGTTTCAGCTTTTATCCAGGCAAGAACCTTGGAGCGCTGGGTGATGCTGGCGCTGTGACAACGAATGATAAAGAATTAGCTGACACCATTCGTGTACTAGGTAACTATGGCAGTAAAGAAAAGTATGAGAATATTTATCAAGGCGTTAATAGCCGTTTAGATGAAATACAAGCAGCTATGCTAAGGGTTAAACTACGATACTTAGACAATGAGATAGCACATAGACGCGCAGTTGCAGCAAAGTATATGAATGCATTGAGAGGCTCTCAGTTTATACTGCCATTTACAGATGATATAGATGCAGTGACTGAAGAAACGCATGTGTGGCACTTATTTGTTATAAGGACTTTGGATAGAAGTGCTTTCCAAACCTTCATGAATAACCAAGGTATACAAACTTTAATTCATTATCCTAAACCACCACACAAGCAAGGTGCATATGCTGATTGGGCTGATCTCTCATTCCCTGTTACTGAATTAATTCATAAAGAAGTAATAAGTCTACCTATTTCTCCTGTTATGGAAAATGAAGATGTAGATCAAGTAATCAAAGCTGTATCTTTATATGACGTTACTTAAAACATCTGTTTTGAGTTTTATCGCTACTGCAGTAAAGATGTTAGCTGCTTTAGTGATAAATAAGGTTGTAGCTGTTTTAGTTGGCCCTTCGGGGCTGGCGCTTATGGGTCAACTTCAAAATTTTATTCAGATTGCGATGACAGCAGCTCAAGGTGGTATAAACCAGGGCGTTGTGAAGCATACTGCAGAATATTCCGTTGCAAATAAAACAACTGAATGCTTATTTAGTACAGCAACAATTACTAGCTTTTTCACTGCTACTGGCGCTGGAATAGCAATATGTATTTTCTCTGGGCAATTAGCGGATTATTTTCTAAAAAACCGCGATTTTACTTATATATTTATACTCTTTGGTTTTAGTATTGTTTTTTTTGTTTTAAATCAACTTCTTTTATCAATAATAAATGGTTTAAAACAGATAAAAACATTTATCAGTATAAATATTGCACAAAGTGTTTTTAGTCTAATCTTTACCTTAGTAATGATTTACTTGTTAGGATTGGAAGGCGTATTTATAGCTATGGTGACTAATCAATCAATTATATTATTGGTTCTTATTTGGTCAATTCGTCACCATGCCTTGCTGAAGCTTTCAGCATTTAGAAAGGGCTTTGACAAAGTTGAAGCTAAAAAATTATTTAAATTTTCAGCGATGACTTTGACGAGTGCTGCAGTGGCGCCAATCTCACACCTAATTGTTCGCGACTACTTAGGGAACAATTTAAGTTGGCAAGATGCAGGCTATTGGCAAGCTATTTGGTATATTTCGAGTATGTATTTAATGGTGGTTACCACAACGCTTGGGATTTACTACCTACCTAAGCTGGCTGAATTAACATGCAAGAAAGAAATAAAAAAAGAATTAATCAATGGATATAAAATAATACTTCCAATTGTAGTCGTAATGGCTCTGCTGATATATGTTCTCAGAGATTTTATTATACAGGTGCTCTTCTCGAAAGAATTTGCACCTATGTCTGAGCTTTTTAAATGGCAACTTATAGGTGATGTAATTAAACTGGCTTCCTGGCTCCTTAGTTATGTCATGCTGGCCAAGGCTATGACAAAGCTATTTATAGCAACGGAAATAGTATTTTCGGTTGGTTTTGTATTTTTAACGCAATATTTTGTTGGTCTGTATGGGCTAAATGGTGTCACTTACGCTTACGCTTTAAATTATTCTGTATATTTTATGGTTGTCGCTTTTATTGCGCTAAATTACCTGCGTAATAAAAAACTCAATTCTAATGTTTAAATCAACCTTTTAAATTACCTTTATTGCAATTCAATCTTATGAGTAACCTTATATGTCAGAAGTAATCACAATAGCAGTTGTTGCTTATAATTCTTCCAGCACAATTATCGAAACACTTGATAGTGTGTTAACGCAAACTTATGAAGCCAAGAATATAGAATTATTAATAAGTGATGATGGCTCAAGTGATACCACTACAACTATTGCGAGTGATTGGCTGAAGTTGAATCAGCATCATTTTCATAGAGTTGAACTATATCAAAATAAAGTAAATAAAGGGGTTTCGGCTAATTGCAACATAGTGTGGCAGAATGCCACAGGTCGATGGATTAAAACGATCGCAGCTGATGATATTTTAGTTGATACTTGCATTAGCGCTAACCTTAATTACATAAAAGAACATCCTGAATCGCAAGTTGTATTCTCTGACGCTATCTTATTTTCTGATGGTTTGAAAAATCAAGTCAAGGCCAAAAACGATCGTGAGCTTCTTGCTATGCCACCTGCTGAACAGTTTAGAATGATATTACAGGGTTGCAATATTTTGGCGCCAACAGCATTTATTCGTAAGGAAACATTGAAGAGTGTTGGTTACGCCGATGAGAGGTACACCATGCTCGAAGATTACCCGCTGTGGTTTAAACTTTTAAAGCAGGGTATACGCTTAGACTATTTTGAAAAAGACACCGTCTACTATCGAGTTGGAGACTCTTTAAGCCAACATAATGAATTTATAGGGAACGCCAAATACTTGAACTCACTTTATTGCTTTCAAAAAGAGTGTATTTGGCCTGAACTTAGCCATAAATATGCGTTTAAAATTTGGGATGATTATATTATTTTTAAAGAAAAAACAACATGGCTAAAGCATTTTGGAAATAAAAGAAGTGGCGCATATTTAGCCTACCATTATATGGTTTGTCTTTTTAGGCCGTATAGACTTTATAAAATGATTAGAAAGTTTTTATAAATAAATGTTTGAGGTTATTTTTTCGTGATAGAAAATCTATTAATTTTTATATTGTTGATTTTTGCAACTTGTGTGGCACATTATCAGCTCAAGATTTTCTCTTTTAGACCATCCGTTCTCGGGTCTTACCTTTTTTTAACTTTATTCATCCAGATCATACCAGGGACTATTTTAGTTTCATTTTTTGCTTTTCCTCTTGTTCTTAATATTCAAAGTGGCATGTCACAAGAGTTGTTGGAATTAACATTCCGGTATACGGCGACTTCAATTGCATGTTTATTACTCATGTTGTCTTTTTGTTCTAAGTATATTGACCTAGATATAAACCTAAAGTCGGTCCCAGTTTCAAAAGGTATGGCAATTGGCTTATTAATTATTTCAATTGTAGTTGTATTTATAAAGGTTGCCTCTATTGGTCAACTACCAATCGTATTGGCACTTAAAGGGGATGCGATAGGTGCTGCCATGCTTAAGGCAAAAATACTCAAACAAGAAACGGGGTTTGGGGGGCTTTTTATAGGGTATATCTTTATGTATTTTCCATACGTTTCTTTAATATACTCCTATATTTGTAAACAGATACTTCCCCTGACGTCCAAGATATTTTATATCAATTTTTGGTTAATGACTTTTTACTGTTTGTATGACTTACAAAAGTCTAAATTGGTAATGGTGTTTTTTATGCTTTTTGTCTTGTATTTAAAAAAGGCAAGAAATATAAACTATTTTTATGTCTTAATAACGCCACTTATTGGGCTTGTATTTTTAGCAGGTGGTTTTATGATTTTACATGAAACACCCATAGGGGAAGTTTTAAATGCCGTAGCAGGAAGGCTTTTCATTGGGCAAGCCGAGGGGGCATACATGATGTACGATGTATTAACGCCTGATTTTGAACGTATAACTTATGGAATGCCATTAGCAGGTACGTTTGGATTTGCCGCAACAGACCCCGCAGCTGAAATAATTACAATATTTTTTCCAACAGCAGGAAGTGCGTGGGTAAATTCAAATACTTATATGCAGTCACATGCTTGGACTATTTTTGGTGATATTTCCCTAATAATCGCGCCTTTAATAGTTACGATGAACATCGTAGGTTTGTACATTCTAAAAGGTGTTTTTAGCAAGTACCTGCATGGGTATGCACATGCTGTTTATATTGTTACTCTACTTACATTACCATTGAATAATGACTTCTCATTTTTCTTGTACTTCAAGTCTTGGTTATGTTTTATCATTTTGTCAGTATTTTTAATCGTCGTTAAGATGCCTGGCTATTTTATTTTTACGAAAAAGGCTAAGAAAAAGGAAGCATAATGAAAGTTTTACATGTTGTCGGGAATGAAATTGAACCATCAAATGGTATTGGTAGGTTAATCCCTGAAATGATCAGAATGCACAGCCTGTACAGTGAATCAATAAAGCCATCATTATTGATCTTTAATAATTCTTTCGACTCACAGGAAATTGAGGTCTTTAATTTTTGCGCTATTAAAGAGCTATCAGTCTTTTTAGCAAATTTTGATTTAGTCGTTTTTCATGGCATCTATTACCTTAAATATTATTCTTTATATAAGCTCCTAAAAAAACAAAACATTAAATATCTGGTAAAACCTCACTCTAGTTTGATGAAAGCGGCCCAGGAAAAATCAAAGTTAAAGAAAATGATTGCCAATAGCCTGTTTTATAAAAAATTTATAGCCTCGGCAGCTGGAGTGATATTTACGAATGAAGATGAAAAGAAAAACTCTTTGTTATGGAATAAAATAGACTACATTGAACCTAATGCTTTGGATTTTGATTATAAAAATCCGACAGAAAAAGCAGCCAGTCAAGAAGCACCAATTCGATTTATTTACCTTTCAAGAATTGACTTTAATCATAAAGGCACAGACATATTACTTGATGCTTTAACACTGATAAAATCTAGAGGACTAATTAAGCGCATTCATCTAGATATGTATGGCATCGGAAGCGAGAAGGAAGAGTCAATTGTTAAATCTTGCCTTGCAGAATTAAACTCTCCTCACATAACATTTAAAGGTGGTGTATTTGGCGAACAAAAAATTAACGCGTTTAAAGAGTCCGATGTGTTTGTTTTAACATCTAGGTATGAAGGTTTTCCAATGGCGATACTTGAAGCGTTGTATTTTGGTATTGCATGCTTAGTTACACCAGGAGCAAATATGTCAGAAATATTAAATAAAAACGACATAGGCTGGTTAGCAGATAGTACACCGGAATCTATAGCCGATTATCTTATAGAAGTTAGCGGTTATACTCGTGCTGATTTAGCAAATAAATCACTTAATGCTCATACTTATGTGGTTGACCACCATAGCTGGAAGCAAGTAACCAAAATTACTGAAAAACTATACAGTTCAGTTATTGAGGTGAAATAGTATGAAAAAAGTGATTTTGGTGGGAGGGGCTAGTTTTATCGGCTTGAATTTAATTGAAAAGCTGTTATCTAATTCATGCAAAGTTTTTGTTTATGGTCGTACTGAACCAAATATATCTTCATCAAATTTGATCTTTATTAAGGGCGAATTACATGAAATAGCAGAGAAACTAGCTTTTTTATCACCTGAAAAAATACATGATGCGATCTATTTAGTTAATACGGTGCCTGTCAATGGTAGCATCGATAACTATGAGCAAGAAATTTCAAAAAATAAAACGGCCCTTACATCATTGTTTTCAATAGCTGATCGAGTTGTATTTCTTTCATCTGGAGGGCGGGTTTATAAAGATAGTAAAAGCCCCCACAAAGAGAACGATAAGCTTGCTCCTATTTGCGCTTATGGTAAAAGTAAAGTGGAGTTAGAGAAGTATACTCAATCAGAAAGTACTCGTTTAGGAAAGCAGTTTTTGGTTGTAAGACCTGCTAACCCATATGGAAAATACCAAAACATTAAAGGTTCGCAAGGTTTGATCGCAGTGCTTTTAGGCAGAATTAAAAATTCTCAAAGTATTGAGGTTTGGGGGACTGGGAATGAAGTCAGGGATTACATTTACATAGATGATTTTATAAACTTGTTTATAAAATTACTTGAGGCTAAAAACTTACCTTTCACTACCTATAACATTGGTTCTGGAGTAGGGCTATCAACTTTGGATATTATTAAGGTAATCGACAGTGAATTAAAAGGGCATACTAATTATAAAATTAGCTATATAAAGCCCCAAAGCCCATTGATTGAATCAAATATTTTAGATGTTTCGCGCTTAAATAGTGCCGTGACTGTTAACAAGCAAACTAGCCTACGTGACGGGGTTCGCTATTTGATAAGTGAACTCGGGATCAGGGCATAAATAACCACGGTACCATTCAATAAATTTTTAGGTTAATGATATGTCGTTAATATCTATAATAATGCCAGCTTATAACGCACAATACACAATTGCGCAAAGTATAGAATCAATCTTAAAACAAACTCACACAGAGTGGGAGTTATTGGTTACAGATGATAATTCAACAGATACAACAAAAGAAATTGTCTTAAGTTATGCCACAAAAGATAAAAGAATAAAGTACTACTTAAATGATGGCGTAGCAGGTGCTTGGTCAGCAAGGAATAATAGTTTGAAATACCTTTCTGGCGAGTATGTTGCGTTTTTGGATAGTGATGACACTTGGGAGTCATCAAAACTAGCTTTGCAATTGGAAGCAATGCTTAAAAGTGGTGTGTATGCATCGCATACGGCTTACAATAGGATAACTAGTAATGGAGAGGTTTTAGGCTTTAAAAAAGCTAAAAAATTGGTTACCTATAAAAACATGCTGAAAAAAAATGAAGTTGGTAATCTGACAGGAATGTACAACGTAAGTAAGTTAGGTGTAATCATGCAGGAGCCTATCGGTCACGAAGACTATAATATGTGGCTTACGATTTTGGAAAAAACGGATTCTATAGGTGTAACAACGCCATTAGCTAACTACAGGGTTCATAGTGGTAGCTTGTCAGCAAATAAATTGAAAGCAGCGGTTTGGCACTTTAAAATACTAAAAAAACAAGAATGTATATCATCAATTAGTATTTTATATTACTTTTTACATTACATAATTAGCGCAGTTAAATCGCGAGTGTAAACGCTTAAGTTAACCCCTCTATTTTAAAGCAGTGCTAAAAATACAGTACAGTGTAAATTTACTATAGGTCTTAATTTTATGAAAAACAAAGTTGTATATGTTTCAGGTACTTTTGACCTGTTTCACAGTAATCATTTAAAAATGATCAACTATGGTCGTGGTTTAGGTGACACCCTCATTGTGGGTGTAAGTACAGATGAACTAGTGTGCTCTTATAAAAAACCACCTGCGGTGCCTTTTGAGGAACGAATAGCGATTGTAGAAGGATTAAGAGACCCTGACGTAGTGATCCCACAGCGTACTTTGGATCATAATGAAACTGTTGAAAACTTAAATATCGATATTTTTGTTATTGGTGACGATTGGAAAGGAAAGTACGACTATCTCAAGGAGCAAGGAGTACAGGTTTTTTACTTTCCATACGGTGCGGGTGTCAGCTCTACTAACTTAAAAAAGAAAATCTACGATCAATACAAAAAACTGATTGAACCAAGTGATGTTCATCCAATACCGGAACCTAAAAAATGAATGTGCTAGTAACAGGTGGTCAAGGCGATCTTGCTAAATATATTACTGCCGCATTAATAGAGCAGGGCCACAATGTAGATGCACCATCAAGACATGAACTTGATGTTTCTTCTGTCGACTCTGTTACTAACTTCTTTGAAAATGAGCATTACGATGCTGTAGTGAATGCAGCGGGCACTCTTTACTCAAGCTTTGTTGCTGACTCTAACCCATTGCTTTGGATCAAAGACATTGAAGTTAACTTAATTGGCAGTTACTTAATATGCAGAGCCGCAGTTAAAGCGAATAAATCAGTTAAGTTAATTAATGTTGCATCAACTGCTGCGTTTAATAGTTACAAAGATTGGACATCTTACTGCGCTGCAAAGGCGGGAGTGGTGACATTATCAAAAGGGCTTTACAAAGACGACTACCACGTAGTGGTTTTGTGCCCAGGTGCAATACAAACCAAATTGCGAGATGGTTTGACAATCGATAACCCAAATATAATGACAATAGCTGAAGGTGCTGCTCCGATATTAGATGCCGTGATTAATGAGCAAAATGGTAAGCTCGTGTTTTATAGAAAAAATGAACATCGAGAAGAAGAATTATAAAATACTTCGCTGCGTTACTACTTAAGCTAAGTGACGCAGTAAAATCTATCTTCTATAACAATCAATCGCTATTCATCAGCTCTCCCATATTTAATATAGTATTTATTAAGCCCGAATTCGCTGGCTAAGAATTCAATGTAAATTTAGCCCCCCCTAATTAAGACCCATTGATTTAATAAAACCTCATTAAACATGAATATATTTAATGGGGTTTTTATAGACAGCCCATAGTGCAGTGCGTATAATCCCCATGCTTATATTTCAGGTAGAAATAGTAAAAGCAAAGAAGTCAGTATTTTAGGGATTGATATGGATAGTTGGTACTTATTATTTTGTAAGCCGCGCCAAGAAGAGCGTGCAAAAATAAATTTACAAAACCAAGGGATTGAAGCGTTTTTTCCTCTATTAAAAACTGAAAAGCTTATTAAAGGTCGTCGCACCTTTAAAGAATCTGCATTGTTTCCAAATTACCTATTCGTTCATTTAAATTCACAAAACTGTAACTTTGCTGCGGTAAAAAATACCCGTGGCGTAAGTGGTTTTGTGTCGTATGGTGCGTCCTATCAAATAGTGCCTGAGTACCTGATTTCTGAATTACAAAATATTAAACCCAATTTAAATATAAAGGACCTGCCAAGTGCGGGTGATTTAGTGTACCTAAATAACGGGTCATTCAAAGATGTACAAGCCATATTTAAAGAGCCAGACGGCGACATGCGCAGCATATTATTAGTAAATCTACTTAACCAAAAAGTAGAAGTAACAGTAGATAATAACGACATAAGAAAAGTAGGGTAAAGGTACTAAGTTAAAGGCGCTAGGAAGAGAAAGGTTCTAGGTGCAAGGGAAGTTACTAGGAGCTAGGGGGGATTTTATATGCTTTCTCTTCTATGTATAGCGAAGCGCCTCGGAGCCCTCGGTGGTAAAAAAGGTTTTGTAGTAGCGATTTTATATCGCGTTTTTAAACGAAAAAGTAAAAGGTTCACCACAGAGAACACAGAGCTCACAGAGGAAATAACAGTATTCATTTTATATGTCTTCTCTGTGTAGCGAAGCGCCTCAGTGCCCTCGGTGGTAAAAAATGTTTTGTAGCAGCGATTTTATATCGCGTTTTTAAACGAAAAAGTAAAAGGTTCACCACAGAGAACACAGAGCTCACAGAGGAAATAACAGTGATTCATTTTATATGTCTTCTCTGTGTAGCGAAGCGCCTCAGTGCCCTCGGTGGTAAAAAATGTTTTGTAGCAGCGATTTTATATCGCGTTTTTAAACGAAAAAGTAAAAGGTTCACCACAGAGAACACAGAGCTCACAGAGGAAATAACAGTATTCATTTTATATGTCTTCTCTGTGTAGCGAAGCGCCTCAGTGCCCTCGGTGGTAAAAAATGTTTTGTGGCAGCGGGTTTATCCCGCGTTTTTAAACGAAAAAG
>NZ_PDUS01000020.1 GCF_002723455.1 Pseudoalteromonas sp. 3D05 | reverse complement strand
TTAGTCGGCACCATTTATTTCGATAATTTGAACAGAGCAACTGACTTGTAATCAGTAATTCATTTAAGTTATCCGTTCGGCTCGGTTAGTCGGCACCATTTATTTAGTTATCTGTTCAATTGAACATTTAACAAGCACTGTTTAAGTGCCTCGATAGCTCAGTTGGTAGAGCAGAGGATTGAAAATCCTCGTGTCCCTGGTTCGATTCCGGGTCGAGGCACCATTTATATTAAAGCCCTGCATCCGCAGGGCTTTTTTTTATTATTTTAAATCCTCTGAGCTCTTCAATTCCCCCAAACTTCCAAGCACCTATTCTGATTATTGAAATTCAAATGTTCGAATAAACATCAGGGTTTTTCGTATTTATTGAGTTGGTAGATATATGTAAATTATTTTGTGATCAACATGTTAATTTTTGGCGTATTGATACAACTTATAATTATATCGCTAAATATGTAATGTTATGTAAAGTGAATTGAGCGATGCTCAATAAGCTGTTTGAATAACGCTCATAAATAGCATTAATCAGGTTTAAATATGATTTGGCAACATAAGCCATCTTTATTGGCGATAAGTATTATGCTGCTCAGTGGCTGTGCAAGTACTTTGAACCCGCAAGAACGAAAGCAAGTTCCCAATGAAATCCCAGTCCAGTGGCAACAAAAGGCCCTTGAGTCAGTTACTTCAGTGGATCATGCATGGTTTGATGATTTAGCAACGCCTGCTGTTGAGCAACTGGTTTTCAGTGCGCTTAAAAATAACCAGCAACTCATCCAAAGTCGTTATGATGTAGAAATACAAAAACAACAACTCATTGTTTCAGGATCTGCATTATGGCCGAGTTTGGATATATCCTCTCGCGTTGGTCGTAGTAAAGGGAACCGTCCTGTTAGTTACAATAATTCAAGCTCACTCACTTTGGAGCTTGGTTATGAGATTGATTTATGGGGTAAACTTTCTGACGCAAAACGCAGGGATAACCTCACTTACTTAGCTCAGCAAGCACGCTATGAGCAGCAGAAACAACAATTAGTTGCTGACGTTGTAATCAGCTGGTTCAATCTTATAAGTGCTGAGCAACTACTTGAGCTATTTAAACGTAGAGAAGCTAACACGCAACAGAATTTAGAAATTATTGAGTCCGGTTATCGTCAAGGTTTAAACCAAGCATTGGACGTGTACTTGGCGCGAAATGAGCTAAATAATGAGCGTTCACGTATTGCTACTCAACAGGCGAATTTAACTAAAGCTGCGCGTACACTCGAGCGCTTGCTTGGAGATTACCCGCGCGGAGCGCTTGAAGCAAATCAACAGTTGCCTGTTATCAAAGAGAATGTCCCTTTAGGTATACCTTCTGAACTAATCACTCGCAAGCCAGCATTACGGGCTAGTTGGTATCAATTGTTAGCTGCTGATGCCTCATTGGCTTATGCCCATAAGCAGCGCTTTCCAAGCTTAAATTTATCGGCAGGTGTGAGTGACAGCACAGACAGGGTAAGTGATTTATTTTCGCCATCTAGCCTAGCATGGTCATTAATCGGCGGCATTTCAGCGCCTATTTTTGCAGGCGGTCGATTAGAAGCTAACGAAGAAATAGCAAGGTTAAACACGCAAAAGCAAGAGCAAGCCTACCTTAATGCTTTATATGATGCTTTCGGCGGCGTTGAAAATGCCATTGCACAGCAACAGTCTTTACAAGCACGTTATCAAAGTACGTTACAAGCTCAAGAAAATGCACTGGCAGCAGAGCAATTATCATTTGAGCAATATCAAAGTGGCTTAGTGAGTTACACCACAGTATTAGACGCGCAAGCACGTTCGTTTGATGCTCAAAGCTCACTCATCGACATAAAAAACCAGTTATTAACCAATCGAATCAATTTACATGTTGCCCTAGGTGGCGATTTTGCAAAATCAAGATCCGCACAGGATGAGCAAGCATTATGAAAATCAATAAACAAAAAGTAATTATTCCAACCGTCATTATTATTGCGACTGTATTTTTAATTATGTTTATCAAAGGTAATCCACCTAAAGCATCTCGCTTTTCTGCGCCGCCGAAAGCCAAAATTAATGTTGCAGTAGAGCAGCTAAAACCAATTGATTATACGGTACAAATCGATAGTTTTGGCACTGTAAAGCCACGAACACAAAGTATGTTAGTGGCTCAGGTAGCGGGTCAAATAACAGCTATCAATGAGCAGTTTCGTGATGGGGGGTTCTTTAGTGAAGGTGATGTGCTATTGCAGTTAGATGACCGTGATTTAAAAGCGGAAGTTAAATCGGCTCAAGCAAACCTTCTTAATGCAGAGCAAAACTTGTTTGAAGAGCAAGCAAGAGGGCGTCAAGCCCTGACTGACTGGCAGCGTTTAGGGAATGAATCTGAGCCAAGTGTTTTAGTGCTTCGAAAGCCTCAACTAGCAGCCGCTCAAGCCCAGGTACTTTCTGCACAAGCACAGGTAGAAAAAGCGGAGCTTAACCTTGAGCGAACAAAAATAAAGGCACCATATGCGGGACGAGTTTTAAGCAGAACTGTCGATATTGGACAAGTCGTATCTAATAACATGCAGTTAGCCACTATATTTGCGACTGACAGTGTTGAAATCCGCTTACCATTAAAAAATAAAGATCTTCCTTTTATTAATCTACCAGAGCAATACACTGATGGGTCGACTAACGCACGTGGTTCAGCCGTTAACTTTACCTCTAATTTAATTGGCGAGCAAAAGTGGCAAGGTCAGCTTATTCGCACTGAAGGCGCAATCGATGAAAGCGCACAGCAGCTTTATGTTGTGGCTAAGATTAACGACCCTTACAAATCAACCAGTAACAATCAATACCCGGTAAAAATTGGGCAGTATGTAAAAGCTAAAATTGATGGCAAAGTGGCCGAGCAAGTCTTGGTCATTCCAAACAGCGCTATCTACCAAGGTACTTATGTGTATGTTGTTGAAAATGGTGTGCTACAACGTAAAGACATTGCTTTAGCATGGCAAAATGCACAGCAAGGTATTGTTAGTAAAGGGCTTAAAGCAGGTAATCAACTTGTTCTTACGCCGCTGGGTCAGGTAAGTTCAGGTACGCCTGTGCAAATCATTGGTGAGCAGACGAAGAAAGCTCAAAAACGAGGAGAACAGCCATGATAGCTTGGTTTACTCGTAACCATGTGGCTGCCAACTTATTACTGATAAGTATTGTGCTGGGTGGATTATTTAGCATATCGTCCAAGTTACCGCTGGAGGTATTCCCTTCATTTGTTTCTGATCGAATTAACATCAGTGTGAGCTTACGTGGCTCAACCCCAGAAGATGCTGAAAAAGGTGTCACGATACGCATAGAAGAGGCACTTCAGGATCTCGAAGGGATTAAACAAATATCGAGTCGTTCGTCTGAAGGCTCATCTCAAGTGAGTGTTGAGGTTGATACCGGCTATGACGAGCGCGAAATATTAGCGGATATTAAAAGCCGTGTAGATGCAATCAATACCTTTCCAGCGGATGCTGAAAAGCCAGTAATTGGTTTAATACAGCGAAAACGCGAAGTCATCGCAGTGACCGTTTCAAGTGATTACAACGAAAAAGAAACACTAGAATATGCCGAGCAAGTGCGCGACGATCTTTTGCGTATACCCGCCATTACACAGGTTGAATTAAGCGGTGTACGCAATTACGAACTCGCCATTGAAGTAAGCCAAGATACACTGCGCCAATATGATTTAACATTGGCACAAATCTCTAATGCCATTGCCAACTCCAGCTCTGATATCTCCGCTGGTAATTTAAAAACTGAGGGGGGAGATGTACTCATTCGTTCAAAAGGGCAGGCTTATCGTAAAGATGAATTTGCTAATATTGCCATCAAAAACCAAGCAGATGGTACGATTATTCGTCTAAGCGATATTGCAACTGTCAACGATGATTTTGAAGAAACCCCTGTACGAACACGTTTTAATGGTAAGCAGGCTGCGTTTATTGATGTGTATCGTATTGGCCCACAAAGCGCGATAGAAGTAGCCGATGCGGTTAAAAATTACATTACCAGCGAGCAAGCTAATTTACCGCAAGGGTTTTATTTAAGCTACTGGGATGATGATTCCGAAGTTGTTAAAAGCCGTATCGCTACCTTAACGAGTAATGCCTTGCAGGGCGGTATTTTGGTGCTGGGCTTACTGACTTTATTTTTAAGACCCGCGATTGCATTTTGGGTGTTTATTGGTATTCCAGTATCGTTTATGGGCGCATTTATGGCGATGGCTGCATTTGGCGTCACCATTAATGTAATCAGTTTATTTGGCTTTATTTTAGTGCTGGGGATTGTGGTGGACGACGCCATTGTCACCGGGGAGAACGTCTATACTCATTTAAAAACAGCTAAATCAGGAGAAGAAGCGGCCATTAAAGGGACTCAAGAAGTGGCAACGCCAGTGACATTTGGTGTGTTGACGACGGTTGCTGCATTTTTACCTCTGGGCTTTATTGAAGGAGCGCGAGGAGCTATTTTCGCCCAAATACCTGTAGTGGTTATTCCTGTTTTATTATTTTCTCTTATCGAGTCTAAATTCGTGTTACCCGCACATTTGAAATACATTAAATTGCGTCATCAAAAAGGTGAAGGCTCTAAGTTAGAGCGATTACAACAGCGATTTGCTGATGGGTTTGAGCACGCTATTTTAAAGTATTACCAGCCTGTACTTGGCCTAGCGCTGCGCAATAAACTGGCAACAGTCAGCTTGTTTATGGGGGTTTTCTTAATCATCCTAACCATGATCACCAGCGGGTGGACTAAGTTTATTTTCTTCCCGCGTATTCCTAGCGAAACTGTGCGGGTTAATTTAACCTTCCCAGCGGGTACACCGTTTGAAGTGACCAATAAATACATTATTGATATGTCAGACAAAGCCCGCGAGCTGCAAAGTAAATACCGAGATGACGAAACCGGTGAAAGTATTATTCTCAATATTTTAGCCAGCACTGGTGGCAGAGGCGGCGCAGCTAACTCAGGCAGTGTTCGTTTTGAAATCACTCCTGCTGAAAAGCGAGAGTCTGATATTGGCTCACGAGAGTTAGTAAAAGAGTGGCGGCAACTCATTGGGGTGATCCCAGGTGCCGAAAGCCTTACGTTTAGAGCTGAAATAGGCAGGAGCTCAAGCCCAATCGATATTCAATTATCGGGTAATTCTATCGCAACGTTGCAAACGGTGGCAGAGCAAATAAAGCAGCGGTTGGCAACGTACCCAAGTGTGTTTGATATCGCAGATAGTATGTCGGATGGTAAAGAAGAGCTGCAAATAGAGTTAACTGAGCAAGGTTTGGCACTGGGATTAAATAGGGTTGATGTATCAAGACAAGTGCGCAACTCATTTTTTGGTGTCCAAGTACAGCGCATTCAACGTGGCCGTGACGACGTCCGTGTAATGGTGCGTTTACCGATTGATGAAAGGCGCTCAGTGGCAGACTTAAAAGATATACTAATTCAAACCCCAAGTGGCGGGCGAGTGCCGTTATCGCATGTCGCGACTTTAGTGCCGGGTCAAAGCCCATCAACAATCAGTCGAATTGACCGTTATCGCACGCTCAATGTCTCAGCGGATGTAGAAAAAACCGACACTAACATGACAGTACTACAAGCGGATCTAAAAACCTATTTAGACGAGTTAGTACAGCAATACCCAGGTATCAGCCACTCTTTAGAGGGCGAAGCCAAAGAGCAGCGCGAATCGTTTGGTTCGTTACTTTGGGGCATGGTATTTGTATTCTTTGTTATTTATGGCTTGCTTGCGATCCCATTTAAGTCTTACTTACAACCATTAGTCGTCATGAGCATCATCCCATTTGGCATGATTGGCGCTGTCATCGGGCATTGGATCATGGGAATGGAGCTCACCATTATGAGCCTGCTCGGTATGCTGGCATTAATTGGTGTTGTGGTGAATGACTCCTTAGTATTGGTCGATTTCATTAATAAAAAACGTAATGAAGGGCTTGAGTTAATGGACGCTGTGAAAACAGCAGGTGTTGCACGCTTTCGTCCTGTCATGTTAACCAGTTTGACGACGTTTATCGGCTTAATGCCGTTACTGTTTGAAAAAGCTACTCAAGCACAGTTTTTAATACCGATGGCAGTAAGCCTTGGCTTTGGTATTATCTTTGCAACATTCATTACCTTGTTACTGGTGCCAGTAAATTATATGTTGATGGAACGCTTTCAAGGTTGGTTTAAGTAATTAGTAATCAATATTACGCAATAAAATAGACAAACAAAAAAATGCCGCAATTAAGCGGCATTTTTTATAAATAAGCTATTACTAGATTACAGAGATAGAGTTATTTCTTGTATCGCTCAAACCACGCTAACGTGTGTTCTACTTTAGAGATCATACGAGATGGGCGTCCTGCAATACCATGGGGTGAACCCGGTACGCGAATAAGCACCGTGTCTACTTTTTGTAATTTCAGCGCTTGATAAAACTGCTCAGATTCTGAAATCGGCGTGCGGCGGTCTTCTTCACCTGTCATCAGTAAGGCTGGTGTTGTAACATTGCCTACTAATGATAATGGTGAACGCTGCCAATAATGCTCCACATTATCCCAAGGCATACCTGGGAATTGATTGCGGATTTGGCCGATATAACTGTCAGCCGTTAACGTTTTACTCAGCCAGTTAATTACCGGCTTGGTGATTGCTGCGGCGTTAAAACGGTCAGTTAAGCCAATAGCGTAAGCTGTGGCAATACCGCCTGCAGAGCCACCGGCAATAAATAAGTTTTCTTCATCAATAAACCCTTTAGCTATCATGGCATCAACCGCTGAATTATGATCAGCAAAGTCTTCTTTTGAGCTATATTTTCCATCGAGTAATAAGGCAAAGTCTTTACCGTAACTGGTTGAGCCTCGGTAATTTACATATACCACAACATAACCTTCACTGGCGTATCGTTGAAGCTCAGCTGTAAAACTAGGGCCGTAGGCGAGATGTGGACCACCGTGAATTTCAAGCAATAAAGGATACTTTTTAGTTTTGTCGAAATTAGGCGGGGTAATGTACCAACCTTGAATATTTTCATTATCAAATGATGACTTAACATTTAACTCATGGACTTCACCCAATTGTTTATGCCCGAGTAAGTCTTCATTTAAAGCAGTTAAGGTTTTGCTTTTTCCTTTGTATAAGTACGCTAAATCAGCAGGGCGTTGACTACTGCCTTTGGTATAGGCAATTGCTCCATTTTTAGCGAGACTAAAACTACCACTGATATACGGACGACCGATTGAAGTACCTGATAGTGAATCAACTAGGTCTGATACTTTACCTTTGAATGATAATTTTGCCAGCTTGCGCTTACCAAAGTCATCATATTGAATAACAAAATCACCTTTACCTGTCCATTTGTAATCAGCCACTGAGCGGTCAAAGTTATTACTTACATTAGCAATTTTTTTACTACTTTTAGTGATGATATTGAGTGTGGAATTTATATACGGAACAGGTGCATTATCTCGGGCAATAAAAGCAATTTGTTTGCCATTTGCTGAGTAAGTCGGGCTAGACTCTCGCCCAGGTAATTGAGTTAATTGGGTATAAGAACCTTCGTTTATGCTAACTTCATATAAATCAGATTCAGTGGCACGGTATTCCCAATCAGCATTTTGATCTGATGAAAAAGCAAGTTTACTATCATTAGGAGACCATGCAAGTGGCCCATAATGCTGGAAATTCCCAGTCGTTAACTGCCGCGCTGTGCCGCCATTAGCGGGTACAACAAATACATGACGATAGGCTGGCTCTAAATAGCCAGAGCCGTCTGCTTGATAGCGAGCTTTTTCATAAACCTTTACAGGCTTTGACCAAGATGCTCCTTTAGGCTTTTTAGGTAATTGAACTGACTTTACAAAGTCCGTTTTACCAGCAGGTACATTCATCGTAAATGCGATGTTATTAGAATTATTAGACCAGCTTAGACTGCGAATTGATTTTGGCAGCTGCGTTAATAACGCTAATTTGTCTTGCTCTAACCAATAAACGTAAAGTTGATTACTGCCGCTTCGATTAGAAGTAAACGCGATTTTTTTAGCATCCGGTGACCAAGTCGGTTGCCCGTAATTGTGTTCATCAGCGAGTAATGGGTAATGCTGATTTTGTTTTACATCGTACATCCAAATACTGCGTTTTGCAGAATCTTTCATGATGTCATAACCACTTCTTAGGTAAATGATTTTCTTACCATCAGGGCTTATTTGTGGATTGTTAACATACTCTAGCTGGAAAATATCTTCGGCTGTGAAGGTGTCATTTGCGTAAAGGTTTACGCTATAGGAAGCACATAGTAGCGCCGAACTTAATGTTAGTAATGAATTTAATTTCATAGTTTTTCATTTTTGTATAATAAAACACCATCCTATGACGCCCCAATTTTTTGAACAAGATAATTGAGATTAATCAGCACGTCATTAAGTTAAATGGCAATACAGCAATGACTACATTTTTTAGTGAAGAGTGGCAAGTGTTTACTTAAATTAGGCTAATCATGACAGGGCGAAAAAAATGCCGCTTAATCGCGGCATTTTTATCAATAAACTTTTTCGAGTTTGATTATTTGATGGCTTTTTTCACTTCGCGCCAGTCAATAACTTTAAAGTTTTGTGGTTGCAGTGGCATACGGTTGTAGCCGTCTTGCACTATAAGCATGCCCTCAGGATAACCTGGTAAAGCTTTAGCTGTAACGGTTAAACCGTCAGTTTCACCTACGCCATCAATGCCTTTATCTAGGTTAGCAATCACATTAAACTTACCAGCAAAGCTTAAACTCGGCTGTGTATCATCTGATATATTGTAAAGCACATAGCTATTATCGCCTTGGCTTGATACCACTAAATAGCGCGCATCATTAGCATGATAAATTTCCATACCTTCTACATCTGCCACCAGTTGTTCATTAACACTTTGTAGCTTTACTGCTTTGTTACCAGCGGTAGGCTCTGCGCCGATATACCAAATACCTGCATCTTCTTCACCTGCAAATAATTGGCCTAGTTTATCATCAGCACTACAGCCTTCAGGCTGACTTGGTAGGGTAAACTCTCTAACCAGTTCACCACTTAAATTACTTTGCTCACCGATGAGTTTATATTGCTGGAATAAACCTGATTTATCATTAACAAATACGTAATGGCCAGAATCAGACGAATACATACACATGCCGTAAATCTCAGGTAGGTTAGTCTCGACTTCTGTTACATGGTTTACTTTGTTTTCTCCATCAACAGTAAATACGCTAATGCTATTAAGTGTACGGTTGCTGGCAGTGATCCACGTATGGGTTTCGTTGTTTATACCTTGATGTTGACGCACATCAACGTTATTTAAACGCCCTATATTGAGCGACTGTACTTTGTTGCCAGCAAGGTCATAAACCATCAAGCCGCGGCGTTTATCTGTGCCTAAAATTAAGCTGTTTTTAGCATCTTGCTCATTTATCCAAATTGCTGGGTCATCTGCTGCATCACCAAACGCTGCAACCGGTGTGGTTTGTGCGCTGGCATGAAGGTGAGTCATAGCAACTTTGCTATTTGAGACAGAAGTTTGCGCTGCGTAGTTAACGTTTGCTTGAATGTAAGCGCCGATTTCATCATCAATCAAAACTAGCTGCGCTTGATTGTCATTAATAAAGCTTGCTGCAACAGACTCAATAGTGTGCTCACCTGCAAGTGACCATTGGCTAAGCGTGTCTGTTTGAGCTTGGTAAGCATAAACCACATTACCATCAGTGGCGCTGAGCCATAAAGTACCGTCTTGTGATACTGATAAAGCACCAATCTCACTGTTTAATTCGCCGTATGGCTGTACCAAAGCAACAGGCTGTTTATTGGCATCTGATTCTGCATCAGCATTGATAGCCCACACACCTAGCTCTGCTTCACCCACATACAGAGTTTTAGTGTCATCATTAACAGCACAGCCAGAAGCCTCTGTGACCGCAGAGAACTCACGTACTGCGATATTTTTAGCTTGGTTAGTGGCTAAATCATAAATAACAGTTTCGCTGATCAGGCCTCTAACATCTGGCACAAACGCTGATACAGTCTCGGTATTGCTGTTTTTAAATAAACACACTGCATCAGGCTGGGCTTGAGGAGGACTAATACGAGTGAGTTCATTTAGCTGCCAAGTTTGGCCATTTTTTATAAGCTTAAAAATAGCAACGTTATCTTGGCTCTTATCAAGACTGGCGAGTAAAAATTGCTGCGCTGATAATTGTTTTAGTGAAATTGACTCAAAGTTACCGGCTAACAGCACACTGCTTTTCTCGTTATCGGCAAGTAATAAGCCTTGGCTTTCGCTCGCCATTAGCCATTGATTATTACCAAGCGCTGCTGCTTGTGAGCCTTGCATGTTTTGTTGTGGGCCAAATAACTTAGCCTCAACAGCCGGCTTTGCTATTTCTGTCGTGTTTTGCGTATCGTCATTACTTGTACAACCGCCAAGCGCAGTTACAAGCACAGCACTTGTTAGTACCGCTGAAATTGTATTTAGTTTAAAGTTCATTCTTTTATCCTTTACTTATCTATGTGCTTTTCAGTGCTAAAACGTACTTCACCAAGGTGATTAATCGCGCTTACACTGAGAGTTTCGCCATTGATAGAGACACTTAAAAAACCAGGTGTTGCTTCTGCGTAGCGGGTAAATTCACGTTGTTTTACAAACCGTGCTTCACTGCCACCACCAGAGACAAAGTGAGCCACCTTGCTATTTTTTGGTTGATTGTATTGCAAGTCGTGCTCGTGCCCTGCGATATAAGCATGCACGTTATGACGCTCCAAAATAGGTTCTAAAATGTCGCGAAGCCCTTGGTTGCGGCCAAAGCGTTTGCCGCTTGAGTAAAGCGGGTGATGGCCTACCACAATTTTCCATTTTGCTTTACTGCCAGCAAGTTGGGTTTCAAGCCAAGTAAGCTGGGTTTTATAGCCTTGTCCTTGGGTTGAACTGTATTTATCACGGTCTTTATATTCAGGCTGAATCGGATTGGTATCTAAAAAAACCATTAACACTTGCTCGTTATTTTCAAGCGTAAATGTTTTACTGTAGTACCTTGCAGGTAACTGCCAGCGCTGGCTTTTTTTTGTGTAGTCAATTTGTGCTTGAGCATTACCCAAGTAATCGTGATTACCTAAAACAACATACCAATCTTCAAATGTGTGCGGGCCATGGTATATGTTCTCAAAGGCTGATTGCCAAAGAGGATCGTTCACACTTGCCACGCCATTTGGGTAAAAGTTATCGCCGGTCGAGACAATAAAATCGGCATCGGTTTGATACATAGCAATTTCTAGCTGATGAGCCACTTCTTTTTGGTAAAAGTGGCCGTTGTGTCCCCAATCACCAATAACCATAAAGTTAAGGCTATTAGGCAACGTAGTTAACTTAGCTATTTTTTGTTGTTGGTATAGTGCATCTTTATAAACAACAGGCTCGTTTGCACTAAGCGCTGATGAGCACAGTATCGCGGCCATTATGAAAGACAATTTAAACATGTTTTAACTCCAAAAAAGCACGCGATGCTTTGCCATTACGTGCTTAAAATGACAATACGTGCGATTAGAATGCGTAACGCAGCATTACTTGAATCACTGGGCCTGCTTCTTCCGATTCAAGCTCGTACTCATCAAAGGCACGATTGTTTTGATCATCAAGCGAGTCAAACTTATTGAAAACTTCGTCTTTGCTGGCATCCAGTAAGTTTGAACCTACAAGGCGTAGAGTGATGTCATCCCAGCGCTTTTCAACGAAAAGCTCTAAATCAGCACCGTAAGAGGTTGTCACTTCTTCACCCACGAAGCGTCCGTATGCATCACCTTGGTTACGGTACGTTGCCCCAAATGATGCGCGTAGAGTTGGTAAATCTTGGATAAAGCCAACGTTATAAACATAATCCGATTGGTCATTAAATTTGCGCTTACCAAAACTGTCTTCAACTTCACTGTCGAGCCAAGAGTAATTTAAGAAGATACCTGTATTAGGCATGTTCAAGGCGCTAAGTGGGGTTGATAAATCAAACTCAATACCTTGAACCGTACCATCGCCGGTATTTTGTGGTTGCAGTACAAATGTGCCTTCGCCTTCTGAGCCTTCAACACCGGTACTGGCAATTTCAATAAGGTCGCTAACGTCACGGTAAAATACGTTTACACCTACAACGCCACTTTTACCTAAACGGTATTCGTAACCTAAATCGATACCCCAAGATGATTCTGGTTTAAGGCTTGGGTTGCCTAAAAAGTCATTATCAGCGAGCTCTTCTTCAAGTAGGGCGGGTGTCATGTAGTCAAAGTCAGGGCGACGTAAGCTGCGAGCAACAGAGGCACTGACTCGGCCGTTATCACTGACGCTGTAACGAAAGTGAGCCGACGGTAAGAAAAAGTCATAATCATTTTCGGCAGTAACGCCTTCATTGGTATCGGTAATGCTTGAGTCAGTTGACTCCCACCGCACCCCCATCTCCCACGAGAACACATCCGCTTCGTGCTTGATTAGCGCAAATAAATCAAAACGATCTTCTTCAAGTTTATTAACACCGCCGTCTACTGGTTCAAATTCGTTGTTAAATTGTGCTAATGACATTGGCGTCTCGCTAAATTGAGCCCATCCAGTCAGTGTTTGATCACTTTCATCTTCAGCGACAAAAATGGCGGTATCGCGCTCTTTGCCTTGTACAAACGCACCAAGTTGAACTTCTTTCGAGTCACCTACCAGTAAGCTGTGCTGCCATTGTAATGACCATTCTTTATCATCGATATCAACGGTTTCTTCAGCTTCCTCAAACACCATTGGGAGCTCTGACGTATCAAGCTCAACTTCTTGTTCGTATACAGACTCTTCAAAGCTGGCATAGCCTACTTTAAATTTGCTAGTACCGCCCAGTAGTGGTAATTCATAGCCAGAATTAATGTTGTAGTTGGTTTGGTCAATAAACGAAACGTTTGCGTTATCTGAGATTAAATTACCACCCTCAACGACAGAGCCTGATGTTGCAGATGCGTCGTCGTATTCAAAAGAGCGCTCATCTTCGGTACGGTCGGTATCAACCCACATGGCGCTAATATCAAACTTGCCACCGTTATCAAACACCTTTTCAAAGCTGGCATTTAAAGAGGTATCATCACCATCACGGATATCAGATTGATCTTCACGGTTATCAAAATCGTCTGTTGCGTAATTAGGGTTATTTTCAGGGCTATCGCCATAACGTCTGCTTGATTTTTGTTTTGGGTTATAACGACCTTGTAAATTGGCACCTACGAGTAAACGGCCACCTGCAAACTCAGTACCGTAAACGCCCGCAAAGCTTTCTTTTAGTTCGCCGTCATCGTAACGTAAGCCACCAGCGCGAATATAACCGCCGTCTAAGCTATAGCCATCGCGAAGTACAATATTAAGTGTGCCTGCTATAGCATCGGCAGAGCGGTTGGCACTTGATGAACGAATAATTTCTACACGCTCAATTAATTCTGCTGGAATACGGTCGACAAAAAATGAACGGTCAGCACCGGCGCCCGGAACTTCTTCGCCATTGATCAGTACTTTTGTGTAAGCAGGGCTTAAGCCGCGCATACGAGCGCCGTCTGATTCAAGTACGTCAGATAAAAAAGTCACACTAGGAACACGCTTTAGTGCATCACCCGCGGTAAGTGGTTCAAAACGTTGAAAGTATTCTTGTGAATATTCAAGCGTTGGCGCTAGTTCTTGCGAGCGGTTGCGATAACCAATCTCACCATAGACCACAAGCTCTTCAGAAACCTTTACTTCAGGTTCTCTTGGTGATGTTTGTTCTTGTGCATTCACGCTAACACTAAATTGGCTCAGTGCTAATGCCGCCACAACAGCATTTAACTTAAATTGTTTCATTGATTTGCTCCGGTTGTCCTTGGTTTGGTGAGCAAACTAAAAAAAGTTAATGACGCTAATGTGACAGTTTTACAGTTAATTCCTGACAAAACGCCAACTTAGCGCTTTTTAAACAGACATTTGAGCTGTTTAAACACGGCTCCAGCGCACTAAAAATGGTTATTACTAGGTTAAATACCTAAAAATTTTAATCTCAATGTCATATCAATGAGCCAAAATGACTCTGCCTAATAAATCAGTACCGCGCTAGCATACGCATAGTGTAAACCTTAGAAGACTTAAACAATGCGATATAACCCATTTACCAGCCATGCAAAATTAACTAATACCATCATTTTATTATTGGTTATTGCTGTAGCAATATGCGCTTACTTTGGCGAACTTAAGCAATGGCAAGACATTGCGTGGCTCGATATTGTTGGTGAGGGCGGTATTGTGTTGATGACCCTCAGCTGGATAGTTGCGTTACTTATTTCACGACCGCCAGGCAAAGTAACTACCTTATTAGTGTTAGGTTTAGGTTTGTTTATGTTCTCAGCCACACTCGATTTACTCGATGAGTGGTTAAAGCAACCTTCACAATTATGGCTCACCTGGTTTGAGTCACTGCCAGCGCCGTTTGGTATGTCGCTTACCAGCGCAGGGCTTTATTATTGGCATCAAGAGCAATTTGTTTTAAATCGTCAATTGCGTCGTCGTGAAGCGCATCTTCGAGAGCATGAAAAAGTCTGTCCTGTAACAGGGTTATACCGAGTTAACTACTTACATTCACTCATACAGCAACAACAAACAGAGCAGCAAGGCGGCACTTTAGGTGTTATTGATATTCGTGATTTTGCAAAGTTTAATGCGCAGTTTGGTTTTAGTGAAGGTGATAGGTTACTGCGAGAAATTAGTGATTTATTAGTAATGAATTGCCGTTTGAATGATGTGCTTTGTCGCTATGCCGGAGATTGCTTTATTGTGCTTATGCCGAATACCAGCCAAAGCCAAGCCAAAGAATTACTAGCGCAAATGAAAGCGGCGCTTAACCATTGTGCGTTTAAAGTCGCAAAAAGCAAAGGCGCACAGTTTCAGCATATTTTAACCGCCACCATGGCAATGGATTTAGCGCAAGATCCAGTGCAGCAAACCAGCCTGTTACATCAACAATTACAACAAGAAAAGGCCCTTGTAGGTGCAGCAGTATATTAGTCTAGATGATAAATACCTCAGCGCGGAGGGAATGATCACTGCGCTGGTGGAGCTTGCTCAAGGACGAGGGATCCCGCTGCATAAATTGCTGCGTGGTACGGGTATTTTTGAGCAAGATTTATATGATCTATCACAGCGCTTTAGTTTATCGCAGTTATTGGCTTTAATTAGCCAGTTTAAAGCCTTAATGAAGAGTAATGATAGTGGCTTTTTACTGGGTCATCAATTGGTTAATGACGTTAGCCCAGCAGTGCAAAGTGTGCGTTTAAGCCCCAGTTTAGGTATGGCTTTGAAGCAATTACAACAAATTAGTACCGTTATTGCCCCTTTATTATTTACCCGTAGGCATATATTTAAAGACGATTTATATCTGTACTTGCAACCGAGTATCGGTATGGACGAGTCATTAAAAAATTATTGTTTTGAAATATATAGCGCTGCGTTAATGAGCTTGCTAAAACGAGTATGTAATGTGTATCCACATTGTTATTTTGACTTTACTTGTAAACGCCCTCGGCATATTCAAGAATATGAGCAGCACTTAGGCTTACGAATACGGTTTGAACAACCCTATACCCGTTGGCACTTTAATAAACAACTACTTAAGTGCACAAACCCAGAGGCTAGTCAGCTTAGATGGCAGCAGTGCATAGCGCAAAGTGAGTTACATAAGAATGTATCACAGTCTTTTGTGGAGGCTGTGTGCCAGCGCATTTACCGTGATAAAAACAACAGCCTTGCTAACAGTGCTGAGCATTTTGCCATGAGCTCTGCTACGTTTAAACGTAAGTTAAAACAACACGGTGTCAGTTATTCTCAATTACAAGATGAGCAAAATAAACTTAAAGCTCTGCATTTACTGGGGGTGTGCCAGCAAGGTAATGAACGAGTGGCTGATCGGCTTGCATTTTATGATATTCCTAACTTTCGCCGAGCATTTAAGCGTTGGACTGGCATTACGCCGAGTCAGTTAAAAATATAATAGCCAATTTTAGTCACCCTAAGTTAGACTCATGTTATTACAATCTTTTATCGAGTATTAATATGATTGAGTATCCTGTTGATCAACTTCCTCAGCTTATTGATGAACTGTTACAGTGCGACACCACAACACGAAAAAACAAATTATTAGTGGATGCTAAAGAAAAACTCTCCACGGAGCATTTATCGCTATTATTTGAAGCCTTGCCAAAAGAGCAGCGCTTGGAAGTATGGGAATTACTTGATGAAGACACCCAACACGAAATATTTATAAATCTAGGTGGTGATAGTTGTCGTTGGCTATTACAAACCTTAGATGAAACCCAAGGTTTTACATTATTAGACGAAGTAAGCGTTGCAGAGTTACTTGAGCTGGAAGAGTTTATTCCTGAACGGTTTGTTGCATACGCTCGCCAGCAACTCGATGAAGTGCAAACTAAGCAGTATGAATTAGCACAACAATTTGATCCTGAGCAATTGGGTCACTGGCTTGATTTTGATGCTTTAAAAGTATCAGAAAAGCTCACCGTAGGTGGCGCACAAAAGATTTTACATAAAGGATTACCGCAATTTACCGAGGTCATTTATTTAGTCAGTCGTAAAGGCAGTTTAATAGGTGAAGTGAGCGTAAACGCTTTATTTAAAGCGGATGACGCAGATTCATTATTAGATTATGCCAACTTAGATGTAGCTTCGCTGCACGCAGATGATGACTTATACGAAGCGGCTGAAGTGGTGATCCACAGTGAAAAAATGGCCATGCCTGTGGTTAATGCCGATAATAAACTGCTTGGCCGATTAAAAGTCTCATCGGCTTACGAATTACGCCAAGAAATGACTGACGAAGCCGCAGCTAAAGCCGGTGGTTTACGCGAGGATGAAGACTTGTTCTCAAGTGTTGCAAAGTCAGCAAAAAACCGTGGCATTTGGTTAGGTATTAACTTGGCCACGGCCTTTTTAGCCTCGTGGTTTATTGGCTTGTTTGGAGCCACTATTGAGCAAGTAGTGGCCCTTGCGGTGTTAATGCCAGTGGTTGCCTCAATGGGCGGTATTGCCGGTAGTCAAACGCTTACTGTAATAGTGCGTGGTTTAGCGCTTGGCCAAGTAACCGATTCAAACCGTAAAGCCTTACTGAAAAAAGAATTACGGGTAGGGGCAGTTAATGGTTGTGTATGGGCCATCGTGATAGGTGTGCTGACTAACCTCTGGTTTAATGATGTTATGCTCAGTATTACAATTACCGTAGCGATACTGTTAAATTTAGTGGCAGCATCATTGTCTGGAGTAATAATTCCATCAATTCTAGACAAAATGAAAATAGACCCTGCGTTATCGGGGTCGGTTATTTTAACTACGGTTACTGATATTGTGGGATTTGTTACCTTCTTAGGTTTAGGTAGTTTGCTGTTACTTTAATGTATCAAAGTGAATAAACTCAAGGCATGTGAAAATAAGATGAGCGTAAATGGTTGGATAAAGCAGCCATTTACATCGAAATCATGATTTTTATTGTTGTTTTAGCTTTTACTCAGAAGCTTTATTAACACACCATTAATTTATGTTATGGTAGAGCTAAGTATTCACGGGCACAAAATGTAATGACTAAAGCACTCTTTTCTTTACCGTTATTTTATTTAATTATATGTAAAGTTGCATTTGCTTCTGAGCACTTTAGCGATCATGAACAGTACTGCTTAACCTTATCTACCGACAATTGTATAGAGCACATTGAAGCTGGGTTAGAACATGAGCCGCAATATACTAAATCATGGTATAAGCTTAAATCGCTTCAAATTGATTACCTATACGACACCTTAAATTTTGATGAAATTATCGTTCAAGTTGAGCCATTAATTGATTTAGAGTCGACTCCCACGGTATTCAAAACACAATTGTATTTTTATTACGCCAAAGCAATTTCACGCACAGATAAAGATCAAGCCATCATTTATGCTAACAAGGCCATTGCGAAGCTCGAAAATATGTATAGTGCGTTTGAAAATCCTTTTAGATTGCTCGAGCTGGCAAATTTACATTATGTTTTTGGTGATAAGGAACGCTCGTATAACTTGCTTTTGAATATTGGTAGCCGGTTTGCAAAAAGCAGAGACCCTATTTTTCATTTTGAACTTAATGCCAATAAAGCCAATGTGTTTCATAGCTGGGGGAATTTAGAAAAAGCACTTAAGTTTCGCTTACTAGCACTGGACGCAATTATTAATACCGATCATAAAAGTAAAATAACGTTGGCAATTGGCAATGTTGCCCGTACTCACCAATTACTAGCGAATTATGATTTAGCAATAAAATACTATGCTGACTCGTTTGCTTACATGCAATATCCTAAAAACAAAGGTACTCATGCGGTTTATACATTAAGAAGTGCTGAGGCGCATTGGCAAAGTAAACGCCGCGATAAAGCGGCAGCTATGTTGAATGAGGTAGATAAAGCGCAACTAAAACAAGGGCATTTGAATCTCTACACGAAACTAAAAAAAGACTTAAACTAACCAACCCAAAAAACCCACTACACTTTTTTTAAATAATAAAAAAACACCTCATTACACTTATAACTGATAGCGTAAGAGGTGTTTTTATCAACTCATTAAACGATGTAGTTCAAGGTATTAGCGCTTTTTATAAATGGTAAAAAACGTATCAGGCACTGGTAATGACTTTATTTCTACCGTCTGTTTTTGCTCTGTAAAGTGCGGTGTCTGCGGCGCAGACTAATGCTTCACTAGTGCGGTATTGATTATTAAACTCGCACGCAATACCTTGGCTTACACTAATTTTTACACCTGGTGGTAGGCCAATATCATTAAATGTCATTGCATTTATTTGTTGCTGAATACTCTTAGCAACCACGTTAGCACTTTCGCGGTTGCAACGCGGTAATATAATAGCAAACTCTTCACCGCCGTATCGCGCTGCTAAACAATCTCGAGAAGGCGTACAATTTGATATAACCTTGGCTATTTTTTGCAGGCATTTATCGCCTTTAATATGGCCATAAGTGTCGTTAAACTTTTTAAAGTGGTCTACATCGATGAGTATACAGCTCAAAGCTTGTTTACTTTGAATGCTGTCAGCCCAATATTTTTTTAATGACTCATCGAGCGTTAATCTATTCGCTAAGCCTGTTAAATGATCGGTGGAAGCTTGTATTTTCAATTTATTATACATTGCTTTATGTGAACTAAGATCGTGTAATACACAAACATATAATTTCTGTGCACTAGATATACTTGTTGGCATGCTTGATAGTGATAAGTCTGCTTCAATAATACTGCCGTCGGTTTTATTTATTTTTACTTCGTTAGGGCCAAAGTTAAGTCGCGTGTCTTTTATGTCTAACCAGTTTAATAATGTATACATGTATTTGTCGCGATCAGTATTATATAAAAAGTCCAGTATACTTTTACCAATCAACGCTTGCTGTGAATCCCCCAATAACTGAGCAGCTACCGGGTTAACAAACTCAAAACTACCATGCTGATCAATCACAAAAATGCCTTCGGCAGTGCCATTAAATAATTCAATTAAGGCACCAAATTGCAGATGAGAAAGTGAAGAACAAAGGCTACTACCGACTTGATCTGTTTGTACATGTGTAGCCAACAGTTGGCTGTTATTATTAGTTTGGTTAGACACGTTAATTCCTTTACGCTTTGCTATACGTTTTTGGTGTCTACTAATTTATGAAAAAAACAGCAAATATACCTTCTGGTAACCTTCTGGTTTTAAGTTGTTGAATTTAATGTCTTTATAAATAGCTCACAGGTTCTTAAAAACCTGTGAACTGTATAAACTTAGTGAGTACTAGCGCCTTAATTAAACCTCTTCTTCATTTTCCACTTGAGGATCACGGCTTTTATAGCTCTTTCCGTTGCACTCTACGATGAAAATCATACACACTACACCAGTATTTTTATCTGTATCAGCAATATGAATTGACTGGCCGTTCTCAATTAAAGAGAAACTAAAATCTTGAGCGCAGTCGCCTTCAACATTTGTAAACCTTGCCTCTGTAAATGCAAAACCTTGCTCAATTGTTGCATCATCTAACGTGTAAATACCTAGGCTGTTTCTTTCGTTAACTTTTCCACCGCCAGATACTTTTTGACCATTTTTATAATAAGTAAATACGGCTTCATTATTACTATCTAATTCAATGCTTACCGTAAAGTTATAGGTTTTATTCTCGCTCATGTTACTTCCTTTTTAATGTGGTTTATAATGTGAAATCACTAATTCCTAAATCAATAAGTTTGCTTTTTAATGTGTCTAGTTTGCTCGCTTTATTTAAGCAGGTGTATGCTTGAATGAGAGGGTAAATTTTATTTATACTTTTACTGTCATGATTTTTTTCATTGCTCGTATTTATAATTTTATTGCATGCTGCCAGTTTCTCAAGTTTATTGCTAGCAAGTTTTGCTTTTATTATATTTATTTTTACAAAGTTTAAATAGTTTTCAGCTTTGCTGATGTCATTAATTTTCTCTTTAAAATCGGAGCTATTTTCAAGCTTGGCTAAAAGCTCTTTCGCTTCATCAAAATATTTACGATTAATAAAGTAGTGAACTAGGCTAAGTTGGATGTTGATAATACTTGTGTTTGAAAACCCCTGCTGATTGACATAACCTATAATTTCTTCGAGTCTGTTACTCGTTTTGTTGTTTTCTAATAGCATCAACTGATATGCAAGAGACCGATAGTATTTTCGTATGAAGTTTTTATTTTCTGGATCTTGAGTTATTGCTTGCTCTATTGCATCCGTTGCTTTCACTGCTTTTAAATAGGCGCTATTTTTTTGCGGGAAGTAACTTAAAAGATAGCTTTGTTGCATGTAAGTATTAGTTAATAAGTTTAGTAAGCTAGCATCCTCAGGCTTTATAGCTAATAAAGTATTTAGCTGAGCTATTGCTTGGTCAAGCATATTAAATGCTGCGTTAAAATCACCTAAATTTTCTTCTGCTTTAGCAAGCCAGCTGATGGTGTCGGCTTTATCGCGCAATAAGTTTTTATTGTTTGGCTTTAGTCCAAGGGCTTTGTTTTTAAGGGCGAGCGACTCTGTAAAGCTTCGTTTTGCTGCGTTATAGTTAAATTGCTTTAAATACAATGACCCCAGTGAGTTATGTGAGTACGACAGCTCCATAATGGAGTTAAAGTCATTCGGTGCTAACGAATACATGGTTTCACTATAAGCGTGGTATTTTTTAAATAATGGCTCAGTGGCGGCGTAGTCACTGTTATCATAATTAAGTTGACCCAACCAAAAGGCATTAGCCCCTGCAAGCGTGAGTAGCTCTATGTTGTTTGGTTGGGTTTTTAATAATGCCTCAAGACGAGTGCGGGCGTTTTCAAAGGCGGTAAAGGCTTCGTCTGTTTTGCCGCGAGAATAGGCCACTTCTCCCATGGCCTCAAGGGTTTGTGCATATTGAAAGCGGTTGTTAAAGTCAGCTTGGTTATCGGTGAAATTAAATAACGAGTCGTTATGCTGTTGGTTAGTAAAATATTCCAGCGCTTTATTACTTATACCATCGAGTAAGTCCATACGTTTTACGCTACGTAGTTTGTCAGCAAATTCACCCACCATAAAGCCGAGTAAACTCTCTGCTTCTAAGCGTTTTTGCTGGGCTACTTGCTCAGCGTGGTAGCTGCGCACACTCATTGTAATGGCAATGACACTGATAACAAAAAACACCCCAGTGGTTAATTGTAGTAAGCGTTTATTACGTTTTGTTTTTTTGTTTGAGGCTTTAAGCAGTGCAGCTTCAGAGTTTGATATTTTAAATAGTGGACTGTTAGCAATACTTTGCGCTTCTTGTAGTGGTTTACCTTGAGCTAATAAAAAGTCAGGGTGTTTTTGCTCGTTTAGCCAGCGCTCAGCAGCGTGTTGCAATCGGCTTTTTATCGCAAGGCTTTCTTGGTGTTCACTTATCCAATCAATGGCGCGCTGCCAATGACGCAGTAATGCTTCGTGGGCTAAGCTAAAGCAGGCTTGCTCATTTTTAAGGTGTGATACAAATAAGCGGCTATCGACCATCGCCTGTACTAATTGGTTTTGCGCTGGGTTGCTTAGCTCATCCCAACGTGCAGCGCGGCTGGTGAGGGTTTCACCATCTGCGTTTAAGGTAATTAACCTTGACAGTATTAAACCCAGCTCAGCTTGTTGTGGTTTGGGTAATTGCGTAAATACTTGTTCGGCTTTTTGACCAATAGCGCCTTCAATACCGCCTAATGCTTGGTAGTGTGAAACCAATAACTCATCATTTTCACTGCGTTGTAAATATAATTGCTGCAAGGTGTATTGCAACATTGGCAGGGCATCGGGGTTATTGGCGGTGTCGTTACAGAGTATTTCATCCAATGGTGTTTGGTGCTCAGGATCAAGCTGCCATTTAAGGCCAGCAGCTAAAGCGGGAAGGCGTATCATCTGTTTGAGTTCAGCGCGCGTTGGTGCAAGTAAATCAAAATGAGCACCGTTGGCTTTGCCCGCCATTAAGCTGGGTTGGCTGACAATATGTGGATAGAAGTCATTACGACAGGCACTAAATATAATCATGCAATCGCTGCTAGCAAACAATTCTATAAGGCTAAGAAACTGACTGCGCTCTTGCTCGCTAAATAACGCTGATGAGAGTAAGACTTCAAGGCGGTCAATAAACAGAAATAAGTAAGGTTTTAAGTGGTTTGTTTTTTGTTTTAATGCGTGTTTACATTGCTCAATAACTTGCTCTGGTGACGTTATTAATAATTCACACAGTGCATCTGCACTAATATCAGCGAGCACAGGGGCATCGTTAACCTCTAAATCTAGCAAAGTCGAAGCTAAATCGAGCAGAAGTCGGCCTTTATTAATATCGGCAAAATCGAGCTGACAGTAAGATTCAACCCTAAAACCATCGTAGCCTGCGCTATTCATTAATGCTGGTAAAACACCAGCGTTGACTAATGATGACTTGCCAGAGCCACTTGAACCAAGCAATAAACAAAATGCACGGCCATAACTTATTTGCGCAGACGTACGCTGTAGTAATGTGGCGATTTGTTTAGTACGACCAAAAAATACAGTGGCTTGCTCAGGCGAAAAAGCACTTAAACCAACAAAGGGCGAGTCACCTTGCCAAGGGATGCTACTTGCTTTTTTTTCGTCATCAAGCACAAAGCGAATAGGCGCTATAACGCGATAACCTCGTTTACGAATGGTTTCAATAAACTGAGGGCTGCTTGCTTTATCATCAAAGGCTTTACGTAATTGGGTGATAATTTTATGCAGCGGGTTATCGCCTACGTCTACGTTTTGCCAACAGTGGCTAATAATTTCATCACTACTAAGTAACTCACCTTGTTTTTCACAGAGCAACAATAGAACGTCCATCGCTTTGGGCTCTAGTTGCTTGACCTTTTCGCCTAAACGAAGGCTATTTGTAGCTGGGGTAACTTGCCAGTCACCAACAAAAAAAATAGGGGAACTCATGTATCACTCATTTTTATTATAAACACTGTTAGCGTTGATAACTCTATCATGCGCCGAGTCTTTTGGTTAATACAATACTATGAGATTAACAGCAAGTGAACGGCTGATATTGCAACTAAAAAAATAGTAAAAGTCATGTTTTACAATCTTTAAGTAAAGCAAGCTTGACTTTTTGTTTGGGGTCTCTATTATTAAGTCAAGTAAACTTTACTTCTAAGGTGGAAACATGAAAAAGTCAGCACTTACATTTGAACAGCGCAATAAAAAAAATAACCTTAACCTTGCTAAATGGACGTCGGCGTGGGTAATTACACTCGCGATTGCTTCATTTGGCCCACACATTTTATGGCAAGAAGATGCGCTTTTTAGCATGGTCGCGATTGCTATTAATGTGGTTGTAGGAATAATGATGATCATGGCAAATAAGCGCCAAATTAAAGGAATGGACGAGCTGCAACAGCGGTTACACTTAAATGCCATGGCGATTACGTTAGGCGCAAGCTTAGTTTTTGGTTTGGCTTATTCTGTGGTGCAATCGAGTGGGTTGCTGCAATTTAAGGAAGATATTTCACATTTAGTATTGTTTATGGGGCTGACTTATTTGATCAGTGTACTTGTGATGAATAAGCAATTAAATGATGGAGATGAAGAATGAAAAACCGCTTGAAAGTGTTGCGAGCAGAGCATAACTTCACTCAAGCGAAACTCGCTGAATTATTAGATGTGTCGCGCCAAACGATTAATGCGATAGAGAAGGGTAAGTTTGATCCTAGCTTGCCGTTGGCATTCAAAGCCGCTCGTTTATTTAATTTAACAATTGAAGACATCTTTCAAGATGAAGAATAAACGACACTTAGTTGATCCTTACTAGCATAATTAAGGTATTGTTGTGATTGTGTATATTTATCGAATAGTACGGAGCAGTTAGATGAAGAAGTTAAGTAGCGTGGTGTGTCTGTTAGCCATTTTATTGGTGGTGTTGCCTGGGCCTTTGTATAAATGGCAGTTAATTGAGTTAGGGACTGCATTTACCGGGATCCGCTATGGTGTGTTTGCTGCAATGGCAGGGGCTGTGCTACTTGTGATTCAAGCAGGCTTTTTTCGTAAGCAAACAAATTGGGCTGTGTTTGGTGTAAGCTGTGTGTTTGCGGCAGTGGCAATTGCGATGCCTCTAAGCATAATGAATAAAGCGAAAAGTGTACCACCAATACATGATATTTCTACCGATGTAATAACACCGCCAAAATTTATTGCTATTGCACCGTTACGCGCTGATGCACCAAACCCTGTTGAATATGCAGGTGCAGAAACAGCAGCACAACAGTTAAAAGCCTACCCTGAGCTTGCCACGCTTAATTATAAAGAAAACACCAAGCATGTGATTCGTGTTTCTATCGATACTGTAAAAAGTTTAGGCTGGGAGCTTGTTAATGCTGACGTTGAGCAAGGTGTGATTGAAGCCACGGATACAACAACGTGGTTTGGCTTTAAAGATGATGTGGTGATCAGAGTCGTTGCTCATGGTGACTCAAGTGCATTAGATATCCGCAGTAAGTCACGCGTAGGAAAAAGCGATTTAGGTAAAAATGCTGAGCGCATTAATCAATTTATTGCACTATTGAATAAAGAGCTTACTGCTAAGTAGATATACTCATTTGCATGCTGCCCTTCGGTAGCATGCGCTCTAATTACAAAAAGGGTGCGACAATTTGTCGCGTGTTCACATTAATAAACACGCTATATAATTTGAACACCTTAAACCTGTTGTAATTAAAGAATAAAATGAGCAGCAAATTATCACTTTCTAACTCTCACTTCGTGTTTACTCCTTTAGCATTGTGTATCGCAAGTTTACTAACTCCTTCTGCTTTTGCTGATGATTCAATTGAGCACATTGAAGTGCAGGGCCAACACTTAAATTCACACGCCAACTTAGGCAATGCGGATCAGCTTTTGAATGACTTAGGTGTCGATTTTTCAGCAGCCGGTGGTGTGTCTAACTTACCCATTTTAAATGGAATGATGGGAGATAGAGTCAAAGTGTTAGTGGATGGTGCAGATTTAACTGCTGCGTGTGGTAATCAAATGAACCCGCCTTTGTCTTATATTTCGGCTAATCAGATCACGTCTTACCAAGTGGTCGCAGGTGTATCACCCGTAAGTGCGGGTGGTGATAATATTGCTGGTGTTATTCAGGTTAACTCTATTGCTCCCCAATATAGTGATAGCGAAGAAATTCACTGGCATTCAGGGTATGCTTCAGCACAATATCGCAGTAGCAACAACGCGAAAGCGGTTGGACTTGGCGCGCGATTAGCCAGTAATACCTTTAGTTTAAACTATCAAGGTGCTTTTGAAGATGCCAAAAGCTATGAAGATGGTAACGGCGATTTGGTACTAGATACGCTTTATAGAGTGCAAAACCATGCAATCACAGCCGCACTACGTGATAAAAAACAACAGATTGTTGTAAAACTAACACATCAAAAAATACCGTTTCAAGGTTTCCCCAATCAATATATGGATATGACCGATAACACCAGTTACGGCGTTATTGCCCAATATAAACGCACCATTGATAGTGGGGATTTTCAAGCACAGGTGAATTTTAACGATGTGCAGCATGAGATGGGTTTTTTCACCGATGAAAAAACCGGCATGATGCCAATGAATACCGATGCGCAAGATATGAGTTACCAACTTAATTGGCGCTTGGACCTTAATGCCGACAGCACATTGTTACTGGGTCAAGAATATTATGGGTACCGTATTGATGATTGGTGGCCTGCGGTTGAAGGCTCTATGATGATGGGGCCAAACGAGTATGTAAATATTAATGATGGCGAGCGTGACCGCTTCACTGGATTCGTAGAGCTGCAACATCAACTTAATAAAAAGTGGTGGGTGTCAGCAGGAACACGTATTGAATACGTAAAAACAAACGCGGGTGAGGTTCAGCCATACACTAAAATGAGTATGAACGACGACATGGATACCATGTCAGGCATGAGCGATATGTCAGATATGGGGGGAATGCATGGCATGAACATGACAGATCCTAACCAAGAGGCCGCGAAAACCTTTAATGCCATGGACAGAGCGCGCAGTGACACACTTGTTGATGCTAGCTTATTATTGCGCTATCAGTACAGTGATCATGACGAATTACAACTGGGTCTTGCGCGTAAAAATCGGGCACCTAATTTATATGAGCGTTATAGCTGGGGTGTAAGTACCATGGCCACAAGCATGATAGGCTGGTTTGGTGATGGCAATGGTTACATTGGCAACCCAGATCTTGACGCAGAAACTGCACATACTATCAGTGCGCGTTATACTAAATCAGCGCATGACGACACGTGGCAAGTTAGTGCAAATGCATGGTATACCCAAGTAAATGATTATATTGATGTAACCGTTGAAGGCACGACACAGCGTATGAAAATGGCGTCCACTGAGCGCAATAAACTGCAATTTACCAACATCGATGCCACGCTCTATGGCGCGAAGCTTGAAGGCGCTGTGCGCATAAGCGACACTAAGCATGCAGGCACATGGGACTTAACAGGCGCTATTACAGCCACACGGGGTGAGAGAGATAAATCCAATGAGCCACTTTATCAAATTATGCCATTACACAGTAAACTTGCGCTAGCGCAAACCATCGGTAAATGGCAAAACTCACTCACGTGGCAATGGGTCGACAGTAAAACTCGCGTAGATCCACGCCGATTAGAAAACCAAACCGATAGTTACCATTTGCTTAACATAGAAACAAAGGCAACGTGGGATAACTTAACGGCTAAGTTTGCGATTACTAACTTACTTGATGAGTACTATCAACAGCCACTAGGCGGAGTGAGTATTGCAGAATTTAAAGGCGACATGAGCAAAGGCTTTAATCAGTTAGCAGGGCAGGGCCGCTCTGTGAATATTGGAATGAGTTACGCGTTTTAAATGTGTTGTATACCCAAGCCACCTCAAGGTGCGAGTTTCAGTTGGAATTAAAAACGATTTAGGCAAGGCATTGATCGCAAGTAATAGTGGTTCTATTGTTAAAATCAATAACGCAGTATAAATCGTTTTTAAACCAACCCACTGGGCGTTTCACAGGACCTTACTCTCATCGTTGTTACTTCTTAAAAGGGATGTCCATTCTTGCAAAGTAACGCCTTGATATTAAGCCCCTGTGAAACGCTGAATTCTGCATCTTGAGGTGGTTTGGGTATATTAGGAGCCCGAGGGCTCCTAATTTGGGAGATTAATAAGGGTTAATTGGTGAGTAATAGTTACTGTTATTACCATTAACGCTCACATCGAGTTGTGTACCGTTATGGCTATGAGTGTTTACATTATAGCTATCGCCAGGCAGTAGCTTCACACGACTTACATTTTGATAATTTACGGCGCTGCCACATTGCAGTGTTGCTCGGTTTGTTCGTGTTGTTTCTTTAAATATATAGACCTCAGCGCTTCCATCAACAACGGCATCGCCATTTGTATTAATAAACAGTGATGTTGCTTCACTCGCTGCAATTGAAAAATGCTGACTACTATGATGGCCAAGCGACACAATTGCACGGCCCATTCTGTCACGCTCTTGAAAGTGAGTATCAGTTAAGCTGTTATCTAAAAATGGCACATCAACAAAGCGGTTACTAAAGTTAAGTGTTTCGTGGCAGAAATCAGTAACAACTTCATCAGATACGGCGCCGGCAACTCCATCAGGGTCATAAATGCTGTTTGCCATCAATGCCATGCCCGCTGAAGTCCCTCCAATAACACCGCCTCTATCAAATACATGTTGAACAGCTGCTTGCACCTTGGTGCCTTGCCATTGATTTAAATAATCAGACTGATCACCACCAGCAACCCAGACAAACTCGGCACTGCGAATAGCCCAATCAACGTAGTCACTATTGGCTTTCGTTGTGGTATCAACAATAAGGGTTTCTACAGAGTCAGCACTCATTAGCCCCAGCAGGTAATCATTATAACCATCACTGCCTGATGTTCTAAGTACTACAACGTCAGCGCCACTTCCTGTGTGATTTGCAACGCGGTTGCTAAATGCTTGGTCAACATCGCTGCCGCCACCCATTAATAACACCGCGCCATTACTTGTTGTTAATGAGTTACAGCTATCACCGTCTGAACCAGTTATATACGAGGTGAGCGAACTGGGTTTATTTGGTTTATTTCCATAACCACAATCATTGCCTCCAGGGTTAGATGAGCCTCCATCAGGAAAGCTTACATCTAAATCGTACCAGCCAGTGCCAGAGTAACGTGTTAATTTAATAAAATAAGTACCTGTGCTTGATGCGTAGTAACTGCCTGACTCAGGCTGTGAGCCAGTAGTGCCTTGTGCAATTGCACCACCACTTGATTGGTATAAGTGCCAGTCAAAGTCATCATTGTTGTTATGCGCAACAGAGATATCAATATTACCGGATTCTGTTACTTGAAATGAAAACCAGTCAGTATCATTTCGCCTCAATGACCCAGCCAATGTAGTATTACTACAAAGGCCTGAGTTGGCATTACTTTCTGTATCATTTGATTCGTTTTCGCTGGTTAAACATGCATGACTTGTACCTGAGAAAAGCAGGCATGCAGCTAGTGTTCCTGTCAGAATTGAGAATTTATTTTTCATTATAATTACCTAAATCTTATAGAGCTATCACCAACATTTTTATCGGCAATAGAAGTTTCAGCAAAGCCTACGAACAACGAGGCTGAGTGTTTTATTTATAAAATTTAAGGTTTACTCGTCGAACCATTCACTTAGGTGATAGTTAACAGAGCATTCTTGAGGAGCACTAGGGGCAGCGATAAATAAGTTATTCATAAACGCCTCCTTAGTGATTATTGACGTGTTTCAGCATAATTGCTGAATACTCAATATTGCACAGGATTTGCGCTATGGCAACTTTATTTTAACTTTTTGTTTACAGCTTGATTTGATTAGCGCTTACGTTGATTCGTTTGGTGCTATTACAGTATCTTCAAGCGCTAACTTTTCACGATCAGCTTTTGACACATAGGCAGGCTTGTTACTTTTATGTAATTTAGCGTTTGCGCGCTTATCTTTCTTTTGAAATTTAGTGACGATTTTCTTTCTACGGTTCATGCCATGCCCTATACACATATGCTTAAAATTGGTCGCGTAGTATACAGCGTATAAGCTATGTTTAGCTATTTAAATATCCAACATTTAATTACAACAAGATACTTTGTACAAAGCTGGCGTAACGTGTCTTTACAGCGTTACAATTAGAGTGTCTTTTTTCCCTTTCGTTTAATAGGAATTTGCTTTGAAAAAGTTAGTTTTAGCGGGCCTCGCAATCGTGGCCGCAAGTAGTCATGCGAATATCGACCAAATTAGTCAAGATGCTGCAAAATACGCGGTAGACACTTACCAGAACACGCAAATTCACACGTTGGCTAATTTAGTTTCTTATCCAACGGTTAATAAAGAAGGGATTTCAACACTTACAAATCCTGATTTCATTGGTTTTAAAGCGTTATTAAAAATGAAAGCAGCAGCACTTGGTTTTGACTATCAAGATTTAGGGCACACAGTGTTGATTGGTATGGGTGAACAGTCGCAAAAAGTGACGATTGTAACTCACGGCGATGTGCAACCAGCGGATGCCAGTAAATGGCAACAAAGTCCGTTTAAAATAGACAGCACCTCAGAGCCAGGTAAATTAATCGCTCGCGGAACTGAAGACGATAAAGGCGCTATAGCGACTGCACTTTATGCGATGAAAGCTATTAAAGATCAAGGTATAACGCTTGAGAACCGCATAGAGTTAATGGTCTATTTAGCCGAAGAATCTGATTGGGGCCCGCTTGAAGAGTTTATGAAAACGTATGAGCAGCCAAAATATGCAGTCACCATTGATGCATCGTACCCCGTTGTTGTAGCAGAAAAAGGCTGGAGTCTAGTTGCGCCAACCTTTACAGGCACATCACCACAAACAGGCGTATATGTAAGTGAGCTAGAAGGTGGCGCATTTGTTAGCCAAATTCCAGAGGATGCCAGCGCTGTGCTACATAACGCAAGCGATGCGGATATTGAAACGCTTAATACTAATATTGCCACACTTAAGGATGTTAAAGTGGCGGTTACTGAGGTTAATCAAGGCATCAAAGTATCAGTAAAAGGCACGTCAGCGCATTCATCTGAGCCAGAGGCGGGATTTAATGCCATTGCTCACTTAGCAGAGGTATTTAAAGGTATCGAGCTTGAGAACAACAGCGACGGTCAAGCCATAGAGTTTATCAACCAGCTTATTGGCCTTGATTTATATGGTAATAACTTTGGCGAAATTGCGTATAGCCATGACTTTATGGGCCCGATGACGGTATCACCAACACTATTAAAACGCGATGGTAATGATATTACGTTATCTGTAAATATGCGCCGTCCTGTTGGTAAAGATGGAGCGAAATTGCAACAGCAAATAGATACAGCTCTGGCAAACTGGCAAGCGAGTAATCAAGTGCAATTAAAGAACATTGATATTGTGATAGGTACACCAATGTTGGTTGATAGCGCGCCGCATGCTCAAGCATTGCTTGATATATTTAAGCATTTCACCGGTGATGAGGACGCAGGTTTTGTATCAATTGGTGGCGGCACGAACGCTAAGTTATTTGAAAATGCGGTATCGTTTGGTCCATCCATGCCTGGCAAAAAATACACAGGGCATTCAGAGCATGAGTTTATTACCGTTGAGCAGCTTAAGTTAAACCTTAAAATGTATACTGCAATGATGATCAAACTGGGTAATATGTAACACGTTAATTTTGCTTGCATAAAGGCGTTTAAAATTAACGGTTTGACGCATGATAGTATCCATGGCGTTGTGATAAAAGCATGGGTACTATCTTATTTCAAAAGTCACAAGGTGGATTTTCAATTATCGTTTGCGAACTGACTTGGCCAAATAAGGCTTGAACAGAGGCATCACCTGGTAGCGTATCGACAAACGTTAATAAGTCGGCAGTTTCGCCTGTTATTGTTTCATATAAAACAAGCGAAGTGAGGAGTTTACCTAACTGTTTCGCATGGTTTCCATCTGAGCTATGAAGGTCTAACCCGGGGGACAGCATTAACGCTTTATTCCATGTTAATCCAATAGGTGCAACACAACTGTATTGTTTCTGTGCAATATTTGTGTGTATACCGTGTACGTAAACGGCATCTTCAGGCCTATTTTTCAGCGGATGTTCTGGAAAAAGAATTGGCGTGGCTCCTATCGCTTTAGCACGTTGAATCCAAGTAACAGTCGCATCTATAGGGTATAAAACTGAATGACTTTGAGAGTATTTTTGCCCTTGTAAAATAACATGTGACCATTGGTTATTTTGTAATGCTTCAACAATGCTTTCGTTGTTGATAATAGTGTCGAGAAACATGCCCCCACGAGTTTCAATATTAATAGTTTTATCGGCTTTGGCATGAGTAAATATATTAGTTAGTAAAACCTCAATGCCTGCGACATGGCTGTTACCTAATATTAAAATGTTATATGTATCTGACTCTTGGTTGTTGGGAATTGCTAAATTATCCGCTGATTTGGCCGGTTGGTCAGGCGAGCTCGCCACTTTGCTTGAGTCTTCTGGTGTTTTTGTTGAGCCACTTCCACCGCATGCACTTAGCGCAAGCGTTAATACATAAATAATTAAATGTTTGTTCATCATTCCCTCGAATTTATTAATTCTAAAAACAAAACCCGTTAAATGTTCATTTGCTTAATTTGTAAAACAATCGACAAGATAAAAAACAACCCGCTAGAGTAAGAGTATAAATTAAATTTAGTGTATTTCGCTTAATAAAAAGTTAATTGTTGAAATTCAACTTAGGCATAACTGCTAAAGCGAACAACAGCAAAATAAATTGTTTTTGTTATAAATTTCTTAACAATCGTGCCTTAAAATGGTAAAAAGTTTCTATAAGGATAATAAATATAAAGCTGGGTAGCAGTTACTATGGATTTTTTGAATTTAGCATTTTCTTTCCCCACAGCTGTTTTTACGACACTACTGTTAGTTGTCATTCTGTTTTGGCTGATAACCCTTGTAGGTTTTGCTGATATAGATATGTTTGAATCAGATCTCGATATTGATGCCGATGCGGCACAAACTTCAAGCGTGTCATCATGGTTTAACCTGGGATTTGGTGGGGTGCCAATTACAGTTTCACTTAGCCTCATTGTGATGACCAGCTGGTTAATCAGTATTTATACACATAAATTATTTGCTCACCTATTAGGTGATGGCATTTTATTTTATCTGTTTGGCATGCTAATGCTGTTAGCGAGCTTACTTGTAGCGCTTCCTCTTGCTGCTATTGCAACTAAACCTTTACAGCGCTTTTTTACCAGCGCAGAGACCTCAAAAAGCACTGACTTACTTGGGTTAGAATGCATTATCGTTACAGGGAAAGTGACCAGCACTTTTGGTCAGGCTCGCGTGCAGTTTCAAGGTACTGAGCAACTCATTCAAGTGCGAAGTAACGACAATGAACCGTTTTCATCAGGTGACACAGCCGTGTTACTTGAACACCTCAAAGAACAACACTGTTACACCATAACCCGTAAACCATGGTAAATGGCTTACGTAATTGTACCTGTAGCATATAAAAATCGACAATCAAGTTAGGACATAACATGGAATTTTTAGATAACCTCATCCCTATACTCACGTTTGTAGGTATAGCAATAGCGATCATTTTTGCTATCTTGCTTATCGTTGGTAAGTTTTACCGCAAGGTTGAGCAAGGCCAAGCTTTAATCATCAACAAAATGAAAAACGAGCCTGATGTCACTACAACGGGCGGTATTGTTTATCCGGTGATCCATAAAATGGAAGTAATGGATATTTCGACTAAGCGCATGGTTCTTGAGCGAAAAGACAAAGGTGGCTTAATTTGTAAAGACAATATCCGTGCCGATATAGCGATTACTTTTTATATACGTGTTAATGAAAACAAAGAAGATATTTTGCGTGTTGCAAAACATGTAGGGTGCGCACGTGCATCAGAGCACGACACGCTACAAGAACTCTTTGAAGCAAAATTCTCAGAAGCGCTTAAAACTGTTGGTAAACGGATGGACTTCGTTGAGCTATTTACTCATCGTAACGAGTTTCGTGACAACATTAAAGAAGTGATAGGCCAAGATTTATCAGGTTATACCCTTGAAGATGTCGCGATTGATTATCTTGAACAAACCTCAATAGATAAATTAGATTCACAAAATATTTTAGATGCAGAAGGTATTCGTCGCATTACAGAAATGACGGCTTTGCAAAATGTATCGACCAACCAATTAAAGTGTGATGAGCGCGCTAAAATTGAGATTCAAAACCAAGAGGCAACCGAGAAAACACTCGAGATTGAACGCCAAAAGCAAGATGCTATGTCACGCCAAGTGCGCGAAATTGAGACTGTAAAAGCCCGTGAATTTGCAGAAGCTGAAAAAGTCCGCCAAGAGGAGCGTCTTAAATCTGAGCAAGCACGCTTACAAGCTGATGAAGCAATTGGTATTGCCGAACAAAACAAACAACGTGAGCTTGATATAGCAGAGCAGAACCGTTTGCGCGTGCTCGGTATTGAAGAAGAAAAGGTATCGCGCTCGCGTGAAATTGAAGTGATCGAGCGTGAAAGAGAAACCGAAATTTTACGCATCAATAAAGAAAAAGCCCTTGAGGTAGAGCGTAAAGAAATTGCTGATGTGGTGCGCGACCGTGTAATTGTCGAAAAATCAGTGGCCGAAGAAGAAGAACGTATTAAAGATGTACAAGTACTGGCTGGCGCAGAGCGTGAAAAAGAAGCGGTAATTATTCGTGCCAAAGCCGAGGCTGAAGAAGCGTTGGTAAAAGACATTGAAGCGGCAAAAGCACAAGAGCAAGCGGCAGAATACAAAGCCCGTGAGCTTGAAACAATGGCAAATGCTGAGCTGAGAATTGCCAACCAACAGGCTGAGTCTAAGAAGATTTTAGCGCAAGCACAGCAAGTTGAAACAGCCGCTAAAGGCCTTGCAGAAGCGGACGTAATTAAAGCGAAGGCAGAAGCAAATGCAATACAAGGCGAAACAGATGCGCGCGTACTGCAACAAAAACTTGAAGCGCAAGCACAAGGTGACCGCGAAATAGGCTTAACTCAAGCCCAAGTACAAACCGCGATGGCTGATGCAAACGAGAAACAAGGCGAAGTTGAAGCAATTAACCTTGAGCGTAAGATGCTCGCAGAGGCTAAAGGCCTTGAAGAGAAGCTGCAAGCACTCAATGCAATGGATCAAGATGCCCGTGATTACGAAAGCTTTACCCTGCAACTAAACCAACAAAAAGAGTTAGTGCTTGCTAAAATTTCAGCAAGTAAAGACATTGCAGAGCATCAGTCTCATATTATGGCAAAAGCACTGGGTGACGCTGATATTAATATCATGGGCGGAGACGGCCAGTTCTTTAACCAGTTTATGAGTGCAATTAGTTTAGGTAAATCAATTGATGGTTTAGTTGATGAAAGCCAAACAGTGCAAACGGTATTTAAAGACCACTTAAACGGCGACCGTAATTTAATAGAAGACCTAAAAGGTGTATTAGCAGGGGCAAATGGCTCAGCTGAAACACTAAAAAACTTTAACATGAGTAAATTACTTAAGCAGTTAAGTAATACAACGGCAGCTGAAAAAAGCCAATTACTGAGCATGTTAGGCGGCAATTTAGGTAGCGGCTTAGATGATAAAATTAAACTAGATCCCAAAGACTAGTTTTGCCAATGCTAAGAGCCGCAACAGCAAATGTTGCGGCTTGCTTTTATTAAATATCAGGAAAGGTTTTCATGACGGACGTAACTCAACAAGCGCTAGAGCAGGGCTCTTACGATTTAATTAAGCGCCGCTTATCTAATTTTGGCACCGATTTAAAAACCCAAATAGACACAGTAAATAAGCAACGTATTGAAGAGTTTGGCAGCACAGAGTTACAAGTCAAAGGGCGCGTACGCGTTCGTACTGAACAAAACTGCACCCCCCGCGATATTGTTATTGTGGGTGATAAAGTCATTTTTGCTTATAACGTACAGTTAGGCTTAAAAAAAGAAACCGCTATTAGTGATGTATTTAGTGTTCAAAAGCTGGTTGAACAAGATGATCATTACGAAATAGAACCTTACCCTGATACCACCCGATTTTTAACCGACAGCCGGTTTATTCGTGATTTTGAAGAGCTGTATACCTATTACAAACAAACCAGCCTACAGCACCTATACCAGCAAAATGGTAAGCTGTTTGCGTTATTCCAAATTGGTGACAAGTTAACGGATGTACGCGTGTTTCGCTGGGAAATTCACCCAGATAACACCATTAATTACATTGATAACCGCGGTGAGCGAGATATTCAACACGCTCATGACTACGATTTTGAATGGCTCAAAACAGATCGCAACGATCACATTGAAGGGCGTTTTGCCCACATAAACATTGCCGACCAATTGTTTGTTGAAACCACCGGTGGCACACTCACCATTAAAATCGAAAACAGCACAGACACAGGCGAAGGTATTTACCAAGAAGCGGTGGATGATAAAAATCAATCCCTTGCTGACAGTGATGTTGATTATGCGCTGGTGGGTGATTTAATACTCCTTAAAATACTGCCATACCGCGAAAAAACATGGCGTTATTTTATTTATAACACCCGCACACAACAGGTTATGCGCCAAGACGCCATTGGCAGTGCATGTGTAACCTTACCAGAAGACCACGGGATTATTTTTCCCGGTGGTTATTATTTACAATCAGGCCAAGCCCGCTCATTTGAAGAGCAAATAGATGATTTAGAGTTTCACCGTCATGTTAAATCACCTAACGGTGAAGATGTTTTGTACGTGTTTTACGAGCCAAGTGAAGGGCGTTATGCGCTGTTTGCCTACAACATTATTGATAAAAACCTGCAAAACCCAATCTACTGCCACGGCTACGCTATTTACAACGATGGTTTAACACTGACCTTTAAAGCAGACAAAGACGAAGCGGAGCGCGTTCACCCAATACAAATTTGGCAAAGCCCGTTTGTCTCCAGTGAATTTGCTGCCAATGCTCCAGTACTTACCAGCTTTTTTGGCAAAATAGGCAACCCTGATTTAGTGCGCGGTATTTCTGATTTATACAGTGTGTGTAAAGCTATTAGCGAGCAAAGCCCAAGCCTCAATCACTATGAAGATATGATAGCGTTAAGCCGTAATATTTTTGACCGCTACCATTGGCTTAACGAGAGCGAATTTGCAGAGATTGCAACAAGCCTGCACAGTATATTTGAAACCGCCGAACAAGTGCTTGACGAGTTTGAAAAAGTCACTGAAATTCAAAATAAAGCTAAACAATCGCTGGTTGATATTAATAAGCAGTACACGGAGGTCACCCGTGAAGTACGCCCAGATAGCTTTAAAACCGCGCCTGAATTTGTGCAAGCAATTGACGCACTCAAAATATTAAAAGGGCAAATAATCAGCCTTGAAGATATTAAGTACATTGATCTCAATGCCCTTAACGAGCTACAACAACACGTTGATGAAAAGCTTAGCGAAGTAAGCCAAGCTACAGCGGCATTTTTACAGCAAGACAGTGCCTTGCAACCTTACCATGATAAGTTAGGCGAACTTGAAGCACTGAGCACAAAAAGCGAAAGTGTCAGCGAGCTAAAAACCTATATTGCAGCCCTGGATGAGCAAAGTGTAGAACTTGATTTACTTAACCACACTATGCTTGATTTGGACATTGATGACAGTCGCGTTCGTACGCAAATATTAGAAGATATCAGCGCCGTTTATGCACTGGTTAATCGTGCAAAAGCCAGTATTGAAATACGCCAAAAAAGCTTAGGCAGTGTTGAGGCAAAAGCGGAATTTGCAGCGCGTTTTAAACTGTTTTCGCAAAGCATTACCAATGCGCTGAATAATGCAAAAACCCCTGAAGCCTGTGATGACCAGCTTTCACGCCTGCTTATCCAGCTGGAGGAGCTTGAGTCTCAATTTAGTGAGTTTGATGAATACCTCAGCGAAATTATTGCCAAACGTGATGACGTCTACGAAAGCTTTGAAGCACACAAACAAAGCCTGATTGATGCCCGCCAACGTCGCGCACTTAATTTAGCCAATGCCGCTGAGCGTATTTTACAAGGTGTAAATCGCCGCGCTCAAAGCTTTACTGATCTTGATAAACTCAATACTTACTTTGCCGCTGATCCGATGATCAGCAAGTTACGCGCATTAACTGACGAGCTTAAAGAATTAGGCGATGAAATACGCGCTGATGATATTCAATCTAAGCTTAAAGCGAGCAAAGATCAGGGCATTCGTTCACTGCGTGATAAACAAGATATTTATACCGATGGCGGTAACACGGTCAGCATTGGTAAGCATGCATTTAGTGTAAACAAACAACTGCTTGATTTAACGCTGTTGCCGCGCGATGAACAATTAATGCTGCACCTAACAGGCACTGATTATTTTGAAGCCATTGAAGATGAGCAAAGCCTTGCCACACTTGAGCAAAGTAAACATTTATGGCAACAAGCTCTGGTATCTGAAAATGACACAGTTTACCGCGGTGAATACCTTGCAGCGCAATTATTTCTAGCGTGTGAAAATAGCGAGCACTCGCTTACATTTAGCCAGCTACACGATGCGCAAGCGGATGGCAGCTTGTTAAATGTAGTACAAAAGTTTGCTGAACCGCGTTATCAAGAAGGCTATGAAAAAGGCATACACGATCACGATGCATGCGCTATTTTAAGCACCTTACTGACGCAAAAAAGTACCCTAGACTTACTTATTTACCCCGCCAGTTGCCGTATCATTGCGCAATTATTTAGTGCGCAATTAAGTACAGAGCAGTTAAGTAATTTTTATCATCAGGCAAATAACGCCATATTGATGGATAAACACTTTGCAGCAACACAATTTATTACCAATTTAACCGAACAAATAAGCACGCAAGTTAGTCATTTCTTACCGCAAGTTGCGTTACTTTGCCAACGCTTCACTGATTTTTCATGTGATTTAACAGCCGGATATTTGATACAACAACTAGCGCAACAAAAATCACCAGATAAGCTTAGCTTTGTGGTGTCGCAACAGGCTAAAAAGCTTGCCGAACAATTCACAAATGAGGCAAAGGTAAAAGGCTTTAGTAGTGAATTAGAGAGCGCGCGTAAAAATGTGAACAGCACCGATGAGCGTGCTTTGTTGTATTTAAGCTGGTTAAACGCGTATTGCTTACATTACCCACAGATAAGCGCTGTTGAGCAAGCGGAAGCCGCTAATTATTTGCACTTAAGTGCCAGCACAGGGTTAGCTTACCAAGTGCTAGATGTAACCCCTGCAACGCAAGTTGAAAACCTCATGGGGCAACATAAGCGGGTAAGAGAGCAGGCTCTTAACCTTGATTACGCTGAATTTTATGCTCGTACACGGGACTACATCACCGAGCAAGTACCTGCATTTGAGCAATATCATAGCTTGCGTACCGACATACTTGCAGAGCAAAAAGAGCGCCTACAACTCGATGAGTTTAAAGCCCGGCCTTTAAGTTCATTTGTGCGTAACCAGCTTATTAACAAAGTGTACTTCCCAATTATTGGCGATAACTTAGCTAAACAAATTGGCTCTGCGGGTAAAAATAAACGCAGTGATTTAATGGGCATGTTATTGCTTATATCACCACCCGGTTACGGTAAAACAACGCTTGTTGAATACGTGGCAAATCGACTAGGGCTGACCTTTGTAAAAGTAAACTGCCCATCAATAGGGCACGACCAAGTCTCACTTGACCCGGCGCAAGCGATTAATGCAACCGCTGAAAAAGAGATTGCTAAAATTAACCAAAGCTTCGAAATGGGCAATAACGTGATGCTCTATTTGGATGATATACAGCACACTAACCCTGAGTTTTTACAAAAGTTTATTTCATTGTGTGATGGCTCGCGCCGTATTGATGGTGTGTGGAACGGTAAAAGTAAAACCTACGATTTACGGGGTAAAAAGTTTGCCGTGGTTATGGCGGGTAACCCGTACACGGAATCTGGCGAGAGCTTTAAAATACCTGACATGCTAGCCAACCGTGCTGATATTTATAACTTAGGTGATACCTTAGCCGGCTGCGAACAAGAGTTTGCCATGAGCTTTATTGAAAACGCGCTGACCTCAAACTCAGTACTTGCGCCGCTTGCTAATCGTAATATGGAAGATTTATACAAACTTGTGCGTATTTGCGAGGGCGAAGACATCTCATTAAATGAGCTTGAACATGGTTACTCTCAAGCCGAGGCAAACGAAATTAAAGCGGTATTAACCCGCTTAATGACCATTCGTAACACAGTGCTAAAAGTAAATGCTCAGTACATCGCTTCAGCCGCACAAGATAATAACTACCGCACTGAGCCGCCTTTTAAACTGCAAGGTAGCTACCGTAATATGAACAAAATGGCAGAGAAGGTCGTTGCTGCCATGAACGATGAAGAGCTTGAAAATCTAATACGCGATCACTATCGCGGCGAGGCGCAAACTCTCAGTAAAGGCTCAGAAGAAAACTTACTTAAACTAGGAGAGTTGCGCGGTACACTCAGTGATGAGCAGCAGCAGCGCTTTTCACAGATCAAAGATGATTTTGTAAGGCTCAATAAGCTCGATGGCGCGGGCAGCCCGGTAATGATGGCTGTTGAACAAATGAGTTATTTGCATGAATCATTGCAAAATATTGCCGGTAAGTTGAGCAAAACTAACCTCAGCCACGATTACAGCGAATTATTGCAAACACTTGGGCTCAATGTGCAAGGGACAGACAGCAACCATGCAATACAAGCACTTGCGCAAGCTGTTGAAAGCGGCTTTGGGCAAACACCGTACAAAGACGTGCTCAAACAGCTAGCAGACAACACGGCTGAAAATAATACCCAAGCACAACTAAACGCGTTAGTTAAAGCAACAACTGAAAATAATACTAATCACACGTTAAATACATTAGCCTCACAGCTAGGTGAAAGTATTGGTTCAATTAACAATAAGAGTGAAATTACCGCGTTAACGAAAAGCATTGCTGCAAATAACACGAATCAAACATTAGCTATGCTGGGGCAACAGTTAGCAGAGTATTTAGCCCCTTTAGATAACAAAGAGCAGCTTCAAACCTTGATAGAGACCATAGCGAGTAACAATACGGCTTCGCATATTGATGCATTAAGTGAGCAGCTGAGGGACTCTATTAAAAATAATAATATGCAACACGGTGTGCAACAGCTTATTGCTGCGTTAAATAGCCAAACCGAGCAATTAAATACAAAAGCCGAGCTCGCAGAGCTTACCCAAGCGATAATCAATACTAACCCTAACAGCGCTATTTTAGCATTACAGCAGGCATTACTTGCTGGTAGTGAGGTACAAATAAACGCCTTGAGTGAGCAATTGCTTAGCGCATTGACTACACTGGATCACAGTGAAAAATTAGCCGATATATTAACAGCGCTAAAAAGCACCAACAGCAACGAGCAAACTCAACACTTAATAAGCCAGTTGCTCAGTGAGTTAAAGGTTGCGAATAATCGTGATGTGCTTGAGCTTATTGCACAGCAAAGCGTAGATAATACGCAACAAAACGCTTTGCAACACAGCGAACATAAACAGGCCTTAGAGACACTCATTAGTGCAATAAAAAATCAGCCAAGGCAAGTGGTTACGCAGGTAAGCGAAAAAGATCAGCAAGATGGTTCTATGCCAACGTTGTTATAAAAAACATAAGTTGTTTTTAAACATAAAGGAGAAAAAGAGATGGAAATCAACGCACCAGAATTATACGACTCAATGGGCGAGGCAAAGATAGCCGCTATTTATGTGAATGACGGTCAAGAAGTCATCGCTAATCAAGCACTGTTTGATGTAGAACTTGAAAAAGCCGTGCTAGAGGTGGTGACACCACAAGCAGGCGTTATTCATACTTTTAAAGCAAAAGTAGGTGACATTGTAAGCTCAGAACAAGTCATTATGCACCTACGCGAAAAACGCCACGGCGAACACACCGCAGATAAAAAATTACCGCTGGAAGAGGAAGTTGCTTTATTAAGAGAAGAAAACGAGCGACTCAAAAAACTGCTAGCACAACAGCAATTAACAGCTGCTTGTTAGTCGTTTAGAATAATTGTTCAAGCCACTATTTTACCCAATGGTACAGTTTTGGTTGAGTGTATTTATTGTTTTTGTGTTTTCCTCCCAAGTAAAAATGGGGAAAGGACTCTTTGATAAAATTGGTATATTTGAAAGGTCACTATGAAATATCTCTTTATTGTGCTTTTAACTTTTAGCTTCTCAAGCCTTGCTTGTATGCCTTCGGTGAATATTGATATCGCAGAGGTATTCGTGGAAGTGCCTAATCCAGTTTTTGAAGAAGGAACGGTTATTAACGCGAAGACAGGAAAGGTGAATGCCAAGATATCTTTTAATGAAAAAGGGAAAGTTGTTAAAATTAAAAATTTGGGTTTGACGCCTTCTTCTTTGCCTTTAGCGCCAATTGAAGAGGCTTTATACTCATCAAAACGACATTTTTCTTCACAGAAAGCTACATCACATAATATTGCAATTGATTTTCCAATTGAATTTAAAGAGAAAATAAAATTCCGTTTTAATTTAAGCCCGCCAATTATTGAAAAATAGAGTATTTCAAATATAAAAAATGCATCAAAACTGGCCCTATAAGGAAAAACTAGGGTTCGGCCAAGCAATCAGCAGGCTGTAAAAGGGCGCTAATAAAAACAGTGACCATGGCAGGTGGTGTATCTCAAGCGTGTAAAGATAACTTTTGATATAAGGTGACTGCGGCAAAAAATTTATAAAGCTTTTTGAGCATTCACCGGGCCTTGTAAATAGTACCCTGCAAGCATTTTTGTGTTGCCAGGGCACGTGATACTTTAGCATTATTTTAATTCATATTTTAGCGAATGAAAGCAAGCGTATCATGTCAATTGATTTACCTAGTTCCCACCTTAATGCATAAACAAACATATGAATGGCGATAATCGTCCTATCTAGCACATATTCGTCGATTGAACGCAAAAAGGTGATGCTGTTTTTGGCTTGTTCGATGCCGTGTTCTTCGTAGTCTATCAATACATTTATGGTATTTTCTTCAGGGGTGATTGGGCGCTTGACTGGCGTGTAACCAAGCTGCTTAATCATCGACTCTGCAACAGACCAGACCGACCATGGGTTTTGCCCTGTAATTAAATTACCGTCGTGTGCGATGTTGTTAAGGTACAGATGCCCCTCATCAAAGGTTGCCCCTTGTTCAACTAATTTGTTTTGTAATAAAAAGGGGAATACCTCTTTAGCATCTGGAATGAGTAGTAATTCTTCTTCGTTGGTAAATGCTGCGACGGTTTTGTTATTGATCATCGGCGTGCCGTCTGACAAAGTAACATTCACCAGTGCTGCAGGCCCATGGCACACTGCCCCAATGACTTTATTGGCCTCGTAGTATTCACGCAGCATGGCTTGGATTGCTGTATTGTTAGGAAAATCAAACATTGCGCCTTTTCCACCAACAAAATAAACAGCACTGTATTGGAGCGTATCTACCTCTTCTAGTGCGATGCTATTGTTAACTTTGCTTTGTGCAAAGGGGTCATTTAAAAACGCGTAGTCGTATTGTCCCATGTCATCATCATCGAGTACTGCGGGCGGTTTTTTCCCTTGAGGGCTGGCAATATCAACATCAAAGCCATTCGCTTGAAATACATAGTATGCACGCGCCAGCTCTGTTAACTCATACCCTGTGTTTTTGTCACTGCAGCCCATTTTGTCAGTACTTGTTACCACAGCCAGTATTTTTCCTCGTGACTTTTTAACGTTTTGCTTTAGGTAGACTAAATCGTCCGGCGTTGTATTAGTCACGTTGAGCTTATTAGGGCTAGCAGGTACGACTGCTCTGATCCAAAGAATAAAGCCAACTAGCAACGCAAATAAACTAATAATTGTGATTAGGGTAATTTTTGTCTTTCGATAGTGAGTAAACATCATTTTTCCTCTTGAGATTTGGGTGCAGTGTGGCGGTGAGTATGTGAAATCAGTGTGAAATGTCAGTAGCATGTTGTGTTGGCAACAACTGATAGTCGGTGTAGTGATCAGTCGAGGTTTCGTTTATTTGCGTAAAGTATGCAAAAGTGCCTTTCATGTTCATTTTATTTTGCTTAAGTAAAATACTCCCTGCGTTATTTATAAAGTTAAACGAAAGGGCAAGGTCGGTGATATTGGCGGAGAGCATGGGTGAAAAGTCAGCCGTATTTACAATAGATAGCGTTTCGATAAAGTGCAATGATTTGTTATAAACCAAGGTGCCGCGGAGTTTTCCGATGGCGTCATCGCCTAGCTTTTTGATGTGTACATTATAATCAACCACCATGGTGCTTTCGTCCTCAGAGATGAGCGTAAGGCTTTCAAGATCAACAAATTTACGCAGTGGCATGCTAATACGCTCTTTTTTATCGGGTGCGTTGTTTTGTTTACTTTTTTTGTCTGTAAAACGCTTGATTTGCGCTGATGTGGGGGATTGGCCATTGGTTTTTATAAGCTGCCAAGGCATTGCTGCATGTGGGTTATAGTATTCGACAGAGCGTGTAATATCACCCTCTTCATTTTCAAAGCGAGAAACCGTGAATGACCAGCGTTGGCTGTCTGTTTGTTCAAATTTAGTAATGGCGGCGTCGATGCTATTTTTAAGTTTATTGTACTGGGTGGCTTCATTGTCTGAGGCAATCGCCTGAGTGAACATGATTAAGTAAATGAAAGGTAAAAATAGAAGTAGGTAGCATCTTTTCATGGGTCATCTCTTTTAGGTAATAAAAATGAGACCTTAAATCAGTTAATGTGAAAAATGAGTGAAATGAAACGCCTTCATATTGCAGCGTGTTGCATAAAAAAGGGAAGGGGTGTATTTCACATTTGTTTCACACACAGTGGCATACCGTTGTACTCTAATTAAACGTTAAGGTGCATGTTATGTCCTGCAAAATAGAACTTGAAGGTGTTTCTCAGTCATTTAAAACCACTACGTCGACAATTACGTTATTTGAAAAGCTCGATATAACTGTTGAACAAGGCCAGTCTTATGCCATAACAGGCCCTTCTGGGTCCGGTAAAACGAGTTTGCTTATGTTGCTTTCGGGGCTGGAAAAGCCAACAAAAGGGCAAGGGCGGTTTATAAAAGCAGAGACTGTTTTACCTTTGGACAGCTTGCGATCACATGTCGGGTTTATTTTTCAACAGTTTCACTTGTTGCCAGAACTATCAGCTCTTAACAATATTGCGCTGCCATTAAAATTACGCGGTGATAAACAGGCAGTAGCCAAAGCCGAGCATTGGTTAGCGAAGGTCGGTTTATCAAAGCGTGCTGATCATCGCCCTTCACAATTAAGCGGTGGTGAACAGCAACGTGTTGCCATTGCCAGAGCTCTTGTTTTCTCACCTAAATTTATATTTGCTGATGAACCAACCGGTAATTTAGATCAAGGCAATGCCAGTGATATTTCAGATATGTTATTTGAGTGCAGCCAAGCGCATAACGCCGGTTTAATTATTGTGACTCACAGCAATGAACTTGCAAATAAAGCACAAAATATTTACTCATTTACTGAGGGAAGGCTCACGCTTGATTGCAAAAATATAAACTCGGGACCTGCCCGCCATTTAACTCAACATACAGGCCAACAGCATGCTTAAACTTCACTTACAGTTGGCTTGGCACTTTTTTGTCAAAGAGTACTCACAGCCTCATCAAAAGCTGTTGAGATGGGTGCAAGTGATTCTTATGGTGTTTATCACCACGTTGACATTATCAAGTAACACCATTCAACACTACCTCAACCAAAACTTAGCTAGCTTACTGGGGGCTGATGCCGTTTTAGCGCAAAAAAATAAATTAACGAATGAACAGGCCCTGCATTTAAAACGCTCTAGCGATGCCGTTGTTGAGACCATGCAAGTTAATGCGACGCTGACATTTAATGACCAATGGCAAAGCGCCAAGCTAAAAGCGATTGCGAATGACTACCCGTTGCAAGGTGAATTATTAACGTCAGCTTCTTTGCAAAGTCCATCAGAAGTAACCCATGGCTCACCTCAATCGGGGCAGATCTGGTTAGATAGCCGATTGTTATCGAGTTTAAATATCGCCATAGGAGATACCCTTTATCTGGCGAAAAGGCCGTTTTTAGTATCACGTGTATTAGTGCATGAGCCAGATCGTTTAATGGAAAGCCACACGGTTGCCATGAGAGCAATGATAAACCTGGATGATATGACCGCATTGAATATTGATGATGGGGCAGTCCTTTATCGATACCTGATAGCGGCGACTAAATCGCAGGTTAATGGGCTTATTGATTGGCAAAAGGAGACCTTGCCCGCGGCAACACTGCACCATAAACAGGGTAAGCACCCGTTAGCGATATTTTGGCAACGAACCGAAAATGTACTCGGTTTAAGCTCAATTATCTTGTTTTTTATGGCGGCTATTGCGATTGCACAAATTGTCCAAGTACACATAAAAAAAGAGCAATATTTTTCAGCGGTCTGTATGAGTTTGGGGGCATCTAAATCAACAGGTTTAGTATTGTCACTGCTCAAGTGGCTGATTAACCTTGTGCTATTAATACCCTTGGTGGTGGTGCTATCAAGTGCGCTGCATTGGGTTATTGTCGAATGGCTATCCTCCACTTTTGTTGGCGTAATCTGGCAATTTGAAGGCGAAGCAACCCTATATGTATTAATGGCGTGTAGCTTAATCTTTATGGCATTTCATTCGCCTATTTGGGCGAGCTTGTATCACGTGTCGGTATCAAAGTTGCTTATTCAAAATCAAACGTCATTCTCATTAGCATTTGTTAATTTAGCAGGGTTAGCAGTGATGATTATGGTCGCGGTAAATTATTCTGACAACGGGCTACTTACGCTGATGCTAGTAAGCAGCATAGGGATAACCATTATCATGATGATGTTTATCAGTTGGTTGTTTTTAACCCTAGGGGAAAAAGTATCTGAACGATTCTCGGGGTTAATTCCTTTTACTCTATTTATGATGAAGCAGCGATTAGTAAGCAAAAGCACCCAAGTTTTAGGCATTGGTTTAAGCACGTTTTTGTTGTTATTTACGCTTATGTTTTTAAGGGACTTGGGCGAGACTATTTCTTCTTATGAGCGAGTGCACAATGGTAACATGCTGGTATCGCAAGCAAATCAAACACAAATGGATGCAATTAAGGATTGGGCAGTGCAGCATGCTATTGAGTTGCGTCAGTCAAAACCGTATTTGTTTGCCAAGGTGACTGAGATTAATAGCCAAGCGCTGGATGAATTTACCGATAGACCCAGTGAAAGCTTAGCTACGTTATCGCATTCCATTCGATTGCATTGGAGCAATGATATTCCACAAAACAATCGATTAGTTGATGGAACATGGTGGTCGCAAACGACTGAAGACTGGCAGCAAGTGTCTATCGAAGAAGAAGTCATGACCGATTTGGGCCTCTCGCTTGGCGACAAAATAACGTTGGTCATCAATCAGCAGCGTTTTACGTTTAGTATTAGTGCAAGCCATGCTTATAAAGCGGGGGCGGGTTCAATTACCTTTTGGGTGCAAATGCCACCAGCGGCAATCGCACACATAAACGCACCGCATTACTACATGGCGAGTTTGGAGTTAAACAGCCAGCAATGGCCTCTGCTTGGGCAGCTTTGGCAAGTACACCCAACAATTAGAATGGTTTCTTTACAAGAGCTTACCCAGCAATTTGATGATACGCTAGCGATGATTACGGCGGTTATTAGTGGCTTTTCAGTGATGATTATTCTACTCTCGATTGTTGTTATATTGTCGTCAATTCATGTGTTTGAGGCGAATGATAAAAAGAAAAACAGTATTATTATGAGTTTTGGGTTACTAAAAAGTACGTGTTTAAAACTTAATATTATTGAGTGGTTAATCACGGCACTTCTGGTTGGGGTCGGGGCTATTTTTGGTAACTATGTGGCAGGGACTTTAATTTATCAATCACAGTTTTCATTGCCTTATATCCCTAACCTAAGTGTGATGATAGCAACACTGTGTATTATTTTAAGCTCGGTAACTCTGCTGGGGGTTTACGCCAGCAGGCATAGTTTAAAAAGCTCGGTGAAAGCATTAATGAGCGATGTTTAATATTGACTAGATTAACTGACGTGTGCAAACAACGCATAAGCGTATGCATATTAATTTATTACAATCAAAAGGGTGACTCTTGTGAATGATCAGTCGTTGTATATTCTGGTTGTTGAAGATCAACAAAGCATTGCTCAAAATATTGCAAGTTACATGGAAAGCAAAGGCCATGTTTTGGATTTTGCCAGCGAAGGCAAATTAGGGTTGTCATTGGCGTTAGCGAACCCTTACGATGTGGTTATATTAGATTTGAACCTACCAGGCATGGACGGACTTGCGGTATGTGAAACGTTACGTGCGCAAGCGCAGGCCCACGTACCAATTATAATGTTAACAGCACGAGACAGTATTGACGACAAAATATCAGGATTTAAAAAAGGCGCGGATGATTATTTAACAAAACCTTTTTCACTGGAAGAGCTGGAGGTACGTTGCTTTGCGTTGTCGCGACGACACTTATTGCAAACCAGTGATGTGCTTACATTTGATACACTTATAATTGATAGGAAAAAACAGCACGTCACACGTGCAGATAAAACGCTTGAGCTCAATAGCATGGGGTATCGGATCCTCACTATATTAGCGCAGGAATACCCTCAGGTAGTGAGCCGCTCTAAGTTGTCGCAAAAATTATGGGGGGATGAACCCACCGAATCAGATGCGTTACGATCGCATATTTACCAACTCAGAAATACAATAGACAAGCCGTTTGAATACCCAATGATCAAAACCATCCATGGTATTGGTTTTGTGTTAGACGTAAAAAAGTAGGTGTTATTTGATGAGTAAGCACACACTAAAAAATTCACACACTCGACCCATTAAATTTCATCGTTTAAGTAAAAAAATAGTGCGTCAATTTTGTTTGATTAGCTTGATAACCTCAGCTCTGTGGGGTGGGTTAAGCTTTACGCTACTGTATTTTGTTGAAGATGAATATATCGAGCGTGAGGTAAAAAAAGAGGCGCATTATTTACAGCTTAATTATGCGCAAACGGGTACGTGGGTGTCACCTCGCATGAGTCATATGCAGCTGGTTTTTACACCCAATGATTTACCCAAGGATATACATGCTCAGTACATTGCCAACCCAAAAGGAAGGGAGTTTTTTGGTGAGCAAGGGCGGCATTACCATATATTTGCACTGCAAGCAGATGCCACACCATTACTTGTAGCACAGGTGAGTGATATGCTAATCATCAGGCCTTATGCCAACGGAGCACTGAGGTTGATGTTGATACTAAGCGCTGTATTAGTGGTGTTAACTTTTTTTGTTTCATGGCTACTCGGTAGAAAAACGGCACTGCCATTAAAGAAGCTAACAGATTTAGTGCATGGTGTTGAACCCGATAAAGTGCCCGCTAAATTTGCGGCGCAGTTTCCAAACAATGAGATAGGGTTGTTGGCACAGACACTCGAAGACACCATGGTGAACATTAATAAAGCGATTACTCGCGAAAAGTGCTTCACACGCGATGTAAGCCATGAGTTAAGAACCCCCATCGCGATTATAAAAAACGCAGTTGAAGTGTATCGTACAACACACCCTGACGATGCGAGTAATCCAGTGATTAGTCGTATATCGCAAGCATGCACTCAAATGGAGCAAACCGTGGTTACGTTGTTAACCTTAGCACGGCAAGAGCATACTGATGCGGATAAACACAACGTAAAGTTATTACCCTTAATTGAGCAGGCGGTTATTGATCATAGCCACTTGATTAATAACAAGCCAATAGACGTTAAAGTGCATGATAATTGCGATATTAGCGTGATGGCGCAACCGGGTATGGTTAAAGTGTTACTGGATAATATTATTGGCAATGCATTTCAATATACAACACAAGGACAGGTGAGTATTGAAGTACGGGGTATGACATTAATTGTTGCAGATACCGGGCCTGGTATTGAACAAAGCATATCAGCAAACATAACAGACGCCTTTGTGAAAGGGGAGCAAAGCACAGGCTATGGCTTTGGTTTATCAATAGTTAAGCGATTATGTGAGCATCAAAATTGGTTATTCAAAACAGTTAATAACCAAGGGACTGAAATTCATATCACGTTAACTCAATAACGAGTGTTGCGATAAATGCGATCTAGGAGTCGTGCTTTTAAGTTTATCGCCGGCGCGTTTAATTATGGGGGAATGTTCATATTGTTATTGTCAGTAATCACAATATCAGCGGTGATAATTGAGGAAGTTTCGGGCTTATCATTAAGGGCTAAATTTAAAACCCTTTTAACACCAAGTGTAAGCAATGGTGTTAAAAGGGGTCATTGAGAGACGACTCTCATCAATAGTCACATGCCATAGACCACTTTATATCACTATCACTGTTAGTTCCTGTACTGGCACAGCGCCACTTATTGTGCATGCTAAGCATAAACGTTTCTAACAGGTTCTTATACAACAGCGTATTTTCTGTTTTATAAGGGTTTGCAGTCATTCCTACAGAAACGCCCCCATTAGGTGCTTTTGTGAAAATAATGTCGTCAATCACTTTACAACCAGTACTGTCTATTGCGCATACATCCACAGGCGAGTCGGCTTCTTTTCTAACCATCATAATAGGTGGCTTTTTTGAATCAGCAGACATTAAGTAATGTGTAATCGCCTCAGTGCGTTGAATACTGAGTGTTGAAGAGTCTTTTGTTGGTAATAGGGAGTTAAGCCAAGTAAGCATTGAATACATCATGGTTGTATTTTTATACGTATAAATTTCATTGCGTTGTACTGATGCCACAAAATCATGGACTTGGTTGTTAATTGACTCTGAGTCATCACAGTTATTTAACGAACAGTCTTGTATAAAGCCAACAACACTCGGATTTTTAAAATGGCCGACCAATAATAGTTCAACTTCATTTTTATTGCGGTCTTCAAAGAAGTACTTTGTAAACGCAGCATTTGCAGACAGTGAGTAGGTCAGTGTAAAAACGATTAAAAATAGACTTAGTAACTTCATAATCACTCCTTGTTAAGAATTATGTTACTCCATGTTTTTGCTTTGAAATATAGCTTCAACTGGTTGTACCTAAAATGTAACATCTTGGCGTAATAAAGCAAGGTTGATTTTTTGTTCACTTTACTTTGAATTACGCCGACACCGCTCTGAGCAATAAATTACGTTGTCCCAGTCCCGTTGCCATTTTTTGCGCCGGGTAAAATCACGCTTGCAAACGGGGCAGGTTTTTTGCGGTAAATGTAATTTCTTATGCGCCATTGTTACGCTTCTTTTTAGTGTTTTTTGGCCGCGGTGTAACGCTTACATGGGCTTTGAGGTAACTTTACTGCCAATATTATCTTAATAATGGCAGTATAATTTTGCTAAATTAAGATATTACTTCTCTGCGGAGTATGGATCTTCGGCTAATAAATAGGCTCTTAAATCAGCTTTTTGCGGCTGTGCATTCAACCATTCCCTGAGCTCTTTTACTTTTGCATAAGTGTCATTGCTAAATTTATCAGCATATATGTCACTAAAGTTTTGCTTGGTACTTTGCTCGCGAATTTGGTTTTGCCATTGTTGTGTTACTACTGCGTTCAGTGTACCAGCTAAGCCTTCTTCTTTTAGTAATTCCCACTCACCCGCATCTAACCAGATACCACCTACCGGTGCACTGTAATCTATACGGTGGTCAGTTGATGATGAAATACGAAATTTCCGCATAATGACACCTGATACCGGGCAAATTAATGCTTTTTTAGTGTCTGTAGCGTCGGCTTCGAATGAGATGTTCTCAGCAAATGCAAAGTTTGGATTACGCTCTTTCCAAGCTGCAAAGTCTTCGATTAGTATCCAGTGGCCATTACAGTGCGTGCATGTATGCGAACGAAATTGACCTTCAATAAAACTAGGTTTAAGTAACCCTTTACCACAACTTGTACAATTCATAGTGTCCCTTAATTTATATTGTTACTTGAAGAGCTTATATGCTTAAAATTATTATAAGCCGCTAAAGAGCATCGCATAATTTAGTTTTTATTTGCGTTCAAGTTTGATTGCGACAACGGCCGCACTAAGAAGTTTTATGTTACCGTATTTTAAGAGGTGATAACAAAGCTTTGTTATGTTTAGTTAACTAGTTGAATTTAAAAAAGCCTGCTTGATTTTTTTGCACCGCTGCGAGCAATAAATTACTTTGTCCCAGTCCCGTTGCCATTTTTTGCGCCAGGTAAAATCACGCTTGCAAACGGGGCAGGTTTTTTGCGGTAAATGTAATTTCTTATGCGCCATTGTTACGCTTCTTTTTAGTGTTTTTTGGTCGCGGTGTAATGCTTACATGGGCTTTGAGTATCGCTGGGATAGCCCGTTGTACATCGCGCCGTTCACGGTATTGCCACAGCCTATCGCGCGCTTCTTTTGAGGCTTTTGTTAAATCCACCATAGGCTCGGGGTAGTCTTCGCCTATTTTAAAGTCGTTAAATAACGCTTCCATTGGCGTTTGTTGCCATGGTTCATGTAAGTATTCTATGGGCAGCTTTTCAAGTTCTGGGCACCACTTTTTTATAAACTCGCCATGTGGGTCTTGATCTTCAGATTGCTTAATTGGGTTGTAGTGGCGAATGGTGTTGATACCGGTCACTGAGGCTTGCATTTGTATTTGCGGATAGTGAATGCCCGGTTCAAAGTCTAAAAAGTAGTTAGCTAAGGGGAAGCTCGCTTGCTGCCAGCTTATGTTTAAGTGGTGGGTCACAAAGCTGACCAACATGGCGCGCATTCTAAAATTAATGTAGCCGGTGTGTTTTAAGCAGCGCATGCAGGCGTCAATAATCGGCACGCCTGTTTGCCCCTGGGCCCAACGCTGTATATCGCCTGCGACCTTATCGTCATCGCGGTAGGGAAATTGATGATACCCCGGATTAAGCGCTTTAAATTCCATTGAACATTCACTTTCAAACTTTTGCATAAAATGGCAATGCCAATGTAAGCGCGAGACAAACGCCGCTAGTGGGCGCTTCCAGCCTCGTTTGTCAGAGTGTTTTGAGTCATATGCATCGATTGCCTTTTGGTACACTTGCTTAAGGCTAATGTTGCCCCACGCTAAGTAAGGCGAGAGCCTAGAGCAATGGGTTTGGCTTAAACTGGGGCTTGAAATACCTTTTTGATAGCCTTTGCCTCTACTTTCAAAAAAACTTTGCATGACTTGCTGTGCTTCCAACGCACCGCCAATTTGAAAGTGTGGATGTTGCTCTATGTAGCTATCGGGTAACGTGGGCATTTGGTAATCATTTAATGCCACCGCATTGACGTTTTTCCAGTTTGGAATAGCAATAGGGCTATGCATGTATTGATGCCAGTGTTCGTTCCAGCCCTTACGGCTTTTAGCCCCGCGTATAACCCCACCGGTAGGAAACTCAAGCCAGTTTATTGCATGGTATTTACACCATTTTTTAACCGCTTTATCGCGCTCAAACGTGTTATTTAAGCCAATTTCTTGATGGCTCAATAAGCTAACAATTTCAAACTGGTTGTTTAATGAATCGAGTAGCTCATCCATAGGATTGTTAAACAGATAAACGCGGGCATTAAAGCGCGCGAGTTGTTTATTCATTTCAATCAACGATTGATAAACAAAACGCCAATGACGCTCGTTATAGTGAGCATCATCAAGCAGCAGCGGCTCAAAATTATAAATAAGTAGGGTTGGCAGTGCGCTGTCAAACGCGTACTTAAGTGGCTGATGATCAGATAAACGTAAATCTCGTTTAAACCAGACTAAATTAACCTTTTCGCGCATTATTAACTGCTTAATGGCCAATCTGCAGCATCAGCAGAGTCTATGCTATAAACCTCATCACCTCGCCAGCGCTTAATAAAGGTATTTTCGGGATCATAAGTGTGAGTTTGTTTAACTAAGTTAAAATGCCTGCCAGAGCGAGGATCAGCGCCCACCCCAGCAAGGTATTGCCAGTTGCCCCAGTTTGCTGCCACATCGTAATCAATGAGTTGTTGTTCAAAGTAAGCCGCACCAAAACGCCAATCCAATTTGAGCTCGTTGACTAAACAGCTGGCAACCAGTTGTCGTCCACGATTAGACATGTAGCCCGTTTTATTAAGTTGTTTCATACAGGCGTTGACAATGGGGTAGGGGGTAGTGCCCATGCACCATTGTTTAAAGCGTCCAGGATAAAAACTTGTGAGTGGTTTGTTTGAACTTATGCCGCTAAATGCAAATAATTGCTGGTCATAGCGCGCACTATAAAGCTGAAAATATTCACGCCAAAGTAGCTCAAAGTAAATCCAGTAAGTTGAATCATTCGCGCCGTGTTGTTGCTCATATTCTTGCAGTGCGTGCATGATTTGTCGCACCGACACATTACCATTGGCAAGCCAAGGCGAAAATTTAGTTGAATTTGCCATGCCATCGAGGGCATTACGAGTCAGTTTATATTCGCTCGGAGCTGAACTTGAAAAGTACTGGTTAAGATGGTTTTTAGCTGCTATTTCACCCGCATCAAACTCACAGTTTACCTGTTCAATCTGAGGCAAAGATTTAGGCCAAGGTACCGGCGCAATTAACGGTGGGGGGAAATGGCTAGGTCTCTCAACCGGTGATTTTATCGAGAGGTTTGATGATTCTACCTTTTTACGAAATTTACTGAATGTTGACGGCAACTCACTTAAATCAAAAGGTAATTGATGTATGTCATATAAGGTAAATGTATTGCTTTGTTTAAGTGTAATCTCGCTGTATTTATCAGTGATTGCACTGAGTGATTGCCGTTCGTATAAGCCAACTTGGTCGCTACAGTAAATTACTCGGGTATTATGATGAGAGTAATAATGATCAATCACTTCCAGCGGCGACTTAAAATAAACAACTAAATGTTGACCACGCGCGTTCAGCTGGCTGTTTAATTGGTGCAGTGATTTGACTAAAAACGCCCATCGTTGCCCTCCCAAAGCTTGGCAATTAAACCGATTGCTTTTAAACCACTCAGGATCAATGCAATAGATAAAGCTGATTGATGAGCTTTGTTCACATGCACGCCGTAAAAGCACGTTGTCTGATAACCGTAGGTCGTGAGTGAACCAATATACAGAGTGTGTCATATAATAAACTTGCCATTAGGGTTTTATTAATCCATTTTATTTCAATACGTGACAAACACTGAACGCGTTTAATACGTATGACTTTTTTATTTTTATTAACATTAAATATTAACATTAAAGCGAGCGATACGTGTTTATAGATTTAACTCACCCTCTTGAAAAACCAACTATCTAAAGTCAGTTAGTAGGCGGTATTACTCCTCGCCCAATTGCGTGGGTAAGTACGCTTAGTGCTGATGGCGTGGCAAATATTGCGCCTTATTCATTTTTTACTGTAGCAAGTGTGAACCCGCCTGTATTGAGTGTTACCCAGGTTAACCCCGGTGAAAAGCGCAATAAAGATACGCTAAACAATCTGTTGGCGAGCAAAGAGTGTGTGGTTAATATTGTCAGTGAACAGCAAGTGGAGCAAATGAACCAAAGTTGTGCAAACTACTCACCTGAAGTCAGTGAATTTATAGCTGCAAATATCGAGTCCACAGCAAGCCAAACAGTAAAACCTTTAAGTGTCGCGTCATCAAAAGTTCGTTATGAGTGCACCCTTCGCGAGGTGATTACCATTAGTGAACAATCAGCTGGTGGGCAAATGATGTTACTTAATGTAGTGGGAGTTTATATTGACGATACAGTACTTGTTGATGGTTATATTGATCCAACTGCTTTAAAGAGTGTTGGTAAAATGGGCGGTAATGATTTTGCCACCACACAGCAGTTATTTAGCTTAGCTCGGCCTCAACTTTAATGTTAAACCTATTAGTATAGTTTTTATCCTGCGACAATTTGTCACATTTTCAATGTTCCTAAAACCTTTATCATAAGCGGCTATTTTTAAAATAAAAAAACTTAATGGCCGTATTATGAAAAACTTCTTGGCACTTTCAGCCATCTCCCTTGCATTAATCCATAGCCAAGCCTTTGCGAATAACCAAAATGAAAGTATTGAACGCATTCATGTGACGGGCTCTCATATTAAACGCACTGATTTTGAAAGTGCCAGCCCGGTAACGGTTATTGATGCTGCGCAGATTGCTCAGACAGGCATAGTAAATGTGGAAGACTTACTACAGCGTATGTCCTTTTCTGCGGGGGTTGCAGGTAATGCCACTAACGCATACTGGACCAGTGGGGGCTATGGCACAGCTCAAGTAAATTTAAGAGGGATGGGCATCAAACGTACTCTTGTACTACTCAATGGCCGACGTGTTGTAAACGGAGGAACCGGTGCAAATAGTTCAGTCGATTTAAACATGATCCCCACATCAATTATAGAACGCGTTGAAGTTCTTAAAGATGGTGCATCGGCTATATATGGTGCGGATGCAGTCGCGGGGGTGGTTAATATTATCACTAAAACACAACTAGATGGCGCAGAGTTTACCGCTAAAATAGGTGCTGCCGATGATGGTGAAGGGCAAAGCCAAGAGCTGAGTTTTAATATAGGCGGTGAGTTTGAACGAGGCCATTTTTTTTTTAGTGCAAGCTATATAAATACCGAAGCAGTCAGGCAGTCAGACCGAATTGATTGCGCTAAAAATGAAACGATTAATGATGATGGTAGTAGCCAGTTAACATGTTTTGGCAGCGCAACAACGGCTGGTGGGCGCGCTTTATTAGCAGATGGCAGTAGCGTGCAGTTTAATCAAGACCCAAATAGTGATGGTAATAGCTATGAAGCTTATGACTCAGCTAAACATGGGTTTAATTATATCAGCTACTTAAATGCTGTTAACCCAAGTGAGCGGGTAAATGTATCGACCAATTTTACCTATGAGCTGACCGACAAGTTAAATTTATTTACCGAAGCGCAGTACAGCAATCGTCAATCTGAGCAGATTGTTACGCCGCGTAGTATCAGTGGCATCATGGTGTCAAAAGACTTTGCTTATAATCCGACAGGGCAAGACTTAGAAATAACAAGGCGACGCAATGTTGAGCTTGGCGCCCCGTACTTTTTCCAGGAAACCAATACTACACGTATTGTTGTTGGCCTTGATGGGGTTTTAAATAATGATTGGACTTGGCAGCTAGCTTATAACTATGGTCGTAATACAGGCACTGATGGCTGGACGTTTGATCAAGATATTAGCAAAGTGGCCAATACGCTCGATGACAGTATTTGCAGTTACGAAAGTGCTGCTGTTATTCCCTGTGGAGATTGGTTTGGTGTGGATGAATTAAGCCCAGAGGTGATAGATTATGTAAAATATCGCCGAGAAGGTAATGGAGGCAATGAATTAAGGTCGCTTACTTTTAATTTATTGGGCGATTTAATTGAGCTGCCAGCAGGGGCGCTTGCTTTTGCCGCAGGGCTCGAAAAACGTGATGAAAGTGGCTGGCGTAACCCGGATTCAACTGTTCTTGCAAACGGTGGTGAAGATGCCATTGATGGTAGTTACTCAGTTACAGAGGGCTTTATAGAGCTTGCTATCCCTGTACTTGATAGCGTTGAGGCGCAAGTTGCTACGCGGTACTCAGATTACAGTACGTTTGGTAGTAAATTCACTTATAAACTGGGCCTAACATGGCAAGTTGTTGATGGTTTAATGCTGCGCGGGGTTAAATCTACGGCGTTTAGGACACCAATGATCACTGAGCTTTTTGGTGGTACAAATGCTGAAAACCTGCGCACTATTGACCCGTGTGAAAACGCGGCGGGTGATATTGCTACAAACTGTTTAGCAGCTGGTTTACCTGCTGATTTTGTTCAAGATGGTACAACGGTGCGTACCTCAGTTGGTGGAAACCCAAATGTAAACCCAGAATCAGCAGACACACTCACCCTAGGTATGGTGTGGCAGTCTAGTGCTATTGAAGGCTTATCGACTACCGTTGATTATTTTGATATCGAAGTTGAAGATGCCATTACCTCAGTCAATGGTTCTGATGCGCTAAAGCTATGTTATACCGATCCCGAGGTTTACAGTGCTTACTGCGATACATTCACTCGCCACTCTGTGACAGGTCAAGTTAACTCCTTAAGCCAACGTCCAGTAAATGCAGCATTTGAAAAGGTCAGTGGGGTTGATTTTAACGCGCGCTACAATACCGAGTTGTTTGGTTTAACTAGTCTGTTTGAATTAGATGCCACACGCTTGCTAAAACACGAAACAACCCCGTTTGCAGGTCAAGCAACTCAAAGTTTATTAGGGTATATAACTGAAGATCAGGGAAGTTACACCAAGTGGCGCGCTAATTTAGGCATGAGCGTTAAAGCAGATACCTGGTCGGCACATTACGCGATGCGTTATATCGGCACCGCAGATGATGTTAATGGTGGTGGTCCAATTGGTAGTGCAGTACCGAGTATTATTTATAATGATATTCAAGGGCGTTACTTTATTAGCCAAAACATATCATTATCGATGGGAATTGATAACATCTTTGATAATAAAGCCCCATTTTTAACATCATGGAATGACGCCAATACGGATGTAATGACCTACGATTTACTCGGTAGGCGAGGCTACTTAAAGCTCAATATTAACTTTTAGTTGTTAAGCCAGATACACATTTATGTATCTGGCTATTTTATTGTTTTAGTTTAATTAATAACTGTTTTAATCGTGCTGGTGCCATCTTCGTCGGTAAATTTAAACACGAAGTCTTTTTTTGCATCATTATTTATATCCAGCAGTAGGATGTTGTGGTTTTTTTCAGGTAATTTGTGTTTGATTTTCTTGCGTTTGCTACTGAGTAAGTCGTCGCCTCCACCATAGTAAACAGAAAGTGTTTTACGGCCGCTTTTATAGATGGCATCAAGCTTGTTATCACCATTTATATCACCTAAAAGTAGTGGTTTGAGTGATGAGTTGTTAGACATTGAAAGTGGCATCTCTACTTCAAAATCGGCATTTGGGTCTTCACTAAATTGACCGCTTGTGAGTTGTTTATGCACAGAGAACTCAACATCTACCTCGGTATCGCCTCCGCCCATTGCCATCGATGCAATGGTGCCAAGACCAAAATCGATATTAAATAGCTGTAAGTCCATCAAGCCATCGTTATCAAAATCTTCATCAAACTTTATATTACCTATCATACTGGTTTTAGGTAGTTTGAACGCTTTTTGTGCAAAGCCGCCAGCGGCTAAACCCATATGAAGTTGACGGTGAACGGTTGCACTCATCGCATCCATACCATCAACGTCGGGCACTCTTTTGGTAATAAGATCAACAAAACCGTCGTTATTTATATCCAGCAGTGATTCAATTTCAAGAGTTTCACCATCCGGTGTTTTGCCAAGTTGCATGTTGAAGTTTAAATAGGAGGTGTTTTGTGCAAAACCAGTTTCATTGGCCAGTAATACTTGGGCGTTTTTTTTGTTTGAAAATACTAAGTCAGTCAGGCCGTCTTGGTTTAAATCGATGACTTGTGGAGCAATACTAATATCAATATCTAATTTAAATCGACTGGATCTAAAGTCACCCTTAAATTGAGCTTGTTTAGTGAAAGTATGCGCGTTAAATTTCCCTTGTTGATCCTGAATATACAAGGTGTTCGTTTCAATATCTGGCAATAGAATATCGCTTAAACCATCTTTATTGGCATCAATGATAAAGTTTACTTTAGTGAATTTATCACTTTCTAAACGGTTTAAAACGGACTCATATTTGAATAATAAAACGCTTTTATCTTTTTCACTGAGGTAGACCCCATCAGTGGTCAAAATTAAAGCTTGAGGGTGTTGCTTATTGGCAAGTATCGCCGTGTCAAAGCCCAAAGAATGCTGTGGCAGTGTGAGCATATAATTAAGGTTATTCGCTAAATCCACTTGCGCCAATTGCTGTAACTCATCGTTATAGGCAAATGCCATTGAGGTGTCTGTGGTTATTAATTCATTGTTTGTTTTAATAGCAAGTTGTTGACTTGCAAGTACAAGCGGCGATGCGAAGAGAATTGACGTGGCTAAAAATGTTTTGAGCATATTTAATTCCATTTAATTTTAATCGTTGGTAATTTTTGTAAATGTATTATTAACAATCAAGCTGGTTTTACAATCTTAGTTTTGTAAGCAAGTGTAATAAATTGCAGTGATGCTTGGGTAACATACGCAGGGAGTGAACAACTAACATCTGGAAGTTCCCATTATGGTTATGTTAAAATTGCTAATACAAAAATTATTTAAATGGACTTTCCATGAAGTTTATACTTCCTGCTTTGTTACTAATACTGAGCTTCACGGCGTTAGCTGGCCAAAAAACAGCATTACCTGTTGAATCATTTGCATCGCTCAAAGCTTTTAGCCAATTAAAGCTCTCTCCCAATGGTGAAAACCTTGCTTTTGTTCGTAACGTCAATGGTGAATTGGTGTTAATGGTTTATGACCGAAAAAAGAAAGATTTCACACCAATCATTCGCTCTGATAACCACACTATTTTCTTTGATTGGTACACCTGGGCTAATGACGAGGTTTTGTTGCTAGGGGCACGTTACATAAAGCGTGAGTTTGGTGGGCCAAAATACTCATCAACACGCATGTATGCCTACAATATAAAAGAGAAAGAAAACGTTAGACTTGCTATAAAACCCAATTCTAGTCGCGATGAACGCCAGCCTCAGTTTGGCGATCAAGTGATCAGCTTTTTACCCGAACGAAAAGACACTATTTTAGTTCAGGGGGATTACGATATAGCAAACACGCCTGCGGTGTATGAGCTTAATTTAAATACTTTCCGTAAGAAAAAAGTGCAGCGTGCTCGAAGCAAAGTAACTAGCTGGATTGCTGATAGGCAAGGCAATGTGCGCATTGCAATGAAAATGGATGAAGATCAATTTGAATATATTTTATATATCGAAGACAGAGCAAAGCGTAAAACGTTATTTAGTTTTAGCGCATTTAGTAAAGAGAGTGTGAGTATTTTAGGGTTTGATAAAAACCCTAACATTATTTATTACACCGCACTTAAAGATGGCCGTGACGCTTTGTATAAAATGGATTTAACCACCAATAAAAACGAGTTGCTCTTTAGTGATGAGAATTATGATTTTGATGGCTCTATCTTTTATTCTTCATTGACGAATAATGTGGCTGGATTTACCCATTCTCAACTTGAGGATGGAGTACGCTATTGGGATGAAGACTTAAATAAACTGCATACGTCTCTTCGCTCAGTGTTGCCCAGTGAAAAGTTTGATTTGGATATTATTGATACCAGCCATGATCAGCGACAATATGTCATTTACTTAACTGGTGATGACAGTGCTGGTACGTACATGTTAGGTAACCGCGACAGTGGCGAGCTGGTGGTATTTGCCAATGCCTACCCAGATATTGATAGCACTGTTTACACTGATAAAAAACACATTAGTTACAAAGCCAGAGATGGACTGACCATTGAGGGCTACTTGAGCTTACCTGTGGGTTATAAAGCAGGAGATAAGTTGCCGACCATCGTGTTTCCGCATGGTGGGCCAATGGCACGTGATTATGCCGGGTTTGATTATTGGACTGCACTGTTAACTTACAATGGGTATGCGGTTTTGCAACCTAATTTTAGAGGCTCAAGTGGTTATGGGCATGACTTTATGATGGCCTCGGTGCAAGGGTTTGGTAAAGAAATGCAAGATGACCTGCAAGATGCCGCACTTTGGTTAGTCGATGAAGGTATCGCTGATAAAGACAAAATTTGTATCGGTGGCGCAAGCTATGGTGGTTATGCAGCATTGATGGCAGTCGTTAAGCACCCTGAAACATTTAAATGCGCAGCAAGCTTTGCAGGTGTCACAGATTTGGAATACATAGTTTCAAAAGCGCGTTATTTCACTAATAAAGAAATTGTGCGCAAGCAATTTGGCACCGACGATGATGAGCTTGAAAAATACTCGCCTGTTAACTTTGCAAAACAAATTAACCGTCCAGTGCTATTGGTGCATGGTTCAGATGACAATATCGTTTCTGTGTATCATAGCCAAGAAATGGAAGATGAACTCAGTGATGAAGATAAAGAGGTCACTTATATTGAACTTGAAGATGGCGATCACTATTTATCACACCAGCCTTACCGAATTAAAACGTTGCAGGCGTTTCTAGATTTTTTTGATAAACACTTAAAAGATTAGTAAAAGGCGACCTCGGTCGCCTTTTTGTTTTAGTTAGCTAATGCAACCTAGTTTTTATTGTCAGGGTTAAGTGTTGGGCAGTCGCCAAGCACTTATAGCTCCAACTAAACCAAGTAAACTGTAGAATAAAATTAGTTCAGCGGTTGATAAATAAGCATTGAGCAGGCCCACACTTCCTAATATAAGTAATACAAGTCCGATCACCGTATTGCTGACAGAAACATAATCAGTGCGTTTATTGCCTTGAGCCATGTCGACTAAATAGGTTTTACGACCTAGCCTAACACCTTGGTGAGCAACTGTGAGGAAAAAGTAGCACAACGGTAATAGCCAAAACTCATCTAATGCTGACGGATTAAAGCGGGCGATTAGATAAACAGCTAGGCCATTTAGAGTAACTAAGAGTGCGGCAAACACCAATACACGCTGACTAGATAAATCACTTAATCTTCCCCATATAGGCGCTGACACTAGGCTTGCTAGCCCTGATAAAGCCATGAAGGTAGCAAGTAATGAAAAGTCGAACGCTTGCTCGCTTGCTAGCACAATATAAAACGGTGCACTTAAAGCGGAACACAGTAGCAGTGCGCGAGTAAAAACAAAATGAGCAAACTGTTTATCTTCATACAGTAAGGTCAATTTTGATAAAGCATGCATCAATCCATTTTTAGCGCCTTCAGTTGCACCAGCATATTCTTTAATTTGGCTGTACGAGAGGGCGGCAAATAGCCACATAACAACGGCGAGCATAAGCGCAATATACACGCCATTTTCAAAGCCTAGAGTTTGTAAATACCATAAACCAAGTCCAAATGTTAGGGCGGCAAAGCCTGCAAAGCTAGCTGCAAGGCCACTTATGTTACCTCTTTGTTGTTTAGGGATCACCTTGCCAAGTACGTCTTTGGAGGCAATCGAATTAAATCCACGGGCAAGGCTAAGTACGATAAGAGACGCAATGATTGCGTATCCTGCGGTATGACCGGTGAGAGTTAAAGCGCTCACAAGCATGGCAACAATACAGAGCGCTTGAACAAGCGCACCTACAACCCAAACCCACTTCCTAACTTTGCACTGCCTAATTACATTGGCGATTGCAAGTTGCGGGAGCATGGAGCCAGACTCTCTTATCGGCACTAGCCATGCGATGAAGCTGCTGGGTACGTTTAGGCTTTGTAATAGCCAAGGCAACGTCACTTTTGGATTTAGTAAAGCATCAGCAAACTTACTAAACAGCTGGCTAACCAAAAGAGTAATAAAGTTACCGGGTACGACTTTACAGGCATTTTCGTCAATGGCTTTACATGCTCTGGCGTCTTCCGTGTTACTAAGTCTTTGGTATACTTCTTCTTTACTGAGCTTTTTCATACAAAAATTTACTTACACAATTTAAAAATCATCTTTACTGTGGCGCTCTGCGAGTTGATCTTCCTCTGGGCCCCAAGTGCGATTTACGCGGATGCCTCTTTTTACTGCTGGGCGGCGCTCTACTTGTTTAGCCCAACGTAATACGTGAGTGTATGACTCAACGTCTAAAAACTCAGCGGCATCGTACAATTTACCTAATACTAAATTGCCATACCAAGGCCAGATAGCAATATCGGCAATTGAGTATTCGCTGCCTGCCATGTAATCGTGATCGCTTAAATGACGATTTAGCACATCTAGTTGGCGCTTAACTTCCATGGTAAAACGGTCAATTGGGTATTGCATTTTAAAAGGTGCGTACGCGTAAAAGTGACCAAATCCGCCGCCTAAATACGGTGCAGATCCCATTTGCCAAAATAACCAGTTGCGACATTCTGTTTTACTCGTATGGTCGCGAGGTACAAGCACATCAAACTTTTCAGCTAAGTACTGTAAAATTGCACCTGACTCAAAAACACGCGTTATTGGTGAAGTACTGTGGTCCATTAATGCGGGTATTTTTGAGTTAGGGTTTGCACTAACAAATCCAGATGAGAATTGATCACCATCACCAATTTTTATTAAATAAGCGTCGTACTCAGCCTCATTAAAACCGCGCTCTAAAAGTTCTTCGAGCATTATTGTTACTTTTTGGCCGTTAGGGGTGGCTAACGAGTATAGTTGCAAAGGGTGTTCACCAATGGGTAAATCTTGCTGGTGAGTTGCGCCAGCGATTGGGCGATTTGTTTTAGCCCACTCGCCACCATTGTTCGCGTCCCACTTCCATACTTGAGGCGGGGTATAATCGTTATCACTCATCAGGAATCCTTAATCGTTGCTAATAAATTTGGGGTATTAATTTTATTACGTGTTACTTATCCTAAATGATCAGTTTGACCAAATAAAGCAGGCCAGAGTAGCCATTACAGAATTTAACTTGAACTTTAGATAACAAAGTTACTTGCAACGGCTATTTCAATCGCCAGCTACGTTAGGTTTACGTCTACAAACAAGCTGGTAGCACGTAAGTTTATGCTATTAACTTTGTGTCTTAGCTTCAGTGTTCAGGTTACTGACTGTAATGAATCAGTATTGCATTTTTATGTTGACCTTTTAGCATTAAATTTTGATTTTTAAACGAGTAGGTGTTTATTATCCAGTGTCATTCAATACAACAGGGCTTTACATCTGTGCAAACCAGAGAAGATGCATCAAGTGATATTGGTCACAACTTGCTAAAAGTGGCAACGTTTAATTTATTTAATTATCTTGAGCCGCCGAATGCTTTTTATGAGTTTGAGCGAATTTATACTGTGCAGCAATGGGCAAAAAAGCAACGTTGGATTACTGATTATCTAAAGCAACATCAACCTGATGTTATTGGTTTTCAGGAAGTGTTTAGTATTGAATCACTTAAAAGCCTGTTATATGAAGCCGGCTATGCCTATTTTGCCACAGTGGATGAACCGCAGGTGGTAGATGACTTTATCTATTCACGTCCTGTCGTTGCTATTGCGTCATTTTACCCTATTACTAACATTAAGGCTGTGCAACATGATCGCAACTTAGCACTTATGTTAGGTTTAGATGCTAATTTTGAATACAGCCGTAAAGTGCTTCGAGTAACGGTTGATTTACCACACCTAGATGAAACGGATTGCTATGTTGTGCATTTAAAGTCGAAACGCTCTACCATCGACATTGCACAGCATAATGATGTTACGCCAGAAAAATGTATTATTGAGCATCTACGTGCGAGCATTGCAGGGAGTTGGGGAGCAACAGTACAGCGTGGCAGCGAAGCCACACTGTTAATGTCAGAAATAATTTCTCGACGGGAAAGTTCACAAAACCCGGTTATATTAATGGGTGATTTTAATAATAATCTTACTGATGGCGTGTTAAGTAATTTACTGACTAATAGTTTACGGTTTGCACCAGCCATTGACTCTAAAGCTTTTCTCGCAAAATACTGCCTTAACGACGCATGGGATTTGTATGTTAACTCACTGGCTAATAATGCTTTATGGCATGAAAGTGGTCCGAGGGTTGATAAAGCCATACCAACACGCACACCCACACACTATTTTGGCGCAAACAGCTCGGTGCTTGACTATATTTTATTATCATGCGAATTCGATGCTAGTTACCATGATAGCTTTTATGACGTTGTTGCATACAATACATATGACCGACATTTAATAAACCCAGATTTTGATATTGATGATCAAAGCACAGATCATGCTGTTGTGATGGTTACTTTTGCTCTAAGAAGCTAAAACTTGCAGCAGGCTGTTTGGTATTAGCAAGTGTTCTATGGTTGTTCTAAATAGTTGATATCGCAAGATTAACACCAAATAAATGCTGTCAGAAGGGTTCTACCTAGGCGATTAATCTGTTCATAGTTTGAACAAGTTTTAATCCGCAAAGGTCAACAAGCCCTCGTTAGAATGAGAGCAATGGCGCTCATAATTTAATAGAGACGGTCTCTTAATTTTATAAAACCATAATTGAGCGCCCATGGAGACTAGCCTCCAGCGATTTTCACCTTAAACTTTAAAGCTTCTAAAATGGCTTTTAGCTTTTCACGGTCATCGCCTTGCACTTCAATCACCCCATCTTTCACAGCACCGCCTTGACCCATTTTACTTTTGATAGTTTTCGCTAATTTTTTAAGGTCATGTTGTTCACTATCAAGACCAACTACAAGCATAACACCTTTACCTTTGCGGCCTTTGGTTTGACGCTCGATGCGTAAAGCACCGTCTTTAAATACCTTAGAGGCGATTTCTTTACTTGCTTTAGGTTGGTTAATACGACCTGTTTCTGTTGAATAAACGAGATTGTTATCACTCATGCTAAACCTGTTATGAAAAAATAGACTTCTGTGGCATGCATGATAACAAATTTCTGCTAACCTGCTTTTATTTTTGGCGTATATGGACGTATGCGTTTATATTAACAATTAGAACGGATTATGTTTTCAATATGGAGTAAACAATGAGTTTAAGTAAAGCACTATCGAGTGACGGAAAAATATTAACAATTCAAATAAAAGGTAAATTCGATTTTAATCTAGTGCAATTGTTTCGCCAAGCCTATGCCGACATTGGCAATAGTACTGATAAAGTGGAAATTGATTTGCGCGAAACAGATTATATGGATAGTTCAGCTTTAGGGATGCTACTGAATATGAAAAAAACACTGGGTAGTTCTGTAGACTCAATCCGTATTAGCAACTGCCAACCACAACTAAAGAAAATATTACAAATATCACGGTTTGATAAGAAGTTTGATATTGACTGATGCGCATCCTCGTTGTTGATGACCAAAAGCTTAATCGGGATTTGCTCAAGATCATGCTTGAGCAACAACATTATGATGTAGTAACAGCCTGCAATGGTATTGAAGCACTTGAAGTGCTTGATAGTGGCCCTGTTGATATCGTGCTTTTAGATGTAATCATGCCAGAAATGGATGGCTATGAAACAGCCCCCAAAATAAAGCAGCGCAGTAAAGACGTTTACCTTCCTATCATTTTTATTACTTCTTTAGATGATAAAGAAAGCTTTGAGCGTTGCTTGGCACTCGGCGGTGATGATTTTATTCATAAACCATTTGATAAAATAATTTTAACAGCAAAAATAAAAGCACACAGTAGAACTCGTAAGCTTAGTCTCGAAGCGCAAAAACAAAATAGATTATTGGAATACCACAACAATCAAACAGAACGTGAACACGACATTGTTGAGCATATATTTAATAATGCACTTGAAAACCAACATGACTTTCCAGATAACATCGACTTTCATTTATCGCCAGCCTCTATGTTTAACGGAGATGTGTTCTTAGTTGCGCAAAGCCCAATCGGTAGCTTGTATTGTATGCTTGGAGATTTTACCGGACACGGGCTCGCGGCTGCAGTGGGAGCTCTGCCAACCTCTAAAGTGTTTTACACTATGGTTAATAAGGGGATGGCGGTCAGTGATATAGCCAATGAGATAAACACATTATTGGTCAAATTGCTGCCAGGTAATATGTTTTGTGCTGCCACAATTATCGAGCTTAGTAGCTCTGGGAAAAGTGTTTCTGCTTGGCTGGGTGGGTTACCTGATGCTTATGTTATAAATCAACACGGTAACGTGCTTAAAACCTTAGAGTCACAACACATGGCGCTGGGTATATTAGAAACGCATGAGTTTGAACGTGAGCTGATTCATTTTGAAGTAGACAGTACGATGAGAGTTGTATTGGCCACTGACGGAATTATTGAAACAACAAATGATAAAGAAGAGTATTTTGGTGAGCACCGCTTTATAGACTTGCTGGCCGAGAAACCGAGCATTTCATGTGATGACATTATTCATCATGTTACTCATTTTGCACAAGGCGAAAAGCAACAAGATGATTTAAGTATTGTGTTGTTTAATTGCCTGCAAATACCTCAACAAAAAGGCGAACAAGAAAGTTATTCACCACTGCCATTTAATATGTCTTTAAGTTTGAATTCGACGCAAATAAAAACCACTGATCCGGTGCTTGAAATCGTCGATGTATTAACTCGAATAAGTGGCTTGAGAGCACATCGTTCGGATATATTTTTGCTTTTGTCTGAGGCCTACAATAATGCGGTTGATCATGGGTTACTCGGCTTAGATTCTGATATAAAAAACCAAGAAGATGGTTTTTTAGAATTTTATCAACAACGCGAAGCAGCCCTAAACAGTTTGCAAGGTGCGATGATCATCGTAGATATGCGTTACTGCCCAACCAGTTTATGTCTTTATTTTACTATTTGTGACTCGGGAAATGGCCATAAGAGTAGTGCTAGTGACGGAATGAGCTTATCAAGAGAGCATGGCCGTGGTATTTCTTTATTAGAAGAAATAGCAGAGCATGTGACTTATAACGCCTCCGGAAACCAAATAGAAATGTGTTATAAACTAACTTAGGTACAAAGCTGGTCTACAAATAAATCACATGTTACTATTTTGCTTTATTTGGATGTTTGGACGGCTAGATGGTTTCTTCTTATTTATCTCATGCACAACTTAATGTGCCTCAACAACTAGTGTCTTTGGAGCTTGCAAAGCTAGAAGATTTTTTGGTTACTAGCCAACCCTCAGCTGTTCGCTGGGAGTATCAAATACCTGAACTTGGTGAAGGAGGAGCATGTAGTTTATTTGGTCACCTTCAGGATGAACCATTTAAACTCACCGATTATCTGGCTGAAGATGCTCAAACGAGGCAAAAGCTGGCTCAGTTACAAAGCGTAGTTGATTATGTTGTTGAGAAAACGGGTGTTGACTGGTTTGGGATATATCAAAACACCCAAACCGAAGAGGGAGTGCAATTACTTAAGCTGGCTTATTTTGGGGCACCCAGCCGACCTCTTTTTCCGTTAACAGAGCAATTTGCTAGTGGTAGTAATAATGTTCAAGTTGCTATGAGCAGTAAAGGCCGAGTGATCAATAACGTGGAGCAGTATTTAGCGAGCGGCGGAGAATATTACACATGTGATCCTAAAGTGAAATCAGAAGCCTGTTTACCGCTTTTTGATGCGCAAAATAACTGTGTAGGGATTGTAGATGGTGAAGCATTTAAAAATGATTTTTTCACTGATCAAACGCTTGCACTATTAATTGCGTGCTGTATTAAAATTCCTCACTTTTTAGTGTAAATAACACTAGTCATTCTAGTGAGCTTTTATGTTAAGCTAAGTACAACAGCTAACCCCTAAATAACGATAAGAGATAGTCAATGTTCTCAGTACTAAAACCATTACCAACAGATCCTATTCTTGGCCTTATGGCGGCCTATAAGCAAGATACTAACCCAAATAAGATTGACTTAGGGGTTGGTGTTTATAAAGATGAGCAAGGTAACACACCCGTATTAACTGCCGTCAAAAAAGCAGAAGCATTTCGTTTAGAAAACGAGACGAGTAAATCGTACATTGGTCTGGCTGGCAACTTAGATTACTGCCAAAAAATGGAAAGCCTTCTATTAGGCGAGCACCAAGCTTTATTGGCTAATCGCGTTCGTACAGCGCAAGCACCAGGTGGAACAGGTGCTTTACGTGTTGCTGCTGAGTTTGTTGCACGTTGTAATCCTGAAGCAACTATTTGGGTTACTAACCCTACCTGGGCTAATCATATTAGTTTATTTGAAGCTGCGGGTTTAACTGTAAAAGAATACCCTTATTACGATTATGAAAACAAAGATTTATTGTTCAATGAAATGATGGACACGCTTAAGCAAGTACCAAAAGGTGATGTTGTACTTGTGCATGCTTGTTGTCATAACCCAAGTGGTATGGACTTAAACGAAGCACAATGGAAAGCTGTTGCAGAGCTTGCGAAAGAAGTCGGCTTTACGCCACTTGTTGATATCGCTTACCAAGGTTTTGGTGCAAGTCTTGAGCAAGATGCAAATGGCTTACGTATCTTGGCTGATGCAGTGGATGAGTTGATAATTTGTTCTTCATGTTCTAAAAACTTTGGTTTATACCGTGAGCGTATTGGCGCATGTTCAATCATCGCTAAAGATAGCAAATCTGCTGATATATCAAACTCAGTTATGCTGAGTGTTGTACGCAGCATTTACTCAATGCCGCCAGCGCACGGTGCAGATATTGTTAACACTATTTTAGGAAGCACAGAGCTTACTCAAGAATGGCACAGCGAGCTTGATGAAATGCGTAACCGTATTAATGGTCTTCGTACGTTGATCAAAGATAGCTTAGCGGCAAAAGATATTGACCAAGACTTCTCATTTATTGACCGTCAGAATGGTATGTTCTCATTCTTAGGTATTAATAAAGAGCAAATAGAGCGTTTACAAAAAGAGTACGGTATTTACATCGTTGGCTCTAGCCGAGTCAATGTCGCTGGTATAAGCCAAGCAAATATTGACTACTTTGCTAACGCTGTGGCTGACGTTTGTAAGTAATACCGTGTAGGTAATACAATAAAAAACCGCACTTCATAATATGAAGTGCGGTTTTTTTATCTATACCCAAGCGACCTCAAGATGCGAGCGTCGTTGGAATTAAACGCGATTTAGGCAAGGCATTGATTGCAGATAATAGTGATTCTATTATTAAAATCAATAACGCAGTATAAATCGCTTTTAAACCAACACGTAGAGCGTTTCACAAAGACTTAGTCCCATCGTTGTTCCTTCTTCAAAGGGACTGCCATGCTTGCAAAGTAACGCTTTGATATTAAGCCCCTGTGAAATGCTGAATTCTGCCTCTTGATGTTGTTTGGGTATAATAAATTATGCGTCGATTAAATCTTCAACACCGACGATCAACCAAGGTGAATCATCGCTAGTTGCACGTTCTAAATGCCAGATCTCTAAAATTGCATGCTCTTCTTTATCACCTAAGTCGCGGTACTTACCTTTAAAGCGAACACTTACTTGCCATTTTTGTGCGTCAGTGTCAGCGCGTACGAGCTCTGCATCAATAAACATCACTTCTGTTGCTACGCTCTCAATCGCTTCACGTTCTGCTTTAAATTCTTCAACAAGCTCTGGGCTTAGGTATTCTGCCATTGTGCTAAAGTCAGCATTGTTCCACGCTGTTTGTAGGGTGTGGTAATGGCTACGAGCACCTTGTAGAAAGCCACTAGTGTCAAAGTTAGGTGGAAGGTTAAATGGCACATTGCTTGTTTGACCAAAACCAGTTGAACTGGCTTGAGCAGTATCGTTTTGCTTCATTTGTGGGGTATTTTGCCCAGCGTGAGCATAAGCCGGGGTATTTTTACGGCGTATAATACCTATCACTATTTTAAAAATAATAAACCCAATCGCTGCGAGTAACAATATTTCAAATAGTTGCATACCTTCAAAGTCACCGCCCAGCATCGCGGCAATCAAACCGCCCGCTAATAGCCCACCAAAAATACCGGCCATGATCCCTTTCTTGTTTGATTTAGGCTTAGTGGCGGGGGCAATTGTCTTTGTATCAGTTTGTTGTTTTTGTGCTGTTTGTTGAGTTTCTGGTGTTTTACCACGTTTTTTACTACCAAACTTTTTACGCGCTTCTACATCAAAGCTTGTAGTAAATAACAGTGTCAGTAAAGACAAAATAACAATCAGGTTTTTCATGAATATCCTCAAAAAATTTAGAAAGCAGATTCTAAATCAGTTCAATGATTGGATAAATAGGTACAAGTGGAAATGGCATGAAAACTAAACGAACAGGGCGCGTTTGCTGATATTTAACACATTTGTAGATTGAAAAATGCTCTGCTGCCACTTTAAATAAGTGGCAGCAATATTGGTTTTTAATGCAACCAGCGGATGGCACTATTAATACGGCTAGTATATTGGTCAACAGGCGCGCCTAAACTAGCCACTAAGATCGTATCAGCGTCAGGGCCGCGATCAATATGACCTGCAAAACGCTGATCGCTAAAATCATTGTCGCCAATACCGAAAGACTGCGCTTTAGACGGTACAATAAACACGGTCATTGGCCCATAGTCAGATTCGAATACTAAGTGTAAACCACGTTGACCTTTAAAATCGCAAAACATTAAATAAGTCACCTTACCTGGTAGCTCATCTAATTTTCCACCGAGTTCGGCAAATTTTTCGTTTACAGTTTGTAGGCTTATTTCGTTAGTTTTTTCCAGTGAGTTAATCTCATGGTATATGTGTGTCAGTGCATGTTCTCCAGCACCATATGCAACGTTATGCTCGCTACTGGTAAAAAAGAAAGCACCAATAGCGACAAGTAATGATGCCGCCATAGCGAGTGGTGTACCACCAAGTTTAAACCGCGATTGTGCATTGATAACGTTATCTTCAGCGGCCTCATTTACTTGGCTTTCGTTACTAGGCGTATTGTACTCATCGTTAAATTCGGGTGTATTAGCCAAAATACGATCAGCCAACCCTTTAGGCACGGGAATATCCAATGCTTGAGTTAATGAATCATCAAGTTCTTGCATTTGCTCGATGAACTGTTGATGTTCAGGATCTTGTTTTGCATAGTCAGCAATATCCTGCTCCTCATTATGAGGTTGTGCGATTACTCGGCGACGAAACTCGAGATCATCCATTATTTTGATGCCCCTTTAAGTTGTTCATCATTACGGCTAAGTGCCTCTTTCAGTTGGTTTCTTGCACGGAAGAGGCGAGTCATAACCGTGTTTTTATTTAAATCTAATATATTAGCTATTTCTTCCCCTGAGCAGCCCATGACTACTTGAAGTAGTAACGGCTCTTTGTATTCATCAGGTAGTTTAGCTATTTGACGCTGAACGATTGCTTGCTCTACTTCATCATCTAGCGTTACGCTTTTTTCATCGACCAGCGTATCATTTTCTACATCGCTGTAATCAAACTGTTTTCGTTCAAAACGTCGTGCATTTTCACGGCGCAAAATCGTTAATAGCCATGGTTTAGCTGCTTTTTGGTCTAATAATGAATCAAGCGCACGCCAAGCACGTAAAAACGTTTCTTGGACAAGGTCTTCAGCAATATTAGGGTCGCGACATAACCAATAGGCAAAGCGATATAATTCGCTATGATAAACATGAACAAGTTTTTCATAGCGTGCTTTTTTCTCTGTCATATCAACTAAGACCTGACTTTTAGAATTATTATTTCCCGGCATAAGCTCTTTTTTATATTAAGGAGTCTTTAGTTTGCATATTAAATATGCAAGCAATTGATTAAATTAATAAAGTCCTTTTAATGCTGTGTGCTGATTTGTCCGTTTATTATTTTTATTTGCCTCTAATACTTTTAATATTTCTGCCAATTCAACAGTGCTTTCAGTTGAACTATAGAGCGCTGCTCTTAATTTAGCTACTTGTAGTGTAAGTTGTTGGTCATTGATTTGTTGTGTAAGCACATCTATCGCGTTGTGTGGTTGTTGAGTTACTAGCTTGGCATAACAGTTGAGCTCATGGTGAAATGCAGATAAATCTGCCTTTTTACTCTGTGTTTTTAACCGTGCTAATGAGGCGGCTGAACTATCATCCTCTGTTGTTTTGGTATGTAATTTACCTGATAAAGGTGTGGCTCTGTTGTTCCACCATAAAACAAGCGTAATTAACCACAGTAAGTAACCAATAGCGCATGCAATAATAAGCCATAGTGGGGTGTTATTGATTTTAACAGTCTGAACACGTTCTGCTAGGGGTTGTTCAGTGATCGGTTGTGTTTGCGCAGGAGCAGGTACAGTTGCGTTCAGGCTGCTTGCTGTTACAGTAATTGTGCGTGCAGGTAATGTTGCGTAACTAATACGTTTAATCTTTGTGTTGTACCAAGGGACACTGACTTCAGGCAAAGTATAGGTGCCCGGTGTTTGTGGCAACAATGCATATGAAGCGGTTTGTTGGGAAATAACACGGCCATCACGCACAAGGTGATTATTTTCTTTTTCATCCGGGTAGCTACGGATCCCTTGCACCTCGGCCAGCTCAATATCAGGGAGCTGCTCTTTAGTTATCCCCAGAGCGGTAAGTGTTAGAGTACGAGTGATTGGCGTACCAACTTCGACAGTATCGCTATCTGGCTGCCATTGTTCATCTAAATTAACTAATTCACTGGGCAACCATGCACCTTGGTAGTCACTTGGAATAGGCTTAATTTCAACTGTGGTACTGTCACCCATAGCTGAGACTTCTAATTGGCGATAATTTTGACGTATACGGCCTTGGAAAACCGGTGCATCTATCGTGTAGACACCACTTTTCTGCGGTTGTACTAAGTACTCTCGAGTAATCACTAAATAGCGTTTGCCGTCAACCAATTCATATTCTTCTTGCTGTTTACCTATTTGGCTAAGCTGCGCATCTGGCATCGTCGGGGCGGTCAAATTACCATCAAGTAGCTCTTTGGCAAGGTAGAGTTTAACAGTGTAAACCCCAGCTTCTTGCACGAACAAAGAGTCTGATGACATAGATGACTTTATAAAAATATCATTATTTTGTTCTGTTTCTTTACTTCGCTCTGCCACTTTTAATGCGATAGGCTCAGAACTAATGCCTGCAACATTAAACGACGGGATCGTATAGTCGCCTGCATCTCGGGTCATAAGCTTAACAGACCAATTGGTTTGTTTTGAAATACTGCCATTAACAATATTTGTGCGTGTACTCACGCTCATTGGGCCGACAACGAAGTCTTTGAGTAAAGCCGAGGTATCAGGCTGATCGTTCTTTATTGTGTCATCAGCAGTGATTGTGAGCATAAAAAATTCACCTGCTAATACAGGGTTTTTGTCAACACTGGCTTGCAGTTGGGTCATAGCCCACAGGGGCATAGCGCTGATAAGCAATAAACAGCAAAATAATCGCATTACCATGATTTTTCGACTCCTTGTGGACGACGTTGATAGTTTCGTTTTTGTGCTTCTAATTGCATTTTGTTACGTAACAAAATAGCAGGATCGTCGGGTACTTTACGCAGCAATTGATTAAGTTGCTGGGCTTTTTCTTTTTCTTCATTTGTTAGCTGAGCGGTTTGTGCTTGCATTGCCTGTTGCTTTGCAGATTCTTCAGCCTGTTTTTGTTGCTCAGGGCTCATTTGTGGCTGAGCTTGCTCACTTGGTTCAGGCTGTTCTTCGTTTGGTGTTTGTTGTGAATCATTTGATTCGCTTTGCTGTGCTTGCTCAGGCTCGGCTTGCATATCAGGTTTGTTTTGCTCACCACTTTGCTGTCCAGAAGGTTCACCGTCTTGTGACTTATCTTGCTGGTCAGATTGCTCGCCTTGTTGTGATTGTGAGTCTTGCTTTGATTGTTCATCTTGTTGTGAACCATCTTGATTTTGCTGATTCTGACCTTGCTCGTTTTGCTGCTCTTGATTTTCGCCTTGTTCACCGTCTTGCGAGTCTTGATTTTGTTGTTGCTGTTGATTTTTCAGCTGCTCCACTAAAGTTTGGTTTTCTTTAGCGTATGGAAAATCGGGTTTTAGGTTTTGCGCTTGTTTATAAGCGTCAATCGCTTCATCAAGTTGCCCAGCTTTAGCTAAAGCATTGCCATAATTGTAAAATCCATTTGCACTTTTATCTTGGCTAAATGCATCCAATGCGGCATCAAAGTTACCTTGCTGATACAGCGCTGCTCCTTTGAGTTGGTTTGAATTAGCAGCGGCTGCGGCTTGCTCATATTCGCCTTGCTGATAGGCCTCTAATGCGCGTTGATCTTGGTTTTTAAATATGCTTGGAAGTTCAACGGCGTATACGGTATCTGTTGGTAGAAAGCTAACTAATGCAAAAACGCCGACAAGTACGCTTTTTCGGAAGATCCAAACCATCATAGGCAACAACATGATCAATCCGTACATGCCAGCATCAATTCGCCAAAGCGCCTTACTTTGCTTTTCGTCTTTAAGCAATTCTGTATTCGCGCTTGGTGCAAATACGGCGATATCAGTGTTGCTAGGCTGGTAAAGTGCAAAGTGTCCGCCACTGTTGCGTGCTATCGCTGACAATTGTGACACATTGAGTGTAGGCACCACAATTTGGCCATAATTATCTTTAATAAATCCACCTTCAGGTAATTTGATGGGAGCGCCTTGTTCAGTGCCTACACCGTAAACATTTAACCGATAACGGTTAGAGCTACTAAACTGATTAATGTCAGAGAGCTCATTTTGTTCGACACCATCTGTTATCAAAATAATATCGCCTTCGAGGTAACCTGCTTGAGTTAATAACTCTTTTGCTTGATCAAGGCCTGCCAGCACGTTTGAGCCTTTGTCTGGCATGATGTCGGGGCTTAGGCTCGGGATTAAATTCTCAAGCGTTGTAGCATCATTCGTTAACGGTGAAATTGTAAAGGCAGAGCCTGCATAAGCGACCAGTGCTGTATCACCTTCTTTAAATAATTGGACCATATCAAGAGCTTTAAATCGTGCTTGAACAAGCCTGTTTGGCGCAATGTCGGTGCTGTACATAGATAACGACATATCCATCACAATAACGCGGGCATTCTTACTCTGAAATACAGGCACCTGCTTTTCTTCAAAGCTAGGTCCTGCGCTAAAAATCACACCTAAAACACAAAAAAGTGCAACAAACCACATAGGCTGCCCTGTGGTTTGATTTTTTTTGTTCATAACAAAGTGAGCTAAATGCGGGGCTATTAACTCGCCTTGGCCCGTTTTTTTATGTTTAATTAATGCAACCATAAAGAGTGCAATAACTGGGATTAGTAGCCATAAAACAGTGGGGCGTATAAATTCAAAGTCCATTAGACCTCCTGCCTAAAAGCGCGGCCAGTGATCAGCATAACACGAAGGCTGATAATCAGTAGCGCGACTAATAATGGTAAATAAAAGAGTGAACTTTGGGGCCTAAAAGTTTGTTCATCAGCGCTAATGGGTTCGAGTTTATCGAGCTCTTGGTAAATTTGTTGTAGGCCTGCCACATCTTTAGCACGAAAATATAACCCGCCGGTTTGTTCTGCAATACGCGTAAGTAAACTTTCATCTAAGCTGCTGCCACTGCTTCCCATGTTAAATAAACTAAAGCCACGGGGGTTATCTGAGCCAACACCTATGGTATAGACTTTTATGCCTTCTTCGCGAGCTAAAAGCAAAGCTTCGTCAGGGTCTAAATTACCGGCAGTGTTTTGACCGTCAGTAAGTAGCACAACAATTCGATTACTTTCGTCTTTATTTGCAAAACGCTTGACTGATAAACCGAGTGCATCACCAATGGCGGTGGCACGCCCAACTAAGCCAATTTGCGCCTCTGAAAGCATCTGGCTCACTGTTTTTACATCACGTGTTAAGGGAGTTTGTAAAAAGGCGGTATCGCCAAATAAAATAAGCCCTAGCCGGTCACCTTGGCGCTGCTCTATAAACTCACTTAATACAGCTTTAACCATGGTTAAGCGGTCTACATATTGACCTTGGTAGGCCATATCTTGCTCTTTCATTGAGCCTGACAAATCCACCGCGAGCATAATGTCACGCCCTTCATTTGGCAAAGTGATTGGGTCATCAAGCCATGTTGGGTTTGCAACTGCGCAGACTAAAAGTGCCCAGATTAGCCATTCAGTAAAACTAACACCACGGGCATGCTTTACAGCTCCTTGGCTTGTTAAATTATGTTTCGCAAAACCGGGTATACGTAGCCGAGCCTGCGATTCATCTTTAGCGGGTTGTAAAAACCGTATTAATAAAGGCAGCGGTAGCAAAAGGAACAGCCATGGCCAACTAAACTCAAACATTTAGCGACTCCTTTAGTTTAAACTGTTTTATACCCGCTTTTAATTTCGCGGCTAGTTCAGGTTGTGTATTATTTGCTTGGTATAAACTCATTATTTCTTGTTCACTAAACTGCTGTTCAGTGAGTTTATTTAATGTCTTACACCAGTTTTTGGTTGATGAACTTGCATGTTCAGCACTGTAATAATGTAAGACAAGGCGTTTGATCAGTATATGTAACGCCGCGCAGTCGTTTGACACAGTATCACTGCGTGTAATGGCGTAACGTTTTGCTTTTTTAAACTGGCTGTTACGGTATAGCTTTATGACTAATAAAGTAGCGGCCACTACTGTAACTGCGATAATAACCCACCAAATAGGGGCGAGTGGCCACCAAGCCACTTGGTCTGGCACAATGACATCGTTAAGGCCATCTAAAGGAGATGCTTGCATATTACTTTCTCACTAATTGCAGCTCGAGTGGGGAGGCTGCATCAAATGATATTAAATTTAAGCCTGACTTCGTCAGTCTATCCATTCGAATTGTAAAGGCCAGCTCAGCTGTTTTTGCAAAGCTGTCGCGAAAGCCCTTGTCCATTAATGGCAGCGCAAATTCGTTACCATTGGCGCTTACTGTTACTGTTTGTTTAAATGCTGGAAGCTGATGTTCAAATGGATCGCTAATGTGGCAGCCGATCAGCTCACAGTGGCGACTCAATATTTCAAGTTGCTTAAAGCTGGCATCATCTAATGCACTAAAATCTGAGATTAAATAAACAAGGCTGCCGGGTTTGGCTAAATGGTTAAGGCGTTTTAAATTATCGCTAAAGTTATTTTTTGCTGGTTGATCAATTTGCGTAAGCGCTTGTTGGTGGCTATCACATAGATTATGGCACAGCTTTAACACCGCTTTTTCTCTGGCGCTGGGTTTTAGCTCTAAATGACCATGTTGATTAAATACAACACCACCAATTCTGTCACCGCGTTGGCAGGCTGACCATGCAACTAATGCACTAATGTGCGCGGCTTGAATTGACTTTAATAATAACTTTGAGCCAAATAGCATGGAGTTAGAAAAATCGGTAAAAACAAAAACAGGGCGTTCTTTTTCTTCCTGAAACAGCTTAGTGTGGGTTTCGCCTGTGCGTGCAGTAACGCGCCAGTCAATTGAGCGAATATCATCACCTTGTTGGTAATGACGTACTTCGGCAAATTCCATACCGCGGCCTTTATGCGGTGCAAGGTATTGCCCCGCTAAGCTGTTTTTGATTTTTACTTTCGGTGTAAGCTCTAACAGCCGCGCCTTCGCTTTGTAATACATTAGCTCTTTTAACGCTAAATTTACGCCATGGCTATGGCTGGTTTTGAGCCAGCTTTGATTATCTAATTCGCTTTGCATAATTTAGGGTACAGCAACAAGTTCTAAAATACGGCTGATCACCTGATCTTTTGTTACGCCATCTGCTTGGGCTTCATAACTTAAAATAATACGGTGACGTAATACATTGTGTAGCACAGCTTGAATATCATCAGGTGCTACAAAGTCACGGCCATTTAGCCAAGCGTGTGCGCGTGCACATTTATCAAGTGCGATTGTGGCACGTGGACTTGCGCCATATTCAATCCAGCGGCCTAGTTGTTCATCTAGCTCGCCACCTTCACGGGTAGCAATAATAAGCTGCACTAAATATTGCTCAAGGGGCTCAGCAAGGTATAAGCCTAAAATTTCTTTACGTGCGGCAAATAAATCAGCTTGGCTTATTTGTTGTGCTGGCGCTTGATGTTCACTTAATGCTTCACCACGGGTAAGTCGTAAAATATCACGTTCATGTTCGGCACCTGGGTAGTTAATGCTCAAGTGCATTAAAAAGCGGTCAAGTTGGGCTTCAGGTAGTGGGTACGTGCCTTCTTGCTCAAGCGGATTTTGCGTGGCCATTACCATAAATAAATCTGACAGTGGGTAGGTATTTTTGCCTACAGTAACTTGGCGCTCGGCCATGGCTTCTAGCAATGCTGATTGTACTTTTGCAGGGGCACGGTTTATTTCATCGGCTAATATTAGGTTATGGAACAACGGCCCTTTCTCAAACACAAACTCACTGGTTTGTTGACGATAAATATCAGTACCGGTGACATCGGCTGGTAATAAATCTGGCGTGAATTGTACGCGTTGAAATGAGCCTTCTACACCTTTTGCTAATGCATTAACGGCGCGCGTTTTTGCAAGCCCTGGCGGGCCTTCTACTAATAGATGACCATCGGCTAAGATGGCAATCAGCAATGCTTGAGTTAATTCTGGCTGACCAATAATTTGGCTGTCTAAGTAAGTTTTTAGTTGTGAAAAAGCGTTAGCGGCCATAATAAAAAGAGTATCCTCGTTAGCACGGGTTTAAAAAAGCTTAATAAGTAATATGGGCTAGGATGCCATAACCCAAGTGTTAGACTATCATTTTCAAAATAGTTCGTTATTTTTTAACGATTTTTACCCTAACATATAAATAAAGGATAATTTTGTAAACAGGTTAAAAAAAGCCTATGGTTGGTAACTAATTATACTATTTTCAAATTCTCTATTGGCTTTAGTACACGGGTTGTTTAGAATCGAGGAAAACAAACAGGTCAGACCTGTCAGCGGGAGAGCATAAATGTCTGAGCAAAACATACTTAAAACAGCAAAGGGCGACCGTATCGCCATCGTTAGTGGCTTACGTACACCGTTTGCAAAACAAGCAACTGCATTTCACCACGTTCCAGCTTTGGACATGGGTAAGCTAGTAGTTAATGAAATGCTAGAGCGATTGAATTTTGACAAGTCAGAAATTGACCAACTGGTATTTGGCCAAGTAGTACAAATGCCTGAAGCGCCAAATATTGCCCGCGAAATTGTGTTAGGCACTGGTATGCCGGTATCAGTTGATGCTTATTCAGTGTCACGTGCATGTGCGACTAGTTTTCAGGCCATTGCGAATGTTGCTGAGTCAATTATGGCAGGCTCTGTCCAAGTAGGTGTTGCCGGAGGTGCGGATTCTTCATCAGTGTTACCTATTGGTGTAAGCAAAAAACTAGCTGGTAGCTTAGTTGATTTAAACAAAGCACGTACTTTTAGCCAGCGTTTAAAAATATTTTCAAAACTGCGTTTGAAAGATTTAATGCCAGTACCGCCAGCTGTGGCCGAGTATTCAACGGGTTTATCGATGGGCCAAACAGCTGAGCAAATGGCCAAAACTCATAATATTAGCCGTGCTGATCAAGATGCATTAGCGCACCGTTCGCACTCGCTTGCCAGCCAATCATGGGCAGATGGCAAATTAGCTGAAGAAGTAATGACAGCGCATTTGCCACCATATAAAAGCTTTATCGAGCAAGATAACAATATTCGCCATAACTCAACCGTTGAAGGTTATGCTAAATTAAAGCCAGCCTTTGACCGTCAACATGGTTCAGTAACCGCAGCAAACTCTACGCCATTAACCGATGGTGCAGCAGCTGTACTGATGATGAGCGAAAGTAAAGCAAAAGCGTTAGGCTACAATATTTTAGGTTATGTACGTAGCTTTGCTTTTTCAGCTATTGGTGTGCATGAAGACATGCTAATGGGGCCGGCTCATTCAACACCTATCGCGCTTGATAGAGCGGGTATCACACTTGCTGACCTTGATCTAATTGAAATGCATGAAGCATTTGCAGCGCAAACATTGGCTAATATGAAAATGTTTGCTTCAGATAAGTTTGCCCAAGAAAAACTTGGCCGTAGTAAAGCCATTGGTGAAATTAACATGGATAAGTTTAACGTGATGGGCGGATCGCTTGCATATGGACACCCATTTGCAGCAACTGGCGCACGACTTATCACTCAAAGCTTACACGAACTTAACCGCCGTGGCGGTGGTTTAGCCCTGACTACTGCTTGTGCGGCGGGTGGTTTAGGTGCAGCCTTTGTATTGGAGAGTGCGTAATGACAGATTCAGTATTTAGTTTAGAAATTGAAGACGGCTTGGCCGTTGTTACTATTGATGTGCCGGGTGAGAAAATGAACACCCTGCGCGATACCTTTGCCGACGATCTAAAAGCGCTGCTTGATGATGCGAAACAACAAGCTGTAAAAGGTATGGTATTTATCAGCGGTAAAAGCGATAACTTTATCGCCGGTGCTGATGTGAAAATGCTCGATAACGTTGAAAAACGCGAAGATGCATTGGCTATCAGTGAGCTATGCCATCGCGCGTTTTTTGATATGAAAAAACTACCATTTCCAACAGTCAGCGCTATACACGGTGCGGCACTCGGTGGTGGTTTAGAGTTTGCACTAGCGTGTGATTATCGCGTATGTTCAAACAGCGATATTACTAAATTAGGTTTGCCGGAAGTGCAGCTTGGTTTATTACCTGGTGGCGGTGGCACACAACGTTTACCAAAATTAGTTGGTCTTCAAAAAGCCCTTGAGTGGATGCTAACAGGTAAGCAGGTTCGTGCTAAACAAGCTAAAAAAGCGGGTTTAGTTGATGACTGCGTACCGCAGACAGTGTTACTTCGTGTGGCGAAAGAGTTTGCTTTAAAAGGCAAAGCAAAAGCGCCAAAACCAAAGCTTGATCGTATTAGTCAATTGCTTGAGTCAAACCCATTTGGCCGTAATATCATCTTTAAAAAAGCCCAAGAAAACGTACTGAAGAAAACTGGCGGTCATTACCCAGCACCGTTGGCAATCATCAAAGCAGTGCGTGCAAGTGTTGAGCTTGATGAATTAAAAGCCTACAAAACAGAAGCCGAAGGTTTTGCAACCTTGGTAATGAGTGATGAATCAAAATCACTACGTGGGATCTTTTTTGCGACCACTGAAATGAAAAAAGAGTGGCGCAACGATGAAGCTCCAGCCATTGAAAAAGCCGCGGTATTAGGCGGTGGTTTAATGGGCGCAGGTATTACCCATGTGAGTGCTGTTAAAGCGGGCGTGCCAGTACGTATTAAAGATGTAGCAGAGCAGGGCATTAGTAATGCCATGAATTACAGCTACAAAATTTTAGATAAAAAGCAAAAACGCCGTATTTTATCGAAAGCTGATTTACAGCAAACAATGAACAAAATAACCGGGACCACCAACTACAGTGGCTTTAAGCATATTGATATTGTTATTGAAGCGGTATTTGAAGATTTAAGCTTAAAGCAAGGTATGGTCGCTGATATTGAGCGTGAGTGCCAAGACAACACTATTTTTGCAAGTAACACATCGTCGTTACCTATTTCGCAAATAGCGGCAGAGGCCACGCGTCCTGAAAATGTGATTGGTTTGCATTACTTCTCGCCAGTTGAAAAAATGCCACTGGTTGAAATTATTCCGCACGAGGGCACGTCAAAAGAAACCATTGCTCGCGTGGTGAACTTTGCCCGTAAGCAGGGTAAAACACCGATTGTTGTTAAAGACATGGCAGGGTTTTACGTAAACCGTATTTTAGCGCCTTACGTCAATGAAGCAGCTAACTTACTCCTTGCAGGTGAGCCAATTGATAAAATTGATGCGGCACTTGTTGAGTTTGGTTTCCCTGTTGGGCCATTGGCGCTACTGGATGAAGTAGGTATCGACATTGGCTCTAAAATAGCCCCAATTCTTGAAAAAGAACTGGGTGAGCGCTTTAAAGCCCCTGATGCATTTAGCCGTTTAATTGATGCAAAACGTTTAGGTCGTAAAACCGGTCGTGGTTTTTATATCTACGATAAAAAAGCCAAAAAAGTGGATGAGTCCATCTACGAGTTACTAGGTGTCAGCCCATCGCCGCGCTTAAATAAAAGCGAAATTGCTAAGCGTTGTGTAGCACAAATGCTTAACGAAGCCGTGCGTTGTTTAGATGATGGCATTATTGCAAGCCCACGTGACGGCGACATTGGTGCGATATTTGGTATTGGCTTTCCACCATTCTTAGGCGGTCCATTTAGTTACATGGATAAACTGGGCGCGAGTAAAGTAAGCTCAGAAATGGCGACGTTTGCTAACTACAACCCTGTATTTACACCATGTGATACATTGGTTGATATGGCAGATAAAGGCGCGAGTTTTTATCAGATTAAACCTGCTACTCCAGTAAATGAAGAGCAAAACGTGACGGCGGATTCTTCAGCAGAAGAAGTAGTTACTGAAGAGGTGGTTGTTGAAGAAGTTGAAACGGTGGAAACACCTAAGACTGAAGAGATAGAAACAGACGAAAAACCAAAAGACGGAAAAACGTCTTAGGGTTGTATACCTAAACAAAAAACGCACCTGAGGTGCGTTTTTTTATGTCTAAAATAAAGCTTAGTAAAGATAAGGTAATTGAGACGACATAGCAAAATAAGTCATTGCACCGAGCTTTATACTCAGCACAATACTCGTTTTATAGGTGAACTTCGATAGCTTTACGGTCTTTTTCTGGCATATTAGATACAACCAAATCAAAGGAATTGTCTATCATTCGTTCAATTTCACCCTTTGGAACTGAACCATCCAGAATAACAGTATTCCATAACCGTTTATTCATATGGTAACCAGGTATCACAGAAGGAAAAATATCACGTAATGCTTGTGCCTCATCAGGGTCGCATTTTAAGTTCATCCACCAAACGGGGTTGCCATCTTCATCTGTTTGTCCTTCATTACCAACGGATAATGTGGCAAACATTTTATGATTTACCTTGTAAACGTCAACTTCTTGGCCAAAAGGTTGGGTAACCATAACCAAGGGTTTTTTAGTTAAATACTCATGTGCTGTGTGTTGATCCATGATCCAGTCCTTGAAGTCATTTTAAGATAAGTTAACAATAGCAGCTTTTTCCTAGTTTAGTCATGAAAAAGCGATTAATAGGTATAATTTATTAGTAAAAACAACCCCTACAATAATTGCCAAAGGCTTAAACGTATGTTGATAGTCTTATATAGGCCAGTTGAGTAGCCTATTGTGAAATAACATCAGTGTGTTTATTAAACTGACTTTGGTAAAGATGAGTAAGCTATAACAGCGGCATCTCGCTTTACTAAATCAGGTTTAGATGAGGCTTTCCCATAAATATCACAATATACAATGGGGTCACCTTCATGGGCTAATAAATTATCATGGCTATAACCAGATAAGACTTTCTGCCATTTCTTAACAATTTGTACGGGGGCAGTGGATAAAGCGTTTAAAATAAGTTTAGATTCTTCAAAATTGCTATTAATTGCAATATTTAGCATATCGTCGTTTGCTGCCCCAAGCCAACTTGCGCCATTAGTGCCAACACATAAAAGTGGCATATAAGGAGCCAGCGCAGGGCATACATCATTTCTGTAAATATCAACCTTCCAATAGCTACAGGCTATTTTTACAAACTGAGCAAAATCCTTTATCGGTGTAAAGTTTGAGGTCGCTAAAGGCAAAATCTCTACTCTTGGCTTATTGGCATGCACTGTATCGTTAGATACATCAATATACCAAGGGCCAAGTATAAACGCATTTTGAAAGTACTCATCCCGCAGTGACCCCCAGGCTTTTTGTAAAGGATTGCCTTGGTCTATAAGATCTTTTATTAAGTTAAGCCCAGGCTTGTCTGTGGTAGGTAATTCCGTTTGCAATAGTGTAAACACTTCATCGCGAATTTCTCTACATCGGCCAATAGGGTAAGGCTTTTCAGCAAAGTAAGGGATTGTTGGTGCCAGTTTTAAATCAGCTAATAAGCGTAAATGGGCTAGATCAGCGCATATCAGTGTAAGTTGTTCTGGCGTAAAAAGTTTATCAAGCACGTATATTCCTTTGAGTTTTTTATGATTTTAGTTGAGCTTGGGTGTCATTTTTAGTCACCTTTTTAATTAAGTTTAGCTTGGGCATGTGTATCTTTCGAGATTGTTTACAGTCGTTTTTTAGTTAATGCAGTTCCTGTGTAGTAATTCCCCATAAATAAGTGATAACGCGCAATAAGTTAAAAAGCAAAATTGTATGGATAAAAATAAAGCTGCATTTAGTAAGGCAATTGTTTTTATAATTGTTTTTATGGTGCTTGATATAAATCAAATAAACTGAAAGCTCTATAAAATAAGTGAAAAATAAAGTTGTGGCCTGTAGCTTTTAAACTAAGCTTTTAACTGAATTTAGCATTAATATTTGCAAAGAAATGTAGCATGATAATTGGATATCACAGGGACATTTCAGCATGGAAGCAAAAGTTTACAATCAACAGCAACTTTGCCATACGTGGTTCCCCAAGTGATGAGTTATATAAGGAATCAATACTTATTTAGCTCGAGTTTAAAAGCAAAAGTAAACACAGAGCTGCGCCAGTTGCTCTAAAAAAAAAGTATATTTAGTTCAATATTATTTAGGTTGATATGATGAAATTAAATAAAGTCACAAAGGCTATGACGCTTATTGGCGCGTGTGCAGCTAATACATTATCAATAGATGCTTGGGCAGCAGCACAAACAATAAACTTTTCTGCTGGAAATGGCTCTGGATTGCAATTTTTGCAAGATGGGCAAAATGGTGTGAACGATGTTACTGGTTTTAGTTTTATATTCGACGCTGGTTTGGCATCTGACTATACAAGTATAAATGACTGGCAGTATTTTAACGGCATAGCAGCTTATTCTTTTTCACTCACGAATGTTTTAACTGGGGGAACTAGCGTTGGCATGGTGCTTTACGAAGAAAATGGAGATAACTTTAGTTTAGAGTCATTTACATTTTTTCGTCAAACGTCCACAGAAAATGGTAATGACTCAGTAACGTTGAAAGGTTATTTAGACGGTAGCCTTATGGTTACTAGCAACGTTGTTATTCCGAATGGCTCCGTTAATTCCTCGTTTACCATGACTCGAGCGTCAGACTTTAATGATGACCTTTTTAAAAATGTTGATAAGGTAACTTTTGATTTTCCTGTAGTGGGAATGGGTAGTGATTATGATCCCCGCCACGCCCCAGTTAATATCGTTATTGATGATGGTCCTGCTGACAGTACGGCTCCGATTATCAGTCAGGTAACACCTGTTGCTTCGCCCACAAATGATAATACCCCAAATTATATTTTCAGTACGGATGAAGTAGGAACGCTTTTGATGGGAGGAAGCTGTGGTACTTCGACGTCAACAACGATAAGTGGCACAGGGAATCAAACAATCATATTGACGCAAACTGATAATAGTAGTGCATTAGCAAATGGCACTTATAGTAATTGTACAGTAACTGTTACAGATGCTGCGGGTAACACAAGTAATGAACTGGCTATTATGAGCTTTACTGTTGACGTAACTTTGCCCACGTTTGATGGTGCAAGCGCAACGCCGAGTGACAATGCCACCAACGTACCAATTAGTGACGATATTATTATCGACTTTAGCGAAAATATTGCACTTGGTACAGGCAATATAACGGTCCGAGATGTTACTGGCAGCAGCAACTTTGCGGTATTTGATGTTGCAGCACAAAGTGATGGCGCAACCACTAGCCCAAGTGCGGGCCGCATTGGTATTGTAAACGATAAGGTTTATATTAATCCGACGAGTAGTTTAACGGGCAGTAATCAATATTCAGTGCGAGTAGATTCAACGGCAGTTGATGACTCTGCTGGTAATAGTTTTGCAGGGATTAGCGACGATACAACATTTAACTTTACTACTGCAGATGTCACCGCACCTAGTTTTGACGGTGGTAATTCAACGCCTAATGATGATGACACGGATGTGTCTGTCAGTAATAACATTGTTATTGATTTTGATGAAAATATTGCACTGGGTACGGGCAATATAACGGTGCGCGATGTCACTGGTAGCAGCAACTTTGAGGTGTTTAATGTTGCGACGCAAAGTGATGGCGCAACGACCAGCCCAAGCGCGGGTCGTATCGGCATCGCTAATGACAAAATTTATATAAATCCGACAAGTAGTTTAACGGGCAGTAATCAATATTCAGTGCGAGTAGATTCAACGGCAGTTGATGACTCAGCAGGCAATAGTTTTGCGGGCATTAGTGACGATACCACCTTTAATTTTACTACAATCAACGCCGCACCTGTGGTTGATTTAAATAGTGGTACATCAGGTAATGATACCACAGCTTCATTTTCTGAAGGGTCTGGTGCCGTTAGCTTCATGACAAGCCCAACAGTCACGGATACTGATACAATAACAACAATTACAGTCAGTTTAACGAATGATCAAGATGGCGCTTCAGAAGGGCTTAATGTATCAGCCAGTGCGCAAAATGCGCTGACAGGAGTAAGTGGCGCTTCTGACATAACACTGCAAGATACACTCTCTATAACGGGCGCAACAGCTACAACAGCCGAGGTTGCAGCTTTCTTACAAGCTGTAACTTACAATAATACGAGTTCGACGCCGGATACCACGTCGCGCACGGTGAGCGTTGTTGTTAACGACGGAACTGACAACAGTGCGTCACGAAGTGCTGTTATTAGTGTAGCCAATGTAACAGCGGCCAGTACGACCGGGGCATCATTTAATACCACATCGGGCGCCAACTTAAGCCCAGCCATTAGTTTCAGCAGTGACAATGAAACACTGACTATAGCATCAGCGAGTCATATTGTTGGGTCTACAGCCCAAGGTGGCGACGGCACAGATGAAATTATTGTTATAGATGGTAGTGATCTCACGCACTTGACCAGTTTAACCGCTTTTGAAACGCTCTCTACCTATAATAACGGCTCGTTAACACTTAGCGAGTTACAACACGATGCGTTTACAACCATAAATGGGACTGGCACAAATACATTTACCTTGGCAAGTGCCGATGGGGATAGCACTGTAATTGCAGATGCAGACATAGAAACGTATGTTTTAAATGCCGCTTTCAATATTACTTTATCAAGTGCAGCGCAAAATATTACCGGAAGTGGCAGTGCTGATACCGTTAATATTGCAGGCTTAAGTGTTACGGGGACGCTTGCTGGCGGCGGCGGTACTGACATACTGCAAATGAGCACTGGTGCTAATATTAGTAATGCCACAGTAAGTGCGTTCGAGTCTTTAACATTAAGCAGTGGTGCTTCAGTGACGATGACTGAGGCGCAACACGACAGTTTTTCAACGGTAACGGCTTCTGGCGCTGATTCAATCACCATAAGCACCGCGACCGATGGCATAACTGGGAATAGCGCAGTTGAAACCTATGTATTGTCAGCAGGGAATACATTTACCTTAGGCAGCGCGTCACAGAACCTAACGGGTAGTGGTAGTGACGACACAGTAAATGTGAATGCGTTGAGTGCGACGGGTACTTTAGCGGGTGGAAGTGGCACAGATACCTTGGTTGTTACCAACGGCGGTAATATATCAGGTGCAACAGTCAGCGGGTTTGAGGATTTATCGGTTGCTGCTGGTGGTACTGTGACAATAAACGCAGCCCAACTGTCAGGGTTCACAGGGACCGTATCTGGCAGTGGCACAGAAACGGTATCTGTTTCTGGTGATGGCAATTTGAGTACGGTATCAGCCATTGAGAATTATACTTTAAATGATGACAGTACGAACGCTCGGTCGGTGACTGTAACCAGTGCAGGGCATTCTGTTACTGCAACATCGACGACCGATGCCATTACGTTTGATCTAGGCACGCTTGCGTTTACGGGCACCATTACGGGTGACAATACTGTTTCAGATACACTGAGTTTAAGTAATGGTGCAAATATATCAGCGGGTACCATAAGCAACATAAGTAATTTAACTTTGGCATCAGGTGCTTCAGTTAGTATGACCGCAAGTCAGCATAATGCGTTTAGTGGCACAATAACTGCGTCTGGCTCAGAATCTATTACCATTAGCGGAGATGGTGATTTTACTGCTTTAGCCGGTGTTGAAAGCTATAGCGTGGGTGATGACAGCACTAATACTAGAACCATTACAGTTTCAAGCAGCACCAATGTGGATGCTATTTCATCCACAGATGCAATAACATTTGATATAGGCTCAAGTGCCTATATAGGCACACTAACCGGTGATACCAGTCAAACTGATAGAGTATCGGCCTCTAATGGAGCAGATGTCTCTGGTGGTAGTTACTTTAATATTGGTACTTTGAGCTTAAGCAGTGGTGCAACGGTTGCTATCGACGCTGGCAATATCGGTGATTTTGGCACGTCAATGGTCGGTAGTGCTGGCAACGAAACACTGAAATTAATGGATGGCGGCACGTTTGATTTTAGCAGCACATCGGTTTCATCAGTTGAAGGTGTAGCTATTGGAACAAATAGTAATTTTGCAATTACTTTAACGGATAATTTTGCATCAGATGGCGGCACGGTCGATATAACCAATACCACAGGCAGTGCGATCACCGGTACAATTACGTTGGATGCGAGTGCATTTAGTGGTGACGTGTTAACTATTTCAGCAGCAGATTTAAATGGCTCTGATACTTTTACTGGTGGCAGTGGCGCTGATACCATCCGCCCTGGTGGCGGCACCGATTCAATGACAGGGAACGGTGGTAATGACAACTTTATAGGCAGTACGTCAGATCTTTCTGGTGATACCATTGCAGACTTAGCCATTGGGGACATGATCACGTTAACCGGCGTTACGGGGCTATCAACTAACAACGTACGTTTTAATGGTTCAAGCACCTTAGAAGTTGATACCGATGCGACTGATTTTAATATATCCGAGTTGACACTGTCACTGACAAACGCACCTTCAGCAGATTTAGCATTTACTGTTGCTGATAGTGGTGCAAATACGGTGATCACGTTCATTGCTAGTAATAGTGTACCCGTATTTTCTTCATTAAATGGCGGTTCAACGTTTATTGAAAATGGTAGTGCTGTTGCGATAGATAGTGACGTGACAGTGTCTGATACTGAATTAGACGCACTCAATAGTGGCAATGGCGATTACAATAATGCAAGTCTTACAATTTCAAGAAGTGGTGGTGCAAATAGTGCTGATGTATTTGCGAATAGCGGTCTGTTGGGAACGCTGACCCAAGGTAATAGTTTTACTTATAATAGTGTATCAGTAGGTACTGTAACAACCAATTCTGCGGGTACTATTAAACTCACATTTAATAGCAGTGCGACATCAAGTATTGTTGATTCGGTTATTTCGTCTCTTACTTATGCTAATACCTCTGAAGATCCTTCAAGTAGTGTTACGTTAGATTACACCTTTAATGACGGTACGTCTGATAGTGCTGGCACAAATCAAGCAATTGTAACAATTACTGCTGTTGATGATACACCGACAGATATTACGTTATCTTCATCAAGTTTGGCTCAATCAAATACGAATGCTGGTGCTGATGTTGGAACGTTAAGCTCTACCGATGTTGATGATAACAGTCATACTTACACTTTAGTTAGTGTGGGAGCATCAACAAGTGGAACGTGTACAGCGAGTAGTGGTAACAGCAGTTTCCAAATAAACGGCAGTATAATAGAAACACAAGCAACAATTAGCGCAGGCAGCTACATAGTTTGTGTGCAATCTTACGATGGCAGTACTTCATTCCAAGAGGCATTTACTATTACTATCAGTGATGATGTGGCGCCAAGTGCACCAACGTCACTCGATTTGAATGCAGCATCAGATAGTGGATCTTCAAATACTGATAATTATACCAATGATACAACCCCCACATTGTCGGGCTCTGCAGAAGCCGGCTCAACGGTTAAGTTGTTTAGTAGTGTGACTGGAAACACTGTTATTGGTACAGGGACTGCAACGGGTGGAACGTGGGAGATCACAACAAGTACACTAACTTCTAACACCACTCACACCTTTACGGCAACTGCAACGGATGCAAGTAATAATATATCGTCGATATCCAGCGGTTTGAGTATCACGTTAGATTCGATAATCCCAAGTGTGTCAAGTACACCTGATTTAAGCAGTGCAAGTGATACCGGAAGTTCAAATACAGACAATATTACAACTGATGCCACGCCCACTTTTGTTGGGACTGCTACAGCTGGAGATACGGTTACACTCACTTCAGATCAAGATGGTGTATTAGGATCTGTGGTTGTGCCATCTGGTGGTACGTGGAGTTTTACACCATCATCTGCGTTGTCTTCAAATTTACACTCGATTAGTGCTTTTACAACTGATCTTGCTGGCAATAATAGCATTTCGTCAAGCTCTCTAAATGTTAACATTGATACAAGTGCAAGCTCACTTAGCATCACTACGCCTATTGAGGGCGATGGTAATGTTAATGCCAGTGAGGATAGCGATGTATTGGTACAGGGCAGTGGTGCTGAATCTGGCGCTGCAGTTACGGTTAATATTGGAGGGATCAATAAAACGATCACTGCAGATTCAAGTGGTATTTGGACACTGCTCGGTAATGAGTTAGATATCAGTGCGCTAAATAACGGCAGCTTAACGGTATCAGCAACACAAACAGACTCAGCAGGTAACACGTCGACGGCGGCAACAACCTCAATCACATTAGATAACTCAGCGCCCAATGCTGTAACCATTACGACACCGATTGAAACCGACGGTATTGTGAACGCTGCGGAAGACAATGATGTACTAATTACAGGCTCTGGTGCAGAAGCCAACGCCAGCGTCACGGTCACTATCAGCGATGGTGCGAATAACCAATCGCGAACGGTGACAGCTGACGGCTCAGGTGCATGGACATTCAGTGGCAGCGAGTTTGATGTTAGCAGCTTTAATGATGGCACACTCAGTGTGAGCGCCACACAAAGCGACACGGCAGGTAACATCTCGACGGCGGCAACGACATCTATCACATTAGATAACTCAGCGCCCAATACTGTCACCATTACGACACCGATTGAAACCGATGGCATTGTGAATGCTGCAGAAGACGGTGATGTATTAATTCAAGGCTCTGGCGCAGAGTCCAATGCTAGCATCACTGTTACTATCAGCAATGGTGCGAATAACCAATCACGCACGGTGACTTCTGACGGCTCAGGTGCATGGACACTCAGTGGCAGCGAGTTTGATGTCAGCAGCTTTAATAATGGCACGCTCAGTGTGAGCGCCACACAAAGTGACGCGGCAGGTAACATCTCGACGGCGGCAACGACATCCATCACATTAGATAACTCAGCGCCCAATGCTGTTACCATTACGACACCTATTGAAACCGATGGTATTGTGAATGCTGCGGAAGACAGTGATGTATTCATTCAAGGTGACGGGGCAGAATCAGGCGCAACAGTGACGGTCAGCATTGACGGTGTGGCTAAAACCACGACAGCTGATTCAAGCGGTAATTGGACGTTGTCGGGTAACGAATTAGACATTAGCGCGCTGAATAATGGCACGCTTACGGTATCAGCAACACAAACAGACTCAGCAGGTAACACCTCAACGGCGGCAACAACCTCAATCACATTAGATAACTCAGCGCCCAATACTGTCACCATTACGACACCGATTGAAACCGACGGCATTGTGAATGCCACGGAAGACAGTGATGTACTAATTACAGGCTCTGGTGCAGAAGGCAATGCCAGCGTCACGGTCACTATCAGCGATGGTGCGAATAACCAATCGCGCACGGTGACTGCTGACGGCTCAGGTGCATGGACACTCAGTGGCAGCGAGTTTGATGTTAGCAGCTTTAATGATGGCACACTCAGTGTAAGCGCCACACAAAGTGACGCGGCAGGTAACACTTCAACGGCGGCAACAACCTCGATCACATTAGATAACTCAGCGCCCAATGCTGTCACCATTACGACACCGATTGAAACCGATGGCATTGTGAATGCTGTAGAAGACGGTGATGTATTAATTCAAGGCTCGGGCGCAGAAGCCAACACCAGCGTCACGGTCACTATCAGCGATGGTGCGAATAACCAATCACGCACGGTGGCTGCTGACGGCTCAGGTGCATGGACACTCAGTGGCAGCGAGTTTGATGTCAGCAGCTTTAATGATGGCACACTCAGTGTGAGCGCCACACAAAGTGACGCGGCAGGTAACATCTCGACGGCGGCAACGACATCCATCACATTAGATAACTCAGCGCCCAATGCTGTTACCATTACGACACCTATTGAAACCGATGGTATTGTGAATGCTGCGGAAGACAGTGATGTATTAATTCAAGGTGACGGGGCAGAATCAGGCGCAACAGTGACGGTCAGCATTGACGGTGTGGCTAAAACCACGACAGCTGATTCAAGCGGTAATTGGACATTGTCGGGTAACGAATTAGACATTAGCGCGCTGAATAATGGCACGCTCACGGTATCAGCAACACAAACAGACTCAGCAGGTAACACCTCGACGGCGGCAACGACATCCATCACATTAGATAACTCAGCGCCCAATGCTGTCAGCATTTCGACACCGATTGAAATTGACGGCATTGTGAATGCCGCAGAAGATGAGGATGTGTTAATTCAAGGTGACGGGGCAGAATCAGGCGCAACAGTGACGGTCAGCATTGACGGTGTGACTAAAACTACCACCGCCGATTCAAGCGG
>NZ_PDUS01000006.1:209568-249903 GCF_002723455.1 Pseudoalteromonas sp. 3D05 | reverse complement strand
CTGTGAAACGCTGAATTCTGCATTTTTAGGTGGTTTGGGTATTCTAAGGCAAGCGCCTTCTTGGTGTTATTTTAGCCAGCCTTTGTGTATTGCTTTGTGGCTAATAGCTAATAGTAAAAGAGCGATAATAATTACAAGTATTGGCATAAATACAGCGCTAGCACCCATAAGTTCTAAACTATTTATAACGACAAAATTATAAAACTGTTGTACAAAAATCGCTAATGTAGAAAGTGCAAATACGCTGCGAGCTAAGGCTTTTTTACACAGCAGTAATATACAGCCTAACGTTCCGCCAAACACCGCAATAGCAAAAGCAAGTGTTGACCAAAATGGAATGTTTGAATAGGCAGCTTGTTGTTCTACCGGGAGTTTACTGATCATTTCAGGAGTCATTAGCATTTGCATCACAAAGGCTATAACCCCAAGTAAGTTCCAAACAAGTGCCGCCCATGCAGTGCTTTTTAGCCAAGTTGGTAAAGTGTGAGTTGTCATAATACCCTTTTTTAATTGTTATTATAAAAGAGTAATTAAAGACAGCTATTGCTTAATTGACAAGTACTTTTTAATTTAACCAAATGAAATAGGGCGACGACCCGTTTTTTCGTCCACTTTTGGCTTTTTCGTGCGTTTACGTTTACTTTTAGCTGGCGTTGCTGCTTGCTCAGGTGCTTTAGCAGTTTCAGATTGTGAGCTTTCTGTTGGTCTTTGCGCGGGGGTTGCGTCTTCACTCAAGGTTAACTGAAACCATTCACCATCAAACTCAAGTACATCACCACTGTATAATTTTTTCCGTTTTATTGTACATATTTCATGGTTAACGCCAACATAACCTTCAGTAATTAAATTTTTTGCTTGGCCACCACCTTCTACTAAATCAAGAACTTTGAGTAGTTTGCATAGTTCAATGGGTTCTTCTTCTAATTCAATTTCAATGTATTCGTCGTTCATGTTTGATCTCAGTGAGGTAGGGCATAGTCTTTATTATAAAGGCTTAGAGCGAGTTTTGCACTAACGCTTAATTGGCAATTAAAAACTCTTATCTGGAATTTAAAACTTTTCTAGTCTTTCTCACGTATTTAAAAAAACTGTAGCATTTTAGCGTTAAGCTCCAGCTTTCAAATCTGGCCTGTTATTTGCCAATACATGTTTCAAATTTATATCCGCTAGATAGCAGTAACCAAAGTGTAAATGTTATTACACTGATTATGGAGTAGAAAATGGGCGTAAGATTAGCAATGAGAAAAGAGTTAATGGGGTTGAATAACTCAGATATGTTAACAGCCGATGATGTCAGAACCCACCTTACAAAAACAGTTAAGCAGCGCTCACCAAATATTGAAAAAGGGTTTTCAGTGATTTCTAAGTTTAACGATAATCACAGTCAGCTTGTCAGTGGTGACAACAACAAAGAGCGCTTACTTAAATTTGAGCGCCATCGTTTGTTCAAAGATGTGTTGTATACCCGCCAAAGTGTTGATGCGTGGTTAAACAGCCAAATCAATTAAGTTGCTTTTAATGGCTGCCTCCAATAGACTACAAGTGTAATCAATAGGAGCAACCATGAAAAACGGACTTTTAACATTCATCTTTCTCGTACTTTTGGCAGCATGCCAACAACCCACCGTTTATATCTTTAGTGAAAACCTTCAGGATGAACAGCGAAAGCAGCTTGATGCGGCGTTAAAAGCACAATCATTACCTTATGAGTATGTTGATATTGGTGTGCCGAAAGAATTTGGCGCAGCTACATTGATGCTAGCAAGTGATAAAATCCTCCGCGCGCAGGCGCAGCAATTAACGGTCATTATGCAAGAGTTGGGGTACCAACCAGAAGTAAGTTATACAACACGTGCAAATCACTTTTATGGTGATGGTAATATTGGTTTTTATTTAAAAAATAGCGATCCGGATGAAGCGTTTACTATGCCGAGAAACGTACGCACCACTGAGTGTGAAAAGGATGAGTATAATGATTTAGCGGTGAGTTTCACTGATCAACATGCTGAGTTCACTTTAACCAGCGGGGCAAAAGTGACATTAAAATGGGAGTATTTATATGGTTACTTAGTTATTTACTACCGTAATTATTCGCAAGCATACAATCACACTCAGCCATTGATCAATACACCTTTTGGCGCCAAGCCATCAGACACATACACTATAACGGCTTATGTTAATAAGCCCAGCTGGCTAAATTGCTCATTACAAGTCGTTTATATGGATTAATGCAGATCTAACCATGGTTTTCAATATGCTCACTAAGCTTTGCAATGCGCTCGCTCATTCCTTCAATTATACGGTCTTTAATTTTTTCGCGAATAACATTGGGTAATCGTGTTAACGCTTCTGGGGTGACAGCTAATACAATAGTATCGCACATTGCACGGGCGCTGGTGCTTCTAGCACGGTTATTAATAAACGCACCTTCACCTATAAATTCACCGGGCTCAATTGTGCCTAAGTCGAGCAAGTGGCTATGCCTAAAAATAACAATTTTGCCGCTCAATACAATATAGAGCTGTTTATCGTTATCAAACTGCTTAAACACAAAACGATTTTGTTGCACTAAATATAAGTGGCTAAATGATTCAAGCAATATTTGTCGTTCGTCTAAGGTAAACTCTCTAAAAAAGTTTAGCCTGTTGATGATTTCCATTTGCCTTATTAATGGAATATGTTCAATTAACTTCATAGAAATAGGTCATTGCTGTTACTAGCTATCAACTGATATTGCGCTCTTTTAACTTACGGGTCAATGTATTGCGGCCCCAGCCAATTTTAACCGCCGCTTCTTGCTTATGCCCTGCACAGTTAGCTAATGCTGTTTTTATTAAACGAGTTTCTAATTGCGCTTGAATATTCGGCCAGATATTCTCTTTGCCTTGCTTTAACTCTTGATTGAGCCATTGCTGGAAAGAGTCTAGCCAGTCGCCTTCTTGTTGAGTGGCTTCAGCTTCGAGTATTTCAGGCGGTAAATCTTGTTCACTTACCAGCTCACCAGGCGCCATAACAGTTAACCAGCGACAGGTGTTTTCAAGTTGGCGAACATTACCTGGCCAATTGAATAGACGTAGTAAATCAGTAGCTTTAGGGCTGAGTATTTTACTTTCTACTTGTAGGTCTTTTGCACTTTTATGTAAAAAGTGTTGCGCTAAACGCTCTATATCTTCGGTGCGTTCACGCAAGGCTGGTAAGCGTAACCTCACTACGTTTAAACGATGGAATAAATCATCCCTGAATTTTCCTTGCTTAACAAGATCTTCAAGGTTTTGGTGTGTTGCAGCAATAATACGTACATCAACTTTAATACTTTGATGACCACCTACGCGGTAAAACTCGCCATCAGCAAGCACACGCAGTAAACGTGTTTGCACATCAAGGGGCATGTCACCAATTTCATCCAAAAATAAAGTGCCGCCATTAGCTTGTTCAAAGCGACCTTTGCGCACTGTATCGGCGCCGGTAAATGCGCCCTTTTCGTGGCCAAAGAGCTCAGATTCAACTAACTCTTTTGGGATTGCCGCCATATTTAGAGCAATAAATTGATTTTCTTTACGCGGGCTGTGGTTATGTAAGGCACTTGCAACGAGCTCTTTACCTGTGCCTGACTCACCATTAATAAGTACGCTCATACTCGATGCTGACAGCTTACCAATCGCTCGAAACACCTCTTGCATAGCAGGCGCTTCACCAATAATGTGAGCACTTTTTGGAGGCGCAGCTTTACGCTTAGTTTTCTTTGCTGAGTTTGCACGGCAAGCACTCTCGACCAAAGCGACCGCTTCATTTAAATCAAATGGTTTTGCGAGATATTCAAAAGCACCTTTTTGGAATGCATTGACCGCGGAGTCTAAATCTGAGTGGGCAGTCATGATGATTACCGGTAATCCAGGATTTTGTTCTGCGATTAACTCCAGTAATGCCATGCCATCCATGCCAGGCATACGTACGTCAGAGACAAGCACGGTTGGTTGGCTAAATTTAAGTGCTGTTAATACATCTTGTGCATTAGCAAAACTTTCAGTATTAAATCCTGCGCGCGAAAGCGCCTTTTCTAAAACGAAGCGAATAGACGCATCATCATCAACAAGCCAAACTGTTTTCATGGCGACTCCAACCGATTAATCCACAAAAGGCAGATATATATTAAATTCTGTGTGACCAGGCCAGCTATCGCATTCGATATAGCCGTTATGTTGGTCTATAAGAGTTTGCGCTATTGAAAGCCCTAATCCGGATCCCCCTTCTTTGTTGGTGATCATCGGATAGAAAAGAGTCTCTCTAATACTGCTATCTATTCCTGGTCCGTTGTCTGATATTTGGATCAGCAGTGCTTTTTTAGGCGCTTTTCCGGGCCTGCGCTGTTGATGGTTAATGCGTGTTTTTAGCTTAATCACACCCCCATCAACAAGTGCTTGCTGAGCGTTGCGAACAATATTTAACACCACCTGTTGAATTTTCCCTTGATCTATATACACGTCAGGAATGCTCGGGTCGTAATCTTTTTCTAGGCTAATATTGTTATTACTATCAAGTGTACTCAATTTAACAACCGACTCTAACGTTTGGTGAATGTTACCGTGTGTCTTTTTTAGTAACTGATTCGGTCCTAACAGTTTATCAACGAGCTCACGCAGGCGATCGGCTTGTTCAATTATAAGTTCAGCACATTGGTCTCGCTCTTGCTGATCAACCTCATACTGCAATAATTGCGCCGCTCCGCGTATTCCACCAAGGGGATTTTTTATTTCATGAGCAAGGCCCCGTATTAAGTTACGTGCGGCTTGGTATTGGTGCATCTGATTGGAGGCTTGGTCATGGCGAATTTCATCATCGGTTTGACGACATTCAAATAAAATATAAAACGCATCATCAAGCTTTACACGGCGTGCACTGATGGCTAACTTTGCGTGGCGAGAATCTACGAAAACCACGTCTGCTCTGTGCTGGTGGCAATCCACCCCGTCGATAAGTGAGTAGTGAGCTATACGTTTAAGGTCTACAGAGTGGTAGTTAAATAAGCTATCGAACGGTTGGTTGAGCATCCGTTTAGGGCTGAGTCCTAATAACTCACTGGCGCTATCGTTTACATAAACAAGGGTAAAATCTTTATCTACCAAAATAACCGCGGTGGTTAGGTTTTTCCAAATACTGGCAAGTAACTCAGGGTCAAATTTTTTATTATCGGGCATGTTGCACCATTTTAGTGCGTTGATGATAACCGCAGCTTAGCATACTTTATTTATTTACAGTCGCAACCAAATGGACTGCTTCATATTTATAATGCAGATTGTCTATGCATAAAAAATACATGGCTTGGGCTTACTGCGATGAGTTTACCTGTTGGGTCAAATAGCTTAACTTGTAAAGAGTGTTCACCACGGTCAACATTTCTAAGCGCAAACGTATTAGTTGCACTTGGTTGAGCATGTGCGATCCCATCAACGAATAATTGAACTTTAAAGTCACTTTCAAAGCGAGGGGTTACGCGACTATTTACGTATACCGAACCGGTATTTTCTCTGATAGTTTGTTCATTTTCAGGCGACGCTATTTCTATTTTAAAAGGCTTTATTGCAGTCGGTTTAGTTTCATTTAAAATGCTGGTATCCGTTGTTGGCATGGAGAGTACTTGGCTCGTTAGTTTGACTTCTACAGCCCCAGGTCTGGGCGTGTCTGAAAAAACGAGTACGCCATTTTTATCTTTCCATGAATAAATCTTCTTATCACCAGCTTGACTGTAAAAACTGAATAAAATGATTATCAATAAACCAAGAATTGTAATTTTCACTTTTCGGCCAGCCTTGCATTTCAAAAAACTGCTTAAACTTTAGTGGAAAAAAAACCGTTTTGCCATAAAAAAAGCCCGACAAGCGGGCCTTGAGAACACACATTAAGACTTGTCTATAATCTAGACAATTCTATCTACAGCGCATTAAACACTGTAGTACATTTCAAACTCAACTGGGTGAGTTGTCATGTTAAGCTTTTCAACTTCTTGAGACTTAAGGTTGATGTAAGCATCGATTAAGTCATCAGTGAATACGCCACCTTGCGTTAAGAACTCACGGTCAGCACTCAGTGCTGCAAGTGCTTCGTCTAATGAAGCTGCAACTTGTGGAATTTCAGCTGCTTCTTCTGCTGGTAAGTCGTATAAATCTTTATCCATTGCATCGCCAGGGTGAATCTTGTTTTTGATACCGTCAAGACCAGCCATAAGCATTGAAGCAAATGCAAGGTAAGGGTTAGCAGTAGGATCAGGGAAGCGCACTTCGATACGACGACCTTTTTCAGATGGTACTACTGGGATACGGATTGAAGCTGAACGGTTACGTGCAGAGTATGCAAGCATTACTGGTGCTTCAAAGCCTGGTACTAAACGCTTGTACGAGTTAGTAGAGGCGTTAGCAAAAGCGTTAATTGCTTTAGCGTGTTTGATGATACCACCGATGTAGTAAAGTGCGTCTTCAGAAAGACCGCCGTACTTGTCGCCAGCGAATAAGTTAACGCCGTCTTTAGCTAAAGATTGGTGACAGTGCATACCTGAACCGTTGTCGCCAACGATAGGCTTAGGCATAAATGTCGCTGTTTTTCCATATAAATGAGCCATGTTATGAATAACATATTTCATTTCTTGGATTTCATCAGCTTTTAATACCATTGTGTTAAAGCGAGTAGCGATTTCGTTTTGACCAGCTGTTGCAACTTCGTGGTGATGCGCTTCAACAACTTGACCAAGCTCTTCAAGCACTAAACAAGTAGCTGAACGCCAATCTTGTGAAGAATCAACTGGTGAACATGGGAAGTAACCGCCTTTAACACCTGGACGATGGCCTGAGTTACCGCCTTCGTAATCTTTATCAGAGTTCCATGCAGCTTCTTCAGCATCAATTTTATACATTGAGCCTGACATGTCAGTTTTATACTTAACGTCATCAAATAGGAAGAACTCTGGCTCTGGACCGAAAAGCACAGTATCAGCGATACCTGTAGAGCGCATGTATTCTTCTGCGCGTTTTGCAACAGAACGCGGGTCGCGCTCGTAACCTTGTAATGTAGATGGCTCTACAACGTCACAACGAACGATTAATGTTGCTTCTTCTGTGAATGGGTCAAGCTTTACTGATTCAGCAACTGGCATTAATACCATGTCTGATTCATTGATGCCTTTCCAACCTGCGATTGAAGAACCGTCGAACATTTTACCGTCTTCAAAGAAGTCTTCATCAACTTGGTGATGAGGAATAGAAACGTGTTGCTCTTTACCTTTAGTATCTGTAAAGCGTAAATCAATGAACTTAACGTCATTTTCTTTAATAAAATCTAAAACCGATTGTGACATGTGTCCTCCAACTGTTGGGTTTTATTATTGCTGCATAACTGCTTTTGAGTTTAAGTAAGCTGATTTTGTGCCAGTTTTATAACCGATTGTTTATAGTGCGGAAAAATAAAAGCACCTGAAATACCAATTAACAAAAGCACCAATTTGGTGCGTAAATGTTACTTTTTGGTGCAATGTTTACAACGCGTGTTTGCTGACAATTTAATCACTTTGAAATTAGCATAACCTAAATGCTAAAGACTTCCAAAAATATCCTAAAAATAGTCAAAATGACCGAATTGAGCTAAATAATTGAAATTTAATTCATATATTTGTCATATATAAAACAGATACTTAGTAAAAGTATTGAGAAAGTTTTGAAATTTATATTGGATAAACTTTCATCCATGTCATTAATGAGGGATAATATGCGCCCTTTTAAATCCTATGCTGGGACATCTGGTGAAAACGCAGATGAGTGCGTAGATCTTGCAGGATCAATGAGAATAAACTTCTCTGAGTAAATATATGAGCATCGAACAGTTAAGAAATATAGCGATTATCGCGCACGTTGACCACGGTAAAACAACTCTGGTTGACAAACTACTTGAGCAATCAGGTACATTAGAAACACGCGGCGGTAACGAAGAGCGCGTGATGGACTCAAACGACATTGAGAAAGAACGTGGTATTACCATTTTGGCTAAAAACACGGCCATCTCTTGGAATGACTACCATATCAATATCGTAGATACCCCGGGACACGCCGACTTTGGCGGTGAAGTTGAACGCGTACTTTCGATGGCTGACTCAGTATTATTACTTGTTGATGCTCAAGAAGGTCCAATGCCACAAACGCGTTTCGTAACGCAAAAAGCATTCGCGCAAGGCTTAAAGCCAATCGTTGTTATCAACAAAATTGATAAGCCAGGCGCTCGCCCAGATTGGGTTATGGATCAAATCTTTGATTTATTCGACAACCTTGGCGCAACTGACGAACAGTTAGACTTTAAAGTAATCTATGCATCAGCTATCAATGGCTGGGCAACACTAGATTTAGACGAGCCATCAGACAACATGGAACCTATGTTTAAGATGATCGTTGACGAAGTATCACCGCCGGATGCAGATCCTGAAGGTGACTTCCAAATGCAAATCTCTCAGCTTGATTACAACTCGTATAAAGGTGTAATCGGTATCGGCCGTATCAAACGTGGTTCTGTTGCGCCTAACCAACAAGTTACAGTTATCAGTGCTGACGGCACGACTCGTAACGGTAAGATTGGTTCAGTACAAAGCTACCTAGGCCTTGAGCGTATTGAAACGGATAAAGCGTTCGCTGGTAACATCGTAACAGTTACTGGTCTTGGCGAGCTTAAGATTTCAGATACGATTTGCTGCCCTAACAATGTTGAAGCATTACCACCACTAAGTGTTGATGAGCCAACAGTAACGATGACGTTCTCTGTAAATAACTCTCCGTTCTGTGGTAAAGAAGGTAAGTTTGTAACATCACGTAATATTCGTGAGCGTTTAGACAAAGAATTAGTACACAACGTAGCACTTCGTGTTGCTGATACAGATAACCCAGATAGCTTCCGTGTATCGGGTCGTGGTGAATTACACCTTGGTATCTTAATCGAGAACATGCGTCGTGAAGGTTACGAGCTTGCTGTATCTCGTCCAGAAGTAATCTTACGTACTGTTGATGGTGTGTTAGAAGAACCGTATGAAACACTAACAATTGACTGTGAAGAAGAGCATCAAGGTTCTATCATGGAGCAAATTGGTCTTCGTAAAGGTGAGCTAACTGACATGGCACCAGATGGTAAAGGCCGTATGCGTATGGACTTTATGATCCCAAGCCGTGGCTTAATCGGTTTCCAAACTGAGTTCATGACACTAACATCAGGTTCTGGTTTACTTTACCATACGTTCGATCACTACGGTCCGCACAAAGGTGGCGAGCTAGGTGTTCGTAAAAACGGCGTAATGATTGCTAACGCAACAGGTAAAGCACTTACTAACGCATTATTTAACTTACAAGAGCGCGGCCGTCTATTTATCGGTCACGGTGTTGAAGTTTATGAAGGTATGGTTATCGGTATTCATAGCCGTGATAACGACCTTACAGTTAACGCACTTAAAGGTAAGCAACTTACAAACGTTCGTGCATCTGGTACAGATGAAGCACAATCTCTTGTTCCACCTCTAGATTATACACTTGAGCAAGCGCTTGAGTTTATCGATGATGATGAGCTAGTTGAAGTTACACCTGAGAACATTCGTATCCGTAAGCGTCACTTAACTGAAAGTGAGCGTAAACGTGCGGGTCGTGCTCCTAAGTCATAATCTATTAATTTAGAATAATGATTTTAAAAGCCGCTGTATTGAAAGATACAGCGGCTTTTTTGTTTTTAAAGTAAGAGAAGTTTTCAGTTTTTAGTATTGAGCTCTAAAAGAGTAAGAGCTAAAACAACTGATAATGTAAAACCCCTATTTTTGGGTTTCGCTGCGCTTCCAACCTACACACTAACTTACATCACTTTTTTGGTAGTAAAGTGATTTTGCCAAACACATCAGCATCTATATAGCCAAGGTTACGACTGCCGTTAACAGGCTGTACGTCGTGTGAGCCCATAAAGTGCTCACGCACTTTACTGCCGTCGTTATCGCAGTAGGCGAGCATAAAGCCAACGACTTGCTTTGGCGTTAATTTAAGCGGGGTGTTTTGCGTGCCTTCTTGGTAATCATTTGGGTAGAGCTTTATTGCTACTTCCCAAGTGATATTGTAGGGAGCGTTCGTATTACGCTGCCAGCGACTGACTAAGTGGTCTGTGTATAAGTGAGGCTTTTTATCTGGCCCGAAATCGGCGGCTTGGTTATCAAGGCCAATATGATAGGCAAATGCTGTATGGTTAAATTGATGTTTACCGCCAGACGCATCACTGTCAATAAAGATTTCGAGGGCATCATCATCCCAGTATTTTTCGGTTGGATCTGGGTGTGTATCAATTAGTACATCATCAGCAATATCAGCTTGCAAGTACAGATAACCCTCATCCCACAGTAATTTGTAGCGACCTTTAAAGTCCTTGCTTGAGTCTGGGAGAGTGCCATCCATAAGGTGTGGCATGGTTTGCCAAGTGGCTTTGTCCCAAGCGCTTTCAGCAACACCATCAATAGTAATTGGCGTAGATGTGTGTTCTACATCAATAGCGAAAGCTGCATTACATACTAATAAGCTTGAAATCAACGCTGATTTCTTCATGTTATTCTCAAATATATATTTTTAGTAATATTGTCTGAAACATAGTTTGAAAACAACAAGTAAAAAGGAACGACTGCTAAATAACATCTGTAGTTACCAGCATACGATAAGAACAGATTTTTACATTTTTAGTGTTTAAAATAGGTAAAATAACGGGGGTGCTTAAACTAATACACATTTAAGGAATTATTGTGGCTAAAGCGTTACCCTTAGTTATGGTTGTGTTGTTATCAGGTTGTACTTCTTCACAAATGATGAGGTCGGGTTGTGATTTTGTTGTTGGCGGCGCGCAAAGCCAGCAACGACAAGCGCAAAACCTTGCTATGGATAGGACAGATACAAACCAAGAAATGAATGTGATTAATGGGTTCTTACAGATGCTATTGGGGCCAATCAATCGTTCACTTGGTGGTAATGAATGCAGTACTGAAGACCCCGATAATATGTATCCAAACGTCGCTTTATAAAGCGACGCTTTCTCCTTCATTTAAAATATACAGAGGAGTTGGCGACTCCATTTTGTTGTACATGTGTAATAAGCGCAGCAGTGCTGAGTGGCTGCTGTGATCGCCCATTTTCCAACTAGAATTTCCATACCCCCATGGGATCATGACCTTACAGTTAAGGTCTTGTGCTGCACTTAGCGCATCCTCTGGTGTGGTATGAACGTAACGATACCAGTCGCCATTTTCTTCATGGTAATAAGAGGCTATGGGTATTAAACAAATATCAATTTCACCATATTTTTGCTCAATATCGCTAAAATGCTGTGAATAACCTGTATCACCGGCAAAAAACAGTGTTTTACCATTTTGTTCAAGTAGCCAGCTACTCCATAGATCTTTATCGTTATCTTCGTAGATAAACGGCACTAAAACACGACTACTAAAATGGTGTGCAGGCAATGCATGAATGGTTAAATCATCGATCTTGGTTTTTGCATACCAAGCCATTTCGCTAATATTAAAGCCACCCGTGGGGAAATTATCTGCCATACCGAGTGGTGTTAGATAGCGAGGCGAATTGCCGATTTCTTCTATATCTGCTTTATTAAAATGATCATAATGAATATGTGAATACATCACAGCGTCTAAGTTATTTATTTCGCTTTTTGTAAGCCAATCGCCAGGTTTACGGTAAAACCCAGAGGCGAGTCTAAAGGCTAAATCAACAGGAGAATCAAATTGATCTTTAACTGGATCAAATACCACTTGTTGCCCGTTGGGGGTTTTTATCATAAACCCAGCATGCCCGAGCCAACGAACAACGAAACCAGTTTTGAGTTTAGGGTTTATTCGTTCGCCTTGGTACTGACAGTTTTCAGCCTCTGTTTCACATACTAAGCGAGTGTTTTTTGGGTAGCAGTCACTTTTACAGCTAACAGGGTAAGTTTTTTTGCCGGGGTAAAGGTTATGATAGCGGCCAGCTCGTTCACCATCTTTATGAAGAGGTACAATCGTATCTGGGCCAGCAATGATCTGCACATGATTCGCAGCACTACACGCTGCTAGTATGCTCGAAACGATGATCAGACTAAAGGTACGTATTTTCATTGGTAACTGAGTTTATTATTGTAATTGCTTAAAGTGTACCAAAAACAGCTGATTAAAAAATATTAAAAAAGTAACAAAAAATAACAAAAAAGCCTGCAAAATTGCAGGCTTAATACTTTTTAACTCACCAACTCGCGGTTTTTAAATAACCTGAACTCTGGTTTATCCCGCTTTATTCATTTGCTCAATGAACTTATTAGAATCAGCGATAGACTTATTCATGTCATCCATTAACACTTTTATGTCGCGTTTGAGGCTAGTAAATTCACCTTGAATTGCTGTTACAGCTTGCGCATTAAGATTATGTTTTAAGTATAAAACATTATCTCGTAGTGATGATAATACAGGTTCCATTTTGCTTTCGGCGTTACGCATTGAGCGTAATAACTTTTCAAAATCGCGCTTGGTTGAATTAAGTTGCTTATTGCTTTGGCGTTTTAATGAGGCGTTTGTGTATTGCTCTAATTCATCGGCCCATTCGTCGAACAATGCCTCTGCTACGTCCTCAACTTTATTTATATTAGTGGTTACGTCATTGGCAGCTGAGAGGCTTGACTCGTAATCACTATTAAGTTGGTCGTAGGCTTCTTTTAGGTCGCCGCCATCAAAGTTAATGAGGGTAGATAAACGATCTAAAGCCGATTGAAATTCTTCTTGAGACTCTTCCTGAGAGTCCTTAGTTTCTTCAACGCGGTCAACCAAAATGTCGCGTTTGTGTACGCCTACAGATTCCATGGCAGAATAATAAGCAGATTGGCAACCTGTTAAGGTCATTGTTAACGCAAGTAAGGGTGCGCTGAGTACTGAAAGTTTTTTCATTGAGATCCCTTTTAATTCCCGTTTAGTTTTTAAATTATGTGGTGGATTGCTATGATAATCAAAACTATTTTGCAAAAAGTTAACTTATGAACGACAGGGTAGCACATTATAAGCATCAAGCAGGCTCATTTCTGCGTCAGCAGCCGGGCTGGTGGATGCAGTATTTAAACCGCTGTATTGATGACCAAATCACAGTTAATGCGGGCTATTTAGCGTATGTAACATTACTCTCATTAGTGCCTTTAATTGCGGTTGCAGTGGCAATATTTTCAGCTTTCCCTGGTTTTGAAGATACGCGAGTTGCGATTGAAAACTTTTTGTTCACTAATTTTGTGCCAGCGTCTTCAGATGCAATAAGAGAGCATGTCAGTTCATTTGCAGGTAACGCTAACCAGATGACAGCGGTAGGGGTGAGCTTCTTAGCAGCAATAGCGTTGTTGTTAATGAAAAATGTTGATGCGACGCTTAACCGTATCTGGCGTATCAAGAAGAAACGACCTTTGATGATTTCACTCTCTGTATATTGGATGATTTTGACTTTGGGGCCTGTTTTATTAGGGGCCAGCATTGGTATTTCTTCGTATATTGTTTCTTTAGTTTCATTTGCAGATCAAGGAATCCCGGGGTTTAGTGGCTTTTTAATAAAACTTTTACCCTTTATAATTTCTATGGCGGGCTTTATTTTGCTCTATACTTTAGTTCCAAATACACCTGTTCCATTTAAGGCGGCGATCCCCGGTGCAATTTTTGCTGCGGTTTTGTTTGAATTAACAAAAAAAGGATTTGCTTTGTATATTAGTCACTTTCCATCCTATGAGTTAATTTATGGGACAGTGGCAACCATCCCAATTTTGTTTGTTTGGGTATACCTTTCGTGGACGGTCGTGTTACTAGGTGCAGAATTTACAGTGTGTATTAGCCCTAAAAATATCGAAGATACACCCGAGATCCAACTTGAAACGGACTCATCACACACATAACATTTGCACCGCTGATACAGGAGTCAGCGTTATGCAGTTATACCCGAACATCACCCCTTATAATGACTTTCATCTGAGTGTCGGTGAGGGTCATCAGCTTCATGTGCAAGAATATGGTAACCCCAATGGGCTTCCTGTAATTATTTGCCATGGTGGCCCAGGACTTGGTTTAAATCGTGATAATTGCCGTTTTTTTGATCCCACTCGTTATCGTATTATTTTATATAGCCAGCGTGGCTGTGGCCTGTCTACTCCTCACCAAGTAAGTCAAAATACCTCTGATCATCTCATTGAGGATTTGAATTACCTTAGACAATCATTGGGTATCGATAAGCTATCGCTTTGTGGAGCATCATGGGGCGCAACACTATGCTTGCTGTATGCAATTAAGTATCACAAGCACGTTGCAGGACTTATACTACGCGGTACATTTTTAGCGACTCACGCTGATTTAGAATGGTTATATGGCCCAAGTGGTGCTGCGGCACAATTTTACCCTGAGCTTTATCAAGACTTCTCACAAAGCCAACGTGATGTGAAAAGTATTTTTGCGTCTTATAAGCAGCACTTATATGGCGATGATCAAATTCATGCCAGTCACTATGCAAAGCAGTGGTGTCAATGGGAGGCTGTTCTGTCACAAGGAAAACAGTCACCGCAGTGGGCGCTAAATTGCCCTCAGCAAGGGCTTTTTATGGCTCGTTTAATGGTGCATTTTTTCAGCGAGAATTGTTTTATTGAGGAAAACTATATTGTAAAAAATAGCCATAACTTGCATAAGCTACCTATGTGGTTTATTCACGGTAGACATGATTTAGTCTGCCGTTTCAGCGTAGTACAACAGTTTGCAAAACAGCTCAATGCACAGCTATTTGTGTTAGATGAAATTGGGCACGGTGTTGATAATCAGGTATATTTGTCAGCAGTGCGGCGTGCTGCCGATCTTATGTCTATCAAATTATCGAGGAATAAATGCAAGGATTAATTCAGCGCGTAAAACACGCGAATGTACAAGTAGATAATCGTGTTATAGGTCAAATTCAACAAGGGATATTACTGTTATTAGGGGTTGAAAAGCTCGACGATAAAGCAGTCGCAGATAAACTGCTGCATAAAGTGAGCAACTACCGTATTTTTTCAGATGAAAACGATAAAATGAATTTGAGTTTAAAGGACATTCAAGGTGAGTTGCTGGTTGTATCGCAGTTCACATTAGCCGCAGATACCAAAAAGGGTATGCGACCTAGCTTTTCATCTGCAGCAACGCCAGATCAAGCACGTGAGTTATATGAATACTTTGTGAGTCAGGCACAGTCTCAAGGAATAAAAGTCGCAACGGGTGAATTTGCCGCAGATATGCAAGTGAGCCTCTGTAACGATGGTCCGGTAACCTTCAATTTAAAGGCCTAAAAGGTTTATTTACTTATCATGACAATATGATTTGTGTAGTCGGGTATTTTTTCAATATTGGGGGGCTTGCCAAACGTGGCGCTTAAAAGTTGCTCCAGTTGTTTGAGTTGTGATTGATGCGCTGATAAAAAGTTAATAAATAAATGCCCGTTAGTGCTAAGCGCATCCCGTATTTTTTCATAAAAATGGTGTTTATATAAAAAAACGGGTGCATCTAGCTGACTAAAGAGATCAAGAATAACCCAATCATATTGTGCGTTTTGACTAAGCGCTGCTTGAGCGTCAGAACACTTTAAATTACTGGCATTAACACCATCAAAGAAGCGCTTATAACAATCAATAATGCTGGCGTTTTTTTCAATAGACGTGAGTTGGCAATCAGGGTTAGTGTGTTGTATATAATTGCGAATAGCGCCAGCTCCAAGGCCCAGCTCAAGTACTTTTTGGGGTTTAGTCAAAGGCAGCCATAAACAAGCTAGCGATTGTAAGTGTGGAAACAATAGATGGCTTGGATTATTTTTTTCAACCACTGACTGTAATATATCGTTAATGAGTAACCAGCGAAACTGCTTGTATTGGCGAACTTGAATGCAATCAGCACCCTGTTTGTGCCAATAGATAAGCTGTCCGATGCGATGGCAATCTTCGATAAAGCTATGCTTTACAATGCCAGCACTTACAATTAAATTTTCCATATATGTATCTTAGACGAGTCAACATAAACCGCCAGCCTGTTAAGCTTGTTTTACAGTTCAAATAAGGGCTCACCAAAGTCGTATTCCAAGTTTTTAAAAGATAGCGTATGGTAGGTCGCAATAAAAAACGCTGCTTTATATTATTTATCGATGGTAGATATGTTTAATGCGGTAATAGCACAACAGGAGAATGTATGTTTCAGGTAACTACGCCACAAAGCAGTGAAGATTGGCAGGCATATTATCAATTACGCTGGCAGGTATTACGTGCACCTTGGCAGCAGCCGCGCGGCTCTGAACAAGATGACTTGGAACAGGACGCTGAACATCGGTTTATAAAAAATAAATCTGGAGAAGTGCTTGGTGTTGCTCGTTTACACTTTAATAATCAGCAACAAGCGCAAGTACGTTATATGGCGGTTGCTGAGGGAAATCGCAATCAGCATATTGGTAGTCGGTTGTTGCACGAGCTTGAAAAAATAGCGTGGACGCAAGATGCTGATGAGTTGGTGTTATTTGCACGTGAACGCGCGTTAGAGTTTTATAAGCGCCATGGCTATGAGTTAAAAGAAAAAGCACACCTAGCCTACGATGATGTGCAGCACTTTAAAATGATCAAGCAAAAACCGTCTGAGCCTGGCTGGTTTCGTCACCCTAATTGGACCCAAGTGTTACAAAATACATGGCGCGAATCGATTCCAATCAGTGATGCGATGGGAATTAAAGTTGAAAGCTATACTGATTGGCAATTTACCACCCGCGCTGATTTAAACGCCAACCTAAACCTACATAATACGATGTTTGCAGGTTCTATCTATAGCTTAGCGACGTTAACAGGTTGGGGCGCAACTTATTTAGCGCTTAAAGAAGCCGGTCTTGAAGGTAATATTGTGCTTGCTGATGCCAATATTAAATACTTAAAACCACTTAATAACTATCCTCGTGGCTGTGTCGATTTAAGTGCTTGTAAAGGTAAACTGGTGGAGCTTGAAACAGATTCTAAAGCAAGCTACATAGTGCCCGTTGAAATTTACGACGGTGAGTTACTTGTAGCCGAGTTTGAAGGCACATTTAAAATCATTAAGTAGCCTGAATTTAGCACTAATAACAAAAAGGCCAAGCGATTGCTTGGCCTTTTCTTTAAAGTAAATCAGTTAATAAAATACCCACACCTATGCGCTCAATATCCGCGTTGTAATCGATTAAGCTTTCGCCATAGCCATTAAAGTATTGTGCATAACCTCTTAATCGGCCCCATAGCGGGAATGACCAGTCAAGCTGGATCGCACCGCGGTTATCTGAATTTAAGTTATTGCGTGTCATAAAACTAAATTCATGCTCTTCGTAGCGATAAGCGCCACCAAACTCAAAATAGCCCATATATTTGTATATATCTGGGTTATCGTCGCCCTTGGCTTCCATAGGATCTTCTTTTCTATCTTCAGGAATGCGGTACCAAGGCTTGAAACTAAATACAAAGCCATCTTTCTCCCATAAGAAATCAGCATAAATTCGATTCCATGAACGAGAGTTAGGCTGACTACGACCATTTGATTGATGCACCATCCCTATAGATATCGCCATTTCATCACCCCAAAGTACGTTTTCAGGGTCGAGGTAGTTAATCCAAAAAATTTCAGGCTCATAGTTTGTTTCGCGAAATGGCGATGAAATTTCGTTGTTATAAAACTGCCAAAATGACTGCAAGGTAAAACCAAAAAATACAGTTTGATCGTCATCTGCAAAATCATTATAGAGCGGTACTTTAATTGAAAGTTGGTACTTCACTTCTAGGTTATCAAGCTGCTCGCCGGTGGGTTCGTCAGATAGTTCGTTTAGTCGGCCAAAAGGGCGAGTATTTGGATTTGATACATAGGATAATGGCAGCAAATAGTTACGCTTATGGGGCGTGATAACATTGCGATTTTTTTGACTTACTTGTTCACGTGCTTTGCGTTTATCAAGCGCAGTTATTTGCTTAGTTTCATCTAGTGCAGAACATTTTTTTCGAAGCTGTGCTAGGGTTTGATTTTCGTCCCCTGCTATTGCTTCGTTTAAGATGCATTGTTTTACTAATTCAATATCACTGTCTTGTTCGTTTGTCTTTTGTGGGTCTGCTTGTTGTGCCAACACGCTAGTTGATAACAACGTAGTAAGTAAAATCCCATTGCGCCAAGTCATTATTATTCCTTTGGTAAACTAAATAGAGAGTCTATGTGGAGCTGGTGGACTTGTGCCACTGCTTAAGCGGCTGAAAGTATTTATTCAGTTTATCTGTCCACAAGCAACTTTAACAGAAGATCTGTGAATTGTTACTGAACTTAATAAATTTTGATGCCTTTTGATTACAAATACAAATACAAATACAAAGAAAAAGCGGCCGAAGCCGCTCGTTCATGCACTTTTTCCACTTGGATAATCGTGCTCTCACGCAATGAGAAGGGGTGAGCTCTAAAGAATCTAAAGCTCAAATACGTTGGTGAAAAATTTGTAGAGTTCGGTGCCTTGATTCACACTTGCTGAGGCAAAGTGCAAAATTGCAATGGCATCACAATCGAGAGTGAGGGTTTGTAATGGCTGTTCACTAAGGTAGCGCTCCATTCGTAATACTTTAGCAATTGGCTCGCCAGCTTTAATATGGCCACCAAGCGGGGCTATGTATTCAACCATGCCACCCATGGGCGCGTAGTAAGCGAAGTAGTCAGCGAGCAGACAGCCATAGCGCTTCATTTGTTTTGGTTGAAAGGGCGCATCAACAAAAACCTGCTTATGATTTAAATAACTTAAAATACTGTTGGCGTCATCCAATGCTGCGCTTAAATCGATTTTTTCTTGGCTACCTAGCTCAACAGTAAACGCTTCAACTTGTACGTTAAATTCACGGCCTTGCTTTGCTAATTGTTCAGTTAATTGCCACCAAGGACAAAAGCTGGCTTCGTCCATTGCGCCGTCAAAATCATTTGGAATAAGTAGTACGTGGGGGATATTAAAATAGCTGGCGCTTTGCTTTGCGTAGTCAGGGCAATATAGGTGCTGGCTAGAAATAGGGCCTGTGTGTAAGTCGAGGACAATATCTGCTTGGTGTGCGAGCTTTTGTAAATTAAGTGCAATACGTTTGCCTGTGGTTAAACGATAATCTGGCCCGGCTAACTGTTGTTCTATTTCATTTATCAATGCGGATTTAAACGCTGTTTTTAAGGTTTTATCATCAGCATCACGGTATTGCTCTGCAAAGTTAACAGCTAATTGACTGTTGCAATGATACATACGGTTCCAGTTAGTGCCCGTAATTGGATCAAAGCGACCAAGAGTAAATTCCCCTGACTTTTGATTACAACCAATTGGGTTCGCGTAGGGGACTAAAGTGATATCACCTTTTAAGTTCAGTTGCTTTAGCTGTTCGAGCAATTGATAAATGACCGCGTTGCCTTGCACTTCCGCGCCATGCATATTTGCTTGTATATAAACGCTTGGTCCGCTGCCATCGCCTTTTAAACGATACACCGGAATGGTTAGCGGTAAGCCGTTGGCAACCTCACCCACGACAATGTTTTCTTGGCTGATTGGGGTTGTATTACTCATCTCAATTACCTTAAGTAGTGACTGGCATCTTCTGCTTGGCGAATACAGGATAATTTATCGTTTTGTAATACATACTCAGCGGCAAGTTCATGGCATAAAAAGTAGGGCATGCTTTCAGTAAAACCATAAGCACCACATTGACTAAATGCGAGCCAATCATCTTCATTTAAATCATTCGGTAAATGATGCTCACCTAAGCAGTCAAGCGCAGTACATAACGGGCCGTATAAGCTCATTGCTTGGTTTGGTGCTGTTGAATCACGTAATAACCGCGCTGGGAAATCTTGGCTAGTGACCGCTGGGCGCAATAAATGATTAATGCCACCGCTTAAAATGACTTGTTGTTGCCCATAATTTAATTTGCGCTCGACAACAGGGGTTACGTAATGACCACACTCGCCGACAGCATAACGGCCAAGCTCCATCCATAACTCTTCAACGCCAGAATCACGCTTAATTTTTGCAAGTTCATCGATTAACGCATCCCAACTCAAAGTTGGTGCATCAAGCGTGTAAGGAATGCCTAAGCCACCGCCTAAATCGAGCACGTTTAAATGAATACCTAAATCGCTTGCTAGCTGCTGTAGTGGCGCGACCATTTGTGACCAAAGCTGGGCGAGTTTGTCGCTACTAAGCATATTTCCCCATTGAAAAATATGCAGGCCATCAAAGTTAAGTGCAGGGTAATCATTCGTATTGAGTGCTTGCCATTCATCGCAGCCTAAGCCAAATGGTGTAAGGCTGTCGCCCCCTAGTGGGTTCTTTTCACCTTCAGGCCAACGTAATTGCACACGCAATAAAACCTGTAGTTGGCACTGTTTTGCAATTGCTTGCTCATTTAGCCAACGCACTTGATTGAGACTTTCGGCGACAAATATACGCACGCCTCGCTCGATAAAGTGTTTAATTTGTTTAGGGCTCTTTGCAGGCCCTGTGTTGAGCACGCGCTCGCTGTTAATACCTTGAGCAAGTACTTGCTCAAGTTCGCCTTTACTTGCAACATCAAAGTTAAAGCCTGCGTTATCTAAACTTTGTATGACTTTAGACAGGGGATTGGCTTTAACCGCATACCAAAGTTTTACTTCGGTTTGCGCCACTAAACGCGCTAAATGTGCATTTAGTGAGTCGAGATCGTAGACAAAAAATGGGGTATCGAGGTTACTCGAAAGTTCACCAATGGCGGTTTTAACTGGCGTGCTCAAAAAGGTCATTAACGTAAAACCTCTTCTAGTAGTAAAGACGCATCACTTTGTTCATCACGGTATTTTACGATTAATGCACATGACATGCTTAAGCCCTGCTCGCGTGCCCAGTCATTTGAAGCCGGGCGTGAGCCAGGGATCACAATGGCGTACTCAGGGATTGGCTCGCCTTTATCTAGTTGACGCTCGTTAACGCAGTCATAAACTGGGATTGTAGCTGATAAACGCACACCTGGCGCAAGTACTGCACCTTTTTTAACAACGACCCCTTCAACGATTACACAGCCTGCGCCGATGAACGCATCGTCTTCTACAACAACAGGGCTTGCGCCAATTGGTTCCAGCACACCACCTAGTTGCACAGCAGCACTTAGATGAACGTTTTTACCTACTTGTGCACACGAACCAACAAGAGCGTGGCTATCAACCATAGTGCCTTCGTCAATAAACGCACCAATATTTACATACGCTGGTGGCATAATAATTGTGCCTTTAGCAACGTGTGCACCACGGCGAACACTTGAACCACCGGGTACCATACGTACGCCATTTTCGGCGGTAAATTCTTGCGGTGCCAAGTTGTGCTTATCAACAAAACCACCGGTAAACTCGGTGTTAGTACCGTTTTTAAACGCTTCTAAAATACCTTGTTTTACTTCAATATTAGCGTGCCATTGGCCTTTTTCGTCTTGTGTTGCAGCGCGAACGGCGCCTGATTCTAAATTATTTAATAGTTCTAACCAGCTCATTATAAAAACCTGTGTTTAATGCCAAGATAAAATGGTGTTGTTTGCATTGTTAATGCAATCTGTTTGCGTTAGCTCGAGATGAGTTAACGGTGGACGCAAATACGGGCTGTTTAGTCGCCCTTGTAAATGCATCAAAACTTTTACGGGAATGGGGTTTGCGACGGCAAACAAGCTATGGATTGCTTGCGACCAATCAGCAAATAAATTTGGGTGCTGACCGCTAAGGCTGCGCTTAACAAACTCATGGGTTTGTGCTGGCCATGCATTAGCTGCTACAGAAACCAAGCCTTTCGCTCCGGCTTGAGAAAAATAAGGCATAAGGGCATCATCACCGCTGAATATTGCTAACTCAGGCGAGGCTTTTCTAAACCCTTCAAATTTAGCAATATCACCGCTGGCTTCTTTAAGTGCCCATAAATTTTTATGATCCTTTAAAGTGCTAACAACGGCTGGTGGAATATCTACCGCACTGCGACCAGGTACGTTATAGAGCATGCATGGGTGAACACTTGCGTTGAGTAGGCTTTCAAACCAATGAGTTTGACCTACAACGCCAGGCTTGGCATACAGTGGTGAGCCCAGTAAATAACCGTGAATAGGCAGTTGATTACAGTACTCTACCCACGCAATTTGTTGGGTTAGGTTCATACCGCCAACGGCAACCATTAATGGCACATTGAGTTCTAACTGACATACATGCTCAACAATGGCTTGTTGCTCTTTCAGACTAAGCGCTAAGCCTTCGCCCGTACTACCGAGTAGTAAAATGCCATTCTTAGCAGCTTGTTGTTCTGCAACAAGTTGTTCAAGTACCGCATAATCTACTTCGCCCCGGTCAGTAAAAGGCGTGACGAGAGCAGTCCATAGCGGGTAGTCGTTTAAATTAAGGTTGTTTTTCATCTGCAACGAACTTATCAGGTGTTCGCTGAGTAAAATGAGGAAGAAATATAGATATGCCGCATTTACATCAGTCGAACTTTAAAATTCGAAGAGCGAATGGGCTTAAATAATAGGGCGCACAGGCCTTATTATGCTAAGACCAGAAGCTCTCCACCAAACTTATCAACAGCGCAGCTGTTGTTGGTGACAGTCGCTGGGATTCAACCCAGTCGCCCGAAATAACCCTTCACAAAAAGTGTTATTTCTCGGCGTTAATTCCCCTCACGTATGATCACTGGAGTGTGTGCTCCTCACATACGTTACCTGAATAACGCACCTCTTCTAGCCCACAGTGTGAGTTTAAAATGTTCAAACTCACACCTTAAATAGGGGTAATGGCGGTGATTAAAGCATTTTAGCCGTCTAGGTGTCAAGGTAGAAGCGATCGTTTACTAGAGAGTATTACGTATAAGGTCATTTTTCCGTACACTAATAAGCAGAAACAGCAAAGGTAGTAAAACGATGGAAAAGTTTCAGGATATATATAAACGAGCAGCACAAAGAAAAGGCGGTAAGGCCATGCTTCAGCAGCTATTACATCCGCCCTTAAAACCGTCTCAGCTGAAAAGCTTACCTGATGACGCATGGCTTGAGGAATTTACCCGTAAAGTATTTCAAAGTGGCTTTTATTGGTCTGTTATTAATAGTAAGTGGGCTGGTTTTAGGGAAGTATTTTGGGATTTTAGTGTTGAAAAGTTACTGATGATGCCACCTGATATGCTAGAACAAAAAGCCAGTGATGAGCGTATTGTGCGTAACTTTAAAAAAGTACAAACCATTACTGATAACGCATATATGATTCATGAAGTAGCGAGTGAACACGGCAGTTTTAGTGCGTTTATTGCAAACTGGCCTACAGACGACATTATTGGCTTATGGGCGTATTTAAAAAAACACGGTGCGCGCTTAGGTGGTAACACTGGGCCTTATGCATTAAGAACTCTAGGTAAAGATACGTTTTTACTTTCACGCGACGTAGAAAGCTACTTGCGCGCACATAAAATTATTGATGGTGGCTTACAAACTAAAAAGTCGCTCACTGCCGCACAAGCATTTTTTAATGAATTACAGCAACAAAGTGGCTTAAGTTTACAAGAGCTAAGCTTAATCGTAGCCTATAGCGTGGGTGATAACCGTGTGGGTATTCAAACAACTGAACCGCAGTAGCGGCGAAAGGTAATTCAATGAAATTAGTATCACGCTATACCGACATAGCAGAGCAATTTGCTATCGCCGATAGACCGAGTCCAGTTGGCGAGCCCTCGCTGCTGTTATTTAACGACGCTGTGGCTAAACAATTGAGTATTGATGTTTCATCAGCACAGCAAGCCGCAGTGCTTAGTGGTAACCAAATAGACTCAACTGTAGCGCCCGTTGCGCTGGGCTATTCTGGCCATCAATTTGGTCACTTTTCACCTCGCTTAGGAGATGGCCGCGCGCATTTACTTGGGGCTGTTGCCGATCAACAAGGATTACTTTGGGATATTCAGTTAAAAGGCTCTGGGGCGACACCGTTTTCTCGTGGTGGTGATGGTCGCTGCGCTATTGGCCCGGCAGTACGTGAATACATAATGAGTGAAGCAATGCACGCACTAGGCGTGCCGACAACCCGTTGTTTAGCGGTGGTCGCAACGGGCGAAACCGTTTACAGACAACCACCACAGCCTGGCGCGATTGTGACTCGAGTTGCATCAAGTCATATCAGAGTAGGGTCATTTCAGTATTTAGCAACCCAAGGAGATGTTGTAGGTTTAAAAGCCTTAGCTGATTTGGCAATTACACGACATTATCCACATATACAAAGCACGGGTCCTGAGCGTTATTTAGCCTTCTTGAGTGAGGTAATAAAAAAACAAATAGAACTAGTTGTGAGCTGGATGCGGGTGGGGTTTATTCACGGTGTAATGAATACAGATAACACACTCGTCAGCGGTGAAACCATTGATTATGGCCCGTGTGCGATGATGAATAGTTTTGATTTTGATACAGTATTTAGCTCCATTGACCGTCAAGGCCGTTACGCATTCGGTAATCAACCTAATATTGCAAACTGGAATTGCGCACGGTTAGCTGAGAGTTTAATACCGTTAATAAGCGAAGATGATGAACAAGCCGTTGCTTTACTTAGCCCTCTAATTAATAGTTTTGCAGAAAAGTTTAATCACGCATTTACTGACATGTGGGCGCAAAAGCTAGGGTTGGATGGGCACAAACCTGAAGATAGCGAGTTAGTGGCTGAGTTATTAGCATTGTTAAAAGATAACTCTCTTGACTATACCAATACGTTTGACAGTTTAACGAGGTCGTTGAAAGAAAGTGTAACAATTCCTCCGGTATTATCCTCTTGGTCTGAGAAGTGGGCTCACAGGACACACAAACAAAGTTACTCAATCATGCGAAAAGTTAATCCAACATTGATCCCGCGTAACTATATGGTAGAAAAAATCCTAAAAGACTTTGCTGAATCTAACCAAAGTCCCATACTAAGCGAATACTTACAAGCACTGCAAAACCCCTATACTCAAAGCATCAATGAGTCATGGAATCATGCAGCTTCAGATGAAAAAAATTATCAAACTTTTTGTGGTACTTAATAAGTAGGGCTGCACGAAAACATGCTTGTGTAGCATCAATAAAAATTTAGATAATGAATTATTACTGGCTTAATGCGCCAAGTTGCAATTATTAACTGTTATTTATAGGCATTTATTGGAAATAAACACGGTTACTACTTGTTGATTCAAAATTAAGCAATATAATGCTAATAAGGGTTTTAAAATCTGTATCGCTAATTTTATATAGGTGGCGATACGTTAAATAATTGAATTTAGATGTTTATTGTAAGTTTAAAATGCAGCTTTTTCGTAGGTTAGGTAAAGTTTATTATCTGGTCTATACTGATTAGCGTTTTTATTCTAAAAATACTTTTATAAAAAACACCATGAATGTGTTTTCGTTAAGTAATGATTAACAAAAGATTCTGTACTCTGGTAATACTTAATTAGGCTAGGGTCACTTAGCTACAATTTTAATTGTGAAAATGGGAAGGAAACAATGAAATTAAAATCTCTTACTATTGCTTTGGCACTAGCTGCAACTAGCGCTTCAAGCTTCGCGGCTGAAAAAGAAGGTTTCTTTATCGGCGCATTTGGTGATTACTATGACGCTTCTTGGGAAAATGTTCGTGGTAGTGCCGGCACTAACGTTGATGATTCAACAGGTTGGGGTCTTGAACTAGGTTATCGCTTTAGCGATTACTGGAGTGCACGTTTAGAGTATGCTGATATGGATTTTGACATTTCAAGTTCAAATCCAGCAATGACAGCAACAAGCCTAGAAGGTGATCGTTTAGGTGTTGATGCACTTTATCACATCAATGGCGGTCCTTTTTACGGTATCGTTGGTCTTAAAAACGTTGATGCAACGGAAAGCCTTACATTTGCTAACGTAGGTGCTGGTTACCAACATTATTTCACTGATAACTTCGCGTTCAACGCAGAAACATCAATATTCCAAGGTCTTGACCGTGGTTACACTGATGTTGGCGCTAAGCTAGGTCTAAGCTACTTGTTTGGCAATCAAAGCTCATCTGCTGCACCAGTAGAAGCTGCACCAGTCGCAGCAGTTGTTCCAGTTGCTGTTGCTCCAACAGACAGCGATAACGACAATATTCCTGATGCAGATGATCAGTGTGCTAACACACCGATGACTGATGCAGTAGACGGCACTGGCTGTACTCTATATGAAGATCGTGAAGTAACCAAGAGCTTACTAATTACGTTCCCTAACAATACAGCTAAAGTTTCACAAAAGTACTTAGATGACATCGATGCAGCAGTTGCTTTCTTAAATGAGCACCCGGGTACTGAAGTGCTTCTAGAAGGTCACACTTCAGCTGTAGGTAAAGCAGACTACAATAAATGGTTATCTAAAAAGCGTGCAGATTCAGTTGCAGCTCGCCTTATCGAAGATGGCATTGAAAAAGAGCGCATCATCACGGTTGGTTTAGGTGAAGAGCGTCTTAAAAATGAAGCTAACACGGCAGCAGCACATGCTGAAAACCGTCGTGTTGAAGCACACGTAACAGTAATTGAGCGCGTTAAAGTTAAGCGTTAATTTATAATACTGTTCTAAAAACCCAGCTTTTGCTGGGTTTTTTATGCCTGTTATTCAGTGATGATCAATTTATGTTATATCCATGAAATGGCCTTTCACTTTTCAATATTTACTAAAGCTTTGTGCTATGCCGATTTTGCTCTTACCTCAACGCACAAGGGTTCATCATTAGAGTACTCTAACCCCTTGCTGCTTAAATTATTTTTGCTTTTATTTGGATAAATCATTTTGATGATATGCGGCTACTATTAAGTATCGCAGAACAGAAAATGGGTGAAGTCTTAACAGACCCAAGTAATGTTGGTCAACTTTATGTTGCAAATGCTTTATTTTATAACCGTATTCTTGTAAGTATAGAAATTCATACTAAATGCGCGCTCTAATCGAGGCTGCAAATATGAGTAAGTTATTTACATCAACTCAGCCAAACGAGCTTCTCAACTATCTGAGCTTCTGTCAAAATTCGATTATACTAAAAAGACTTACAATATATTAATTTAAAAAGTCTTTTAAATTAATGATTTATGATTAAGTTAGCTTCTTAAGTCCTTTTGTTGCGAATTTTTTATTAAGTCAGCGTTCATTTTTTGCTTGACGCATAATTGTAAGGGACTAAAATTACGTGTGTTTAAAACATTTTAACAAATGTTATTTTTTGTTACCAGGGAGGGTACATAGAGCTTTGCTCTCTTCTATTTGGGTAACTTTATAGCAGAGAATAAGGCATGTTCATGAAATTACCTCTATTAATACCCGTCCTTTTTAGCGCATCAGTCTATGCAACACCGAACCCTTCTTTTAGTGAAGTGCGTATAGGCCTTGAAACAATAGGCTATAGTGAAACCCTAAACGATGTTGCAGGCTTTGGTCAGCTTAGCCAATCGATAGATGTTACCAACCCAGCGATACGTCAGCTTTCTTACACAGGGATAGATGATGATTGGGGTTTTTATGTTGAGAGTGCTGCAACAATCTCGACTGATATCGCAACTGAAACTTGGTATATGGGGGAGTTTGGTGCTGTTCAGCAAAATGCATTTAAACTCAAAGCCAATGAGATTGGTTTTAAAGGTGCTTATAATTTTTCACAAGCAATACAATTCACAGTGGGTACAAAGTTTTTTACTTCCAGCTTTACACGTTCAAACTTTTCTTTTGTACAGCCAGGTGCTGATTCATTTGATAAGGCCTTAATTGCTATTTCAGATGATCCAACTAATCCTGCACGCTTTACTTTACCTGGTATGGAAGGCGGGCAAACAGGTTCACAGCAAAACTACACATCTCAACTTCGTCCAGTGATATCTGTATCCGAAGATCAAATGGGTATTTTACTTACTCTAGGTGCTCGCTATGACAGCCGCCTCAAAGACAGTTTTAATAAATATAGTTGGTATTTAGAAGGCGAAGTAAGCAGCCCAATGTACTCTGAAATTCAGAACACCCAATTTGAAACAACAACACTGACCGATAGCTTTAATGGTTGGGGGGTGTTTGCCAGAGCGGGTATGCGTTATCAGGTTATGAATCACATTGCGATTCTTGCTGGTATAGACGCACAATATAAATCGCGCGATATCGTGACTAAAAACCTTGAAAATGGCCAACGTTTAAGAGTACCAGAAGTGGAGTATAGCAATGTTTCATTCACTCTTGGCGCACAGTGGAGCTACTAATGAGAAAACTATTACTCGTAACTATTTTTATGGGAATCACATTGAGTGGTTGCAAAACGATTGAGTCAGTTCAAAAAGATCTTGCTGGTTTAGCGGGTGAACAAGCAACACCTGAACAACAACAAGCTGCTTTTCAAAAAGCAGAGCAAGCATTTGGGGAAGCGTTAACTGCTTATAACATTATAAAATCTGAATCGCTCGCTGAGTATGATATTGAAAAAGTAGAGGAAGCTCAAAAAATTTGGCAAGTGCTTGAGGCCGAGTTTGAAGAACTAAGGCTTACGCCGGAGCGTGCGCTTGATAGTGCATCATTATTTTCATCCGATACGGTTGCGGATGAAGTAATGGAGCAATGTCAGCAAGTTATTAGCCTTGTAACTGCAGCTAACCTTTCAAAAGATCGTATTACAGCTGTATTAAAACCAGTCAGGGAAGAGTTTGCAGTGCTTACTCAAATTGATGCAAAAATTCATTTTGAAAAACGTTATACCGTCTTAGAGCAGCGACATGAAGAGTTAAAAGAATTACTCATTGAGGGTGAAGAATCACAAGTAAGACAGTATGTTCCTCAACTTTTAGAGCAACTTACAGCACTTGAAAAGGATGCAGTTGTGCAGTTTTATTTTTCAGAACATATTCGCAAAATCTATCAATTAGCTGATTCTGATAAACCCGACGTTTTTCCTGTTGTATATAGCGATATTAAATCTCAATTAGCACAAGGTGAGAGCTACGCAAAGAGTAATTACCGAGATTATGACAACATTAAGCTTGAAGCGAATTTAGTAGCACACCAGATAAAACGAATTAATAGCCTTTTCAATGAATACTTAAAAACAAAAACAGCATTAGATGACAAAGATATTGAAAGTAAATTACTTAAATTTGAGTATGAGTTAGCTGAATTAACAGAGGCTGTTGGTTTGGGAGATTTAAGACATCTATCATTCACAGAGCAATTACAGCAGATTAAAGCCGCTTTGTAATACATATTTAATCTAAAGTCGTTTTAGGGCGACTTTTATAAGTTTAGGGATGTCGCCACAGGCTTCCCTTTATAATGAGGGATACAAATGGATTTATTTAATAAAAAGCTTCGTGTGGGTATATTCACTGGGGCATTACTTTTAGCTGGCTGCGGTGGCGGTGGCGGTGATGAGGGCTCTTCTGGACCTACACCTACACCACCCCCTGCAACCAATTCAAGCCCTACAGTTAGCCAAGCTACGGTTGAAGATGTGCTTGAGCAAGAAGCGTTAACATTAAACGCTACAGCTTCTGATAGTGATGGTAGCATTGCATCCTACAGTTGGAGCCATGATGCAAGTTTTGAGTTTACCAGCAGCGGCCTAAATACTGCTGAAGCAACATTTACTTCTCCCGATATTACAGAAGATGTAACGGTCAAATTTACTGTTACAGTGACAGATGATGACGGTGCAACCGCTTCATCAACACAAGAAGTCCTTATTAAACGCAAAGTCTCAAATGTTACGATTACTGGTATCGTGACAGATGAACCTATTGCCAATGCTGAACTTGAGATTGTGGTTGGGAGTGAGTCTTTTAATGTTCAAGCTGGCGATGATGGCCGTTACACTGCGGTGTTAAATATTGACGAATCATCAGCTAAAAAGCTTGTAAGAGTAAAAGCAAAAGGCTTAGATACGCTCAATCCAGGTGTTGAATTTGTATCGCAATTGAGCTCAGTCGAAAAACTTCTCGCGCAAGCAGGTGATGATAAAACTCTCGATAGCAATGATAACTTTGGTGTAAATATCACTAATGTTACCACTGCAGAGTTTGCGCTTTTAACACGTGATGGCAAAGAGCCTGCAAGTGAAGCAGAGCTTGATAGTGCACTATTAAATGTTGATGCTGATGAAAAAATTCAGTTAGCCACACTTATTAAGATTATTGTTGATAATCCAGACTATTCGTTACCAGAAGGCGTTAATAGCACATTAGAGCTTGTTGCAAACGAGCAGGTAGCAAAACAGTTTGAAGAAGAAGTAATAGAGAAAGACCCTGAAATCATCGAAAAAACTAAAAAAGAAATTAAAGAAGATGATGATCTAGTAACTGGTGCGACAGGTTCGCTAGAGGGTAATTACATTATTAACTCACCTCGCTACCACACAAATACAGCGTTTCACTTGAGCCTAATGGCCGATGGTAGCGGTGAGTTTAGCGCTAATACCAGTAGCGCTATCACTTGGTCTGAAAATGAGGGTGTGTACACATTAGCGTTTGATAAACAGGTTACGATTTATCAAAATTCAGATGCTGAAAGTTCAGAGTCTTTAGTTTTAACAGGGCTTAGTTTTATAGTATTAGCTGAAAACGATGTATTTAGAACCATCGAGATCACGCGCTCAACAGAGCGAATGATAGTTGATAGAAATTCCGGCTCAGTCACAAAGACGACCGAAGAAGATGAAACGTACACTACGAATCTAATATATAAAAATAAAACCATTTCATTATTAGCTGAGCAGCTTATAGGTGAGTGGGCATTTCATGCGTATGAGAATGATTACGATACTAGTGACGATCCTGACCTACCTGAAACCCTACAATTCTATGCTGATGGTACAGGCGATGTTGGTGGTAACAGCAGCGAAGCATTTACTTGGCAGCTAAACAACCACAGCTTAACTGTTAACTATGATGAAGATGGTGAAACAGGGCAGCTTGAGCTTTGGTTTACAAAAGCATTAAGTGGCGGTTATCAATTAGTTGGTCTTGATACGAGCTTTGATGAGCCGAGCGACACCCTCACAGGGTTGTTAATAAAAAAACAAGCCGTTACCACAACAAATGAAGAATTAATAGGCCGTTGGCATGGGTTTATCGGCACGTCTCAATCGTATGATTTGAATATACATAGCGATGGCACAACCATGATTGGTTTGGGTATTACTGACTGGCAAGGGCATTTAGAGGATGGTCAGTTTACACGTAGGCGCTTCATTTATAACAATGAGGTTGTTACATCATGTGAAGGCTTTGATACAAGCTGTTATCTTAATAGTGAGATGATTCACGAGTTTATTAGTATTGTTGATAACCTTTTTTATATAAACCGAACTATCAATTACTACTCACCAAATGGTGAGATTAGCTCTCAAGATGGCGCGATATTAGTTTATGAATATAGCAAAGATTTAAGCTACAGTGCATTTACCGAAGAGCTATTAGAGAATTACACTGAGTTTTATTCAGCTGATGGACAGACCGACAGAGTTTACGCTGAATATGACGAAAACGGTAATGTAACATACGCTGTAGAGTTAGAGAGCCAGACCTATACTGGCGCAACCTTTAATGACGGTGTGTTAAGTTATGACCGAAATGGTGAAAAGTGGCATTTCGAACTTGTTTCATCAGATACCGATAGCATTGTTGTTTGCCACTATAAAGACGGCGGTACATGTAATGCTGCATCACAAATTACTTACTTACCAAAGCGCCCTAAAGTTACCCTTACTGCTAACTCAAATGGTAATGGTGAAATTTCACCCGCATCACAAGCGTCATTTTTCTATCAAAAAGTTGGATTTGAAATCATTCCTAGCGACGGTTTCATTTTAGACGCAATTGAAGGTTGTGATGGCTACGTTGAGGGTAATCACTACATTGCACTTGCTGGAAATATGGATTGTGAAATTAATGCGACCTTTAAAGAACAGCAGGAGACTGTTGGTACCTTTATAATTGGTAATCAAGACCTTTATTATGCGAGCGCTTATACGGTAGAGCTAAGTGAAGATAATACAGGCGCATTAACCTACGAGGGTAAAGTAGAAGTAACGTGGACAGAAAGCGCTGAGGGAGTTATAGAGATTACTCCTCAAAGTGATTTTGTTTTACAAGAATACGAAAGCTTCTCTAATAGCATTGGGATGAATGTTGCGACTAAGGATATCGCAACAAAACTGACCTTAACACCACTCCCTGAAAAAGGCAGTAATTGGTATGAGCTAGGTCGTGATATTGAACAATACCAAGATGATGTACTAGTAGATGAGTACACAAGTTCATATGAAGTAAGTAAAACAACTCTTGAGCAACGCTTAGCAATTAATGCTAATGACATGGTAGGTGAATGGTCGGTTAACCTTGTTGGTGAAAATACGGTTTATAAAGTCTTTTTCAATGATGATGGTACAGGTGTATCTCATAATATCAGCGATTTATCAGATGAAAGCTTTACTTGGCAAGTTGCAGATAACACTATGGTGCTTAATTTCCCTGAGGATGGCGGAATTGAGTCATTTTATGTCACTAAAGATATAAATGTGGGCTACCAGTTAGTCACACAAGGTATTTTTGACAGTGAGCATTATACAGATTCTGGCATTATGGTGCGCCGTAATGAGCAAGCAATATCAGCAGATAACTTTGCCGGGCGCCATCAGTTCAGAGATGGTCATGATATCAACTCTCACTGGGCTGAAGTACAAATCTACCAAGATGGAGAGGTTTTCTTTACTACTGGAACCAGTTCGTATCAAAAGGGGTTTGAGGACGGACATTTGATCCGTGATTTGTATTACGACACAACAGATGGTAATTGGCAAAGAGTTGACTGGTGCGACGTTGCTTTGGATACATGCCATCTTGCTGGTAAGTTTGTATACACTTTAGTAGCTGTTGACGGCGACCGTTATTATATTGAACGTACAATTACTCAAGGCTCGTCAGCAGAGGAAACCACTGCGCATTTATATATCCATGATTATAGCCCTTCAACAAAAGTAGACCAGTTTTATGAATATGATTTAGGTTTTAGGCTATATCAAAATGACGGAAATGGAACTGTGGAGTGGTTTGTTAGAAATAGTGATTACGACGAAGAGCAAGATAAGCAATATTATACTCTTCGACTTGATAATGCCGATCCTGTAAATGTTGAGCTGATTGACGGTAAATTAGAGCTAATACTTGATGGTCAAGACACCGTTATTGAATTAATCGATAACAATCGCCGTGATATTACTTTCTGTAAGTACTTAAAGGGTAATAGTTGCCAGGTAGGTGATGAAGTGTATTTATCATTTGATGCGCCAGAGCTCACGATAACAGTAAATAGTGATGGGAATGGCTCATTGGCTGTAGGAGATGAGAGTATTGTTGAGCATGGCTCAAATTGGTCGACATCTATTGAGCCAAATTCAGGTTATGAACTTGATAGTATTTCAGGTTGTGACGGCTATGTAGATGGCAGTGATTATAGAATCTCTTATGTGAAAGAAAGCTGTCAAATTGATGTAACGTTTAAAGAGTTTGTCCCGTTATCTACTCAAGCAAATATTACAGATCCTGCACTTGCAATGTGTGTTGATAATTCAGGTGAAACAAGCTTAGAGAGTGTGACTGAATTAAATTGTAGTTGGAACATCTATGGTGAGGTTACGTCTTTAGCGGGGTTGGAGGCGCTACCTAACTTACAAACTTTAGAGCTTGCAAACTTAAACATTGGCACCCACTTAGATTTATCTGCTTTAGAGCAATTAACAGAGTTTTCTAATGGTTATAACTATGGTTCTGAGCAGCAAACAAAAATAGAATCTATTCAATTTTACGACTCTAGTCTAATTACTCGCCTAGAGTTGAGTGGACAAAATATTTCAGATATTGACTTATCTGCATATACCTCACTGCAGGATTTAACTTTGCAGGATATGCAGTTGACTCAGATTGATTTATCTAATCAAACACAATTAGTGCATCTAGACTTACAAGGCACAGAGTTAAATCAGCTAGACTTAACGTTTAATACGCAGCTAGAGTCTCTATGGCTTAATAGCGGTAGTTTAACTGAACTCAATATTGGGCACTTAACAGAGCTAAGAGATGCGTTTTTATGGGGGCAAACAGGGGTAACAGAGCTTGATGTCACCAATTTAACCAAACTAACTCGCCTTAATATTGGTAAAATGGGGGTTGCGTCGCTTAATCTAATAAACTTAGTTAATTTACTAGATTTGGGTATAGAGTATACCTCGATAAATAATTTAGATTTTTCAGCGTTACAAAGCTTATCTTCATTAAATGTTGAAGGTGTTGAGCAGCCACTTGTGCCATGGTCACATGTCTATCACATATCAAGTTTAACGATAGGTGGAGCTAACTATACAAGTTTTGACTTCTCGCCTTTTACTAATTTAACAAGACTGAGAATATCAGATTCTGGTGTTAGTGATTTATCTTCAATTGCAAATCCAGATCTAATATTATCACTGGATTTGTTTTATAACTACCAGCTTGAACAGCTGAATATAAGCGAGATGACATCTTTAAACTGGCTTCAGGTAAATGACTCTTCAATTTCTACACTAGATTTTAGTAATAATAGCAATTTAACAAACGTCTATATTAAACGGAATGCATTAGAAACAATTAGTGGAATAGAAGCCATTGCTGATAAGTCAGCAAGGTTGGACTTTGATAATAATCCGCTAAGCAGTGTTACTATTAGTTATTTAGATGACTTACGTGATAATCAAGGTTATTACAATATTTCGTATTCTGTAAGCTACAGCGTTACTGTGAACGTAACTGGAAATGGTACTGCTAGCGATTCAAACTTTACTTTGTCAGATGGTGAAAGCCGCGGACTCTATTTATACCCTGATAGTGGTTATGAAGTGGATTCAATTGAGGGTTGTGAAGGGACTTGGCACTCAGCTGACTATTATGAAGTTGGCCCAATCACTGAGTCGTGTGAGATTAACGTAGAATTTGTTGAGGCAATACCACTTGCTGATAAAGCGGGGATAACCGACCCTGCACTTGCTCAGTGTGCGAACAATTCTGGTTATACTCACCTTGAGTTTACAACTTCTTTGAATTGCTACTCAGGTGACATTAATTCATTGGATGGTTTAGAAGCATTTCCCAATTTAAATGGATTGCATGTTGTTAATTTGAATGTTGGTGAAGTTCCTGATTTATCACGCTTAACAGCATTAACAAACATCACTATTAATAATAGTAGTATTACAGGCATCATGGTCTATGATTCAAATCTGATAGAGCGGATTGGTTTATCAGGTAATGCTTTAACTAGTTTTGATGCATCGCCTTATAGCAATTTAAAAGAGTTGGATTTACAGAATAACCAACTAGTATCACTGGATACAACTAACAATACATTGCTTGGAGCTCTTAGTTTAAATGTAAACCCATTAACGAACTTAGTTATAAATAGCGCTTATCTACTTGATTTAAGAGTTAGTCATACTGAGCTAACTGGCTTAGACCTTAGACAAAGTGTAGAGTTAGATTATTTAGATATTAGCCATACACCAGAGTTAGCGGGTTTAGACTTATCACATTTAACTAAGCTAAGAGAGCTCAATATTAGTGGTTTAGATCAGAGTTTAATAAATAATGCTCAGTTCCCAAGTGTTGAGTCGTTATTTGTATCGTATGCAAACTTGACGTCATTTGACACCACAGGTCTTGCTAATTTGAAGTATCTGAACTTAGAAGGGAATCAGATATCAGATTTCAGTCAGGTTATTATCGATAAACCAGCGCAGCTACTTGATTTAAATATATTACAAAATCCACTTATCGAGTTAGATGTAAGTCAGTTTAGTAATTTAACCTCGTTAAACATTAATGAAACAAATATCACTAATCTCGACTTTACTAACAATATCACTTTGAAATGGGTTTATGCCAATAGAGCAAAGATAACGACAGTCACTGGGATTGAATTTTTGACGGAAAATCGTGCATTTTTCCTAGATTTACATAATAATCCGCTAAGCAACGATACTGTTAGTTATTTAGATGACTTACGAGATAATCAAGGTTACTACAATATTTCCTACTCAGTAAGCTACAGCGTTACTGTAAATGTAGCTGGTAACGGTAGTGTTAGTGACTCTAACTTTCTATTATCAGATGGTGAAAGCCGCGGGCTCTATTTATACCCTGATAGTGGTTATGAAGTTGCAAGCGTAACAGGCTGCGATGGAACTTGGTATTCAGCTGATTATTACGAAGTGGGGCCGTTAACTTCGTCATGTGAAATTGATGTAGAGTTTGTTGAAGCAACTTCACTTGCTGAGAAAGCGGGTATAACTGATCCAGTACTTGCAGAGTGTGTGAATAATTCTGGGTATACACGATTAGAAGATACTACGTCATTGAACTGCGCATGGAGTGTTAATGGTGAAATAACTTCATTAGTCGGGTTGGACGCTTTTCCTAATTTAGAGCAGCTTAGAGTCAGTGAGTTAAATTTAGGGGGAGGTGACATTGACTTATCCCAGTACTCTAGCCTTAAAATGATCGGTATATATAACTCAGCTTTAACATCACTAATAGTAAATGATCCAAATGTAATCACTGAGCTTTCATTAAACTCAAATAAACTTTCTGAGATTGATTTGTCTGCTTATACTAACCTTCAGCATTTGGAATTATCGCAAAATGAGCTAACAAGTATCGATTTAAGCCAAAACCTAAGGCTAAATTACCTTTCAATTTCAAGTAACGCCTTATCTGAAATTGATTTGAGTAATAATGTAGAGATTATAAACCTAAGTGTGGATGATAACGCCCTTACGTATATAGATCTCAATAATAATATTAATATCGAAAGCTTAAACATATCTTTTAATCAACTTACATCTTTAGGTTTAACTAGTTTAACAAAGCTTGTTACTCTTAGCGCTGAAAGTAATCTAATTACATCAATTGATCTCACCCAAAACACATTGCTTCATGCAGTTTTTCTTTCATATAATCAATTATCCGAAGTTGATTTGAGCCAGCAGGCTTTGTTAGTTTGGGTTCATATTTCAAATAATGATCTAACAGAAGTCCATCTTAGTCAGAATGCCTTATTAACTAGTATTCAGTTGTCACACAATCAGCTATCTGTAATAGACTTAAGCTCTAATAATAAAGTGAGTTATCTAGATTTATCATCAAACCTACTAACTGAAATTGAAATTTCTCATTTGAGTCAATTAGAATATTTACATGCTCACTCTAATCAATTAGCTGTGATTGATGTAGGCAATGCAAATGAGTTAAAAGGGCTACATATAGGGGAAAATGAATTAACTGAGTTGAACCTTGAAGCAAACCTTGAACTAACTTATTTAGCTGTATGGGGAAATAGTTTAGCTTCTATAGATTTAAGCAATAATACAGAGCTTAGATCGGTAAGTGTTGGTAATAATTTGCTAACAAGTATAGATTTAAGTAATAACATTAATATTGATGATTTAGATATAGATAATAACCAATTGAATACGGTCGATTTGACAAGTTTAAGTAAACTCGTTTACTTGAATGCCCAAGCTAACCTCTTTACTTCGATAGATATTAGTAGCAACACTGAACTTGTTAGTGCTTATTTTTCTAATAATCAACTCCAGCAAGTAGACACTAGTAACAACACTTTACTTACATACCTATCATTAGATAATAATGAGATTACGGACGTTAGTGGTTTAGAATATGTTGTAAATAAAGCAGCCAACATAAACTTGAAATCTAATAATTTATCGGCAGCAGCAGTATCTTATATACAAGGGTTACGAGATGGCCAAGGCTATACGAATATTCTATTTGATATGTCTGTTGCATTTAATGTAACAGGTAGCGGCAGCGTAGGTGAAGAAAGCTTCTCTCTAAGCGAAAATGAAACCAGAGATATATATTTATACCCAGATACGGGTTATGAAATAGGCTCGGTGACAGGTTGTGATGGCACGTTAGAGACAGACTATTATTCTGTAGGTCCGCTAACAGCATCATGCGAAGTTAATGTTGAGTTTGTAGAGACAACACCATAAGTTTATTGAATACCTTTTGTAGTTGATAAAACGACCACGTCATGTGGTCGTTTTTATTTTTAAATTAAAAATTCAATAAAACCCACATTTATATCTTACTTTTATACTTTTAAACGCCTTTAATTAAATAAAGACGCAAAAATTTCTCTCTATTTGCATTAAAATCCCCTTCATTATTTATGAGTTAGTCTCTTATTTTTTAGGTGATATTTTATGACAGCATTAAACAACCAGAACCTATTGCAACTTCGTTTTGTAAACCAAGCTCATATCGAGGCGGTAAAGCCATCATTTGCTAATCTTCCAGCTAACCCTTATGCCGATGGTGCGTTTCGTAAACGTCGTTATTCAGTAATTAAAGTGCAAAATGATGAACTTGTTTTACAAGCTACAAAAGCCTTTGTACAAGATGATTCAATCAATACCTTTCAAGGCAATGTAGAACGCACTTATGAGAACTTAGAGCAGAGCTTACTGCAAAGTGACGGTATGAAAAGTATCGTTAATGAGTTTCGCGCGATTACAGGAATAGACGAAGAGCGTGATATTGAAGTTCACCAATTTAGAATGCTTGCTATCGAAAGCGATACGCCTCCTGCGCCAGAAGGTATTCATCAAGATGGCTTTGATCACGTGTGCATTTGTGGTGTATCACATGAAAATTTAGAGGGCGGTGAATTACTTGTTTATGAAAATAAACAGGCTGAGCCGTGTTTTAAAATGGAAATTAAAGATGGCATGTTTGCACTGATCAATGACCGTGAAGTATGGCACAACGCTACACCAATGAATAAAATTGACGCAAGTAAAGACGGTTACCTAGACTGTTTTGTATTAACGGCTTAAGGAATGGCAATGAATTTAACTAAACTACGCCGTCAATTTCCGGCATTAATGCAACAAGTTGCTGGTAAGTCACCTATATTTTTAGATGGCCCGGGTGGTTCGCAAGTACCGCAATCAGTGCTTAGTGCAATGTCGGCTTACTTAGGTTATTACAACTCTAACTTAGGCGGCGCGTTTTTCTCAAGCGATAAAACCGTTGAGCTAATGGCTAATGCGCGCCAAGCAGCGGCTGATTTATTAAATGCCCCTTCTCGCGATCAAATCGTATTTGGCGCGAATATGACCAGTTTAACATTTAGCTTTAGCCGCGCAATTTCACGTGAATGGCAAGCGGGTGATGAAATCATCGTGACCAATGCTGACCACTTTTCAAATGTATCGTCGTGGCAACAAGCAGCACAAGATAAAGGCGTGAAAGTTAATGCTGCACGTATCAATGAAGCGGATTGTAGCCTAGATTTAGCACATTTTGCCAGCTTGCTAAATACCAACACCAAGCTTGTAGCTGTAACTTACGCATCAAACACCACAGGATCTATTAACGATATTCAACGTATTGTTGCGATGGCTCATGAAGTGGGTGCATTGGTTTATGTTGACGCTGTGCATTACGCACCGCATGAACTGGTTGACGTTCAAGCGCTAGATTGTGATTTTTTAGCGTGTTCTGCGTATAAGTTTTTTGGCCCGCATTTAGGCATGGTCTATGGTAAGCGTGAGCACCTTGAAGGATTTACGCCTTACAAGGTTGAACCTGCTAAGGATATTATTCCAGGGCGCTGGGAAACCGGCACGCAAAGCTTTGAAGCACTCGCAGGTTTAATTGCTGCGGTTGATTATATTGCTGACATTAGTGAGCTTGATGATAGTTATTCACGCCGCGAAAAATTAGCTTCGGCTTTTGTAAAGACTAAACAACATGAAATGGCACTAAGTGAGCACTTCCTAACACGTCTGGTCAATTATCCTAAAATCAAGCTGTTTGGTATTGATGATTTAGAACGTTTATCAGAGCGCACACCTACCTTCGCTCTGACATTTGAAGGGCTTGAGCCGCGCCAAGTGTCTGAGTTTTTTGGTAAACAGCATATCTGTGTGTGGGATGGTAACTTTTACGCTCAGGGCTTGTGTGAGCAATTAGGTGTTTTAGACAAAGGCGGTGTAGTTCGCATCGGTTGTATGCATTACAACACTATTGAAGAGCTTGAGCAGCTGTTTGATTTGTTTGATCAATTATTTTAGAGCTATAAGTTATAAGCTGTAAGTTTTAAGCGACCAGAGTGCTTGGTAAGCCTTGACATAAAATCTGAATTGAGTAGATTTTTGGCTTACCGCTTACCGCTTAC
>NZ_PDUS01000006.1:0-209489 GCF_002723455.1 Pseudoalteromonas sp. 3D05 | reverse complement strand
TTACCGCTTACCGCTTACCGTTCGTTTAACTCTGCGGAGTCCCGTATATTTGCTCTGCACGGTTAAACATCACCCATGAAGTCAAAATATACTTATCGTTAGAGATGGGCTTGTTGCCACGGTGAGTATGGGTAAAATAGCCCGGAGCAATGACCATGGTGCCTTTTTTTGGTGAAATTTTACGTTGTTGATAGTAAAACTCAGTCTCGCCACCTTCTTCAACATCGTTCAGGTAAAACATAAAGAGTAACACTCGGTGCAGCGCTTCGTTATGCCCAGCCTGTGGGTAAACCTCACTATGCCAATAAGGGTAGCCGCCTTTGTTTGTCTCGTATTTTTGCGCTTGAATATTGCCCAGGCGAAAAATCTGCTGCACTAATAAAGGTAGTTGAGGTTTGCCAATTTCATCAAAGTTAGCTTGCGTTAAATCGGTCGGTACGCCTGTTTTTGGGTGATACACTTTTAGTCCAAATGCACCTATCATCATGAAAATATGTTCTTCAAGGTATTTAAATACGTAGCCTGCAGTGGTCTGTTGAATGTGTTTTAGTTGCTCTGAATATTCAGGATAATTATATAAATGTAGATCTTGGCTGTCTTTTTTAGCTAAATCTACACCGCCTGAAGTCATACCTTGTTTTAGATGCGGGCTTTGTTCAAAGAGCGTGATAAAGTTATCACAAAATTCATTGCTTAGGGCGTTATCGTAAACGCGAATAAAGTCCGTCATGAGCTGCCTTTATTGGAATTATTATGTTTGTAGAAAAAATTACACCGCGCTTTAGCGAAACCGATGTATTAGGACACATCAACAATACCGTACTACCGGTATGGTTTGAAGCTGCTCGAGCGCCTATTTTCAAATTTTTTACACCAGATCTGAATCCTCACGATTGGAAATTGATCATTGCTAAAGTAGAAGTAAGTTTTGTCGGTGAGCTTTTTTATGGTCACGACGTTGAAGTTAAATCCACAATTGAGCATATTGGTTCAAGCTCTTTTGTTATTCGCCAAGAGGCTTATCAACAAGGGCAATGTTGTGCCGTAGGCAAAACCGTAATGGTGCGTTATGACTTTGAAAGTAAGTGTTCTGTCGCGCTATCAAAAGCTGAAAAAGATGCTTTGTCAGCGCATTTAGTCATGAGTGAACAGCTTTAAGACCTTTAGTTAGTGAGTCTCCAAGCAGGTACTGTTTACAGATCTCGAATGTTTTTAGAAGACAATACACTGCAACTTGTCAGTGATTAAGATAGAATGCCATCCCATTATTCTGATGATGCTTTTGGGTTACTAAATTCATGCTGTTGATGATCGATAATTATGACTCGTTCACTTATAACTTGGTGCAATACTTTCAACGCCTAGATCAAGAAGTGTTGGTAAAGCGCAATGATGAGTTAACAATATCGCAGATAAAACAATTAAAGCCGCAGCATGTTGTTATTTCACCAGGGCCTTGTTCACCTAATGAGGCGGGTATATCGCTCGATGTGGTGAAACAATTAAAAGGTGTTTTTCCTGTGCTAGGTATTTGCCTTGGGCACCAAACCATTGCCCAAGCATTAGGTGCAAATGTTGTGCGCGCAAAACAGGTTATGCATGGTAAAACATCACCGGTATATCATCGTGAGCAAGGTGTTTTTAAAGGCTTAGCAAAGCCGTTAACCGTATGTCGCTACCACTCATTGGCTGTTGAGCCACAAGGGTTACCCGCTGAACTTGATATAACAGCATGGACACAAACACAAACAGGTGACTTTGAGTATATAATGGGGCTTGCGCACAAAGAGCTTGCTTTAGAAGGGGTGCAGTTTCATCCTGAAGCAATATTAACAGAACAAGGGCTTGAATTACTTGCCAACTTTTTAACTCGGTTCTAGGCTTAGGGTTAATTTACCGTTCTCCGCTTATTTATTAAAGAAAAGATTAAATGACAGACATCAAGCGCCAACAGATCACAGCCAATGTTTTAGAGCAACGAGCACATGACTTATTGCTTGGTCATAACTTTGCGCAACGTCAAATTGGTTATATTCATACGCTTGAGATCAATTACGGTGAGCCGATAAAGCAGCGTACATTACTTGAAGTAGAAATGGCGGCGCATACGAAACGTAAAGAGACGAGCACAGCACACCATAAGTACCGCGCGCAGGCTAGCCAGCAGCTACACAATGCAATTGAAGCTGCTATGAAAAAACAGCTTGCTGATATAGATAGTGTATTACATGAAACAATTGGTATTGAAGATAATGTGCCTGCTATTTTAGATATCTTGTCTGTTAAGTCTGCGTCTGTCGGTCGTTTGGAGCCTCTTGTAAACGATTTGAGTTGGTTAGGACGCGAGCTCGTCACTTTTGTAAACTTACCCTACTATCGCAAACAGCGTAATAAGCACACCTCAGTTAAGGTCGACAGTCCTTCACTTGCATTACGATACATAGGCCTTGATAACTTAAAGTTTGTGGTGCCAACATTTGCTGTTCGCCATTGGATGCCGCATAGCACAGAGCCTTTCCCATTACTTAAACGTCGCCTGCGTGATAATTCAATGGCATGTGCAATTGCTGCACAAGAAATTGCAAAATTAAATGGCGTTAATGACATTCATGCCTTTACGCTCGGGATGTTATTAGATGTTGGCAAAATAGCATTGGTTCGCTTGTATTTGCGTACATTTGAATTAGTTTGGCGTCGTAAAGTCACTTTAGCCAGAGAAGAACAACATAAAGACTTACATACAGCACTGCTAGAATTAAAGCCAGATCCTTTGTTTTTGAGTACGTTACTCAGCGAGCAATCATTAAAAATAACAGCAAAGGTAATTGAAAAAATGGCATTTCGCTATTTGCCTTTTAACTATGTGATGGAGCAATTGACTACAGGGCTTGCAAAGGGCGATTCACTGTTGCCTTTAACAGCGGTAATGCAAAAAGCGCGCTGTTACTCGCAGTATGTTACGCTTACAGAGCACCAATTGGTTGAAAGCGATGAGGCACAGCGGTGGTTTGAGTATATAGACTTTTCTAAAGCTGAGTTGCAGCATTTAGAGAAGGTTAATTTACAGAACTTCCATATTAAATTAGATTGATCACACGCTACGATTGACCACGTTAATGCAAAGCCAGCCTGACTTTGGCTCTGCTATCGGTAATTGTGCCTATATGATTGCAGCAGTTCTGAACGTAATCATGTAATATTTTTATTTTTACAGACTAAAACTCAACTAATTATAAAATAATTGTTAATTTTTTTGCGACTATTCATTCATCATTCAGTCCATTCTTTCTCCACTATTTCAATGTGACAGACTCCTGCAGTGAGTTACAGAGCGGCTTGATGCTCTAAAAAAGAAACAAGCGCTCACTGCAAATAGTTATTCACTATCTATGAAATAATATCTCAATCCCTTTATTTACAAGGGTTTCATGAAAGTTTTATAAGAGACAATAGCGTTAAACTCTGAAATAATGGTTACCTGAAAATTGAACCAGAGAGTCTTTTTTTAAATTTAGGCTATGCTGATTTGCATCATTGAACATGTGGTGAAGTTTATAATCTAGCGGCTTTGTACTCTCTGCGATATCACAATTAAGAGGAATTAAAATGACAGTCAATCGCGAATTATTTGATCAAGTAATGGTACCTAACTACGCACCTTCAAGCGTAATTCCTGTTCGTGGCGAAGGTTCGCGCGTATGGGATCAGCAAGACCGTGAGTATATCGACTTTGCTGGTGGTATTGCCGTTAACTGTCTGGGTCACTGCCACCCTGCATTAGTCAATGCATTAAAAGAGCAAGGTGAAAAAATTTGGCATTTATCAAATGTTATGACCAATGAACCAGCACTTCGCCTAGCTAAAAAGCTAGTTGATGCAACATTCGCTGATAAAGTTTATTTTGCCAATTCAGGCGCAGAAGCAAATGAAGCGGCGCTTAAATTAGCGCGTCGTTTAGCACTTGAAGAATTCGGTGCTGAAAAATCACAAATCATTGCATTTAATAAAGGCTTCCACGGCCGTACATTCTTTACTGTTACTGTGGGTGGTCAAGCGGCTTACTCAGATGGCTTTGGTCCTAAGCCTGGCGATATTGTACATTGTGATTACAATGATTTAGCTGCATTTGAAGCACTTATCTCAGATAAAACATGCGCCGTAATGATGGAACCTCTACAAGGTGAAGGCGGTATCATCTCGCCAACAGACGAGTTCGCAAAAGGTGTTCGCGAGTTATGCGACAAACACAATGCGCTACTTATTTTCGATGAAGTGCAAACAGGTGTTGGCCGTACGGGTGAGCTATATGCATATCAAGGTTTAGGCGTAACGCCAGATATCCTTACATCAGCTAAAGCGTTAGGTGGTGGGTTCCCAATTGGTGCAATGCTGACGACGACTGAAATAGCTAAACACCTTAAAATTGGTACGCATGGCTCTACATACGGTGGTAACCCACTCGCATGTGCTGTAGGTGAAGCGGCTTTTGATACAGTTAATACATCAGAGGTTCTTGCTGGTGTTAAAGAAAAAGAAGCGTTATTCCGTGAGTTATTAACTGCAATCAATGACAAGTACAACGTGTTCTCTGAAGTACGTGGTCAAGGCTTGTTGATTGGTGCTGTAGTTAACGAACAGTTTAAAGGCCGTGCGAAAGAGTTTTTAGTTGCTGGTATCAATGAAGGTGTTATGTCATTAGTTGCAGGCGCTGACGTTGTTCGCTTTACTCCTTCTCTTGTAATACCAGAAGCAGATATTCGCGAAGGTATGGCACGTTTTGAAAAAGCAGTTGCTAAAGTTGTGAACGGTTAATTACCCGTCTCATCTTATTTAGGGCAAGTAGAAAGCTTGCCCTGACATTCTAATTTACCGTTATATATAAGGGAGCAAGCGGACTCATGATGATCCTTCGCCCAATCCAGCAATGTGATTACCCAGCTTTATTGAAAATAGCCCACGAATCGGGCCATGGCTTTACGTCTTTACCGAATAACGAAGCGTTATTACAAAAGAAAATAGACCATTCATTAAGCTCATTCGCAAAAAGTGCATCTCACCCGGGTGATGAAGGTTACTTGTTTGTTCTTGAAGATAGCGAAACAGGTGAAGTCGTCGGAACTTCGGCTATTGAAGCCGCTGTAGGTTTAGATGATGCATTTTACCATTATCATTTAAGTAAAGTGATTCACTCATCACGTACGCTTGATGTATACAAAGCGGTTGATATTTTAACGCTCTGTAACGATTACACCGGCGCTACTGAATTGTGCACGTTATTTTTGAAAGATGGTTACCGTAAAAATAATAACGGTAAACTGCTGTCAAAAGCACGCTTTATGTTTATAAAACAACATCAGCAGCGTTTCGCTGAAACAGTTATTGCAGAAATGCGTGGTGTATCGAATGAAAATGGTGATAGCCCATTTTGGCAATGGCTCGAAGAGCACTTTTTCTCAATGGATTTCCCAACGGCAGATTACCTAACTGGCATTGGCCAAAAAGTGTTTATTGCTGAACTAATGCCTAAATACCCAATTTACGTGAACCTGTTAAGTAAAGGTGCACAAGAAGTGATTGGCAAAGTCCATAACAATACACGCCCAGCAATTGAGTTATTAAAAAGTGAAGGCTTCACCTTTAATGGCTACGTTGATATTTTTGATGCGGGCCCGACTGTTGAAGCGAAAGTAGGTAATATTGCGACTATTCGTAATGCCAAAAACGTTACCGTAAAAATTGGTGAAAACAGCGGTGATACGCCAGTAATGCTAGCGAATGATAAATTAAATGACTTTAGAGCAACTGTCGCACAGTTAAACTTCGATGCGACAAGTGCAGAGCTTACATTGCCACAAGCAATGGCAGACGCACTTCATTTACAAGCGGGCGATACCGTTACCGCAACAAGCTTATAATTTAGGAGAAAGTATATGACTCATCCTGCACAATTTATTAATGGTCAATGGTCACAAGGCCAAGGCGATTCATTTAATTCAGTAAACCCTGCAAATAACGACGTTATTTGGCAAGCGAACTCGGCATCTGCTGAGCAAGTAGATGTTGCTGTTAACTCAGCGCGTGAAGCTTTTTACAGCTGGGCAGACAAATCATTCGAAGAGCGTTTAGCGATTGTTAAAACGTTTGCAGCAACGCTTAAAGAACATAGCGAAGAACTTGCTGTAGCGATTGCACAAGAGACAGGTAAGCCATTATGGGAAACCCGTACAGAAGCGGGTGCCATGGTAGGAAAAATCGCTATTTCTGAAAAGGCTTTTTTAGATCGCACCGGTGACGTTGAAAACCCAATGCCACAAGGTCGCGCGATGATCCGTCACAAGCCACACGGTGTTGTTGCTGTATTTGGCCCTTATAACTTCCCAGGACATTTACCTAACGGTCATATTGTTCCTGCGCTTTTAGCCGGTAACACAGTGGTATTTAAACCATCAGAGTTAACGCCTATGGTAGCTGAGCTAACGCTTAAGCTATGGGAAAAAGCCGGTTTACCAGCTGGGGTTATTAACCTTGTGCAAGGTGAAGTTGAAACAGGTAAAGCACTCGCTGCACATAAAGAGATTGATGGCTTGTTTTTCACCGGTTCATCACGCACTGGCCATATTTTACATGAACAGTTTGCAGGCCAGCCAGGTAAAATTCTCGCATTAGAAATGGGTGGTAATAACCCGCTTATCATTACTGATGTAGCTGACACAAAAGCGGCGATCCACGATATTTTGCAATCTGCATTTATTTCAAGTGGTCAACGCTGTACGTGTGCTCGTAAATTATTTTTACCAGCAGGCGAGCAAGGTGACGCAATTCTTGCTGGTTTAATTACCGCGACTAAGGCAATCAAAGTAGGTAACTACGATGATGCTGATCAACCATTTATGGGGTCGATGATTTCATCAGCTGCCGCTGCAGGTATGGCTAAAGCACAACAGCAACTAATTGAACTAGGTGCAGAAGTTTTAGTTGAGCTTACACACACTGAAAATACCGGTTTTGTAACACCTGGTATTTTAGAGTGTAGTAATGTTACTGACTTCCCAGATGATGAGCATTTTGGTCCTTTATTAAAAGTATTCCGCTTTACAGACTTTGATAGCGCAATTGATAAAGCAAACGACACAAGTTTTGGCTTGTCGGCTGGTTTACTAAGTGATAACGCAGCTGATTATGATCACTTCTTACGTCGCATTCGCGCGGGTATTGTTAACTGGAACCGTCCAATAACAGGTGCATCAAGCGCAGCACCATTTGGTGGTATTGGAGCGTCAGGTAATCATAGAGCAAGTGCATATTATGCGGCAGATTACTGCGCATACCCAGTTGCTTCTGTCGAACTTGAAAAAGTCGCGATGCCAGCAACATTGAGCCCAGGTCTAAAAATTGACTAATATTGTGCTCTAGTTTGGTACTAAATAATTAAAAAAGCAGCTTCGGCTGCTTTTTTTGTATTGGTTGCTGGGCAAAGGTAGCAATTAAAAGCGCTTTCTGCTTAAATCATTAGAGTCCCAATAATTTTATTACAGGTGTTTTAATTATGGTTTTAGATAGGCAAGGGTATGATGATCTCATCATGTATCTTACTCAAAATTTAGCGTTATTTGAGAAGCCCGGCGAAATAAAACCTGGCGCTCCTACGATAATGGAGTTAATTGAAGACGATATCGCTGAAAACGTTATGTTGTTATGCGAGCAACACAGTGAGCTTTCAACAGAGCAACGCGGCATGATAGTGCGTGAGGTTGATGGCATTGTTTATGATTTACAAGAAGTGCTCAGCAGTGTTACTAGCAAACAGGTGACCATAGAGCAGCATGCCTTTATTGATGAGTTTGCCGGATTAGTGAAGAATTTATTTGATAATGCTGTTGCTGAAGGGGCTTAAATAAGCTGATTATCGCTTTTTATTGCATCTATTTGTGACTTGCATACAATCAAGAAAACAATTTTTTAGAGTAGAAAAATGCAAGCAAATGTAAAATGGGTTGAAGGCGATACGTTTATTGGTCTTTCAAATTCTGGTCATAATGTAGTATTTGATGCCGGCAGTGACAGCGCAGCACCAAGTCCAATGGAAATGGTATTAATGTCTGTTGGCTGTTGTTCATCTGTAGATGTGGTAAGCATTCTTAAAAAAGCTAAACAAAACTTCTCTGACGTTCAAGTGCAACTAAGCTCAGAACGTGCTGAGTCAGCTCCTCGTGTATTCACCAAGATCAACCTACACTTTGTTGTAACTGGCGATAACGTCTCTGAAAAGCACCTTGCACGTGCGGTGCAACTGTCTGCTGAAAAGTATTGTTCAGTTGCATTAATGCTTGATAAAACAGTAGAAATTACCCACAGTCACGAAGTTGTGCAACAACAGGTAAAATAACGCTTTTTCCCGTGGTGAAATTCGTATAAAATCCGCGAACTTTCATTCTGCAGTGGCAGATTTCACTAGTTTATAGGTTGGTTTATCATGAACAAACCCTTCGATAAAATTAAACTACATGGCTTTAATAACTTAACCAAAAGTTTAAGCTTTAGTATTTACGATATTTGCTACGCAAAGACCGAACAACAGCGTAAAGAATATATTGAATATATCGACGAACAGTATAATGCTGATCGACTAACCGATATTTTAGGTGAAGTGGTTGATATTATCGGCGCAAACATTCTGAATGTTTCTCGCCAAGATTATGATCCGCAAGGTGCCAGTGTCACAATATTGGTGTCTGAGGAGCCAATCGAGCAGCAGCAAACGTATGATGTTGACGAAACACCAGGGCCATTGCCTGACACTGTTGTTGCGCATTTAGACAAAAGCCATATCTGCGTTCATACGTATCCTGAAGCACATCCTGATGATGGTATTTGTACCTTCCGTGCTGATATAGAAGTATCTACGTGTGGCATTATCTCGCCACTAAAAGCATTGAACTTCTTAATTCACAGCTTGGATTCAGACGTGGTGACAATTGACTACCGTGTACGTGGTTTTACCCGTGATGTAGATGGTGTAAAACATTATATTGATCATGCGATTAATTCGATTCAGAATTACATGACTGAAGATACCAAAGAAGCGTATCAAATGATGGATGTGAACGTGTATCAAGAAAACTTGTTCCACACTAAGATGATGCTAAAAGAGACCGATTTAAATACTTATTTATTTGGTGTTTCTACAGATGACTTATCAGATGACGAAGAAGAAGAAATTCGTTCTAAGTTAACCCGTGAGATGCAAGAGATTTTCTACGGCCGTAACTTACCTGATACAGAATAAGCTCAGTTTTATTCTTAAAAAGGCGCATAACGAAAGTTGTGCGCCTTTTTTGTTTGTGCAAGCTAGTGAGAGTAAAGTTAGTTTGAATAAAGTGTTCTCAGTGTTGGTGGTAAACTTGCCAGTAGGCTTTAGCGCCTAATAAAAAGCAAATACCAACGTATAGCCAAACCGAGCTGGCTACTAATTGCCAAATATCAAGCTCAGTTGAGCGAATAAGTAAGGGTATTGCAATTAAAGCACGGGCTACGCATATCAATGCTATGGTTGATAAAGCCGCTGTGATTAAAGGTAATTTTCGTATCAAACCCGCAGCACAAAACGCATAGGCACTACAGGTAAACATAAGGCCAGCAACTATAATGGTGGCAGCAGGCGCAAGGTAGGTGCCTTGTTGAGCTAACTCAATTAAGGCTTGCGGCGCCCTAGCAAAAGCATACCAGCTAGGCCCACCCCAAATACAGAGTAAGTGCCAGGTAGCCGCGGCAAATGCGATAACCCCTGCGCTGATTAACAGTCTCTCAGTGTTATTTTGTTGCATGATCTAAATCTACTTTTATCATTCTATAGTTTCATCATCAGGAGGGTCGCCAGAATCTTCTTTACGCTTACGTTGTTCTTGTTTGGCTTTTTGAACATTCTCAAATTGCGGAGGCGGAATAGGGAATAACGAAATCAGCGGGCAGAAAGACAAAAATAAAAATGCACCCCGAGACATGGTTTGACCCGAGGCCAGAATTTTTCTCATGGCCCACACTATAATAAGTAACAGTAAGGTGACGGCAAGCCAATGTAGTAATAATATGCCAAGTCCAACCTTATCTAATAAATCCATTTGTTTACAATATAGTTCCTAATAAATAGTTAGTGTGGGTTAATTGAACAATATCAAGTCAGTGAAACTCACTTGTTATTTGACTGCTCTTGTGAGCACTTATATGCTGATAAAAAGCCATGATTAAGGTCGAATATGTCAGCAAAATTACCCCAATGTGTATTTAGAGCCGAGCAAGTACGCAGATACGAGCCTAGTGCAGCAGAGCAAAGCGCTGTGTCTATGTATACACTGATGGAGCGTGCAGGGAAGGCAGTGTTTGAGCAGGTAATTAAACATTACCCACATGCGCAAAATTATGTCATTTTAGTTGGCGTTGGCAACAATGCTGGTGATGGCTATATTGTTGCAAGCTTAGCAAAACAAGCAGGTAAACAGGTTACGGTGATTGCTGCATTACCAGATAAGCCTTTAACAGGAGATGCGCTAACAGCGCAAAAAGCGTGGTTGGCTGTTGGCGGTGAAATATCAAATTATGACCCGAAAACGATAAAAACTGCTGACATTATTATAGATGGATTACTGGGAACAGGCCTTAAAAATGAGGTGCGAGAGCCATTTACTAAGCTAATAAAAACGGCCAACAATAGCCCAGCACCCATTGTTGCGATTGATTTACCTTCGGGCATTAATGCTGACACCGGGGTTGTACACGGTGTTGCTATTCAAGCTGAGTTTAGCGTTACTTTTGTTGGCATAAAGCAAGGCTTAGTGACGGGCGAGGGCAGAGCACACACTGGTAAATGTGAATTTGCAGACTTAGGCGTTGGTCAAGCGTTTATCCAGTTGGCTACACCCAGCGCAGAGCTTATTAATTATGACGGCATTCAAGGCTTAACTAAGCGACAAAACAACAGCCACAAAGCCAGTCATGGCAAGTTACTGTGTGTTGGTGGTAATGCGGGCACTGCTGGGGCTATACGCTTAACAGGTGAGGCCGCGCTGCGCAGTGGTGCAGGTATGGTAAAAGTATACACTCATCCAGAGTCAGTCCTTGCAGTGAGTATTGGTCGGCCTGAGCTGATGGTCACCACGGCTGATTTAACTTCAGCACTCGAGTGGGCTACATGCATAGCCATTGGTCCAGGGCTTGGCCAAGACTCATGGGCTAAATCCACTTTTGAGGCGGTCATTCAACACTGTGTTGACCACAATAAAGCAATGGTTGTCGATGCCGATGCGTTAAATCTTATTGCTCAGCAATCAGCGCCAATTACACTGAAAAACACGGTATTCACCCCGCATCCAGGCGAAGCCGCACGGCTACTTGATTGTACCATTAATGATATAGAGTCAGACCGTTATCAAAGCGCACAAAAACTGGCAGAAACATATTCAACGACCTGTGTACTCAAAGGGGCAGGCAGCATTATCACTGACGGCACTAAAGCGTGGGTATGTACTGATGGCAACCCCGCGCTAGCGGTCGGCGGCAGCGGTGATGTGCTCACAGGCATTATTGCAGGCCTGATTGCACAAGAGTTAACAACTGAGCAAGCTGCGTGTTTTGGTGTTACCTTGCATGCTAAAGCGGGCGATGTTTTAGCAAAGGCTGAAGGAGAGCGTGGAATGTTACCAAGTGATTTGTATATCGTTGTAAGGCAGCTGATGCAAAAATTGGCAAACAACGATAAGTTTGTGGGGTGAGCAGAAAAGGTTTTAAACTTTAGTCTAAAACAATTCTAGCTTGAACAAGCCAATATTGAGTTAACATTTTCATTGATTCAACTAAATCAAAATAACTTGATGGTTTGGTCATGAATGCATTCGTGCCTAAGCTATAGCATTGTTTAATATCAATTTCTGAATCTGAGGTAGTAAAAATAATAATCGGAATATGACGGTAACGCTCCGATTTTTTTAGTTCAACTAATGCTTCTTTCCCACCCTTTCTTGGCATGTTTAAATCTAATAGGATAAGACTTGGTAAAATTTTATTTTTATCAAGTGCTTCAATTAATTGCATGCCGTCATCTACAAATTGGATTTTACTTTCGTCGACGTTGTTTTCAACAAGGGCATCGCGTATAAGCTCTTGATCATCAAGATCATCATCAGCAACTAAAATAAAGCTCACAGAGCGTAATTTTTTAGTAAATAATTTGTCGTTAAACATTGGAAACCCCTGAGTTTATGGAATGTGGCTTATCTTTGTTATTTAGCTACTTTTTCATTAAAAACAACAATTAAGTAATTTTTTACTCAAGTAGTATATACTTCAGCTAAGCAGGTGTTATATTAACTTGCTTATACCCATAACACAAACATAAGTTTATTAATAACGCGATGATATCAAATAATAGTAGTACAAATAGAGTGACAGCTCTACGCGAAAAGTTGAACCTATCGCAACAAGAGTTTGCAGATAAGATAGGCATAACTCAAGGGGCTTTATCGCAATTAGAATCGGGGAAGTCGACCTTATCTCTCAGTACTATTACTAAAATAAGCAAAGAGTTTAATGTTGACTGCAATTGGCTTATTTTGGGAATAGAGGGGTATGATGATTCGCATTTTCAGAATTATCAAAAGGTCCTAGAGTCTTCATTTATTCCACTTGTAAAGGAAGAGGCGCATGCAGGTTACATAGACCAATGCAGCGATGAAGGCTATATAAATACCTTAGATGTCTATAAAATTCCAGGATTTGAAAATGGTAACTATCGACTCTTTGAAGTAGAAGGCGACAGCATGTTGCCTACTATTCGCCCCAGAGAAACGGTTATCACTGAGCAAGTTAAAGACATTATACAGTTAGAAAACGGTTCTGTTTGCGTTGTTGTCACTAAGGATGGCATTGTCGCTAAGCGCCTTTTTCGCCATGAAACAACACCTGTCAGTTACTTATTCAAAAGTGATAACCCGGAATACAAAACTTACACTATCCACGCAGATGATATTTTAGAGGTTTGGCACGTGAAGGCAAAAATAAGCTCTATAACTGATCAGGAATCTTATATTCAAAATCAGCGTTTTCAGTCTATTGAAGATGAAATTAGACAATTAAAAGAGCATATCAATAGAGTTTTACCGCCACAAACGTAGCGGTAAAATACTAAAGCTGATTTAACTCCACTTCTCTTAGCGGCAACGTAACGTAAAATTGTGCGCCTTCATTAATGCTTGATTGTGCTGTAATGGATCCATAGTGGCGTTCGATTATTTTCTTACAAATTGCTAAGCCTAATCCTGTTCCTTCGTAGGCATGTTTAGAGTGAACACGTTCAAAGAGGTTAAATATTCTGTCTTTAAACTCACTGTTAAAACCAATTCCATTATCAATAACAGCAACGACTATATGTTCATCCGATCGTTCAATTAACTTAATTTCTATAACTGGTGGTTGATTTAAGTGACTGAATTTAAGTGCATTGAGAATTAAATTTTGAAATAAGCGTTGGATTTGCCGCTTATCGCCATAGATTTCACCGATGTCGTCTATGTGAAACTTGGCTGACTTATCAGCTATAATTAGCTCCAAATCATCAATAATTTCGTCAAAAATATCTTGTGCTAAAAAGCGACGGAAATCTTCACCTTTTCGGTTAATTCTAGAAAAGCTCAGTACCCCTTTGATGAGTTTTTGCATTCTTTCAGCAGAATCCATCATGCGTGAGATATACGAAGCGTTTTTTTCTCCAATCGGTTCTTTAGAGTTTTGCAGGCGATCGCCGAACATTTGTATTTTACGTAAAGGCTCCTGTAAATCATGAGATGCAACAAAAGCAAAACGTTCTAACTCTTTGTTAGACTCTTCAGCTGTTCTAAGTGCAATTTCAAGGTCAAGTTCGGCTTGCTGTCGGGTAAGTATTTCCGCTTTTAAAGCGACGGTTCGCTCATTCACTTTAGTTTCTAATACGTTATTTAGCTTTTTAAGTCGCTCTGATTTTTCAATTACATGATTAATCAAATGATTGCGAAACTTTAAGGCGCAAGATATTTCGTTGGCTTGCCAAGGAGTACATTTATTGCGAACATTTTCTTGCCATAGACGAAATGAGCTGCGAGGCATCAGGCGATGGCTACCATCATCAAGAAACTCAATTATTTTTTCGGGCTTTCCGCCCCAATTTTTTGTTTCAATAACCTCTTTACGAAACCACATAATAAATAGGTTTTCATTGGTAGAAATAGGCATAGCGAGTACGCCGCTTGCTAACTTAGCAAACTTTCCAAATTCAGCCTGTTCATTAGATAAATGATGATTATGATAAAGTAACTCATCTTCTAAATGATGCTCTTTTATCCATTCAAACAAATTATCAATATCTTCATTTTTAGGCACACTACCAAAATGTTCAATATCTTTTTCCAGCCGCCATGCAACACCATCAGCATGTAGCATGCTAAGTAAGGCTGGGGCTTGTTTGCGTAAACCATCAATGAAAAACACCTCTTCAGACATATGCTCTGCTATTTCTGCACTGATTGAGGTGGCATTGGCTTCTTGAATTGCTTCAGCTGATTGCGTTTTGAGCGAGATAATATAAGAGAGCATCAGCCCCATGTATTGTGCAACTTGTCGTGCTTCAAAGGGAACAACATGGCTCGAGTAATGGTGGCAAGCAATCAATCCCCATAATTTATCGGCAATAATAATGCTGATGGACATTGATGCTTTAACTCCCATATTGCGCAAGTATTGGCAATGGATAGGAGACACACTTCTTATTGTACAAGAGCTTAAATCTACCGGTTTATCTTGTGGGTAGATAGGCGATACCTCTGCATTTACATCGGCAAGTAACCTGATCGGGTTACGTAAATATAAAGCGCGCGCTTGCTTTGGAATATCTGACTCAGGAAAATGTTGGTGAAGGAATGAGTTTAACTCATCTTTTTTGGCTTCAGCCACGACTTGACCATTATATTCATGGTCAAATTGATAGAGCATAACGCGATCAAAGCCGGTTAAGTTACGAACCTCTTTTACTGCGGTGTCGTATGACGAGCTTAGCTCTTTTGAGTCAGTAATTAGATGAAGTGATTGCTTCATCAGGTAATTCATAGGGTCAAAACTTGAGTGGTCTTTCTTTTTGCTAAACTCAAGTTCAATGAGTAGATATTCATCGTTACGAGAAATAGCGCCTTTGAGCGAGGTGTCGGTCGGTTTTCCTTTTATCTCAATGGCAAGGGGGTTAATAGTATGAAAGTCTTGCTCAGCTTTGTTTCTCTGGATGATGCTGAATGTATTCGCCTCAAAAATATCACTTATATGTGACCCTAATAAGCACTCTTTTTGCATATTTAAAAGTGGTAAAATGTTTTCGCTAAAATAGCATACCTTGAGAGTTTGAGGATCAACAACAAGCAAGTATCCATGGGGTTGAATAGAGCCAGGGATATGAATAGGTTCTTTGTGGCAATTATCTAACGAGACTTCAAACTTATTGTTCAATTTATATCTCCAAGTGATTGGGAGATTATGCTAAATGCCGCGTTCGCTCCCAACAAAATATCATCATCCGAATTGGTGTTGTGGTCATGATATTGTTTTAATGCATGTATATATTGAGCCCACTTTTCACCTCTAAGATCGCCATAGCTATAGAAAAAGCGGATCCCTTCAAGCTCATTTATCCAATTATGTTTTTTAAGCGCTCTAAATATGTGACCTCCACCCATGGTGGCGCCTTCCATTACATACATCATTCCGAATGCTTGTGATACGTTGCAGATTTTATTTAGATCAATACATTTGTTCGAATTAGCAGGGAGGGTTGGCCGAGATACTTGTAAATAAGCAATATCTTTATCTAACCAGTCAAGCTTACTGCGGCCAACAAGCAGTTGCTGTGTAGCTTTAAAGGATGATATGGCCTGTTCCATAATAGAATAGCTATTGCGCATCGCGATTAAAATATTTAAATACGTTTGTTGCGTCATATCCTTATCGAACAATATAGCTCCTAGCTGTTTTTCTACCTGAGAGTGAAGAGAGTTTGTACGATTTTTTATAAAGGTATGGATGTTACTATGACTGCTATCTCTAATTATTTTTGTGGTGCCTGATACAGCTGAGTCCATTATTATCCTGAAAGTTTCTTAGTGGATGTGATGTTTTTCGAACAGTATATACATAGGTACTAGTATGTTAAATAGAAATTTAAGACTAAAGTGCATGAGTAATCAGTAAGCGCTATTTTTTTAAAATCGACCCCGATAGCAAGTAAGTATCTATTTTTGGAAGTGAAGAAGCGATCAATCAAGGGCAAAAACCCAGCCGAAGCTGGGTTTTTATAAGCGAGGTGCTTAGGAGGTGATGTTTATCACATCATGCCGCCCATGCCACCCATGCCGCCCATGCCACCCATATCAGGGGCACCAGCTGGCTCATCTTTTGGAATTTCAGCAACCATGGCTTCAGTGGTGATCATTAGACCCGCAATCGAACCTGCAAATTGTAGTGCAGAGCGCGTTACTTTAGTTGGATCTAAGATACCCATTTCAAGCATGTCGTTGTATTCGCCAGATGCTGCGTTGTAACCGTAGTTACCTTCGCCGCCTTTAACTGCGTTAATGACTACAGACGCTTCGTCACCTGCGTTAGTTACGATTTGACGAAGTGGCGCTTCCATAGCACGTAGTGCTACTTTGATACCGTGGCTTTGGTCTTCGTTGTCGCCTACAAGTGCAGCTAGTTTGCTAGCAGCACGTACTAGTGCAACACCACCACCAGGCACTACGCCTTCTTCAACCGCTGCGCGAGTTGCGTGTAGTGCATCTTCTACGCGGTCTTTTTTCTCTTTCATTTCGATTTCAGTTGCTGCGCCAACTTTGATTACTGCAACACCGCCGGCAAGTTTTGCCATACGCTCTTGTAGTTTCTCTTTGTCGTAGTCAGACGTTGCTTCTTCGATTTGTGCTTTGATTTGTGAAACACGACCGTTGATGCCATCTTCTTCGCCAGCACCGTCGATGATCGTTGTATCATCTTTAGTGATTACTACGCGCTTAGCTGTACCTAAGTCTTCGATTGTTGCTTTTTCAAGCTCAAGACCGATTTCTTCAGAGATAACAGTACCGCCTGTTAATACCGCGATGTCTTGTAGCATTGCTTTACGACGGTCGCCAAAACCAGGTGCTTTAACAGCTGATACTTTAACGATGCCGCGCATGTTGTTTACTACGAGTGTTGCTAGTGCTTCACCTTCAAGGTCTTCAGCAATGATAAGTAATGGTTTGCTTGCTTTAGCAACGGCTTCTAATGTAGGAAGTAACTCACGGATGTTCGATACTTTTTTGTCTACAAGTAGAATGAATGGGTTATCTAGTTCAACCGCGCCTTTTTCAGCGTTGTTGATGAAATATGGCGATAAGTAACCACGGTCAAACTGCATGCCTTCTACAACATCAAGTTCGTTCTCAAGTGATTGACCTTCTTCAACAGTGATAACACCAGTGTTGCGGCCTACTTTTTCCATCGCTTCTGCAATGATGTCGCCAATCTCTTTATCAGAGTTAGCTGAAATAGTACCTACTTGTGCAATCGCTTTAGTATCAGCACATGGTACTGAAAGTTCTTTAAGCTCTGCAACAGCAGCGATGATTGCTTTATCAATCCCGCGCTTAAGGTCCATTGGATTCATGCCCGCAGCAACTGCTTTTAGGCCTTCATTTACAATAGATTGTGCTAAAACTGTAGCGGTAGTTGTACCGTCACCCGCTGCATCATTTGCTTTAGATGCAACTTCTTTCACCATTTGTGCGCCCATATTCTCAAACTTGTCTTCAAGCTCGATCTCTTTTGCCACTGATACACCATCTTTAGTGATCACTGGAGCGCCAAATGATTTGTCTAATACAACGTTACGACCTTTAGGGCCTAACGTTACACGAACTGCATTTGCTAAGATATTTACGCCAGCTAACATTTTACCGCGTGCGTCACCTGCAAAAAGTACTTCTTTTGCTGCCATGATTTTTTCCTCTAAATTCTTAAATGTTTGTTAAACGAAAAGTAGGTTTAGCCTACAATGCCTAAAATGTTGTCTTCACGCATGATCAGGTACTCTTGACCTTCGATCTTTTCAGCTTTTTCAACATACGAGCCGAATAACACAGTGTCACCGACTTTAACTTCTAATGCTCTCACATCACCGTTATCTAGAGTACGGCCATTACCAACAGCGACAACTTCTCCGCGCGTTGATTTCTCAGCAGCAGAGCCAGTTAATACAATACCGCCAGCAGACTTGGTTTCTTCTTCTAGACGCTTAACGATCACGCGATCATGTAAAGGACGAATGTTCATTTGTTTAGTTCTCCTAACAGTTTCTGAACAGGACAGAAAAAAGTTTTGTGTGTACTCGTGCAGCTAACTCAGTTGTATTTAACTGCATCGATTTAGTTGTACTCAGTAATGGGGGTAATGCGGAAAAATCCAAGAGAAAAAAATAAAAATTTTAATCTTTTCTCTCGTATTCACCATCAATTGTGGTTGGCTCACTCATTTTACGCGGTTCAGGCTCTTGATGAGTCTGTTGCGTAAAAGGTGAAGGACCTTGCTGCATTCCTGCACTCATGCGAACAGTTGCTTGGCTGGCAAGTCCTGCGGCTAGTTTGTTGCGAATCGCTGGAGTGAGTAGTAAAAAGCCAAATACATCGGTCATAATGCCTGGGGTTAGTAATAAAACACCGGCAATGATCACACATAATCCAGTAAATAATTCTTTGGCGGGCATTTGCCCTTGGGCCATTTGTGTTTGCACATTTTGCAGTGCGCCCATGCCTTGCTGTCTAACTAGTTTTGCACCGCAAATAGCAGTTAAAATCACTAGTGCAATAGTGGCAAAGCCACCAATTACATCGGCTACTTGAATGAGTAACGCGATCTCAATAATTGGTACGAGAATAAATAACAAAAATAAAAATCTAAACATAAAGCTCTCTAAAGTGTGCTCACGTAACATCGTGATGAAATATAAATATGGGCTTACAGGTCTTTTTTCAATAGTAAACGTATAGCGTAAGTACATCGCTACACTTTGCTTTAGCTATCAGCTACTATGAGTTGGGCAGAATTAACAACTAAAGGTTCAATATGATGACAACTCATTTTCGACTAGTTTTTACCACATGTGAAAACGCTACTGAGGCGCGTGCTATGGCAGAGCAGTTGGTTAGCCTAAAATTAGCCGCGTGCGTTAGCATTTTACCCAATGTTGAGTCAGTTTATATGTGGGAAGGTGAAGTAACGCAGGCTACAGAATGCAAGCTGCTGATTAAAACTAAGTCTGAAAAAATGAATCAAGTTATCCAAACTATAAAGCAGTTACATAGTTATGAGATTCCTGAAATTCAGGTGGTTGATGTATCAACGGGCAATTTAGCCTATTTTAATTGGATGGATGAGGTACTTAATTAATGCGGTTTTTTGTTTTCTTGCTTTGTACGCTGTGGTTTATGCCAGCACAGGCTGCGTCTAATAATTTATTGAATGATTTACTACAGCCTGCTGAGCAAACGTTTTTACCTGTAGATCAAGCCTTTAGTTTTGACTTTGATCAGCAAGGAAGTACTTTATTTATTGGCTGGGACATTGCCCCAGGTTATTACCTTTATAAAAAGAAGCTTGAGATCATTGCTAAAGAAGCTGATATCAAGGTCCCAGAACTAGGTGAAGGGGTGGTGATTGAAGATGAGTTTTTTGGTAAAACTGAGGTCTTCTTCGACTCATTTAGCGTGGTAAGTAAATTAAGCAATGTAGCGCAACAAGGTGTAGTGAAAGTGCGCTATCAAGGCTGCGCCGAAGTAGGACTTTGCTACCCTCCTGAAATTATTACCATTCCACTGAGCGTTATTTCAGGTGAAAACCCGCCCTCAAATAATAGCGCGACAGACACATCAAACGCATTAGCTGCTCTTAATAGTGCTCCATCAGTTGTAAATGAAACTGCTGCTGTACAACAAGATGACGTTGAAAAAGAACAAAACTTTACCGAAAAACTGGCATCACAAGGTTTGCTAACTAATTTAGCTATTTTCTTTTTAGTGGGCATTGGCTTAGCATTTACTCCTTGTGTATTTCCTATGTTTCCTATCTTGTCGAGCTTGATTGCAGGGCAACAAAACCTCTCCACAAAAAAAGCATTTGCACTATCGTTTGTATACATTCAAGGCATGGCGGTGACTTATGCGGCATTGGGCTTAGTGGTGGCATCGTTAGGTGGGCAAGTGCAGGGCTACTTACAGCACCCCTATGTTTTGATCAGCTTTAGTTTGTTATTTGTTTTATTAGCCATGTCGATGTTTGGGTGGTACGAAATAAAGTTACCAAGCTCTATGATGAATAAGCTCACTCAAGTGAGCAATAATCAAAAAGGCGGCAATTATATTGGTGTATTTTTGATGGGGGTTTTATCTGGCCTGATAGCATCACCTTGCACAACAGCACCATTATCAGCAGCTCTATTATTTGTTGCGCAAAGCGGCGATTACTTAGTTGGCGGTTTAACGCTTTATGTTTTAAGCCTTGGTATGGGCATACCATTATTGTTGTTAGGTACCTCAGGCGGAAAATTACTGCCTAAAGCAGGCGGTTGGATGGAGCAAGTTAAAACCCTATTTGGTTTTATTATGTTGGTTGTGCCGTTAATACTGCTAGAGCGTATTGTTGATTTTGACATCATACTATTAATGGCGGGTTTATTAGCACTGGCAACAGCGCTTTATTTACATCATTGGCAAAGTTCTCAAAACCAAGGCAAGCTCAAAACTGCACTGTGGTTTGCAGCAACCTTGTTAGTTATTGCGGGTGCCAGCTTGGCTAAAAATTACATTTGGCCAACGCCAGTGGTGACAGCTCCTGCTGAACAGCAATCACAAAAACGTGAATTTAAATTGGTTGCTGATTTAGCTGAACTGAAGCAAGCAATTAGTGATGCAAACGATGAAGGTCGTTTGGTAATGGTAGATTTGTATGCTGAATGGTGTGTTGCATGTAAAGAGTTTGAAAAATACACCTTCCCTGAACAAAATGTGCAAGCCGAGTTTGCTCACTTTGAGTTATTAAAGATTGATCTCACTGAAAGCGATGAAACCACCATTGAAGTGATGGAAGAATATACGGTATTTGGTTTACCAAGTATCTTGTTCTTTAATACGCAAGGTGAAGAGCTTGCAGCGCAACGTGTGACAGGCTTTTTAGACGCAGACGACTTTACTGAACAGCTTATAAATGTTCGTGAGTATGCTAAATAACTACTTTTTGTACAATTTAATACAACGCCACTCTCTGCAGTGGCGTTTTTGTTTCTTGGGTATACCTAGTCATTAGACCAGTATTTTGCTGCTATTTACATCGAACTGGCTATAATAGGTGGTTAACGTGAGAAATACTTGTTATTTTATGTTTAACCCCAAGCTAATTAGTGGGTTTTATAGTGAAAATGGCTTAACTCATTATTTATAGGATTATCGCGTATTATGGCTGCAAAATTTAAGATTTTTGTTCTAAATGGCCCTAACTTAAATATGCTTGGTAAGCGTGAACCAGAGAAATATGGTTCACAAACACTGGGCGAAATTATGAGCGAACTAACAACCCTCGCCCATGGTCTAGATGTTGAGTTAACGCATTATCAAAGTAATAGTGAACAAGCTTTAATTGAGCATATACATAGTGCTTGGCAAGTTATTGATTGCATAATTATCAATCCAGCAGCATTTACGCACACAAGCGTAGCTTTACGTGATGCATTGCTAAGTGTTGATATCCCGTTTTATGAAGTGCACTTAACTAATGTGCATGCGCGGGAGGCGTTTCGTCATCATTCGTATTTTTCGGATGTAGCACAAGGCGTGGTATGTGGATTAGGTGCAATGGGTTACCGCGCAGCATTAGAAGCGGCGGTTAGTCGGTTGCAAAACGCAAATTAATTTTAAACACACAAACTAGAAGGCGGGTCGTTCATGGATATTCGCAAGATCAAAAAACTAATTGAACTAGTAGAAGAATCAGGTATTGCTGAATTAGAAATCACCGAAGGTGAAGAGTCAGTACGTATAAACCGTAACAATATGAGCGCAGGTCCAGCTTACGCTCCACAATATGCTCCTCAGTATGCACCAGCTCCAGCAGCGGCACCAGCACCTGCGGCTCCAGCAGCATCAACTGAAGCGGCAGCGCCAGCAGCACCAACCGGTCATCAAGTATTATCACCAATGGTTGGTTCTTTTTATGCAGCAGCATCACCAGAAGCACCTGCATATGTTGAAGTGGGTTCTAAAGTTAATGTGGGTGACACACTTTGTATCATCGAAGCAATGAAAATGATGAACCAAATTGAGTCAGACAAAGCCGGTACAGTAAAAGCTATTTTAGTTGAAAATGGTGAGCCAGTAGAATTTGATCAACCTTTATTCATCATTGAATAATAGTGCAACCTTAGAGGCCAACTCTCATGTTAGATAAAGTAGTCATTGCAAATCGAGGTGAAATAGCACTTCGTATATTGCGCGCCTGCAAAGAGCTTGGGATCAAAACGGTTGCTGTGCATTCAACGGCGGATCGCGATCTTAAGCACGTATTGTTAGCAGATGAAACAATCTGTATCGGTAGACCTTCAGCAACTGAAAGTTACTTAGACATTCCGCGTATTATTGCTGCGGCAGAAGTAACCGATGCGGTTGCGATTCACCCAGGTTATGGTTTCCTTGCTGAAAACGCTGATTTTGCAGACCAAGTTGAGCAAAGCGGTTTTGTATTTATTGGTCCTAAAGGCGATACTATTCGCCTAATGGGCGATAAAGTATCGGCAATCAATGCTATGCGTAAAGCGGGTGTGCCGTGTGTTCCAGGTTCTGACGGTCCAGTATCAGATGACAAAGAGCGCAACATGCAAATTGCTAAGCGTATCGGTTACCCGGTAATCATCAAAGCAGCTGGTGGTGGCGGTGGTCGTGGTATGCGTGTTGTACGTAACGAATCAGAGCTTATAGATTCAATCGCACTGACTCAGCAAGAAGCAAAACAGTTCTTCGGTAATAGCATGGTTTACATGGAGAAATTCCTTGAAAACCCACGCCATATCGAAATTCAAGTACTTGCTGATGGTCAAGGTAACGCGGTTCACTTAGGTGAGCGTGACTGTTCAATGCAGCGTCGTCATCAAAAAGTAGTTGAAGAAGCGCCAGCGCCGGGTATCACTGCTGAAGTACGTAAATTCATTGGTGAACGCTGTACACGTGCGTGTATCGAGATTGGTTATCGCGGTGCAGGTACGTTTGAGTTCTTATATGAAAACGGCGAGTTCTATTTCATCGAAATGAATACCCGTATTCAGGTTGAACACCCTGTAACTGAAATGGTTAGTGGCGTTGACTTAATTAAAGAGCAGTTAAAAATTGCTGCTGGTCAGCCGTTGTCATTCACACAAGATGACGTGGTTATTCGTGGCCATGCTATTGAATGTCGTATCAATGCAGAAGACCCTGAAACGTTTATTCCTTCGCCGGGCAAAATTACCCGTTTCCATCCTGCGGGTGGCCTAGGTATTCGTTGGGATAGCCATATTTATGCAGACTATAAAGTACCACCACACTATGACTCAATGATTGGTAAGCTCATTACTTACGGTGAAAACCGTGATGTAGCTATTGCCCGTGCACGTAATGCATTAAATGAGTTAGTGATTGACGGTATTAAAACCAATACGCCACTGCATAAGAAAATCTTAGCAGATGAAAACTTCCAAAATGGTGGAACCAATATCCACTATCTTGAGAAGAAATTAGGTTTATAAGCATTTATAAAACTAATAATTTAAAAAACCGGCAACTTTGCCGGTTTTTTTAGCTCTAACGAACAGTGGCACTGTATTCGCGATACAAAAATAATCTGGTATGATTAATACAGTAATAACTTATTTGTTTTTCATGAGGTAATAATGACCCTGAGTGTTGGTTTTCAACTTGCTGATGAAGCAGCAACGGTCGCAATGGGTAATAAGCTTGCAAGTTTAACTGAGCAAGGCGTGGTTATTTATTTACATGGTGATTTAGGCGCCGGAAAAACCACATTAACACGAGGTATAGTGCAAGGGTTCGGCCATCAAGGTAAGGTTAAGAGTCCAACCTATACATTAGTCGAGCCTTATGAATTAGCAAAAGCCAATGTGTACCACTTTGATTTATACCGCTTGGGTGACCCTGAAGAGCTAGAATATATGGGTATTCGTGATTATTTTTCAAATGATGCAATTTGTGTTGTTGAATGGCCTGAGAAAGGCGGGGAGTGTATACCTGTTCCTGACTTAGATATTACAATGCGCTATGTTGGTGAAGCCCGTGAAATTGAAGTTTGCAGCGTGAGCCAGCGCGGCAAAGCAGTAGTAGAGCAATTAACTCGAGATTAAAAAATAATAATTAAAGGTGTAGTGGATCAGATGGGTCGAGTAGTCATTAAATGGGTGTGTGCTTGTTTGTTATTTGCAATAAGCCAAGGGGTTTTTGCACAGAACACTATTAACAGTGTGCGTGTGTGGCCGTCTCCTGATAGCACTCGTGTTGTTTTTGATTTAACTGACAAACCAGACTTTAGCTACTTTATGCTGAAGAATCCGTTACGCCTCGTGGTTGACTTAGAACATACTAATAAAATTAAAAACCTGCCTAGCATTCCTAAAAAACATCAAATTGTTAGTAAACTGCGTTATTCCAAAGCTAAAAATAGTAAAGGTGTACGTTTTGTTTTTGAGCTAACCGGTTCAGTTAAACCGGTATTATTTGCTTTGGCTCCAACTGGGCCATATAAAAATCGTTTAGTGGTAGACCTTTACAACAAAGAACAGGCAAAACCCGTTGCACAAAGTAGCAATACCGCAGTTAAGAAACGTGAATTAAGTAAACAACGCGACATTGTGATTGCTATTGATGCAGGCCACGGTGGTGAAGACCCTGGCTCCATAGGGCCATCAGGCACCTATGAGAAAACAATTACATTGCAAATTGCAAAACGTTTAGAGCGTATGATTGATGCCGAAAAAGGTATGATTTCTAGAATGGTACGCCGAGGTGATTACTTTGTTAATTTAAACACTCGAACTAATCGTGCGCGAGAAAAAAAAGCAGACTTTTTTGTATCAATTCATGCTGATGCATTTACTAGTCCTCAGCCAAGTGGTGCGTCTGTGTGGGTTTTATCATTGCGCCGTGCCAACTCTGAAATAGGTAAATGGCTTGAGGATAAAGAAAAACATTCGGAACTTCTTGGCGGTGCAGCAGGTGTAATAAAAAATACCGCCAGCGAGAAATACTTAGCACAAGCGTTGCTTGATATGTCGATGGATCATTCCATGAAAACGGGCTTTAGCGTTGCTGAAGAAGTGATGGATGAACTAAAAAAAGTAGCCAAAATGCACAAAAAGCGTCCGCAAGCGGCAAGCTTTGGGGTATTAAAGTCTCCAGATATCCCGTCAATACTGGTTGAAACTGGGTTTATTTCCAACCCACGTGAAGAGCGCTTGTTGAAAACAGCGGACTATCAAGAGCGGCTGGCGAGAGCAATCTTTACTTCATTGAAAAATTATTACCTTAAAAACCCACCCGATGATTCGTTGTTTGCATCATTAAAATCGCAACACCCGACCACACATAAAGTTCGTCCAGGAGAGTCATTAAGCTTACTTGCGAATCGCTATGGGGTGAGTGTGAATAAATTAAAACGCGCCAATAAACTCAAATCAAACACTTTATTTATCGGCCAAGAGCTCGATATCCCACAAAGCTAAAATCGTTAGGATGAGTATGAGTATTGAAATATTACCAGCGCGATTGGCTAACCAAATTGCAGCAGGTGAAGTGGTTGAAAGGCCAGCGTCAGTTGTTAAAGAGTTGGTTGAAAATAGCTTAGACGCAGGTGCAACGCGTATTCAAATTGATATTGAGCGTGGCGGCCACAAACTTATTCGAATTAGAGATAATGGTTCAGGCATTAATAAAGATGAGCTTACATTGGCGCTGTCTCGTCATGCTACGAGTAAACTAAAATCCCTGGATGATTTAGAAAATATTTGTTCATTGGGCTTTCGTGGTGAAGCTTTAGCATCAATTAGTTCAGTGTCTCGGTTGACGCTAAGTTCGAAGACTAAAGCGCAAGAGGCAGCGTGGCAAGCTTGTGCTGAGGGTCGCGATATGGCAGTGCAAGTCAAACCGACCGCCCACCCTGACGGCACCACGATTGAAGTAAAAGACTTATTTTTTAATACGCCAGCACGGCGTAAGTTTTTACGTACTGAAAAGACCGAGTTTAACCACATTGATGAGCTCATTAAGCGGATTGCCCTAAGCCGCTTTGATGTATCGATTACCTTAACGCATAACGCTAAAGTGGTACGCCAATATCGCGCCAAAATAGATCCTAACCAAGCAATTACCCGGGTCGCGCAAGTTGCTGGTAAAGCATTTGCTGAGCAAGGTTTGTATATTGAGTCCGGTGATACAGGTTTGCAGTTACACGGTTGGGTATTACCTGTGGGTTCAAGCAATACCACGCAATACACCTATGTAAATAATAGGATGATGCGGGATAAACTGATTTTGCATGCTATTCGCCAAGCATTTGAAGAAGTGGCAGGACAAGAAGAGTTACCCGGCTTTGTGATATATATTGATATTGATCCGCGCCAAGTTGATGTAAACGTGCACCCGGCAAAACATGAAGTACGCTTTCATCAGGGGCGCTTAGTGCATGACTTTATTCTACAAGCCGTAAAACAAGTCGTTGTGCCTTTGCAGGATGACTTTGTAGCACCGCAAATACTAGCGCAGGCGCAACCAAGTGAACGCTTCTCAAGTGCGACGTCAGTTGAGCAAGCTGACGTGTTTGATTACCCAAAAACGCCTTTGCAACCGAGTCAACCTGTTAGCTATTCGGGTGGCTCATCCCGTGCAGGTGGCTCTGCTGCGAGTGGGCCTTCAGGACAAAGAGAAAGTAAAGCGTCGCTTCATGATGTGAACGCATTTTACCAAGGGGTAAGTGAACAACATGCCGCACATTTTGATAGTGTAGCCACCTTAACAACACAACACACACCAGTCTTAGCGCCTGCACAGAGTATTAGTACAACCTCATTAATAGTACAACAAGATGGTAGTTGTGTTTTCACTGAGCAACAGCAACTTTATTGTTCTCATTTTAAATATGCTTTAGCTGATTACTGGCAGCAGCAAATTACAGAACAAGCAAGCCTTGAAGGTAAAGCATTACTGCTCCCTGTGCGCGTCAACATTAGTGTTGACGACCAAAAAGTATTAACCGAGCAACAGTCATGGTTTAATTTACTAGGATTTGAGCTCAATATTGAAAAGCAATTTGTAATGGTGAAAAAGCTGCCTCATAGTTTGTATTTACTAGATGTAAGCCAAGCCATTGACGCATTGCTGCTAATCAGTAAAAAACAACTCGATAACCTATTAGATTGGCTTAATTGGCTGCAGAGCAACGTGCCTGAACGCTATTTTTCAAGCCAAACATTTGCAGGCGAGTTACAACAAATGAAAAATAATCCGCAAACAATTCAACGTTTGCGCGAAAAAGCAGTTAAAATAGACCTACATCACTATTTAACACAGCTAGATTAGGGTTAACGCGTTGAGTAATTTACCGGTCATATTTTTAATGGGTCCAACAGCAGCAGGCAAAACTGCACTCGCTATTGAGCTTTGTCAGCATTTAAAAACCGAAATAATCAGCGTTGATTCAGCCTTAGTGTATAAAGATATGGATATCGGTACAGCTAAGCCAAACGCGCAAGAGTTAGCGCTAGCACCACATCATTTGATTGATATGATAGATCCTGCCCAAAGTTACTCTGTGGCCGATTTTCGTCGTGATGCGATTGAAAAAATTGATCAATTTCATAAACAGGGTAAAGTGCCTGTATTGGTTGGGGGGACAATGATGTATTTTAAAGCACTCATTGATGGTTTGTCGCCGTTGCCAGAGGCATGCCCTGTTATTAGAGCTGAACTTGAAGCACAAGCACAACAGCATGGCTGGCCTGCGCTTTATAAGGAGCTGGTTGCGGTAGACCCGCAAGCGGCAGAAAAAATGAGTGAAAACGATTCTCAGCGTATTAATCGTGCGTTAGAGGTTTATCGTTTAACAGGTAAAACAATGACTCAGCTGCAAAAACAAAAGCAGCCAAAGTTACCTTATACGTTTCATCAATTTGCTATTGCGCCTGATGATCGCGCTGATTTACATGAGCGTATAGAACAAAGGTTTAAAATAATGCTTGATGAGGGGTTTGAAAAAGAAGTTTCGTCCCTATATCAACGTAATGATTTGCACCCAAACTTACCCTCTATTCGTTGTGTAGGGTATAGACAAATGTGGGATTACATTGCTGGCGAGACAGACTATGATGACATGGTGTTTCGCGGTATTGCAGCCACTCGACAACTTGCTAAACGTCAGTTGACCTGGTTGAGAAGCTGGCCCGAGGTAACTTGGTTAACGACCGGTGATGAAGAAAACTTGCAACGTGTTGTAAGTTCGCTAAGCTAGTAGTAGTTGAATATTTTTTAGCTTTGTTAAATGAGTTCAGCCACTTAATTATAATAACACCTAGAACGAAGGATAATAACATGGCAAAAGGCCAATCGTTACAAGACCCATTTTTGAATGCGCTACGTCGTGAGCGTATTCCAGTATCAATCTTTTTGGTTAATGGCATCAAGCTACAAGGTAAGATTCAGTCGTTTGACCAATTTGTAATTTTACTTGAAAACACAGTAAATCAAATGGTGTATAAACACGCCATTTCAACAGTAGTCCCTGCTCGCGCAGTAAACTTCCAAGGTGTTCAAGGAAGTGAAGAAGGTGATGAGCAGCCAGAACCTGGAAATTTTTAAATTAGGAGCGTAATGCTTGTTTGACCGTTATAAAGCCGGCGAACAGGCAGTCTTAGTTCATATTGACTTTCCTCAAGAAGGAGATCGCGAAGATCTTCATGAACTGGAAATGTTAGTATCTTCTGCTGGTGTTAGCAGTTTGGCGGTTGTGCAAGGCAGCCGTCAATCACCACATCCGAAACTATTCGTCGGTAGCGGTAAAGCAGAAGAAATTGCTGAGATTGTCAAAATCCACAATGCAGATGTCGTCATATTCAATCATCAACTCAGACCCTCTCAAGAGCGTAATTTAGAGCTTGTTTGTCAATGTCGAGTGCTTGATAGAACGACCCTGATACTTGATATCTTTGCTCAGCGAGCGCGTACCCATGAAGGTAAGTTGCAAGTTGAGTTAGCACAGTTGCGTCACATGTCGACTCGTTTAATACGAGGCTGGACCCACCTTGAGCGCCAAAAAGGCGGTATTGGTCTACGTGGGCCAGGTGAGACACAGCTCGAAACCGATAGACGTTTATTACGCGCGCGTATTCAAAGTATCCGTGCACGCTTAGATAAAGTAGCAGTACAACGTGAGCAAGGACGCAGAGCGAGAAACCGTAATGAAATTCCAACCGTCTCTTTAGTTGGTTATACTAATGCGGGTAAATCTACTTTATTCAATCGCATTACCAACTCAGATGTTTATGCAGCGGATCAGCTGTTTGCAACCCTAGACCCAACATTACGTAAACTTGAAATAGGCGATGTCGGTTCAGTCATTCTTGCCGATACGGTTGGTTTTATTCGTCATCTACCTCATGACTTAGTTGCTGCTTTCAAAGCGACGCTGACGGAAACCCGTGAAGCTGACTTACAGTTGCATGTTGTGGATGTGGCTGATGCACGTCGCAAAGAAAATATAGAGCAGGTACAATCGGTTTTAAAAGAAATTGAGGCAGATGAAGTGCCGCAATTACTCGTTTATAATAAAATTGATGCACTGGAAGATGTTGCTCCACGAATTGATCGTGACGACGAAGGCATGCCTATAAGAGTATGGTTGTCTGCACAAAGTGGTCTTGGTTGTGAGTTGCTTTCAGAGGCGATAAGCGAACTGCTTGCTAAGAAAATGTTCGCGCATACACTCAAACTTGCACCGCAATATGGGCGCTTGCGCGCTTCATTGTTTAGTTTAAACGCTGTGCATGAAGAAGATTTTGATGAACACGGGCAGTGGTTGTTGACCACGCGTATGCCAATGGTTGAATGGAACAAATTAAAGAAAGAGTTTGGCCCAGAAATCGATTCATTTATTTTATAGATGTAAAAATTTACTGCATGCTGTCGTTTTTAGTATGAGAACGGCAGTATATTTGGTAGATTTAACACAATTACCTAAATTATTTAGATAACAATGGAGTATAGCTATGGCCTGGAATGAACCGGGTAATAATGGCAATGACAAAGATCCGTGGAACAAAAAAGGCGGACGTGATCAAGGCCCACCTGATTTAGACGAGGTGTTCCGTAAATTCAGCAATAAGTTTGGTGGCATTTTTGGCGGTAATAAATCCGGTAAAGATGGCGGCGGGCTTGGTGGCGCGGGTTTATCATTCGTGCTTATTATTGCTGCAATTGTATGGGCATTGAGTGGTATTTACACTGTTAAAGAAGCTGAGCGTGGTATCGTTTTACAATTTGGTCAATACGACCGAATTGCACAACCAGGTCTTCGTTGGAAAATGACGTTTATTGAAACGGTTATACCAGTGGACATTGAGGCTGTTCGTTCGTTATCAACATCAGGTTTCATGCTAACTGAAGACGAAAACGTAGTAAGCGTTGAGTTTCAAGTTCAGTACCGTGTTATTGACCCTTACCTTTACAAGTTCAGTGTCACAAATGCTGACTCTAGCTTAGAAGAGGCACTAGAAAGCGCGCTACGTTATGTTGTTGGTCATTCTAAAATGGATCAAGTTTTAACAAATGGCCGTGAAATTGTGCGTCAACAAACGTGGGATGAACTTAATCAAATCATTGAACCTTACAACTTAGGTTTAATCGTTACCGATGTGAACTTTAAAGATTCACGCCCACCTGCTGAAGTAAAAGACGCTTTCGATGATGCTATTGCAGCACAAGAAGATGAGCAGCGTTTTATTCGTGAAGCTGAAGCTTATGCTCGTGAAATTGAACCGCGTGCACGTGGTCAAGTTACGCGTATGACCCAAGAAGCAGAAGGGTATGGCGAACGTATCATTTTAGAAGCACAAGGTGAAGTTGCTCGTTTTGAGAAGCTATTACCAGAGTATCAAGCTGCTAAAAGAGTAACACGTGAACGTTTATACATTGATACTATGCAAGAAGTGCTAGGCAATAGCTCTAAGGTGTTAGTCGACGTGAAAGGTGGTAATAACATGATGTATTTACCGCTTGATAAAATCATGGAAAAACAAGGCACAGCTACTCGTGTAGCGTTACCGAGTTCTAGTGATATAAATGATTTACGTAATAAAATAAATACATCACGCAATAGCACCGTGAACTCAGGTTCAGACCGCTTTAGCGCAGATCGCTTTAACGACGGGAGATAAGCGTAATGAAAAACTTTAGTTTAGTTCTATTATTAGCTGCCGTTGTTTTGTCATTTTCGTCGGTATTTGTCGTACCTGAAGGGCAAAAAGCAATTGTGATGCTATTTAGTAAAGTACAAAAAGACAGTGACGATAAAGCCATTGTCTACAGCCCTGGCTTACAGTTCAAGGTACCTTTTTTCAGTCAAGTACGCCGTATGGATGCGCGTATTCAGACGCTAGATGGTGCACCTGACCGTTTTGTAACCAGTGAGAAAAAAGACTTAATCGTTGATTCGTTTGTAAAATGGCGAGTAAACGACTTTAGCGCTTTTTACTTACGTGCACGTGGTGATAAGCAATATGCTGAAACACTACTTAAGCAAAAAGTAAATAACGGCCTACGTACTAACTTTGGTTCACGTACAATTCGTGAAATTGTATCTGGTGAGCGTAGTGAGTTGATGGAAGAAGCATTAGTGCAAGCCTCTGAAAGCGCAAAAGAGCTGGGTATTGAAGTGCTTGATGTGCGTGTTAAGCAAATCAACTTACCACAAGAAGTAAGTAGCTCGATTTTCCAACGTATGCGTGCTGAGCGTACTGCTGTGGCAAAAGAGCATCGCTCTGAAGGTCAGGAAAAAGCAGAAACAATTCGTGCAGAAGTTGATCGTCGTGTAACAGTAATGCTTGCTGATGCAGAGCGAAATGCGCGTGCAGTACGTGGTGCTGGTGATGCGCAAGCAGCGGCTATTTACGCAAATGCTTATAACAAAGATGCTGAATTCTTTAGCTTCGTTCGTTCATTAGAAGCCTATAAGCAAACGTTTAAAGATAAGCAAGATGTGATGGTATTATCACCGGATAGCGATTTCTTTAAATACATGAAGGGCGCTACAGCGCAGTAATTTTTTCCTTCATAACTAGACCAAATCCAAACCCTGTGTATGCAGGGTTTTTCTTTTAGTAAAACGAATTTTTATGAATAACTTAATGTTATTCAACCAGTTAATTTTTATTGTAGGTATTGCTTTCGCCTCTCGCAGAAAAAATAACCTAAACGGGGTGATCTTTGCCCTCATTTTCTGGTAAAATCTCGTCCTAATTTTTTCTAAGTGAATTTACAATGGGCAAAAACGTTGTTGTATTAGGCACCCAATGGGGTGACGAAGGTAAGGGTAAGGTAGTTGACCTCCTTACAGACAAAGCATCTTTAGTAGTTCGTTACCAAGGTGGCCACAATGCAGGGCATACTTTAGTAATCGACGGTGAAAAGACAGTTTTACACCTTATTCCATCGGGTGTATTACGTGACAATGTTAAGTGTGTGATTGGTAATGGTGTTGTAGTTTCACCAGAAGCGCTAATGAAAGAGATTGGCATGCTTGAAGAACGTGGCGTACCAGTACGTGAACGTTTATTGATCAGTGAAGCATGTCCGCTAATTTTGCCTTTCCACATCGCATTAGATGTAGCCCGTGAAAAAGCACGTGGTAATAAAGCTATCGGTACTACAGGTCGTGGTATTGGTCCAGCTTACGAAGATAAAGTAGCTCGTCGTGGTTTACGCATCGGTGATTTATTCAACCCTGAATTATTTGCTGCAAAACTTAAAGAAGTATTGGAATACCATAACTTCACACTAGTGAACTACTACAAAGTAGATGCAGTTGATTTCCAACAGACTTTTGATGATGCAATGGCTGTTGCTGATATCCTTAAAGCAATGGTTGTTGATGTTACTGAATTACTAGATCAAACTCGTCTTGCTGGCGAAAATATCTTGTTTGAAGGTGCTCAAGGCACGTTACTTGATATCGATCATGGTACTTACCCATACGTAACATCGTCTAATACGACTGCCGGTGGTGTTGCAACGGGTGCTGGTTTTGGTCCATTAAACCTTGATTACGTGTTAGGTATTATCAAAGCATACACAACGCGTGTAGGTTCTGGTCCTTTCCCTACAGAGCTTTACGATGGTGTTGAAAAACAAGACGAAATCGGTAAGCACTTAGGTACAGTTGGCCATGAGTTTGGGGCAACAACGGGTCGCCTTCGTCGCACAGGTTGGTTAGATGCAGTGGCAATGCGCCGCGCGGTACAAATTAACTCAATCTCAGGTTTCTGCTTAACTAAACTAGACGTACTTGATGGTTTAGAAACGTTAAAAATCTGTACTGGTTACAAACTTGAAGATGGCACAGTTACTAACGTAACGCCACTTGCTGCTGAAGGTTACGAGAAAGTAACGCCAGTATACGAAGAAATGCCAGGTTGGTCTGAAAACACAGTCGGCGCGACGTCTGTTGATCAGTTACCACAAGCAGCGCTTGATTACATCAAGCGTATTGAAGAAATCACAGGCGTACCTGTTGATATTATTTCTACTGGCCCAGATCGTGTAGAAACTATGGTATTACGCAGCCCGTTTGCATAAATACTATTAGTACTAAAAAAGCTGCCTAGTGCAGCTTTTTTTGTGTCTTTATTTCAATATGGAACGATCTTTGTATAAACTTTATTAAGATGGTTTTAAAATTAAAGTGGCCTAAATGCGTTTGTTATCTTGTTTATCATTAGTGTTGTTATCAATGCTGCCTGTTAGTTACGCCAAAGCAGATGAGCCTTTAACGGCTGTCCCTTTGTATACTGAAACAGAGCTGTTAGCGCTGATCAATAAAAATACCCATTTAGCTCGCGTAAAGGCAGATGATTGCCAGTTAGTGCAAGATATTGAAGCGAGAGCCAATAAAATGGCACTGCCGTCTTATCAGTTTTTATATGGCGATATGCTGGCATATGCTGTGTGTGTTGATCGCAATGTTGAACTAGGCGTTTATTATATGCGCCAAGCTGCAAATCAAGGTTTGGCAGCGGCATTGGAACAACTTGGCCGCTATTATGACGTTGGCCAACTAGTGCAAAAAGATAAAGCTATGGCAGTCACTTACCTACGTGAAGCCTCAGCGCAAGGTAATTTAAAAGCCCAATTAAGGTTAGTTAAACTATTTAACGATGGTTTTGGCAGCCCACGTGATTATGAAGATGCCTATAGATGGTTATTTCATGCCATGGTTGCTGACAAGGCAACCCATAAAAAAATAGAACGTGCACTAAGCCAACTAGCGAAAAAAATGCCTGATAGTGTTATCGCTCGCGCTCGCTTACCGATGTAACTAGATTTAACTCTATCTCTTTTATTTAACAAGACCTTGTCGGTACTCATTGAAGAAATGACATCATTACGTTTTGTTATGGTATATCATATCTAAATTATTGATTTTAATAAATATTACTTTTTTTCTTAACCTCATTGTCATTGATAATCACCGTTAGCTTCATAAATCTTCACTAATATCTCTCCCGTACTTTAACTCATCCCCCTTGGGGCTAACGATTCTATATCAAAAACATAGAGACGGAATTTAGAATGAAAATCAATAAAATTGCGACCGCAATTGGGTTTACATTGGCGATATCTGCAGTAGCAAATGCAGGTGTTTTACCGCAAAGCCAAACACAAAGCCAGTGGTACGAAAGTGCTCAAACTACACTTGCTACTAAGCAAAACCAAGCTCAAGAAGAACAACAAACTAAAGCTAAAAATGTGATCTTGTTTGTGGGTGATGGCATGGGTGTATCCACGTTAACTGCAGCACGTATATTAGCTGGTCAACGTGAAGGTCAACTGGGTGAAGAAGGGTTGCTTAGTTTTGAAGCATTTCCTTATTCAGCTCAAGTAAAAACATACAATGTGGATGCGCAAACACCAGACTCTGCAGGCACAATGACTGCAATGGCCTCTGGTGTGAAAACCGATGTGGGTGTGATTGGTGTTAATGAAAGCATTCAACGAGGCGATTGCTCTACCGTGTTTGGTAATGAATTAATTACCACTACAGAGTTGGCTGAAATTAAAGGCTTGGCAACGGGTGTGGTATCAACCGCGCGCATTACTCATGCGACACCAGCAGCGACTTATGCCAAATCAGCAGATCGTAACTGGGAAGATGTATCTGATATGCCAGAAGATGCAGTGACCGATGGTTGTGAAGATATTGCATCGCAGTTAGTGAATTTTGAAAAAAACTTAGAGGCAAGATTTCTAGGTACTGATGTTGATGGTATAGATGTTGTAATGGGTGGCGGACGTCGTCACTTTTTACCAAAAGATGCTGCTTTTAACTCAGATGATGCAATGAGCGAAGTAGAAGGCGATAGAACAGATGAACGTGACTTAACAGCTGAATGGCAAGCAAGCTATCCTGATGGCCAATATGTAATGGATAAAGCAGGTTTTGAGGCTATCTCTGCGGATACAAAGCAAGTATTGGCGTTGTTTAATGAATCACATATGCAGTATGAGGCAGATCGTGAGAATGATATCGCAGGTGAGCCTTCGTTATCTGAAATGACAGCAAAAGCCATTGATATCCTAGGTAATAATGAAAAAGGCTTCTTTTTGACGGTGGAGTCAGGTCGTATTGACCATGCTCACCATGCCGGAAATGCCTATAACGCGTTAAACGATACTATTGAGTTTGCTAAGGCTGTACAAGCTGCGGTTGATAATACCAACCCTGAAGAAACACTCATCTTAGTAACAGCCGACCACAGCCATGTATTTACGATTGCAGGTTATCCAAAACGGGGTAACCCAATTTTAGGTAAAGTTGTGGCGGTAGGTAAAGAAGATCCTACGCTTGCAGCAGATGGCATGCCTTATACAACGGTAGGTTATGCAAATGGCCTAGGCTATAGAGATTTAGGTGATGAAACAAACGCAGATGCTGCTTATCTTGAAGGCCCTAATGTAGGCCGTCATGATTTAACCACTATTGATACCACAAGTGCCGGCTTTCACCAAGAGGCAACAGTACCTCTTGGCTCTGAAACACATGCTGGTGAAGACATTACACTTCATGCCAAAGGACCGGGTGCACAACTTGCGCAAGGTGTAGTAGAGCAAAATGTAGTGTTTCACTTAGTTAATCAAGCACTCGAATTAATTAAACAATAATGGCGGCTAACATGAAAAAATTAAACCTACTATCTTTAGCTGTTGTAGTCGCATTAACTGGCTGCTCAGATGACGATAAAGATTATAAATCTCTAATTGTAAATAACACTTTGCCAGTAGGGTCTGAGCAGTGCGTCAATGGCGGCACTGAAAAGCTTGAAGGTGAAGATACGAACCGTAACGGTGAGCTAGATGCCGATGAGGTATTAACAACTACAGTTACATGTAATGATCCAGCAAGTTCTTTAACACCTCAGCAGTTAGTAAATTTATCGACTAACCAATGGTTTAAAGATGCAAAAGTGAAAATGGCAACAAGCCAAGACAATATTGAAAAAATAGTAAAAGAATCAGGCAAAGCAAAAAATATTATTTTATTTGTGGGCGATGGCATGGGTGTATCAACCGTGACAGCAGCACGTATTCTTGCAGGTCAGCTTGAAGGTAAAATGGGTGAAGAGCACCTATTAAGCTTTGACACCATGCCGTTCTCTGGCTTTTCTAAAACGTACAATGTAGATGCTCAAACACCGGATTCAGCAGGCACAATGACAGCAATGGCGTCGGGTGTTAAAACCGACGTAGGCGTAATTGGTGTTGATGAAGACATCGAGCGCGGCGACTGCTCAACGGTTGCTGGTAATGAGCTTGTCACCGCGACTGAACTTGCTGAAATTAATGGTTTAGCAACTGGTATTGTATCGACGGCTCGCATCACTCATGCAACACCTGCTGCGACATATGCAAAATCTGCAGACCGTAACTGGGAAGATGTATCCGACATGCCTGAAGATGCCGTAACAGGTGGGTGTGAAGATATTGCCTCTCAGCTTGTTAACTTTGAAGCTAACTTAGAAGCACGCTTTGCAGGTGTTGATGTAGATGGCCTTGAAGTAGTAATGGGGGGCGGTCGTCGTCACTTTTTACCAAAAGATGCCGCTTTCAACTCTTCAGATGCAATGAGTGCTGTTGAAGGGGATCGCACAGATGAGCGTGATTTAACAGCCGAGTGGCAGGCTAAATACCCTGAAGGTCAATATGTTATGGACCAAGCTGGGTTCAATAATCTTGATACAGAAAGTGTTTCGCAAGTATTTGGTTTGTTCAATGAATCGCATATGCAGTATGAAGCAGACCGTGCGAATGATATCGCTGGTGAACCATCATTATCAGAAATGACGTCTAAAGCGATTGATGTACTTGATAATAACGACAAGGGTTTTTTCCTTACGGTTGAATCAGGACGAATTGACCATGCTCATCATGCAGGCAATGCTTACAATGCGTTAAATGACACCATTGAACTATCAAAGGCTGTTCAAGTTGCTATGGATAAAACCAGTATTGAAGACACCTTGATCATTGTAACGGCCGACCACAGCCATGTATTCACAATTGCAGGCTACCCAAAACGAGGTAACCCAATATTAGGAAAAGTGGTAGCGGTTGGTAAAACTGAGCCAAGCATGGCTGCAGACGGCATGCCATATACCACGGTTGGTTACACTAATGGTTTAGGTTACAGAGACTTAGGGGACGAAACGAATGCAGATGCATCCTACCTTGAGGGACCAGCAGTGGGTCGTTTTGATTTAACATCAGTCGACACAATGAGCCCTGGTTTTCACCAAGAAGCAACGGTACCACTTGGTTCAGAGACACATGCAGGTGAAGATGTTGGTGTTTATGCAATAGGCCCAGGCGCACACCTGGTAACAGGCACAAACGAACAAAGCTTCCTGTTCCATGTAATGGATTATGCTGGTGACCTTGTTAAAAATGCAGATGCAAAACTAGCCAAGTAATTGGTCAGTTAATTTGCAATTAAAGAGCAACTCACCTGAGTTGCTCTTGTCATAAATATGCCAAATCAACGCGATACAGTAATACCTACTCTAATCAAAGAAATTACATGCCATGAAACTACTTATTTTATCTATGCTTTTGTTAAGCCCATTTGCCAGTGCTGTTGAGTGCAAAACCGATAATCAATATGTGCAAGCTAATTACAAAGTAAGCGAGCAAACTAGCCACAAATTGTCTGCAAAGGAGCAATTATTCACATTATGGCGTACTCCGCGTCAAGTTGCGCAACAAAGTGAACAGCTGGTTGAGTTGTGGCAGCAGTTGAGGAATCAGCAAATTCGTCCTATTCGCTACTTTACTCAGGCAAAACGAGGAATTGAATATCATCCCTCTGAAGTAAAGGGTCAGTTAGATTTTAGCAGTAAGTATCAATTAATCAGTGATCAGCTACTGGCAAAGATGCAACTGCAAAGTGAGCAGGGCGATGGGTGTGACACAAAGCAATATTACCGTTTGAAAAAAGCAGATACTGTTATTGAGGTTGTTTGGTTAAGTAATCAGCAATTAGTCGAATCAATGCAGATTCAAAAGGCTAACTACAGCCGCAAAATATCATTACAATCAGTGAGCTTTAACAAACAAAAAGTACTTGAGCAGTTTGCTCGTTGGGATAAGTACCAAACCACAGACTATGCGGATATTGGCGACAACGAAAGTGACCCGTTTTTAGCCAAAATGATTAACCTAGGCTTTGTTGAGCATGGCGCGACTGGTTTTTACGATACAAATGGGAAGACTTTAAAAAGCAATCATCATCACCACTAATATGCGTATGGGTTTTTTCGGGGTAATTAGTTTACGTTTAAAACTGGTAAAATAAAGCTTCCTATTTTAACTTTAGTGTATCAACATCAAATAATGAGAAAGCCATGAGCACACAAAAAGTAAACCATCCTCACGGGGTGTTTTGTTGGTCAGAATTATGTACGCACAACTGGGCTAAAGGTAAAGCATTTTACACTGGGCTATTCGAGTGGGGCTATGATGACCAACCTATAGGTGATGACTTATATTACACCATGCTACAAAAGCAAGGCGATGATATTGCCGCTATGTACCAGATGCCAGAAGAGCAAAAAGCCGCGAATGTGCCAAGTCATTGGCTTACTTATATTGCTGTTGATGATATTGATACCTTGGCAGCCAAAGCGCAGCAGTTAGGTGCTGAAATAGTTGCAGGTCCTCATGATGTTATGGATGCCGGCCGAATGGTGCTTATAAATGAACCCGGTGGCGCCATGTTTGCTTTATGGCAAGGTAACCAGCATGTTGGGTGCCAGCGCTTGGGGGAGCTAAATACACCATATTGGCACGAGCTAGCCAGTAGAGACAGTGAAAAAAGCCGTGAATTTTATTGCCAACTTTTAGGGTGGGAAAGTGAAATAAAGCCCATGGAAGGCATGAACTATACTCTGTTTAATGTCGCTGGTAAGCCTGTGGCCGGCATGATTGAAATGACCGAAGAGTGGCCAGCTGACATTCCAGCTCATTGGATGATTTATTTTGCAGTAAGCAATTGTGATGAGGCAGCAGCAAAAGCCCAGCAATTAGGTGGTGAAGTGTGTGTACCTCCCACAGATATACCAGAAGTAGGGCGCTTTAGTGTGATCACAGACCCGCAAGGGGCAGTGTTTTCAATTATGACCTCCGCAATGGATGATGTTAAATGCGGTTAGTTTGAGCATAGTGTTTTATAAATTACCAAAATAAGCGCTGAGGCGCTTTTTTTATTTTTATTTGCCCCAAGTACATTGTTATCATTTTTATTGGAGCTAATTTATGACTAAGCATGTAGTTATTACAGGCGCAAATAGAGGTATAGGCCTAAGTTTATGCCAACAATACTTAGCAAAAGGCTATCAGGTTACTGCAATCGTTCGCCAACCAAGTGATGCGTTAAAAGCGCTCGATGTTACTATTATTAGTAATATTGATGTGGCAAATGAGGGCGACATTGTAGCGCTACAAAATCAGTTGCATGGACATAAAGTTGATCTATTAATCAATAATGCGGGCGTGTTTTCAAATGAAAGCATGGCAGATATGGACTTTGCTGCTATCAATCAACAACTAACAATTAATGCAGTTGCCCCAATTAGGGTTACTCATGCACTACTTCACAGCTTAGGTGTTGATGCGAAAGTGGCAATGATCACCAGTCGTATGGGGTCAATAGCAGATAATGGCTCAGGTGGATACATTGGATATCGGATGTCTAAAGCCGCACTTAATGCAGCATCTGTAAGTTTAGCTCACGAGCTAAAAGGTAAAAATATAGCGGTAGGGCTTTTTCACCCCGGCTTTGTTCAAACTCAAATGGTTAATTTTGCTGGTGATATTTCACCAGAGCAAGCTGCGGAACGCTTAACTCAACGTATTGATGAACTCAACCTAGAAAGTACCGGCGGGTTTTGGCATTCAAATGGTGAGACCTTGCCTTGGTAATAGTTGTTTGTAATTTAATCTGTATAAATAGTGGTGCCTTTAAAGCGCACCGCTATTAAAATCTTTCCCTAATTTTGATCCTATTTTTTGCTATAATCGTTTGAATGTAAGCCCAAACAGCCCCTTTTAGAGAGCCGCACATGGAATTAGAGCAAGATAGCAACTTAACCCTTCCGTTATTTCTTTTTGATGAAACGTTAAACCAACGTGATTTAGAGCAGCCTGATTTATTATTAACAATCGTATTAGACGATGAGTTGTTAACACAGCTTTGCCAAAACCCAAGTGTTGACAGCAGTATCGGGATCACTATCAATGAATACCAATTAGACGCACAGAATGAAAGCTTTGCTGCACTGACAGAATTGGCTCACCAAGCGCAATTAACACTGACACACGGGCCATTACTCAGTGCAATGTTAGATGCTGAAAATGACATGACATTCGTATCACCACAGATGGATATGATGCCAACATTTGACTTAGGTGATGAGGACGAGTAAACGCATGAAAAAATCCTTATTGCTAAGCGTGGCGATTATTATATTAACCGGTTGCGCATACCTTGGGGCTGCTCATTATGATGAACTATTCGGGCCCGAAAATGTTCAGCAGCGAATTGTAGAACATGACTCAGGCGCTGGTCGCGAATTTTTACAGCATGTGCAACCTGTACTAGATACTCGATGTGTTGTTTGTCATGGGTGTTACGATGCTCCTTGCCAATTGAAACTATCTTCACCGGAAGGTATTGACCGTGGCTTGAGTAAAGAATTAGTGTATGACGGCACGCGTTTACTTGCTTCAAAGCCTAGCCGCTTACTTTATGATGCAGCTGATACTGCTGGGTGGCGTGAGAAAAATTTCTCACCGGTACTCAACGAGCGCGGTCAAACAGAGCAAGGTAATTTAGCAGGGAGCGTTTTATATAACAGTTTAGTGTTAAAAATGAGCTCACCTCTACCAGAAGATGACGTCTTGGGCGACGAATTTGATTTTGCACTAGATCGCACCCAATCATGCACGGGCATAGAAGAATTTGACCGCTTAGCAAAAAGCCAACCACATGCAGGCATGCCCTATGGCCTACCAGGTATTACCCGAAGCGAATTTAAACACCTAGAAAAGTGGCTTAAAAGCGGTGGCAAAATGGCTCATATTGAGCCACCAAGTAAAGAGGCAACCGCGCAAGCTCAGCGCTGGGAAAGCTTTTTAAATCAAGACAGCTTAAAGCATCAGCTGGCTGCACGCTATATTTACGAGCATTGGTATTTAGCGCATATATACTTTGAGCAAAAAGGCGAACAGAGCTTTTTCAAATTGGTACGCTCTAGTACGCCGCCAGGACAAGCAATTAAACTTATTAACACGCGCCGTCCATATGATGATCCAAAAGTGGATCGTGTTTACTACCGCTTGATGCATGAGCGCTCCACTATTTTAGCTAAAACGCATCTTCCCCTAGCCCTAAACGATAGCAAGTTAGCACGCATATACAGCCAGTTTATCGAGCCAGATTACACAGTTAAAAAAATGCCAAGCTACAAGCCTGAAGTGGCATCTAATCCATTTAAAGCCTTTGCTGTTATACCGGTAAAATCAAAGTATCAGTTTATGCTGGATGAAGCTGAGCTAATTATAATGGGCTTTATTAAAGGACCTGTGTGCCGTGGGCAAATTGCATTAAATGTGATTAACGACCATTTTTGGGTCGCGTTTGCGGATCCAGATAAAGCGGCGACACCACAAGTTGGCCAAATGCTCCTGCAACATGAAGATGCACTGGCACTTCCTGCAGCAGAAGAAAGTAACGCATTACCAATTTCTAGCTGGGTAAAATACGCTAACCGTCAAAGCACATACATTGAAGCTAAAGTAAAACTTGCCAATGAAATGTTTAAAAATGGCGAGCATTTAACCACGGATCTTTTATGGCGTGGTGAAGGTGTGAATGACAATGCCGCACTGACTATTTTCCGCCACTTTGATAGCGCAACCGTTGTAAAAGGGTTTATAGGGCAAGAGCCAAAAACCATGTGGGTACTTGATTATGCGCTATTTGAACGTATTCACTATTTATTAGTGGCAGGCTTTGACGTGTATGGCAATATCGGTCACCAACTAATAACGCGTTTATACATGGACTTTTTAAGACTCGAAGGCGAACAAAACTTTTTAGCGTTGCTGCCAAAACAACAGCGAAAAGAGTTGAATGCTAATTGGTACCGTAAATCACCGACAAGTCTGACTAACTTTTTTAAATATGGTGAGCAATTTAGCCAAGCAACGGGTATTGAATACAAAACCAATCACCATCAACAAGAGCTTTACGGTTTAATTAAACAGGTATTAAAACCCGTATTAAGCCCGCGTTACGACTTTACAAAAGTACCTCAGCCCTTGCAAAAGTTAAATAATATGCCAGCAAAAGCAGTTAACCTATTACCGCAAATTTCTTACGTGTTGGTTAAAGAAGGTGACACTGGACATCAGGCGTATACCTTAATTCACCACAACGCACATTATAATATTTCTAGCTTACTAAATGAGGAAGGTCAGCGAGCATATGCTGAAGATACAGTGACAATTGTGCCTGGCTTCATTGGTGATTATCCAGAAGCAATCTGGTATTTAAACAATCAACAGCAAGTGGATAGCTTTACACAGCAATTGCCTAAAATAAAAGATGAGGCGGATTACAGAGCGTTAAAGAGCCAGTTTGCGATCCGCAGAACACATCCTCAATTTTGGCAATATAGTGATATTTTACATGATGTGGCTAAAGAATATCGGCAAATTGAATATGGTTTATTTGATTATAACCGCTTAGAGAATCGTTAAGTTTACGAAGAGAGTATCAAAAAAAACCTCGTTTTATACGAGGTTTTTTATTTTATACAAAGTGTTACTTTTGCATTGCTAGGCTACAATTATACCCAAGCCACCTCAAGGTGCAGAATTCAGCGTTTCACAGGGGCTTAATATCAAGGCGTTACTTTGCAAGAATGGCACTCCCTTTTAAAAAGGAACAACTATTATTTGCAATCAATGCCTTGCCTAAATCGCTTTTAATTCCAACGACGCTCACATTTTCAGATGGCTTGGGTATAAATAAAATTTAAAGTAACAAGGGGGGGCTATGATAGAGGTAATTGCTAAAATTCGGTCACGTTATCGCCTTGCTTTGTTGGCGATTGCGATTTTAAGTACCGCCGCAGCTCTAATTTTGCAATTCTTCTTATCAATCCAAAAAACGGATGCCCATGTAATCAATATCGCTGGTAAACAGCGCATGCTTTCACAAAAAATAGCCTGGCATGTCAATGTAGTTAGCCAGAAAGATGACGCTCAACATCGTCATTCTCTAGAGCAAGCAGTTACAGCCTTTAAAAAGGGGCATAACTTTTTATTGCAAACCAATGCGGCTGGTGAGTACGTTCTTCTTAATGACGCGCTCAAAGATTATTACTTTTTAGCACCAAATAATTTAGCGCAACACAGTGAACTGTTTATCGCAGCTGCCACTGCATTTGTGCAATCTGACTTCGAGAATGACAGCAATATACCTGATAGTTTAAGTATCAAAACTGTTGAGCTTTTATTAAAAAAACTTGATCACGCCGTCGGCTTATTTGAGGACCAATCCAATAATAAAGTCACTATGGTGTCTAACATTGAATTAGGTGTTTGGTTATTCACTTTATTACTGTTGCTTGTGGAATTAAGGTTTATTTTTAAACCAATGGAAAAACATATAAAAACCACACTCGATAAATATCAAAAGCAAAAACAACATGCCGAATCTCTTAGTCAAAATAAACAGCGCTTTATTGCCAGAGCAGGCCACGAATTGAGAACACCACTGCAAGGCCTACTCAATGCAGTGGAGCAGTTAGAGACGTCAGATGCGCAAAATGCTTTGCAGCAACAAGCGCATTACTGCTCACATCGGCTACTTAATATTTTGGATGAGTTAAATGAAGTTCAACAAATGAGCTTGGGGCAATGGACGTTAGTACCGAGTAAAGCAAATTTACGGCAGTCCCTTGATACAGTTATTCAATCCTATCAATTTGCCTGTCAGGAAAAAGGGCTAATATTAGAAAAACACTTAGCAGACTCTTTAGATTGTATGGTTGAACTGGATCATCGTCGTTTTCAACAGGTGGTGAGTGAACTGATATCTAATGCATTAAAATTTACCGAATCAGGTAAAATTACCATTGAAGCGTCTATTACAAATAATCAGCAACTTAAATTAATAGTTGCTGACACTGGCACAGGCTTTAAAAACTACTACCCTTACTTATCAACCAATGAACATACTCAACAAGATAATCACTTTCAAGGAATGCAAGTGGGGTTGGCGCGTGTTCAACATATTTTACAAATGCAACAAGGCCATATTGAGTTTTCAGAAAACGAGCCCCACGGCGCATGCATAAATGTTTTGCTTCCTATAGCAATACAACAACCTCAAACACAACAGCCTTTACCTACTAACTTGCATTGTTTGATAGTTGAAGACAACCCGTTAAATGCAATGATACTTAAAGGGATATTAAAGGAGATAGGTTACACCAATGATTTAGCTGAAAATGGCTTGATTGCGACCGCCAAAGCAGAAGAAAACAGCTATGATCTCGTGTTTATGGATTTAAACATGCCTGTCATGGATGGGTTTAAAGCGATTGAAGTTATTCGCCAAGAATTAAACTTAACCATGCCTATTATTGTTGTTACTGCGAATATGTCACAAACTGATATTGATCGTACGGTACTACTAGGTGCAAATGCACATGTGTTTAAACCAATTAATTTAGAGACAATCAAAAAAGCCCTTACCGACACAATCAATAAGGGCTAACCAAGGATTTTTTCTAAAAAGTTTAATGTCTGTTGCCTTTGCGGATTAAAATTCGTTCAAACCTGGGCGGTTTAATCGCGGCGCGAGGTTTGTAACCTAGTGGGCTAAGTCAAAATCGGGCAAAGCCTGTTTAGCATTGATGTTGCGTTTTCACCTATTTATGGGAAATAACCACACCACATAGGCGCTGCCTTGCCTAAATACCAAACAGACTGCTGCAAACTTAACTTTAAAAGGTCAACAGACCCTAATGTTTTACTTTTATATCGCCTACACCCACTTCAATCTTTACTGTGTGCGTGCCACTACCAGAATATTCACTTTCAGAGCTCACCATTTTACGAGTTGTTTTTGCATCACTTACAAACCCAGAAATTCGTGTATCACCCACACCGCTATCTAGCGAAATATATTTATAATCATCACTTTGGCTATCAATACGTACAGCACCAACACCGACTTCAATATCAGCGCTATTAGCAAAGTCATTGATTTCAATATCACCCACGCCCAAGTCTAAATTAACGGCTAAGCTGCGTGGCACGGTAACAGTCCATGTTTGTTGAACATCGTCATTATCCAAGCTCAGGGCCAGCTCACTGCCCGTCTGCTGAGTATCAATGGTTAGGCTTTCAATTTCGTCACTGTTATTAAACCAGCCATTATTTTTTGTTTCTAATTCGACCGTCACCTTAACTTCATTGCCATCGTACGTGCTGATATCAAGGCTACCCACAGGAAAGCTAATATCTAATGTAGTTTGTGTATCAACCGCAAAAGACTGATTTATTTGATGTTCTGATTTTGCTAATGCTTGTGTACTCAAAAACGCTGTTAATGCCGTTAATAATAATAATTTCTTCATAACGTTACCTGTTGTGTGTATGTATTTATTAATTAGTCGCAAAGGAATTATAAAAGGTTTAAAGCACGGCAAATTATTTTATCAAAGTTGAGCCACCCATTTAGCACCTTAGTACTTCTCTAAAGCGGAGCGCCTCTTGAACTCTTTGTGAATAACAGACTTAAATCTATTTGCATCATGAGTAATGAATGAACGGGAGCCGAGCAGTTAGTGTTGATAATTGATAAGCCAATACGAGCATCATCATCCGATTGAATCAAAACAGGAACTCAGCTATGGTTAATCTATTAGTAAAACACATTAAAAGCGGGTTACTTTAAATGCTCGTTAGTTAGCAAGGAAGCTATGAAGCCAGAAAAGCCTACAATTTGGGCAATGCGTGAATTTGAACCGTCAGCAAAATGCCCTAGCTGCAACTTGATAATGTATTTAGGCAATAGATGTCCGCACTGTGAGCATTTATTAAGTCAATCAGAGCAGGAAGCTTAAACATTGTTTTGGCGAAAATCTCAAAATAAAGGTTATATTCTTGGTCTAATATTTTTTGTGACCGCTTTATTTGTATTGCCATGGCTATTTAGTACATAACCTGAACTCTGGTTAAGAGATGTACTAATGTATTGATATTGACTCTAGGTACCGCACTTTTGACGGTTTGTTTTTATTCGGGAAAAATAATCTAACAGGCTGCTTTTAAAAAGATTTCTTGAGCGTTCTAGCTGAGTTGTCCAAGCATTTAAATCGTTTGGTAGTGCTGCGCACATGTAGGTCGTGCTTTAGCGCGTCAATCTCAAAAGGCGCAGGTTGTCGCCATAAATGACGACCTACATTAGAGCTTTTAGTTACAAGCGAGTAACGGTTATCCCTTGGTCTTTAAACTGCTTTAATAAACCGTGCTGCTCGGGTAAGTGCAGGGCGCCTACAGCAATAAATAATTGCTCTTTAGCTAGGCGTGGGGTGAGCTCTTTTACCCAGTTGTTATTACGTTCAATCAGCATCACTTGTTCGCTGATTTCGCCGTAGTTACTGTCGTCAAAGCTTTCGTTGTAGTACTTGGTTAGTATTGCCATGTCGCCATTTTTCCATGCATCTACAAGTGCAATAAAGTAGGTTTCAACATCGGCGAGTTGCTCAAACGTTTCTTCTATCATTTCATTACTTAGCAGCGACATGTGGTTAAACATTTCCATTTGGTACTCTAACGTTTCGAGTTCGCCCACGGCTTTGTTTTTGCTTTTAGCATAAGCAAGTACTTGCTTATCGATGCCGTTTTGATCTGAAAATCCGGCATTTTGAAATTCAATTTGCATCATGGTGACCATGACTGCCCACGGTGCAAGGCCGTCAAACATGGCAATATCAATCGACTTTTTGCTGAAGTATTCTTTTAATTTTGCGTAGTTTTGTTCAGACAATTCACTTTGCAGGGTTTTGCCGTTTTTTAGCATCATAAATGGCATAGAGCGGCGCTGCATTTCCATCGGCCCAATTGCACTGATGTCGACCTCGACAATTACTTTATCAGTTGCATCAATGGCTTTAGTAACTTTGCTTGGTAAACCTTTCATGCTGGTATCACCCACATGAACAGTGCCAAACAGATACGATCTAACACCGTTTTTTTCAAGTTGCCAAAGGCCGGGCTCTGCATTACTGGCAAAGCTGAGTGTGAGTAAAATAGCTAAAATAAAGTAGCTACTTATACGCTGCGTGAAGTTCATAATTATCCTTATTGTTGAGTTGCTACTGCAATCATATACCTAAGTGCCTTAATTAGGCGATGAGTTGCTACTGCAATCATATACCCAAGTGCCTTAATTATGCGAGCAGTTGTTATTTTATTACAAAATGCTTTTTGTTTCTGATATGGCTTCTTTTGGATTTTATCATTTAAATATACCGAAAGTTTATGCAAGTTTTGCTAAAAATGAATCAAACCTTGAAACGGGTATTACTAGGTATGAATTATCAATAAATTGCTATATCTGAAAGCTTAATTCGTATTTTTCTAAATTTTGAATTTTTAAACCAGTAAACTCAATTGTTGTAAGGTTTTTTAGATTGTTTTTAGGGTTGACTTAACGCGGGCATCGCGGTACTAATAGATAAAGACAGCGAGGATGCAAACGCTCCTGCGCTAATTAAACAAATTTACGGTATTTATTACATGCTTACAAACACACTAAACCTAGTCCTAATTAACGTCGTGGTGATTATTATTACCGCGGGGGCTACTTAGTGCTTTAAATTTGTAAAGCATCGAAAAGCCCCCCGCACTTAACAAGTCGGGGGGCTTTTTAGTTTCAGGGTATAGATTTAGTAATTGAGCTTAAAATGTCACTGAGGAATGGGGATTTATTAATGACAGGCGCAGAGTTAACAATCGATTTATTAGCCAAGCATGGCGTAAAGGATGTATTTGGTTACCCAGGTGGTGCCATCATGCCTATTTACGACGCTTTGTACGGCGCGCCAGTAAAGCATTATTTGACTCGTCATGAGCAAGGTGCAGGGTTTGCAGCAGTAGGCTTTGCACGCAGCACGGGCAAGTTAGGAGTATGCTTTGCAACATCGGGACCAGGGGCTACAAATTTAATCACCGCTCTTGCTGATGCCATGATGGATTCTGTGCCTCTTTTAGCGATTACAGGGCAAGTACCCACTGCGGCTATCGGCTCTGACGCTTTTCAAGAAATCGATGTTTTAGGTATGTCGTTATCATGTACAAAACACAGCTACATGGTTGAGCGTGCTGAGGACTTGGCTGAAATATTACAAGAAGCGATCCACTTAGCACAAAGTGGCCGACCTGGTCCGGTTTTAGTGGATATCCCAAAAGACATTCAAATGGCTCAAGTGCCTTTTCAACCTTGGCTTGCCGCAGATGATTACTTACCTCAGCTTGATTTAAACCAAGTTGCCATTGCGAATGAGCTGTTAAGCGAAGCGCAGCGCCCAGTTGCTTACGTAGGTGGTGGTGTGCAGGCAGCGGGTGCGCAGAATGAACTGATGCAATTTCTAGAAAAAACCCAAATGCCAGCGGTTTCAACATTAAAAGCGCTTGGCAGTGTATTGCCCGATTACGAGTATGATTTAGGCATGCTGGGTATGCATGGTGGTCAAGCGGCTAATTTAGCCGTACAAGAGTGTGATGTACTGGTGTGTATAGGTGCACGGTTTGACGACCGTGTAACTGGTAACTTAGGTAAGTTTGCAGCAAAAGCAAACGTGATCCACTTAGATATCGATGCTGCTGAAGTGGGTAAACGCAAACCTGCTAAAGCGTCGTTAATTGCAGATTTAAAAACGTCACTGCCTCAGCTTGAATGCTTTGTAACCCCCGACGCTTGGCGTGAGCACAGTAAAGAGATGATGGTAAAACATGCATGGCGTTATGACTACCCAGGTGAAAAAGTATTTGCGCCGTATTTATTGAATCAACTTAGTCAGCGCATGCCCAGCACTGGCGTAGTGTGTTGCGATGTAGGCCAGCATCAAATGTGGGTTGCACAGCACATGAAATTTAGTCACCCAAGTAATCACTTAAGCAGTGGTGGTGCAGGCACTATGGGATTTGGTTTACCGGCCGCTATTGGCGCTCAGGTTGCCCGCCCAGATGATTTTGTAATGACGGTATCTGGTGATGGCTCAATCATGATGAATATTCAAGAGTTGGCCACGATTCGCCGTAACAATTTGCCGGTAAAAATACTTATCCTTGATAACCAACGCTTAGGTATGGTGCGTCAATGGCAAGAGCTGTTTTTCGAAGGTCGCTACAGTGAAACAAACCTATCGGATAATCCTGACTTTGTGCAGTTAGCTGCGGTGTTTGGTATTCCTGGGCAAACAATTACACATGCTGACCAAGTGGATGATGCAATCTCTGCGTTGGTTAATAGTAAAGGTCCTTACATAGTGCATGCCTGTATTGATGATAAAGAAAATGTGTGGCCGTTAGTTCCCCCTGGTGCGGCAAATGATCAAATGATGACGGAGAGTGCAAAATGAAACACAGTTTAACCATTGCCTTAAAAAATCAGAGTGTTGCTGTTGAGCGCTTTTTACGAGTAGTTCGTCATCGTGGCTTCGACTTAACCCATTTTCAGCTCAATGTAGACGATGGTCAATATCATGTGGCCATGACGGTCGATAGTGATAAACCTATCTATTTATTGACCACCCAACTAACTAAGTTAGTTGATGTAAAACAGGTCACATTACAAAGTGTGCATCAGCAGCAAGCGGTGTAGCGCGACAGCAAAATCAACAGAGCTGATGGGTTAGCCTACCAGCAATAAAATTTTAAGAATGAGGAACAGCCTCGCGGCTGAAAATTGAGGTAACTATGGCTAAATTAAGAAGTGCAACAACAACAGAAGGTCGTAAACGCGCAGGGGCACGTGCATTATGGCGTGCAACAGGTATGACAGACACTGACTTTGGTAAACCGATCATTGCTGTTGTGAATTCGTTTACGCAATTTGTGCCTGGTCACGTTCACCTTAATCAGCTCAGCGAATTAATGGCTGAAACCATCACCCAAGCAGGCGGTGTACCAAAAGAATTTAATACCATCGCGATTGATGATGGCATTGCTATGGGCCACGGTGGCATGCTGTATTCATTGCCTTCACGTGATTTAATTGCCGATTCGGTTGAATATATGGTTAACGGTCACTGTGCTGATGCCATGATCTGTATTTCAAACTGCGACAAAATCACCCCAGGCATGATGCTGGCGGCACTGCGTTTAAATATCCCCGTGATTTTTGTATCTGGCGGCCCCATGGAGGCGGGTAAAACCAAGCTAGCCAATATTGATATTAAACTCGATTTAGTTGATGCCATGGTTAAAGGTGCTGATGAATCTGTAAGTGATGCTGATTCAGAGCAAGTAGAGCGCTCAGCGTGTCCTACCTGTGGTTCATGCTCAGGCATGTTTACTGCAAACTCAATGAATTGTTTATTAGAAGCCATTGGCCTTGCACTACCGGGCAATGGTACAACGCTTGCGACCCATAAAGACCGCAAACAACTGTATGTTGAAGCGGGTGCACGTATTGTCGATTTATGCCGCGAGTATTACCAAAAAGATAACCAAGATGTATTGCCACGTGCGATTGCAAATAAAACGGCCTTTATGAACTCGATGGTGGTTGATATTGCCATGGGGGGCTCGTCAAATACAGTATTGCATTTGTTGGCTGCCGCTCAAGAGGCTGGTGTCGATTTTGATATGTCACATATAGATGAATTATCTCGTAAAACACCGTTTTTATGCAAAGTGGCACCCGCTACTGCACAGTACCACATTGAAGACGTACACCGCGCAGGTGGCATGATGGCTATTGTGCGTGAGCTTGGTAAGGCCGGTTTAGTGGATTTATCAGTGAACCATGTGGCTGGCATGACGATGGGGGAGCTCGTTAAGAAATGGGATGCCACAGATCCTGATAATAAAGCGGCGCAAAAGTTTTATCGCGCAGGCCCTGCTGGAATTAGAACAACAAAGGCAATGAGCCAAGAGTGTCGTTGGGATGAAGGTGATAATGACCGTGAAAATGGCTGTATTCGTAGTGTCGAACATGCATTTCGTCAAGATGGTGGCTTAGCGGTACTTGCGGGTAATTTGGCCGTTGATGGCTGTATTGTGAAAAGTGCAGGCGTGGTAGATGAAATGCTGCATTTTGAAGGCACAGCCGTGGTGTATGAATCACAAGATGATTCTGTTGAGGGCATATTAAATGACGAAGTAAAAGCCGGTGATGTAGTGGTCATTCGTTATGAAGGCCCTAAAGGTGGCCCTGGCATGCAAGAAATGCTTTATCCAACCAGCTATTTAAAATCAAAAGGTCTTGCTGAAAAGTGTGCACTTATTACAGATGGTCGCTTTTCTGGTGGTACATCGGGTTTATCAATTGGTCACGTATCACCTGAAGCCGCAAGTGGCGGTGCAATAGCGTATGTTGAAAATGGCGACAAAATCATTATTGATATTGCGACTCGTGAAATCACACTTGCCTTAACTGATGAAGAGCTTGAAGCACGTAAGCAAAAACAATTAGCGCGAGGCAAGCAGGCATATAAACCACTTAATCGCGACCGTTATGTATCATCTGCATTAAAAGCGTATGCATTATTAGCAACCAGCGCCGACAAAGGTGCTGTGCGTGATTTGGCTAAACTGGAGGAGCTTAGTTAATTATGGTTTCTCAAGAGCTCGATTATTTTCGCGCTATCATTCAGGCTAACATGGAGCCACTGGCAAAAGTCACAGAGGTAAGCGAAATGCCTACCTTGAGTGAACGCCTTGGGAACCATGTTTGGTTAAAACGCGAAGATCAGCAACCAGTATATTCGTTTAAGTTGCGTGGCGCATATAATAAATTAGTAAAATTACCCAAAGGCTCAGTGGTGATCACTGCTTCTGCGGGTAATCACGCGCAAGGCGTGGCGCTTAGTGCATCACATTTAGGTCATCAGGCAACTATTGTCATGCCTGTCACAACGCCTGAAATAAAGGTTAATGCAGTACGCGCCCTTGGTGGCGAAGTGGTGTTGCATGGTCATCATTTTGATGCGGCCAAAGCCCATGCGCTTGAACTTACTGAAAAGCGTAATGGGGTATTTGTTCCGCCGTTTGACGATCCTGATGTTATTGTTGGCCAAGGCACAGTGGCACGCGAGTTAATGCAGCAACTTAACCAACTTGATGCGGTGTTTATTCCTGTAGGTGGCGGTGGCTTGCTTGCTGGAATGGCGGTGTATATAAAATCATTACGCCCGGATATCAAAGTAATTGGCGTTGAAGCCGAAGAAAGCGCTTGTTTACAAGCGGCACTTGAGGCGGGCGAACCTGTTGAACTTGAGCGCGTTGGGAGTTTTGCCGATGGTGTAGCCGTAAAAATTATTGGCCGTGAGACCTTTCGCTTAGCACAAAAGTTTTGTGATGAAGTGGTTACAGTGTCGGGTGATGAGATATGTGCAGCGATGCAGGATATCTTTGTTTCAACCCGTGCTATTGCTGAACCTTCGGGTGCACTCGCCACTGCGGGGCTTAAAAAGTGGAGTCAACAAAGCGGGCTTAAAGGTTTGCATTTAGCGGCTATCTTATCTGGTGCTAATTTAAACTTTGATCGTCTGCGCTATGTTGCAGAGCGCACAGCACTAGGTGAGAAAAACGAAGCCTTGTTAGCAGTCACAATTCACGAGGAAAAAGGCAGTTTTAAACAGTTTTGCACTTCTCTTGGTGGCAGAGCGATTACAGAGTTTAACTACCGTTATGCAGGACCTGGTGAAGCACAAATATTTGTAGGTGTGGCGTTGCGTCAAGGTCAGCAAGAACTTGACGAGCTTAAAAACGACTTAACCACTAACGGTTATGCATTTTGTGATTTATCAGATAACGAATTAGCTAAATTGCATGTGCGTTATATGGTTGGGGGGAAAGCGCCCCAGCAAATGCAAGAACGCTTGCTGCGCTTTGAATTTCCAGAGTACCCAGGCGCGTTAGCTCGATTTTTAGATACCCTAGGTAGTAATTGGAATATCACTTTATTTCATTATCGCAATCATGGCGGGTCTATGGGTAATGTATTGGCTGGTTTTGCCATTGAGCCAAGTCAATTCGAGGTGTTTAATGAACACTTAAACCGCTTGGGCTACAATGTACAGGACGAAACACAAAACCCATGTTTTACTCAGTTTTTAACAACTCAGCCTCCCACAACAACAGCTTATGCTGCCAACAATTAATTGCCAGTTTCTGGTCCAGGTGAATACTGGGCCAGAAACGTTGCCTTATTGATATCATTACCTATAGTTATATCTAAACGGTTCGGTGCAGGAAAAAACATTGCTATTAAAAGGATTTATTGCAACGGTCAGTGTCGTTTTTGGATTATGTTGCTTTCACGCAGTAGCTGAAACAAAAAACGTAACCTTGTTGCTTAAGTGGACTCATCAGTTTCAGTTTGCAGGCTACTACATGGCACAGGAAAAAGGCTTTTACGAAGAAGCCGGGCTTACTGTGAACATTGTCCCAGCAATAAAAAGTGACCCTGATACCTTTAATAAAGTTCTCGGGGGACAGGCTCATTTTGGGGTTGGCCACTCTGGTATTCTTCAGCATCGTATTGACGGTAAACCTTTAGTCGCCATGGCGTCAATATTGCAATTTTCGCCTTATTGTTGGATGGTTAAACAAAGTTCAGATATCTTCCATCCCCACGATTTTAAAAATAAACGTGTTAGCAGTATTAGTAGAAAAGAAAGTGCCGAACTCCTGGTGATGTTAGAGCAAAGTGGTATTAATACAGAACAACTTCCTGTTTATCACGGTATCGATGCTGAAAAAGAATGGCTTAACGGTGAGTTAGACGCGATGCAAGTTTACGTCACCAATGAGCCGTTTCAAATGTTGCAAAAAGGCATCGAACATCGACTTATATGCCCGCAAAAATACGGTATTAATGTTTACAGTGATATTCTTTACACAACACAGAGCGTACTTGCCGCCAACCCCAAAATGGTCGAAAAATTTTACAAAGCAAGTTTAAAAGGTTGGCGCTATGCAATGATGCATTTAGAAGAGTCGATAGCGATTACCGCAGAAAAATATGCTACTCATAAAAGTCTTGATGAGTTAACCAATGAAGCTGAAGTACTCAGTGATTACATTTTACCACCAGATACCAAACTTGGTGCGATGTCGATGCCTAAATGGCGCTTAATAGCCGATTTATATAACCTTGAGGCGGGTAGCTTTGATAAGGTTAAGCTCGGTTTTATCTATCATTACGATACACCCGAAGAGATTGAACTGTCGTGGATGCTCATCGCTGCAATTGTTCTGAGTATTTTATTCCTCCCGCTTTATTTACGACTGATGTTTAAAAAAAGCGTATAATGGTAAAAATAATTCCTAATCGTTAAACTTTATGACCCTTGCTGAGCAGTTTACAGCCCTAGATAACCTCCTTTATGCAACACGCCAATATTGGCAGTGTACTGCGTTTGATTATGATGAACTTCCATGGGCATCCTTGTCAGCACCACTCGCGCAGTTATCTGATAACGACGTTGCAAAGTTAGACAGCGATCAAGATGCGCTCTACAGATTTTTTAGTCCGCTAATTGAAGGTGTTGAACAACTGCCCAAATTAAGTGCATTATCGGCGGCGCAGGCTAAGCGTACTGATTATCCTTTTTGGATCAGTAATGGTATTAAAGGACGTAAATTCGAGCAGTTACAGGATTTTGTTGCGGCACTAGGTGTGCCAACCGAGCCAGTACTTGAATGGTGTGCAGGTAAAGGGCACTTAGGACGCATGCTGGCATATAATAAAGCGCCGAATGTGCACAGTATTGAGTTGCAACAACATTTATGCGAACAAGGACAACATAGCGCCCAACAGCAAGGCCTTGCGATGAAGTTTAGCCAAGCGGATGTGTTAACCGACGATGTAGCTCATTATTTCGAGACACAACAACATGCAGTTGCTTTGCACGCATGTGGCGCTTTGCATCAGAGCTTTATGCAGCAGGCCTGTAGTGCTCAAACACAACAAATTAGCTTATCTCCATGTTGTTACCACCTGTTCACCGATGATATGTATGAGGCAATGAGTGAATTGGCTAAATGCAGTAAGTTAAATATGCGCCACCGAGATCTCAAACTAGCTTTACAGGAAACGGTTACCGCCCCTTCACGGGTTGCTAAAGTACGTAAAACGGAAGTTGAATGGCGGTTAGGCTTTGATGCTATGAGAAAAGAAATTACCGGTTCTACAACGTATGTCAGTGTACCGTCAGTAAATAAAGCGGTGTTCTCAGATTCATTTAAATCATTTTGTGCATGGGCGGCAGATAAAAAAGCGTTAGAAATACCACAAGGTATTGATTATGAATATTTTTTATTGAAAGGTCAGGTGCGAAAAAAGGTCACAGAGCGCATCGAACTGGTTCGACATGTGTTCCGCAGAGCAATTGAAGTTTGGCTTGTGCTCGATCGTGCTTTATATTTGCAGCAACAAGGTTATCAAGTCACCGTGAACACATTTTGTGAAAAGCAATTAACACCTCGCAATATCTTGATCAAAGCACGCTTACCGATATAAATAGATAAGAGATCCAATGAGAAAGTTAAAAAACTTATTTGAAAATAATAAACGCTGGGCAGAGCGTACTTGTAAAGACGATCCAGACTTTTTTAAAATTTTATCTATGCAACAAAATCCAGAGTACTTATGGATTGGGTGTTCCGACTCGCGAGTACCAGCGAATGAAATTGTTGATTTAATGCCCGGTGAGCTATTTGTGCATCGTAATGTGGCGAATGTGGTGGTTCACACTGACCATAATTGTTTGTCTGTCATGCAATACGCTGTTGAAGTGTTAAAAGTAAAACACATTATGGTAGTGGGTCATTACGGCTGTGGCGGTGTGCAAGCGGTACTGAATGATGCCAAGTTTGGCCTTATCGATAATTGGTTGCGTCATGTAGGTGATGTTAAAGAGAAGTACATTAGCAACATCGATAACATGCCAGAACAAGCGCGATTAGATTGTTTAATTGAGCTTAATGTGATTGAGCAAGTGCGCAATGTATGCCGTACTAATATTGTGCAAGAGGCATGGTTACGTGGGCAAGATTTGACAATTCATGGCTGGGTATATGGCTTAGCTAATGGCCATCTGACTGATTTAGAAACGGTAGTAACATGCTCTGATGAAGTAACTGAGACTTATAAAAGTGCAGCGAAAAAAGTGTTTGAGCGTAGTCGTAAGTAACGACTACACAAATCACTTTACGCGTTTTCTTCGGCGCGTAAAGTGAGTACCTCATAACCATTAGCAGTTACAGCGATTGTATGCTCCCATTGTGCCGATAGTTTTTTGTCGCGCGTTACTACCGTCCAGCCATCAGGCTTGGTTTTTATCTTTGCCGCACCTTGATTGATCATAGGCTCAATAGTAAATGTCATACCCTCTTTGAGTTCTACACCCGTATTACGCTTACCATAATGTAGTACTTGTGGTTCTTCATGCATTTGCTCGCCAATACCATGTCCGCAATACTCTTTTACCACACTGTAGCCATTGCTATGAGCAAAGTTTGCAATGGCGTTGCCTATGTCACCTAAGCGTACTCCAGGCTTGACCATTTTGATGCCTTGCCACATAGCTTGGTAGGTTTTATCAACCAAGCGTTTCGCCAGTGGTGATACATCACCAATCATGTACATTTTGCTGGAGTCAGCAATATAGCCATTTTTCTCCAGTGTGATATCAATATTAACTATATCACCAGATTTTAAAATACGTTTAGTATCAGGGAAACCGTGGCAAACAACTTCGTTAACCGAGCTATTTAATACGTAAGGGTAATCGTATTGGCCTTTACTTGCAGGACGTGATGCGAGCTGTTCAATATACCCAAACCACCTCAAGATACGAGTTTCAGTTGGAATTAAAAGCGATTTAGGCAAGGCATTGATTGCAAGTAATAGTGGTTCTATTGTTAAAATCAATAACGCAGTATAAATCGCTTTTAAACCAACCCATTGGGCGCTTCACAGGAACTTACTCTCATCGTTGTTACTTCTTAAAAGGGATGGCCATTCTTGCAAAGTAACGCCTTGATATTAAGTCCCTGTGAAACGCTGAATTCTGCATCTTGAGGTGGTTTGGGTATTTAGCGCTCAACTAAATCATTAATTTGCATTGTGGTAACACCGACTTTCACATGTTCATCTAAATAGGCAAACACTTGTGCAAGTAAATGGCCAGATTCACGCATTAAAGCAATTTGCTCAGGTGTTTTGATTACTATGTCACTCATGGTCAGGTTGTCCTGCATTGACATCAGCTTGCGCCAGTTGCTGCTTTAAAATTTCAGCGTAAGTCATCGTAGGGTTAAGCTCAGCAAGCATACCTATCTTTATCCAGTACTCAGATTGCGAATTGATTGAGCGCACCATAGTGCCACTGGCCTTACGAATTTCTTCGTGCAATTCGTCGCTAATTTTTACAATACCCATGAATCTACCAATATACGAAATGTATACATATCGTATATTATTTAAAATGTGTTTCAAGCATAATTTTTTTACAGGTATTAAAAAAGCAGCGAATGCTGCCTTTTATAGTGAGTTGATGCGCTAATTATGCATCATCTTTATTTGCTAATTGCTGTTCTAACAGCGCAACCTTCTCTTCAAGTTCAGTTAGCTTTTCACGCGTACGAATGAGTACTTTGCTCTGAATATCAAATTCTTCACGGCTAACAAAGTCCATTTCAGATAGCTTACTTTGAATAGCTTGCTTGGTTTTTGCTTCAAATGTATCCGCGAGGTTTTTAACACCCTGTGGCATGTTGCTAGAGATTTGCTTGGCGATTTCTTCAATTTTTGCTGGGTTGATCATATCTATCCCTCGGTGTCGCGTAAAATGATAATAGCTATAATATTACCTTATTGGCTAGGCGTATTGTAGTGATTACGTTAAAATTGCCCGTCTTTAATGCAATCTCTTTGGTCGTTATGAAACTCAATCCTAAACAAGATGAAGCGGTAAAATATATTAGTGGTCCGTGTTTGGTGCTAGCAGGAGCAGGCTCAGGTAAAACACGAGTTATTACTAATAAAATCGCTTACTTAGTGCAAAAGTGTGAGTATCAAGCACGCAATATTGCCGCAGTTACCTTTACTAATAAAGCAGCCAAAGAGATGCGTGAACGAGTCATGCAAACGCTCGGTAAGCAAGAGTCAAAAGGGTTATGGGTATCTACGTTTCATACACTCGGCCTTGAAATCATTAAAAAAGAATTAAAAACATTAGGTTTTAAACCGGGTTTTTCACTGTTTGACGATCAAGATACGAATCAGCTCTTAGGTGATTTGACAGAAGATGAGCTGAAAAAAGATAAAGACTTACTTAATTTGTTGAAAATGCAAATTGGCAGTTGGAAGAATGAGCTCATTCTACCTGAGCAAGCAATTCGCGAGGCCAAAGAGCCACAAAAGGCCTTATTCGCTCAATTGTATGCTCGTTACCAAACACAGTTACGCGCTTATAATGCACTGGATTTTGATGATCTGATCATGATCCCAACTTTGTTATTAACCACTAATGCCACGTCTCGTGAACGGTGGCAGCAACGTTTTCGCTATTTGCTGGTGGATGAATACCAAGATACCAACACCAGCCAATACCAGTTAGTAAAGCTATTAGTAGGTGAACGCGCGCGCTTTACGGTGGTAGGGGATGACGACCAATCGATATATTCATGGCGTGGTGCTCGTCCACAAAACCTTGTACTACTAAGTAAAGATTTTCCAGGCCTGAGGCTTATTAAGCTTGAACAAAACTATCGCAGCGCGGGGCGAATCCTTAAAGCCGCTAATATATTAATAGCCAATAACCCTCATGAGTTTGATAAAAAACTATTCAGTGAGCTTGGGTATGGTGAGCCACTTAAAGTGATTGGTTGTCGTGATGAAGAACATGAGTCTGAGCGGGTTGTGGCGGAAATTATTTCTCATAAGTTTATGAAACGCACTAGCTATAAAGATTATGCGATTTTGTATCGGGGTAATCATCAGGCTCGTGGGTTTGAAAAATCATTAATGAGTAACCGTATTCCGTATAAAATTAGCGGTGGTATGTCGTTTTTCTCACGCTCTGAAATTAAAGACATCATGGCGTACCTGCGTTTATTAGTGAACCAAGATGACGATAATGCATTTTTACGTATTGTTAATACACCGCGCCGAGAAATAGGCACGGTTACTCTTGAAAAGCTTGGCACATTAGCGAATGAAAAGCATGCGAGTTTATTTGCCACCTGTTTTGATAACGATCTTAGCTATCGCTTAAAAGGGCGCGGCTTAAACTCGTTAGCAGGGTTTGCGCGTTGGGTGGTTGAGTTGTCTGATAATGCTGTACGGGGTGATACACTCGAAGCGGTAAAAGATTTGATCAGGCAAATTAATTACGAAGCCTATTTATACGAATCATCGCCAAGTGCCAAAGCAGCTGAAATGCGGATGAAAAATGTCTCTGAGTTATACCGTTGGATCACTGACATGTTGACAGGGGATGCTGATAACCCGCCTATGACACTCGCTGAGGTTGTCAGTAAATTAACATTACGCGACATGCTTGAGCGCAACGAAGAGGAAGATGAAAGTGATGCAGTGCAACTGTTGACACTGCATGCCTCAAAAGGCCTCGAATACCCGTACGTATTTATGGTAGGGATGGAAGAAGGCCTGCTGCCGCATCAAGTGAGTATTGATGAAGAAAATGTTGATGAAGAACGACGTTTAGCTTACGTAGGTATCACGCGTGCACAACAAGAGCTCACCATGACCTATGCGAAAATACGCCGGCAATTTGGCGAAACATCACAAACTGAGTTAAGTCGTTTTGTACAAGAGTTGCCACAAGATGATTTGGCGTTTGAAAACAAAAAGGCACCCAATACCCAAGCCGAGCGAATGGAAAAAGGCCAAGCCCGAGTTGCTAACTTACGGGCAATGCTAAAAAAACCAAACTAATCAGTTTAACTGTTGTTCCGCGTCATCATCTGGCGTTAAAGTATTTTCAGCTGGTATTGTCATTGCGTGCTGTTTACCAACAAAAAGCGAAAGGCCGTGGGTGTCTAATAGAGCTCTAAAGTTTAAAATAGAGGGGCCTTTTGCGATGACTTTTATCTGTTTAATTTTAGTAATTGCTAATACGCCTTGTAACTGCAAATCATAGCTTTGTTGTTGCAGTACACGTTTGCTAAATGTTGAGCTGAGCAGCACATAGTTAAAATCAATCTCGGTGAGTAAGTTTAATTCACAGCGATCTTTAGCGAAGTCATTTAAACCAATCGCAAAGCCAAGTTTACTTAATTGTTTGAGGTTATTGATTTGCACTGCAGATGCATACCGAATCTCTTGTTCATTAAATAACAAGCACAATTGCTTTTTGTTTGTTTGGTTATTGAGTGTTAAACACAGTGACTGAAATTCGACTTTTTCTAGTAATAAGGCCGAGCAAGGCACTAATACAAGATTTAGTTTAGCTGCGCTTGCTTGTTGGCAAACTTGGTTTAAAAGCTGTAATTCAACCTCTAGTTGCTGTGCTTTATCCGCTGTAAACTTTTTCAATATATCAAAGCTTGTACTGCCAAGAACTGGGTGTTCACCAAATGCTTCAATCAGCACTTCGGGCTGGAATTTCTCATCCAATGTGATTATCTCTGAGCTGCGAAAATGCATAGGTAGAGTATCTAAATGATGATTAGCCTCAAATTCATGTGGATTGGAGCCCGCATTAAGTAGTGGATGAAAAAACTCAAACCGACTTCTGCCTGCATTTTTGGCATAGTACATTGCGGCATCCGCATCTCTGATAATTTCATCAGTGTGCTTATAGCCAACTTTAGAGTATGTAATGCCTACGCTGGCACCACTTTGTACACATATTCCCTTCATGCAAAACGGCTTTTTCATTAATTTAATAATGCGTTTTGCAACATCTTCAGCTTGTTGACGTTCAGTTAAGTGGGTCAACAAAATAACAAACTCATCGCCACCTAAGCGCGCCAATAAATCATGCTCACGAATACATTGCGAGAAAGACTCAGCGACACCAATTAAAAATTGATCGCCAGCTTGGTGACCTAATTGATCATTGATATCTTTGAATTTGTCTAAATCAATAAATAGCACTGCAAATTGTTGTTCGGGGAAACGTTGATTGTGCTGCAATGTTTTTTCTAATTGGGTTAAAAACAAGCTTCTATTAGGTAAACCCGTTAATGAGTCATGATGAGCGTCATGATATAGCTGTTGCTCTATTTTCTTTCGCTCTTCAATTTGCATTTGTAAATGCATATTGGTTTGGCGAATTTCTTTTGTTTTTTCTGCTACACGATGCTCAAGATTTTGATTACTTTGCTTAAGCGCTTGGTGTGCTAAATGTGCTTGTAATACCGTGGCTATTTGGTGAGAAACAAACGTAATCAGCTCAAAATCATCTTGATTAAAAATATGCTTATTTTGGTAAGCTTGACAAACAATCAAGCCAATCACGCCCTGGGATGTTTTTAGTGGAGCACCCAACCAACTTGTTGCGGTTTTCTTAGCGGGTACTTTTTCAGGTCGCTCAATAACACCTTGCGCAATGAGTTTTTCAGAGCGTTTAGTATCTAGAAGTTGAGTTTGCTCAGTGCTTAGCACTAATTCACTGTAGCCTTTAGCAAAGGGACGTGGCTGGGTATTACTACTAAACTCATCTACGCAATACGGAAATGTTAGCCAAGCAGACTCTTTGTCATACAGTGCTATGTATAAGTTATCAGCGTATGTTATTGATTTTATTATCTCGTGGACCTGCTGATAGACTTCTTCAATTTGTTTACTTTGCGTTGCCAGTTCAGATATTTTAAATAAAATATGCTGACGCTCGAGGGTCTTTTTGTGTTGCTCTACTTCTAAATTAAGTGCTTCGTTACTTTGCGTTAATGCGCGAGTTCTTATCTTAACTTCTGATTCTAGTAGTTCACGTTTCTTAACACGTTCGATAGCAGTCGAGAGGTACATCGACATAACCTCAAGCAACTCAATCTGCTGATCTGAATAATTTTGTTTTTTATCATAGCTTTGCGCAACTAATACGCCAATGATTTGCTTGTTACGATAAACAGGTACGCCCACCCAATGCTCAGCGGGTGTGCCTAGTACTTTAAACTTGCCCTCGTCAGCAGCCGCTTGCATTTCCTCACCGCGGAAATAGGTTGTTTTCCCCTGTTTGAATACATAGCCTGTAACACCTTGACTAAAATTGTGATCTTGATTGAGGGGAATGGCAATGCCGTCTTTTTCGTCAGCGAAGTAAGAAAGCTCTAATGTGTTTGTGAATGGATTTAATAAAACAACGTAGAAACTTTTACTTGGAACATAATCTTGAAGAATATCGTGAATAGCAGGATAAAGCAGCGTCAATTCTGCAACATTGCTCGCCTGCTCTGATAATTGTATCAGTGCATGTTGTAAATGGTGGGACTGCTTATACTTTTTTACTAAGGCGGATAAACGTGCGTTTTTGTGCTCTAGCTTTTTGAGTAAAGCTACTTTATCTTCCACTGATGTTGAACCATCTATTATTGTATAATTATTGTCCTTATATTTTCATTTTTTATGCTTACCGTCAAGTAGATAATAGTATTAGAGAAAAATAATAATTAGCAGTCATAAAGTATGTGTTTTTATTTCGCTGAACATAAAAAAAGCTGAATAAATTCAGCTTTTTTTATTTTATTTAGTAATTAAGTATTACTTTTTAGTCATGAATGTGATGGCTGCTTGAATTTCATCATCAGAACAATCCATACATGTGCCTTTTGGTGGCATCGCATTAAAACCATTTATTGCATGGTCTAATAATGTCTCTGCACCTTTAGCTAGGCGAGGAGCCCAGTCATCAGCAGATTTAGGCGCGCCTAGTGCACCTGTTCCGTGACATGCAAAACACGAGGCTTGATACACCTGTTCGCCAGAGCGAGGGCCTGCTGGTACTTCAGCAGCAGCGGCTTTATCGCCTTCAAAGTATACTGCACCGATTGGTGCGATACGTTTTTTGATCGCATCTTCAGTCATAGAGTTATCATATGCTTGTGCGTTTACGGTGGTTGCTAGCAATAATAATGCTGCTGATAGTTTTTTCATTTTGCCTTGCTCACTTCGATTTGAACGTGATCAATCACGATAGATGACGGAATTTAGAACGATTATAACGCTTAGCTACAATTTATAAAACGCTGTGAGTCGTTTTTATTTTGAAAAATCGACATTTTTTGCTTTAACGCAAAAAATATCGATTTACTGATCATTAATTTGATCGCGGTTTTAGCTGCTTTATTTGGATTAACACATATTTATTACGGCTGTAACGAGCTTTTCGATCCCGGCATCCGCTTCTAAAATAGATTCTGCAAGCATGTATGCGGGTGTGCTTACTAATTTATGCTGCTTATCGACAATAATATCATTAACTGCGCAATTAATATGTTCTGCGCCAAGAGTATTGATTGCGGCGGCTGTATCAGCATCATTACCTATTGTTGCTTTAGCGCCTGCACCGTAAATTAGTGGGATCATAACGGGAGCAATACAGATATAACCAGCAGGTTTTTTAAGTGATGCGAACTGCTGACAAGCAACTTTGATATCAGATTGAAGCTGTGCTTCAGCTCCTTTTACTGCAAAGTCACAGAGGTTTTTTGCAGCGCCAAATCCGCCAGGTAAGATCACTGCATCAAAGTGTTCTGCATTAAGCTCAGTAAGTGGCTTGATATCGCCTCTTGCAATACGCGCAGCTTCAATCAATACGTTTCGATTTTGATCCATTGGCTCGCCGGTTAAATGATTAATAGTATGCATTTGGTCTATATCTGGTGCAAAACATTGATACGCCGCACCGGCTTTTGCGATATGCAGTAGGGTTAGCACTGCTTCATTTATTTCTGCGCCGTCGTACACACCATTGCCTGATAAAATGACTGCTATTTTTTTCATTATAGAGGTTCTCCTTTTGCGAATATTGCTTAGGGTCTGTTGACCTTTGCAAATTTAATCTTGAAAGGTCAACAGACCCGAGTTTAGCATGCAACTAAAATTAATTTTTGTGAAAGTAGCGCCCTCAATCTTATTTATGCATTGTAAAATCAGGGCATATACTTTTATTGATCCCTTATAAGAGGAAAAAATTATAAAGGATCACTATGATCTTTGATCCATTGTGGTAGAATGCTCGTCCGGTTATTTAGAAGGGTAAAAAATAACCGTGTAAAAGGCTAGATGTAAAAGAGTTAAAATTGCTTTTCCACATTTGCCAAAAAATAATAAAAAAGAACGTCGTATTATCTTTTTATATAAAAACAAACACTTATATCATTTCTAGGTCGTATTAACTACTTTGGAAGAATTTCTTGTGCTTGTTATCTACAAAGTTATCCACAACTTACTCTATCATTAAAAAATTAGTTCACTAATTCACAGTCGTTTTATGTTTTGCCTTATGGCATGCTTATCATAATTCTGTTTATCTTTTATTTAGGATCCAATTACACCATGGCTCAGATCCCAGAAAACCCACTCATTTTAGTTGATGGCTCTTCTTACTTATTTCGTGCTTATCATTCTCCTCCGCACTTAACTAACTCTAAAGGAGAAGCAACAGGTGCAATTTATGGCGTGATCAATATGCTTAAAAGCTTGATCAAACAATATGATCCGTCGCATATGGTGGTTGTTTTTGATGCCAAAGGTAAAACCTTTAGAAATGATATGTACAGTGAATATAAAGCGAATCGACCGCCTATGCCTGACGATTTGCGTACGCAAATTGCACCATTACACAGCATCATTAAAGCAATGGGGTTTCCGCTAATTAGTATCGAAGGTGTTGAAGCGGATGATGTGATTGGTACATTTGCCCGTATCGCAACTGAGCAGAAGCGACATGTGCTTGTCTCTACTGGTGACAAAGATATGGCTCAGCTGGTAAATGAGCACGTTACCTTGATCAACACCATGACAGATAGCATTTCAGACCCTGTCACGGTTGTTGAAAAGTTTGGTGTTGGCCCTGAGTTGATTATCGATTATTTAGCTTTAATGGGAGATAAGGTTGATAATATTCCAGGTGTTGATGGCTGTGGTCCAAAAACAGCGGTTAAATGGTTACAAAAATACGGTTCATTACAGGGCGTATTAGATAATGCGGGTGAGATAAAAGGCAAGATTGGTGAAAAACTGGCAGCGGCAGTTGATCACTTACCGCTAAGTTATGAGCTTGCAACTATAAAATGTGATGTTGAGGTAGAATCAGACTTAAATACATTTAAGCTGCAAGAGCCTAACCGTGATGAACTTATTGCATTATATGGTGAATGTGAATTCCGCCGTTGGTTAGCAGAGCTACTTGATAATCCAAAAGATGCCGATACAAACCTAGCAGTACCAAGTGAAGCCAATGAACTGCCTAAAGTGGCAGAAGCTCATTACGAAACGGTTCTAACAGCCGAGCAGTTAGATACATTAGTTAAGCAATTAAATGATGCAGAGCTGTTTGCTTTTGATACTGAAACAACAAGCTTAGACTATATGCAGGCGCAGTTAGTGGGGATGAGCTTTGCAGTTAAAGCAGGTGAAGCGTTCTATTTACCTGTGGCACATGACTATCCTGATGCGCCAGAGCAGCTATCGGTTGAAACCGTAATGGCTAAAATTGGTCCTATTTTAGCCGATGCGAATAAAGCCAAAGTTGGTCAAAACCTCAAATATGATAAGAGTGTGTTAGCGAATGCTGGCTTTGAATTAAACGGGATCAAGTTCGATACGATGCTAGAGTCTTATGTATTTAATAGCGTCGGTACACGCCACGATATGGATTCATTGGCGCTTAAGTATTTAGGGCATAAGAATATCAGTTTTGAAGATATCGCAGGTAAAGGCAAAAAGCAGTTAACGTTCAATCAAATAGAACTTGAAAAAGCAGCGCCTTATGCTGCTGAAGATGCCGATATTACCTTGCGTTTACACCAAGTACTTTGGCCTAAAATTGAAGCAGATGAAAAACTAAAATCAGTTTTTGAAGAAATTGAATTACCCTTAGTAAGCGTTATTTCAGATATAGAACGTACAGGTGTGGCCATTGACAGTAAAATGCTGGCAGCACACAGTCAACGCTTAGGTGAGCGATTAATAGAGCTTGAAAAAGAAGCGTTTGAAATTGCCGGCGAACCATTTAACTTAAGCTCACCGAAACAGCTCCAAGTGTTATTGTTTGAAAAGCTTGAACTGCCTGTAATTAAAAAGACCCCAAAAGGTGCACCGTCAACTGCTGAAGAGGTATTGCAAGAGCTGGCGCATGATTACCCATTGCCAAAACTTATTATTGAGCATCGTGGATTATCTAAACTTAAATCGACTTATACCGATAAATTGCCACTGATGGTTAATGAACAAACCAACCGTGTTCATACTTCTTACCATCAAGCTGTTACAGCAACAGGGCGATTAAGCTCTACCGATCCTAACTTGCAAAATATTCCAATTCGTTCAGAAGAAGGGCGTCGTATCCGTGAAGCCTTTATTGCTGCTGATGGGTATAAAATAGTTGCGGCCGATTACAGCCAAATTGAGCTGCGCATAATGGCGCATTTATCGCAAGATAAAGGCTTACTAAATGCCTTTGCTAATGGCCTCGATGTACACAGTGCAACTGCTGCAGAAGTATTTTGTGTTGAGCTTGAAGACGTTACCACAGATATGCGTCGTAAAGCTAAAGCGGTCAATTTTGGTTTGATTTATGGCATGTCAGCATTTGGTTTAGCGCGTCAACTTGATGTGCCACGTCATGAAGCGCAGCATTATATTGATAAGTACTTTGAGCGTTTCCCTGGTGTACTTGATTATATGGAATCAACACGCGAGAAAGCTGCTGAGAATGGCTACGTCGAGACTATTTTTGGACGTCGGTTACATTTACCAGAAATCAATGCCCGTAATGGCGCTCGTCGAAAAGGAGCAGAACGCGCAGCTATTAATGCACCAATGCAAGGTACTGCTGCTGATATCATTAAAAAGGCGATGCTCACTGTACACAAGTGGGTCAATGAGCAAGCACCCAATACGGTAAAACTATTGATGCAAGTACACGATGAATTAGTGTTTGAAATTAAAGCGGAGTGTGCAGAGCAATACACCGCTCAAATTTGTCAGTTGATGTCTGATGCCGCTAAATTAGATGTTCCATTGATTGTTGAAGCCGACACCGGCGATAACTGGGAACAAGCGCACTAGTAATTGCGATTAGTGAATGAGCTTATAAAAAGCGCAGCCAATTTGGCCGCGCTTTTTTATGTTTGAGAATACGGCGCTAAAAGCGTCGTTTTATTGCGTTTTAAGGTGTTGTTAGTGAGTCACCAATAACAGTTGAGTATATGTTCTATCCAGATAAGTAGAACAAATTTCACTCATTTACAGTGTTATTTAAATGTTAAAATGAAATATATTTTGTAGGTTACGTTATATGTTTATCAATTATGCGATTTGGTCAGTGTATTTTGTTTATTTATGCTAATTGATTTGCTAAAGTCCGCGCCGTCCTCATCCTGTAGGACATCCTGTTGATGATGCACTCGAAAGGGTGCAACTTATTGATAGCTTCTCCCCAGTTTGCTATACCGGCTCTGTATGTATTTACAGAGCCGTTTTTTCTTGTCTTCAACGTGTGTTTCCGCCGTACTATTTATTGCACTAAAGTGTCTAAGTGATACCATTTGACCTCATTTTCATTTTTGAAAGGATAGTGTCGTGGTTAAATCTTTTACTGTATTAGGCTTTTCATTGGCAAGTATATTTGTGAGCAACACCGCACATGCTGATTGGCAGTTAAACAACGATAAAAGCAAAGTGAGTTTTGTTTCAATCAAGAATAGTAGTATCGCTGAAGTACATTATTTTAATGCTGTATCTGGTTCACTATCTGAGCAAGGCAACTTTAAAGTGAATATCGATCTAGCATCAGTGGAGACAATGATCCCAATTCGCAACCAGCGTATGACTGAATTTGTATTTGAAACCGCCAAATTCCCAAAAGCAATTTTACGTGCGGATTTAAGTAAGCAACTGCCCCAGCTTAAGACTGGCCAGCATACACTGAAAGCAGTTTCAGCTGAGCTTAACTTTCATGGACAACAAAAACAGATCAGCACAGACGTGTTAGTAAATGTCTCTCAAGATGGTGATATAACAGTCTCGTCTTTATCGCCTTTGATTATTAATGCGGCTGATTTTTCTGTTACAGAGGGAATTGCAACACTACAAAAACTAGCAGGGCTGTCTGCGATAGCCACCGCTGTGCCTATAAGTTATTCACTCACCCTAGAAAAAGCGCAATAATATGTAGTATACCCAAGCCCCTGTAAAACGCTGAATTCGGCCTATTGAGCTGGTTTGGGTATATATGCATTTGTTCAATACAAATGCATATGGTAAAAAATCAATTTTTATTATTGTTAAGGTAATTTATGCAGTCAGTTTCAGATTTAGCGGCATTGTTATCTCAGCCCAGTAAGCCATTTGAACAATGGCACCCCTCATTGTGTGGTTCATTGCCGATTGAAATAGATTGCCATGCAAAGTGGTACTATCAAGGCAGCGAGATAACGCGATTGAACTTGGTAAAGTTGTTTGCGTCTGTCTTATGTAAAGAGCAGGGAGCATTTTATTTAAAAACACCTGCAGAAAAGATTGCGATAACTGTTGCTGATGCACCATTTATGGTTGTGAGTTGGCGTTATGAACAAACAGAGCAGGGTGACGTATTATGTTGTACTGATAATCTTGAGCGAGTGTGGTTAGTAACCCCTGAGCAGCCTTTAATAATGCAACACTATCAAGGTAATGAAGTACCGTATTTACAATTGCCGAATGGGTGTAGTGCACGAGTAACGCGAAGTGTTTTTTATCAATGGGCAGAAGAAATAGCACAAGCGGATGAGCAGGGCTATTTCATTCAATCCGCATCGCAGCGCTTTTACTTGGCTAATTAAGCCTCTGAGTCGGGTGTATCATTACTCGGTGGAACTGCAACAACAGGTCCTAGGTACCATTCATCTAGCTTTTTAGCCAACTCAGGTAAGCCCGTACCTTTCAAAGATGAAAATGCATGGACTGTAATATCACCTTCAAGATTGCTTAATTCACGGCGTACTTGAAGAACTTGTGCTTTACGAGCACCTTGCTTGAGCTTATCTGCTTTGGTTAGAAGCGCTAATACTGGAATATCACTACCAATAGCCCAGTTAATTAAATCTAAATCGAGATCTTTTAGTGGGTGGCGGATATCCATGAGTACCACAATACCTTTTAAACTTTGGCGTTTTTGTAAATACTCACCTAATGACTTTTGCCATTTCTTTTTCATTTCAATAGGTACTTTGGCAAATCCATAGCCAGGTAAATCAATGAGCCGCATGTCATCAACATCTGCTAATTCAAAGGTATTAATTAGTTGCGTGCGTCCAGGTGTTTTACTAGTACGTGCTAGTTTTTGATCGGTTAGTGCGTTTAATGCACTTGATTTACCAGCATTGGAACGACCCGCGAAAGCAACTTCAATTCCCGTATCAGCAGGTAATTTAGTGATATCTGGAGCGCTGGTAACGAACGACGCAGTGTTGTATTTGATACGAGATTTAAGCACAGGCTTTCCTAAGTACAGTGAAAAAGAATAAAAAGTAAACTAAGTTTACTCAGGGCGCGTATTTTATACTATTACCAACACATTAAAAAGCGGATTTAAGGCAACAAAAGTGTCTCAAATAAAGCAAAAGCATGTGAATAAAGCTTAATCTAGGTCAAAACCCTATAATTTATAAGTTTAATATGAGTAGAAAACGTGCCAGAGAATTTATTATCGTGTAGAATATATAAATCGCAACATCCATATTGTAGATGATACAGGGTCGGAAACAGAGAATTCACCATGAAAAAAATAGCACTATCTTTAACTATATTGCTTGGTGCGTTGTCAGCAAGCAACGCAACAGCATTTGATGGCGATGTAAACGCAGGTAAAGAAAAATCAGCAACGTGTGCGGCTTGTCACGGCCCAGACGGTAATGCGCCGGTTAATATCTACCCTAAGATTGCAGGTCAACACGCAGATTACATTTATAAACAATTAGTCGAGTTCAAATCAGGTATGACGTCTGGCGGTAAAGAGGGTCGTATGGATCCTGTTATGAGCGCTATGGCAATGCCTCTTAGTGATCAAGACATGAAAGATATAGCGGTTTACTTTTCTTCACTGAATATGTCTGAAGGGTCAACACCTAAAGATGTAGTTGAAGTAGGCGCAATGCTATACAAAGCAGGTGATGCTGAGCGTGGCATTCCGTCATGTGCTTCATGTCATGGCCCACGAGGTAATGGCTCTTCACTGGCTAAGTTTCCTAAGATCTCGTTTCAGCACCCAGGTTACATAAAATCGCAGCTTGAAAAGTTTCGTGATGGCAGTCGTAACAATGACCTAAACGGTATGATGCAAGATATAGCTAAAAAGCTAACTGACAAAGATATTGAAGTACTTTCTCAGTACCTAGGTGGACTACACTAAAGTAGTATAGACTGGTTTTTTAACTAGTACTAAACTACATATTAGCGAAAAAGCAGCTCACGCTGCTTTTTTTGTATCTAAAATTCATCGTTTTCCCCCCGTCACTTTGTAAGACATTGACCATAGTCATGTGTGAGTAAAGTCTTATTTTTATTTTTAAATTTTTCGTAAGTTATTGTAAATTATTACCTTGGTAATGTTTCAACTTGTTTCTTGTAAGAAAAAATATATAAATTAGTTGTAACAAAATTATTAATGCGTAAATTATCCCCTGTCGCAACGAACAATAAAAACAAAATGGATTTAGCTATAAGGAAAGTAGTTAGCGTCAATATTGAGGATTTACATCGATTGATGTACTCAAAGGAAATACTAAAAAAGTGTCATTGAAGACCGAGAATAATAAAAAATCATGGAAGTTTGATAATAACAATAAAATGGAATGCTACAGGGAAGGTAATAACAATAACAAAATGGAACAGCAATAATAAAAATAATAAAGACTAAAAAGTCGAAGGGAGAAGTGTCCAGAATTATGGCGCTCAGATTAGTAGGCGGTAGAGATGTTTTCTCTACCGCCTTTTTATTTGTCCTGTTACAATAGCGAGCGAAAAAGTGCGCTAGTAGTCGAGTAACCCAACCTCATTCAGCACTGACCGAATTCTTCTGGCAAGGCCAGCACTGCAACGCCATAGTGTGTGTTGTTCAAAACCTCTTAAGTGAGACGATCAAGATATGAGTAGAAAGAAAAAATCACGTAAAATTCCATCAAACGGACCGGTTCGTTTGAGTCAAGACAAGCTAAAGGAAATACGTGCTTTGAAAGAGCAGCGCGTTAAAAAGCACAAAGGTGCAAAACCGGGCTCTCGTAACGCCGTAGATGCGCTCGAGCAGGAAACAAAAAGTAGCAATCCTCAGAATAAAGACAAGCGTGTGGGCAGTAAAAAGCCTGTACCTTTAGTTGCTAAAGCGCCTGAGCCAGTAGTTGAATTGAAACGCAACCTAAAGCCTCAGGTTGAGCTTGTAAAAGTCACTGAGCCAGAGTTATCACCAGCGCAAGAGCTTGAAGCATTAGAGAATGATGAGCGCTTGTTAAAGCTTGTTGAGCGCCATGAGCAAGGTGAAATGCTAACAGGTAAAGATGCTAAATACTTTAATAGCCGAATAGATCGTCATCAAGTGTTATGCGAAATTCTGGGCATTGAAGATGAGCCAGAAGACGACTTTGAAGATGAAGAATATGAAGATCAAGGCAATAGTGATTTTGATCAATACTTGTCAAACGATCTAGCTAATGAGTGGCTAGATGATGAGGATGATAAATAATGAATATGATGGTCTTGGCTCTGTGTGTGGGCGCTGTGATCATCGCAGGGCTAGCGTTTTACGCAGGGCAACTACTCTATAAGCTCAAAGCGCAAAACGAGCAAATAGCGAAGGAGCAAGCTAAGCAACAACAACAGCTTGCTAAATCGCGTATGGAGCGTAATGCAAAGCTTGCTGATAGTATTCACCTAATTGCCCGTGCTATGGAGCAAGAGCAATGTGAGTTCTCTGAGGGCAGTTTACGCATATGGGTGTTAATGTCGCAGTACAGTTTTGCACAAGAGAGTGATTTAACACTTCGCTATCCGGGTATTTTTGCAATGTATGAAGTGGTGAAAGAAATGCCAACTCACGATGCACGTAAAAAGTATTCAAAAAAAGAAATTTTCAAACAAGATACGGCCCGTTGGCGTGCAGAAGAAACGCATGCAGCTCAAATTAAAGCGGACTGTAAAAAGATCATCGAGGAGTTTAAAGCGGCTCCTGGTAGTGAGAACGTGGTTTTTAACTAAGCGACTCTATCAATGAATGCATTAAAAAAGCAGACCTAGGTCTGCTTTTTTATTATTCTCTAAATGACCCGAGAAAACCGAGTGGCACTTATTTGTTGTTGTAAGTGCGCATCAAAACACATACAAATAATACGAATAAATAAGTTGCCCCGTGCGGTAACGGTAATGCGATGATTCTCTATGGTAACCAAGCCATCCTCTTGTAATGGCTTTAATGCTTGTAACGAATCCTCAAAGTAAGTATCAAATGCTAATTGATATTTTGCAGCGATATGTTGCATATCAAGTTCAAAATGACAGATCAGTTGCTTGATAACATCTGCGCGGATCACGTCATCACTGCTCAATTTCATTCCTTTTATGACAGCACAACCCGCTTGGTTTTCTAAGGCACTATAGTAATGCTTTAATTCTTTTTGGTTTTGTAAAATAGAGGTACCAATTTGTGAAATTGATGACACACCTAAACCTAATAAGTCACAATTTCCATGGGTTGTATAACCTTGAAAATTACGATGCAAATGTTGATTATTTTGTGCAACAGCAAGCTCATTGTCAGCTTTTGCGAAGTGATCCATACCGATAAATTGATAACCAGCCTTTGTCATTTGCTCAAGCGTATTTTTAAACATGGTAAGTTTGTCATGAGCGCTTGGTAAATCTGCGTCTTTTATTTTTCGTTGTGCAGCAAAACGATCAGGTAAGTGAGCATAATTGAACACGGACACTCTATCAGGGCTCAGTTCAATGAGCTGCTCTATTGTCTCTTTAAAACTTGCAGGTGTTTGCAGTGGCAAGCCATAAATCATATCAGCATTAATCGATGAAAAACCTAATTCACGCGCTTGGCTTATAAGACCTTTCACGTCTTCAGCGCTTTGCGGGCGATTAACCGCCAGTTGTACTGCATCATTAAAGTCTTGTATGCCAAATGATACGCGGTTAAAGCCTAGACTGCTTAAGTGAATAAGCATGCCGTCAGCAAGCGAGCGGGGGTCTATTTCAATCCCTCGTTCAGCATCGTCGGTAAAACTGAAATGCTGGCTTAATAAGGTCATTAAACGAGTCATTTGCTCGGCGGTTAAAAATGTAGGGGTGCCGCCGCCTAAATGAAGTTGCTCAACGTGATAATGATTAAAAAGTGGTGCTTGCGCGATGATTTCTTTTTCTAAGTAATCTAGGTAAAGGTCGGCTTTCGATTGATGGCGTGTAATCACCTTGTTGCAGCCACAGTAATAACAAAGCTGACTGCAAAACGGAATATGTATATATAAAGACAAGCTATTGCTAGATGAAGACGCTATAGCATCAATAAGGTCATTTTGCTGATAACCTTCATTAAAGGATAAAGCTGTCGGGTAAGAGGTATACCTTGGCCCTGATACATTGTATTTATTTATTAAGCTTTGATCCCACTTGGGTAAATTTATCATCACGCGCACCTTTATATTCAGTTTGCGTCATTATAAAAAATTGCAGTGAAGCGTTATTGATCTACAACAAAAAAGAGTGCACTCGGCACTCTTTTTTGTATGTTTAAATCAGCTTTAAAGTTTAAACTGATTGACCGTATTATTGAGAGAGCTGGCAAGGTCATTAAGATCACGTGCTTCGTCGGCAAGTTCCAAAGCGTGATCTGCGGTACTGTTCACTAAATTATTAATAGCCGATAAGCTACTATTAATATCTTCAGCGACTACTGTTTGCTGCTCAGTAGAAGTTGCTATTTGATGACTTTGATCTTGTACTTTGGTCACAGAGTCTGCAATGTTTTTCAGAGCATCAAGTACTTCTTGCGTTTGCTCAACAGAGCCTTGAGCGCGCTCTTGGCCTTGTTGCATCATGGTGGATGCTTGCTGAGCAATTTGTTGCAGGCGCGTGATCATATTGCGAATATCATCTGTTGACTCTTGAGTACGGCTGGCGAGCGAGCGAACCTCATCTGCAACAACCGCAAAGCCACGACCTTGTTCACCAGCACGCGCGGCCTCTATTGCGGCGTTCAGTGCCAGCAAGTTGGTTTGTTCTGCAATCGAGTTAATAACGTCTACAACGGCACCTATATTGCCACTTTCTTGCTCTAATCCTGCAACCACTTTTGATGCCTCACCAATGTGATCAGCTAATGCAGTCATCACACTTTGGGCGTTTTGCGAACGAGAGGCGCCGTCAGCGGTAATATGTTGCACTTCTTCTGCGGCACTATTGGTGTGCTGAGCATTACGCGAAATCTCCATCACGGTGGTAGCCATTTCTGTAACCGCAGCACTGACACTATCAACTTGTTGCTTTTCTTGCTGGATTTCGTCGTTAGTTTTTGTTGAAACTGACTTTAACTGAGCAGCCGCATTCGTCAATTGTTCAGCCTGTGCGGCAGTATCTAACATCATGGCGCGAAGCTTATCGATGAAAGTATTCATGTGAAGAGCTAATTGGCCCACTTCATCTTTACTATCAATAGTGATTTTTTGGGTTAAATCACCATCTCCTGAGGCGATATCACGCATGATGTTAGTGAGTGTTTTAATTGGTTTTGAGATCATATGGGTGGCCCAAACGATCATAGCGATAATAATTATAAGAATAATTATCACAGAGGTGGTTGTGGTGGTGACGGCTTGATTAACGGGTTCATCAATCATTGAGCGCGGGACTAAAATACCAACGTACCAGTTTAGGTAAGGTTCTTCTAATTGTAGGCGGTCGTAAACAACAAAGTATTCTTGTCCTTGCAGGGTAACGCTCGCATCTCCACGTGTGTTGTTTTTCATTGCAAGGTTAAGCTCGCTAAAGCCGCTGGTATTACTGAATTGCTTTTCTAATTGTTCTAAGCCTTCTTTACCATTAGGGCCTTCGTCGGTCACAGATAACTTATGGTTAGTGCGGTTTGAAAGGTGCACTACTTTTTGATCGCCATCGAGTAAAAAGCCATAGCCTTGCCCATTAAAGCGAATATCTTCAACCATTTTATTGATTTTATTAAGCTGCAAATCAACACCACCAAAACCCACTAATTCGTTTTGCTGGTTATATACAGGTTGTTGAACCACCGCAGACGCATTACCTGTAGTTAAATCAACAGATATTGGGCCAACATAAAGTCGATTGAGTTTGAGTGCATCTTGCCACCATCCACGCTTGTATGCATAGTATGGTTGGCCATTGTAGTGCGTAGTGCGTTCGTGTTCTTTGAAGTATTCACCGGTTTTCGCAGAGGCAAAAAATGCTGACAAAACATTCTCGTCACTGCTGCTGATCCGCACAAAATCTTGGTCAACTTCATCATAGCCAGGCGCGTTATCAAGAGGTTGATCGCGTTTATCCCACGCATCAAACCAATTAACGAGATGTGGATTATTAATAAACGTACTGACTAGTTTACCGTACTTAGCAAAGTAGCCTTGCATGGATAGTTGTTCACTTTGCAAGTAGCTATGAGCTTCACGTTCAATGCCTTGTCGAGAGAGTGAGGCGATATGATTAACAAAATAGGCTGAAGCAATAAGCAGTAATACACTAATTGTTCCCCCAATTAGGAATAATATTTTCTTTTGCAGTGATAGATTTTTAAGCATGATGCACACATTCTTATTATTTAGTAAAGTAAGCAGTAAGTATGTATCTAATCATATCTTTGTCTTATTCGCCATATTCTGAGGTAAGACAAATATGTCGAATATTACAAAAATGTAAGGATTTAGTTATTTTATGGGTGAAAATAAACAGCGATTAGTTGTATTAGGCGCCGGTTGGTTAGGTCAAGCTTTATGTTTCGATAGGCTTGAGCATGATTGGTTAGTGCAAGGAACACATAGAAGTACTGACCATGACCATGATTTTTTACGTCAGTTGGAATTTAAAGACAATCACCTTCATCATCAACTCGATTTAGAAAATGCGTGGTGGGTTTGTGCCATTCCCCCCCGTAGTCGAAAAAAAGACAGCGACTATCAAGCAACACTTACACAGTGCTTATCGCTTGCAAAAAACATGAATATGCGAGGATTTGTCTTGTGTTCATCCACAGGTATTTATAATCAAGAAGCCCGAGTATACGATGAGAGTATTGCTATTACTGGCTCAAGTGAGCGCCAGCAAAAGCTAATCGATGCTGAGCAAAGTGTGTTAAATACCGGTGGTAAAGTTTTACGTTTAGCTGGCCTAGTTGGCCCAAACCGTGACCCCGGTCAGTTTGTAGCAGGTAAGGAGCTGAATAGTTCTAGTCAGCAAGTGGTAAACATGGTGCACCAGCAGGATGTGATTAACGCGATTGTTTCAGTGTTTGAACATTGGCAGGAGGCCGACCCAATTTATAATGTGGTTAACCCATCGCATCCAAGCAAGGTTGATTACTACCAACAAAAATGTACGCAAAATGGGACACAACCTCCTACGTTTTCAAGTCATGAAAAAGCCGAGCGAATTATTGATGGCTCGGCTATAGAGTCACTTGGGTTTACGTATCAATACGATATTTAAACCCTGTGTTTATTACTTAGAATGATGTCAGTACATTTTTAGGCAATAAGCTACAAAGCTCGCCTTGCGCTAGCAAAGTGTTTGCCGCTTCGATATCTGGACCAAAGTAACGGTCCTTATCGTAGTAGCTCACTTTCTCGCGTAAGGTTGCTTTTGCTTGCTCTACTTTAGCAGATGCTTTAAGTGGCGCTCTAAAATCCAAGCCCTGCGCAGAAGCCAACCACTCAACAGCGAGTACGCCTTGTGTATTGTCTGCCATTTCACCCAACCGGCGAGCAGCAAACGTCGCCATTGATACATGGTCTTCTTGGTTTGCAGAGGTCGGTAAGCTGTCTACCGATGCCGGGTGCGCGAGTGATTTGTTTTCTGACGCGAGTGCAGCTGCCGTAACTTGGGCAATCATAAAGCCTGAGTTAACGCCGCCATTTTCAACTAAAAACGGGGGCAGTTTCGATAGGTTTGAATCGATCAATAAGGCAATACGACGTTCAGCGAGTGCGCCAATTTCAGCAATAGCTAAGGCTAAGTTATCTGCTGCCATTGCAACGGGCTCTGCATGGAAGTTACCACCAGAAATAATATCGCCTACATCAGCAAATACGAGCGGGTTATCAGTCACACCATTTGATTCACACAATAATACTTCAGCGGCTTGGCGAATTTGTGTTAAGCAAGCACCTAAAACTTGGGGTTGGCAGCGTAAGCAGTAAGGGTCTTGTACTTTTTCACAATCAATATGCGCTTCACTAATTTCAGAATGTTCATCCAACATGTTACGAAAAATAGCCGCAGAATCAATTTGTCCACGTTGACCGCGCACTTCATGAATACGTGCATCAAAAGGAGAGCGACTACCCATAGCGGCTTCGATACTCATAGAACCAATGGCGCAACTTTGTGCATACAGATTCTCAGTACGGAATAAACCTTGTAAAGCAAAAGCGGTAGATGCTTGTGTGCCGTTTAATAATGCTAGGCCTTCTTTTGCTGCTAGAGTAAGTGGTGCTAACCCTGCAATTTCAAGTCCTTCAGTGGCTTTTATAAGTTTGCCTTGGTGGCGCATTTCGCCTTCACCTAATAAAGGTAAGCACATATGTGATAATGGAGCTAAATCACCCGATGCGCCCACAGAGCCTTTTTTAGGCACGCAAGGGTAGACTTCTGCAGCAAGTAATTGCATAAAAAACTCAATCACTTTTAAGCGAATACCAGAAAAGCCACGTGATAACGAATTGATTTTTAAAACCATCATTAAACGTACCGTGCTGTCATCCATATACTCACCAATACCAGCGGCATGAGACAGTACAATTGAGCGCTGTAATAACTCAAGCTCATGTTCAGCTATTTTGGTGTTAGCCAATAAACCAAACCCGGTGTTAATACCGTATACAGTTCGGTTTTCATCAATCACATCTTGTACTGTTTGCGCACTGGCAGCAATTTTTATCTCGCTGTCAGCGGCCAATGTTAGTGCAACTGGCGATTGGTTTATTTTACGCAATGTCGCTAAATCAAGCTGGCCGGGTGTGAGAGTGTATTCAAACATGATTATTCCTTATTAAGCATTGGCAAGTCTAAACCTTGCTCGTTGGCACAATTAATTGCAATGTCGTAACCTGCATCCGCATGGCGCATCACGCCTGTGGCAGGGTCGTTCCATAAAACGCGGCCTACACGTGCGGCGGCTTCGTCTGTGCCGTCTGCAACAATAACAACGCCTGAGTGTTGGCTAAAGCCCATACCTACGCCACCACCATGATGCAGTGATACCCAAGTTGCACCACCAGCTGTGTTCAGAAGTGCATTTAGTAATGGCCAATCGGATACAGCATCAGAGCCATCTTTCATCGCTTCTGTTTCACGGTTAGGGCTAGCAACTGAACCTGAATCTAAATGATCACGACCAATAACCACTGGCGCTTTAAGCTCACCATTTTTCACCATTTCATTAAACGCAAGCGCTAAGCGAGCGCGGTCTTTTAAGCCAACCCAGCAAATTCGTGCTGGTAACCCTTGAAATTGAATACGCTCACGGGCCATATCAAGCCAGTTATGTAAGTGTTTATCATCAGGGATAAGCTCTTTAACTTTAGCATCTGTTTTATATATGTCTTCTGGATCACCAGAAAGTGCAACCCAACGGAACGGGCCAATACCTTCACAGAATAATGGGCGAATGTAAGCAGGTACAAAACCTGGGAAGTCAAAGGCATTCTCTACCCCTTCTTCTAATGCCATTTGACGAATGTTATTACCATAGTCAGTTGTTGCAGCGCCGGCTTTTTGTAATGCCAACATCGCTTTAACTTGCACAGCCATTGACTGCTTCGCAGCTTTTACAACAGCTTGTGGGTTTTGTTCGCGCATTGCTGCGGCGTGTTCCATGCTCCAATCTTGCGGTAAATAACCATTAAGAGGATCGTGAGCTGACGTTTGATCTGTAACGACATCCGGGGTGATATTGCGTTTAACAAGTTCACTAAATACATCTGCAGCATTGCCAAGTAAGCCCACAGATAAGGCTTCGCCTTTTGCACAGGCTTCATTAATAAGGGTTAATGCGTGATCTAGGTCAGTGGCTTTTACATCAACATAGCGGGTGTTAATTCTAAAGTCGATGCGGCTTTCATCACATTCAACCACTAGCGCACTAAAGCCCGCCATAGTTGCAGCAAGAGGTTGTGCGCCACCCATTCCGCCTAAACCGCCAGTTAATACCCATTTGCCTTTTGCTTCACCGTTAAAGTGTTGTTTAGCCATCGCGACAAAGGTCTCATACGTGCCTTGCACTATGCCTTGCGAACCGATGTAAATCCAAGAGCCCGCTGTCATTTGTCCGTACATCATCAGGCCAAGTTTATCGAGCTCATTAAAGTGATCCCAATTAGCCCAGTGGGGCACAAGGTTAGAGTTGGCAATTAATACACGAGGTGCGTTGCTGTGTGTTTTAAACACGCCAACAGGTTTACCTGATTGCACTAACAGGGTTTCGTCGTCCTCAAGTCGGTCTAATGTTTCGATGATCTTATCAAAGCATGGCCAATCGCGCGCAGCACGGCCAATACCACCATATACAACAAGTGCATGAGGGTGTTCAGCAACCTCAGGATCGAGGTTGTTCATTAGCATACGTTTAGCCGCTTCGGTGAGCCAGCTTTTAGCACTGATTTTATCACCATGCGGGGCGCGGATAATACGCGATTCGTCAAGTCTATTATTCATAATATGCTCCTGTTGTATATACAAGCTATTTGATTTCAAAAAATACGCAGTTAAGCGCATTTCATTGATATTTAGATTATTTTTTAAATGTTAAGTGCCCACCAAGACGGTATTTACTGCCTGGGGATACGAGACGAGCAAAGCTAACTATGCCATGCGATGACCATGTACGGCGTATAACCTGTAAGCAAGGCTCTTCATGATATAAATTTAACCACTGACACATTTCACTGGTAGGCATAATGGCCTCAACGGTATGACGTGCCTCAGTCAGTGGTGCAACACTTGATAGGTATTCGTGTGGCGTCAAGTGAGTAAAATCTTGTTGTAAATAGCTGCTTGCCAGTGAAGGGTTTACAAAACGTTCTTCAACTTGTAACGGTTGATCGTTCTCGTTGTGCACTAATACACTGCGATAAACAACACTATCGGCTTCAACACCCAGTGCAATTGCAATAGGTGCTAGCGCGTTGATAGACTCAAGTACCAACACGGTACAGCTATAATTACCATTACGTGCCTTCACTTCGTCAGCAATATTTTTAATTTCAAGCAATGACGATTGCGACTTAAAGCTGGCAACAAACGTTCCAAGCCCTTGGCTTCGGGTAAGAATACCTGCCTCAGTCAATTCACTTAAAGCACGTCGTGCAGTCATTCTGCTAACACTGAACTGCTCTGCTAACTCATTTTCAGACGGTACGCGTTGGTTTTCAAGCCATGCGCCAGAGCGAATATTATCAACAATGAATTGCTTTATTTGTGCGAATTTTGGCGTCGTCATTAGTTTAAAAACACTACTTGTGAATTGCTTGTTAAATATAAGATGACACAATTACCTTGTATATACAAGATGGCTTGTTAAACTATAAAAAACATTATTAAGGGTGCTCACATGAATTCAATTGCAGATACGTCATCTCATGAATGGGATTTATTAATCACAGACGCCAATGTTGCTACGATGGATAGCGACATTGATGATACTTATGGTGCAATTGAAAATGCCGCCTTAGCGATTAAAGATGGTCATATCGCTTGGCTTGGAAAGCAAACTGACTTACCTACGTTTGATGCTTTTGCAACACCGACGATATCGGCCAAAGGCCAATGGCTTACACCAGGATTAATAGATTGTCATACACACTTGGTATTTGCAGGCTCGCGGGCAGAAGAATTTGAGCAACGATTACAAGGTGTGAGCTACGAGCAAATCGCAGCCCAAGGTGGCGGAATTGCGAGTACCGTAAAAGCGACTCGTGAGGCTGACCACGAAGCGTTATTCGTGCTGGCAAAAGACAGATTAAATGCGCTTTACGCAGAGGGTGTGACAACCGTTGAAATTAAATCTGGTTACGGACTTGATTGCGAGAATGAAATAAAAATCCTTGAAGTTGCTCGGTTACTTGGCGAAAACCACCCAGTTGATATCAAAACAACATTTCTTGGCGCGCATGCATTACCGCTCGAATATAAAGGTAAAAGTGATGAATACATAGAGCTTGTTTGCAACGAGATGTTGGAACACGTTGTTGCAGCAAATTTAGCTGATGCAGTCGATGTATTTTGTGAAAATGTGGGCTTTAGCAATGATCAGACTCGTCGTGTATTTGAAGCCGCGAGCAAACACAACCTACCTGTAAAATGTCATGCGGAACAACTATCAAACCAACAAGGTGCTGAGCTGGTGGCAGAATTCAAAGGCTTATCAGCGGATCATATCGAATATTTAGACGAAGCGGGAGTAAAAGCAATGGCAGCAGCTGGCACTGTGGCTGTACTTTTACCTGGAGCGTTCTATTTTTTACGTGAAACAAAACAACCCCCCATTGCTTTATTGCAACAGCACAATGTGCCAATTGCATTATCAACAGACTTTAACCCGGGAACATCGCCATTGTGTTCTTTGCAATTAATGATGAATATGGGGTGTACATTGTTTCGCTTAACACCGGCGCAAACCTTGGCGGGAGTCACTCGCAATGCGGCTACAGCACTGGGTTTAAAAGACCGTGGAATACTTAAAGTGGGTATGCGAGCCGACATTGCTCATTGGCAAATATCTCACCCAGCACAATTAAGTTATCAATTGGGCGTAAATAAACTGTTAAATCTGTGGATATTAGGTAGACTTAATTAGACCTACCCTATGTTGTATTTACTTAATGTCTTTACTCGTACTATTAACAAATACTGGATTTGAATCGGTAGCAGGGAGTGCTTTATTTACAAATACACAAGTACCCGTTTTTTTAAGCGGGGCTGTTCTTATGTCGATGGTGTGTGCTTTATGCGTTGCTAAACAAGCCACTCTGCGACTAAGTTATATTATTAATGCTTTTATTGCGCTAGCATTATTAAGCTTCCATCCTCCCTACATTGAATTACTCTTAGCGTTAGCGACCGTTACCCATGTATGGCTCGTATCAAAGCAAAATAACTGGACTATGCTCAGTATTAGTTTTGCCGCCGCACTTTGTTTTTTGATCTTGTACGCTGCTAATGGGTTAGTTGCCTTGCCAATTCATTGGCTCGTTGTAGCAACATTAATTCTTGCCAGCTCAGGGTATTTTATTGATGAAGAGCCTGCGGATGACATTGAGCCAAATGCCGTAGTAAATGAACATGCGCTAACACTATCACCCCTCGCTAGCTTCCCTAATCGTACGCAATTACAAGCTTACTTTTATCATTGGCGAGAAGAGGCCCCTCACATGGGCGCACTTGTCATTATTCGATTAGAAGGATTTGCAGAGGTTAATCAGCATATTGGGCGGGATTTTGGTGATTTACTGTTGGCGCAATCGGCAAATAGAATTAAAGAGCTTTTAATGCTCGATGAAGTTGTCAGTCTAGGTAGCTCTGAAAAGCTAGCGCACCTAGGCGGTTTAAACTTTGCATTTATTTGCAGCTTAGATAACCAAAATCATCTGCATGAGCAATTAATCGACCGAATACTCGGCGCAACACTCAAGCCTTTTAATGTGGCTAACTGTACTATTGAAGTTAAGGCGCGGGCTAGTTTTGTAAAGTGCGACACGGATGAAGTCAGCTTTGATAGTTTAATATCGCATGCTTACTTAGCACTCGATAGCCAGCCAAATAAGCAAATAGTCGCGTATCAACAGCACATGATGGTAGAGCGATTAGAGCAACAAGCGCGACTTAAAGAACTGGCTAGTATTGATTTTTCAAGTGAATTGGAGCTTTATTTTCAACCTATTATACGTAGCGCAGATGAGAATATTGAATTTTTAGAATTACTATTACGTTGGCAGCATCCCAAGCAAGGTATTTTATCCGCCAATCGGTTTATTGATGATATTCGCATTGCGGGATTAGCTTACCCGTTAGCTGAGTTTGTTATTGAAAGAGCGGCTGAGCTCATAATGGCGCTACGCATGGAAGGGATAAAAATGCCATTGAGCATTAATGTATTTGGCTCTGAAATGCTAAATGAAGAGTTTATATCCTTTATTGATCAGGTTTTTAATGAACATAAACTATTGCCTGGAGACTTAATTATAGAATGCCCACTAGAGGTGTTTTTAAACTTAGATGCACAAGGTAAGGCAATGGTTGCACGGTTAAGTAGTCAAGGTGTAAAAATGTGCGTAGATGGCCTTGGCGATAGCCCTGTATGGCTAGCTAAACTGCCAAATTTGGCTGTAGAATATGTAAAAGTGGCGCCTTCGTTAACGGCTGACTTTAGTCAACAAGGGCACATACGAAGCTTAGTAAGCGGTATGGTTGAAATGCACAATCAACAAAATAGTAAAGTTATCTGTGAGGGCGTTGAAACACAAGAGCAATTAAACTTTGCCAATAGTCTTAACGTATTTGCGGCTCAGGGTTATTATTTCAGCCACCCATTAAGCAGTGTCGGTATGATCACGTGGTTGAAACAATGGCAAATAGAGCATTCATAAAAAGTGCTCAAGCAAAAGAGATTAACTCTCTTTTGCTTGTAAGTAGGCGTTAACCAGCGCCGTTATTATTTGAGCTGCGTCATTTAAACCTGCTTTTAAACCGCTAGGGTGCTGGTTTGGGGCTGCTTCACATAAATGCAAGTAACAGCTATTAGGCCTACTTGCCCCTAGATGTACAAAATGTTCAGCATCACTCACACTAAAACCGCAGTTAGTATAAGCACTAACTGGCATAAGTGAAATACTGTCCAAATCCACTTCAATGCCAAGCGGGTGATCGCAAAGCGTATCAAGTGCCTGTTGGCAGGCTTCTGTTAACGACTTTTCGCGTCTAACTTGTAAGGATTGATAACTATCATAATGAAAGTTTGCCTCGGCTAGTGCATCCAGAATCGCTTGGTTATTCTTTAGTTCATGCAAGCCGATAACATGGTAATTGTGCAGGTGTTTTTCATTATACGCATAGCGAAATCCATTACCTGAATGGCGCCCTTCACAGTCACGAAAGTCGGCGTGGGGGTCAAAATTCATTGCGTTAATAGGCTTATTTTTATGCTTACTTAAAGCGCGAATAATTCCTAAACAGTTATTATGGCCGCCACCAATAATAATAGGCTCAAGGCCTGCATTAAATATTAAGCTTAAAACATGCTCTACACGACTGTCTATTTGTTCGCAGTAGTCGCGCAATTGACCTAGTTGCTCAGGTATTTTGTTGTCTAAATGCGCAGCAGCTTTGCAAAGGTCTTCAACTGCTACTTCGCCAAGTAATAAGACTTTTTCGTTGGCTAGAAATTGGTTGTCAGGCTGATTTAGAAAACGTTTGATGAAGGCATGCCAGCCATCAGTTGCTCCCTCATTACCTAAATTTGCTCGTGGGCCTATATCTTCGCAAACACCCACGAGTACATATTTAATACCAAATTGGGCGGCATCTTGCAGTGCTTGTAAAGGATTAACTTGGGTGTCTAAAAGAGCAATAGATTGCCAGGCTTTTTTTTCATTCAAGCGACTGCTACACCAAGGTTTAACAGTCGCTTCGTCGTAGATTTGTAAATAGTCAGTCATTTATTATTCTACGACTTCCAGCTCAAGCTCTTCTGCAGATAATACAATACCAGTGCTATCGGCATAGACAAAATCATCATCAAAGAATGAAACGCCAGCAAAATTAACACCAATGCCGTCTTCTCCAGCTCCTTGGCTATCAGCTGCTACAGGAATTGACGCAATGGCTTGAATGCCTAAATCAATTTCTTCAAGTTCGTCAACATGGCGAACTGCGCCATAAACAACAATACCTTGCCAGTTGTTCTGAACAGCTAATTCCGCTAATTCAATATCAATTAGTGCGCGGCGTGTTGAGCCACCGCCATCAATAAGTAAAACGCAATCATCACCGTCTTCGCTCAGGATTTCCCTGATCAATTCATTATTTTCAAAACATTTAACGGTTTTGATTCGGCCGCAAAAACTGTGACGTCCACCAAAATTGATAAACATAGGTTCGAGCACATCAACCACATCGGCGAAGTGGTCACATAAATCAGAGGTGCTGTAATCCATTTTTCTATCCTTCTAAAAGACATAAGAGCGAGTTCTCAGTATACCTCTCTTAAATGCAATAACAACGACTTAATGGTAGTTAATTGGCCTATTTTTAAGCAGCAATTGTGCTAAATCAGGAAAAGCAATATTAGTGTCTTAAAAGCGTCACCCAATTGTTATTTTGAGCGCCTATGCTAAAAATATTGTATAAAAAAGGGTCACACCATGAGTCAGTACAACATATTTAAAAAAATGGCACAGTTGGATGAACACTTATTTCTAAAGCTATTTAATGGTAACTCACCAACATGGCTAAAAAACTCTGCTTTGGGGTTATCAAAAAGTGGCGATGGAGGCTTATATGTTGTGTTAGCCCTGGCATGTGGTTGGTTTGGGCAGGCGCAACAGCTACAAATGTTGTCGGTTACTTTGTTGCTGGGCTTTGTGATTGAAAGGCCTATTTACTTTGTAGCGAAAAAAAGTTTTGCGCGAATTCGCCCTTGTGATTGTTTAGTCAAAGGCGCTTATATAATTCCAAGTGATAAATTTAGTTTGCCCTCTGGTCATAGCGCAGGTGCATTTTTAGTTGCCATTATACTTACGCATTATTTTCCTGACTTAATTGGTTTATGGTTCGCTTGGGCAAGTGGTGTTGCTGCTTCTCGCGTTGTTTTGGGTGTCCATTTTCCTGCTGATGTTGTGCTTGGGGCCTTAATGGGAGCAAGTTGTGGTTTAACGGCTATTTTGTTGGTGGGTTACCTATGAGAATACTGTATGGCATTCAAGGGACTGGTAATGGGCATATCACCCGCGCGCGCGTGATGGCGAATGCATTTTCTGAAATGGGAATTGACGTTGATTATGTTTTTTCAGGTCGCGCAGAACAAGACTATTTTGACATGGAAGAGTTTTCAGATTACCGGCGCTTTCATGGTTTATCTTTTTCAACACAAAACGGCAAAATTAAAAGCTATGACACAGTAAAAAATGCCAAATTATGTAAGCTGGTGCATGACATAAAGCAGCTTGATGTATCTGGTTATGATTTTGTTTTTAATGACTTTGAACCTGTTTCAGCTTGGGCTGCCAAGCGACAAGGCGTGCCTGTTATTGGCATGAGCCACCAAGCAGCTTTTTTATCACCTAAGGTACCTATGACTGGTAATGCTTTGCTGCATCGGTCTTTAATTCGTTATTATGCACCTGCAAATATATATTTAGGCGTCCATTGGCAGCCGTTTGCAGATAATATTATACCTCCTTTTATTGCCAGTCATTGGCATAATAACCCAGTGAGTATAGATAATAAGGTGTTGGTCTATTTACCCTTTGAAGAGCTTGCAAGTGTTATAGACTACTTAAAAGACTTTCCTGATAAAGAGTTTTATTGCTACCACCCCAGCGCACAAAATAGTTCTCAAGGGCATATACATTTGCGTAAGCCATCACGCAGTGGCTTTTTAAATGATTTAGCTAACACCAGCGGTGTTATTGCAAATGCTGGGTTTGAGCTATCAAGTGAAGCCCTTAAATTGGGTAAAAAATTGTTGCTAAAACCGTTAGCTGGGCAATTTGAGCAAGATGCAAATGCACATACATTATTAGCAATGAATGCTGCGCATGTTATGCGTTACTTAAACCCCTGTGCGTTAGATGAGTGGATTGTGAGCAAAGCGCATAAGCGGATTAACTTTCCCAGTGACCCTAAGCCATTAGTTAATTGGTTGGTAGATAAACAATGGGAAAATACAGAAAAACTACATCAAAGCTTATGGAAATCAGTGTGCTAAATTGTAATCGGACACATTTTTTTGTAGTGAATAGTGATAAATTCGTGGGATAATCTACACTATAGGTTAAACACTTTACTAGAAAATCTAGTGACCCTAACTAAAAGGCTGCAGTAGATGACAATTCTCCAAAACTTGACGATAAAGCGTCGGCTACAAATTAATGCGCTCGTTGTTGGTTTAGCAATGATAGTTATGTTATTTATCATCATTTATGAAGCAAGAGTCATGCTGAAATTAAATGAAACTATTCAGTATGCGGAGGAGCTAGATATTCATGAATTATCAATGCGCAAATACGAAAAAGACTTCTTATTTTATAAAGATGAATCTAAATTAGCGTTGTTTGATAAAGAGTATCAGCAGCTTCAAGTTAAGCTAGACAAACTAAAGGTATTATCAAACGAGTTAGGGATAGCGACTGCGGATGTGAATCAATTTGGAGTGCTAGCTCAAAAATACTACGATGATTTTCAGGTCGTAGTTGAATTTCAAAGAGCAATTGGTTTGCACCCAAAAGATGCGCTGTATGGTGAGCTACGAAGTGCAGTACACCAGATAGAAACTCTGTTAAATGAGCAAGATAACTATCAATTACTTACCTTAATGTTACAACTTCGCCGCGCTGAAAAAGACTTTATGCTGCGTTTGGATATAAAGTATTTATCGCGCTTTGAAGGTATAGCGAATGACCTTGAGCAGCAAATTAAAAGCTCAAGTATTAATAGTAGTACTCGTAATGAATTAGTATCGTTGTTAAGTAGTTATGAAAGCAAATTTACAGCATTGGTGGATGCACAAAAGTCACTCGGTCTAGATCTTAATTCTGGCGCGCTCGGTAAAATGAGAGTAAGTGTAAAGAAAAGCGATGAAGTTGTATCTAGAATAACCAGTGCAACAAAGCAACAAGTTACTGATACCGCCGATAGAGTGCAAATGTTGGCAATTGCTATTTTTGGTATTGCAGGGCTAATTGTTATGCTATTGGTGTACTTTACTAGCCGTTCAATTATCCAGCCTATTGAGCGCGTGTATCACACAATAAATGATATCAGGCGTAACAACGACCTAAGCTTATTTATTGAAGAAACAGGTAAAGACGAAATAACTACAATGACCGTAGACTTTAATAGCTTAATTGGTGATTTTAAAAAGCTAATTTATGAAGTAAATACGGCGTTGACCACACTGAATATTGCCACTGGCAACTTATCAGAAACAACCGCTGCAACTAGTTCTGGTATGCAAGAGCAACTGCATGAAGCTGATATGGTAGCAACGGCTGCAACAGAGATGCAGGCAACGATTCAAGATATTTCACACAACACAGAAGCCGCAGCTAAAAAAGCTGAATCAACCAATCTGAATGCGCAGAAAGGTCGTTCAGAAGTAGAATCAACAGTTAATCATATTAACCAGTTATCTAATTCATTAGGTGATGCGTCTGCAGTTGTATCGCAGCTAGAAAAAGACGGTGAAACCATTGGGTCGGTTCTTGACGTAATACGTGGTATTGCCGAGCAGACAAACTTACTTGCCCTTAACGCAGCCATAGAGGCAGCTCGCGCAGGCGAACAAGGTCGAGGCTTTGCGGTGGTTGCAGACGAAGTGCGTTCACTTGCCCAACGTACGCAAGAATCCACGAAAGAAATTGAAAGTATTATTTCAACGCTACAAGGTCGTACGCAAGAAGTGGTAAGCATAATGCAACGCTGCCGTACACAAGGTGGTGAGAGCGCTGAACAAGCCACTAGAGCGGGTGAATTACTGGGCTCAATTACCGAAGATGTACAAACAATTATGGATATGAGTACGCATATCGCCGCCGCTATTGATGAGCAAAGCCAAGTGGCGTCAGAAGTGAATAAAAATGTAGTACGTATTCGTGATATTGCAGAGGATGCGTCGACTCATGCCACAACGAACGCACAAACCAGTGAAGAAGTATCAGAGCAAGCGAAAGTACTTCATCAAGCGATAGATAAGTTTAAGGTTTAGCCGTCAGCCGTTAGCCGTCAGCCGTCAGCCGTCAGCCGTCAGCCGTCAGTTTTAAAGTTATAAGCCATAAATTTTAAGCAGCCCTGAGTTGCTTGAAACTTATGGCTTTTTTGTTTGTACTCTTTTCTATTTTTAAGTTAAAGGTTACTCTCAGTTTTATTCCTCGACGATAAACCAGTTAATTGGAGCCTCATTGCTAAAGTGTAATCAGTGTGCGGTTAAAAAAGACTTCAAAGTACATTTTTGGATGTCAAAAATAGACATGATTGGGTTTATCTTTCTTAGCATTTGTTTAGCTATACCCATTGGAATTGTGGCTTTCTTAGCCGAGGAATCGCAAAGTTTTGCTCGTTTTATTGCTTTTGTAGTTCTCATTTTTGCTGTAATTAAAAAACACGAAAAAGTAGTTGTACTTTTAATCGTTGAGCTTGTCATTGATTGGGCTCTTGAACAGGCTGGAATGTATGAGTTTAGCTTAATGATTGCGACGGCATTTTTGCTTACCTTTATAAAACTTGGTAGCAAAATATATGGTTTCTTTTTTCAATGTGTAAATTATAAATTTGATTTAGACCTCTTTTGCCAGAAGTGTAATAAAACGTATAAAAAAGTTAGGCTGCCAGAAAGCAAGTAATAGCTAATCTAAAGTGATGATATAGTCGATGCTACTCAAGTGATGAGTCAAGGTATGGCGACTAATAAAGAAGATTTAGTTAGCAAACTACTTATTAAAAAATCAAACACTAATGAGTTTAACTGCTCAGGTAAGTAGCATATGCACTTGAGAAAAATAGCAATTGCTTAAATGTTAAACGTTTGGTTTAATAATGGGGACGTGGTAAGCGCTGAGTAATGCAGGGATAGCTTAGAAACGATAGGCACGCCAATGAAATTGGCTTGATAAACTTAGTTCATAAAAAGCCTTTCTATATAGTTAAGTCCATAGCATAAACAACACCCACACTGACACACCGAGCAGGTAACGCCTCAGTCCAACAAGCGACCTTGCAAAACAAGCTGCGTGTCGCATAAATACTAAAATATTATACACTTCTCTGCCAGAGGGCTTAGCAAAAAGGAACACTCATGGAACAAGTTTTTACGCGTATTAACCAGCCAACTATCACTCTTAATAGAGCCATGTTTTTGGTTTCTGCATCTTTACTGATGGTATTAATCAGTATTCATCTATTTTCAGTTTCGCTAGAATCACCCTTGGCAACCAAGTATTCAGGTTATGACCTCAGTAACCTAAACATAAAATTAGTGTCTATTTTTTCATGCATATCGCTGCCTTTAGCATTACTAGCTGTCAGTCAAGTCCTTATAAAATACCGTGGTGTTCATGGTGGGGTGTGGGCATTTTTCTGGGGCTCAGCGATAATGTTTCTTGCTCAAGCGCCTTTAGTTATATTGCCTTAATTGGTTCGGCAAACGCTAGAAGTGTATGGCAAGCGCATAAAGTGACGAGACTGCTAAAGTTTGGCTTGGTTTCGCTTCACTATACAATTTTATCCAAGCATTACCGGCTCCTTGTGCGGGCGTTACTAATGTTCAAAGACTGTATTAGCACAAACGGGGTTGTTAGGTTTGGTTGAATTTTCACTAATTTTAAAGGCTTACTAAGACTTATTTAGATGACTTTTTGAGCTGTGAACTTTTATCTTGAACCTTTTAACTGCTAACTTTACTCACGCCAATTTATCAAGGCACAAACTTTATTGGTACGCTATCTTTACTCGCTTGATGCTCTGTGACACGTTGTTGATATGTTTGCCATAACTCATCATGCTTAGCTTGTAGGTGCGAGAAGTAGCTCCAGCTAAATAAGCCGCTGTTGTGGTTGTCGTCGAAAATGAGCTTAATAGCATAGTGGCCAACAGGTTCTATTTTACTAATGCCAACCTGTGATTTACCCAGTACTAGCTTCATTGGCTCATTGCCATGGCCTTGTACTTCGGCAGAGGGGGAGTGAACACGCAGAAACTCACTGCTGAAAGTGCATGTTGAGTCGTCATCAAAATAAACATCAAGGGTTTTGCTAACGGTATGATGGTGTACCTTGATCACTTGTTTCATTGTTATACCTTTGTGATTAACCTAGAACCTAGGCCCTAGATCCTAGTTTGAAAATTAAAGAATAAAGCGGCTTAGGTCTTCATCTTCAACTAATGCGCCTAAATGTTTTTCAACATAAGCGGCGTCTATCACAAGATTTGAACCTGCTTGCTCAGAAGCATCAAATGAAATTTCTTCCATTAGTTTTTCCATCACAGTATGTAAGCGACGAGCACCGATATTTTCGGTCTTTTCATTTACCTGCCAAGCGGCTTTTGCAATACGTTCAATAGCATCATCGGCAAACTCTATATTCACTTTCTCAGTTTTAAGCAGTTCGCGTTGCTGCTCGGTAAGCGATGCATGAGGCTCGGTAAGAATGCGTTTGAAGTCATTAGCTGTAAGTGCTTCTAACTCAACACGAATTGGTAAGCGACCTTGCAGTTCTGGGATCATGTCAGATGGTTTTGACATTTGGAATGCACCAGAGGCAATAAATAGCATGTGATCGGTTTTAACCATGCCATGTTTAGTGTTGACGGTTGAACCTTCAATCAATGGTAGTAAGTCGCGTTGTACACCTTCACGGCTTACGTCTGGACCTGATGATTCACCACGCTTACAGATTTTGTCTATCTCATCGATAAACACAATACCGTTTTGCTCAACCGCAAAGATAGCTTGTTCTTTAAGCTCTTCAGGGTTCACTAATTTAGCAGCTTCTTCTTCGGCTAATAGTTTAAACGCTTCTTTGATTTTCAGCTTACGTTTCGCTTTTTTATCAGATGACATGTTTTGGAACATGCTTTGCAGCTGGTTGGTCATTTCTTCCATGCCCGGTGGCGACATGATCTCAACATTAGGTTGCGCTTGAGCAACATCAATATCAATTTCTTTGTCGTCTAGCTGACCTTCGCGAAGCTTTTTACGAAACGTTTGGCGTGTAGATGAGTTGTCATCACGCTGAGCTTCACCGTATGAGTCTTTCGCTGGTGGCAATAGGGCGTCTAAAATGCGCTCTTCTGCAGCTTCTTCAGCGCGGTGCTTAAACTTTTTAGTTTGCTGTTCACGCGTCATTTTAATCGACACATCGACTAAATCACGAATGATGGTTTCAACTTCTTTACCGACATAACCTACTTCGGTGAATTTAGTGGCTTCAACTTTGATAAATGGCGCGTTAGCAAGTTTTGCTAAACGGCGCGCAATTTCAGTTTTACCCACACCGGTAGGCCCAATCATTAAGATATTTTTAGGGGTAACTTCAGCACGTAAGTCGTCGTTTAATTGCATACGGCGCCAGCGATTACGAAGCGCAATAGAAACGGCTTTTTTGGCTTTAGCTTGACCAATGATATGTTGGTCAAGTTCATGAACGATTTCTCTTGGAGTCATAGCAGACATAGCGGTTCCTATTACAATTCTTCGATAGTTTGGAAGTTATTAGTGAATACGCAAATGTCGCCTGCAATAGTGAGGCTTTTTTCTACGATATCACGGGCGCTTAGGTCGGTGTTTTCAAGTAATGCAGTTGCGGCTGATTGCGCAAAGTTACCACCGCTGCCAATAGCGATTAGGTCATTTTCAGGCTGTACGACATCGCCGTTACCTGTAATGATTAAAGAAGCTGTTTCGTCTGCAACTGCAAGCAAGGCTTCGAGTTTACGAAGGGCACGATCGCTACGCCAGTCTTTTGCCATTTCAACGGCAGCCTTGGTGAGGTTACCTTGGTGCATTTCTAGTTTGCTTTCAAAACGTTCGAATAGGGTAAAGGCATCAGCAGTACCGCCGGCAAAACCAGCGATTACTTTGCCATTATAAAGGCGTCGAACTTTGCGGGCATTGCCCTTCATTACGGTGTTACCAAGTGAAACTTGGCCATCGCCACCAATGACGACTTTATCGTCGCGACGTACACTTACAATAGTGGTCATGTTATTCCTCATCATCGAGTCGCAGGGGCGACTCGTAAAAAACGATTGATGAGGAGTTAATATGGGTTAATGGATTAAAATCAAGTCCAAAGCCAAATTCCACAGCCCATTATTTTGCTGCGCTTAAGTTTGTTTTTGTCGCTTTCGGCTAAACGCTTTGTTTTATAAGGACCTAAGCGTACTTTATACCAAATGCCATTGGTGCCTGTGGTTTCACGTACTTCGGCAATAAGTCCTGCAAAGGCTATTTTTGCTTTGAGTGTTTCGGCTTGAGCACGGGTTCTAAATGATCCGCACTGCATAACGTAGGGGCCTTTTTGTTCAAGCTCTTTTACTTCAACTTGTACTTCATGCTCTTTTATTTCTTTAATAAATTCAGGCGGTCGCGGTTTGGCAGGTTCAACCTTTTCAATCTTTTTAGTGGGGTTTGCTTGTTGTTCAACAAGTTTAGGATCGGCATTGGTTTTTACATACCAAAGTCCAAAACAAAACCCGCCTACTAAAACCAGAGTCACAAGGACTAATAAAATCGGAAAAGGCTTTTTCGGTGGTGGTTGTTTTTTACTGTTGCGGTTACCCGGCTTTTTATTAATAAAATCGTGTTGTGCCATGTGTGTTTAAAGCTCTAACCTTAAATCATATCGATTGGGTCGACATCTAAACTCCAGCGCACTTTCTGTGCTAATTTACTGGTGCTTAAATAATCTATCATTTGCGCGAGATATTGATGTAATTGTTGACGATCAAGCGCTTGAATATGTAATTGAAAACGGTATTTTCCTGCTATCTTTTCAAGTGGTGCAGGAATTGGACCCAGCAATTGTATACCACTTACACCTTGCACTGGAACTAAATCAGTTAAAAAATCCACCACCTGTTTTACGTTATGCCCTTGCGCCCTTACAATCGCCATATTAGTGGTTGGGGGAAGTTCTGCATCTTCACGCTCTTGCAAAGCAAAGCGGGCAAAGTCTTGGTAACCGTTGTTGACCAAGTCTTGCAATAGTGGATGCTCAGGAAAGTGCGTTTGTAATAAAACATGGCCGGGCTCTCCGCTTCGTCCAGCGCGCCCCGCCACTTGTGTAACCAGTTGAGCTAAATGCTCAGTAGCACGAAAATCACAGGAATAAAGGCCGCTGTCTACATCCAAAATAAGCACTAAGCTAACATCGGGAAAGTGATGCCCTTTAGCCAGCATTTGAGTGCCTACTAAAATGCGGGCGCCACCTTGATTGATATCATCTAAGGCTTTTTCCAAGCTGCCTTTACGGCGCGTCGAATCTCGGTCAATACGGCTAATGGGGGTATCGGCAAATTCGCTCGTTAAAAATTCTTCTATTTGCTCAGTGCCTTTACCATTTGGAAATATTTGTGTGCTGCCGCAGTCAGGGCATTGATGTGGTACACGCTCTTGCTCACCGCAGTGATGGCAAATCATTTGCCCTATGGCTTTATGAAACGTCGCGCTGGTACTGCAACGCGAGCATTCACTAAGCCAGCCACATTCATGGCAAATTAGCGTAGGTGAAAAACCACGGCGGTTTAAAAACACCATTACTTGCTTACCACGATTTAAATGCTGGCGCATTGTAGCAAGGCTTGCATGGGCAATACCGGCTTGATCAGGCTGGCCTTTCATATCTAACAGCTGAAACTTATTATCTGTACTGGTTTGCGCGCGCTGCGTTAGGCTTAACAGTTGGTACTTACCATTAATCGCTTTGTGTAGGGTTTCTAGTGCGGGTGTAGCAGAGCCTAATACCAAAGGGATTTTATGTTGAAAAGCACGATATGCTGCTAGGTCTCTGGCATGATAGCGCAAGGTATCTTGTTGTTTGAATGAACTATCATGCTCTTCATCAACAATGATCATACCGAGTTTCAAAAAAGGTAAAAATATACTTGAACGAGTTCCTATAACAATAGCGCAGCTGGCTTTTTCGCAAAAGCGCCACGTTTGTAAGCGTTCGTTATCGGTTAGGGCTGAATGCCAAAGCATGATTGGGGTATCAACAAAGCGGCGACGAAAGCGGTTTACGGTTTGTGGTGTTAAGCCAATTTCAGGTACTAATACCAGTGCTTGCTCGCCCCGTTTTAATACTTCTTCTAGGCATTGTAAGTACACCTCGGTTTTACCACTGCCGGTGACACCTTCAAGTAAAAAGCTATTAAAACCTGTGCTTTGGTTTATTGAAGTGCAGGCAACGGCTTGCTCTTTGTTTAATACAGGTTTGGTACCGATTTTTGGTGCTTGTTGCTGCCATTGGTTATCGTGTTCAATACTTTGGTTAATCAGCTCTTTGCTGAGCAGACTATCAATGGTTTTTTTATTAAACCCCAAGGCTTTTAATTCGGTGAGTGAGGACTTCCCTGATTCGGCTAATTGTTTTAAAAGTCCTAGTTGGCTTTTTGCCTTTAAAGAGGGAAGTTTGGCACCTTTTTCAGTCAAGGCGACCATGTTGATACTACTCTTATCAGGACATTCGCCTTGGCGTAATGCGCCAGGTAGCGCGATGTGTATTGTTTCGCCTAATGGGTAGCAATAATAGCGAGCAGTAAAGCGCAATAAATCAAGATGTTGAGCAGACAAAATAGGCTCATCATCAATTACCTCTAAGAGTGCTTTAATTTTATCGGCTGGTACGTCTGTATTATTTTTAAGTGCTAGGACGACAGCGACTTTTTTTTGATTACCAAATGGCACAATAACCCGCGAACCGACCTTCGGTGTGCCCGATAAACCATTAAGTTGTTCCGGTAGGCTGTAATCAAAAGTTCGCTGTAGCGGGACTTTTATAGCAACTTCAACAAAACTCATAGCAACTCAACAACAATCAACAAGATTGCTAATGTACTAAAGTTACGATAAAAAACCTATCAGCAAATAAGCCGATTAAAGTTTTTGCTCATTTTATTAGCAAAAAACGTATTTAAAGCTTGTAGCGAGCGGGGTTGTTGCTTAGAATACGCGTCCAATTATTTTGATTTAAACGACGTATGGTGCCAGACTTCGGGTTTGGAGAGCGATGCGGCCTTAACTAGAGGTTTCTATGAAAGAAGGTATTCACCCTAAGTACGAAGTAATTTCAGCAACGTGTTCATGCGGAAATAAATTCGAAACAAGTTCTACTTTGTGTAAAGACATCCACTTAGACGTATGTTCTGCGTGTCACCCGTTTTACACTGGTAAGCAAAAGATTCTAGACACAGGTGGCCGTGTTGATCGCTTTAACAAGCGTTTCGGTTCACTTAGCAGCAAGTAATTTCTGCTTTTGTGTCGAGAAAAGCACCCTAGGGTGCTTTTTTTGTGCCTGTAAAACAGAGCATTGTATTACGTAAGCTTTATTAAGAATCGCAGCTTAAATTGGGCAAATATTCCATTCTGTACGGCTTTGTTGCCACCCTCAACTGCACCTCGTATTTATTTTAGTTCTTTAAGTATTTCTATTTTTTATAATGATTATAGTTTTAGACCAACAGACAAACTGTTTTTTATTCACTATATTGATTAAATAATACAACGTTTAATAATACCTTTTGTAACTAAAAGAAGCTAAATCATGGTGATTTGCTGTAATCGTCGGGAAATGTTCGTGATAAGCGTCTTCTCATAACCTAGTTAGTGAATGTTGGATATTTATTCAATTTAAGTTGGGTTTTTTGATGCTTTAATGATGTTTTAAAGATGAGTTTTTGGAATTATTTACTAAAAATGCTGACAAAACGCATAAAATCAACTGATATAGCTTATAACAGGATAGACCTGATATTGCTTGAATTTAATTATAATATCGGTATTGTTCTCAATTAAAGATATAGAACTGCTCTCTCACACTTAATTTAACTTACTTGCAGGATAAAATCGCGTTATGTCAGACTTTCGTGAACAAGCACTACATTACCATGCCCATCCCGTTCCAGGAAAAATCAGCATTGAACTTACTAAGCCGGCTGAAACCGCTAAAGATCTCGCTTTAGCATACAGCCCTGGTGTTGCTGAACCTGTTCGTGAAATTGCAGCGGATCCCGCTAATGCTTATAAGTATACAGGTAAAGGCAACATGGTTGCGGTTATCACAAATGGCACAGCCATTTTAGGACTTGGCAACCTGGGCCCTTTGGCTTCAAAACCGGTTATGGAAGGAAAAGCGTTGTTGTTTAAACGCTTTGCTGGCTTGGATTCAATTGATATTGAAGTTAAGCATCGCACGACTGAAGACTTTATTAACACCGTAGCGAATATTGCTGATACGTTTGGTGGCATCAATCTCGAAGATATTAAAGCACCTGAGTGTTTTGAGATTGAAAAAGCGTTGATTGAGCGTTGCAGCATCCCAGTATTTCATGACGACCAGCACGGTACTGCGATTGTAACTGCTGCAGGGATGATCAATGCTTTAGAAGTTCAAGGAAAGAACATCGAAGATGCGATTATTGTTTGTTTAGGTGCAGGCGCGGCTGCCGTTGCATGTATGGAGTTGCTAATTAAATGTGGTGCGCTTCGAGAGCACATTTATATGCTTGACCGCAAGGGCGTAATTCACACGCGTCGTGATGATCTTAATGAATATAAACAATTGTTTGCGAACAATACTGATAAGCGTACTTTGCAAGACGTTATTGCTGACGCTGACGTATTTGTGGGTGTGTCAGGGCCGAACTTGTTAGCGCCTGAAGACTTAAAGTTAATGGCTGACAAGCCCGTTATTTTTGCTTGCTCTAACCCAGATCCTGAAATTAATCCTGCATTAGCTCACGGTGCACGAAGCGATCTTATTATGGCGACAGGTCGTTCTGATTACCCTAACCAAGTTAATAATGTTTTATGTTTCCCATTTATTTTCCGCGGTGCGCTTGATGTTCGTGCAAGCCAAATCAATGATGAAATGAAAATTGCTGCGGTAGATGCTATTCGCAGCATTGCAAAAGAGCCAGTTCCTGCTGAGGTGTTAACTGCTGCCGGTGTTGATAAGTTAGAATTTGGCCCTGAGTATATTATTCCAAAACCAATGGATCCGCGTTTATTACCGCGTATTGCTAAAGCGGTAGCGCAAGCGGCGATTGATTCAGGTGTGGCGCAAATCGATATGCCTGAAAACTACATGGCTTAGGTTAAAACGATCTGACAATAAAAAACCTCAGTAACGCAAGTTGCTGAGGTTTTTTTGTATCCAATTCCTGAAGGCAGGAATGTAGCTTAATCTTCGTTAAGAACAGGTACTTCAAGCCCCATCTCAAGCATGATTTTCTTCACTTCTTCAGGTACTTTTTCAGGATTGTCTTTACGCAAGTCATCGTCATTAGGTAACGGCTGACCAGTGAACGCATGTAAAAATGCTTCACAAAGTAATTCACTGTTAGTTGCGTGTCTTAAATTATTAATTTGACGACGCGTGCGCTCATCGGTTAAAACTTTAAGCACATTGAGTGGAATAGATACGGTGATCTTTTTCACTTGTTCTGATTTTTTACCGTGTTCTGCATATGGGTGAATATATTCACCATTCCATTTAGCCATAAGAAGTATCGTTGCCTCAGGTTATTAATTGTTTGCATCGCCGAGTTGCTTTGCAAAGATGCGGGAAATTCTATCGTTTTAAAAAAGATAGTCAAACACTTGTTATTTAGCCATCTAGCTCGCTAAATTTCTTTACTTCTATAAATGTAAGGTCTGTACCATAAATTCTTTGACTTATGGGAGTTGATCATCTAACCTTTTAGACGTCTAAACATCCATTTAATTGTAGGTGACGTTATGAGTCAAAAAAATAAAGCAACTATCGCGGTACGAAAAGGCATCGACGCTGATAAACATCATGGTGCAGTTGTGCCTCCTCTACATCTATCAACGACCTATTCATTTGCTGATTTTGATACAAAACGTCAATACGATTATGGCCGCAGCGGCAACCCAAACCGCGATATTTTAGCGGAAACGCTGGCTGAGCTTGAAGGTGGTGCTAAGGGAATTATTACAGCTACGGGTATGTCGGCAGTACATTTAGCGACTCAGTTACTTAATAGTGATGATACGTTAGTTATTCCTCATGACTGTTATGGCGGCAGCTACCGTTTATTTACTTCGCTTGAGAAGCGTGGCTTATTAAAATTGGTGGTATTAGATTTAACCAAAGCTGAGAACCATCAGAAGATCCTTGAAATTAAACCTAAACTAATTTGGATTGAAACACCCAGCAATCCAATTTTACGCCTAACTGATATTAAAGCGATTACGGCGATTGCTAAACAGTGCGGTGCACTTGTTGGTGCCGATAACACCTTTTTATCACCGGCTTTGCAAAACCCGATTGAGTTTGGTGTCGATATTGTGGTGCATTCGACGACTAAATACATAAATGGTCATTCAGATGTTGTGGGCGGTGCTGTCATTGCAGCTAATCAAGAGTTAGGTGATGAATTGGCATGGTGGGCGAATAATATTGGTATCACCGGCGCGCCGTTTGATAGCTATTTAACCTTACGTGGTTTACGCACGTTAAATGTACGTTTGCGTCAGCACCAAGAAAATGCATTTGTTATAGCGCAGTATTTAGAAGACTCACCCTATGTAAGCCAAGTTTATTATCCTGGCCTTGAATCGCACCCGCAACATGAATTAGCAAAACAGCAACAACGCGGTTTTGGTGGTATGGTAAGTTTTGATATTAAGGGTGATGTAAATGACGCTGCAGCGTTTTTAACAAGCCTAGAAGAATTTAGCTTAGCAGAGTCATTAGGTGGCGTTGAAAGTTTAATTTGCCACCCAGCGACGATGACTCATGCAGGTATGGATGCTACAGCCCGTCTTGAAGCTGGAGTCGGCGATACCTTGATTCGTATTTCGGTGGGGATTGAAGATGTTAAAGATTTAGTGGCTGATTTAGAGCGTGTGTTTAATAAAGTAAAGCCGGGTCAGGGTGAGCAAGTTGTAGCTCAACAAGCTGCGCAAAAACAACAGCAAGATGAACAATCAAGCTCATTTAAATTAACGCCTGCACATACGGCATTGTGGTAAGAATAATGGTTAATATCGTACATAAATTTGGTGGCTCGAGCTTAAGTTCGCCCGAGCGTTATCAAGCAGTCGCTAATATTATTTTAGCTAATAGTGAAGTGGGTGATTGCGTTGTTGTTTCTGCTGCAGGCAAAACGACTAATACTTTGGTTAAACTGTGGCAAAGTTACCAGCAGGGCGATCTTCAAGCTGTTAGCGACATTTTATTATTGTTAGATAATCACCAGCGAACCTTGATTGAGCAGCTACTAACGGCGCAACTAAAACAGCAGGCACTTAGTTCATTACAGCAAGAGCTGGCAATATTGGCTGAACAAGCAAAGCAGCAAACTTTAGCGGAGTCAGCTTTACTTGCTCATGGTGAAGTGTGGTCGGCGAGATTACTTGCAAGTTACTTACACCAATTAGGCTTAGCCGCAAAGGATATTGATGCGCGTCAGCTATTTACTTTGAACGATGGACAGTTACTGCATCAAAAGAACCAACAAGCCTGTATCGATTTGATAAGCAAGCAGCATGTTAATGTGGTAACTGGCTTTATTGCCAGTGACTGCCAAGGTGAAACCATTACTTTAGGGCGTAATGGCAGTGATTACAGTGCTACACTATTAGGTAGTTATTGCCATGCGCAGCAAGTGTCTATTTGGACCGATACGCAAGGCGTATTTAGCACAGATCCCCGTAAGGTAAATAAAGCACTTAAGTATTCGAAAGTGTGCCGTGGCCAAGCAAATTTATTAGCACGTTTAGGCAACCCAGTTTTACATGCCAAAACATTATCACCGTTAAAAAATACAGATATAAAGCTGGTTGTACGTAGCAGTTTTGATACTGAAGCCAGTGCCACAGAAATAGTGAAAGAAGGCTATAGTAAAGCTAAGCGTTTTATTACCACACTAGAGAACATTGATTTGCTGCGAGTAGATCAACTTAATGCTGGTGAGGTTGGGCAGCTGAGTCAGTTGATTCAACATAGTCTGCATCACTTTGTTAAGCAAGGGGATACTTATTTATTAGTGCCAGGTGATGCGACTCACCAAGTTGTAAGTCAATTACAGGGTCGTGCTAATATTATTGAGTCAAACTTACATGGTTGCGCCATTGTCGCGCCAAGTAACGATATAGCTCATTTATCTCTACAGGCTTCCTCTTTGCTTAGTGAGCAAAGTTTAGCGCCACGCTTTAGTCACCAAGATACTGATTATGCTTTGTTATTGACCGATCAAGCAATTGATAGTGATGTATTAACCTTGTTACACGACAAGTTAATCAATAAAGGCCAAGAGCTTGCGGTGATCATTGCTGGCTTAGGTAATGTTGGCGAAGTGTTTATCGAGCAGCTATCGCAACAGTTAAATCGCTTAGAGCAACATTTCAGTGTGAAGTTAGTGGGTTTATTACGCTCTCAACAAATGCTATTTAGCCCAAGTGGCATTAGCTTGGAGCAGTGGCAAACACAATGGGATAACGAAGCAATTGATTATCAGCAAGGCGATTTATTAACCCATATCGGTGAACTTGATTACGAACATAAAGTGGTGATTGATATTACCGCCAGTGAGTCGTTTAGCCTACTTTATCCTGATTTCGTCAACTTAGATTGTCATTTGATCAGTGCTAATAAATACGCAGGGACTGCAAATAATGACTGGTATCAAGCTCTTCGCCATAATTTAGCCGAACGTAATTTATTATGGCGCTATAACACCTCTGTTGGTGCGGGCTTACCTGTTAACTTTGCTTTAGCCGATTTACAAAATAGCGGCGACAAAATCACGCGTATTGAAGGGGTGTTCTCTGGTACGTTATCGTGGTTGTGTAGTAGCTATGATGGCAGCGTGCCATTTTCAGATTTAGTTTTGCAAGCGCAACAAATGGGCTTTACAGAGCCTGATCCGCGTGAAGATTTATCTGGCCGTGATATGCAGCGCAAGTTACTTATTTTAGCGCGTGAGTTAGGTTTAACGTTAGAGCTTGACGATATTGACTTAACAGCACTGATGCCTGAACAATTAGCACAAGGTGATTGGCAGTCGTTTTTAGATAACAAACAACAGTTAGATAACTTTATTGCTGATAAAGCCAAGCAAGCGAGCGAGCAGGGTAAAGTGTTGCGCTACACGGGTGCTTTGTCACTTGCAGATAGTAAAGTGACAGCGCAAGTCGGATTGGCATTTGCTACTCAAGGTGATGCGTTAGCTAATTTAACACCGGGCGATAATATCTTTGTCATAAACAGTCAATGGTATAGTGATAATGCATTGGTAATTCAAGGCCCTGGTGCAGGTAAAGAAGTTACCGCAGCAGGTGTGCATTCTGATTTATATTGGCTAATACAAAATTTGAAATAAAATACATGCAATAAAAAAGCGCCAAGATTGGCGCTTTTTTATGTAGCTGCGATTTTATATCGCGATTTAAAACAGCTCTTCTTCTGTTTTTGTTTCTTCTTCAAATACATTTTCAACGTGCTGCATAACATACTTTGTTGGTGCAGAGCCCTTTTCGAAATACTCAAACCGGCTAGTGTAGTCATTTTTTTGGCTCAGTAAGCCTGTTGCCAAATCTATTCGAATCGAGACCAACCCCTCAGGCGGTTCAATCGGCGCTTCAGGCTGGTCTTTAAGAGCTACACGCATAAAGTCGACCCAAGCCGGTTGAGCTGTTTTAGCACCTGACTCAGCCCCCGAAATCTGAGATTTATCGAGATTACTATTGTAGGTAGAGCGACCTAATGGATTGCCAGGGTTATCAAAACCGACCCACACAGTGGTCATAACATTACTATTAAAACCGCTAAACCAAGTATCAACAGAGTCATTAGTTGTGCCTGTTTTACCTGATAAGTCACGGCGCTTTAATGCTTGAGCGCGCCAACCTGTGCCGCTCCACCCCGTTTTATGTGTCCAGCTTCCACCGCCCCAAATTGCGCTATGCATTGCGTCTGAAATTAAGAATGCGTTTTGCTTTGAAATGATACGAGGAGCACATGGGGTTGCAGTATTTACGTCTGATGATGTTTCATCGACCATACTATTGAGTGCTAACGAATCTGTTTGATTAGGCAAGTCAATCGGATCACATGCAAGCTGTGGTTGCGCTTTGAAAAGTACGTTACCGGCTGAATCTTGAATCTCACTGATAAAATACGGTGTGACTAGGTGGCCGCCGTTGGCAAATGTACTCATCCCTCGTGCTAATTCAAGCGGCGTGATTGCTGCACTTCCTAAGGCGAGCGATTCACTACGATTGATATCATCATCTTGGAAGCCAAATTTCAGTAGGTGATCAGCCGTGCGATGCAATCCTACCCCACGCAATAAACGAACAGAAATAACGTTCTTTGATTGTGCAAGAGCGCGTCGTATACGAATAGGGCCATTATATACTGCGGGACTATTTTTAGGCCGCCAAGCTACCCCTAAGCTTTTGTCCCATTGATTTATTGGTGCATCGTTGAGGATCGAGGCTAATGTATAGCCATTTTCCAAAGCTGCAGAATAGATAAATGGCTTAATGTTTGAACCAACTTGGCGCTTAGCTTGCACTGCTCGGTTATACTGGCTTTGCTCAAAACTATAACCACCTACAATCGCTTTAATTCGACCGTCATTTGGGTCAAGAGATACAAGCGCACTGGCGGCTTCAGGAAGTTGACTTAGAATATAGCTGGCATCATCGTTTTTACGTAACCAAATTTGATCGCCAGGAGTTAAGATATCTGAGGCGGTTTTAGGTGCATAACTTTGACGATAACGAGTTATAAATTTACGTGCCCACTTTAAATTATCCCATGTAAGTGTGGCATGCTCGCCATTTTTGAGTAATACCTCTGCGGTTTTCTCATTGACTGCCAATACGGCAGCAGCTAGCAGAGGCCCTATCTCATTAAGTGGCTTTAATTTTTTAAGGATCTCATTACGACTTAGAGGGGATTGAGTTTCATTATCCCAAAGTTGCATGTCAGCACCGCGATAGCCGTGACGCATGTCATACGCATGTAAATTATCAACAAGCGCTTTTTGTGCCGCTGCCTGTACGTCAGACTCTACACTAGTAAATACTTTAAAGCCGGTGTTGTAAGCACGTTCGTAGCCATAACGAGCGACCATTTCTGCACGCACCATCTCAGAAATGTAAGGGGCGTATAAATCTATTTCAGCACCATGAAAGCGAGCTGTAATTGGTTGGCTAGTTGTTTCGTTAAATGTTTCTTGCGTGATAAAACCTTCATCAAGCATACGGCCTAATACAACATTTCGACGGGCTTTTGCACGCTCAGGATTGCGAATAGGGTTTAATGCAGATGGGGCCTTGGGCAGGCCTGCAATCATTGCCATTTGGGCTAAGTTTAATTCATTAAGTGATTTACCATAATAAACTTGTGCGGCTGCACCAATACCAAAAGCGCGATTACCCAGTTCAATTTTATTTAAATAAAGCGCGAGTATTTCATCTTTGGTGAGTAAGTTTTCTATGTGCAACGCAATAAAGATTTCTTTTACTTTGCGAATATACGCTTTTTCCCGTGTTAAAAAAAAGTTTCTCGCTAGCTGCATGGTAATAGTGCTGGCACCTTGTTTCTTTTCTCCAGTAGAAATTAAAACAATTGCAGAGCGAACAATACCAATAGGGTCTATCCCTATATGCTCATAGAATCGGGAATCTTCAGTTGCTAAAAGAGCATCTATGAGCGGTTGAGGAATTTCATCTATACTTGCTGGTATACGGCGCTTTTCGCCAAATTGATTGATAAGTAATCCGTCGCGGGAAAAGACCTGCATAGGAGTTTGTAACTGCACGTCTTTTAAAACTTGCACGCTAGGGATATCAGATTTAACATAGTAATAAAGGCTTACTAAAGTAATTAGCCCCAAAAAGATGCAAATGATAATAAATTGTAAAGTTCGCTTGAATAAAATCACTTATATTTTCCCTAAATGGACTCCCAATTAGAATCGTAGGCTGATAGTATATATTGATTAAAAAATGAATAATATTTTTTCATATAAAAATTATAACTTGTTTATTCTTAAAACAAAGGCCAAGTTGCTCACATGTTAAGCCAATTACTCAATAAATCATCATCGATGATGATAGGGATAGATATCGGTTCGCATGCTATTAAAGCTGTGTTACTGAATGAAACGGAAACTGGCTATCGCCTTGAGGCCTTAGCAATTGAGCCTATGCCTAAAGGGACAATGTCAGAGCGAAATATTCAAGACATTGAAGCTATTGGCAATATTATCACTAAATTGAAACGTAAATTACCTAAATCAGCAAAATCTGCTGCGGTTGCTGTCTCTGGCCAAACAGTAATAACCAAAGTGATATTTATGGATGTGACGCTTTCAGATGCAGAGCTTGAGTCACAAATTGAAATTGAAGCTGATAGCCTTATTCCTTACCCACTTGATGAAGTAAGTCTAGACTTTGAAAAGCTAGGTACGAATGAAGCTGATCCGACAAAAATGAATGTACTGCTTTCAGCTGCGCGCACAGAAAGTGTTGAAGCGCGAGTCGGGGCGCTAGAAAGCGCGGGCTTAACGGCGAAAGTAGTTGATGTAGAAAGTTATGCCCTTAGCCGTGCTATGGATGTGTACTATCAACAACTTCCTAGTGATGCATTTAATAAGTGTGTTGCCATGATAGACATTGGTGCAGTGCTCATGCTGGTTAGTGTTGTCCTTGGTGGTGAAACCATTTATACCCGAGATCAGGTGTTCGGTGGGGATCAATACACTAACAGCATTGTGTCATACTATAATAAAGGTTTTGATGAAGCTGAGATTGGCAAAACAACAGGAGATTTACCGCCAAATTATACCTTTGAAGTATTAGCGCCTTTCCAAACGTCTTTATTACAGCAGGTTCGTCGCGCGGTACAAATGTTTTTAACCACAAGCGGTAAAGAGCACATCGACTATATAGTACTTACTGGCGGGACGGCAATGATTGATGGTTTAGACAGACTGTTAGTTGAAGAGCTTGGTATTCATACTATAGTTGCTCAGCCATTTGAAAATATGGATGTTTCACCAAGGGTTGATCGAAATGTGATGCAGCGTCATCGTACTCAATTTGCGATCGCAACCGGATTGGCATTAAGGAGCTTTTCATCATGCCACATATAAACCTCCTTCCATGGCGTGAACAACAACGTAAACAATCACAAAATAAGTTTGCGACTATTTTATTTTTAGTGGTGCTAGTTAGTTTTTTGAGCATGTACATGCTAAGCGCTTATTATGGCGGTTTACGTGACGGTCAGAATATAAAAAATAATTTTTTAAACGCTGAAATTGCCCAACTGGATATGAAAATTCGAGAAATACGTGAGCTTGATAGAAAAAAAGAGAGCTTGCAGCAGCGCATGAGGCTAATTGAAGATTTACAAAGTAGCCGTAACTTAGGCACGCAGATAATGGATGAAGTTGCTAAAATTGTGCCCGGTGGTGTTTATTTAACGAAGTTAGAACGTCGTGGAAGTGTGATTCAGGTTATTGGACGAAGTGAGTCAAATAACCGATTATCGAGCATGCTTAGACAAGTTCAAAACTCATACCTATTAGAAAAACCAAGCATGCAAGGTATTGTCGCAGGAGAAAGTTCATCACGTTTACTTAGCGACTTTAACATGGAGTTCTATGTTAAACCCTTTGATAAAATAGGCGAAAACAAATAATGAACCTAGATATTAAAGCGTTAACAGAGATAGATTGGAACGAGATAGAACTTGAGAATATAGGTGATTGGCCTGTTGCCGTTAAGGTTATATGTGGCGCCTTTGTTGCTGCACTCGTATTGTTTTTTAGTTATAGCCTTTTAGTCTCAGCTGAAATTGATAGCTATCATAACGCAGTCGCAAAAGAGGTTGAATTACGTAATACATATCGTACTAAATATGCGATTGCCAGTAACCTAGATATCTATCGCAACCAAATGACTGATATGGAAGATAAGTTTTCTCAACTTTTGCGTCGCTTACCGACTTCTAATGAAACACCAGGCTTATTAGATGATTTAACGTATGTGGGAACCACGAGTGGCTTAACTTTTTTAAAAATTGGTTGGCTGCCAGAGATCGAAAAAGAATTTTATACTGAGTTACCGATAAAGATCGAGGTAGTGGGTAGCTATCACGAATTTGGAGACTTTGTAGGAAAGGTGGCTCAGTTACCGCGAATTGTGAGTTTGCATGATTTTTCGATAACAAGTACCAATCCAGGCAAACTAACATTTAGTGTGGTTGCAAAGACATACAGATATGAAGGTGATACTAAGAAAGGGGCTAAAAAATGAAAAAAATAGCCCTAACTCTACTATTTACGGTTGCCTTAGCTGGGTGCAACGATGATACTGCAGAGCAGCAAGAGTTTATCGATCAGGTAAAAGCCAGCACAACACCAAAAGTTGAAGAAATACCGCAATTAACGCAATTTGAGCACTTTGAGTACAATGCTGGTCAATTACGTAGTCCGTTTGTTGCACCACAGCCTGAAATTATTCAAAATAACTTAGTGCAAATTAAAAATTGTCTCCATCCTGATCCTGACAGGACACGTGAACCTTTAGAGAAATACCCGCTTGATAATTTAGCGATGAAAGGTACTTTAGGGTCTCAGGGCGACATGTGGGCGCTCATTAAAGCGGCTGATGAGACTTTACACCGTGTCACCGTTGGCTATCATCTAGGCTTATATCATGGTGAAGTAAAAGATGTTCAAAACGATTATATTGAATTGTTAGAGTTAATACCCGATGGGTCTGGTTGTTGGAAAGAGCGCCTAACTAAGCTTGAAATGTTAGAGGCGACTACTGATGACGCAAGTTAAAAATAATAAAGGTAAAATTAAAATGCGTAAGGGAGTATCTTGGCGTAATAGGGTTCATCAAGCGTTGCTTGTCGCTGTTACACTGCTAGTCACACACTCTGCTTTTGCAGAACCATTGCTTTATGATATTCGTTATAACCCGCTGCTCGAAGGAGAAACGGAGTTACAACTAGTATTTGATGAGGAAATAACACAACAACCTAATATTCAAGTTTTTAATAGTCCTGCACGTATAGAAATGCGATTTACTGACACTAGTGTAGAAAAAGAGCTAGAAGAAGTGGTCATTAACCAAGCGGGTATTGAAAAGGTTTCAAGCCAAGCTAAGGATGGCATGTTAACTGTTACCGTGCATATGGATAGCTTGAAAATTTACCAAACGAAAGTTAAAAATAACCTCGTGTCTTTGCATGTGTCAGATAACATGCTGAAAAGTGATAGCAGTGAGGATGAAAATGGTTCAACGCAGAATGTTAGTAATTATATTAACACTATTCAATCACTAGACTTTAGACGAGGTGAAAAAGGTGAAGCGCGCGTATTAGTTTTTTTACAAGATACGCAGGCTGCAGTTGATGTTCACGAGAGTGGCGGTAAGATCATTGCAGAATTTCATCACACGGATATTCTAGATGAGTTGCTTTATGAACTTGATGTGCTTGATTTTGGCACCGTCGTAAGTTCAATCGAAACGTTCAAAGAAGATAATAAAAGTCGTGTTGTTATCGAACCAAATACAGCGTTTAAATATACGTTTCAGCAAATCGAGAATGTATTTTCATTGACTGTGGAAAAAGATGCGTCACAGCGCTCATTTTTAGATGGTGGTAAAGAGTATCTTGGCCGACCAATGACACTTAACTTCCAAGATATTTCTGTTAGAGCTGTGTTACAAATTATCGCAGGCTATAATGATTTTAATCTGGTGACGAGTGACTCAGTTACGGGCAATATTACCTTACGCCTAAATGGTGTGCCATGGGATCAAGCACTTGATGTTGTACTGCGTGTTAAAGGGCTTGATAAGCGAATGGATGGCTCAATCTTAATGGTTGCACCGTCAGAAGAGTTGGCAGCAAGAGAAGCTAAAGATTTAAAAGCCAAGCAGCAAGTTGAAGACTTAGAGCCATTATATAGCGAGTATATTCGTTTGAATTATGCCAAGGCTGAAAATTTTGCTGACTTACTAAAAACAGATACCAATAGTATTATTACGCCAAGAGGCAGTGTTTCAGTTGATCAACGTACAAACACTTTGCTTATCAAAGACACGGTCAAAAGTATTGAGAGTGTTCGTCGAATGGTCGAAACACTTGATATACCAGTTAGACAAGTGGTTATAGAGTCGCGTATGGTTACAGTGCGTGATAACGTAAAAGAAGATTTGGGTGTACGTTGGGGATTCAGTGACCAACAAGGAACTGATGGTGTTTCAGGTACGCTGCAAGGTGCAAACACGATCTCTAATGGTACTATTCCGAGTATTTCTGATCGATTAAACGTTAATTTACCTATAACAGGTGCAGCTGGTAGTATCGGTATGCATGTGGCTAAGTTGGCAAATGGTACACTGCTTGATTTAGAATTGACTGCATTAGAAGAGGAAAATCGTGGTGAAATCATCGCAAGTCCACGTATTACCACAGCTAATCAGCAAAAAGCACGTATCGAACAAGGTACAGAAATTCCTTACGTAGAATCGGCGTCTAGTGGTGCAACAACGGTTACATTCAAGAAGGCAGTACTAAGTCTTGAGGTAACGCCACATATAACGCCTGACAATAAAGTAATCTTGGATTTAGTTATTACGCAAGATACGCGAGGTGATACCGTGCAAACGCCAACTGGTTCAGCTGTTTCAATTGATACACAAGAGATTCAAACTCAAGTGTTGGTTGAGAATGGTCAAACAGTGGTACTTGGTGGTATATTCCAGCAGCAAATTATAAACTCGGTGAAAAAAGTACCTTTACTTGGTGATATTCCATACTTAGGAACGCTATTTAAAAGTACGAGTGAGTTTAATGAAAAGAAAGAATTGTTAATTTTCGTTACCCCAAAAATTCAAATAGACTAAAACAAGTCGAGTTTCTTTAACATAACGAGCAATTTTTGACTTTAATTGCTCGTTAATTGTCTTTTTGTTCTATTTGACTTGAAATACCCAATCAATTACTGAGATAATCCCCTCCTTAATTTTGGGGCCAGGTCGTTAGGCGGGGTTTTATTTCAAATTTTAGAGTTCGTTTGTACTAAAAGATATGGCTGAAAAACGTAATATATTTCTAGTTGGCCCTATGGGGGCTGGCAAAAGCACAATTGGTCGCCACATTGCTGATCAATTACATCTTGAATTTGTCGATTCTGATCAAGAAATCGAACGCCGTACTGGTGCTGATATAGCATGGGTGTTTGATCTTGAGGGTGAAGAAGGCTTTCGACTTCGTGAAGAAGGCGTCATTGGCGACCTAACTGAAATGCAAGGTATTGTACTTGCAACCGGTGGTGGTTCAGTGATGAGCAAAGAAGTTCGAAACAAGCTTTCAGCTCGAGGTATCGTTGTATACCTAGAGACACCAATCGAAAAGCAAGTTGCACGTACGCAGCGCGACAAGCGTCGCCCATTACTGCAAACAGAAGAGGCACCTCGTGACGTATTAGAGCGTCTAGCTGAAGAACGCGAGCCGCTATATAAAGAAGTTGCTGATTTTACTGTACGCACTGATGAGCAAAGCGCTAAGGTTGTTGCTAATCAAATCATTGAGAAATTAGATTTTTAAAAACCAATAATAAAGGATACTGGCGATGCTTGAATTAACTGTTAATTTAGACGAGCGTAGTTATCCTATATATATTGGCAAATCTGCACTTCATAACACAGACAGGTTACGTCATCACTTAGGTGATTGTCGTCCTATCTTCATCACTAATGACACCATTGCACCTTTGTATTTAAATGATGCAATGGCGTTATTAGCTGATTTAAATCCACTTCACTTTGTCATCCCTGACGGCGAACAGTTTAAATCACTAGCGTGGTTTGAAAAAATATCAGCGTTCTTGCTGGAAAATAATTGTGGTCGAGATACCTGCTTAATTGCCCTTGGCGGTGGTGTGGTCGGTGATCTAACAGGTTTTGTTGCAGCTTGTTATCAACGGGGTATTCCTTTTATCCAAGTACCAACAACTTTGTTATCGCAAGTTGACTCGTCAGTTGGTGGCAAAACGGCTGTTAACCATCCTTTAGGAAAAAATATGATTGGGGCATTTTATCAGCCTCAAGCTGTATTTATTGATACGCAGTCGCTTCATACGTTGCCTGAGCGAGAGTTCGCTGCTGGTATGGCTGAAGTGATTAAGTATGGTCTTATCTACGATACAGAGCTATTTAGCTTCTTAGAAGATAACATTCCCCAATTACAGGCTCTTGACGAAGAAACACTTCAACATGTTATCTCACGCTGCTGTGAAATCAAGGCATTGATTGTTGCACAAGATGAAAAAGAAGCTGGGTTACGCGCGTTACTAAATTTAGGGCATACCTTCGCCCATGCTATAGAAGCACAAATGGGGTATGGAAAATGGCTACATGGTGAAGCTGTTGCAGCGGGTATGGTATTAGCGGCTAAGTTAGCGCACACTCGTGGTGACTTGACTGTGACAGAGGTTGCAAGAGTAACGTCTTTAATTACAGCGTATAATTTACCAAGTGAAATACCTGCTGATATGACTAGCGAGCATTTTTTGCATCACATGCGCAAAGATAAAAAGAATAAAAAAGGAACTATTCGTTTTATTCTGCCCACCGAGTTTGGCCAATGTGCACTCGTTGATAATGTCTCAGATCAACAGGTTCGTGATTTAATAGGGCGCTAATGCAGTCACAAATCTTACCAAGCCGATCGGCCTTGGTTGATCGTATTGCCATGCAATTTGAGTATGGACAAAACTTAATTACACTCCTTGGGCCTTCAGGGCTCGGCAAAAGTTACCTATTAGAAACATTTATTACTGATAAATACAGCGACTTTAATAAAGCGTTTGTACAAGTCAGTGCACGTATGACTGACGCTCAGTTTATGAGTGAATTATTAGAACAAAGCTTTCGTTCCCCGTTGATAGATCACACTTTATCGTTGAGTGATAATTTCTATCAGCTAGCAAAAAGTCAAAACTGCGGACCTTGTTTATGGGTGCTAGATGGTGGCCGTCATATATCTGATGAAATGGCAGCAGATTTAGCGGTATTAGCTGAAAAGAGCCCAACTACGTTATACATTTTGATCGCGTCCCAATCTGTCGGGCAGTTTAGGAATGCCGTTGAAATCCACCTAGAAGCATTGTCGATTGCTGAAAGCAAGCAATTAATGGGTTGGTACTTTAAAGATTTACCTTTAGATGAAGATCCTATTTTTCAGACATTTTTAAAAGAGTCTCATGGTAATCCAAGTATTTTATTAGCATGGCAGCCAGAAGAGCACAGTGCAGAGGTCAAAGTCGCCGATAAAGTGTCATGGCGACTACATTTAATCACTTTAATGCTGATTATTATGTTACTTATCATAGGTTTTCTGTATAAATCAGACATGACTAAATGGTGGCAAGATGTGTATCAGCAAGAAACTGTTGAGTCGGTGCCTACAGCCATAGCGATTGATGACTTCAAACAGCAAACAGTCACCGTGGAGCCCCTTGAGACTCCTCCTCAGCAGCAAATAGTGCAAGAAAACACTGACGAGCTTGCGGTGCCCCGAGCACTCAAGCAGGCTAATAAGCAAGAGAATCAAAATAATGTGGCCGCTATTCTCGGTAGTCTTGCTACAGAGCCTAAAGCGCTCAAAGATGGTGACACAGTACAAAAACAGTTAGTTGATGAACCCAAGCAAAAGGCGACAACAGAGAGTGTAATAGCAGAGGCTGAACAGTCATTACCTGTTGATAACGCATGGTTCATTGAGCAAAGTGATAATAATGTGGTTATCCAATTGTTGGCAGTAACTAAACAAGCAATTGCTGAGCAATTTGTTACAGAGCAGCAGTTGGGGGATTTTGCGAAAGTATATCAAACACGCAGAAATAATAAGTTATGGTGGGTCGTTACTTATGGTAATTACAAAAGCTTAAATGCAGCACGGGAAGTAACACCAACCTTACCTAAGGCGGTGCTTAACAATCAGCCATTTTATAAAAAAATCAGTAAAATAAAACAAGAAATCGCGTTACTAGATCAGTAAAAGCACACTGATTAGTGTAAAATCGCGGCCATATCAGTTTGAAGTAAAGAGCCAATGCAAACAAAGACTAGAGCTTTCCTGAAATGGGCCGGCGGAAAATACAGCTTAGTTGAAGATATTAGCGCACGTTTAGATGTTGCGAGTAAGCATGCTGACACCTTAGTTGAACCGTTTGTGGGCGCTGGCTCAGTATTTTTAAATACGCATTTTAAACATTATATTCTAAATGATATCAATGCTGATCTTATAAACCTTTACAATGAGCTTAAAAATTCACCTGATGAATTTATCAGTGATGCCAAAAAACTGTTTGTAGATATAAATAACCATCCCGATGCTTATTACGATTACCGCGTACAGTTTAATCAAAGTAATGATATTTATGAGCGTGCGATATTGTTTCTATACATGAATCGGCATGGTTATAATGGTCTATGTCGATATAATTTGAAGGGCATTTTTAATGTGCCGTTTGGTAAGTATAAGCGCCCCTATTTCCCTGAAAAAGAGATGCACTTTTTTGCTAATAAAGCACAGCAAGCAACGTTTACCTGCTTAGGCTATGATGATGTATTTAAACTTGTCCCAGATAATGCGGTAATTTACTGCGATCCGCCGTACGTACCCTTAAGTAAAACAGCTTCATTTACCTCCTATGCAAAAGGGGGATTTAACTTAGATGACCAAGCTAATTTAGCAAACCTTGCAGAACAAGCCGCTTTTGAAAACAGTACGCCAGTGCTTATTTCTAACCACGATACAGTGTGGACGCGTAAAATATACAGTCAAGCTTCACTGGACAAGATTCAGGTTAAACGGACTATCAGTCCAAAGGGTGGGTCGCGTAATAAAGTAGATGAGTTGATGGCTATGTATTTAAAACCCAAGCGACAACAGCGTAGATAGTTGCAATAAAAATCAAAAAAAGTGCAATAGCGATAACAATAATAGACGAAATTGAGTGTTGCTTGAAATCTGATTGGCGTTTACCTTCAGACTGAACACCAAAAAAAGCAGCAACTACACTCTGTAGTGCGCTTAACAGCCGAAGCATGTGTTTAATGCCTAAAATCGCGGGCTAAGTGAGCGAGCTTTTTGTGGTTCATCAGCGCGGGTGAGCAGCTCTAGAAGATCCAAGTAGTGAAACTGTGCACTGCGGCTATCACCTGTAATCCAAGATACCCAACTTGATTCTTGTTCTGCATTCATACAATGAACTGCATTTTTTACAAGGTGCTCTGAGCCGCATTGACAGTCATTGGCTGCAATAACGGTTTCATCACTGCTAGATAAAAAGCTTAAGGTACTGATAGTTAAAACAGTCGCAGTTAAGATCCCGATTTTAAAAGCTTGCATTTTACTAATCCATTATGGTGTTACTAACCCAAGCATACATAATAATTGTTTAAATAACAAACTTAATTTACCCTTAATAAACATAAAAACTAGCATTATTATAAGGTTAAAGTAAAAAACCTGTTTATAAAAAGTTGCTTATAAAGCGACCTTTGCACAAATAGGGATAGAGTAAATGCTTTATTCTTCTTAAGCCTAGATAAATAGGTAAGTATTCATGGGATATTATTTTGCCGTACTAGGGTTATTTGTTACATTAACCGCCACTTATGCGCATTCTGAAACACATTAAGGATTACCAATGTTAGAAACAATGCAAAAATACCTTATTGCACCTTCTATTTTATCTGCTGACTTTGCACGTTTAGGTGACGATGTTGATAACGTTATTAATGCGGGCGCAGATATAGTCCACTTTGATGTGATGGATAATCATTATGTGCCAAACCTAACAATTGGGCCCATGGTGTGTAAAGCGCTACGAGATTACGGCGTAACAGCGCCGATTGACGTGCATTTAATGGTCAAGCCAGTTGATAGTTTAATTCCTCAGTTTGCAGAGGCTGGCGCATCAATTATTACTTTTCACCCAGAGGCCAGTGAGCACATAGATCGTACCTTACAATTGATCAAAGATCATGGTTGCCAAGCAGGGCTGGTATTCAACCCAGCTACAAGCTTGAGTTACTTAGAGCACGTTATTGATAAGCTCGACGTGATTTTACTTATGTCAGTGAATCCAGGCTTTGGTGGACAGAGCTTTATTCCTCATACTTTAGAGAAACTGCGTCAGGCTCGTAAGATTATCGATGATTCTGGACGTTCAATTCGACTAGAAGTAGATGGCGGTATAAAAATTGATAATATAGCGGCGGCTGCACAAGCAGGCGCAGATATGTTTGTTGCAGGGTCTGCCATTTTTAATCAGCCAGACTATAAAACTGTGATTGACCAAATGCGAGAGCAATTACAAGGTGTTAATTAATGAAGTACGAGGCGGCTTTATTTGATTTAGACGGCACTTTAGTCGACAGCGTATATGATTTATACATAGCCATGAATTTGACGTTATCAGAGCTTGCTTACCCCATTGTTAGCCAGCGTTTAGTCGAAAGCTGGGTTGGTAATGGCATTGAAATGCTGGTTAAACGCGGTTTAAGTGGTGATATGCAAGTGAGTGAGCTGTTAGATGAACAATTCGTGAGCAAAGCTATCGAGCTTTTTTATGGGCATTATGCGCAGCAAGTTGGTGAGTACAGTGTACTATATCAACATGTTGAAACAGGTCTTGCAGCTTTACGTAATACGCCAAAGGCATTAGTGACTAATAAGGCGCGTCGATTTACTCAAAAACTGCTTGATAAACTCGCCTTATCTGAACACTTTGATGTGATTGTATGTGGCGATGATATGGCTAAAAAGCCATCTGCGGAGCCGCTTTTGTTTGCGTGTAAGCAATTAAATGTGCCAGTAAGCCAAGCAATAATGATTGGTGATTCAAAAAGCGATATTTTAGCGGCGCAAGCTGCAAACATTGATGTAATTGCACTGAGTTATGGCTATAACCAAGGTGAAAACCTGAGTGATTACAATCCACAGTACCTCTGTGATACATTCTTAGATATAATACCTGTTCTTACCCAGCGGTAAGTTCGTTTTTAATTTACGTGTTTTTAACCCAGTATTTTTTATTTTAGTAATATAAAGGAACATCATGAGTAAACCAGTAGTGTTAAGTGGCATTCAGCCAACCGGTGGTATGACAATAGGCAACTATGTTGGCGCTATCAACCAGTGGCTTAAGCTACAGGAAGACCACGAAAGTTACTTTATGTTGGTTGATTTACACGCTATTACAATTCGCCAAGAACCTGAAGTATTACGTTCACGAGTATTAGACGGCGTAGCTTTGTATGCTGCTTGCGGTATCGACCCAGAAAAAGCAGCTTTATTTGTTCAATCTCAAGTACCTGAGCACGCTCAACTAGCATGGGTTTTAAATTGCTACGCCCAAATGGGTGAGTTAAACCGCATGACACAATTTAAAGACAAGTCTTCTAAGCATGCCAATAATGTAAACGTGGGTCTATTTTCGTATCCAGTATTACAAGCGGCTGATATTTTATTGTATCAAGCAGATCAAGTACCCGTTGGTGAAGATCAAAAACAGCATCTTGAGCTAACTAGAGACATCGCTAATCGTTTTAATAATTTATATGGCGATGTATTTAAAGTACCTCAACCGTATATCCCAGAGCTGGGGGCACGCGTGATGAGCTTGCAAGATCCGCTGAAGAAAATGTCTAAGTCTGATGACAATCCAAATGGTTATATCATGTTACTCGATGAACCAAAAAAGATTGAGAAAAAGCTGAAGAAAGCAGTAACAGATTCAGATGAGCAAGCGCGTATCTATTTTGATCGTACTGAAAAACCAGGTGTATCAAATTTATTAACGCTAATGTCAGTTGCTACTAAGCGTTCAGTTGAAGAGCTTGTGCCAGAGTACGAAGATAAAATGTATGGTCATCTGAAAAAAGATACGGCAGATGCGGTTGTAAGTATGATTGAGCCAATTCAAGCGCGCTTTAAAGAGATTCGCGAAGATCAAACTTTGCTTAACAACATCATGAAAACCGGCGCAGAAAAAGCCAGTGTTCGTGCTGAGAAGACGCTTAAATCTGTGTACGATGCACTTGGATTTATTCCGCGCGGATAAATTCGTGTAAATAAATTTGTGTAAATAAAAAATGCCGCTTTTTAGCGGCATTTTTTATAGAGCACATATCAGCATCATTGAGCCGAACATAAGCAGCAACGATACAGCAAGCTTGTCGGTTTTATCCATCACTCAGCCCCTTTTACAGTTGTATCGATTGCGTTATCAACATTAACTAAAGAAACGCGGTAACCTTTGCTCTCAAGCAGTGTCAATAAGCTATCTTTACCTGCGAGGTGTGCGACTCCAACAAGTACAAGTTCACTCTTATCGTTGTTGAACATGGCTTCTACTTTTGGTAACCAGTCATTGTTTCTATCAGCAATAAGCTGTTTGTAGCTATTAGGATCATTTTGCTGCATATCTTCAAGCGCCACTTTGTTTAGCATGTCGGTATCACCTTGTCGCCATGCTGTTAAAAGCTCCTCAAACATATCACCATAGTTATGAAGTTCTGATAAGTGACGTTTAATAAAGTCATTCTCGTTGCCTTGACCCATTGTTTTAAACAATTCTAATTGAAATTCCATAGTCTCTAAGTAATTTTTTGTTTTATTATCCTCTGTGGCTTTTTTTGTAAAGTAAGCATCAACTCCTTCTCCCATTAAGTTTTGTTTTTGTAGTTCCATCGACATCAAAACAATACTCACCATCGCAGGGCGAAAACCATCTAACTTGGCGAGGTTAGCGCCAAATTCGTTAAGCTTATTTTCAAGTGAAACTTTAACTTGGGGTTCTAGTTTCTGGCTTAATGTTTCGTTATTTGTATATGATAGGGCGCCTAGCATTTGCATTTGAGCATTAGCATCTGCCGGGTCTGGTAATGGCACTTCTAAAATGATCGTATCTGCTTTTTCATAAGCATGATTAAACTCAGCAGGAAGTGGCATTTCTGCTTTAGGTAAAATATGTACAGTCCCACCAATGAATAATGAGTCATTCCCTTTACTTACTTGCCATACAGAACTTTGAGCATGAGCTGTATTTGCTACCAAGCTACAACTAAGTAAAACGCTGGCAGATACTAATTTTTTTGTAAAATTTTTCATGATGATTCCTTAATTTAATTTTAAAATTTATTGTTTTTAGTTAGATAAAACATTGCTGAAATAAGCAGTAATTGACGATGTTACTTTTGAAAGTTTTTTATCTATCTGCGAGTTTATTTTGTTCATAGAAGAGTCAAGCTCAGCTGATATTTTTCTATCTATTGATGAAAGTAACGTTTGCTTATCAGCATTACTTTTTAACAAATCAGCCGTATCTGCTTTATTAGTTTTAATAATTGGTTTTGTTGTTTCTATACGCTCACCAACCATGCACTGCTCAAAGTTCACTTCTGCAGTGTTGTTTTTTGTATCAGCTGCGATAACTGAAGTCGTCGTAAAAGCAGTTGCTAGTAGTAGAACTGGTAGTGCTTTTTTCATTGTGCTTTTCATAATTAAACCTTTTATATTTTTAATTGCAGCTAATTTAGAATCACAAATGATTGTTACTAAGCTGCTCGTTGATGACGGTTTAAAGAATATCGCTGAATTTATTAAGAGTCGCTTATCTAGTTATGAGCAATTAATAGATAAGGTTTTTTGATTAGTAATTTGTTTAAATTTAATGGGTTATCTTTAAACCTTATATTGCCAATATAAGGTTTAAAATGCTTTTTATACAAAATAATCTGTAGATGTGGTACGGTTTACAAAAATAAAAATACGTAAAGACTATGAATTATCAAATCGGACCTTGGCAATTTATTAGTAATCGCTGTGTGATTACTTCAAATGACTTAGAAAGGGAATTAGATCCACTTTTAGTTAAGTTATTACTGCATTTTATAGGTAAGCCTCAGCAAATCGTTTCCCGTCAAACGCTAGTTGAGAGTGTGTGGCAGCAAAGCTTTGTTGATGATAATGCGATTAACCGAGCCATTTCAGAGTTAAGAAAGCAGCTTACCCACCCAACTGAAAAAGCACCTCTTTTAAAAACACATTACCGAAAAGGTTATAGTTTAACGGTAATGCCAAAGAACTTAGCGCAAACTAGTGAGATAGAGCAACCAGCAAGTTCTCTTCCTGAAACAACGATTATGAATACCGTAAATGAAAATTTTGCTAATACAATTATTTCAACACCGGTTAAAAATAAGACTATTAAAAAGTTCTGGGTTTATTCAATATTAGTTATCGTATGCCTTTGCTTGTTAGTGTGGTTTGGGTTGTTTTTTATTAACACTCCTTCTGCAGGAAATATTAAACAGATCACGGTTAATAAGGTCGCAAGTACCTGGAATATAGGCAGTGAAGTTCACCCTGAGATATCCTCAGATAAACAATATTTAGCTTATACCAATGTTGAGCCAGAAGGGGATTTTAATCGTGCATTCATTAAGCGCCTTTCAGATCAACGAGAAGTTGAGCTTACGTACCCAGGGTTTCAAGTATCTGTTTTATCATGGCAGTTAAACCAGCATGCAGTGCTATTACAAGCGACAAACTTAAAACAGCAACAGTGCGAAATGGTACTGGTTGATTTAAGCCAGTTTCCCATTATTGGAGACGTTCAACGTATAAAAAAATGTGACTTAAGGTACACAGGATATGCGCAAGTAGACCAAAGGCGCGAGCATATTTATTATACTGAGTATAAAAATGAACAAGATGGCTCAGGTTTATATAAATTTGATTTAGAGTTACAGAAGGAGTCCATTGTTATTCCGCCACCAGGTGTAATGTATGGTGTAATGATGCCTCGTTTGTCTCATTCTGGTAATAAAATAGCGTATATATTAAGTCAAAAAGGTCAGCCTTTTTCTGTATTTAGTTACGACTTCACTACACGTGAGACTAAACGATTATTTAAAGCGAAGAAAAGAGCCGTTAGTTTTGCTTTTGACTGGCTGTCAAACGACCAAGGTGTAATCGTGTTTGAAGGTTCTGATCTTTCAAGCATAGTGTTTGATAAAAATAATATTGTTAAACGGACATTAACGATTACTCCTGCAATTTCACCTTATTACATTGCGGTTCAATCTGCTAATAGTCTGTTTTATTCAGCCAATAAAACACAAGCATACTCATTAATTAAAGCGACCAATCTTTTTAGCGATAACCCTGAATATGAGCCACTTCATAAAAGTGATGAAGATGACTACTACATTGTTGAGGTCATCAATACAGCGGGGCCAGCCCATGTGTTTGTATCTGAGCGCTCTGGTAGTAGCCAATTATGGATTGCTCAAAATGGACTGACAAAGCAGCTGAGTTTATTTAAATATGATGGCCCATCAACTGACTATAAGTTAGGAGGATTAAAAGTATCCCCTAATAAGCAGCGTATATTATTAGTAATAAATAAACGCTATGCTTTTTTTGACGTAAATACGCAAAAGCTCTACCCGTTAGATGAATTTAACGAGCGTAAAATAGTCAGTTATATTTGGTCAAAAAATAACGAAAGCATTCTTTATGTTGAGCAAATTGGTTCAAAAAACACACTCGCTGAGCTTAATTTACTAACTCGTGACACTCGTGTGATTCAGGATGTGAAGGCTAATAAACTTATTTCAGATGGTGAAGGCAATGCGTATGCCGTCAGTCACAATCAGTTAATTAGTCTGGCAGATAAACAAAGCTGGGAATTACCCACAAATGCTCGAAAAGCGAATGTGTATGGAATTAGTAAAGATTATTTCTATTATTCTGACTCTATCTCTCGAATCGCTAGACTAAATTTACATGATAAAACTGTGCAAAATACACATGTGGATTTTCGACATATTGCTTTTGAAGTGAATGAAAAGAACGAAATTTTATTTACGGGTGCTAAATACAAGGATATGCAAATTATGCAAATCAGTTGGGATGAGTAGGCTATCCCAACTGATTTAGCGCGCTATTTTGTAAAATACGTTGCAACGAGAGTTGCACTTAGTGGAGCTATTGATTAGCTCAATTTGCGTTGCGCTTATTCAACATAGTTTTAAATGCGGGTGACTCACAGGCTTTAACTATAAATTTGTAGCTGTAAGGCATCGTATTGTCAGGTGTTATTTCAACAATTTCATAATCGTTTAGCTCAACTACCTTGCTATTTTTAGCTTTAGCGCAGCGCGAAAAATCGTCAGCTTCAAAGTTGTAGGCGAATGAAGCAATCAACCATTTACTGCGCTCAAAATAGCCTTTGGTATCAAGGAAGTGGCGCATACTATTGGCTGCTTCGTTATCTCCTTCAACATTTACAGTAACACTTTGTTGTTCATTAGGAGGCCTACTCGACTGCGGCGCTTCAGTATTTTTAGTGAGCTCATTAACTGCAACTAACTGTCCTTGGGGAGTACCTTTTACAAGAGTTCTACCCGCTTCTGCTCCACTAGTAAAACTATTAACGAGGTCATCAAATACGGCTTCTGTGGGCTTATCGTCTATAAAAGAAACTAGATTGATAATAACTACACTAGCTAAAGCAAATCGCAATAGTGCAGTTAACAAAGGTGAGTAGCTTTGCGTGATAAATTTCACGCGATCTGAACCAAAGGGTTTTATTAGCAATAAAATCACAATGTAAAAAGGAAGCAATAGTTGCACTATAAGCAAAGTGAATAGCGTTATCCCTAGCGCCCAAGGAGGCAAATAGAGCAGAGTTGCAAAATTGTGAGTGTAGTTGAAGTGTGCAGCAGAAACTAAAGTCACTTCGTTGACGATACCACTGGCACTGGCAAGTACAAAATTGGCTATTATTGCGTAAAATAACAATATTAAAGCCTTCCCTGCGAGCGAGTGCCAAAGCGTTATAAACTTAGGCCAAAACTCGACAATTAAAGCTGTCACCGTGAGAATACTAGTAAGTGATGTGGATTGAAAAACGACTAAACTGATTAAAGCGAGTAAGTATAGCTTTTGTGCTGTACTTAAGCTAAACCAGATGGTTTGTAAGCGTTTAGTAAGGCGTGCTTTATGGGGCTTTAAAGCTGCATTTTGCTGCTTTAATTGCCTATTTGCACGCCAAGTTGTCACTTTAAAGTATCTCAACATTCCCTGTATAAACCTTTAAAGTAATGACTTCAAATAGTGCCCAGTATGTGAACGCTCACACTCAGCGACTTCTTCCGGTGTGCCGGCAATGAGAATCTCACCACCACCCGCGCCGCCTTCAGGGCCTAAATCGACAATCCAGTCAGCGGTCTTAATCACATCAAGATTATGCTCAATCACTACTATGGTATTGCCATGATCACGCAAGCGATGCAGTACAACTAATAACTGTTCTATATCAGCAAAGTGCAAGCCGGTCGTTGGCTCATCAAGAATGTATAAGGTTTTACCGGTATCACGTTTAGAAAGCTCACGGGCAAGTTTAACGCGCTGTGCTTCACCACCAGAGAGCGTTGTAGCGGCTTGACCTAAACGAATATAAGACAGCCCAACATCCATTAATGTTTTTAGTTTACGCGCAATGGCCGGTATTTTGTCAAAGTAGTCGTGCGCATCTTCAACTGTCATCTCAAGTACTTGGTGAATGTTTTTACCTTTATATTGTACTTCTAAGGTTTCACGGTTGTAGCGTTGGCCTTTACATACATCACATGGTACATACACATCTGGTAAAAAGTGCATTTCTACTTTGATAACGCCATCGCCTTGGCAGGCCTCACAGCGACCACCTTTCACGTTAAAGCTGAAACGACCCACTTTGTAACCACGCGAACGCGATTCTTGTGTGCCCGCAAACAATTCACGAATACCCGTAAATATACCGGTATAGGTTGCAGGGTTAGAGCGGGGTGTACGACCGATTGGGCTCTGATCAATATCGATTACTTTATCGAAGTGCTCAAGTCCTTTAATTTCTTTATAAGGCGCGGCTTCTGCCGTTGTTGCACCATTTAACTCGGTATGTGCGAGCTTAAATAATGTGTCGTTGATGAGGGTTGATTTACCAGAACCAGAAACACCAGTGATACACGTCATTAAGCCAAACGGAATGTGTAAATCAACATTTTTAAGGTTGTTACCCGTGGCACCAAATAGCTCAAGCCATTTATCGTTGGTTGGATGACGTTGAGCAGGAACTTCGATTTTGCGTTTACCCGATAAGAATTGACCCGTAACAGACTTCTCACTGGCTAAAATATCATCGCGGGTTCCTTCAGCAATAACGTAACCGCCATGGACACCGGCACCAGGGCCAATATCGATGATATGATCGGCTGCACGGATCGCATCTTCATCGTGTTCTACTACAATCACTGTATTACCTAAATCGCGTAAATGAATAAGTGTTTGTAAAAGGCGATCATTATCCCGTTGGTGTAAGCCAATAGATGGCTCATCGAGTACATACATAACGCCTACTAAACCAGCGCCAATTTGACTCGCAAGGCGAATACGCTGTGCTTCACCACCGGAGAGTGTATCGGCGCTGCGCTCGAGCGATAGGTAGTTTAATCCAACATTAATTAAAAAAGATAAACGATCACGGATCTCTTTTAAGATCTTCTCTGCTATTTGACCACGCTGACCTGTTAAAGAAAGGTTTTGGAAAAAATCCATGGCTTCACCGATACTCATCGTGGTGATATCAGGTAAATTGGTTTGCCCTATAAAAACGCTGCGCGCTTCTTGACGCAGCCTTGAACCTTTACAGCTTGGACACGCTTGGCTAGTTTGATATTTTGCTAGTTCTTCGCGCACCGAATTTGATTCTGTTTCGCGGTAGCGGCGGTTCATATTATTTAACACGCCTTCAAATTCATGATTACGTGTTATTAAATCCCCTCGGTCATTGCGGTAATTAAACGCAATTTTGGTGCTGCCAGAGCCTTCTAAAATAACTTTTTGATGTTCTTTACTGATATTTTGAAAAGGTACTTCTAAATCAAACTTATAATGCTCAGCAACCGCTTGTAGCATTTGGAAATAATAGAAACTGCGTTTGTCCCAGCCTTTAATAGCACCACCGGATAAACTTAATTCAGGGTTTTGAATTACTCGATTTGGGTCAAAATACTGTCTTACCCCTAAACCATCACAACTCTGACATGCACCTGCTGGGTTATTAAACGAGAATAATCGAGGTTCAAGTTCGGTCATGGCATAACCACACGTTGGGCATGCAAAATTTGCAGAGAGCAACAATTCTTCGCTATTTGCGTCATCCATCGAAGCGATGATCGCAACACCTGATGAAAGCTCTAATGCAGTTTCGAATGATTCTGCTAAGCGTTGTTGTAAGCCATCTTTCACTTTAAAACGGTCAACAACGACTTCAATGGTGTGTTTTTTGTGTAGTTCTAGAGTAGGAGGATCGGATAAATCACACACTTCACCATCGATACGTGCGCGAATGTAACCCTGGCTAGCTAATTGTTCTAATAATTTAACATGTTCGCCTTTGCGCTCTTTAACTACAGGCGCTAGCAACATGAGTTTGCTGCCTTCTTCAAAGGCTAAAACAGTATCTACCATTTGACTCACTGTTTGTGCAGCAAGCGGTAAATCATGAGTTGGGCAGCGTGGCTCACCTACACGGGCAAACATTAAGCGAAGGTAATCGTAGATTTCGGTAATAGTACCTACTGTTGAGCGTGGATTATGTGATGTTGATTTTTGCTCAATCGAGATTGCAGGAGAAAGGCCTTCAATGTGATCAACATCAGGCTTTTCCATTAATGATAAAAATTGTCTAGCGTAAGCAGATAAAGATTCTACATACCGACGTTGCCCTTCTGCATATAACGTATCAAATGCTAAAGACGATTTACCAGAACCAGATAGACCAGTGATAACAATTAACTTATCACGGGGAATGGTTAGGCTGATGTCTTTTAAATTGTGCGTGCGGGCGCCTCGGACTTCAATGTTTTCCATGCTATCTCGTTTCATTACCAAATTTATTTGTTGAGTATCTCATAATACGCGGGAAGATTAATCCTTGATCAATGAAAAATCATCGCTTTGAGGCGATTATTTATTCTTAAGCTTGTGATAGAATCCCCCCTCGAATTCTAATAGACAGCAAGAACACGCGAATCATGACAGCTTCTTCACTCAATTCACGAGAAAAACGTGCCGCAGTTTCCCTAGCGAGCGTGTTTGCTTTTCGTATGCTTGGCCTCTTTATGCTTATGCCAGTACTGGCTATTTATGGTCAGCAGCTTTCAGATTTTTCACCACTATGGATAGGTATAGCTATTGGTGCGTACGGACTAACGCAAGCTGTATTGCAAATACCTATGGGCTGGTTATCAGACAAAATAGGCCGCAAAAAAGTGATCGTGGGTGGTTTGAGTGTGTTTGCCTTGGGCTCTGTGATCGCAGCAACGGCTGATTCAATGCAAATGGTTACTCTTGGACGTGCCTTACAAGGTATGGGGGCTATTGCCAGTTCTTTATTAGCATTTGCATCTGATTTAAGCCGAGATGAACAACGGCCAAAAGTAATGGCTGTAATTGGCATGAGCATAGGTATGAGCTTTGCGTTTGCTATGTTGTTAGGCCCAATGGTGGCGGCTTCTTGGGGAATTGCAGGTGTATTTTGGCTAACGGCAATATTAGCGGTATTAGGCATATTTATTGTGCTTTTTCTTGTTCCTAAAGCCGTAAGTAAAGCACCCAAAGGAGATACTTTAGCCAGTTTTTCTGACATAAAAAAACTGGTTAAGCATTCACAGCTTGCTCGTTTAGACTTTGGCGTGATGCTCCTGCACTTAACGTTAACAGCTATTTTTGTTGCGCTACCTGGGCAATTAATTGTAAAAGGTTTGGCGGCTGAAGCACATTGGCAAGTCTATATTCCAGTGTTGATTTTAGCATTTTTGCTAATGGCGCCTGTGATGATTATTGCTATTCGTAAAGAAAAAGAAAAACAGGCATTTTTAGGATCTATCATTGTATTGGTATTGAGCATGGTAGCTTTAGCTGCGGGTGTTGATTCAGTTATTGGTATGGCACTGTGCATGCTTGCTTACTTCATCGCTTTTAATTTTTTAGAAGCGACAATGCCTGCGCTTGTTTCGCGATTAGCCCCAGCCAATCAAAAAGGTTCTGCCATGGGCGTGTTTTCCTCAGGGCAATTTTTTGGTGCATTTTTAGGTGGCATTTTAGGGGGTTACGTAGCGCAATCAGCAAGCCCGCAAGCAGTGTTTGCCGCAGCCGCACTTGTTGGGTTAATATGGCTTATCCTTGCTTGGCAAATGCAAGTCCCGCCTAGAAGTAAAATGATTAGCTTAATGACAGAATTAAGTTCAGAGCAGCAAGCACAAACGCTTGCCTCTAAATTGGTTGCTTTACCAGGGGTAATTGAAGCAACGGTTGTATGCGAAGAAAATCGCAGCTACTTAAAGATTAATGATAAAGAATTTGACCTAGACCAAGCCCGTAAAGTGGCTGGTTTGAGCTAACGTAAATAGGAGAAAGGTCCATGGCACGCGGTGTTAATAAAGTAATCTTGGTTGGTAATTTAGGCCAAGATCCAGAAGTACGTTATATGCCTAATGGTAATGGCGTAGCAAACATTACTTTAGCTACTTCAGATAGCTACAAAGATAAAAACACCGGCCAAATGGTCGATAAAACTGAATGGCATCGCGTGGTGTTTTTTGGCAAATTAGCTGAAATCGTGGGTGAATACTGCCGTAAAGGTTCACAAATTTACGTTGAAGGTAAACTTCAAACACGTAAGTGGACCGATCAACAAGGTCAAGAAAAATACACCACAGAAATCGTTGTAGATGGCTTCACAGGCCAGATGCAAATGTTAGGTGCGCGTGGAGGTGATCAGCAAGGTGGTGGTTACCAAGGTGGCCAGTCTCAAGGTGGTCAATCACAAGGTGGTTACAACCAACAGCAAAGCGCTCCACAACAAGGTGGCGGTTATGGCCAGCAACAAAGCGCACCACAACAAGGTGGTGGTTATGGGCAACAACAAAGTGCGCCACAGCAACAAGCACCAGCAGCGCGCCAGCAACCAGCTACTGCACCGCAGCAAAATAATCAATACCAATCAGGTGGTGGTTATAACCAGCAGCAAAGCAGCAATGCTAATGCACCTCAACAAGGTGGTTTTGCACCTAAACCGCAAAACGCACCGCAAGGCGGCGCATCAAACCCAATGGAACCACCGATTGACTTTGACGACGATATTCCGTTTTAACCAAAGACAAAAGTAAAAATATAGAAAAGCCCTGTTATTACAGGGTTTTTTTGTCTTTATAGCTATAAAAATGGTTTGCTCTAGTAAGAGTTGAAGCCAACTTATCAGTACGTAGGAGTAGCGCAGTTACAATACCTATTTTCGTTTGCTTTATGATGAGCGCCTATTTATGGGGAATAACCACACCACATAGGCACAGCCTTGCCTAAATACCAAACAGACTGCTGTACATTTAACCTTTAAAGGTAAGCAGACCCTAATACTGTCGTCATTATCAGTTAGGTAATTATAAATACGTAGGTTTTATAATTTGAGCACCTTGGTTACATTTAAAATAGCCTCCAAGCCTTGTGTTTATGGGGATCTTGAACAACACTTGATCTATTCCTTCATCATTCTGTGCGAACCATGGCAATTAAATTGAAAAATCTACGAGTAAATATGCTCAGTATTTATATTGCTGTTTGCTTAATGTTTATTTGTGTATTTAACCTCTTATTGGGTGACGTTTTGCATCAGAAGGTGCATGTAGCAGGAGTAAAACTTGCCCAGCAGGTTTATGATTTAAAGCTAGATATGGTTGTAAACAAAGAAGTCATTGGTGCATTAGTAAATGCACATGGTTTTATGCTTGAGCCCGAGGGTAATTCAACGCCGCACTACTTTTCTGCTTTGATGGGTGAAAAAAGTGACATATTTAATTATAAAAATATTAGTTTGAGGCTCTACCATAGGCCTTATTGGGTTGTTGAAAGCTACATATTTATATTATTTAATTTGGTTATCATTGGTGCAATAATGTGGGGGTATCGCTGGTGGAAAATGCTTTATAAACGTTATGAAAGTAACTTTGCACAAGCAACCAGGGCTTCCTCTCAACGTTTACCAAACAATAGTCGTGTAGGTAGTAACAAAAGTCACGAAGAGGGGGCGAGTAGTGTACCTAAGACAATCAAAGATGATGAAATTGAAAAGTTGTATTACATACAGCAAGGTAATTACCATTTATTCGCACTGTTTTATTGGGGCTACCCTTTTCCAGAGAATATCGACTTAGAAAGCCATTTTAAATTGGTTATTGCTAAAGGGTTTGGTGAACTTCCTAAAGTTTCAGTTAAACTGCTTAAATCAGGTGGGTTGGCGATTACTTTACAGGGTATACCGCAAGCAAAGTTAGACAGTTATACACATAAGCTGCATCAAGTGATTTATCAGGCTTCACTATTCTACCGTCAAGATTTGTCGCGAAAAAATATTAAATTAGGTGTATGTAATTATAGATTAGGTGCAGATCAATCTGTTGTTTATCAACTTACTAAATCCGCTTTAGAGCAAGCTAAGCAAAGCCCATGGCGGCATACAATGCGGATACCTTTTAGTCATACTCATTTTGAAGTATTAAAAAGTAGCAGCAAAGATTTACCAGAGTACATAGCAAAGAAAAAATTCACTCTATTTTTTCAGCCTCTTTTTGATTTGAATACAGGGGAAATGCTACAACATGAGGCTCTGATAAGAATTAGACATAAATCGTTAGGATTATTATCTGCTAGGCAGTTTATTCCTCATTTAAAAACCGATACTTCAATCATGCAGTTGGATATTACGGTTATTGAACATGTGATATCTATTCTAAATAAAGAGCCTTCACAGTTGGTTGTAAGTATTAACTTACATTCACAAAACTGGGTAAACCGACGGTTTTGGAAGCAGTTTGCACAGACTATCAGTACATTTAAAGATGCTCAGAAACTCCAGTTTGAGATTTCAGCAGAGGACTTTAATCAGTTTAAAGCTGAGCTTACACCTGCTTTTGAGCAGATTACCGCGATAAATGCATCAATTGTCATTGATAATATTCTTACCAGTGATGAGTTTGCATCTTTAACGTCGTTTAAGCTACTCAGAGGGTTAAAGCTTGGCTACGAGCTGATGCACAATATTGATAAGCATTTAAAGCAACAGCGTACTGTTCAAGACATTGTTGCTAAAGGTGAGCAGCTTAATCTTGGTGTTTATGGCGTGGGTGTGGAAACGCAACAAGAACTAAATACGTTAAAGAACCTAGGTGTAAGAGCTGCGCAAGGTTTTTATTTTACGGAACCATTGCAAGAGTTCACTCAAGTAACACTTTACTAAAATTATGTTTATATGAGTTGTCGATATCGTAATCCATCCAATCCTTGGAGGCCGCCAGTGTGGATTGCGACAATTTTACTCCCAGATGCAAAGAAGCCTTGTTCAATTAGCTGCCATAATGCATACATCATTTTCCCTGAGTAAATAGGTTCAAGCGGTAGTAGATGAGCGGTGCGCATTGACTCACAAAACTGCCATAAGTGCTGACTAAACCTTCCGTATCCGCCGTCATGGTAATCACACAGTAGCTGCCAATTAGTTTGGCTATTTGCTTTTTTGCTCAGTGCTTTTATTTCATTAATTAAATACTCAGCTTGCTTCAAAACAGCGATACCCATTACATGTGTATTTGGGGAGGCGCCTTCTATCAATCCAGCAAGCGTGCCACCACTTCCCGTTGGACAAATTATATAATCACTGTGTGGTAATGATTCTGCCAGTTCTTTACAACCAAATAAAGCGGCCTCATTTGTGCCTCCCTCAGGAAGTAAGTAGGCATGTGGAAATCGTGTTTGCAATGCGGTTAAATAATCATGTTTATGGCGTTCGCGGTACTCTAAACGTGTCACTGGGTGTAGATGCATACCTGCTTGTTGAGCAAATTGTAAGGTTGGGTTATTTAAATCAAGTTCAGGACCACGAATGATTCCGTGTGTTTTGAAATTAAATTCTTTTCCGGCCGCAGCACAGGCATGGATATGATTTGAGAAGGCCCCTCCAAAAGTCACTAATTCGCTTTTCCCTTGAGTGCGCATACTAATTAAATTGTATTTTAATTTACGCCACTTGTTGCCACTGATCAGCGGGTGCAGAAGATCATCACGCTTTATGTGCAAGGTAAGATTTTGTTTGAGCAATATTGGGCTTGTTATTTGTTGTAGTGGGGACTCGGAAATTGAATACACGGTTTTATCTTTGAATAAAATGATACACAAGGCTAGCAAAATAATTATCTATAAGAAAATGATTCATAACATAAGCATTAAAATGATGATTTTCATTGAATGAAATGGTTATTTACTAGCATGATGGATGGTAATAGTTGTAAACTCAGATAATTTTTGAACAAAGCTTGTGTTTTGCCTTGCAAGTACATAGCATAAGAGTTTAATTATAAAAAATAAATAATGACCAAATAATTGCCGCTTTTTGGGAATGGAATATATGCGAATTGCTCCTTTATCTCTGTTAATTTCAGCAAGTTTGTTTGCATCGTGTGCATTTGCACAAGATACAGCAACCGTTTCTGGAATTGAATCTGAGATCAGTATTAAACAAGCTGAATACGATAACTCTACACAAATACTTGAAAAACACTTAAAAGAAGAAAGTCAGTTACAAAGCCAACTTGATTTATTACGTGCTCGCTCAGCTGAGTTAGACAAAGAGAAAAACCAAGCGCTTGATGCGATGAATGAAATGTATCGTCGTCTGATCGACGATCCTACTATTGATATTAGTACTGCTCAGGCGCGTTACCAGCAAGCCGTTGTTGATCATAAACAAAATAAAGATGACATCGCGATGCAGTTAGCGGCAATTGCATCACATCGTAAAGATATTGAGCAAATTCGTGTAGCTAAACATACTCAGTTAAATACCCTCGAAAGCTTGAAAGAGCAACTAACAACAGCACGTGTTGAACGATTAAGAAATGAGTTTACTCGTGAAGGTACGCTTGAGGTTGATCATACAATTAACTGTAAGCGCACTGAAACGCTGGCTGCCTGTGAACAACGCGGTCAACAAATGGGCTTGCAAAAAGCCACAAAACGCTTCATTGATCAAATTTTTGCCAACCTGACGGAAGAACGTCTAGTTGAACCTAAACGCAATATGGCTGGCGCTCAAGTACAAATTATTAGTAGTCATGTTGTAAATAGCGCATTTAGTGGTCAAGGTAATTATAACGTTAACCTGAGCGTGACTATGCGTGGCGATGTAAACAGTAGCCGTTTATGCAACTTATTGAGTGTTGATAACCGTTATTGCTCAGAGTACGGTACTCCACTAAGCACAGCTTACCAAGCAAGCTACGGAACAGGGTTTTACGATAGTCAGTTAACATTCAGTGATACTCAGGATAATACCGTTTCTGTATCGCGTATGAGCCAACAGCCTGTTAGAGATTACGCTGTAAAGCCAGCAACGAATGCAAACTCGCTTGTTGTTGATAATACGAAGAACAAAATGGTCGAGCTGACATTACGTTCAAATGTGTACGATGACGAAGTGTTTATTGATGGAGTGAGTTTTGGCTCGACACGACTATCAACGTCGTTACCACGTGGGCTTCATGATATTGAAGTGCGTAAGCAAGGGTATAAACCTTACCGTGTTAGGATTGATTTACGAAAGGCACACACGATAAACGCCAAGTTAGTAAAAAAGCCTGAGTCGATTGCTGCACCGACCTTCACCAGAGAGCAAAGCAATAAATCGATAAATAGCACGTCGAGCGCTGCTGTTGTTGTGATCCCAGCTGGTACGTTCAAAATGGGCGATATTAACGGTAACGGCTTAGCAAACGAGCGCCCGGTGGTCGAAAAAACGATTGAAAACTCTTTTGCTATGCAAAGCAAAGAAGTGACCGTGGGTGAGTACCAAAAGTTTGTATCGAGCACAGGTTATAAAACCGAGGCTGAACTTAATCGTGGCTGCGCTTATTACCTTAATGGTGAACCTGTGTGGGAAGTGAGCTTAAATTGGCGTAATCCAGGTTTTGAGCAAGAAAGTAATTTCCCAGCGGTGTGCTTAACTTACAATGATGCTAAAGCTTACGCTGATTGGTTATCGGGTGAGACTGCCCAACAATATCGTTTACCTAGTGAAATTGAGTGGGAATATGCTGCTCGCTCAGGTACAACAACAGAATACCCTTGGGGTAATGAAATTGGTAAAAACCTAGCTAATTGTGGTTGGTGTGGCAGTGAATGGTCAAACCGCAGCGCAGCGCCTGTAGGTTCGTTTTCGCCCAACGCGTTTGGCTTGTACGATACGGTAGGAAATGTATGGGAATGGACTCATAAATCATCGGGTCAATCAGACGTAACAGTGCGTGGTGGTGCATGGAATTTTGCTCCAAGCCTTGCCAGAGCAGCAACACGTTTGATTTTAGCACCTGATTTTCGTGCAAATTACATTGGTTTTCGCTTAGTACGAGAACGATAAATATTCTTGAAAGGAAGCAATGCTTCCTTTTTGCTAATTTACCTAGCTAATGATGCTTTTGATTGCTGAACAAACTCAGCGTGTTAAAGTGACTAATAGCTAATATAAGAACGTTTTTCAAAGGTCATCCAGCCTCATGTTTAAGAAACTCCGTGGTATTTTTTCAAACGATCTATCGATCGACTTGGGTACAGCCAATACCCTTATTTATGTCAAAGATGAAGGCATAGTCCTCAATGAGCCATCTGTTGTCGCTATTCGTCAAGAGCGTGCTGGTGGCCCTAAAAGTGTTGCTTCGGTGGGTACTGAAGCGAAGCAGATGTTAGGCCGAACGCCTGGCAATATTAAAGCTATTCGTCCTATGAAAGACGGTGTAATCGCCGACTTTTATGTGACTGAAAAAATGCTTCAGCACTTTATCAAGCAAGTACATAACAACAACTTTATGCGTCCAAGCCCGCGTGTTTTAATTTGTGTACCATGTGGTGCAACGCAAGTTGAAAAACGTGCAATTCGCGAATCAGCAATGGGTGCAGGTGCCCGTGAGGTTTATTTAATTGAAGAGCCAATGGCAGCAGCGATTGGCGCAGGCTTGCCTGTATCTGAAGCAACCGGTTCTATGGTTGTGGACATCGGTGGTGGTACCACTGAAGTTGCTATTATCTCATTGAATGGTGTGGTTTATTCATCGTCAGTGCGTATTGGTGGTGATAAATTTGATGAAGCAATCATTAATTATGTGCGTCGTAACTTTGGTAGTTTGATTGGTGAGGCGACCGCTGAAAATATTAAGCACCAAATTGGCTCCGCTTTTAAAACGGATGAGCCAGTTGAGATTGAAGTACGCGGCCGTAACTTGGCTGAAGGTGTACCTCGTTCGTTCACACTTAACTCTCATGAAATTTTAGAAGCATTGCAAGAGCCATTAATGGGTATTGTGAGTGCTGTTATGGTGGCGCTTGAGCAGTCACCACCAGAGCTTGCTTCAGATATCTCTGCTAAGGGCATGGTATTAACAGGTGGCGGTGCATTACTAAAAGATTTAGATCGCTTACTAATGGAAGAAACCGGTATTCCTGTAGTTGTTGCTGATGACCCACTTACGTGTGTTGCACGTGGTGGTGGTAAAGCGCTAGAAATGATTGATATGCACGGTGGTGACGTATTTAGTTACGACTAATGAAGTTAATGTTTGGACGTACGATTTCATTGCAACTGCGACTTTTTGTCGCAGTGCTTTTGAGTATCGTGTTGATAGTTGGCGATAAGTATACCGAAGGTAGTACAACGGTACGCACCAGTTTAAATACACTTGTCAGCCCATTAATTTATCTTGCCAACTTACCGTATGAAGTATTTAGTTTTGGTGCTAAAAGCTTACAAACTCGTGAGCAACTATTAAGCGAAAATGAAGCGCTTAAACAAAAGCAGTTGTTACAAAGTGAGCAGTTACAACAATACCAATTTTTAACGAAAGAAAATCAGAAACTAAGAGCACTACTAGGCTCTTCAGCAAAGCAAGCCAACCGAAAAATTATCGCCCAAATACTATCGGTGCATTCAAACCCGTATAGCCACCAAGTGGTTATTAACCGAGGCGCAATCGATGGTTTAAGTGAAGGGCAGGCGGTAATTGATGAAATGGGGGTTGTTGGCCAATTAACGAAGGTTGGGTCAACAACGTCTCGTGTGTTGTTGATGACGGACACGACTCATGCTACACCGGTGCGTATTTTACGTAATGAAGTGCGCACTGTGGTTGAAGGTATGGGTAAGATAAATCAAGTTAAATTGTCGCATGTTCCTCATAGTTTAGATGTTCGCATAGGTGATGTGTTGGTGACATCAGGATTGGGTGGCACATTTCCTGAGGGTTACCCCGTTGCCATTGTTACAGAAATCAACCGTGATGAAGGCAGTCCTTTTGCTCAAGTATACGCTGAGCCTGTAGCTCAACTAGATCGCATCCGTTTATTGGTTGTTTTATGGCGTCAGCAGCAGGAGATTATTAGCAGTGAATAGCCGTCATAGCTTTTTGATCGGAGTGAGTATTTTCTTTGCTTTGATTATGTCGCTAATGCCTCTGCCTTTTTCATTTGAACCGTTTCGCCCAGATTGGGTGTTGTTGGTTTTAATGTATTGGTCATTAGCGGTTCCTCATCGATTAAATATTGGTACTGCCTGGGTTGTTGGTTTATTGATTGATTTAGCGTCGGGTTCGCCGTTGGGTGTCAATTCACTCACCTTTTCTATTTGTATTTTTGTTACAGCTAGTAACTTTCAAAAAATTCGCAATTTTTCCATTTGGCAACAAGCTATTTTAGTGGGTTTATTCTTAATGTTTTACCATCTCATGCAATTTTGGCTAAATCATTTTTTAATGGACGTTTATTTTAACCCGCAGTATTTATGGCCCGTCGTTACAGGCATGCTAAGTTGGCCTTGGATTTTCTTATTATTACGCAAGTATCGTCGCCATTTCAGGATTAGATAATGCAAAGTGCAATTTATTTAGCGTCGGCTTCTCCGCGACGCAAAGAGCTGCTAACGCAGCTTGGTTATGAGTTTTCACAATTTAGTGTAGATGCAGATGAAAGCCAATTAGCTGACGAGTCTGCTGTTGACTATGTTGAGCGTTTAGCACGTCTTAAAGCGCAAACAGGTGTTGCGATGGGTTATACTGATCGCCCTGTTCTTGGCAGTGATACAGTTGTCGTTATTGATGGGCAAACGCTTGGAAAACCAACTGATAAAGCTGATTTTATAACTACGATGCAGCGCCTATCTAATCGAACACACCAGGTGTTAACGGCCATTGCATTTGCCACTCCAAACGATGTTATAAGCCAAGTAATTCAAACCGAAGTCACTTTTAAATCATTAAGTAACGATGAGCTAGAAAGTTATTGGCAAAGTGGCGAGCCAAAGGATAAAGCCGGCGGGTATGGAATTCAGGGGTTAGGAGGACGGTTTGTAACACATATTTCAGGTAGCTATTTTGCCGTAGTGGGCTTACCTTTATATGAGTGCGATAGATTATTAAGTGAATTTTTAAGTAGGTAACATGAGTATAGAATTACTAATTAACGTCACCCCAAGTGAAAGTCGTGTTGCCCTCATCGAGAACGGCGTCCTGCAAGAAATTCAGCTCGAGCGTATAGGTAATTTGGGCATTGTTGGCAATATTTATCTTGGCAAAATAAGTCGTGTACTTCCGGGTATGCAAGCTGCATTTGTAGATATAGGCCTTGAAAAAGCGGCTTTTTTACATGCTTCAGATATTGTTAATAGCGCTTCAATCATTGAAGGTGTGGATGAGCAGCCAGTTAAAAAAGTCCAAGATATTCGCGAATTAGTGCGCCAAGGACAATATATTATGGTGCAAGTGGTTAAAGACCCCCTAGGAACAAAAGGTGCACGCTTAACCACCGATATCACCATTCCATCTCGCTATTTAGTCTTTATGCCTGATGCAACCCATGTTGGGGTGAGCCAGCGCATTGAAACAGAAGAAGAACGCAGTCGTTTGAAGCATATTGTTGCAGACTATTCAGATGAAAATGGCAGCTTTATTGTGCGTACAGCCGCTGAAGGTGCCAGTGAGGCGGAGTTACGCCATGATGCAGCATTTTTAAAAAAGCTGTGGGAAAAAATAGTCACTAAACGCAAAAAAACCAGTAAAGAAAGTATTCTGCACGAAGATTTAACGTTAGCATTTCGTACGCTAAGAGATTACGTTGGCGAAGACATGGAGCGTATTCGGGTTGATTCTAAATTGACATACCATGAGCTTAAAGCATTCACAGAAGAGTTTGTGCCTATTCTTGCGGGCGCGCTTGAATACTACCCTGGTGAGCGACCTATCTTTGATTTGTTTGATGTTGAAAATGAAATTCAAAAAGCCTTACACAGAAAGGTTGAGCTCAAGTCAGGTGGTTATTTAATTATTGACCAAACAGAGGCAATGACGACTGTCGACGTTAACACAGGCGCATTTGTTGGCCACCGTAACCTTGAAGAAACTATTTTCAATACCAATGTTGAAGCAACATCAGCTATTGCGCGCCAGCTTAGGTTACGAAACTTAGGTGGCATAATTATTATCGATTTCATCGATATGATCAGTGAAGAGCATAAGCGCAGAGTGTTACATTCACTTGAATCTGCGCTTGGCAAAGATCGCGCTAAATCAAATATAAATGGCTTATCGGCTCTGGGTTTAGTTGAAATGACCCGTAAGCGAACCCGCGAAAGCTTAGAGCATATACTATGTGATGTATGTCCTGCCTGTTCAGGACGTGGCTCGCAAAAAACAGTTGAAACGGTGTGTTACGAGATCCTACGAGAAATCGTACGTGTAAACCGTGCTTATGCAGCCGATAAATTTATGGTTTATGCTGCTCCAGCGGTAAGTGAAGCCTTGATAAACGATGAATATCATAACCTTGCTGAGCTTGAGTTATTTATTGGTAAGCAAGTGAGTATTCAAACTGAGAGTCTTTACAGTCAAGAGCAGTTCGATGTGGTTATGATGTAATGAAAGCAAAAACGGTTTGTTTTTATTGTATTAGAAAGTTATGGCAAGTATTTGCTGTAACGCTAGTACTGTTGGCCGTTATTGTATCTGTTTTAAAATATACGCTTCCTTATGCGAATGATTATAAAGGTGACTTAGAAGGTTATCTTTATGAAAAGTTTGCAGTTAACTTATCCATCGGTGCTATTTCAGCAAGTTGGCAGGGCAAAGGCCCTGCCATCGTAATGGAAGAGATATCTTTTGAGGATAACACCACTTCACCCATAGCGCTGACAATAGCGAAAGCCAGCCTAGAGCTTAACCTGTGGGAAAGCATTAAAACGCAGCAATTAAAGTCTAATTATTTTGTGATCAATGGCTTTCATGCCAATGTTAATCTCCCTTCGCTGCTTGATTCAGGTGAAGGCGAGGTAGCGTTTGAGCAAAAGGAACTCATTGAGGGTTTGTTTTTAGGTGATACGGGCCATTTTGCTGTAGAAAACAGTAGTATCAACTTTTTGATGGGCGATGGTAAAGAACGTCGTTTAATTTTAGAAAATATAGTTTGGCAAAACAAACCGAAGCAACATAGTGGTAGCGGTACCTTAGCACTACCAGGTATTTCTGTAGGCACCTTTGATGCCCGCATTGCACTGACAGGTAAAACGTTAGAAGCAATGGCTGGCGATATTTACGTCCAAGCAAGTCAGGTTGATATTTCCAAATGGGTTGCGCAATACAGCAATAAAGACAAACATGAATTGAAGTCAAACCTTAATCTAGAATCTTGGATGAGTATTGAAAAAGGCTTAATCACGGATGTTAAAGTTAAATGGCTACCTAGTTTTATAAACTGGGAGCAAGGCAATGAAGCAAAGCCTCATCAGTTAAGCATTAGCGAAGGCGGCTTTCATTTATTTCCGTGGCAACAAGGCTGGCGTTTAAAAAGTACGGGATTAGCTGTGAACAGTTTGCAGCACAGTTGGCCTAACGTGAAGTTTGAAGCACAGCTTGGCAAACAAAAGCATTTTTGGTTACAAGAGTTTGACCTCGATTTAGCCACTAAATTAGCTCAGCTAAGTAACTTTTCAGTGTTAGACCCATTAATCACTCGCCAGCCAAGTGGTGTGATAGATAAAGCCTATGCATCCTTTAACTCATCAGCAGATTGGCAGCTTTGGTTTGCAGCAGAGAATATCGGCTGGCTTGCCAATCAGGGAATACCTGGAGCGAATGAACTGCGTATCGAAGGGAACTTAAACCAATCGCGTGGACGGGTCAGTTTATTTGGTGAAAACAATGTGTTGTTAACGCAAGACACATTTTCTCAACCCATTAAATACTCGCAGCTCAATATGGAAATTGATGCATTGCACACGCCTCAAGGCTGGCAGATAAGCAGTGATAATATATGGCTAGATAATAAAGAGCTTACACTAGCAGCAGAAATGAAGGTCAGCGTGGGTGAACAGCCTAGACTGGATTTGTACGCAGAGGTTTATGCACCGGATGCAAGTATTGCAGGGCATTACTTTCCATTACCAGTAATGAGTGAAAACCTAGTTAGTTATTTAAATGGAGCAATAAAACAAGGTGAATTAACTCAAGCACAAGTATTGTTTTCAGGACCGTTGTCGGGTTTTCCATTTACAGACAACTCAGGGCAATTTGAAGTGATGGCGCAAGTTGATAATGCGACGTACCAATTTGCGCCGGACTGGCCTGAAGTAACGCAAGCCAGTGCGCAATTACATTTTGAAAATGAGCGGATGGATATCTACACTCAACAAGGTCAGTTAATCAATTTGGCCGTAGATGATGGCGTACATGTAAGTATTGCTGACTTAATGAATGCTGATACCTTATCCGTTAAGATTAAAAAGCGTGCTGATGCACAGTCTTTATTACCTTTTTTCAGCGCGACTCCGCTTAAGCAACCTCTGGCTAATGTATTTTCAGTGATTCAAGGACAAGGCAGTGCAAATGCTGATATAGAATTGACAGTTGATTTAAATGAATTGAATGTTAATGCCAAAGGCGTTGTTTCACTGAAGGACATGCCAATTTATTTGTCTCAGCCAGGTTTACAATTATCAGGTGTTAATGGGAGGCTGTACTTTAATGATGATCATGTTGCTTTAAAAAGCGCAACTGCAAACTGGCTCGGCATGCCCATTAAATTTGATTTTGATGGCAAAAACATCGGTGAAACCTACCGTGGTGAAATTAATATCGTTGCACAGGTTAATACAGACACTTTAATCGCAGAAGCGCAGGGCTTGTTTCAGGGTTACTTAAAGGGTGAAAGTGACCTTGCGATTGATGTCACATTAAACTTTTTGCCTTCGGGGTTCAATTACCTCGCTGAAGTAAATTCACAGCTTATAGGGCTGAAAAGTGAATTACCTGCACCCTATACTAAAAATGCTGATCAACCATGGGAACTTAAGGCACAGGTTCAGGGTGATGATATATCTAATTTGATCACTGCAAATATAAATGATCAGATTTACTTTAATGCTATTTTAGCAAATGCCAGCGCTAAAATGACGAATGCACACCTAATTTTGGGGTCGCAGGACTTAGGGTTGAATAGAGAAGATTTCACTGTTTCTATAAATTTAGAGGAAACCCCATTATTGTCCTGGGTCACGCTGATTGATCAAATTATTACTGTAAGCCAAGTTGAAACACAAAGTGAAGGTGTGCTTCCTCCATTGAAAGAAGTGGTGGGGCAAATAAATCGTTTAACCGTTGCTGATATTGTTTTTAATGATTTTGAAATGCGGTTAAAACCTAAATCAAATGAGCTCAACTTAAGGCTGAATGCAAAAGAGCTACGCTCACAAATTAGTATTCCTATTAATCAAACTAGTCGTCCTATTCAAGTGACCAGTGATTACTTACGGTTAAACTTTCTTTCTAAACCTGATGAAGAGCCTGTGGAACAAGAGAATGCGGCATCAGTTGAAGATTTAGCCTGGTTAAATAATATCCCTGCGATTGAGTTTAACTGTTTAGATTGTAAAGTAGATAGCTATCAACTGGATAATGTAAGTGCGTCCTTATTTGGCGATGGTACACAGTTACTGATCCCTGAGCTTGTCGTTGATAAAGGAGAGCATATTCTGCGTGCTAAAGGGCAGTGGAAAAATGGTCAAACACGCCTTAATGGCAATATGCAAAGTGATGATATAGGTGAACTGTTTGATGAGTTTGATATTACCACCACGGTGAAGGACTCTGATGCTGACATTACTTTTGATTTAGCATGGCAAGGCGCACCTTACCAATTTGATATACCCACATTATCGGGTGATTTAGCATGGAACTTAGAAGATGGTCACCTTGCAGAAATAAGTGATGGCGGAGCGCGAGTTTTTTCATTGCTGAGCCTAGACTCACTAGTGCGCAAGTTAAAACTTGATTTTAGAGACGTATTCTCCAAAGGCTTTTTTTACAATAGCTTTCAAGGCAGCATGCAATTAGATAAAGGTGTTGCCTATACTCAAGATACCAAAATGGATGGGGTGCCAGCGGATTTGACGATTAAAGGGCACACAAACTTAAACACCATGGAAATCAATTATGACTTGGCTGTTGCGCCACAAGTAACATCAAGTATTCCGGTTATTGTTGCATGGATGGTAAACCCAGTAACGGGTTTGGCAGCGTTGGCTATTGATAAGGTGATTCACTCTGCGCGTGTAATATCTGAGATCAACTTTAAAGTAACGGGCAGTATGAGCGACCCTGTTGTACAAGAGGTCGATAGAAAAAGCCGGGAGGTTGAGCTTCCTCAAGCGGCTCAAAATCAACCTGAAGATGGGTCTCAGGTACGTGAATTAAAGCTCAAAGATGCAGCGGTAACGGCAACACAATGAGTTATACATCGCCTTCATCGGGTCATATCATTGCGCTACAGATGTGTTCCGGCATCAATGCTCAAGAAAACCTTGCTCAGTTAGAGCAGCAGCTGTGTAACTTACCCAGCACTCGCCCGTTATTAGTGTGTTTACCCGAAAGCTTTTTAGTGTTTGCCAAGTCGGGTGCAGATACTCTCGCCGTAGCTCAAAAAAGTGATACATATCAGGCACAATTAAGCCAGCTTTGTTGTAAATATGATATTTGGCTAGCGGCAGGTACACTGCCTATCGCCACTGACAACAATAAATACTATGCTGCGTCACTTCTATTTAATAGCCTAGGCGATGTAGTTGCACGCTACAATAAAATTCACTTATTTGATGTGGATGTAGCAGATGGCACCGGCGCTTATCGCGAATCAAACTTTACGCAAGCAGGTAATGACGTAGTGGTGGTTGATTCCCCTTTTGGTAAAATAGGCCTCACAGTATGCTATGATCTACGCTTTAGTGGCTTATTTAGTGCATTACAACGTGCTGGAGCAGAAGTTATTTTAGTGCCCAGTGCGTTCACCACAGTGACAGGCGCAGCGCATTGGCAACCACTTTTAACAGCGCGAGCGATAGAAACACAAAGTTACGTGATTGCCGCAGCACAAGTAGGTCAACATGAGAATGGTCGAGCGACATATGGCCATAGTTTAATTATTTCTCCTTGGGGCAATATCCTCAGTGAGCTAAAAAATGGTGTTGGGTTTATTGGTTGCCAACCAGACTTATCCCAACTACATGCCATTAGACGAGATATGCCAGTGCAATCTCACCAACGATTTAGAGAGCATTTATTATGAACACGGTTGAACAGCATTTATTACACGACAGCCAGCTAAATCGAGAAGAACTCGAAAAAACGCTTAGCTTTATTCATCAACACAATGTTGATTACGCAGATCTCTATTTTCAATCAAGCCACCATGAATCTTGGGTACTAGAGGATGGTTTGGTAAAAGAAGGCTCTTACAATGTAGAGCGTGGGGTTGGCGTACGCGCGGTGAGCGGTGAAAAAACCGGTTTTTCATACTCAGATGCTATTAATCTTGAAGCGCTTAATAAAGCAGCCACAGCTGCACGAAGTATTGCTGATGCTGGTGAAAACAAAGCCGTTCAAGTGTTTAGTGATACAGCAGCAAAACAACAGTATGCGCCACATCAACCTATTCAAAGCATGAGCGATAACGATAAAGTCAGCTTATTGCGCGAACTTGAAAATTACATCCGCGAATTAGCCCCCGATGCCGAGCAGGTGATTAGCTCTATGTCGGCGGTATATGAAGAAGTGTTGATTGCTGCCAGTGATGGCACCTTTGCCACCGATATTCGCCCGCTGATCCGTTTAAACTGTTCTGTATTGCTAGAGAAAAATGGCCGCCGTGAACGTGGTGGTGCTGGTGGCGGTGCGCGTTTAGATTATGGTTACTTTAAAGAGTTAGAAGATGGCAAACCGCGCTGGATGGGCTTTGCAGAAGAGGCAGTGCGTCAAGCTAAAGTTAACTTAGAAGCCATTGATGCGCCAGCTGGCACAATGGAAGTGGTACTTGGCGCAGGTTGGCCCGGTGTTCTACTTCATGAAGCGGTAGGTCATGGATTAGAAGGCGATTTTAATCGCAAAGGTGCATCAGCATTTAGTGGGAAAGTTGGCGAAAAAGTCGCATCAGAGCTGTGTACTGTGGTTGATGATGGCACTATTGCTGATCGCCGTGGTTCATTGAACGTTGATGATGAAGGCACACCAGCTGCTTACAATGTGCTTATTGAAAACGGTATTCTAAAAGGCTATATGCAAGATAAAATGAACGCGCGATTGATGGGGGTTAACCCAACAGGTAACGCGCGCCGTGAATCATACGCGCATTTACCTATGCCGCGTATGACCAACACCTATATGTTAGGTGGAGAGCACAGCCAAGCCGATATTATCAGTACAGTTAAAAAAGGTATTTTTGCGCCAAACTTTGGTGGTGGCCAGGTTGATATCACCTCAGGCAAGTTTGTGTTTAGTGCATCAGAAGCTTACTTAATCGAGAACGGTAAAATTACTCAGCCAATTAAAGGAGCAACATTAATTGGTAATGGCCCTGAGGTTATGCAACAAATCTCTATGGTAGGTAATGATTTAGCGCTTGATAAAGGCGTGGGTGTTTGTGGTAAAGACGGTCAAAGTGTCCCAGTTGGCGTTGGCCAGCCAAGCCTGAAAATTGATAACCTAACGGTTGGTGGTACAGCATAATAAGAAATATCAGGCTAGGCTGGTTTACTGATTATCCAGCTTAGTCAAACCACGGTTTAATATTTCAAGATACTTCAAGCTGCTAGGGTGAACTTTAGAAAAAGCCACAAAAATTTCTATTGAATCGCCAGGAGGCCCCTTGATGAGCTTATTTTCTAGGTTGTTTGTAGTGATGAGCTCTTCTGCAATGTCGTCAAAAAGGATGAGTGCATCTAGTCGGTGAGAGGAAAGCTTTTTAAGGTTTTGCTCATGGTTTTTAACTCGTTCAATTTTAAGCCCAACTTCATTCTTATCAATAAAGTCACCGTAGTCATAACCAATAATAGCCCCAATGCGAGTGTTTTTATTTAACTCTTCTTTAGTACCTATAATAAGCGGTTTATTATGCCAATAATAAAAGTGCGATTTAACGGTATATAAAGGTGATTTGTGAAATAAAAATTGCTCTTTGGTCTCATCAGTCTTAGCTACGTTTACGCCTAAAATAGCATTACCAGTTTTTAATAAATTAAGAATTCTAGCGAAAGGCAGCACTTTAATGTTTACCTTTACGCCTTCAAGCGCAAAAGCTTCTATAACTTTTTGATTGCTTATCCCTGATCCGTCAGCGTATGAGTATGGAGGCCAGCCATCTTCTGCGTATAACGTGATGCCTGCATCATTCGCTAGTAAGTTCATGCTACACACTATAGTAAATAAAGCTGAGATTTTAAAAAATAATGCTTTCATATTTTTTGTAATCCGAAAAATAAACTAAAGTTGTATAAAAGAGTAGCAGAGAGAATGTGTATATGCCGCAATTTGCAGCATTAAAGTCTGATTTAATTTTTCAATTTAAGCACAGTAATTTATCCAAAAAATTACTGTCCTATATATTACTTTTTAGCTCATTGTTTGCTGCTTTGGCAACGGTTTTACAAATTACGTGGGATTTTAATAATCGAGTTGAACAAATAAATAGCTCGCTTAGTTATATTGATATCAGCTTCACTAAGCCGCTTGCACAAAGTTTATGGAATTTTGACGAAGAGCAATTAACTATTTTGATCCACGGCGTTGAAGATATCCCCGATATTGATTCATTAAAAATAGAGCAGGTTATTCAAGGTGAGCGAACGACTTTTTATGATTCTGGAACTGATGATTCAGGTTCAGTTCTCGCTTCAAGTTTCACTTTATATTATGAAGAGACACTCGTTGGTGAGCTGCATGTTTCGGCATCATTAACGAAGGTTTATGGTGAGTTATTAAGAAAGTCGGTATTAATTTTATTTATTCAGTTTATTAAAACGATTATTGTTTCTGCTTGTGTGTTACTTGTTATGTACTATCTGCTTATCAGACACTTAAACTTTATTGTTAATTTTTTAAGAAGTACACCATTTGTCCCAGGTTCCGTGCCGGAATTACGTTTACCTGGGCGCGAAAAATGCCAACACGATAAAGCCGATGAGCTAGATGAGTTAGCTAGTGCTTTTAATCGTTTACATCAAGAAATAAGCTCAACAATGAATGAGCGACAAAAAGTTATTGAACTACTTCAAGATGAGCAAGATTTTTCTGAAACAGTAATTGAAACAATGTCTTCATTATTGGTGTGTACCGATGAGAATTTTGTAATCCAACGTTTTAACAAAGCTGTTGAGCAAGTGCTCGCGATGGAAAATACTCAAATTAAAGGGCAGCTGTGGCAACAGCTTTTTACACAAAATAGAGATTTTAAAAATGTTAGTGATAAATTTTTATCATCAAGAAAACAGCATGTAATACAGCTTAAAATAAGCACCGTCAATAACAATGAAGAGGTCATAGAGTGGCAATGCGCACCCATATACCATAAAGGTAAACTTGCAGCCTATATTTTTAATGGTCACGTAATTACTCCTCTTATTCAAGCTGAGATAGCTTTAACCGATCTAAATCAGCAGCTTGAAGAGAAGGTGATACAAAGGACAGAGAAATTAAACGAAAGTAATCAAATACTTAAAAATACGCTGGATGAACTTAAATTTACACAGTCGCACTTGCTTGAATCAGAAAAAATGGCCTCATTAGGTGGTTTAGTAGCAGGTGTTGCCCATGAAATAAATACCCCTTTAGGTGTGAGTATTACTACTGCAAGCTATGTAAAAGAACAAGTTAAAAATATGACAGATAAGTATGCTCAGGGGAAAGTGTCTAAAAGTGATTTTGGTTGTTTTTTAGATAACATGACTGAGTCAACCCAATTAATTGAACATAATCTTCATCGTGCAGCGGAATTAGTTTCAAGTTTTAAACAAGTTGCTGTCGATCAGGTTTCAGAGCAAAGTTACCGCTTTAATATACGCACAAATTTAGAGCAGATCATTCAATCACTTTCACATGAAATAAAGCAATCTAATTGTACCGTGAAGATTAACTGCCCAGAAAGCATAGAGATTGATAGTTATCCAAGTCATTTTATTCAAATTTACACCAATTTAATCTGCAACTCTATTATTCATGGATTCAAAGATTGGGATGCAGAAAAGGTAATATCTATTAATGTCAGTCAAGAGCAGCAAAAAATAAAAATCATATACCAAGATACTGGCTGTGGCTTAACGCCAGAGATGAAAAATAAGATATTTGATCCTTTTGTAACCTCAAAAAGAGGAGCGGGTTGTTGCGGCTTAGGCACACATATTGTTTATAACTTAGTAACTCAGCTGTTTGCAGGAACAATTACATGCCATTCAGAACTGAATAAAGGGATAGATTTTATTATTGAGTTACCTATTAGAGAGCAAAATGTAGAAGTATAGCCTTGTTAGGTAGGTCTTGTTTATTTACAGGGAACTTCTGAGTTTATTGATATGGCCCTAAAGAAGGAATAGTATGCTTGCATATTCAAATGAAAACAGATGTTATTTTTTATGATTAAAAAATGTGTTTTTAGCCTAGCCCTTATTACTCTTAGCGGCTGTACGAGCCTATCGCAAGAAGAGTGCGCATACGCGAATTGGCAGCAGCTTGGCTATGATCATGGCCAATCAGGAAAAACTTACAGCCAAGGTGTTGATACCGTAACAGCCTGTCAGGAGTTTGGTATTTCACCTGACGTTGCACAGTATAAAGAAGGTTATGACAATGGCTTGCGATATTATTGTGAACCTGAAAATGGCTTTACTCTGGGTATCCGTGGCGAATCATATAATGGTGTGTGTAATAACACACAGTTTAGAAAAGCGTGGCAAGAGGGTAATGATCGTTATCAGCTTGAGGAAAGAAAAGCTGAAATAGAGCAACGACTTAATGAAATAGATTGGCGGCTTAATACCATTAGGGATGAATTAAGTGCCGAAACGGTTGGCAGTAATAAACGTAAAGAGCTGCACCGGGAACGAGAAATGTTAGATGATGAGCGTGATGATTTAATAAGAGAAAGATCACTATTACCATTACTTAACAAGCTTCCCTCATTCCATGTTGAATATGAACTATAAATTACTAAAAATTACCTTATTGGAGTTGTTATGAAATTTTTATCTGTGTTAACTGTGTTTTTACTCCTAGCAGGGTGTGCATCACAAGAGGTAAAAGACGGCTATGAAAACGGGGTTTATGCAGAGCATGAGTGCCTAGGTGGTGAAGTAGAAACAGACTACAACTATACCATTTTTAGCACCGACAAAGATGAGGCAAACAAAAGTACTGTACAAACACATTGTCAGCCAGTAAAAACTGAAACTGAGTTTGAGCGAGATCTCCGAACCGGAGGCTAGTATCAAAAGCTTAGCTCACTTTGTTTTAATCAAGTTAGCTAAGCCATACCCATAAAGTGACCTATTTTTGCTATGCGGGAGCGTTATTGCTTTGTTGTTTCGCAGCCTCACTGTACCAAAGCTGCATAAAGTACTCGGTTAATTTATGCTCTATTTCTAATGCTTTTTCCGTTGGGCAAAATAGTGTAAAACTCGCCTTAAATTCACCTAATTCTGTGGTGCTAAAGTGTATTTCTGGTTCCGGGCCTGAAATTTTAGCGTCTAGCTTTCGCTCAATGATTGAGTTGTAACGCCCTGCCACATCTTCAAATTCCTCACAGTACTCCTTTGCTTTGTGAGTTAAAGTGGAGTAAATAGGGTACGGGTTAAAGCTTTCCTTACGCACAATATTAAAGTGATGTGTGGTAAAGCGCTTCACAAAGTTTAAGTTTTTAATCGGGCTAGTGATCAGCTTATTGTTCGGAATAAAAATGGTCTTACGCGAAAACTGATAGGTGTGCATGTCAATTTCATGCATAGTGGTTTTGATCCAATCGGTTTCAGCAATTTCACCATAATACTCACCAACCTGCACCCAATCGCCAACCCGAAAAGGGCGAGTCGTCACTAGGTAAAAAAAGCCAATTACGCACTGAATAAACTCTCTTGTTGCCAGCACAATGGCAACGGCAAATGCGGCAATTGATAGCGCAAAATTTTGAATTTCTGTTGACCACACGAACAATAATAGCAACACCATTACTAAGTTTATAAAGTGTTTAATATTATGCGAGATATAGCGAATATCTTTCTCTTTCTTTTCGGCTCTGTGGCGCGCTAGCTTTGCAACAATAATTTTGAGGCTATACGCGATGGTAATTATTACCAATGAAGCGAAAACAGGGTGGAGCAGCAAATCTGTATTCATAAATTCCTAATTGATGGGACGTTAATAAGTATATCACTTGGCTATACTAGCTAAGTTTTGATGTTTCCACCACGAAGAAAATATTAACCTATGAGTGTGCGGTTTCTATGTTCTAGCAACTGAGTAGCATCCAGAAACCAGCAGCTATCATGAATATGTTTTCGGTAAGTGAAATAAACCCCAGAGGTACATTACTATCACCACCAACACATGCGCACTTGAGTTCTCGCTTGTCTATATACACGGCTTTAAATACAGATACCGCACCTATTAGACCAATAAATAACGCAAAGGGTGCAACTACATAAGCGGGCAATTCAGCTACCATACCAACTGCCACGTAAGCTTCTATAAACGGGTACACATATGCATAGGGTACAACCCGCATGGCGAGTAAATCATAGGTAATAAATGAGTTTGAAAAACTGTATAAGTCTTGCAGCTTTTGAATGGCTAAAACTGCCATCGATAGTGCAATAAACAGCATTAAGTTTTGCATCGACAATAAAGTATCGCCACTGGCATAGCTCAATCCACAGCTAAGTAACAGAGTGACTGCAAAAATGGCTAACACCGGCGTGTAGCTTGTGCCTTGTTGCCCGGCTTTGGCCAGATTGAAAAAGTCGCGCAACTCATCGTAGCCACCAATACGTTTATTATCAATAAAGGTTTGCGGGGTGGTTTTTACATCGTACTGCTGTTTGAATGCATCGCTTTGTGTGCGGTTAGTCAGGTGGCGATCATCAACATCGTAGCCATTACGTTCTAACAGATTTTTTGATTTCAAACCAAACGGACAAATATGCTCACCGGTTACCATGCGATATAAAATTGCAGACTTAGACACAGTGCCTCCTTGTAAAATATAAAGCCGACTACGTAATCATTACCGAATTACGCAGTAAAAATAAACAAAATGTGCATGTTGTTCAGTGCTTCTAAGTGAATACAAGGTTTGTGCCAGCTAATAATTATGATTTGCTCATGCTTAAAACAGCATCGATGACTGATCTTACCCTGCTAAATAACTATGGGTTTAAAAAACCTTGCAACAGAGCTGCAAGGTTTCGTGGTTATCTTAATATAGCGACTGTTTAGGTCTGCATAAAATACGGCAATGTTAGTTACCAGGCATAGAGATATAGCCTGGTAGCTGCTCAATTCTCTTCATCCACGCTTTAATATTCGGATATTTATCTACTTCAATATCTCCGTCATGGGCGATTGATATATAAGGATAAATTGCACAGTCAGCGATAGTCGGGCGATTTGCTGCTAACCAATGGTTATTCATAAGGTGAGAATCGATTAATGCAAGTATTTTATTTGATTGCAGCACGCATTGAGTATGATCATAATCAGCTGCAAACTTTTTAATTAACCTAGCTTTATTCGGCCCATGTTGTATTTCATTAGCCGCGACAGACAACCATTGCATAACGTCTGCTTGTAAATGTGCTTCACTAGGCCACCATGCTTCACCACCATATTTATTGGCTAGATAGACTAATATTGCTTGCCCATCTCTTAACACTATATTGCCATCTTCAAGTATTGGGATTTCTCCCCAAGGGTTTAATTTCATTAATTTACTTTGCTTATGCTCGCCTTGCATAAAGTTAACAGGAATAATATTTAATGGTGTATGGATCAGTGAGGCAAATAACCTTACTTTGTAACAGTTGCCTGATAACTCTAAATCATATAATTTCATTTTTTGTCTCCTCTGATAATAATTGATTGAACTCAAGAACGTTCCCATCAGGATCACGGATAAATAAAGCGATTCTTCTCGGGCCGAGTTTTTTTGGTCCCTCAGTGATTGTGATCCCTTCTTTAGATAGCCAAGCTTGAAATTCATTGATGTTATTAATAATGAATGCAGGATGCGTGATCCCAGGTTTTTTTATCGGCTCATCAAGGAGTGTGTTCTTTTGCCCTGTTATTTTTGCACCATTAAAAATAAGATTTATGCGAACACCGCCCGCTGTAACCATCTCATTCGCTTCGCCTTCTGCAATGCGATAGGTTTCTTTGAATCCAAGACGTTCATAAAAGTGGACTGATTTTTGTCTATTGCTGACTCGAATACCAACATGATCATAGGCAAGAGCAGCTTGAGGGTTCACAGGAGATAAAGTGTGCATAGAGTATGTTTCCTATCTTTATTTGATAGCTGCACTATGACATTTTGTTATTTAAAAGATAATACGGTAAATTTGATAAGGATATTTTCAATCAATGAGATAATCAATGGACAAGTTACAAGCAATGTCTATGTTAATTAAGGTTGTGGAAGTGGGTAGTTTTTCTGCTGCAAGTAAAGCGCTAAACGTTCCTTTGCCAACCCTAAGTCGAAAAATATCGGAACTTGAGAACCAGCTCGGTGTGCGCCTGTTGCATAGAACAACGAGAAAGCTATCGTTAACGGACTTTGGGGCAAATTATATTCGTGCTTGCAAAGCAATTATCGAGCAAGTTGAAGAAGCCGAACAAGGGGTAAAAGGCGAATATTCAGAGCCTAAAGGGGAGTTGGTCATCACCGCACCAGTGATGTTTGGAAGATTATATGTATTGCCAATTGTTACTGAGTTTTTGTCCTTATATTCAAACATAAATGTGCAGTTAATTTTGTCGGATGGAAATATTAATTTGTTTGATAATGATGTTGATATGGCTGTTAGAATTGGTACGTTACCAGATAGCTCAATGATAGCCACTCAAGTAGGCGAAATTCGGGTGGTAACCTGTGCAAGCCCATCGATTTTAGCTGCCCACAAAACGTTAAAAACACCAGCAGACTTAACTCACTACCCGTGTATATCACTAAATACAGCAATGACAACTCCACCTTGGAGTTACCTTGTTCCGGATTCTAAAATTGCTTTTAATGTAAATATATCATCGCGATTAACGATTACGGATAGTAAATCAGCTGTTACAGCTGCTATAAATTCAGTAGGGGTGACCCAGCAACTACATTACCAAGTTAAAGATGCACTAGAGCAAGGTGCGCTTGAGGTCATATTAGCTGAATTTGAACCCGCGAAAGTTCCTGTGCATTTACTGCATAAATCTCGAAAATATATGCCACAAAAAATGAAAAGCTTTCTAGATTTCGCATCACCAAGATTAAAAAATAAAATTGATGACTTAGCTTTGTAGGTATTGATAGTAAGTAAAGTCACCAGCCAAAACGAAAAAAACCTTGCAGCGTTAACTGCAAGGTTTATCTTTTTGAGCCTTGAGCGCTTTAACTAGCGCATAGTAACAAACTCTTCAGACCCAGTTGGGTGCAGGGCAACCGTTGAATCAAAATCAGCTTTGGTTGCGCCCATTTTCATAGCAACGGCAAAACCTTGAATCATTTCATCAACTGTAAAACCAATACCGTGTAGGCCAACCACTTTTTCTTCAGGGCCTGCGCAAACTAGCATCATATTACAGGCTTGGCGATGCTGGGTAACGGCGGTGTACATCGCGGCAAAGCTCGATTTATACACTTTTACGTTTTCTGCGCCGTATTGCGAAATGGCTTCTTGTTCAGTTACACCTATAGTGCCAATTGGCGGGTGGCTAAATACCACGGTAGGAACTAGGTTATAATCCATCTTCAAATCATCAGGGAGGTCTTTGTTAAATAAACGCTCTGATAAAGTGCGGCCTGCCTTGATTGCAACGGGTGTCAGCTCTATACCGTTTTCGATAATATCACCTACCGCATATACGTTCTCTGCTGTGGTGTTTTGGTATTCATCAACCTTTACATAGCCACTTTCGTTCACTTCAACACCCGCAGCGGCTAGGTTAATTTTATCGGTTGTTGGCGTGCGGCCAATAGCCCAAATAACTTCGTCAACGTTTTGGCTGTAGCCATTCTCAAAGTGGATAGTTAAGCTACCATCGCTTTCTTTAACCACTTCTTTTGGTGAACATTCGGTATGCAGCGTAGGGCCTTCTTTAGCCATAATATCAACAAGTGTGTCGATGATATATGGGTCGAATGAACGCAGTGGTTTGTTTTTACGCACGAATAAATGAGTTTCTGTGCCAAGGCTGTGTAATACACCTGCAATCTCAACTGCTATGTAACCGGCGCCAACAACAGCAACGCGTTTAGGTTGCTCATTGAGCTCAAAAAAGCCGTTAGAGTCAATACCGTGCTCTGCACCCGGTATATTAGGAATAGTAGGGCGACCACCTACTGCAACAAGAATATGATCAGCGGTGTAAAGCTCGCCGTTTACTTCAACTGTTTTATTATCTACAAATTTAGCGAAACCGTTAATAACGGTTACACCATTACTTGCAAGGTACTTATTATAACCTTGGTGAATACGACCAATATAGGCTTCGCGACTTTCAACTAGTTTAGCCCAGTTGAAGCTTTTTAGTTCTACATCAAAGCCGTAATCTGGGGCATATGCATTAATCGCTTCGGCAATTTGTGCACCGTGCCACATTACTTTTTTAGGCACGCAACCCACGTTTACACAGGTACCACCCATGTGTTGTGCTTCAATTAGTGCGACCTTTGCGCCACGCATAGCTGCGCGGTTAGCCGAGCCAATTCCGCCGCTACCGCCACCAATTGCAATGTAATCAAAATGCTGAGCCATTTTTAGTCCTCAAGTTTATATAAAACGTATTTAATCCGATAATAACACATGGAAGACCCGTTAAAAGCCCCTTGTATTTCAAGCGTTGTGCCCCAACTTAAAAATCATATTCGAAACGATTTGAGAGCTAAAATGAGCGATTTACAAAATAACCCACTAGTAGGCCTTGAAGGCTTGCCACCGTTTTCAAAAATTAAGCCTGAACATGTTGTTCCTGCACTCAAAGCCGGTATTGATGAATGTCGTTCAAAGATAGATGAAGTGTTGGCTAATAAGTCGTTCACTTGGCAGGACCTCGTTTTACCACTTGAAGAAGTAGACGATAAACTTTCACGCATGTTTTCTCCTGTTTCACATATGAACTCAGTGGTGAATTCAGATGAGCTACGTGAAGCGTATGAACAATGCTTACCTATTATCTCAGAGTATTCAACGTTTGTTGGTCAGCATCAGGGGTTATACGATGCTTATAATACGCTGTATAACAGCGATGAATTTAAAACCTTGAGCACCGCTCAGCAAAAATCAATTACTAATGCATTGCGTGATTTTGAACTTTCGGGCATTGCCCTTGAGCCCGCGCAACAAAAACGGTATGGCGAAATTAGCGCGCGTTTATCTGAACTTGCAGCTAAGTTTGGTAATAACGTGATGGATGCAACGCTTGCGTGGCAAAAGCATATAACAGATGAAACACAGCTTGCAGGTTTACCCGAGTCAGCATTAGCACTGGCAGCTGATACCGCAAAAAGCAAAGATTTAGATGGTTGGTTATTCACGTTAGATTTTCCATCGTATTTACCGGTAATGACTTACGCAGATAGCCGCGAATTACGTGAAGAAACGTACACTGCATTTGTTACTCGCGCATCAGACAAAGGGCCCAATGCGGGTGAATTTGATAATTCAGCAATTATGAGTGAAGAACTTGCGCTGCGCCATGAACTTGCTCAATTACTGGGGTTTGAAAGTTATGCCGAAAAATCATTGGCGACTAAAATGGCTGAAACACCAGAGCAAGTTTTTTCATTTTTAGAAGACTTAGCTGCAAAATCAAAACCACAAGCAGAGCAAGAATTAGCAGAGTTACAAGCCTACGCTAAAGAGAAACACGGTATTGATGAGCTTGCTGCATGGGACTATGGTTACTACGGTGAGAAGCTAAAGCAAGAAAAGTATGCGATATCAGATGAAGTATTGCGCCCTTACTTTCCAGCAAATAAAGTCTTGAGTGGCTTATTTGAAACTGTAAATCGCCTATTTGGTATTACGGTAAAAGAAGTCGCTGATGTAGATACTTATCACAAAGATGTGCGCTTTTTTGAAATTTACGACAGCAGCAATACTCTCCGTGGGCGTTTTTACCTGGATTTATATGCACGCGATCACAAACGTGGTGGCGCGTGGATGGATGATTGCATGGGTCGAAAGGTGCGTGCTAATGGTGAGTTGCAAACACCAGTTGCTTACTTAGTATGTAACTTTAATAAAGCGGTTGGCGATAAACCTGCATTATTCACTCACAACGAAGTGACTACTTTATTTCATGAGTTTGGCCATGGTATTCACCATATGCTTACTCAAGTTGAAGCGGCGCCAGTTGCGGGTATTAACGGCGTTGCTTGGGATGCTGTGGAGCTACCGAGTCAATTTTTAGAAAATTGGTGCTATGAAGAAGAGGCACTTAACTTTATTTCAGGCCACTATGAAACTGGCGAACCATTGCCTAAAGAGCTACTTGATAAACTGTTAGCCGCTAAAAATTACAATTCAGGCATGCAAATGCTGCGTCAAATAGAGTTCTCATTGTTCGACTTTAGAATCCACAATGATTATAAAGCGGGTGAAGAGTGCCAAATTCAAGCGCGCTTAGACGAAGTGCGTAGCCATACCTCAGTTGTTAAACCGCCAGAATTTAACCGCTTCCAACATGGTTTTAGTCATATTTTTGCTGGTGGCTATAGCGCTGGATACTACTCGTATAAATGGGCTGAAGTACTCTCAGCTGATGCCTTCTCACGGTTTGAAGAAGAAGGCATTTTTAATGCTACAACAGGACAGTTATTCCTAGAGAATATTTTGGAAAAAGGGGGCAGCGAAGAGCCAATGGAATTATTTAAAGCGTTCCGTGGTCGCGAGCCAAATGTCGATGCACTTTTACGTCATAGTGGTATTGCCTCGTAAGCACAATAAAATTTTAAAAAGCGCCGAACTGGCGCTTTTTTTGTTTTAAAGCAGAAAAAACAAATAAATTATCGCAAAATCAGTGCTCCGTACTATGCTTTTTAAGTGAGTGACAATAATGGAGCAAGGTATGTCAAAACTGGTTTTAGCAATTGATGATGATAAATACGTACACCGTGTTATAGAAGAGTCTTTAGCGGGGTTTTGTAAAATCATACATGCTAAAAATGGTGAGGAAGGACTTAGACAAGCAAAAAAGTATAATCCCGATATTATATTACTTGATGTGGAAATGCCTGGTAAAACAGGTTACGAAGTTTGTAGAGAGCTCAAATCACTCGAACAAACAAAAGACACACCAATTATGTTTTTGTCTGGCAGAAGCGCACTGCCAGAGCGCGTAAAAGGCTACAACTCTGGGGCCGCTGATTATATTGTTAAGCCATTCAATGCAGAAGAACTCATTGCGCGGATCCGCGTGTTGTATGAGTATCGACAGCACTCTATTAAATTAAAAAGTGATATTGAACGGGCGCAAATTACTGCTGAAATTGCGATGACCGATTCAGGTGATATGGGTCGCATAATGCGTTACGTCGGTCAGACTTATCACGCCCATGATGTAGATACTCTATCGAACTACTTTTTTGATTTTTTTAAACCGTTAAATTTAGATGTGGTTGCGGCATTTTGGTATGAAGAAGTGGGGGTATTTCATAGCGCTGAAGGTGCGGTGTGTCCACTTGAACAAGAGCTATTAGAAAAGCATCGCCATGCTAATCGTTTTGTAGATTTTAGCAGCCGCACGATTGTTAACTACCCCAAAGTGTCGATTTTGATTAAAAACATGCCGCTGGATGATGTTGCTTTATATGGCCGGTTCAAAGATTTATTTCCTCATATTTTAGAGGTTACTAACGCTAAAATCCAAGATATGGAAGTCAATGAAAAAGCTTTATCCCAAGCGCATACAATTGGTAATGCCTTTAGTGAGCTTTCATCGCAAATGTACAAAAATAGCGATGCGCGCGATATGGCAACGGCAAAGTTTGAAACACAATTAGATGAACTACGTGAAACCATTGAGCAACACCCTGCATTGGCAGATAATCAAACACTACGTTCACAAATAGAGCAGCTAGTAAAAACACAGCTGGCTTTCGGCGTACTTAACGAAGACCTTACATATATTAAGTATCAACTAAATCACATTATTGAATCACGTAATGAGTTAATTGTAAGCTTAAGCAAAATAGCAGAGCCTGAGCACACCGATGACATTACCTCACAAACAGATATTGAGCTATTTTAGTGCTATAGATAGTGGCAGTTGATATACTTCGCATGCTATTCATGGTCGGAGTTTATTTTGGTTATACAGTGTTCTTTTAAAGAAATGCGCACATATCTTAACGAGTTAGAGCAGCGCTTTGGACTGGAAAGTTGGGCTGCCCAACAAACTGGGTTTGCGTTGCGTTATGACGAGAAAGGGTTGAGCTTATATAAAACTGATGAACCAAAGCTTGGGGCGATATCCGTCGATTTTGTTACTGGGGCGGCCGCTCATCGACGTAAATTTGGGGGTGGTAAAGGGCAATCAATCGCAAAGGCGGTGGGCTTAAACAAAGGGGCAACCCCTGTCGTTTTAGATGCTACTGCAGGTTTAGGTCGAGATGGATTTGTTTTAGCTTCTTTGGGTTGTAAAGTGATTTTGCACGAACGCCATCCTGTTGTGGCTGCGTTACTCTATGATGGTTTGCAGCGAGCTTATGATGACATTGAAATAGGCCCTTGGATGCAGCAAAGCATGAGCTTGGTATTTGGTTCAAGCCATACTTTACTTGCACAATGTGAGAGCGTTCCAGATGTTGTGTATCTTGACCCTATGTTTCCTCATCGTGAAAAATCAGCGCTAGTAAAAAAAGAGATGCGCGTATTTCAAGATCTTGTAGGGGCCGATACCGATGCTGATAACTTATTAGATTTTGCTTACCCTCTAGCGAGTAAACGGGTTGTGGTAAAACGCCCTGATTATGCGCCATTTCTAAATGACAAAGCACCCAGTATGCAAATAAAAACCAAGAAAAACCGTTTTGATGTTTATGTTAAAGCGGCCATGGTCTAATCGTTTTATAGGATTAATGTGGCTTATTCGTTCATGTCACTGACACCACACTTTGACATAGATTGAGCGGTGAAAATAAGTCACTGTAACGAGACACTACACTGAGATAATCATACTTTCTGCGCTTTTCTGTACTGACTTGGCGTTAAGTCATTAAATTTTTTGAACGCTTTGTAAAAAGAAGAGCGCGAGTTAAACCCGGTCGCCATCGCGATATCAAGTACCGATTGATTGGTATTTATAAGCATGTGGTTGGCACTCTCTATTCTTGCATCATTGATAAAATCAAAAAATGTTGTGCCCAAATGCTGTGATAATGCTTGTGATATATATTGCGAGGGCTCTTTTGCTATTGCAGAGAGTTTTGCCAGCGTTAACTCAGGATCAAGGTGTGCCTTATCATCATTTATAGCACGGGTTAGTTTTTCTGAAATCACTGATAAGTTATGGTTAGTTAATGCTGAGCGTTCGTATGCTTTTGTTGGTTGCTGCTGGCTTTCAACGTCTGTTGGTGGTGGGTTGTCTTCAAAGCCTGGGCGTTGTTGTAACCCATTGGCACACATTACCCAGACAATGGTGACAAGCATTACCAATGCGCCGTTCTCAGACACGCCGATAAACTGTAACCGATTATCAAGCAGCAATACTGCTAGCGCATATACCCAGGAAAAGGCGATAAGTAAGGAAACACCACTAAACCAGCTTAGGCTCTTCCCTTGATCATTTGAAAATACATTCTTCAACTTATTTCTGTATTTGACCGTTCGCTTTAGCATCATGACAACGTAGCACCAGCTGAGCACGCACCAAAATATCACCGTGGCAAAAAATGCACCGGAAAGTAGATGAATATAAGTGTCGTCATGACTCTGCTCTGAGAAAAACATGGCGTTAAAGGATGGTTTTGGTAAAAGAAAAAGAGCCCCACCCAGAGCGCCTGCGAATAGCAGCGGGAAAAAATGCTTCCACATAGCTGGCGTCCACTGCCATTGATGCTCTGCTATCAATGCTTCGTGATAAAACCACAGACTGGGCAATAATAAGAAGAACAACAAAGGCAACACACTGATGTACAGCTGAGTAAGCCAAGGCAAAAAAGCAAAAATAATAGGGCCAGTAGAAAGCAGCCCTAAACATAACAGTATCAGCATCAACGGTTTTTTTGATGGTGAAGGCGTTTGCATCGGCATTAATATCAGCGTAAAACTTGCGACCGCCATTGCCATTGTTGATAAGAAAATTTCAGTCATTCAATCAATTCCTATTTTTTATTGTTCAACGTCGCCGTATTTTGTCTTCGCCACATGGTGCGAATACCCAACTCACTTCATCACTAATTGTTGTAATGCATTCGGACAGTATTATAAGCGAGTTAGCAGCAAAAAATGTCCGAGTTACGTAGGAAAGACGATTGAAGACACTATACTCGTTAGTATGGACGCATTAATTACACAGTTTAATATTAAGGAACCGTTTATCATGAATCACAACATAAGTGATCAAAATACCTCGAACCATATACACATGCGGTGGGGCGCGAGCGCTTTTTTTGCCATGCCGATGTGCTACATCGTTATGTTTTTAATCTATGGCGTTGCGCTTTCAATTCCTCAAACTGCGTCTGTAAGTGATAAAATTGCGTATATTGAATCACAACAGTCCTTATTTAGTCTCGCGAATATTTTGGGTTATCTAGTATTCGGAGGTTTCTTATTTATTGCAGTACAGGCAACGCATGCACGTCTCAACGTATTATCATCCCATCTTCTAAACGCCGCAAGCGCATTTGGCTTTATTTGGGTCGTGTTTATGTTCGGCTCAGGTATGGTTGCACTCGTTGGTATGAACACTATGGTTTCGTTGTTTGCCAAAGGGAGTTCACATGCGGATACCTTGTTTTATATTTATACCACAGTGGTTAATGGTTTAGGCGGGGGAATTGAGCTGGTCGGTGGTATATGGGTATTGCTTATTAGTATTCATGGCCTAAAAACAGCACAATTAGCAAAAGGGTTACATTTATTAGGGCTTGTTGTTGGTGCTTTCGGTGTGCTCACGCTGTTTCAGTCAGTGCCAGAGTTGAAAGATGCATTCGGCTTAAGCCAGATAGTATGGTTTGTCTGGATGGGGTGTGCCTTATTAAAAAGCAGTGCTGAGAGAACGCAGTGAAGCGATTCCCAGGTTAAAGCGTGCTACCGACTGTTGCGTTGCAGCAACAGTACAGCAAAAATAACCTTTATACCCAAACCACCTCAAGATGCGAGTTTCAGTTGGAATTAAAAGCGATATAGGCAAGGCATTGATTGCAAGTAATAGTGGTTCTATTGTTAAAATCAATAACGCAGTATAAATCGCTTTTAAACCAACCCTTTGGGCGCTTCACAGGAACTTACTCTCATCGTTGTTACTTCTTAAAAGGGAGTGCCATTCCTGCAAAGTAACGCCTTGATATTAAGCCCCTGTGAAACGCTGAATTCTGCATCTTGAGGTGGCTTGGGTATATATTATGGAAAGACTATAAAAATGGCTGCTCTAATACTCTGTAAATTCAACGCAGTTAGCGTTGAAAGTAGCCGCTGGAGATAGATTTATTATCCAGAGTTCATGTTACTTAAACTCACTAACGATAGCTATTTACCAACGACAGCCTTAAGTTGGTAAGTCCAAACACATACATGTACAAACGTGATGCCAGAGTGTAGTTTCATTTTATGTCGCTGTGTGACTTTACATTGTTCGTAAGCTATTTGTTAATTGCAAACTATGTTTATCATGCTTTTAGTTTAGCTATTTTTGTCATGTGAGAATTTCATGTTAGGTTTTCATTAAACTGTCATAAATAATTAATAATCTACGTGCGTAATTAACCCAAAGGGAAAACTTATGCGCGTATCTTCATTTACCCGCCTCTTAGCCGTGTTACTTGCCTCTGCAAGTATACTTTTATCGGCTACATTATTTTGGGCTAGCCAAACCCTGATAAAGCTTGAACAACAAGATCAATCTTATAGCCAATTAAAGAATAAAATTCTGCTCGATCTTGAAGGGGTAATTGAAGACTATCTGGCTAAAGGCGATAGTGTGTACCTCACTAAGGCATCCGAATTGATCAGTGATGTTCAAGAGAATGATCTTAACGTATTACCCAGCCACTTAGAGAAACAGCTAGCAGCTTTGCTTACTCAGCTTGACCAAGATATTAATGGTAAATACCGAGCATTAGGCAAATTATCGGGCAATGAGACGGCTCTTTTAGATAACGCTTTGCGCCAAATGGCAGGTTCTGCTTCTTCATTGATTAATTATGCCAATAAAGCAAATCAAGCGGGGACTCATAGCGAGGAATATTATGTGCTTGCTAGTGACTACTATAGCGAAGTTGCATCGCTTTCATTATTTACTTATCAATTAATTATTAGCTTTGATCAAGACACTAAAGATAGCTTGCTTCAAAGCGTAGCCAATTTAAATCGCATAGCACAGCAGATTAATAACCTAGATAACTTGGGTGTGATGAGTGAGGTTGATGAAGATGAGCTGTTTTTTGGTGTAGAAGCTGAAGATTTAGCAGAGGAAATAAAAGCAGAAATAAGTAGCTGGCCAAACAGATACCCGCGAGATTTATCAAGTACATTAGAGCAAACTGAGCAGCGCCAAGCTGGCATTGAGTCATTACGTGAACAAACTGCTTTGCTTTCAGAGACGGTTATTAACGCCGAGAAACAATTAAAAGTTGAACAGGCTACATTAAAAAAACATATATTTTTGGTTTGTTCAATCGCTATAAGCATGCTGGTGATTTTAGCAATCGGCGTTTATATTGTTCAGCGCAAACAGATTCTTGCGCCATTAAGGCAGTTGCGTGATGGTTTTGCATTTTTAATTGAGTCAAACGAGCTTAAAAATATTGAGAGTAAAAACTCAGAAACTGAAGTGGGTGAAATCGCTACTTACTTTAACCAATTAATTGAGCGCCAGCGACTAGAAGCACAAGAGCGAGCGCAAATGCTTAAGGTCATTAATGATTTTATGCAGGAGATGAGTGATAACCTAAATACAATTAGTCAGCAAACCCATGGTAGCCATCAACAAGTAGAGCAAAATCAAGCATTGCTGCATGACATACAGCAAATTGGTGAGCAAGTTAACGACATTAATAGTCAAGTTGCTGATAACGCTAAGCAAACCTTTTCAGCGATGGAGCAAAGCTTGGGGTTTGCACAAAGCATGTTAGGCGCGAGCTCAAATACGCAAACGCGTGTTGAAGGCGGTCTTAAGAGCTTACAAGAGTTACTTAGTGGTGTGCAGGATGTTGGCCAAGTGATAGAAGTGATACGTACAATTGCAGAGCAGACTAATCTACTGGCTTTGAATGCGGCGATTGAGTCTGCACGAGCCGGAGAACATGGGCGGGGGTTTGCGGTTGTGGCAGATGAGGTGCGTAAATTGGCACGTCAAACTCAAGGTTCGTTGAGCGATATTAACGAACAACTTAATTTACTCAGTGAAAACTCCGGTATGGTGTCTACTCAAATTTCAGCATTGGCGGATGATGCCCAATCACAAACTAACAACGCACAAGAACTTAAACGTAACTCTGAAGGTGTGGCTAATAATGCTCAAGATGCCAACAAGGTTGCGTTTGAGGCAATGGAGCTTGCAAAGCAGCAAAATAGGTTGCTCGAAAACTTTAGTCAGTCTATGCAAGACATGAAGGGGCAGGTGAGTGAATCAAGTCACTTGGTTGAAGAAATACACGACCGATTACAGCAACAAATGAAAAATATTAAAGATAATTTAGGTTTGTAATAGATAATTGAAGTAGGCTTATACAGTAAGTTTAAGCCTACTCGCAATGATAAGTAATATGAACGCACTTGGCGCTGATTTATTACATCATGCTATCTTTTAGGTATTGAAATAGCTCTCTATAGCCACGTGCTGGTTTTTCAGCTTTGACTTCTTTCGCTGCATTGCGCACTAGCTGGCGCATTTTTTGGCGTTCAAGTGATGGGTATTCTTCAATCGTTTGATTGATTAAATCATCACCTTGCTCGATCAAATCGCTGCGCAATTGCTCGATTTTTTTGATCATGACTTCCGCTTGGTTATTTTTGTTCAGCATAATGTCGATAATTGCTTTTATTTCATCGATGTTTTCAACTGTACGTAACGTTTTTGCGATGTAATTTAAGTGGCGGCGATATGCATCACTCTTGTTACTAATTTTGTCTGCCACCACCATGGCCGCTTTTAAATCGTCATTAAGAGGCAAGCGCTCGCGCTGTTTTTTCCCCATTTTGGCAATATCAGAGCCTAGTTGATGAAACTCTTGCGCATCTCGCTTAAGCTCACTTTTGGATACGTAAATAATTTCTTCTTCAATTTCAGCAGGGTTGCCTTTTTTCTTCGCCATGAGGTGCTCATATAATGTCGTTAACTGACTTCATTATACGCGATTCTTTTAATGATTAATATTAGCTGATGCAATGCACTGGGTGTGTTAGCATTTAACTATATTGTAAGTGATACACGCTCAGGACCAATAACATGAAAAGCCAACAGCAAGATCCTATTTATACTCAAATTTCTCAAGTAAAAGATGCCGTAGCAGAAGTGTTAGAGCACGCAAAAAAACTCGGTGCTACCGGTGCTGAAGCGGCTATGTCTAGTACGTCAGGGTTATCTGTAAGTACGCGCATGGGTGAAGTTGAAACGATCGAATTTAACCAAGATGGCGGTTTAGGAATTAGTGTGTATGTGGGTAATCATAAAGGATCTGCTTCAACGGCTGATTTAAACCCTAAAACGTTACGGACTGTTGTTGAAAAAGCCATAGATATTGCAAAGTTTACGTCAGATGATCCACACAATGGTGTGGCAGATAAAGCGCTATTAGAGTTTGCACCGTTAGATCTTGATTTATATCACCCGTGGGACGTTAGCCCGGAGCAGGGCATTGAGCTTTGCCATAGTGCGGAGCAAGCTGCGCTCAATGCCGATGAGCGCATTGTTAATTCAGACGGTGCAAGTTTTTCGTCTCACCAAGGATTGCGGGTTTATGGCAATAGCCATGGTTTAATAGCAGGCTACCCACGAACGCGCCACAGCATAAGCACCATGGTTATTGGTAAAGATGGTGAGCAAATGCAACGCGATTCAGCTTATACGGTTTCTCGAGAGCAAAACGGTTTAAAAGATGCCGCCGCTGTTGGGCTTGAAGCCGCAAGTGAAACTTTAGCAAAATTAAACAGCCAAAAGTTAGGTACCATGAAGGTGCCTGTGATTTTCAGAGCTGACATTGCTAATTCTTTATTTGGCCACTTGGTGTCAGCCATTGGTGGCGGTGCTTTATACCGCAAATCAAGCTTTTTAATGGATAGCCTTGGCACACAAGTATTTAGTGATTGTGTAAATGTCTCAGAGCGCCCACATCTGTTAAAAGGCTTAGCGTCTACGCCTTTTGACAGCGAAGGTGTAAAAACCATTGACCGTGAAATTATTCAGGGTGGTGAATTACAAACTTATTTATTAGCCAGCTATGCAGCTCGCAAGATGAACATGACACCGACAGGGCATGCTGGTGGCATTCATAACTGGCTAGTTGAAAAAACTCACCAGGATTTAACTGAGTTACTCAAAACGATGGGCACAGGCTTATTGGTCACTGAATTAATGGGTCAAGGTGTTAACACAGTCACAGGTGATTACTCTCGCGGTGCCGCTGGTTTTTGGGTTGAAAATGGTGAAATACAATACCCTGTTAGTGAAATTACCATTGCCGGAAAATTGCAAGATATGTTTAAAGCAATTGTAGGTTTAGGTGGTGATATAGAACGCCGTGGCGGTATTCAAACAGGTTCAGTACTGATAGAAGAAATGCAAGTAGCGGGAAGCTGATTGAAGCTTATAAGTGATTAATTCACACAGAGGTTAAGAGGCGCTGCGCTTAAGAGGTTAAAGGGAAAAGGTATTAGGTAAGTGACAATGATCAAGGTGCAATTAGCCTGTGCCTTTTTCTTCTCATTTACCCTCATTGTCTTCTCTTTGTGCAAAATATTTTAGTTATTTATCCTAGGTGCTAGGGAAGTGACTAGGTACTAGAGCCCTAAAATCTAGTGCCTCTATTCTGATATCTTTTACTTATAAAATTTATTGTAAAAAACACTTTACCTCAACTTAGCTTTAGGTTTTAAGCTGGCTTTAACTACTTAAATAAAGGAGCTATATTATGTATTTAGAGCATGTAAATTTAGTTGTTGATGACGTTGAGGCAATGCTGCACTTTTACCAAGCGGCGTTTCCGCATTGGTATATTAGGAGTAAAGGACAAGGCACTTGGCATGGTAAACCACGACAATGGTTACACTTTGGTGATGATTATCATTATTTAGCTTTGAGTGACAATGGTGAACATAAGAACCGAGATTTAACTGGTCATCAAGTAGGGTTGGCGCATTTTGCTTACGTTACCAATAATATTGCCGCTGTAATTGCGCGTTTAGAGCAGGCAGGTTATAGCATAGACAAGCCTGGCGCAGAAAACCCATATCGTAAAAACGTATACTTTATTGATCCAGCCGGATTTGAAGTGGAGTTTGTTGAGTACCTTAGTGATATACCAGCGCAACGAAATAATGATAAATGAGCTAATAGTAGGTATTAGGTTTAACTAGGGCGTGTTGACCTTTGTGGATTGAAATTTGTTCAATCTAGGGGCGATTTAATCGCGGCGCGAGGTTTGTAACCTAGCGGGCTAAGTAAAAACCGAGCAAAGCTACCGCGTCCTGCTAGCGCCCCTTACCTACATCCATGTAGGTAATAAAGAGTCAATCGCCCCTAGGAAGAACCCTTTGGGCAGCGCATGTTTGGCATTTATACTGCGTTATCGCCTATTTATGGGGAACAACCACACTGCATAGGCGCTGCCTTGCCTAAATACCAAACATACTGCTGCAAAATTAATCACGAAAGGTCAACACGCCCTAACACCTACTTATTATTTGAGTGCTTAGAGACTTAATATTTATTCATATCATTCCAGCTTGCTTTTAAGCTATTAGCAAAGGATACAAATTTTTCTTTAATTGTGCGCTTAACTTTTATTTCTACTGAGCCAAGAATGACTTTACCTTCAATGGTAATTGTTGGGCCATGTAGTTTATTAAGCGATACTGATTTGTTTTCTACGCTGCCTACAACACTAAACATTTTTGATACTACATTCACGTGCTCCGGTACGTAAATTTCGTCACTCCCTAATAGACAGTTAACATGCAATGTAATGTGTTGATGTTGAAATATGGCATCCGTGAAATCCAATTCTATAGATCCTAATAAATTGGTTAAGTGAATCTCTTTAGGAACCACCCACTGACCACTGCGTTCATTTGAACCCATAATGCTCTTCAGGTGCAGTTTATCATTCTGACTTTGGTTACTATAGTTTGGCGTAAACTGTGCGCGTTTTTCACTTTGATACTGTGTATCTGTTGTTAACTCAAGATCGCTTACTAATTCTATCAAAACAGCGTTATCTGTTGCTTCCATTGCTTGATCTAGACGACGCTCAAAGGCTTCTGCAGAGATAACTCCGTGGCTATAGTTATAGATTAATTGGTCAATAACTTGTTCACGCACTTGCTCAATAGGACGATCTTCAACTTTAACTGGCATGGTAGTTCCCTTTTTACACGTTCAAATAGGTAATTAACTATATTAAGCAAAGCTTAGGCCAAAAAATAAGGTTAATAAAATCATGCTCTTATATTTTTTTATGTGTTTTCTATTTAGTAATATTAACGACAGATTAATGAAAATTGCGACTAAATGGTTAAATCTACACAGGTCAGAACAAATTACCGAGCTGCATGTAATTTATTACCATGTATAAAAACAAGGTAAATACGTTTTTATTTAAGTTGCTGATTTATATAACTTAAAAAGTTGGCTTGATGTTCGCATTAACTAAACTGTCTTTAATCAAAAGGAGAAAGATTATGAAAACATTTAACAAATCTATGATTGCAGCGTTAGTTCTTGGTACTACAGCAATGGGTGCACAAGCAAGCAGCTGGGAAAATGAAAGTAAAGATGCTTGGATTGATGGTAAGGCAGAAACGGTTTTATTAATGAATACAAACCTTAACAACTTTGACATCAACACAGACGTGAAAAACGGCAAAGTTATTTTAACAGGTAAAGTAGACAGCGAACTAGATAAGGAGCTTGCTGAAGAGCTTGTGCTGAGCCTTGATGGTGTTAGCGATGTCGACAACGAACTATCTGTTGTAAAAAATCCAGATATGCATAGAAAAGATATGAAGTCTGATATGAATGACACAGAAAGTGATTTAACAGATGCCAAGATAAGCACTGTAATTACTACGCGTTATTTATTTAACTCAGAAGTAGGCGGCACAGATATTGACGTTGATACAGATAACGGCGTTGTAACCTTAAAAGGTACTGTTGAGTCTGAAGCTGAAAAGCAACTTGCAATCAATATTGCAAAAAATGCTGAAGACGTTCATAACGTAGTTGATGAGCTAAAAATTATCGCTGAATAATTTCTTAGCAAGCGAATGCCCAGCAGTGCTGGGCTTTCTAATGCAGTTTTCAAGGAGTGATAATAATGGACATAATTCGCATTATTTTATCGGTGCTGATACCACCACTTGGCGTATTTCTTCAAGTTGGATTGGGTGCGCATTTTTGGATTAATATTTTGTTAACATTACTAGGTTATATTCCTGGCTTAATTCATGCGATATATATTATTGCAAGACGCTAAATATAACGTCAGTTAATTTACTTTATCAAGGAGGAATAATGGAACAAACACAAGGAATAACTCGAACGAATAACACTGAAGCCCTTACAATGCTATGGTCGTTAAAACAGTGGAAGCAATTGATGGATAGTTCGCATGAATCGAATTAATCACGGTGGATGTGAGCAAGGATTGAAGCTACTCACGATGGATGTGAGCAAGGATTGAGATTATTCACGATGGATGTGAGCAAGGATTGAGATTACTCATGATGGATGTGAGCAAGGATTGAAACTACTCACGATGGATGTGAACAAGGATTGAAACTACTCACGATGGATGTGAGCAAGGATTGAAATTACTCATGATGGATGTGAGCAAGGATTGAGGTTCTTCACGATGGATGTGAGCAAGGATTGAGATTACTCACGATGGATGTGAGCAAGGATTGAAATTACTCACGATGGATGTGAGCAAGGATTGATAAAATCCACATAGGAGTCAGTGGGCAGGAGGTTTAGGATATATCAAAGGATGATGCAGTGTTTTCACACGGATTAATATGGAGATAACTAGGATGGTATCTAACAAATCATAAGTGCATGCTTATAATTAATTAAAAGTATGCACTTATGAACACTTCATAAAAATCAACTCTGTTAAACTTCGAAAAGCCATGTATCTAAATTAGCAGCCAAGTCGCAGTGCCTAAAAAGGCGAAAATGCCCACGATGTCAGTAACTGTGGTTAATACAACACTCCCTGCAAGTGCAGGATCTATCTTCATTTTTTTCAGTAGTAATGGAATACTTGCCCCTGCAATACCGGCCGCTACTAAATTCATAAACATTGCAAATGCTAATACGCCACCAAGCTTGAAGTCCCACTGCCACAGTGCAACAACACCGGCAATTAAAATAGACCACACCATACCGTTGATAGCACCGATTGCCAGCTCTTTTAATAGCAAGAATCGTTGGTTTGTCTGATTTATGTGCCCTACAGCAATACCACGAATAACCAGTGTTAGTGTTTGACTACCTGCAACTCCACCCATTGAAGGCACAATACCATTAAGTACAGCTAGAATCGGTAATATGGCTAAGGTGTTTTCAAAAAAGCTTGCCACAATTGCTGCTAATAATGCTGTTAGTAAGTTTACTCCAAGCCATATTGAACGCTTTTTGGAGCTTTTTAATACGGGAGCAAAGGTGTCTTCTTCATCATCAAGACCAGCGAGGCTTAATAAACTATGCTCAGCATCTTCTCGGATTACATCAACGATATCATCGATTGTAATTCGCCCTAATAAGTGGTCGTTATCGTCAACAACAGGGGCCGAAATCCAATTGTGGCGCTCGAATAATTGAGCAACTTCACTTTCATCCATGGCAATAGAAATAGATTCACAATCTTCGTCCATTAAATCACGAATTATTTTATCAGGTGGATTGGTCAGTAAGGTAGTAAGTGACATTGCACCTAAAAAGCAATTATGTTTATCAACAACGTATAAGTCATCGGTTCCTTCAGGTAGCTCGCCACGCAAACGTAAGTAACGTAATACTACATCGATAGTGACATCGGGGCGTATGGTTACCGTATCGGTATTCATTAGTGCGCCCGCAGAACGCTCTTGATAAGACAGGGCTTGTGTTGCTCGCTCTCTATCTTGGCTATCCATAGCGCCAACAACGTCTTGATAGACGGTCTCTGGTAGGCTACGTAATACTTCCCCTAAATCATCGTGGCTCATGTCCTCTGTCGCCGCGGCAATATGCTCAGGCTCCATTTGGGCAATGATCCCTAGGCGTACGTCTTCAGAAAGTTCTTCTAATACATCGCCTCTGACATCCGGATCAACAAGTTGCCATAGCAGAGTTCTTATTTTATGGGGGGAAGATTCAAGAAGAAGTGCCGTATCACACGGTGCTGTTTTTGCCAGCATGCGCCTAACTTGAACAAATTGACCACTATTAAGTGACTGAGTCACCTGTTTTAGTTGTTGTAGTGGGTAATCTTGTTCAAAAGCTTCTGGCATTAGTGTCCTTATATCATGTGTTTTTCAAAGGGTAGGTCAAAAACTAATAATATATTGCAGTGCTTACATGCATGGTTAGTTTAACTTACTTTTAAGTGACTGACCACGCACTATTCATGCTCGTGAAAGCGTTGTTCTATCAGTTCTCCAATAGAATTAAGAGCCGGCTCTGCATCAGGCCCTTCACACACAACTTTTACTTCTTTTCCTTGACTGCTTTCTAGTAACATCAAAGCTAACACGCTGTCACCTGCCGCTTGTTTCTCATCTTGGAAAAGTGTGATGGTTGCATCAAATTTAACAGCGAGTTGAGCTAATACAGTCGCGGCCCTTGCGTGCAAACCTAGTTTATTTCTAATTAAAAAAGTACCTTCTGAACGCATACACAACAGGCCTATTTAAAATCAATCTTGCTCGCGATGGCGAATTTTTACATTGTTATGGCTCATAGCAAAGCTTTCACCTATGGTTTGAGCTAAATATACGGAGCGGTGTTGCCCTCCGGTACAGCCAATAGCAATAGTTAAATAGCTACGGTTGTTTCGTTCTAAATGCGGTAGCCATGTTTGTACAAACGTTTGGATTTGCCACGTAAATTTTTGCACTATGCTGTGGCTGGCCAAATAATCTTTTACAGGCTGGTCTAAACCTGTGAGAGGCTTTAATTCTGGTTCCCAATGTGGGTTGGGTAAAAAGCGTGCATCAAAAACATAATCTGCTTGTTTAGGTATGCCGTGTTTAAAGCCAAAAGATTCAAATGTTATGATCAGGGTTTTATCTTTTTTGCCTAAGATCTTTTCTCGAATTGATTCTGCCAGTTGATGCACACTGAGCTCAGTGGTATCTAAGATAAAGTCAGCGCGAGTTATCAGCACATCGAGTAATATTTTTTCTTGTTTAATTGCCAAATCTAGCGGCAAACTATCGATAGAAAGAGGGTGTAAACGACGCGTTTCAGAAAAGCGTTTGATGAGTGTTTGGTCATCACTATCGAGGTAAAATAAAGTTGGGTTTGCAAAGCCTGGCAAATACTCAAGGATGTCGTTGAACTCTTCTTGTTCTTTAGGTAAGTTGCGTACATCAATGCTGACTGCAATCTTATCGTAATTTTCTGACACACTTCGTACTAAGGAAGGGAGCAAATTGACCGGAATATTATCAACACAGTAATAGCCAAGATCTTCAAGCACGCGAAGCGCGACGGACTTACCTGAACCAGACCGTCCACTGATAATAATCAATTCCATGTAACCTCTCCTTCACTTTCTTATGAATGCTCAACAATAACTTGATACAAATCGTGATCTGTTTTTGCGCTACGTAGTTGTTTACAAAACTCTTTATCGTTAAGTTTATCAGCAATTGTTGCTAACGTCTTTAAATGAAGTTGGCAATCTCCATCAGGTACGATCAGTGCCACAAAAATATCGACAGGACGATTATCAATTGCATCAAAGCTAATAGGGGTTTCACTCACTAAGATTAGTGCTAGTGGAGATTGCGCGCCACTCATGCGACCATGTGGTATAGCAATACCTCGACCAATGCCTGTGCTACCAAGCTTTTCCCGATTTAATAATGCGTTAAGGATCTCTTGCTGTGTGAGGTGAGGAAGCTTTTCATGAGCCAATTGGCTAATAAATTCTAGAATTCGTTTTTTGCTATTAAAAAGGACCGCAGCTTTACTGCAGTCCTCAGAAGTAAGTGAACTTAATTTCATAGTATTAGTGTCGAGCGTGCTTCTCTTTGTGTTTTATTACTTGGCGGTCTAATTTATCAATTAGCCCGTCAATCGCAGCATACATATCTTGATGTTCAGTTGAAGCAAACAAATCAGCACCGCTAACATGTATTGTGGCTTCTGCTTTTTGACTTAATTTTTCTACGTCAAGAATCACATGTACATTATTAATACTATCAAAGTGCCTTTCAAGCTTCGCAAACTTATTATGTACATAGTCTCTAAGTGAATCGGTAATTTCTACGTGGCGACCAGTTAAGTTAATTTGCATAAGCATTTTCCTTCTTTGTTTTTTACGCCTTAAATCAAACTCTTTCTTTGATTTGACGGTGGAATAGCTAGTGACTCACGATATTTTGCAATGGTGCGTCTAGCTACTTTGATACCTTGCTCAGCCAATATATCTGCAATTTTACTATCACTCAATGGTTTCGCTGAGTTTTCTGCGCTAATTAACTTTTTGATTAATGCGCGAATAGCTGTAGAAGAGCATTCGCCGCCATTTTCAGTACTTACGTGACTGGAGAAAAAGTACTTCAACTCAAAAATACCCCGTGGAGTATGCATATACTTTTGAGTTGTTACGCGTGAGATCGTTGACTCATGCATTTCTACCATTTCAGCTACGTCATTAAGTACCATTGGGCGCATAGCTTCGGGGCCGTGTTCAAAAAAACCTTGCTGTTGTTTTACTATACAGTTAGTTACTTTGAGTAATGTCTCATTACGGCTTTCTAAGCTTTTAATAAACCATTTTGCTTCTTGCAGATGCGAACGAATAAACTGACTGTCACTGCTCGATTTTACTGAGCGAGACATGGCGGCATACTGGCTGTTCACTCTAATTTTAGGCATGCTGTCTGGATTTAATTCCACCATCCAGCGCCCTTTAACTTTTTTCACTGAAACATCAGGGATAACATACTCAGACTCTTCGCGAACAATGGTATCTGCTGGCTTAGGGTTTAAGCTGTGTATCAGTGTCATGACTTCTTTTAGCTCATCTTCTTTAAGCTTAGTCTTTTTCATTAAAGTGCGATAGTCACGACTTGCCAAAAGATCGATATGCTCGGTTAAAATCATTTTAGTCTCTGCAAGCCATGGCGTTGCAGGGTCAAATTGATTCAGTTGTATACATAAACACTCTTGTAAGCTGCGTGCGGCAATCCCTATTGGATCAAATAATTGGATGCGCTTTAAAACAGCTTGGACTTCATCAAGTTCTATTTCTTCTTCGTTATTATCTTTATTTAGGCTTTCTACAATATCTTCGCAGCTCAATGTTAAAATACCCGATTCATCAATCGCTTCTACAATAGCAATGGCGATGGCTTCGTCGGTCGGGCTAAATGGCGTTAATTGTAGTTGCCACATGATGTATTCATGCAGGGTTTCAGTGGAAGCACCTTGGTAAATAGACTCATCTTCAGGCATGGGTCCTGATGAGCTAGAAGGAGCAGCGCTCATATACTCATCCCATGTCACATCCATTGCCATTTCGTCACTGACAGTTTCTTTATTGAGTGCTTCACTACTTTCTTGTTCGTATTCACTTGGCGTTTCATCAGCAGATGCACTGACAGTTACTTCATCGGTGTCTTGCTTTTGCTCATTTTTGCCTGCAGTTTCATCACTAAACTCATGTTCCTCAACTTCAAGTAAAGGATTACTATCGAGCGCTTCTTGAATTTCTTGTTGGAGATCCAATGTACTGAGTTGCAACAAACGAATAGCTTGTTGTAACTGAGGTGTCATTGTCAATTGCTGGCCCATGCGCAGCTGGAGTGATTGCCTCATTTATCTTTAACAATCCTTTTAATATGTAATCAAAATTAAGTTTAGCAGATAGTTAGCTGAATGTTGGTTTATAGCCTAAATTGCTCACCCAGATAAACATCGCGTACTGTTTGGTCGGCAAGCACATGTTCAGGCGTTCCTGAAGCAATTAACTCACCATGAGAAACAATGTAGGCTTTTTCACAAACATCAAGGGTTTCTCGTACATTATGGTCTGTAATCAACACCCCGATGCCTCGGTTTTTTAGGTGTTCAATTATCTTCTTTATATCTAACACTGAAATTGGATCAACACCAGCAAAAGGCTCATCTAATAGAATAAACTTGGGGTTTGCGGCTAATGCGCGAGCAATTTCAACTCTGCGGCGCTCACCACCTGATAACGCCATACCTTGGCTATCGCGTATGTGTTGTATGCTAAATTCATCCAGCAGGCCATCAAGTGCTTGTTCTCGGCCTTGCTTATTTAAATCGTTTCGTGTTTCTAATATCGCCATCAAGTTTTGATAAACCGTTAATTTACGAAAAATAGATGACTCTTGCGGTAAGTAACCAATACCTAATCGCGCACGGCTATGCATGGGCAGTAATGTAATATCGTTATCATCGATACTTATTTTGCCTTTGTCGCTCGGTACTAAGCCAACAATCATATAAAAAGTGGTCGTTTTACCTGCACCATTTGGGCCTAGTAAACCGACAATGCTTCCAGCACTTACTTCTAATCCGACACTCTTTACAACTTGGCGGCCTTTATAGCTCTTAGCTAAAAATTCAGCTTTTAATGTACTCATGGCTGGCCTTTTGACTTTGCTTTTTTATTTTCGATGGGCACTAAAATAGTATGCACGCGGTCATCTGAGTCTTCATCTTTTTGCGCACTAATTAGTTGCTGCTCCATGTCGTAAGAGATGCTTTTAGCATTAATCTTTTGACCTGCTTGAGTAACCTGGGCATCACCAATTAGGGTTAAGTAACGTTCAGCTACATCGTAACGAACTTCGTTTGCGCTGGCACTCATGATTGAACCATCATCTTGTTTTTCTTCGAAATAAGCTGGACTGCCTGTTGCAATAAGCAGTTGCTTATTCTCGCCTAACTTGTCGCGTTTATGTACTTCTAAACGGTCAGCAGTAATGCGTCTTGCGCCATGGATTATTTCAACGTTCGATTCAAAAATTCCGACATTAGATTTTAACTGTGCTTGCTGTTTATCTGCACTGATTGATACTTGGTTTGCAGTAGGAAGTTCGCTTTGCGCAACACTTGAGTAAGCAATGAATAGGCTTGGAATTACAAGCATTTGGGCAAGTTTATTGGTCATAATATATGGTTCGCGTATGGTTAATTAATTCAATTACTTCGGCTTTTAAATCGGCTTTTAGCCCGCGCCCAGTAATTTTTAAATCAGGCCCGACTAACTCTACAGGTTGTTCTGAACTCATGGTTTGTAGCTCAATATCAACTTGGATGTTATCGGCATTAATATGATCTATCATGGCATTTTCTGTAAGGTTAATTGCCATCACATTGCCTTCTAAAATCAGCTGGTTATTTTCATATAATGTGGCCTCAGCTGCATTAATTTGCCACATTTGCTCTTGATTATATAAGGTAAAAATAGGCTCTTCAAAGTAAGTAAATCCTAACTGCTGATAGAGTTCCATTTTTGCAGCAGTTACTTTGTGGCTTATTTTTCCTTGCTCGTCAAAGGCTGTTTGTTTTAATGCGACGGCTGTGTAATCAGGCTTTGCAATAATATCCTCTTCAACGAGCTGCTGTGTGTTAGATTGGTTAAAGTATGGATACCAAAGCCAAACCATACAGCCTATAAATAGTACGCTTAAAATTAAACGCGCACTATTCATGAGCTAGTCCCTTCGTTTGTTAGTGCTTTGCCATTTTCCAACATGAGTAAATCGGTTAGTTCACGTACTGCACCAAACCCACCCGGTAACATGGTTGTATAATGTGCTATTCGTTTTACCAACGGGTGCGCATCATTTACGGCAACAGCAAAGCCAACTTGCTGCATTACGGGTAAATCAGGGCCATCGTCACCAATGTAGGCAATTTGCTCATCGGTTAAAGCCAGCTTATCTTTTAATTCTTGATAGGCCTGCAATTTATTCTCTTGGCCTTGATAAATATGTTTAACGGTTAGACTAGTCATGCGCTGCTGAACAATGTGTGAATGGCGACCCGTAATCACTGCCACTTCAATATCGCTGTTTATCAACGCTTTAATACCAAAGCCGTCTTTAGTGTTAAAGGCTTTTAATTCTTCACCTTGGTTACCAAGGTAAATACGACCATCAGAAAAAACACCATCAATATCGCAGATTAGTAGCTTTACTTTTTTAGCGCGGGTCTGCGCATCTTTACTCAGTGGTTGATATAAATCAGCAAACTGCATTTATAAAACTCCTGCTTTTAGCAAGTCTTGCATATTTAGGGCACCAATAGGGTGTTGGTTATCGTCAATAACAATAAGGCCATTTATTCGTTTACGTTCCATAATGTTTAGCGCTTCGGCAGCAAGCATATCGGCTGTCGCTGTTGTACAAGAACGCGTCATAACCTCACTGATTAGGGTGTTATGAATATCAATACGCTGCTCTAAAATTCTGCGTAAATCACCATCGGTAAACAGGCCTGTTAATTGCCCAGCTTCATTGACCACCGCGGTCATGCCTAACCCCTTGGCTGACATTTCTATTAAGGCATCTTTAATGCGCTGGGTGTCTTTAATGATAGGTGTTGCATCACCATCGTGCATCAAATCTTTTAGGCATAGTAACAAACGCTTGCCTAAACTTCCTCCAGGGTGAGAAAGCGCAAAGTCATCGGCGGTAAAGCCTCTGGTTTCAAGTAAAGCAACTGCAATAGCATCGCCCATAGCAAGTGTTGCAGTTGTACTTGCTGTGGGGGCTAATCCAAGCGGGCATGCTTCTTGTGAAACTTTTATACATACATGTGCATCCGCCCATTTTGCCATCGAGGAGCTTGGGTTACCTGTCATAGCAACCATTTTAGCCCCTATGCGCTTGATAACAGGAATAATATTGAGTACTTCGCTAGTTTCCCCCGAGTTAGAAATCAGCATAACGACATCATTTTGCGTTATCATGCCCAAGTCACCGTGACTTGCCTCTCCAGGGTGAACAAAAAATGCGGGGGTGCCAGTACTTGCAAGTGTTGCAGCAATTTTGTTACCAATATGACCCGACTTGCCCATACCAACAACAATAATTCGCCCTTGGCATTGAAACATTAATTGGCATGCTGTGTTAAAGCTATCATCTAAATACTGAATGATATCATCAAGTGCTTGGCGCTCAATTGTGAGTACGCGCCTACCTTGCTCAATAAAATTTAACTGCGTCATTTGTTATCCATTTATGTTGGCATTAAGCTACTTGGCTGAAAATATAACCTTGGTACGCTACAAATGCAGCGAGCAGTAAACCACCTTCAATTCTATTTATTCGCTGAGTCCCTTTAATACTTAGTGACATAGCTATTAACGCGAGTGTTGCACCAATCATTATAAGTGCGTCACGGTTTGCTGCTGATGGGTCGATAATTGATGGATTGATAATACCTGCTAAAGGCAAAACAGCTAATATATTAAAAATATTTGAGCCAACTATGTTGCCTAATGCAAGATCATCTTCATTTTTTAACACCCCGGCTATACAGGCTGCTAATTCAGGTAAGCTGGTGCCAATGGCAATAATCGTTAGACCAATAACAAGGTCGCTCAAGCCAAAATACTTTGCGATATCAACAGCAGACCCAACTAGAAAGTGTGAGCTTAAGGGCAGTAATATCATGCCTACCACGAGCCAGAAAAAGGCGTTTTTAGTTGGCACGTTATCTGGCACATCTTCACATGCTTCACTTACAAAAGGGTCATCAGCTTGGTTTTTGTCACGAATAGAAATAATGATTAACCCGGCGATAAACACAATAAAAGCAATTAATAATGCTACACCTTCGGCAAATGAAAAGTAGTTATCAGAAAAAACAAACCATGCACCCAGAGAAACAATCAATACAAGCGGCATTTCACGCTTGAGTGTTGTCGATGACACTAAAAGAGGGCGAAGAAGTGCTGTAATACCGAGCACTAATAAAATATTAGTAATATTTGAACCAACGGCATTACCAACTGCTGTGTCGGTTTTACCCGCAAGCGCGGCAGAAGCTGAGACCATCATTTCTGGTGCAGAGGAGCCCATAGCAACAACGGTTAAACCTACAATTAAAGTAGGTACACCAAAGTTTTTTGCCAGCGCTGCTGCGCCATATACAAAGCGATCTGCGCTCCAAACAAGCCCAGCAAATCCAAGAATCAAAATGACAAAAGAAGTCACCATTACATTACGCCAATTATCCAATATCAAATTGACTTAAATAATATCAAAAGCCAGCTTGAAAGTATAAATAAAAGAATCAGGTCAAATTGTTAGTAAGAGAGAAGTTATATACCCAAACCACCTCAAGATGCAGAATTCAGCGTTTCACAGGGGCTTAATATCAAGGCGTTACTTTGCAAGAATGGCAGTCCCTTTTAAGAAGTAACAACGATGGGAGTAAGTCTCTGTGGAACGCCCAAAGGGTTGGTTTAAAAGCGATTTATACTGCGTTATTGATTTTAACAATAGAACCACTATTACTTGCAATCAATGCCTTGCCTAAATCGCTTTTAATTCCAACTGAAACTCGCATCTTGAGGTAGTTTGGGTATACATATAAAAACAATGTTAGATATTATGCTAACCTGTGTTTTCAATGCTTAGGTTGTTATTACATAGAATATTACAAAATTTTACGATTTGTTTTTTCCATCTGAGTACAAAAAGCTTTAAAATAGAAAAAGTAGTGAAAATGATAATGGAGAGCGACTTGTCGCAACCAATAGTAGAAATCAAGGATGTAAGCTTTTCAAGGGGCGACAGAAGCATATATAAAAATATGAGCTTCAGTGTTCCTAAGGGTAAGATCACTGCCATTATGGGGCCCAGCGGTATAGGTAAAACAACCATGCTGCGATTAATTGGTGGCCAATTAAAACCTGATAGCGGCACGATTTTATTTGAAGGTGATAATATCCCAACCATGACGCGCAAAGAGCTTTATGCCGCGCGTACAAAAATGAGCATGTTATTTCAAAGTGGCGCATTATTTACAGATATGTCAGTGTTTGACAACATCGCTTTCCCACTTAGAGAGCATACCCGTCTCAGCGAAGATTTAATCCGTCTTGTCGTATTGATGAAACTTCAGGCCGTTGGCTTGCGCGGTGCTCAAGACTTGATGCCTTCGGAACTCTCTGGTGGCATGGCACGACGTGCTGCCTTGGCGCGTTCAATTGCACTTGATCCAGAACTAATTATGTATGACGAGCCATTTGCTGGACAAGACCCTATCTCAATGGGGGTTTTGGTCAAGCTAATCAAATCACTTAACCAAGTATTAGGCTTATCCTCATTAATTGTTACACATGATGTAACAGAAGTTATGAGTATCGCAGATCATGTGATTATCATTGCTGACCAAGGTGTGATTGGAAGTGGTTCTCCAGAACAAATGCGTAATCATGAGTCGCCATTAGTACAGCAGTTCTTAAAAGGACTGTCTGATGGACCAGTACCGTTCCATTTCCCCGCAGAACCTTATAATGATGAATTACTTGGAGTGCTTAGCTAATGTTCGATATGTTACAAAAGCTAGGCCAGAAAACATTTGGCCGATTTGCAGCGCTTGGCCGCTCTACCCAAATGTTAATTGGCGCGTTGTGGAACTTACCAAACTTTCGTAAAGGAACTCCGTTACTTGTTCGTCAGTTATATATGGTTGGTTCGCAATCTTTACTGATTATTATGGTATCAGGCTTATTTATCGGCATGGTGCTCGCGTTGCAAGGTTACACCGTATTGGTGGGCTATGGTGCTGAGGATAGTCTTGGGCCATTGGTTGCGTTAAGTTTACTTAGAGAGTTGGGGCCTGTAGTGACAGCTCTGCTATTTGCTGGACGAGCAGGCAGTGCGTTGACTGCAGAGATAGGCCTTATGAAAGCAACCGAGCAGCTTTCAAGCCTAGAAATGATGGCTATCGACCCACTTAAACGCATTATAGCGCCACGGTTTTGGGCAGGCTTTATCAGTATGCCGTTACTTGCATTGATATTTTCAGCGGTCGCTATAATCGGCGCTCACTTAGTGGGCGTAGATTGGCTAGGGGTTGATACAGGTAGTTTTTGGTCAATCATGCAATCTCAAGTGTCATTCCAACAGGATATTTTAAATGGCATGATCAAGAGTTTTGTATTTGCCATCGTTGTCACGTGGATTGCACTTTATAAAGGGTATGACTGTGTGCCGACATCAGAAGGTATTAGTAAAGCAACAACAGAGACCGTTGTGCACTCATCTCTGGCTGTTTTAGGGTTTGATTTTATTTTGACAGCGGTAATGTTTACCAGCTAAAAAAGGTATAGATAATGAATTCACGGAAATTAGAAATTTTAGTTGGCTTTTTCGTCGCTTTAGGGATTGCAGCATTTGCAATGTTGGCATTGAAAGTGGCTAACGCAGGTATCAGTGGTAATGGAGATACTTATTTATTAAAGGCTAAATTTGATAATATTGGCTCACTAAAAGCGCGAGCGCCGATTAAGGTCGGTGGCGTAGTTGTTGGCCGTGTTGAAGCAATCTCAATCCATCCACAAGAGTTTTTACCCGTGGTTGATATGACAATTGATGCGCAATATCAATGTCGATTTTCGGATACTAGCTCAGTGTCTATTTTAACATCAGGTATCTTAGGTGAGCAGTACTTAGGCATTAACCCTGTTATTGCGCCTAAATCAGCTGAACAGGCATGTTTAGGGCTTGAAGTAACAAGCAATGATGGCGATTTAGGATTAGACGAGTTGTTTGGTGTAGAGAGTAAAGCATTAAACGATGGTGACTTTATTACAGACACTAAATCAGCACTAGTACTTGAAGAATTAATTGGTCAGTTCTTATTCAATCAAGGTGGCGAGTAATTATTATGTTTAAAAAACTTTTAGCTTTAATCACGTTTGTTTTTATCGCAACCAATGCAAATGCAAATACAGATTCGGTCAATTTAAAAGACCCATACAAGATGGTGCGTCAAGTATCAGATAATACCTTTCAACGTATTACGCGTGATCAGCCACTCATCGAAAAAGATAAAGAACATTTACGTATTATAGTTTCTGAGGAGTTAATGCCTTATATCGACTATAAATACGCTGCGCTTCGCGTGTTAGGCAGCCATGTTTCGAAAGTGCGTGCGATTAAAGATCCCGCAGAACAAAAACAAGCTATCGAAGATATCAAAACATTTATTGATGTTTTCCAAGAGTACTTAATTGCCACGTATGCGGGTGTGTTTACCCAGTACACTAACCAGCAGGTTGAGTTTGCTCCTAGTCGAGAATTTGCTGGCCAAGATGTTGTATTAGTTAAAACTAAAATTGTTGATCCAGGTAAACCTGATATCAAAATTGATTTTAAAGTACGTGAAGATAGAAGCGGCGAATGGCGTGCGTACGACATGGTAGCAGAAGGCATTAGTTTACTTGATGCAAAGCAAAGTGAGCTTCAAGGCATTCTTCGTCAGCAAGGCATTGAGCATGTAAGTAACTTACTAAAACAAAAAAGTCAGTTACCTGTTCAGTTCAGAGGTGAGGGTGGTAATGAGTAAAGTCAGTGTTACTCAAGTAACCGATCATGAGTTTCGTATCAGTGGCGAGCTGACGCGAAACTCAATCGCAACTGAACGGCTTCTTAATAAAAACCCACAAAGTAACCATAAAACCTGGTATTTTGACCTTTCTGAGGTGTCTAGGGTTGACACGGCGGGCTTAGCTTGGTTAATTCACTCTTTCGCAGAATTAAAGCAACAAGGCATTCGCCTTGAATTGCAAAATATTCCTGAGCAACTGCAAAATTTAATGCAGTTGGGACAGGTTACAACCTTATTTGAGTGAGAGTTATGCAAACAAGCGAAGTCGAAACATTATTACGCGACGAATTACAATTAACAGAAGTACATGTAAAAGCCAACGGTAGCCATTATGAAGTGGTTGCTGTGGGTGAGTGTTTTGATGGCTTAAGCCGTGTTAAAAAACAACAGTTAGTGTACGGCCCATTGATGAATACTATTTCTGACGGAACAATCCACGCTGTGTCTATTCGTGCATTTACACCGACAGAGTGGAAGCGTGAACAAAAATTTATCTTACCGCAATAGTTAAGGCCTCCCAATGGATCAATTTGTAATTCAAGGTGGCACTGGCTTAGCTGGTGAAGTGACCATTTCTGGCGCTAAAAATGCCGCATTACCTATTCTTTTTGCTGCGTTGTTGGCTGATGGAAAAAGCACTTTTAACAATGTTCCACGTTTACGTGATATTGGCACAACAGAGGCGCTATTACAGACCCTTGGTGCAAAAGTGCTGTGGCAAAATGACCAACTTGTAATTGATGGTGCGACAGTAAATAAAACACTCGCACCTTACGAGTTAGTAAAACAAATGCGGGCTTCTGTGCTTGCGTTAGGACCTTTGGTAGCTCGCTTTGGACAAGCGCAGGTTTCCCTTCCTGGTGGCTGCGCTATTGGTGCTCGCCCTGTTGATATCCATATCCAAGGCCTTGAGCGCATGGGCGCGACGATTAAGGTTGAAAACGGCTATATCAATGCCAGTGTAGAAGGGCGTTTGAAAGGCGCTGAAATCTTCATGGAAATGGTTAGTGTCGGTGCAACTGAGAACTTGCTAATGGCCGCGACTTTGGCCGATGGTAAAACGGTTCTAGAAAATGCAGCTCGCGAACCTGAGATCGCTGATTTAGCTGCCTGCTTAACTGCGATGGGTGCTAAAATATCAGGTGCAGGTACTAGCCGCATCGAAGTTGAAGGTGTTGAGAAGCTAAATGGTTGTGAGCATCGTATTTTACCTGATCGCATAGAAACCGGTACTTTCTTGGTTGCTGCGGCAATGGCAGGTGGCGAAGTGCTTTGTAAAGCAACTGATTTTCACAGCCTTGAACCTGTTATTGAAAAGCTTCGCGCAGCTAATGCACTAGTTGAAGTGACTGATAACAGCATATATTTAGATATGCGTAACCGTGAATTAAAAGCGGTTAATATCAAAACCATGCCACACCCAGGCTTCCCAACAGACATGCAAGCGCAATTTACAGCGCTTAATGTGGTGGCTAATGGCAGTGCCACAATCACAGAAACAATTTTCGAAAACCGTTTTATGCATGTACCAGAACTACAGCGCATGGGTGCTAATATTCGTTTAGAGGGAAACACTGCAATTTGTGGTGAGACTCAAAGCTTAAGCGGTGCGCAAGTGATGGCAACAGATTTACGTGCTTCGGCGAGTTTGATTTTAACGGGGATTGTAGCCAAAGGTGAGACTATTGTAGATCGTATCTATCATGTAGATCGTGGTTACCAACGTATAGAAGATAAGCTCAGTGCCTTAGGTGCTAATATCAAGCGAAGAAGTAGTTAAAAGCCTAGAACCTAGGTCCTAGCTTCTAGGCCCTGGGTTCTATAATTCTGTTTCAAGTTCGGCCACTTTGACCATCACTTTTAAAATCTCCCCACTTCGATAAAGCTGAAACTCAATCTCATTTCCAGGTTCCGAATTTCCTATTAACGTCAGCGTACGTTGCGGGTTACTAACATCTTTCCCTGCTATCTTAACGATTATATCCTGCTCTTTTATACCAGCCTGCCATGCAGGGCCGAACGGATCTAAGCTTGTAATACGAAGCCCTGCAACAGGGGTATAATTATCGCTGACTTCTTTACCTGTATTATCAACAGCAGTGCCTGTGAAGCCCAAATAACCTCTTACAACACGGCCGTGTCGAATTAACTTATCCATCACTTCTTTTGCTAAAGAATAGGGCACAGCGAAGAAAATACCTTGAATGTCCAAATTTTCACGCGTTTTGAACTGTGCCGATGTTATCCCCACCAAGTCACCTTTAGAGTTGACTAACGCGCCGCCTGAGTTTCCTACATTTATGGCAGCATCCATTTGTAATAGGCTATTGAATGGGCTGTCAGTGATTTTTTGTTTGCCTGTTGCGCTGATTATTCCTTGAGTAATTGTTTGCCCTAAATTAAGTGGATTTCCTATCGCAAGTACTACATCTCCCACACGTGGGTTAAAGTTATTATTCACTGGAATCACAGGTAGGTGTTCGGCATTAATTTTTAATAACGCCAAGTCTGTTATGGTATCAAAGCCGATGAGTTGTACATCAAAAAAGCGACGGCCATCAGTGAGGATCACCATTATTTGGTCTGCATTATTAATCACGTGATAGTTAGTTAATATATAACCATCACTGGACATGATAACGCCTGATCCGAGTTCTTGAACTGTGTTTTGGCGTTTATATCGAGGTTGGCTAGAAATACTCTCAGAGAAAATGGTGACAACGGATGGCCCAGCTCTCTCTACTGCATCAGAAAAGCTCAGGTGCTGACTTGTTATAGCGCTGGGCAGGGCAACATTTGGTAAAAGAGCCGCTCGCATATTAGGGCTAAAGAATACCACTAAGAAAGCGATACCGAGGCCAGCAAATAGAGGGGGAAGTACAAATTTAAAAAATCTTAGCACGGTATTCTTATTATTAGAGGGCAATCCTGTTATTTTGGCACAAAAAAAATAACAGCGGCAAGTGCCGCTGTTATAAATTTTATTATTTAATCGATATTTATACTATTGAATCAATACAAACACAGATTCACGGCCTCTTTGAACGCCAAGAACGATATTACCTCTTGTGTTTTCGATGATTTTATTCATTTCTCTGATATTTTCTACGCGTTGACGGTTAACCTGCATAATAATGTCACCTTCTTCTAAGCCAACACGTGCAGCAGGAGAACGAGGATCGACAGATTCAAGCTCAACACCTTTTGCGCCATTTCGCTGGGTTGATTTGAGTGTTGCACCTTGGAATGCCGGATGTAATTCATCACCTGAAGCGCTTTGACCAGAAGCACCATCAAGAGTGACGCTCACTGTTTTTACTTTACCGTCACGATAAATCCCCAGTTTCACTTTTTTTCCTTCGCCTAGCGTAGCAATCTTACTGCGCAGTTCAAGGAATCCGCTGATTTCAGTGCCATCAACGCTAGTAATTACATCACCTGCTTTAATACCTGCTTTACTAGCTGCAGAATCATCCATTACTTGCATGACATAGGCCCCTTGCTTAACATCGAGTTTCTGTGCTTTAGCAAGACCAGCATCCAGTGGGCGTCCAGAGATACCTAAAGATCCTCTTCGGGTTTCACCATGTTCAATTATTTGATCAACCAGGTTTTTCATCATATTAGAAGGAATAGCAAAACCAATGCCTACATTACCACCCGATGCGCCCAATATGGCGGTATTGATACCAATTAGTTCGCCATTTAAGTTAACAAGTGCGCCACCGGAATTACCTTGATTGATTGCAGCATCTGTTTGAATGAAATCTTCATAACCTTCAATATTTAAGCCGCTGCGGCCAAGTGCACTAACAATACCTGATGTCACTGTGTGGCTTAAGCCAAATGGATTTCCGATTGCGACCGCAAAATCACCAACACGCAATTGATCTGAATTAGCAAGTTTAATTTCGACCAAGTCATCCGCATCGATTTGTAATAAGGCAATGTCGGATTCTTTATCACTGCCGATCCGTTTAGCTTCGTATTCACGGCCATCCTCAAGTGTAACAAGCATTTTTTCAGCATCTTGTACCACGTGATTATTGGTTACTACATAGCCCTCATCGGCATCAATAATAACGCCTGATCCTAATCCACTAAATTCACGTTTTTGGCTGCGTGGCTGAGGATTGCCAAAAAAGAAGTCAAGGGGATCGGCGCGTCTGCGTACTTCTTTAGACCCTGATACTTGAATACTCACAACTCCAGGGGTGATTTGTTCTAGCATTGGGGCTAAAGTTGGTAATTGTTGACCATTTACTGCAATTGGCATTTTGGCCGTTGAAACTGCAGGGGTTAATAGTAGGCTCGCAGATAGGACAGCTGAGCTGATTAACGATAATTTCATTTTCATAGTCAAGGTTTACTCCACATCACAGGAAAAGCAAAAACTAAAAAGGCTGCAAATAGCAGCCTCATTAAGGTATAGATATTATATAAAGCTGTTATATCTAAAGACTATGGGGTCAAAAAAAAGTTCCTCAAGATGCTTTTGATTGTTCTGAAACTTTGTTTTCACCAGCAAATAAACCAGATTCACCCGAGACATAATCAGCGGGTTGAGCATTAGCAGATGAACGGTCGCTTTGGCGCTCTTTTAAGGAGCGCTGTAGCTGTTCTGTGGTTTCTTTTGAGAAAAATGGTTCAGCAGGGTGCTGCTTTTTATCATTTAATAACAGCTTATTGGTTTCATCAACGTGGTTAAGCAATTGATCGTAGTTGTCTTTCATTCGATTAACTAATTTGCCAGTGCTGGCTAAATGGTCGGCAACATCTTGTCTATATTGCTCCAAAGCGTGCTTCGCTTGTTCAGCTTGTTGTTCAAGCTCGTCTTGCTTAAATTGTTTTTTTGTAACAAACGCACCAAGAAAAAAAGCTGCTACTGCAACGATAACGGTAATACCAATCCAAGTAATTGTACCCATAAAATCCACCCCTTTGGGAAATGCAAAAATAACCAATAATAGTTCGCACGATGGATAACTCAATACGTGCTTTGATAACCTGATGTCAGGTTACATAAATCTTACTATGACTAATATACCCCGAGTTACGATGCGTGTTAATATGTTGCGTAAATTAAACCGTCTTTTATTGTAACTACCTATGACACCTTGGCAAAAGTACCAACAAGATTTACAGCGTGACGATTTTGTACATGATGCTGCGCAAGAAAATGCAGTGCGTCATTTACAGCGGCTATACGATGATTTAACGACAGCAAAGCCAGCTGAAAAAAACTGGTTTGCAAAGCTCTTTAATAAAGATAGCACGCCACCAATAAAAGGACTGTATTTTTGGGGAGGTGTCGGGCGTGGTAAAACCTATTTAGTTGATACTTTTTATGAAGCCTTGCCGGGTAAACGAAAAATGCGTGTGCACTTTCATCGTTTTATGCACCGCGTTCATGATGAGCTAAAAAAGTTAAATAATAAGTCGAATCCATTAGAAATCGTTGCAGACATATTTAAGGCTGAAACGGATATTATCTGTTTTGACGAATTTTTTGTGCAAGACATCACGGATGCTATGTTGTTAGGTGGTTTAATGGAGGCGTTATTTGAACGTGGTATTGTTTTAGTAGCTACTTCTAATATCGTGCCTGATGAGCTTTATCGCAATGGGCTTCAGCGTGCACGTTTTTTACCTGCAATTGCATTGGTTAATGAAAATACTGAAATTGTTAATGTTGATTCGGGTATTGATTATCGCTTACGGACACTTGAGCAAGCTGAAATTTTTCACAGCCCACTAGATGCACAGGCTGATAAAAACTTGTTTGAATATTTTGATAAGTTATCGCCAGAGCCTGGCACCTTGGATACAGCGATAGAAATTGAAGGGCGGATGATCAAAACGCGTAAAGTATCGGATTGTATCGTCATGTTTGATTTCCCTGAACTATGTGAAACGGCCCGTAGCCAAGTGGACTATATGGAAATAAGCCGTTTGTATAACACGGTTATCTTATCAAACGTAAAACAGCTTGGACAAACTAACGACGATGCTGCGCGCCGCTTTATTGCATTAGTGGATGAGTTTTATGAGCGTAATGTGACATTAATCATCTCTGCTGAAAAACCAATCACTGAACTTTACACTCAAGGGAACCTAAACTTTGAGTTCAAACGTTGTATTAGTCGATTACAAGAAATGCAGTCACTGGAATATCTTGCAAGAGAGCATTTAGCTTAATTAAACAGAGCACTTAAATTTCTTGCGGAAAAAACAAGCACCAGGTAGCAATGTGGTTCAAGTGCTGGTATACTCCCGCGTCTGCCACGTTGCGTTCTATTGCCTTCATTAGCTTAGCCTCTTTTGAATGGCGCAAAAGTCTTAAACTCGAAGGGGTTGGAGCAAACATTTAGAGCGGTAATTAATAATAATTACCTGTGGTTTTAATTGAAAAACATTGGATTTTTATAAATGAAAACGTTTGTTGCTAAGCCAGAAACAGTAAAACGTGACTGGTACGTAGTTGACGCTGAAGGTAAAACTTTAGGTCGCATCGCTACTGAAATCGCTCATCGCCTACGCGGTAAGCACAAAGCTGAATATACTCCACACGTAGATACTGGTGATTACATCATCGTTATCAACGCGGAGAAAGTTACTGTAACTGGTAACAAATTCAAAGATAAAGTTTACTACGCTCACTCTGGTTTCCCAGGTGGTCTTAAGTCTACTACTTTTGATAAACTTCAAGCTGCAAAGCCTGAAATGATCATCGAAAAAGCTGTTAAAGGCATGTTGCCACGTGGTCCTTTAGGCCGCGCTATGTACCGTAAACTTAAAGTTTACGCGGGTACTGAGCACAACCATGCTGCACAACAGCCTCAGGTTCTAGACATTTAAGGAGCACTATCATGGCAAATCAATACTACGGTACAGGTCGTCGTAAAAGTTCAAGTGCTCGCGTATTCTTACGCCCAGGCACTGGTAACATCGTAATCAACAAGCGCTCTTTAGAAGAGTACTTTGGTCGCGAAACAGCACGTATGGTTGTTCGTCAAGCTCTTGAGCTTGTAGATATGACTGAAAAGTTTGACTTACACATCACTGTTGCAGGTGGTGGTACTACTGGTCAAGCTGGCGCAATCCGTCACGGTATCACTCGTGCACTTATGGAGTTTGACGAGTCACTACGTCCACAACTTCGTAAAGCCGGTTTCGTTACTCGTGATGCGCGTAAAGTTGAGCGTAAGAAAGTGGGTCTTAAGAAAGCACGTAAGCGTCCACAGTTCTCAAAACGTTAATATTACGTTTTACAGAATTCCAAAAACCCAGCTTCGGCTGGGTTTTTTGTTTATGGATGAAAAAGTTAGCGATAAACACAGTGTTATCCTATATACCGTAGCGTGGGTTGAGTATCACCAAACCTACGAGCAAAAAAACACCCCCCAAAGCTTGATGCATCCCTTTAAAACGGATTGCTGAAAATTTGAGAAACTCGCACTTTTTACAAGTAATCAGCAAACGAGTATTAAATATACGCCTAATAATTAACCTGCTTGGGCCTTTACTGCGTATAACTTTAAAAAAAGTTCAATAATAATCATAATAAGTGTAAATCCATCAGTTAATTGATGGATTTTTTTGCTACAATTGTCTGGCAAGTAATGTGAGTGAGTTCAACAGCACCATGTGCAGTTTATCTGCTTCCTCTTAGTGAGGTTGATCTTGGTCAGTATATTGTTTTTGTAAAAGTTATATCATAGAGACGGCTCTATGCTCGAGCTAGCTTAATCAGTTTTTGATAAAGTCAGGATTATTCGAGCATGAGGCTGTTAATAACCTTGTTTTAATAATGGGTTTTAATTATGATCGCTTCTATTTTAAAATTTCGAAAAATTAACCTGCTGTAACTGATGTTCTCAATATAGCAAGTGTTGGGAATCATAGTGGAGATAAGTGGATGAGCAATGCGCCTGTAGACAATGGCCGACGTCGCTTTTTAACCATAGCTACCTCTGTTGTTGGTGGTGTTGGTGCGGCTGGGGCTGCTGTTCCTTTTATTGCGTCTTGGAATCCAAGTGAGCGAGCTAAATCTGCGGGTGCGCCTGTAGAAGTAGATATCAGCAAACTTGAGCCAGGACAATTAATACGTGTCGAGTGGCGTGGTAAACCTGTATGGGTTGTATCACGGACCCCAAAAATGCTTGAGCAGATGAAAGCTCACGAAGGTCAACTTCGTGATCCGCAATCGCAAGAGCCACAACAATTAGAATCATCAACGAATGATTTCCGTTCAATACGTCCAGAGATTTTTGTCGCTGTTGGTATTTGTACGCATCTAGGGTGTTCACCTAGCTTCCTACAAGGTGGCTTTGGTGAAAAAGTGGAAGGGACTGAAGACGGTTTTTACTGTCCATGTCATGGTTCTAAATTTGATATGGCTGGCCGTGTTTTCCAATCGGTACCAGCACCATTAAACCTAGAAATTCCACCATATACTTTTCTTGATGAGACCACTATTTTAGTGGGCGAAGAACAAGGGGTGGCCTAATGTTTGGTAAAATTGTTGATTGGATAGACGACCGTATCCCAATGACACGTGTTTGGAACATGCATATTGCACAGTATCCAGCACCTAAAAACTTTAACTTCTGGTACTTCTTTGGCTCGCTAGCCATGTTAGTACTAGTAAACCAAATCCTAACTGGGATTTGGTTGACAATGAACTACGTGCCTTCAGCAGAAGGGGCGTTTGCTTCTATTGAATACATCATGCGTGATGTTGAGTATGGTTGGCTCTTACGCTATCTACATTCAACGGGTGCATCAGCATTCTTCATTGTTGTATACCTTCATATGTTCCGTGGCATGATCTACGGTTCTTACCAAAAGCCGCGTGAATTACTGTGGTTATTCGGTATGTTCATCTTCTTAGCCCTAATGGCTGAAGCGTTCATGGGGTATTTATTACCATGGGGCCAAATGTCGTTCTGGGGTGCACAGGTAATTATCTCACTATTCGGTGCTATTCCGGTTATTGGTGACGATTTAACACTGTGGATCCGTGGTGACTACGTAATTTCTGGTGCAACGCTTAACCGCTTCTTTGCATTACATGTAATTGCATTGCCATTGGTTATTGTTATTTTAGTATTCTTACACATTGTTGCACTACATGAAGTGGGTTCAAACAACCCAGATGGTATTGATAACAAACGCAAGAAAGGAACTGTGGCTGAAGAAGATAAGCCTAAATTTAAGTTCCATGAATACTATACTGATAAGAAAGACATCATTGATGCAATTCCGTTCCATCCTTACTATACAGTTAAAGATATTGTGGGCGTGGTTGGTTTCTTAATCTTGTTCTGTTGGGTTGTGTTCTTTATGCCAGCGATGGGCGGCTTCTTCTTAGAAGCGCCAAACTTTGAAGCTGCTAATCCACTTAAAACACCAGAGCATATTTTCCCTGTTTGGTACTTCACGCCATTCTATGCAATCTTACGTGCAATCCCTGATAAATTAATGGGTGTTGCTGCAATGGGTGCATCAATTGTCGTACTAGCATTATTACCTTGGATTGACCGTGGTTCGGTTCGTTCAGTTCGTTACCGTTGTGGTTTCCACAAATGGAACATTGCAGGTTTTGTTGTTACTTTCGTTCTTCTAGGTTGGGTTGGTGCTACACCACAAACTGACTTTAAAACGATTGTTTCGCAAGTCTGTACTGTGACTTACTTTATGTTCTTCGTACTGTTATTTGTTTACAGTAAGAATGAAAAAACTAAGCCATTGCCTGAGAGGTTAACGAAATGATGAAAAAACTACTTATTGGTTTATTCGCTTTATCAGTAAACGTGTTACCTGCAATGGCGGCAGGCCCGTCAGTTCCTTTAATGGAAGCGGGTAACGATATATCTGATCAACCTTCTTTGCAGCGTGGCGCAAAGTTGTTCATGAACTACTGCCTAGGTTGTCACCAAATGCAGTATCAACGTTATGAACGTACTTTTCGTGACATTGGAATTCCAACAGAGGTTGGTAAAGAACAACTTATCTTTGATGGTTCAAAAGTAGGTGGCCACATTCTTAATGCTATGGCTAAAGAAGATGCTGCAAAATGGTTTGGCGCAGCACCACCTGATTTAACTAATGTTGCACGAGTTCGTGGTAGTGATTGGATTTATACTTACTTAAAATCATTTTACAAAGACGAATCTCGTCCATTTGGCGTGAATAATACGTTATTCCCATCAGTAGGTATGCCTCATGTTCTACAAGAACTGCAAGGTTTACCAACACCTATAGTCGAAGAAGTTGAAGAAAATGGTCACACAGTGACTAAGGTCGTCGGCACTGAGACAGATGGTACTGGTGAAATGAGCGTGGATGAATACGACCAAGCGGCTCGTGACTTAACTAACTTTCTTGAGTATGTAGGTGAACCTACACGTCTTGAGTCTGAAGCGTTAGGTATTAAGGTAATAGGGTTTTTAATTATCCTATTTATCTTGGCATTCATGCTGAAGAAAGAATACTGGAGAGATGTTCATTAATTTTGAACATATTTAAAGGTAATTTTGCAATAGGGGCTTAAGCCCCTATTGCTGTTTTAGTTATATAATGGAGGTAGGCATGGCCGTAGCTGCCAATAAGCGCCCTGTAATGACCCTTTTTTCTGGTGCTAACTGTATGTATAGTCACCAAGTACGTATTGTACTTGCAGAAAAAGGTGTAAGTGTAGATATTCATTTGGCTGAAAAGGATAATCTGCCAGAAGCACTTCACGAAATTAACCCTTACGGTACAGTGCCAACACTGATCGACCGTGAGCTTGGTTTATATCAGGCAAACATCATCATGGAATACCTTGATGAACGTTTTCCTCACCCTCCACTAATGCCTGTTTACCCGGTAATGCGTGGTCGTAGCCGTTTGATGATGCACCGTATCGATACTGACTGGTATAGCCTAGCAGCAAAAATTTATGCTAATGGTGCTGAATCAGCTCAAGCTCGTAAAGAGCTAACTGAAGCACTACTAGCAGTATCAGCAATCTTTACTGAAGCGCCATACTTTATGAGCGAAGAATTCAGCTTAGTTGATTGTTACTTAGCACCTCTATTATGGCGTTTACCAGAACTTGGTATTGAGCTAAATGGTGCAGGTTCTAAAGAAATGAAAGAGTACATGATTCGTTTATTCGAACGTGAATCTTTCCAAGCTTCTTTAACAGAAGCTGAGCGTGAGATACGTTTGTAATGACATCTAATCGTCCTTATTTGCTTCGTGCATTTTTTGATTGGATTGTTGATAATCAGTGTACACCACATCTAGTAGTGAACGCTGATTTTCCTGCAGTGCAAATTCCAACTCAATTTGTCCAAGATGGTCAGATTGTTTTGAACATTAGCCCGTCAGCCGTTACGCAGTTTTCGATGGATAACCAACAATTAAGCTTTAATGCTCGATTTGGTGGTCAACCAATGCAAGTATATGTACCAATAGGTGCTGTACTTGCAATATATGCACGCGAAAACGGTGAAGGAACTGTATTTACTGCAGAAGAGTTTTTAGAGGACGAAGACGATTTTGCACTACAGCCTGAGCCGGTTGAATTAGTTGATGAACCGATCATTGATGAGCCTGCGTCACCTAAACCTGACAAGAAGAAAGGCTCACATTTGCGTGTTATAAAATAAAACGTGAATAATTAAAAAAACCGCTTTATAGCGGTTTTTTTGTGTCTGTAAGATTATAAACCGTTTAGGTAATGGATTTGATATTCCAGCTCTGAGTCTTAATACACACTATTTGATAAACTTTGTTACACATTAAAATCGTTTGCCATTGCACAGTCATATATTGTTTTGCTGATCAGGTTTAAAATGATGGATGCGAATAGATTGATGAGGTTTATCGTTTCTACGCATTTAATCAATAATTAAAAAACGAGGCTTTCATGAAAAAAGTAACGCTTACGGCAGCAAGTATTGCGCTGGCATTGGGTTTAGTAGGGTGCGGGGAAAAACAACAAGCAGAAATAGCAGCACCTCAAACACAAGTCCAGCAATTGGATTCAGGAATAGAGTTAGCGAATATGGACAAATCAGTTCGAGCGCAAGATGACTTTTATTACCACGTGAATGGTCAATGGTTAGAGACAACACAGATTCCGGGTGATAAATCTAATTATGGATCTTTTACACAACTATATGACGACTCTCAAAAAGCAATGAAGGCTGTATTAGAAAAAGCAGCAGCGAATAAGTCGGTTAAAGCTGGTACTGATGAGTTTAAATTAGCCTCATTTTATAATAGCTATATGAATGAAGCTAAACGTGAAGCGCTTGGAATTCAACCTTTAACGCCTGTGTTAAAGAATATTGATGAAGTTAAAGCTAAAAGTGATTTGGTCACGTTAATGGCTCAGTTACGTATTCAAGGTGGTAGCGTACCGTTTGGTTGGTATGTTAACAATGACGCTAAAAACTCAAGTGAATATGCTCTTTATGCTTATCAGTCAGGTCTGGGCTTACCTGATCGTGATTACTATTTAAAAGATGATGAAAAGTTTAGCAAAATACGTGAAGAGTATAAGGCATACATTACTGCTGTGCTTGAACGAGCAAATGTAGAAAATGCAAAAAGCGCCGCAGAAACAATTTTAGCGTTAGAGAAAACCATTGCACAGGCACAGTGGAGCAGAGTGGAAAGCCGCGATGCAACTAAATCTTATAATAAGATGAGTATATCTGATGCGAGTAAGCTTACAGGTACATTTGACTTAGAGACATATTTTACAGCCTCAGGTGTGGACTCAACGGATATTATTGTTGGGCAGCCTAGCTACTTTGAAAAGTTTGCTAGTATTTATAGCGACACGGATTTAGATACGTGGAAAAATTATCTGAAATTTCATTTCGTTAATAATTATGCAAGGCTGTTAAACAAAGATTTGGTCAACTTAAACTTTGATTTTTACAGTACCACTTTGCGAGGTGTAAAAGAGCAAGCTCCACTGTGGAAAAAAACGGTGGATGCCTCTAACAGTGTATTGGGCGAAATTTTAGGCAAGGTTTACGTTAAAGAAAACTTCCCGCCTGAAGCCAAAGCACGAATGGAAGAGTTAGTCGATAACGTGATTCTAGGCTATGGTGTTGCTATTGAAAACCTAGAATGGATGAGTCCTGAAACAAAATTAGCAGCCAAAGAGAAGCTGGACAAGTTCACGCCTAAAATTGGTTATCCCGACAAGTGGAAAGATTACTCTAAGTTGGAAATCAAATCGGATGATTTGGTTGGAAATTATATTCGCTTTAGTGAATGGTCATACGCAGATATGACGGCGAAGCTTGGTCAACCTGTTGATCGGTCTGAATGGCATATGACTCCACAAACAGTTAACGCGTATTACAACCCGGTTAATAATGAAATAGTATTCCCAGCAGCAATATTACAACCACCGTTCTTTAATTTAGAGGCTGATGATGCAGTAAATTACGGAGCTATCGGTGCTGTTATTGGACATGAGTTAGGGCATGGTTTTGACGATCAAGGTGCTAAATATGATGGTGATGGTAACTTGCGCAACTGGTGGAGCGAATCAGACCTCAAACAATTTGAAGAGCGTACAGCGCAGTTAGTTGCACAATATAATGAATATAAGCCATTTGAAGATGCAGCTGTCAATGGTGAGCTAACATTAGGCGAAAACATTGGTGACTTAGGTGGTTTAACCGTTGCCTATACCGCATACCAATTATCATTAGGTGAAACCAAAGCGCCTATCATTGATGGCTACACTGGTGAGCAGCGCTTCTTTATGGGTTGGTCACAAATCTGGCGTCGTAAATACCGTGATGAAGAGTTACGCAACAGACTGATGACTGACTCTCATTCACCGAGCCATTATCGCGTTATTGGTATTTTGTCTAACATGCCGGAGTTTTATCAAGCATTTGATGTAAAAGAGGGAGACAAAATGTACATCAAACCAGCAGACCGAGTTAAAATTTGGTAGTCGTCTTTTTTAGATAGATGTTTAATCGGTGGCCTAATCATCAGGCCACCGTTTTTGCTTTATAACCGTTTAATCCTACCTGTGTTCAGCTAGACCTATTATTGAAAGCTGGTACAATTCTTCCCAATAAAAATAATATGAGTTAGTCATGGAAAAAAGTAAACACTCGCTCAGTTTGGTTGTACTTGCCGGTGGTTTAGGTAGTCGCTTTGGTGGTAATAAGCAAATTGCAGAAGTGGCTGGGCTAGGTTGTACAATAATGGAATTGAGCATCGCTGATGCACACTCTGCGGGAGTTACTCAAGTAGTACTTGTCATTAACCAAAATGTTAGAGCGGAGGTTGAAAATACAATCTTACCTCGATTACCGCAAGGTCTAGAGGTGCTACTTGTAGAGCAGCATATTGATTCAGTTCCACAGCGCTTTGTTGATTTAGCTAGTAATAGAGTTAAACCTTGGGGTACAGGCCACGCATTATTATGTGCTAAAGAGCACATTAAAAACCCAGCTATTGTGATTACGGCAGATGATTACTACGGGGCTTCGTCATTTAAAATACTCAGTGACCATTTTAAGTCTGAACAAAGTTGGGCTATGGTCGGATACCCTATTGAGGCTACATTATCAACACAAGGGGGTGTTAACAGAGGTATCTGCCAAGTTGATAATGGTTATTTACAAGGGGTAGAGGAGTATTTAAATATCACTCAAAGCGATACGGGGTTAACAGGAGTAAACCCACTCGGTGAGCAAAAACAAATAGCGATGGAAGCCTTAAGCTCAATGAGTTTTTGGGGGATTACTCCTACTTTTCTTGAGCGTTTGGAACATGGTTTTGTTGAGTTTTTAGAAATGCATGACAGCGATGTCAAAAGGGAGTATTATTTACCCGATCAAATACAGTGGTCAATCATTAACAATAAACAAAAAGTCCGCGTTTATACGGCCCAAGAGTCGTGGTATGGCGTGACTTACAAGTCTGAGTTACAGGATGTTGCAGGGAAATTATATGAACTACGCCATGGATGAGGTAATCCCATCCCAGCCCTTTTCTGGGCACGAAAATAGTGAAATAGGTATGAAGTTAGACCCAGTTGCGGTGCAGTTGTCAGAAAGCTTTGGGCTTGGCAATGAATGTGTAAGCATTAAACCAATCGGTAATGGTCATATTAATAGCACCATGTTATTGACCATGCCTGAGAAGTCATTGGTAGTACAAAAGTTGAATACAGAGGTGTTTCCAGAGCCGGAGATGTTAGTTAAGAATGCTCGACTCATTGAGCGTCATTTAACTCAAAAACACCAATCAGGAAATTATGAGTTAGACATTATTAGGCATGTACCTACTCAGTCACGTGAGTTTTTAGTGGACTGTGATCAAGGTGTGTGGCGTGCTCTCGAATTTATTGGCGGCAGTTATAGTGAAGATGTAGTAGCGAATACTTCACAAGCAGAAATTGCCGCCAATGCGTTTGGACAGTTTGCAGCAGCACTAGAAGATTTTGATGCTGAGCAACTGCATCATGTTATTCCTGATTTTCATAATTTAGCAATGCGCGGCAAAAACTTCAAAGCAGTGATAGAGCAAGATCCGGTATCACGTTTGGCGAGTTGTCAGTCAGAAGTAGACTTTTGTTTATCTCAGTTTGGTTTGATTGATGAATTAAAAGCCCTGGCAGGAAACGTACCTGTTAGACCATGTCATAATGATACTAAAATTAATAACATGTTGTTTTGTAATAAGTCACATACGGCCAAGGCTGTTATTGATTTAGATACCTGTATGCCTGGATATTGGTTGTATGATTTTGGCGATATGGTGCGTACTTTTTGTTCTCCAGAAGAAGAAGATTCAACTAATCTAGATAATGTACGCGTGCGCGAAGAGATTTTCGCAGCTGTGGTAAAGGGCTATATTGAGCCATTAAAAGGCCTCATTACAGATGAAGAGAAGCAAAGTTTCTGGTTGGGTACAAAAGTGATGACCTTTATGATAGGTCTACGCTTTCTTACTGATTATATTGATGGCGACAATTATTTTGCGACAAAACACGCAACACATAACCTTGAGCGTGCGCAAAACCAATTTGCACTTTACCGTGATATCATCGCTAAAAAGCAAATACTCAAAGCAATCATAAGCGACGTTTAATTAATAAGCCTAGCGTGTCTTGCGCTAGGCTTAACTTCTCATTCCTCAGCTCACCGCATATTCTTGTTAATTACCTTGGTCTACTTTACCTCTACAGCTATCTTAGGTAAGTTAAACTTAGGTTTATCAAGGAAAAAATAATGAAACAGTTTAATCGCCGCGACTTTCTAAAAGCCGCTAGTGCAGCTGCCGCTGCTAGCGTTGTTGCCGGGTGCGCAACATCTAAGACTCCCATAATTCCAGCGCAACAAGGGCAGTCAGTTATAGGCTTAATAGCACCAAAAATGGATGTTGTTCGGGTTGGCTTTATTGGTGTTGGCCAGCGAGGATTTGGTCACGTAAAAAGAATGAGCCACATTGATGGCACTCAAATTGTTGCAATATGTGACACCCATGATGAAGTACTTGAGCGTTCAGCAAATTATTTAACTGAAAATGGCTTTGTAAAGCCAGCTTTATATTCTGGGGCTGATAACGCATACCAAGCAATGCTCGATCGAGACGATATCGACATTGTGATTATTTCTACGCCTTGGGCATGGCATGCCCCGATGGCAATAGACACAATGAATAGTGGCAAACATGCATTTGTTGAGGTGCCACTTGCGTTAACAGTAGAAGAAATGTGGCAAATTGTTGATACGGCAGAGCGTACACAAAAGAATTGTATGATGATGGAAAACGTCAACTATGGCCGTGATGAGTTGATGGTCTTGAATATGGTTCGTCAAGGTGTATTTGGTGAGCTATTGCACGGCGAAGCGGCTTATATTCACGAATTGCGTTGGCAAATGAAAGAGGTTACTCATAAAACGGGTTCGTGGCGAACGGCTTGGCATGCCAAACGTGATGGTAATCTATATCCCACCCATGGTTTAGGGCCTGTTTCACAGTATATGAATATTAACCGTGGCGACCGTTTTGATTTTTTAACCTCTATGAGTTCACCAGCGCTTGGCCGAAAAGCGTACGCAGAACAAGAGTTCCCGCCTGAGCATCAACGAAACCAGCTTAATTATATTGCCGGAGATATGAATACTACACTTATCAAAACAGTGAAGGGACGAAGCATTATGGTTCAGCATGACACTACCACACCAAGGCCATACTCTCGTCATAATTTAATACAGGGCACAAATGGGGTGTTTGCAGGCTTTCCAAACCGAATCGCACTGGAAAAAGGAAGTGAAAAGAGCTTCCACGAGTGGGATCACGATATGTCTTCGTGGTATAAAAAATACGATCACCCATTATGGCTTAAGATGGGCGAAGAAGCGCAACGAAATGGTGGGCATGGCGGTATGGACTTTCTGATGTTTTGGCGCATGATTTATTGTATGCGTAATGGTGAGGCATTGGATCAAGATGTATACGATGGCGCTGCGTGGTCAGTTATTTCGCCATTATCAGCTCAGTCAGTGAGTAATCGTAGCGACTCTGTAGATATCCCAGACTTTACCCGAGGTGCATGGAAAACAGCCCAACCTTTAGGGATTGTTGGTTAATATAGTGTTTACTTTAGGTTTGTAAAGGATAGGGTGTTTAGTAAACAACATAAACTTTGCAAACCTATAGCTAGCCACAGATTATTGATTAGGAAGAACTGTTTAATAATTGAAGCTACATTAAAGGAGGTGTCCTATTGGTGTAGCTTCAATAAAAGTACATGGTGTAATTAAGTAAGCTTAAACTTATTAATTTACCTTATTTGCACTTTACACTTAGTATTCATACTAAAGTTAAGGAAACAAAATGATTACTCAAGGCCATACTTTACCCGCTGTAAGTTTAACTCAACTAACAGAAGATGGGTTGCAAACCCTTAGCAATAACGAGCTATTTTTAGATAAAAAAGTCGTGTTATTTGCGGTACCTGGAGCGTTTACTCCAACCTGTTCTAATGCGCACCTGCCTGAATTTATTACGCTTGCAGATAAAATTAAAGCCAAAGGCATTGATGCTATTTATTGTGTATCAGTAAACGATGCTTTTGTAATGAAAGCATGGGGTGAGCAGCATAATGCGCAAGAAATTGACATGCTTGCGGACGGTGATGCAAGTTTCACTAAAGCCCTTGGCTTAGATAAAGACACAGCAGGGTTTGGCGGTGTACGATCAACGCGTTATGCAATGGTTGTAGAAAACCAAACTGTGACTGGTTTGTATGTTGAGCAAGGTAAAGAATTTGCAGTGAGCCGTGCTGAAGCTGTGCTAGCTACACTTTAGCGAAAAAAGCCGAGCAAAGCTCGGCTAAAAATTACCAGGGGAACTGGTTAAAGAGAAGCCTAATAAACTAGGCTTTTCTTTTATTACTTAAGGTTGATACTGTGCATCAATTGTTAAGCCTGAGAATGTTCTGTAGGCGTTAACGCTCATATGCCAAGTACCTGCTTGCGGGTTGCTAAATGTACATGTTTCAGCATTACCATTTTTATATGGACGGCAATCATAGCTTGACGTTGTTGGTTGGCTACCAAACTTAACAAATAAGTCAGCATCACCTGAACCGCCTGATGTTGTCACTGTAAAGCTTGCCATACCAGCAGGTACGTCTAGCGTATAATGTTTCCATTGGCCTGCGTTAGCAGATACATTTTCAACTGTACCGCCACCTGCTTGCGGAGTACCTGTACCACCGCCAGACGTTGTTAAGTTACCTACTAGACTTACGCCAGAGTATGCCGAATAACCGCGTAGCATTACATGATATGTACCCGCTGCAGGGCTGTCGATAGAACACTCTTCGCTATTACCGCCTTTATAAGGACGGCAATCATAAGTTGACGTGGTAGGAGCGCTACCAGCGCGTACATACAAGTCAGCATCACCCGTGCCGCCACTCATTGTGAAAGTTACATTGGTTGCACCGCTTGGTACAGTCATTGTGTAGAAAGTTTCGCTGCTGGCAGCGCCACTTAAGCCAGTTTGTGCTTGGCCATCTAGTAATTCATTACCGCCTGGTTGTGGTGGTGTACCACCTGTTGCAGCAGCAACCGCTGCGGCAGCGTCAACAATACCTGTTCCGCAATTATTGCAGGTAGCAGCAAATGAACGAGTTGTTGATTTTAGAATGCTTTCAATTTCATCCGGTGTTGCAGACGGTTTAGCTTGCTTAATTAGAGCAGCTACACCCGCAACATGAGGTGCCGCCATAGACGTACCTTGCGAGTAATGATAACTATCACTTGAAGGGCTTGATGAACCTGAGTTATGGGTTGAAAGTACGCCTTCAGAATCATTAGCAAAACTTTGTGCGCCACCAGGTGCTGCAACATCGATATTGCTACCGTAGTTAGAGTAGTAAGCGCGACCACCATTACGGCCAACCGATGCAACGTTTACTACGCCGCTACAGTTACCTGGGTTATAGTTTGCAGAGTTATCATTGTCATTACCAGCCGCAATAACAACTACCGCACCATTACCACGTGCTTGGTTAATTGCAGATTGCGTAGTTGAGCTACAAGAGCCACTACCACCAAGGCTCATATTAATAACATCAGCTGGGTTTGCATTGCTTGGAATGCCAGAAACAGAACCACCTGAAGCCCAGATAATACCATCAGCAATATCTGAGGTTAAACCACCACACTTACCAAGTACACGAACAGGAACAACTTTAGCGTCGTAAGCAACACCAGCCACACCTTCACCATTGTTAGAAACAGCTGCAACAGTACCCGCAACATGAGTACCATGCCAGCTAGAACCTTGCGCACCATTGTTACCACATTCGCCTGCTGCAACAGCATCACCTGGGTCGCGTGCATCATTATCACGGCCACCGCCATCATTAGCTACAAACGTATCAGAAATCATATCGTAGCCGGGTAAAATATTACCATTCAAATCAATATGCGGACGATAACCTGTATCTAGCACTGCAACGGTTACACCGCTACCAGTTGCTGTATCCCAAGCTGTTGGTAGGTTTAAACCACCTGCTTGTTCAAAGTAATGCCACTGATCTGAATAACGAGGATCGTTAGGCGTTGCAAATGGCTTCAGCATTTGGTCAATTTCAATGTACTCTACGTTACCTGTAGCGATAACGTCTTGCATATATTCTTGTGCCTCAGAAGCGCTTAATTTTTTGTCTGCACGCATAACGTGGTGATTACTTAATGCCATTGCGCGGACATACTGCGCTTTAACTTTACCTTTTTTGCTCGTAAAGTTTTTAACGAAGCCTTGCGCTTTTTTGTTCATCATTTGTGGGCTAGCATCCATAGCTGAAAGCGTCGCCATTTCACTTGAGTTGTTTTTATATTTGATGATGAAACGTGTACCTAAAGGATCTTGCCCTTGAAGCTTTGCGGTTGTTTCAGCCATTGATGGCATAATTGATTGGCTTGGATTAGCCATGGTGGTTGTTGCAGTAAATAGCGTACCCAATGTGAGTGCTAATGCACACTTTTTAAAACTTGTTGTTGTCATAATTATCCCTAGATTGTTATGTATTACTTCACAATGAATTGTTGTGAAGGGGTACAAAAGTAAACGATCTGTTAAAACTGTGAAAATAACGTTTCGTTATGTCTGTCACCATTTTGGTTATATAGAGATGTTTATATGGCCAAATAATATTTTTAGCTTTGTTTTTTCATTGGTTTTTAGTTATAAAGTATTGTTTTTTGATGTGGCGATAATCCCGATAAAATCTTTATTGTTATTAATTTAATAGTTAAATACATCTCAGTTTGTCGAGCTAAGTTTGTTATAATTCAAAAAAATTTAGCGAGAAAAGTAAATGACCCAAGTAGATGTAATAGTGATAGGTGCCGGTGCTGCAGGTTTAATGTGCGCTGCTCAAGCAGGTTACCGAGGACGCAATGTTACGGTGCTTGATATGGGTAAAAAGCCAGGACGTAAAATTTTAATTAGTGGAGGAGGGCGTTGTAACTTCACCAACGAAAATGCGAGCCCTGACAATTACCTTTGCGGCAATCCTCATTTTGTTAAATCATGTCTAAGTCGTTATACCCAGCATGACTTTATTGAATTGGTCGATCGCCACGGTTTAGCCTATCATCATAAAACCCTAGGTCAGTTATTTTGTGATAACAGTGCCCAAGACATTGTTAATATATTGCTCACCGAATGTGAGTGGGCAGGGGTTAATGTTGCGCTTCGCAATGAAGTGCTAAACGTAACAAAAACCGATACTGGTTATCAGGTAACCACAGAGCAAGAAACCTATCAGTGTGAATCACTTGTAGTTGCTGCGGGTGGCTTAACAATGCCAAAGCTTGGTGCCACACCAATAGGTTATAAGGTTGCTGAACAATTTGGTTTGAAAGTATTACCTACCATGGCTGCACTTGTACCCTTCACCTTGCACCAACATGATAAAGACCGCTTTGAAGGGTTATCAGGGATCAGTATTCCCTGTATTGTCAGTAGCGAAGACGGCACGACTTTTAAAGAAAATATTCTGTTTACTCATCGTGGTTTATCCGGCCCTGCCATATTACAAATAAGCTCGTTTTGGCGAGCAGGGCAAGCAGTTACTATAAACCTGTTACCAGAGCTTGATTTAAAAGAGCAACTAGCAACATGGCGCGAAAGCCAAGCACAAAAATCATTAAAGAATAGCCTAGCAACTATTTTACCAAAACGTTTTGTTGAAATATTACATGAAAGTAAAGCAATTCCAGATTGTAATATAAACCAGCTTACTCACAGCCAAATTGACGAGCTATCTGATTACATACATAACTGGCAAATTAAACCTAACGGGACTGAAGGCTATCGCACCGCAGAAGTTACATTAGGCGGAGTAGACACCGACGAACTCAGTTCAAAGACCTTTGAAGCTAAAAAGGCTAAAAATTTATATTTTATTGGCGAAGTAACAGATGTAACAGGTTGGTTGGGAGGCTATAACTTTCAATACGCTTGGAGCTGTGGTTTTGCAGCAGGGCAATTCTGTTAGGTTGTGATATATGCTGTGAAGGTGGTTTTTAAAGTTTAAATTGCTATAAACACCACTATAAAGCATTGTGGCGATTACTATTTAGGCAGTTGGCTTACAGATTGTTAAAATAAAGGTTTTTGCTAGTGACAAGCCAGTAAAAACTTTTTATACTGCAACCCGCTTTAGTCAATCAAGTGACTAAACGCTTCAAAATTTAGCTGTATATAAACGCTAATATATAAGTGGCCCCTTAGCTCAGTTGGTTAGAGCACACGACTCATAATCGTTAGGTCCCCAGTTCGAGTCTGGGAGGGGCCACCACTTTTATACATTCACTCTATTGATGGTAATAACTTTTTTAACTCCAACATCATTTTAAATGCGCCGTCACCTGAGATTTTATATGGGTTAAAATCAGTGCAGCCTGAAAATTTAAGGTTAATAGAGCTGCTGAGGCTTGAAGAAGGTACATATCCCATGGACCAGTCAGCGAAATCCCTTACAGCAATTTCATCATAGTAAAGAAGGGTTATGTCCGTGTGGCGTTCATCATTTAAAATTCGTTTATAGGTTTGGTTTACTTGCGTGCGTGCTCCTTCTAGACACTGTAAGAAATAGTTACTATTAAAGCACAACATGCCTGTTATATGATTTTTGACGTTATCTTCAGATGCCTTTCTAATAATGTGCTCAATACTTGAGTTTGAAAAGCTTTCTGTAATTCGGCTTGCGTAAATTAAGCGGGTAAGGAACATTATTGCAACTCTGTAGTTAATTACTGCCTTTAAATATACGACACTTTGAGAAGAAAGCTAAAAAAACGCGTACTTAGTTATTTTTAGTGTTGGATTGGAAGAAGCATAGATAATATTGCCGCGATAGCGATAAGTGCACTTAACAACCTTAAGCAGGCTTTAAGTCCCTATTGATAATAAAGCCCGATAAACCTTCCCATGGCGTCGACCCTATATAAAAGCCTACATCTAACGATACGCCATGGCTGTTAGCAAGACTGGCAATCTATTAACTGTGAAGTGCTTATAAGGGCTCTCCCATTAGAAAGTTTCGGTCAAGCAAGCTGTTGTGTTTTCTTGATCTTTTAATTAAAAAACCAAGTGTTGTTTTTTTAACTCACTTTAAATATGACTATGCATCCAGTAATGACGTCGATTGGTGTGAATATGCACCAGTCACCCATATTAAATTAGGCAAAGCATCATTTAGATGAAATATTCTACGCGTGTAGACTTTGAACTTAGCTCAAGTGAGAAAAAGCGGGTTTATAATCAAGTCTTGAGGCGAGCAATTTTCCTCAAGTACAAGCAGTAAATAAGGCACATGTAGGTCAAGGGTAATAAGTAAAAAGCCCCGCTTAGGGACTTTTTTAGTTCTAAGAATATTAGTTAAAAAGTTACCCTAAGCGCTGTGATTAAACAATAAACCTGAACTCGTGTTGCCTGCTGACGAAAATAAACTTCCCATCAACGTTGATACATTCTTTTTAACGCTTAATTGTATTGCAACGAGTTCTTCATCTAACTCTTGCTGTAATTCGTCAATTTGTGTTTGTTGATCTGCTTTTGTTAGGCTGTCGTCAGCTTCTAGCGCGCGAATTTTTTCTTGTAGTGTTTTTATGTGTGTAATCATCTGTTGCTGCGTGCTTTGTTTGGTTTCATCAGTGTTAGCTTCGTCTTGGGTGGTTTGCTCATCAGCAACTTTTGCTGAAGTAGCTGTTGGTGCGCTATCTTCAGCTTGGTTCATAGTTTGTTGTGTGCCAGTTTGGGCTTGCTTTAACAAGTTTGGATCAGTAATTAATGATGAAGGTATATTGGTTAGATTCATTGAGCGTCCCGTGCGACTATAAATTGACATGTTTTTTAATGTCAAAAATCATGCATTAAATGTTCCATATTTAGGTAAGTTGCTTAGTCGTGAGCTGTCTTATTTTTGAAACTGCAGAGCCCTGCATGGTAAACACCATGCAGGTGTAAACTCAGTTACTGTGCAGGAGCGTCGGCTTGTTGTGGCAATGCTAGTGATAGCAGGGCAGCTAAGGCAATAAATGCGCTTGAAATCCATAAACAGGCTTCAAGTCCGTACTGTTGATATACCCAGCCCGATAGAACAGTACCAATTAATCGGCCCATGGCGTTGGCCATATAGTAAAAGCCTACATCTAACGACACGCCATCACTATCTGCAAGGCTGACAATCAAGTAACTATGTAATGATGAGTTTATAGCAAAGACTGCACCGAACAGTAGTAAGCCTACAATAATTGATACCTGAATATGAAAGTCAAAATGTAGTGCTAAAGCAATAAATGCAGGCAATAGCGTTAAATAACTCGCCCATAAAAATGCGCTGCGGCCACTTGGGACTTGCCCTGACTTTTTACCGGTAAAAGAGGGGGCAAAAGATTGCACTACGCCATAGCCGATCACCCAGCTTGCCATAAAGCCACCAACCCACCAGTGATCCCAACCAAAGGTTGCGGCTAAAAATACCGGTAGGGCAACCACAAACCATACATCTCTTGCGCCGAATAAAAACATTCGTGCAGCGGAGAGCACATTAATGGCTTTGCTTTTGGAGAATAACTCACTAAATTTGGCTTTATTTTTAGCTTTACCTAAGTCTTCTTTTAAAGCAAAGATACTAAATAGCCAGACCGCGGTGAGCATGCAAATCATACTAAGAATTGCACCGTGGAACTCCAGTATGGTAAGCAACAAGCCACCCAAAAAGAAGCCAACCCCTTTGAGTGCATTTTTAGATCCAGTTAATATTGCCACCCATTTATACAACTGGCCTTGCGCATCTTTTGGCACAAGGAGTTTTATCGCACTCTTTGCGCTCATTTTGTTGAGATCTTTGGCTATTCCAGATAGTGCCTGTGCTGCCATAACATAAATTACAGTGAGTACATCAACAGGCACCATGAGCATGGCTAAAGAAACTATTTGTAAGCCCAAGCCAATGTTCATGGTTTTATTGAGGCCGAATCGAGCGCCAAGCCATCCGCCCACTAAATTAGTGATCACACCAAAAATTTCATAAAACAAAAATAACATCGCTATGCTAAGCGGGCTGTAACCAAGCTGGTGGAAGTACAGCACTACAAGCATACGCAATGCGCCGTCAGTAAGGGTAAACGCCCAATAATTACCGGTAATTATTAAATATTGTTTTATTTGTGGCGGAAGTGCTTTTAATCGCTCCACGGTCAATTATTCCTTATCGGCTAGGCCAACTTTACGTACAAGTTCGGCAGTACGGTTTGCATATCCCCACTCATTGTCGTACCACACGTAAAGCTTCACTTGTGTGTCGTTGATCACCATAGTTGAAAGTGCATCAATAACACTTGAGCGAGGGTCGGTTTTGTAATCAATAGATACAAGCGGGCGTTCTTCATAGCCCATAATGTCTTTAAGCTCACCCGCGGCTGCCTCTTTAAGTAAGGTATTTACTTCAGTAATGGTTGTGCCACGTTCAAGTTCAAACACACAATCAGTGATTGATGCATTAGTAAGTGGTACGCGAATCGCGTGACCGTTTAATTTGCCTTTTAACTCGGGGAAAATATGTGTGATAGCTGTTGCTGACCCTGTGGTGGTAGGAATTAAACTTGTGCCACATGAACGCGCACGGCGTAAGTCTTTGTGGGGGGCATCAATAATTGTTTGGGTATTGGTTATGTCGTGAATCGTGGTGATTGAACCATGTTTAATACCAATCTTTTCATGAATAACTTTAACTACAGGCGCTAAGCAGTTAGTTGTACATGAAGCAGCAGTAACAATAGAATGAGTGTCTTTGTTATAAAGGTGATCGTTTACACCCATTACAACATTTAAAATACCGTCTTCTTTTACTGGCGCTGTTACAACAACGCGTTTTACACCTTGATCAAGGTAAGCTTGCAGTAGTGCTTTAGTTTTAATTTTGCCAGATGCTTCAATAACCACATCGCATTGTGACCAATCAGTCTCTTGTGTTTTAGTGTTTTGACTAAAGCCAATTTTTTTACCATTTATAATAATGGCATTGTCGTTATGGCTTGCTTCGTGATGCCATTTGCCGTGTACGGAATCAAATGTCATTAAATGAGCGAATGTTTCAGCGTTACCTGCAGGGTCGTTAATCTGGACGATTTCCACATCATCCCAATCGAAAGCTGCCCGCATTGATAAACGGCCCATACGGCCAAAACCATTTATACCTACTTTAATTGTCATTGTTTATTCCTTAATACTGATTATAACTGTGAATTAAAATAATTAAGTTGAAGTGTATTTCTAAGTGCTTTTGGCCTTATTTTTTGTACCTGTTGAATTATTTTGTCACTAGGCCAACCATGAGTCAGTAAAATAAGCGCAATCACTAAGCCTGTTCTGCCTGTGCCGCCTTTACAATGCACCGCAATAGTTTCTTGGTTATTTACTGCGTTTAGAATGGCTTCTTTATGTTGCAGCCACTGTGCTTCAAATTCTTTATCGGGGGCATCGTCATCTAATATAGGCAGCTGTAACCAAGAGATATCATGTTCAGCACAAATAGTGGGTAGCTGCTTAATGTTATTTTTAGCAATTTCATGGTCATACATTAGCGTAAGTAACATGCTGGTGCCGGCTTGCTTAAGTGTGAACACTGACTCTTCAAGGGATGCTTGTTTAGTACCAGGGCAAGGCGTAAAAATAAGCTTTGCGCCATTATCTAACGTTAATGTGTCAAAGGGGTGAAGTTGCATTGTAAAATCCTATATTAGCGACAAAAGTCAGTTTTACTTGGACGGTTCCGCATGTTAGCGAGGTTGTCCAAATTGTTGGCTATCAGTGTGAGGTTGCTTTCAGTTGTTTCACTGATCACTTTTTTGATCCATATAGGTAGGTCTGGATTAATTCTATAGAACACCCACTGGCCATGTTTTCTATCTGTGATAATGCCCGCTCGCTTTAAAACAGCTAAATTACGCGACACTTTAGGTTGGCTGTCTTCTTGTAATGCTTCCATCAACTCGCATACACATAGTTCACCGTGATAATTAGTCAGCATCAGTGTTTTTAAACGTATATCGTCTGTTAAGCACTTATAAAATGAAACAGGATCAATCGTAAAAGAATCAAGCTCAGAAATTTGTTCATCAATACGCAGGTTCAATGCAGTCTTGTTATTTGGCTGATTTTTACTTTCTAAAAGTAGAAACATCGACAAGCGATTGTTTAATTCACTTAATGTGGTAGCAAAAGGGTTATTACAGCATCGGCCTTTTGGGTCTGGAAAATCCCAAGCTAATTGTGCTTTGGCGCCAGGGAAGTTACGGCATTCTTTATTTGCTTTATCACAAAGGGTAATAACAAAGTCAAACTCTTTGCCTGAGAACTCATCAACACTTTTAGATTTAAGGTTATCTATAGTCAAACCAAATTTCTCAATGGCATCTAAAGTACGGGGGTCAATCAATTCAGGTGACGTACCTGCGCTGAAAATATCAAATAGATCGCCTGCTTTGTGACGAAGTAATGCTTCGGCCATTTGTGAGCGAGCAGAGTTACCAGTACACAAGAATAAAACCGAACGCTTATTAGCGGAAGTTTGATTACTCATAAATAAAGCCTTAAGTTTAATATATGATAAAGTGTATATTCGTTTTTGTGTATGTTCAAGCTGGGATGTGCGTTTTATAGTAATAACCTAAGTTTCTATTGTGTGGATCTTAGCCAAAGATATAGTTAACTAGGTTATATAAGTTGTTTTGCAGATAGTTTAGCTGTGTTTTTATGCTGTTCGTTTGAAAATCATACCAAATGCTAATTAATTACAAATAACTTTAAAAAACGCTTGCGTATAATT